>NZ_CP036298.1:6502500-7702500 GCF_007752135.1 Aureliella helgolandensis | reverse complement strand
AGGTAAAGCTCGATATTCTGCGGTGGGGAGCTGCGATTCGCTGAGTGGATGGAACGCATCGGATTGGCCGTCGATGCGTGTTAGTCTGCCCGATAAGCCGAGGGCCAGTGCCTCGCTTCCACAGGCAATTAAGTGGGCGGTGCCGAAGTCGTCTTGCCGCCAGAATATTTCTTGAGATTGCGGGTCGAACGCACGCAGGTTGGCAATGCCGGCGTCTTCTCGCCCATCAATCCCAATCATCCTCGATCCGATGTGGACCGGCGTATTGTACTGGCTACTTAGCAGGAATTTATCCCGGTAGATCTCGACGAGTTGTTCATCTCGCACTTGCAGCAGCATGGCCCCAACTCCGTAGCTGGCCGTTAAGAAGAACTGGTCATCGCCGATGGGGCTTGGGGTAGCCGCGTTAACCGTGGGGCCCCGGCTGCCGAAACGGACATCGGAAAGGACCTCTCCCGACTGCGCGTCGAGGAGGACCGTGTTGAGGCGCGTGATGACGAGAGCGAGTTGCCGTGAAGCGTGGGGGACAGCGATGGGAGCTGCATAGCTGGCTTCGTATTCCGTCGCTGTCCAGCGTGTTTTGCCCGTTTGTAGATCGATTCCGACGATCCCCGCTCGGTCGCCTCCTGGGCAGGCAATCACCAGGGAGCCCATGACCAGCGGCGAGACTCCGGCGCCAAAGTAGCCGTCTTCGGCGTCATACTCCTGCCGCAGCGAGCGACGCCAGTGCAGCTTCCCATCGACGAGCCCCACGCAGGCTAGATCGCCAGCGGCACCGTAGCAAATCACGCGGTCCCCCGCGATGGTCGGTACACAACGAGGGCCATTGTCCGGATTGATGGAAGCTCGGTAGGAAGCGGGCCAACCCGTTTTCCAGCGTGCCGCACCCGTGTTGAGATCAAAGGACTGAAGGAATTCCTCGTTCTCCAAGCGGTGGAGAATAAGGACGCTGTCCCCTGCCACGGCCGGTCCTCCCAATCCCGTTCCGAGGGCGGCCGTCCAGGTGGGGGCTATTTTCGCCGGCCAGGGGCCCTTCAATACGCTCGTGCTGGGGGCCGTCCCATCGCGATGGGGACCCAGGATTTGCGGCCAGTCCTGAGCCGAGGTGCGGGAGTTGATGGCCAGGATCAGAAACAAGGGGCAGGCAACCGCAATAATCTGCCCCCTAGTACGGATGCCCAAGTCGGTGAATGATAGACTCCATGAAGGCTGCTTGAACATCATCATTGACGAGGAAACTCCGTTGGCGAAGTGGGTACGGTTGTGGGGAAAAAAACGGGGAACGCGCATGAGCGGCTGGTGGGTCGTGGGCAGCGTGAGCGAAGCCGCCTTTTTCGGCGCACTGTTCCTCCTCGGAATTGTAACACTGACCATCGTGGTGACCTGGCAAGTCTTCTGGCCCGATTCTACGATTTTGCCGATTGGATTCGGTTTTTGGTTGATGGTTATTGCGTCCAGCTCGTTTATCGTGATTGGACTCACCGCTTTCATCTTGCAAATCTCTCAAACGCTGGCTTCCCCGGAAATGCGGTCCGCATTGGTCGACAGGGCGAAGCGGGATCATAAGCGGCGTGCGGAGGGGCTGGTCGATGATGTCGATTTGGCCAATTTACCCTGCCTGGCCAATTTGACCGACAGTCCTGGAGTCCGGCTGGCTTATCGATTGGCTATTCAGAGGGGGGAGACGACCCCACTGATCCTCAGCGCCCTATTTGCGACTGCTTGGAACGCAATGTTGGCGGTTTTAACCGTCCTTTCCATTCAACATCACCTCAGCAGTCGCCCCGATTGGTTCCTGACTGTCTTGCTCCTGCCCTTTGGCGCAGTAAGTTTCTACAGTATTCGATGGTTCTTCAAATTGTTTCGCCGGCAGAGCGGAATTGGCCCTACTGCCGTGGAAATCAGCGACTTACCACTCTTGCCTGGCGAGGCGTACCAGGTCTATCTTTGCCAGTACGGACGCTGTACGTTTAATGAGTTGCGACTGTCGCTCGTCGCGTTTGAGGAGACGACCTACCAGCAGGGCACCGACGTTCGGACCGAACGCGTCGAAATAAACCGAATAGCCGCTACCATTGATAGCTTTTCCGGGGAACCACCCTACGGGGCGGAACCAGAAAAGCCGCTGGAAATGGCCTGCCATATTCGCTTGCCACGTGATATCATGCACTCGTTCCAAGGGCAGCATAACGCCGTTACCTGGAAAATTGTTGTAGAAGGAAACGCTATAAAGTGGCCATCGTTTTGCCGAAGTTTTCCAGTCGTCGTGTACCCGCGAGGCGTGGGGTAACCGCTCGTACTGAGCCTGCGATCGGCTTGCGTTTTACCTCGCTGCAGCATGTCTTAGAACCGGGCGAAGTTCTCGAGTTGGAATACCGCATCCAGCGTGTTTCGGTGCATCTAATTGACCGCTTGGAGCTGTCCGTCCTCTGGTATACCGAAGGCAAGGGCTCCGAAGATATTGGCGTCCATCGGTTTGAAAGTGTTAGTCGCGAGCAATTGAGCCGTGGCGCCCTGGAAGAACCGCGGCACGTGCGCACCACCTTGCCCTGCAGCCCGCTGAGCTACGAAGGCCGCTTGTTAAAGATTCGTTGGTGTGTTCGCTTGCGACTCTATCTAACCGATGGGCGTGAAATCTCCGCCAAACAACCCTTCTATCTTGGTCACCTGACGGTTGAAGTCTAACCCGTTTGCAACCCGTTTCTTAACGCCTGGGGCGATGGATTGGGATCCGCAGGGGACCAGCACGATTGATACCCTCAAGACTCGGCTGTGCGAGCAACACTACAGCCGGGCTGCAATCACCGGGCCACATGGATCCGGCAAATCGACTTGTCTCGCCAACTTGGTTCCGCAGCTGGGACAGCTCGCTTTCCGTCGCGATTCCGCCGGGCAGATCTTGCAAGCCCCCTCCCCGGGCACCGTCGTTTGGCTAGCGATACGTCGGCCGCTTCGCAGCTGGCCAACCGATCTGAAGCAAGTTCGCTGGAATTCTGGGAACTGGTTGATTGTCGATGGTTTTGAGCAATTGAGCCCCTTAACCCGTTGGGTTACTGCGTATCGGGTCAGGCGTTGCGGAATGGGCCTGCTCGTGACGAGTCACCGGCAACTGAGCTATCTACCGACCCTCATCGACACGTCGATGACGCTTCCGAGACTTCGTCGGTTAGTGAGCCAGCGGATCAACGGCAATTCGTCGGGGTATTCTGCGGCCCAGCGAGCCGAGTTGCTTGACGATGCCTTTTTGGGCCGCTTGTTGCTGGAAGAGCAGGGAAACGCGCGCGAAGTCTTTATGCGGTTGTACGACTGGCATGAGCAGCAAACGACGCCGCAGGCGAGTCGATCCGTCGCAAAGGGGCCTGGCTGGGCCATTCCTCCACCTGCATAGCGGCTTGTCGGAAATTGCAAGCCAGTGTGTGAGCAAGGCTGTGTGGTCGTCGTTGCAGGGAGTTTTGACGCTGCTACCTTCGCTGTAAGACTGAAAACGCTCTTAAAACGCTAAGCCGCAGGTCGTTCAGCCAGCAGGTCGATAAGTCCCGAGTAAACTTGATGAGCCTGAATAATCCCTTTGAAATGGGGGACGTGTGAAAATCGGGCCGCTTGCCAAACTGGATGGAAGCATGCACAGTGGAAAACAGCAGTCGGGCGGTGATGGGGCCGCCAGCTACGCTCCTGATGCATACCAGCTGGCCCACGCCGCAATGATAGCTACACTTGCACCAGCGGAAGAGGAGCGTAGGACTGCTTCTGCACAGCCAGTTTGTTCGACATTAATACAAAGGTGCTAATATTGGCAGCTCGATTAACCGTTATTGTTTCCCAGTCCGCGGTGAACAGTAGTTCGACGGCCGATTTGGAAGAATCGCTAGTCGCAGAGCTTCTCATGTCAGCCGGCTTGGATGCTACCTTGATTGGCCCGCTCGAATTCATTCAGGCCGACAGCACTGATCACTTGTGCTTGAGTGGTTTTAACCACAGCGTGGTGGTCGTTTCTTGGCTTCCCACCGAGCAGGTTCGAGAGCATTTTCAGCGTTTGGCATTGGGGGGCTCCGTTCGACGATTGGGGGAGGGGGATTCGCTGGGGCCTGCGGCCCTTCAAGCGGCTCCAAGCGGGAAACGCGTCTACCACTTGCTCCTGACGTCCCAATCCAAAATTTCGGAAGTCACAGATCAGCTGCGGAACTTACTTCAGGACAGAAACGTCAAAACGGTCGGAATCAGTCTGCCTGGGGGGAGCTCTGCGCGCAAACCGCTGGGCGTGCCCACCGCCCCCACGTCGGGAGCTGGCTCCCTGGCAGCTCGTGGAAATCATGAATTTAAACAAGAGAGTAAAGCCGCAGCGGCTCGCCCTGCGGTGGAACCTCGCACGCCGCCTGCTGCCAACCCTCGTCCGAGCTCCGGGGCCTACAGTTCCGATTCGGACGATGAGTGGCTGGAGTTGGATCAATTGGTCGATGACTTCGACGCCTTGGATCTGTAGCCGATGGTGGCTCTCAGAATCAGATTCCTGCTTTGATGCCACCTGAGCCGCTGATGTCTATTTCCCTTTCGTTACCTCCCCGGCACTGGAGCCGAACATGCCCCGCCCCTCCTCGGAAGCAGAACGCTTGCAGCATGCCGAGTGCCGTTGGGTTGGCTACGAGCTTCATGATGGGCTGATGCAGTGGTTGGTGGGAGCAAACCTGCAGCTGGAGGCGGCCGTCCGTAGCGAGCAGGATGCCTCTGTGGAAGTGCAGCGCGATTGTGTGCAATCCAGTATGCGGATGGTGGCGGCTGCCATCGAAGAGGGACGCGAACTGATTGCTTTTCTCGAAAATCCGTCTACTGCACAGAATTGCGATGTCGCAGTGGCAGTGGCGGGCTTCGTGGGAAAACTACGGAATCACCCCCAAGCAAGCTCGGTAACGATTGAATTTCTGCAATCGCAGGTGGAGTGGCCGCAGTTGCCTCACTCGGTTGCCTGGAGTGTCTTGCGGGTGATTCAGCAAGCGATGCTCAACGCGCTGCTGCACGCGCAATCAACCACAATTCGTGCGCACCTAGGCTGGGCTGGCCCAGGCATCCTCGAGGCCGAGGTGGTCGATGATGGTCGCGGGTTTGACGTGCAGAGTGCTTTAAAGCCTGGAGCTCGCCCTCTGCACTTTGGTCTCTCAAGTATGCAACACCGTGCTCAGATGTTGCATGGTCAGATCGAATTTGACTCAACCCTCGATGAGGGTAGCCGAGTACGACTAACTCTGCCAGCTACGACGAGCTAGTTCGCAGCACCTTCACCGACGGTGTCCTTGAGTGATTTCCCCAGGCGGCGGCGGCTTTTGGCTCCCGTGCTCGGTGAATTCCCCTTGTTGTTGGCATTGGCGATTCGTGGAGAGGAGTCACCGTTCCGCTCCATCTGCAAGAATCCGGCAACGCTGGGATGCAGGTCATCGGTGTCTGCTGGAGTGCCAAGTTGTTCTACGGCGTCACTCACACCCAATAGGACCGATTGGCGAACACCATCTCGAATCCACGTAAACAAATTCATTCCGCTCATTATTTTGCCTCCTTGCAAGTCGTGTCGTACCGAAGTCCTAGGGGCGTCTTCGCTGGAAACCGCGACGCATTAGGACGCATCTACACCTTACTTTTACAAGGCCCCGGCTACAGCGTCCAGAGCGATTCGCAGCACCCCTCGGTAGCCAAGCGTGCCGCCCGAGTGGTGCGAATCTTCGGCTCTCAGGAGTGCCTTCGGAGCGCCAGGGACGAAGTTGCTGGGAGCGTAGTGGCGGGGTTCGGCCTGGCCGGCGTCCCGCGCGCTAGCAGCGGGGTGGTGGGTAACATTTGCAGTGCTTTTATAACTACAATAGACGGCTGCCATGCCGCCGGTGAGCTCACTGGGCGGTCACCTACCGTTGCTTCCTGCCTAAATTCGCCCGCGCATTGCCGCCGGCATTTATCCTCCATTGGAGTCACAACCATGTTGCCACGTCGCCATTTTGTCGCTAGTGGTGCCGCCCTAGCGGCCACGACACACACTCTCGCCAACGCCGCTCAAACCGATTCCAGTGATCTCAAGCCAGTGCGGATTGGTGTCATGGGGCTCAGCCGCGGACAGTCCCTTGCCCTGGACTTCGGGCAAATGCCGAGCGTAACGGTCAAATACCTGTGCGATATCGATGAGCGGCGGGCTGTCAGTGCGGTCAACCAATTCAAGGATAAAGTTGGCGTCGAACCGCAAAGCGTCGTCAACTTTCTCGAAATTCTCGACGACCCCGAGATCGATGCCCTGGTCTGCGCCGCACCCAATCATTGGCACGCTCCAGCCACGTTGCTAGCTTGCAAGGCAGGGAAGCATGTGTACGTCGAAAAACCGTGCAGCCACAATCCGCTGGAAGGGGAGTGGATGGTTGCTGCGGGGCAGAAATACAATCGCTGCGTGCAGATGGGCAGCCAGCGACGCAGCGCGGCAAGAACGCAAGAAGCGATGAAACGCTTGCACTCTGGTGCCATTGGCAACGTCCACTTGGCGCGTTGCTACTACAACAATTTGCGAGGCTCGATCGGCCATGGTGCGGAAGCCACACCGCCAAAAGAACTGAACTATGAACTGTGGCAGGGACCTGCCCCTCGCAGGCCATATCGAGACAATCTAATTCCCTACAACTGGCACTGGGTGTGGCACTATGGAGGCGGGGAATTGGCAAATAACGGCGTGCATGCCCTCGATCTTTGCCGTTGGGGACTCGACGTGGATTACCCCATTCGCGCCGTCAGCTCGGGCGGACGCTATTGGTTCGACGATGATCAGGAGACCCCCGATGTGCAAACCGCCGCGTTTGAGTTCGAGGGTGGAAAGCGGATTACGTGGGATGCCCTGTCGTGCAACAAGCATCGTGTGAATTCCTTCTGCGAGTTCTATGGGGATGCGGGTGCTCTCGAGCTCGATTCCGATGGGGCGTATCGAATCTTCGACCTAAATGACAAGCAGATCGAGGAAGGGGGCAAGGGCTCGGTTGGGCAGAAAGAACATCTGCAGAACTTTGTCGATGCGATTCGAGCGGATGATCCGTCGTTGCTCAATCAGCCGATTCTCGAGGGGCACAAAAGTACGCTGCTATGCCATCTAGGCAATATCGCTTATCGCACCGATCGCGTCGTGCACTGTGATTCCACCAATGGGCACATCGTGGGAGATGAAGAGCAGCAAGCGATGTGGCGCCGTGACTATGCCGCGGGATGGGAAGATCGCATCAGCATGAGCTGATGTGCCCGCACTTCTTTTTTTATTCACCGCAGCAAACGGCAGTATCGCGTTGAGCAACGCGGTACTGCGGTCGAGGCAATCGCTGGACCGTCTCCACAAACCGGTAGCATGGTCCCCCGGACCGTGTCCCGTCATCGGTAGCATGGTCCCCCTGGACCGTGTCCCCGTCAACGGTAGCATTGGTCCCCCTGGACCGTGTTCCCCACCTTGTGTCCACCCGCATTCGATCGCGGCTTGTTGGTACTATTAAGCTATTAAGCTATCAAGCGATTTAAGGCACACGGCGAAGGTGGCACCCAAATCTCGCCTCAAGGCAAGCAACTTGCCTTTTCCCGTACGAGCCCACGATTTAATTTTGTCAAAGCGCTAGACGGGGCGTCGCCATCAAGTCTGTGGCTAGCCCGGTTGAAGCATCGACTGAATTGGCTGCTAGACAGCAACCGTTTCGCGTTGGGAGCGGTAGTAGCCAATTTTTTCCAGCGATGAGTAGACCTCTTCTAAGGTCTTTTCGCCAAAATTGGAGATGCTGAGCAAATCCTTGGGGGTGCTCTTCAGGAGATCCCGCACCGTGAATATCCCCTTTTCCTCAAGGCAATTCGTCGTGCGAACGGTCAAGCCAATTTCAGCCGTGCTGAGATCGAGTTGTTCTCGCAAACGGCGAGCTTGTTCTTCGGCTTGGCTAATTGGAATGCGTGTACGCGCCATGAAACGGGTCCTTCCTAAAAGTGCGTAGATGTCGTTGTGCAATACGGTTCGGTGCACGGTGAACTGCTCGTCGCAACGGTCAGCACCAATCCATTTGTGACCGAAATACTCCTCCTCCGGCTCGTTCCGAAGATGAAGTCGCGAGAGTATAACGTAGTTCTCGGAAACGTCCAACTAATTTTTTTATGCTAGCATTTGGCACTATGGACTCCCAATATCTTGCACAGTTGAACGAGTCGCAGCGCGCTGCTGCAACGCACCTGGACGGGCCCTTGTTGGTGGTCGCTGGGCCAGGGAGCGGCAAAACGCGAGTCATCACCTGTCGCATCGCACACATGATCGCGAGTGGGATTAGCCCGGCGAACATTATTGCCTTGACGTTCACCAACAAGGCGGCCCAGGAGATGCGTTCGCGACTGGAGCAGCTCGTGGGGCCATCCCAGGTCTGGTTGGGAACGTTTCACGGGTTCTGTGTCCGTTTGCTGCGGCGTTATGCGCGTCTGGTGGGCTTACCCGAACACTTCAATATCTACGATGCCGATGATGCCTTGGCCCTCTTGAAGGAAGCGGTGAAGGCTTCCGATTTCGAACTGACACATGCACCCATTGGAGTGCTGGCGAATCGCATCAGCTACTTCAAAAATCGTTTGGTCACCCCGGAGATTTTGGAGTCGGCCACGCTTTCGAGCGACGAATATCAGGTGGGACAAGTCTATCCCTTCTACCAACAGGCCTTGCTCCGCTGCGGTGCTGTCGATTTCGACGATATTTTGATGCACACCGCCACGCTCTTGCGTTCCAACCAAGAGCTGCGACAACAGCTCGATGAACGCTTTCGCTATGTATTGGTGGATGAATACCAGGACACGAACTTGGCGCAGTATGTGATTGTTCGGCATCTGTGTGTCGACCACCCGAATTTGGCGGCGACTGGAGATCCCGACCAATCGATCTACGGCTGGCGGGGCGCCAATGTCAAGAACGTTGCGCATCTGGAACGCGACTATCCCGATTTGACCGTCGTGCGATTGCAGGATAATTACCGTAGTACGCCCGAGATTCTGACCATCGCCGATTGCTTGATTCAGAACAATGAGAATCGAAAGCCCAAAGAGCTGCTGGCCGCTCGTCAGCCGGGCAATCCAGTTCGATTGGCGATCTATCCGACAGCCCGCGCGGAGGCGGAGGATGTGGCGGATCAGATTGTCGCCCTGACCGAACAAGGCGATTTTCACCCCAAAGATTTTGGGATTCTGTATCGTACCAATGCTCATTCACGCCTGATCGAACATGCACTGCTGCGGCGACAGATCGAGTATCAGTTGATCGGCGGATTTCGCTTCTTCTTGCGCAAGGAAATCAAAGACCTGCTGGCCTACCTCTTGTTGGTCCACAATCCCGAGGATGGGATTGCGCTGCAACGCGCAATCAACACGCCCCCGCGAGGAATCGGTAAGAAGACTGTTGAGCAGATTGCTAGCTACGCGGGCAAGCACGGGCTGAGCTTGTTGGACGCCTGTCGGCAGTGTGTGCAATTCGCCATGCTATCCAAACGCGCGACCACTTCACTCAAGAGCTTCCTGTCGATCTACGATCAATTGTGCAGCATCGTTCATGGACCGCTACTGGACCTGCTGCAAGTTACGATAGAATTGACCGGCTACCGTGAGCATTTGTCCAAGCAGAAGACCAGTGGGGAGGAGAGTAGCGATATCGCTACCAACCTGGATGAATTGCTGGCTGAAGCCAGTGAGCTGGATCGGGAAGTTCGCGAGGACCAGTCGGCTTTGGAGTACTTCTTAGAGGTTGCCGCGCTGCAGGCCGATACCGACAAGCTCAAGTCCGATCGCAACGTTGTAACTCTCATGACACTGCATGCCGCTAAGGGGCTTGAGTTTTCTTGCGTGTATGTCCTGGCTGTCGAGGAAAATATATTACCACACGCCCGTAGCAAAGAGGATTCCCAGCAGCTGGAGGAGGAGCGGCGGTTGTTGTTCGTGGGCATTACCCGCGCCAAGGATCAATTGCAGCTGAGCTACGCAAAATCACGGGGATTCTCCGGTCAAGGATCGGGAGTGCCCAGCTCGTTTCTGATGGAGCTGCCGCGCAGCGAAATGCAGATACTGGATAAAACGGAATCAAGCTACGACGAATACCATGATGACGATTCCCAGGACCAGTACTTTGATCGTCGGCCCGTCGAGTGGGATGAAGTTAGTCAGGTAGGGCCAGAGGAGCAGGGGGACTTGGCGGTGCAATTTGACGAGGATTGCCAGCTTCCACCCGAGGAGATTACTGCCAGCATGCGCAAGCGGCTGGGGCGGTCGGCCAGCGGTCGGGCTATACTGCGTGTCGGATCGGATTTCGAAGCTTCACCTCCCAGGATGAATATGGCACTCTTTCAGAAAGGGTGCCTGGTCTCGCATCCTGAATTCGGTAGTGGTGAAATTACGGCAACCAGCGGGCACGGACCCAAGAAATCGGCTACGATTCGGTTCTTTTCCAGCGGTGATAGCCGGACGTTCCGCTTGTCGCACGTGTCGCTAACCATCGAACATCCTGAATGACCATGCCAATGAGCGGATAGAAGAGCATTCGAGACGCTGGCCGAGACGGTCCAGTCGGTGCTGTGCACCCAACGTGCCGCATCGCTATCAACCGCACGACACTAACATGAACGTAGATTTGAATGGCATCCCCCAAATATCCCAAAATTGCCCAACTCCGTACGGTGGAAAAGCTGCAGCAGCATTTGAGTCAGCTGCAAATAAGCTTGCCCTGCGATCCTGACTTGCTGTCCGCTTCTGAGGAGTCACCTCTGGGGCAGTCTATCAAGATCGGCTCTTACACCGCTGGCAATCGCTGGTGCATTCATCCCATGGAAGGCTGGGACGCCAATCGCGACGGTAGCCCCACGCACTTGACCATTCGACGCTGGGAACGATTCGGGCAAAGTGGTGCAAAGTTGATCTGGGGGGGGGAAGCTGCAGCGGTGCAACCGCGTGGTCGCGCCAATCCAAATCAAACCTTAGCAATGACCGAGAATGAATCTGGACTGCGGACTCTTTTGGAATCGCTTGTAAATGCACATCGCGCACAAGGAGATTCAACGGATGATCTAGTCGTGGGGCTGCAGTTGACGCATTCCGGGCGCTTCTGCAAGCCCAATGATCACAAGAAATGGGAGTCTCGTATCGCCTACCACCATCCCTTGCTCGACCCGAAATTTGGGATCGATCCCCAGGATGATTCAATGGTGCTTAGCGATGACGATCTAGAGCAGCTGATCGACGACTACGTAGCCGCTGCTCGGCTGGCCCAACGCATTGGGTTTCAGTTTGTCGACGTCAAGGCTTGCCATGGCTACCTGTTGCATGAATTGCTCAGTGCCCGCATCCGGCCAGGACGCTTTGGTGGCGACCTGGCTGGACGCTCCTTGGTCCTGAGAACGGCCATCGAACGTATTCGGCATGAGTGCCCAGGGTTGGCAATCGGTGTTCGCTTGAGTCTGTTTGATGCACTCCCCTATCAACCTGGGGAGGAGGTGGGCGTGCCGATGCCTTGGAAGAAAGGTGAGTCGTACGAATTCGGATTTGGTGTCAATCCCAATGATCCTTCGCAAATCGATCTCAGTGAACCCAAGCAACTGGTGCAACTGCTGATCGATGCAGGTGTCGATACAGTGAATTACACCTGTGGAAGTCCTTATTACAATCCTCATATTCAACGCCCCGCAATTTTTCCGCCGAGCGATGGCTATCGACCACCCGAAGACCCTTTGGTCGGTGTCGCTCGTCAAATCCATGCAACCGCTGAAATGAAAGCCGCTTTTCCCAGCCTCCCGGTGGTCGGCTCCGGCTATACCTACCTGCAAGAGTTTCTGCCGTTGGTGGGACAAGCCGTGGTGAGGGACAATTGGGTGGATATCGTCGGTTTGGGAAGGATGGTCTTGTCTCACCCGACGCTCCCGCGAGACACGTTGGCGGGGCAGGCACCCAGTCGAAAATTGATCTGCCGCACGTTCAGCGACTGCACTACAGCGCCTCGCAATGGCATCGTCAGCGGCTGCTATCCGCTCGATGAACTCTACAAAGGAATGCCAGAGCGCGAAAAACTACTCCAGTTCAAACAAGATCAGTAGCCCGAGTTGTACTGGACATACCTACAGGTGTATACTTGCTCAGTAGTAATGGTCCGCCGCTCCCAGTTGGCAACGAGGTATCGCTTCCCCAGTGGTAACACGTATGAACCGACCACTCACAAAGCAACAGCAGGTTGTTTACGATTTTATCCGCGAGCGGATTATAGCGCGCGGGTACGGTCCCACGGTGCGTGAGATTGGCGAGCACATGAACATCAAATCGCCCAACGGCGTGATGTGCCATCTCAAAGCCATCGAGCGCAAGGGGATGATTGTGCGTACTGCGAATAAGAGCCGTGCGATTGAACTGACGGAGCCCATTTCGCGACTCTTTGGCGCTTCTCTGACCGTCAGTGGCAATGTCCACGACAGTGTCTATTTTCCGGTTCCCGCAGAGCAGGGGAAGACGGTGGACCTGTCGATCATGGCTCGGGATGGTCGCTGCCTGCTGAAGGTACTCGATGATTCGCTGCAAGAAGTGCACATTTGCAGTGGTGATTACCTCATCATGCAGCTTCGCGAGACGCCCGCCTCCGGGCAACTCGTGATGGTGCAAATTAGTGAAACCGAGAATGCGTTGCGGTACTGGTTTCCCGAACACGGTCGCACGCGTTTGCAGCCCGTCAATCGCCTGCAGCCAGCCTTGCTCGTTGACCAAGCCGAAGTCCTGGGAGTGGTCGTGGGGGTCGTTCGCAGTGTTGACAATCTCTTGTTTTAAGTTCTCGGAATGATCAGGGAGTTTGGATACTTCCGCGGAATGTCGCAAGGACGCGTGCATCGTAGCGGCAGAATTCTGAATCCAACCTTCCTGATCGCGGGAGCATTCCATGGGGGAAGACGTAGTACGCGTTCAGAATCTCTCACGGCGATTCGGAAAGACGCTGGCGCTCGACGATCTATCGCTGAATCTACAGCCTGGATTGGTCTACGGCTTGCTCGGCGTGAATGGCGCTGGCAAGACGACGCTCATAAAGCATTTGCTTGGCCTCTTGCGCGCCCAACAGGGGGAGGTTCGCGTCTTTGGGTTGGATCCCGTTCGAGAGCCGGTCAAAGTTCTTCAGCGCATCGGCTATCTTTCCGAAGAACGCGATCTGCCTGAGTGGATGCGGATTGATGAATTACTGCGTTACACGCGAGCCTTTCACCCCAGTTGGGATAAAGCCTACGAACAAGAATTGCTACAGCTATTTCGCCTTGACCCTTCTAAAAAGGTCAAGTCGTTGTCCAAGGGGATGCGCGCTCAAGCTGGCCTGATCACGGCGGTAGCACACCGGCCCGAGCTGTTGGTGTTGGACGAGCCTTCGACCGGACTTGATGCAGTCGTTCGTAAAGATATTCTCAATGCACTAGTCCGCACCGTTGCAAACGAGGGACGCACTGCAATTTTCTCTTCCCACCTACTCGATGAAGTCGAATTGATGTCCGACTTCGTAATCATTGTAAATCATGGAAGATTAGTGCTAACCGGCCCACTGGCTGACATCAAAGCCTCTCACCGTGCATTGACGGTCAAGCTCCATAGTGCGGAGGTGACTTTGCCTAGCATCGACGGAGTGCTTGGCAGTGAGAAACTACTTGCAATTCGTGAGCCGGATGCCATGTGGCGTGTGATTTGCCAAGGTCCTCATGCTCCAATTCAAGAAGCGATTCAAGCGGTTGGAGGCGAGGTGAAGGAGGTCGGGCAAGCATCGCTGCAAGAAATCTTTATCGCTTGTGTCGATCGAAGTCAAGCGGACGCGACGCAGGGCAGGCTACGATGAATCGCCCGTTGCAAGCTCTACTTTGGGAACTGTGGCGGACTAGTCGCAAAGAACTACTGCTGGTTTTGGTGTCTCAGTGTCTGTTCGTCTTGCTTCTTTATGTCGCAACGAACTACAGTCAAGCGTTGACCGGCAAGGCCATCGATGAATCGGCTGCGCCGGTGTTTAGCGGCATCTTTGTGCTGGTCGCTTCCGTTGTCGCCTGCTTTTCTCAGTCTGGGCGCAATTCGTTCGACAATCGCTATTCCGGTTTCGTCTTTCGCATTGGCTTTATTCGCCCGATCACGACACTGCAACTCGTCACGGTGCCCATGCTGTTTGTGATCCTGGTGGCGCCCGTATGCTATTTGGTTCCTGCCGTGCTCTATCAGGCCTGCATGGCCTATTCGGTGCCTCTGCTGGTGCCTTCACTACTTAGTGCCTGCGTTACCAGTTGGTTGGTGGCTACTGCATGGATTCCTACCACCATTGTCGGAAGAGTGCTGGGGCTGGTGCTTTTTGCCGCCGTTTTCGTTGGGTTGCTAATCGGATTCCACTCTTGGCGCCAACATCCTGAGCCACTGCTGATGGCTATTGGCCGCTCCGACTATTTTCAATTGAACGGCTACCAGTATGCAGTGCTGCTTGCCATCCCATGCTTGGCCATCTTCACGACGTACCGAAGTGTTGTGTGTCAGCGCTGCGGAGAGTCTTGGTGGGTGTTGGAGGCATTTCCCAAGTGGTGGAATTCAGGCGGGGCCAGGTTGAAGACTTTCAAGCCTCGCACATCGCTGGCCACAATCGTGGTCCAGCCGTTTGCCTCTGCGCAGCAGGCACACCTGTGGTTTGAAATGCGGCGTTTCGGATTCCATGTTTTGGGGCTCGCCTTCTTACTGCCGGTCGTGCCCCTGCTCGTGACGTTGACAACAACCTTCGTGAAACCGAACTGGGATCGTGAAATCTGGATCTGGGGCGTTGCAATCTTCTTCTGTCCTGTGGTTTATCAGCTCGCAGCGACCGAAGGAGCAATCGGTCTTCGTGCTAAGCAAGGGACGTTGCAATTTTCTACATTTGAAGCGACACGACCAATACGCAATGATGTCTTGATTGCTGGGAAGCTGTTTTTAGTCGCCGCTTGCGCACTTGCTGGATGGTTATGGATGGGGATTGTGGCTGCCGTCTCCGCGGTTCTCCTGGGCGATGTTGCTCATGGACTGGAATTCGTCAAATGGCTTACGTTGCAAGTTGGTGAGCTCCCCTGGTACTGGTGGAGCGGTGGCGTTCTAGTGTTGGGGATGCAGTACGTTGGCATCTCAGCGATGCTGCTAGCTGCAGGGCTGTGGATGCATCGACATCCGCTGCTCGCCGTCTACTCGATGGGTATTTTCTGCCTTCACCTTCCACTTGTGGTATGGGATGCAACGCATGCTTGGATGCTCACGCCGCTATGGTTGATTTATGCGTGGGGAGCAAGTCTGGCGATTACCTTGGTGGGAGGGTGGGGGCCGAGACGCGCCGTATCGTCGGGAAGTATTGGATGGTCCGTGCTAGCCGCGATTGGTGGACTGTGGCTGGCGTACGCTACGCTGATGGTGTGGGTTGTCTCGCAGGTTGAATTGCCGTTAGGGGGGCCATTGGCCGTGCGCACCCTGGCTGTGGTGAGCCTACTGTTGCCCTTGATCTCCGCTTGCTTGGCACCCTTGGCGCTTGCCTCGCATCGCCATGGCTGATCGCAGGGAGTGTACTGGCCAAGCGGTGGCTTGAAGTCAGAAGGCTTGGCAGGATTGAATAGGTACCATGACGCTATTCCTCGGCAACTCGGATCACACGCTTGCGCCACACAATCGATCCACGGCAGATTTTGAAGTAGAGGGCGCGCAGCACACAGCAGAAAACTACGACCGCTACGAGTGGGAAAAGCAACGTCTTGCCTCGGTGAAAGGCGAGGATGCAGCGGCTGGGGAATAAGTTGCCGTACTGATATAGATAGGTTGCTGCGCCAATCAATGCCAACCCGAACGAGCCTGTAGCGATTCCGTAGGCGAATGCAGCGGGAGCAGGCCAAAATACGACAATGGGTAGCACGAGGGCAATCGGGGCAAACCAAGTACGACCGTTCAGTCCGGCGAGAATGTTTTTGGTGGTTCCCCAAAATGCATCGTGATTCCCCTTGAACAATCGCACCGTCAGAAGATCTGGTGCGGCATGGAAGTCAACGCGATAGCCTTCCCGCTTCAGTAGCTTCGCCATACCCACATCATCCAGCATCTCGCCCTTGAGGGATTCATAGCCGCCCACCGCATGAAAGGCGGTAGCGCGAATCAGCATGAAGGCGCCAGCCCCCAAGGAATCGGGTTTCTGCGGATCTGCCATGGCAGGTCCAATTAACAGTGCCATTCCGCCCATGTACATCGGAATGTTGATGTTCTCCCACAGTGAAACGCATTGGACCGAGGGGAGTAGGCTGAGGAAGTCGAGTTGCCGGTGTTCAAATTCAGCAAGCGCTGTTCGAAAACAGTCCGGTGCATGTTGAATGTCCGCATCACTGAATAGTAGATACTCACCGTCTGCCCGCTTACTGGCCGTCTGCATCGCGTTGGCTTTTCCTAGCCACCCCGGCTGCAACAGTGGATCGTGTAGGACGGTTAGACGACCATCCTTGGCAGCCATCGAATCGGCAATCTCGCCAGTTTGGTCGGAAGAATGGTCGTTGATTACCAGCACTTCCAAATTGACGCCCGACTGCTCTAAAATCGAGTGCAGTCCACTGCAAATGTCTTTCTCTTCATTCCTGGCCGGAACAATCACACTGACCGACGTTTGGCACTCCGCCGGATTCTGCGGACGATTCGTCCATTGGATCATCTGCAGGGCACGCTGAAATCTCCGGCGCACAAAGAGCGACATCAGAGCTCCTCCCACGCAACCAGCCAGTAGCAAGTAATCCCAAATGTAAGCCATGGAGTCCCTTGAAGTTCACTTACCTGAATCTATCACTTTTCTATTGGATGGAGTTCTCGGATGGGCTCCTACACGAGAGACGATCTCGATGCGATGCCGAGAGGACCTCGAAAAATACTCAATCGAGCGATCCGCTCACGCCGAAAATATCCGAGCGGGCAGACGGTAGACTCGCCGTAGGGACCAGAATTGGCCGATCGCGTGGTCTCGCAAGGGGGTGTTGTCTTCCGTTGGGTGGCGTTAATGAGGTGTGGGGCGGTGCAATATTATTTGCGTTGACCCAATACGCGGTCTGAGTCACGCTAGGGACCCGCGATCTGTGTCAGCGGGTACCGATTCCTGTGCCATTCAAGGCTGCTATCGCAGCAAGTGCCTGGCAAAGTCTCGCCGATCTTGTGGCTGACTGAAATAGGAAGCCGCCGCTGTCCTTAATATAGAAAAGTATAACAGAGGGTTTTTAAGCTATGTCGATTCAACGCGTTGGAATCTTAACGGCAGGGGGCCTCGCTCCGTGTCTATCTTCGGCTATCGGCGCCTTGATCGAGGCCTATACGCGGCAGGCGCCTACGGTTGAAATCGTTTGCTATCGCTCGGGCTACAAGGGGCTGTTGTTGGGAGATAGCTTTCTGGTTACGCCAGAGATGCGCCAGCAAGCTGCCGTGTTGCATCAGCACGGTGGTAGCCCCATCGGTAATAGCCGTGTCAAGCTAACGAATAATGCCGACTGTGTGAAACGTGGCTTGGTCAACGAAGGTGATGATCCACTGCGGGTTGCGGCGGAGCGACTGCAGACCGACCGGGTCGACGTACTGCACACGATTGGTGGCGATGACACCAATACCACGGCTGCGGATTTAGCCGCCTACCTGGCGAAAAATAACTACGCACTAACGGTCGTTGGCTTGCCTAAAACCATCGACAATGATGTGATTCCAATCAAGCAAAGCTTGGGGGCGTGGACCGCAGCCGAAGAGGGCGCCAAGTTCTTTGAGAATGTGGTCGGCGAACACAACGCCAATCCTCGCATGTTGATCGTTCACGAAGTCATGGGCCGCAATTGTGGTTGGCTGACCGCTGCCACCGCGGTGGCATATCGCAATCGCTTGGACCACCTGAATTTCCTGCCTGCGATGGGGCTTTCGCGAGAACGCAAGGAGGTGCATGGGGTCTATGTTCCTGAGATGGTTTTCGATCTAGCTGCAGAGGCCGATCGGTTGCGCGGCGTGATGGATGAGTTTGACTGCGTCAACATTTTCATTTCCGAAGGAGCCGGCGTTGAAACCATTATCCAGGAAATGGAATCGCGCGGCGAAAAAGTTCCCAAGGACGCGTTTGGGCACTATAAACTCGACGCAGTGAATCCAGGCAAGTGGTTTGCAGAGCAGTTCGGCAAGATGTTAAGCGCTGAAAAAACTTTGGTGCAAAAGAGTGGTTACTTTAGTCGCGCCGCCGCTGCCAACGCGGACGACATCGCCTTGATCGCACGCTGTGCCGAAAAAGCCGTTGAATGCGCGTTGGCCCGAATTGGTGGCGTGATCGGTGAAGATGAGCAGCAGGGCGATGAGTTGCGAGCCATCGAGTTTGAACGCATTAAAGGCGGGAAGCCGTTTGATATCAACCTGCCATGGTTCGGGAACTTGTTGAGCGAGATTGGACAAGCTAAAGGTCGAGCAATCGAAACTCAGCACGTCTAGCCAAATTGACGCTAGGCTCCATGGCTCCCCAAACACTCGCAGGAGTGCATTCAGGCAGCCTCTCAAGTTCACCGCTTGGGGGTGCTGCGAACGAGCGGAGCCGGAGCTCAAGTATTGCCTCTCGCGTTGTCAAGCTACGCTTCCGCAACCCAGGTGGTACGAGGCGGAAGGCTACACCGATTCTCCAGTTGCGATGAAGTCGACAGTCGGGTAGGCAAGGGCAGGGGGGCTTGCTGAGCGAGGCGAGACTGGTGGGTTAATACAGAAAATGCAACGAAATTGACAATCTAACGGGATGGAGATTGGGGGCTACCCGCCTAATTCGCTGCCCGAAATTCTAATGACTTAGACACCGATCGGTAGTCCTGAGCTCCAGCTAGTCGCCATGCCAGTTGCCATCGCTGCATAATCTGTTTGCAGGGCTTTCTTGTCACGCGCTGCACAAGCGTCGACGTTGCGGCTGAATAGGCCTCCCGCTAAAGCCCGACCGCTCATGATAATTCCGGTTGTCTTCTCCCGCCGTTTGTTGGTGAAAGTCGTCAATGCCGCTTCAGGATTGCTGGGCGCTGCAGCCAGCTCACGCGCTAGACACCACGCGTCCTCCAAGGCTTGCGCTGCTCCTTGTCCCGAAGTTGGTAACGCGGCGTGTGCGGCGTCACCAATTAACAATACGTTGCCCTTGTGCCATTTCAGCAAAGGGTCGTGGTCATACAACGGAAGTCGCTTGGTATTTGCGTCGGACGCATGTGTGATTACTGTCTGGACGGCGGCAGGCCAATTCTGGAAGGAGGCTTGCAAATGAGCGATAGGATCGGCCGTCTCCCCACGTCGATCCACGGTGCTCGCAACACCTCCAGCCCAATAGGCCAGGCTGTTGGAGACGGGGACAATACCGAAGCGAGATCCTACACCCCAGTAGTCTTCAATCTCCATTGGCTCAAACATGTTTGCGGCACTCTGGTAAACGCCAATCCAGTTAAGGAATCCCTGAAAGACTGGCTGATTATTCCCGACGACGAACTTGCGGGCGATGGAATTCATTCTTCCGTCGGCACCAATAATAATGTCAGGTCTGATGGATGGCCGATTGGAAAACACAACGCGGTGGGCATGTTCGTTGTCTTTAACAATGTTGATGGCTTCCGACTGGTAGTAGATCGGAATGCCGCTTTCTTGGACTCTCCGCAAGAGGATCTGCATCAAGTCCACGCGCAAAACGGCGAGACTCGGAAAGTTCATGGATGCGTTAAGTTGCTGAATGTCCAGACTTCCCAGCTCCAATCCATCTTGCGAAATTCGCCGCATAGCGGTGACCGGTCCTGCGACGTCCTGGAGTTCCTCTAGAATTCCCAGCTCAGATAGGACGAAGCTTGCGTTGGGCCAGCAAACAATGCCTGCCCCGAGATTGTGCACGGACTTTCGACGCTCGAAGATGTTTACGGTCATGCCAATTTCCGCCAACGAAATCGCAGTCGCTAGCCCTGCTATTCCTCCGCCGAGTATCGCGACGTCCAAGACCAACTCCAGCAAAAAGTGTGAGGCGAAAAACGGAAGGTGACTGGGGAATCGCTCACCCTAGGATCGGTTGCGATTGAGAAGTATTGGATTGTACCAACACCAATGACCGTTGCGAACGGTTGGAGTTGCGTTGCTGCCTCCCGCGGGGGAGAGCGGTGTGGAAGCAAGCGACGCTCATGCCTGCTTCAATCTCCATTTAAATTGCGGTCCCGGTCACTGCACTGAAGCTTTCGATGCCGTGTTTGCGCTACGGTTGGTACTCCACTAGTGTGTGATTCTCTCCAGCCAGCTCTTCAGAGATGATTTGTGAGATAGCGTTCCAATCGCCTCCGGCCAGTCCGGCACCCAGTCGCGGGTAACCAATGCGTTTGCCGCCAAAGTCAGCCTTGATGCGCGCGAAGACGCGGCGGATTGCATCGTAGTCAGCCTGAACCCCCTGACCGCTCCAGTTGAACTGAGTGTAGGCGTTGACGATCGTCAGAGAATGACCATTGCAATCGACGGTCGCGGAAGAGTAGGTTCCGAGTTTTTCTCGTGAGCCCTTGGCAGTCGCCAAATCCGCAGCGAAGGCCTCCGGAAACTGCTCTCTGATGGATTGGGCAATGCCAGCCCCCATGGCGTTGTGGCAGTTGCAACCGTGGACAATAACGTCAAATTTGCCAGCGATGGCTAACGCAATGAGATCACCCTGGACAGTTTGCATTGGATAGACCGATCCGCTCAACGGAATAAAGTTGTTGGGTTACCAGCTCGTATGACGCGTACCACGTTGCTTAAGCAAAAGATTCTACCAAGCACAACTCACCTTGCCAAAGATCGAGGGGCTTGCACTGGTCGCCGTGCAAAATTGGATTGCTCTAGAGCCGCCTCGCGGCAGGCGATTTGTCAAGGTCGCCCTACGGAGCGCAGCCGTCCTGTTGCTTGGTTGCACCTGAGTCGCGCTGTGGAAGCAATGGCCACCATGGAATGTCGTTGCGATCTGCATGCATTCGCAATCATATCGACCTCTTGGCCGAGAAGCTCGCCGTCGACGATTGAGAGCTGCATCGCTATAGGTCTGGCAACGTATGGGGTGAATGCCCTGAAGTCTGTTTCCATGAACGCTAGTCGGAACCCAATGTCTTGGAGTGGAGGCAATACCGCCTGAGCACAATTGGTCCATCCCACGCTGCCAGAGGACGAGCATGAACGCATAACGCCGTCGGATCGATCATGCCAGATCCACAAGCCTAACAGTTGCAAAGCATAGCGACGTTAGGTATGATGCCTAGCAGTGTTAGGTGAGTGCCCGTCGGGAGTAAATCAAAATGGTGTCAAAAGAGCTAATTGCGGCCTCAACAAAACCACTCGTCTTGGCGGTGTTGTCGAAAGGCGAGAGCTATGGGTACGCGATCATTCAGGAAGTGCGCCAGCATTCGGGTGGCCAGTTGGAGTGGTCGGAGGGGATGTTGTATCCCGTATTGCATCGAATGGAAAAGGACAAGCTGATACTTGCATCGTGGAGGGTCGGCGAGAATGGCAGGAAGCGTAAGTACTACCGACTAAGCGCATCGGGTACTCGAGCAATTGAAACAGAGCGGCAACACTGGTTTGCTGTCCACGAGACCTTGGCTACATTTTGGGGAGCAAAAGAATGTTTGACATTGAGTCCGCAATAGAATCTTGGAAGCGGTCATTCGGAAATAATCATGCCATTGGCTCTGAGGAGGCTCTTGAGCTCGAGTCGCATTTGCGTGATTTGACTACGGAACTTTGCCAAAGCGGGTTGAGTGAACGTGAGGCTTTCATGATTGGCACCATGCGATTGGGGCATCCCTCGGAATTGGAATGCGAGTTTGCAAAAATCAGTCCGGCAGCGCATTGGCAGAGACGAGTGTTGTGGATGTTGACCGGATACATTGCGATGACCGTAGGCGGTGCCATCATTTCAACAATGGTTGCGATTGCTGGAACGGGAGTCGCAATTCTGGGCTTGAACGGAACTGCGACTGGGGTGGCAATGCTTGCTGTATTGGCTTTGGGTTGGATTGGCCTTCTGGTTCTTATTCAACGCCATTCCCAAAACACTAGCACTGACCGAAACCGTTTCTCATTCAAATGGGGCGTCGCGGCTGTAGCGCTGTTGATGTTGTCGCCACTCCTCACCGGCAGCGGAGGTGTCATTCGAGCCAAATACGTTGCTATCTCGCATCTGGGGGAATCGGCGATGGTGTATTCGTTTGGCGGATGGGCAATCCATTTGGGTGTCTGCATTGCCTGCTTGCTCCTGATCCGAAAGCTTAGCCAAACGGCCTACGCAGATGCTAGCACGATCTCGTAGCGAGACGTTGGTGACAAGCAACGGAAACTTTTGCCAACCTTCCTCGGCTAGAAGCGAGCGGAACCTAGTTACGCAGTAGCGCATTCAGCAACAACCCAAAGCTCACTGCGGATGCGAAAAGCAGAGTTCCAGCGCCGACAAAGTCTTGCGAGTGCAGCATGGCTACGACGCCACCGATTGCGGCGGTCAGGCCAACTAGGCACGATGCCATTATGGCGCAACCGACGAGCTTTATGCCCGGCTTGTCTCTGGAGGGATGAGGTTCGGTAGTCATGATTTTAGTAGGGTCGTCCAGCAGAAGGCACTTTTGCGATGCCAACCAACTGTAGATCGGGAATTTCGAGACAGGGAACTTCTACGCACCGAGCAATGCTTGAGCAAACGGCGTAGGTGTGCCAACGCGTCCCTAGCCACGAAGCAAGATTGGCCGACGGCAGGCCGGGGCTTAGGGCCTTCGGAACAGTTAGTGTCGCCAGATCGCTCCGCCGATCGGTATTTTCCCGAACGAACCGGCGGAGCGGTTCGGCGACTATCCGCCAATAATGGTTCCGACGGTCCTTAGGAGAGTGTTGTGCGCTGGTTACAAAATGTACCTGCGATCAATTTGTAAGCGATCCAAGACAACCCTCCGCCAAAAAACAGTGAAAGGAACACCGCTACGCCTCCACCGCCGAAAAATGCAAAATCGCGGTACGCGACGGCCGACGGTGCCTGACTGAACGCAAGAAGTGACAGGAAACCTACAAATAGTCCCAGTAGGATACGAAAAAATGCACCTAGATGATTCATTGGGGGCTCCTGGTCGTGGTGAAGTTGATAGCCATATTGGTAGTTCGACGCCGAGTGCCCAATATTGGAAAAAGGAATCGGGCGCCCACAAGGTAGGGGCTTTGGCGCGAGCTTCGGGGATGAAGCGGTCGATAATGGTTGGAAAAATTGAGGGCAAAAACAGCCTGCCAGCAAGAGCCTGCGCTCACAAAAAAGGCAGCTGCTCGCGCTGCTACCTATGAGGAAACTCACGCTTTGCGACATGCGCTAAGAGCGAGGCGACTTCGAATGCGACCGATACCAATAGAACATCGCGACGAGAGCAAGGCCGATTAGCCCACCGAAGACAATGCCTTGTGTCAGCCCTTGCCCAATACCAACGGCGACGGGATCGAACGTCGGTGAAGTACCGCCCGCGAATACGGAACGGTAATAGCCAGGTGCGAACGTCCCCAGCCCAGCACCGACCAGCAGCCCCAAAACGCCGCCAACACCGGCCGCTCCAAAAACGGCGCCAAGCGACCACAGCAGCAGACGCGGGGGCGCGGGCGGTATCGCATCGTTTTGCGGAGAATTGTATGGATTGTCGCCAGACATTTGTTTGAGCCGCCCCCAAGGAAGGTTGTTTATGTCAACGCCAGTGCGAAAACCATCAATTTTGCACAATGCGAGATTCTATCATCGACCCGCACCTTCACCAAACAGCGAGGATGTGCCCGAAGAGCCTCTGCGTTGCGTCTAGCTAGGCGACGTTTACCCCGGCAAGGCTTGAACGGCTAGCAAAGGATCTTGCGCAAAACGGGTTACGTGACCTGGCCGCCTATGCTTCTGTTGCAAGCACTGACTTGACGATGGAGGCATTTTCGGCGGAACGAACGACAATCGTGACGATGTCTAGATCGAATCGACCAACGACAGAATCAAAGAATGCGCGGGCAAAAACGTCGATCGTCAGGGGACCGTAACCCGTCGCAAGCCGGGCTGTCGAATTAGCAACCCTCTTAGGCTGTGAATTTTTAGCCAAGTGGTTTGCAAATTAATTTTGGGCGCTACAACTATAGCATGAATACTCAAAAACCATCGCAGCTTGCTCGTGTTTCCCGCCCCCATCGTATTCAAGTGGAAATGCACATGCTTTCACTTGAAGATATGCTTCCGCGCGACCATCGTGCTCGCATTGTCTGGTCGTTTGTCAAAACGTTGGACCTAGAACCTCTGTATGAAAAGATCGTTGTCACCAAGAGGACCGTTGGCCGCAATAGTATTGCGCCGGAGATACTGGTTTCACTGTGGCTTCTGGCAACCTTGGATGGCATCGGCACAGCCCGAGAACTTGGTCGCCGATGCGAGACGGACATAGCCTATTTATGGACGCTCGGAAATGTCACGGTCAATTATCACACGTTGAGCGACTTTCGAGTGGAGAACGGAGCATTCTTGGAGAAGACGCTCGTTGACACGGTTGCCTCGTTGGTCGCCCAAGGTCTGGTGCCCCTGGAGACCATTGCCCAAGACGGAATGCGCGTTCGGGCTAGTGCAGGCAGTAGTTCGTTTCGCCGCAAGCCGACGCTTGAGTCATTGCAGCAGCAGGCTCAGGCTCACGTAGATAGATTGAAGAAAGAATCCGAGAACGAATGCGATCGTTCCGCTGGAGACGCACGTCGCCAAGCGGCAGTCGAACGAGCATCGCGTGAGCGTCAAGAGCGATTAGATGAGGCTTTGCGACAGTTTGAGGAGCTTAGTAAGCAGCGCGAGTCTCGGAGAAAAGGTGACGGCGAAAAGACTCGCGTGAGCACTACGGACCCTGACGCCCGTAATATGAAGATGGCCAATGGTGGCTTCGATCCGGCCTTCAACGTCCAGTTCGCAACCGATGCTGACTCGCGAGTAATAGTCGCTGTCGATGTTATCAACTCGGGAACTGACAGTGGCCAAATGGCACCAATGCACGAGAAAGTGTGCTCAACTTACGACAAGACACCAAAGGCGCAATTGGTCGATTCCGCTTACGCAACCAAGGGCGATGTTAAGACCGTGGAGTCTAAAGGGACCGAAGTCGTCTCCACGATCCCCCGTGGATCGGTATTGGAAAGCAAAGGCAAAGATCCTCACGCGCAGCAACCTGGCGAAAGCGACGAATACACAGCGTTTCGCGCGAGAATGGCCAAAGAGGAATACAAAGAGCTTTACAAGACGCGCCCGTCGGTTGCCGAGTTTCCCAATGCGGACTGCCGCAATCGGAACCTTCGGCAATTCAAAGTTCGAGGACTGGTGAAGGTCAAAGCGGTAGCGCTATGGCATGCCGTGGCCTTTAACTTCACACGCATGGTAAACCTGGGGGCCTTGGCAATCTAAGCAGTTGCAAGGCAACCGCTTGGTTGAGAAATAACACAACTCGAAGAGATGAGCATGATGGACACGAGCTAACTTGCTGGCCAACAATCCGACCAAGTAAGACTTTCAGCCGCCAATTCGAAAAAATTTCGTGGTTGGAATACCAAAAGAGTCCGTTGGTGAAAAAACTTCACAGCCTAGCTGCGTGAGCAAGGAAAGATAGTTGCCGCTACAAGGCAGTTTGGGACGCGACCTCCGCGTTAAAATTCAAATTGCTATTAAATCAACAGCCCGAAGCGTGGGAAGCGAAACCGAACGGGCGCCAAGCGAACACGCGAGTTCGAATGCAGCAGTCAACGTGGCGGCGACAAGTTGATGGGATGAATCGTAGAAGGGGTCGATCGCCACAGCGTGGATGATATGCGAGAAAGGGAGGGACCCTGCCGACGTACGGACCACCGTGCCGGCAGGCACCGCAGATTGCATGATCGAATCGAGGTGAGTACGAAGTTCCGCTTGGATTTCGTCACAGCGTTCGCGGATCGCGCCGTTTATGCCGCCGGACATGTTGAGCCACGGATTGGCAGTGCAGATCAAAACGTCAGCGGAGGCGTCGAGCACGTCGCCAATGGTCAGCACCACATTCATCTAGGATATCTAACGGAAGTTTGGGAAGTCACCGCTCCCGACATCGGGAGACGGATTGAGCGAGCTGAAATTTCGAAACCCCAGTTAGGCTTCAACTACAAACGGAGGTGCCCACGCACCATGTCAGCCGCTAGCTGCGTTCAAAATGTTGATCGATTCCGTGTCATTGGCGTTACAAGAACCAAGCCCACGAAGCGCAATCCTGCGGATTTTTCCATTGGTGTGCGCGGAAAAACGGTGAAAACAAAGAACCGCATCATGGGAACCGTTAGAGACATCAACGAGGGCAAGCAATGCCGCATCTAGCAGCAGTTCGTCGTTGCAAGCAGCGATCAACGCGGGGACAGCACATTCCGTGTGGTTTGACCCGATGCAGTGCAGAGACCCCACGGCAACACGACGTATCAAATCGTTGTCGGAAGAAAGATGCGTGGCGACCAATGGCACGAGGTCAGCCAAGGCATTTGTTTGGTCGAATGCGCCGCCAATGCATCCTGCGGCGCTCATTGCTCGGTGAATGATGGCGGAATCAGGGTTGGCCATTAGTTCCTTGAGCGATGCCAGAACGAAACGACGGTGCTCTGGTTCATGGCGACAACGATAGACCGCCGCCCCGTTATCGGCTTCCGATTCGTCGAGCTTTTCCGTTGGATTCATGTTTGATCTGTGACGCCCAGTGGAAGGTTTTGCCGACACTGCTTCTCTCTGAAGCCAACAAGCGTCTCAATACAAAACAGTCTATCAAAGGATAGGCCACGTTGCCAAAGAGGCGATGTCCGCGGCGTGTCAAACCAGAGCCGTTACGCATTGGGGACGACGTAATTATCGCGAGGTGCCCAAGGGCCATTACCCAAAAATTGAGCAACCCGACTGGCAAGAGGCATTTTGCACGAGGCCACGAACGCCGCATTTCCAGCGTCGACAAATGTTGCATTGTAGAGTATGGCATTTACCGCCTTGGGGTAGTCAGACATCAGATTACGAAACAGCACCTGAGACAGATGGTAGCTGAGTTCCTGCCCGTCGTCAGGAGAGAAAAACGAATCACCCGACCAGAACATGTCGATAGTTTCGGCATTCCAGTATGCACGATGCCGACGGAGTATTTCGTGATCCACCATGAAATACGATGAGTCCTGCACAACATCCTCCATGACCTGAGTCACACCTTCGTTGAGCCACAAAGGTAAAGGCAAATGGCGCAACAGGGCGTGATTTAATTCGTGAGCAATCACTCGTTCATAGTCATCGCCATAAGCAGGGCAGACCGCGAAGTGGCCGTACCCAACGTCGAGAAACATACCGCCAGACAAAGCGAACTCGCCCTCGTCGGGATAGAAGTCGGTTACGTAGTCGTAATAGCTGTCGACATCGCCGAAAAGCAAGACAACGTGTTTCCCGTGCCCCTCATCGCTCGCTACGCCATCGAGCGTCTTAAGAATGGTTCGTCGGGCTCGCTCGGAATAACGAAGCAATCTCGTGCCGAGCGATTCGTCAGAAGCGAGCAGCAGGAATTCAGGCGATTCGAGAACGGTGTAACCACTGGGTAGCGACTGTGTGAGTCGAGCGAGCCAGTCACGAGCAATTTGTGTCCAAGAATCGTCAAGTGAAGTTGACTCGACATTCGACTCGATCCACGAAGCGATCACTTCCCACTTGGGACGCGGTAGGGACTCGCGAACGTCGATAGCATCGGGGATCGGCGATAGAGAGTCGTCCATTCGGTAGATCTCGAGAGCCTAAGGAAAGGTTTTTACGTCACCGCCCTGAACGAAGCGAGCGACGTCTGAATTACGAGAAATTGTACCAATGCCAGCCCGCGTCGCCAAACATAGTAGGTGTGCCGTGTCTGACCAAAGTTTCTGGACAACTTTTAGGCAGCATTTTTTGCATGATTTCCCCAGTAATTGTCCCAGAGGTTACTCGCTTCGAGTGCAGCGAGGTTCATCATGCACTCGGCATTGGCGAAATCCCACCGGCGACCTCGGCCTTTGACCCGTTGTGTGGTAGTTTTGCATTGGGCCTCGGTCGGACCACTGCCGATCTGAATGCCGCGAGCGCGAAGTTCGCGATAACGAATGATTTCACGACGCTCCGAAATATATCCGATCAATTGCTCCAAGGCTTGAAGGCGTCGACCTGAGCACGTGAGTTTCTGAGTAAGCAGCTCACTCAGCAGTGCGTCGACTCCCTGTTCCATCAGGATGTTGGTCAATGCCGTTAACCATGTGGCTCCCGATTCATCCTCGCCGAACATCTCGCGACGCGCCTTTTGTGCGTTGTCTTTCATGTGGTAGTAATCCAAGTTGATTTTATCCACAATGTTGTGAAACTCCAATTGGTTGCGTATCCATGGAGCGCCATCGATATTTGCAATGGACTCAGTCGCTTCATCTAGTTTGATGGTCGTCGCCATACTTCGCATCAAGCGCCCAGTGACTTCGCAATCACCGCGGGTAGCTATCACAAGCCGGAGCGTCTGAGATTCGTTGTAAGCAACTACGATTCTTGCTTCCTTGTACTGTTGATCCGAACCTGCTCGAGCTGCTGGCAACGGCCGACATTTCTTTCCACTACGTCGACGTTTCAGTTTGATCGTAGTGCGACGCTTAGTCTTCTCGGCTTGAGTAACGACCGGTACCTTCACTCCGTCGCAGCCGACATAAACCCGAGTTGGGGTTGGTTTTTGTTGATCATTCACTGCGCCAGATGCGGCTGATGAACTGGCCGACGACTTCTGGGGAACATTTTCCAACGTGCAGTCTGCCGACGACCAGCCAATATCAATGCCCCCTCGCGTTAGCTGGTTGGTTACCTTGCGACCTTCGTACTCGACCAATTGCCGTACGCTTTCGCCGCTAATGTCGATCGATGATAAACGAGCGATATTGGCCGCAGTCTTTACAAAGCTGGAGGAACTTTGATTCAAACGACAAAGCATCTCACGTATCCCGCACGTGAAGCTTTTCTCTGCTTCATCCAGCAAGGCATCGATCGGTGTGCTGCTGGTTTCGTCTTGAACTGCCCACCGAACACGCTTTAGTTGCACACGGCCGTTCTCAGTCAAGAGGCTACGTAGTTGGCGTCCCTTGTTCCGTGCTCGAACTCCCGTCGCGCTCTTCGGAGGGGGAAAAAGCGGCTTCCACCGCATTAATCTTCGCTTGTAAGGCTGCCTCATAGACCTGTTGCCGGAAACGATCCAAAGCCTGACGACTGAGTCCTTCGCTGTCTTCGATCCAAGCACCATCGCGAGCGTTATCAATCGAATCAACTACCGCATTGAGCGTCGCTTCGAATTCGGCTTGCAGCGTAGCTTTCAAACCTTCGCGATCCACTTTCGAACTTCCCATGGCATTCACTCCTCACTAAACGGGGAAAAAGGAATACCCTATATTATGCCCCCTGCCCATCTTTCGCGCCATAGGTATTTGTCAGACACGGTGTGCCGAAGGCTTAGTGTAAAAAACATGTTGAACAGGGAATTGGAATCAGGCTCGTACCTCGCTGACTCCAATTCCTAATTAGTTGTCCGGCGAGAGCGGCTGGGGTCACCAGAAGAACGGTCGGGGTTGCAGCGTTTCGCCTTCCGAAATTCGTTTGATGGTGGAGTTGCGTTTGTTTTCCGCCGGAATTACCTGAGCGACGTTCAATGCCGATTGCCGGTCAAATGCATTCACAAGTAAGGCGGTATCAATCAAGCTGCGAACCACACGCCAGTGCGAATCGGACGCCACGGATTTTAGTGTGCCAATCGCAGGTTCAGCTGTACGCAGCCCATCAGGCAAAACAGCGTGAATGAGTAGGCTCAGCGCTTCGGCACGACTGGAGGCAGGGTGGACGTCTGCAGAAAGTGAAAGTGCGGTTTTCAGCAGCGGTGGGATGGCGTCACCGTTGCCGGTTTCGTGCAGTGCGCGAAGAGGCCACGCAAGCGCCATTGTGTCAGCGTAGAAATCAGAAGAAGTGCCCGCTGATTTAGTGGCGATGGCCACAACACGTGATATTTCCGTAGATGGTGCATATCGTGCGACCCAACCAAGGGATTGAATGCGTTCACGAACCTCAGTGATGTCGCGGGCAAGTTTCAACGCTGCCGAAAAGTCAGTCTTCGCGAGTGTTGCGGTACGATCTCGCTGATTCATTGGAAGACTTTGACCGCACAACGGGAGGTTTTTACGTCGCCGCCCTAAACGAAGCGAGAGATGTCTGAACTACGAGAAATTGTACCATTGCCAGCCCGCGCTGACAAAGATGGAAGGTGTGCCGAAGGCTTAGCGTAGAAACCATGTTCAAGTGAGCCGCTGCGCGGCAGTGGATGCGCGGACAATTGATTTGAAGGGAAGGGCAACTAGCTTAGTTCAATAGCGTTTGCTGTTTCTAACTAATCTCGCATCGGAGAACTACTCATGACTTCTAAAAAAAGTCCCTGCAATCGACTCGTTTCCAGTCCGCACTAGCGAAACGCTTCGCCGAAGACCTAGTCCTTGATGGCAAGATGCCAAGGACGATTCTAGCTTATCAGCGATCTGTCGGAAAGCTTGCGCAGCACTACGGCACATCTCCCGACAAGCTCACTGAACAGCAGGTACGGGACTATCTGCTGTTGCGGCGCTCACAGCTGGCTACCAATTCCATGCGGCCAGTCCTGTGCGGAATTCAAGCTTTCTATCGGCTCACCGCGCCTCGGGAGTGGAAAACACTCCGGGCCATGCGGATTCCCAAACACCGTGGGCTTCCCAAAGTCCTCGTACCGCAGCGGGCTTGGGAGCTAATCGAGGCGACGAGCGCTCTGCACCTGCGTGTACTCTTTCGCACGGCCTACACCTGCGGGCTGCGAACCGGTGATGTCCAGGCTCTGACGATCGACGATGTCGACAGGGATCGCATGCTTCTGCATGTGCGTCACACCAAGCTGCTCAATGAACGATTCGTACCGCTGCCAGAAGCGACTCTCGACGCGCTGCGATCGTACTGGGCAGCCCATCGCCATCCACGCTGGTTGTTTCCCTCGCGAGAGTCGCTTCAGAGCATCGCGACTGCGACCGAGCATGTGAGTGAACGGACCATCCAGCGAGGACTGAAGCAAGTCATTCGCTCGTTGGGATGGAATGAAACGGGCATTGTGCCGCACACTCTGCGACATTCCTACGCCACAACGCTACTCGAACAGGGAGTCAACCTTCGCGTCCTGCAGAGCTACTTGGGACACAAAAACTTGCAAGCTACCGAAGTCTACTTGCATCTAACGCAACACGGTGACGCCAAGGGGCGGAGCATCGTCAAGCAGTGGATGAACGGTCCTGTGTCATCCGAGGACCTAGCGCCAGAAGAGAGCTTGAGCACCAGCAAGCCGGAGGTGGAGTCATGAAGCCGTCCGTGAGCACCGTGCTGAAGTGCTACGGACAGCAGTACTTGAATCGCTACGGTTGCACGATGACCGCACAGCAGAAGAAAGTGCTGCGGGCGGTGATGGCTTGTCGCGAAGAGTCGTTGGGAGCGATCCGCTATCGCTGCCTGTCGTGTGATCTGGAGCACACGGTGCCTCGTTCGTGTTGCAATCGCCACTGTGCGGCGTGCCAGCATGAAAAGGTGCAAGAGTGGCTCGAGAAGCAACAAGATCGCTTGTTGCCCTGTCACTACTTCCTGATCACGTTCACGGTACCGAAGGAAGTTCGAGAAGCGATGCTGGCTCATCCCGAAGACGCCTATCCGGCCATGCTGGGTGCGGCGGCGGAGTCGTTGAAGCAATCGGCAACCAATCCGCGGCATGTGGGGGTGAAAGAAACGGGTTTCTTCGGAGTATTGCACACTTGGGGACGTGATCTAACGTATCATCCCCACGTTCACTTCGTGGTGCCCGGCGGTGGTATCGATAGCAGTGGCGAGTGGCAGTCGTCGCGGGAGAGTGTGTTCGTACCAGAACAGATTCTGTCTGTGTTGTTTCGCAACAAGCTGCGTGATCGACTGACGGGTACCGAGTGTTTTTCCAAGATTCCAGCTTCGGTCTGGAAGCGTCTCTGGACCGTGGATAGTCAACCGGTAGGTAATGGCCGGGCTACGTTAAAGTACTTGGCGCCCTACGTGGCTCGTGGCCCGGTGAGTGATTGGCGAGTGAGCTGGTGCAATGATGCCGAGTCGCTAGAAAATGCGAGGCTCACGTTGCAGGTCAAGAAAAGTGGGAGCGATCGTTACCGTGGCATGCCGCTCACCGTCACCGAGTTCATTCGTCGCTGGCTAATGCACGTACTGCCGGCGGGCATGCATCGTATTCGGAGTTACGGCCTTCTGCACAGTTCGAACAAACGTTCACTGGAGGAGGTTCGGCTATTGATTGCCGTTGCACTCGGGACCGTGCATTATCTGCTCAGCCAAGTACTGATTGTCCAAGCTGAATCACCGAAGCTCGTCTGTCCTCAGTGCGGTGGCTCGATGACCTCGCTCGGCTACTTCCCACCCATTGCGGCACCCATCAAGACTGCACCCCGCGCACCACCTTAATCTTAACTCCCAAGTCCAGTATGGCCGCAGTTACAAACAACATTTCCATCGCTGAACAAGAGATTTCATCCGGTGTAACACTCCCGGTCTGTCCTCAATTCCATCAAAACCATGAAAAGAAGACAACTTCAGTCCAACCACGTAGGTCCGCCCCTCAGAGACGGTCAAACACAGAAGCGTTTCAGCCTCGGAGAGTCGGAGCTACGTGATTATCCCGTCTTGAGAGACTGCCCACTCGCACGAAAAGCACTAGGGGGCTCCGCCGCTTCCAACACAACTCTCCATTCCATGGTTCGTTGACTTAAGCCGAGTCAACCATCCCGCAGCCACGCAGCGACTCGCCTTGAACAGGGATTTGGAATCAGGCTCGTACCTCGCTGACTCCAAATCCTAATTAGTTATGTGCCACCTGCAGCGGCATCACGGAACAGTCTCTCGCAAAGGTCAGCAGCGTATGAATCGGGGAATTGCGTCAAACCGGCGACAACGTCATGCAATTGGGAGATGTTTTCGTGCATGACCGCAGCATAACCGGTGTCGTCAACCGGCGAGTTCAGCCAGATGCCGATTGGAACGCCAGCGGATTGAACGGCGGCAATGTATCGTTGGGCGTCTGGATCGGACGGAAGTCCGTGAGCATCAAGCGTAGAGATTGGGAACGCGAAGAACGTGTAGTGCCCAGCGCCGTCAGCAGCGAGCGAGTCGAGATCAACCAGTGCGTTGAGGTCAATTGGGCCAGCGTATTCCATCGGAGTACCGATTACCTGTGGCACATAACATGGTTATGGCCGACAGTGTGTCGCATAGAGTCGAATGGGAGACGCTGATGGCCGGGATTTTGGATTTTATTGCTGTCTATGATAGCAAATGTCGCTCTATGCTGGCACGAGTCTGTGATTGGTTCAGTTCACGACGAAAGGTAGCGGGGGAGAGGGCGGTTTTTCGCAGGCTCAGACAAGTGCTTTGCCTTCCGTCTTTCCAACCGAACTATTTTGGATGGTGGGAGCTCGGGGGCAAGCGATGTTGCGAATCGGTGCTGTGGGGCTCACGAGGCTTCGCGGTGTGTCACCAGCCTACCAGCCCGAAAACGCTGCGTGATGACGCGTTGCAGCAATTCGTAGAATTCGGGCCTCTCAAACCTCTCGCGCTGCGGCGGTGTCAGCCACTCAAGCTCCAGCTCCCAAGCCTCCAGCGGCGGAATGCTGAGCGTCAGGTAGCCCTGGCGTACCTCGGTAACTGTCAGGCCTTTGAAGTAGATCGTACGTCCTTCCGCGGCGATCCCAATCGTCAGTCGCGTGGTTTGGGGATCGTCGGTGCAAGATTTCCCGAACAACTGCATCCGACCAACTTGCTGCATTCGCGGAGGCACGTCGGGTAAATTCGTGGGTTCTCGGCATGGGGCACTCTCCGGCACTGGTCGAGCGAGTCGATCAAGCGGACTTGGCATTTGCCCCGGATCGGCCGGCTTGGCGACGTGGACGTAGATCGTAGTGGTTTCCAAGTGCATGTGCCCGAGGATCTTTTGAATCCGCCGGATGTCACAGCCCGATTCAAAGCTGTGCGTCGCAAAACTGTGCCGCAGAGAATGAGGTGTTGCAGGCTTGTCAATTCTCGCGATCCTCACTGCGGTTTTCATGATTCGTTGCACGGTGCGGATGGAAACGAACCGTCCTGCCGACTCCCCCGGAAACAGGTACGCATCGCCCGAGCCCAAGGATCGCATCGATTGCAAAAGAGTACGGTAGGTTTGTGGCAACATGACTTGCCGGTCTGCTCAACCTTTTCCCTGCCAAATCATGATCGTGTTGCGGTCGAAATCGATATCACGAAATCGTACTCGGACCACTTCGCTGACGCGCATGCCAGTGGCATGCATTAACCCCAAGACCAATTTGTCGCGGTGTGTGGGGGGCGCTTGCAGCAGTCGTGAGACCTCCTCCGTGCTGAGTACTACCGGCCGCCGCTTGGACTTTCGGGGCGTAGAGATCCCAAGCGTAATATCGCGGAAGCAGAATTTGTCGAACAGAGTCCGGATGGCGGACAAGTGATTGGCAACCGTAGCAGAGTGGTGGTCACCGTCGACCAAATATTCCAAGTACTCTCGCACGTGTTCGCGAGTCAGTAGGTGAGGCAACCGGCCGAACCAACGTAGGATCGAATGGAGGTGGGAGCGGTAGGTTTTGATCGTTTGGGGTAGAAACCCCACAATCTTCATTTCGCGAACCATCAGCCGACAGAAATCTCTGCTACTCGGTCGCTGGCGCTCTAGATCGACGACTGCCAGTGGGGATGTCCCTTGCGTTGTTAAAACTGTTGGTGGTCTCGCTGGCTAAAGGGTACTGGAAAAGGTCTTTAGGATCAAACAGGTGATGGAACTAAAGTGATGGGGCCCGTGCCGTCGCCGGAGCCGTAGGCGACGGCACGGGCCCCGACGGCGGCTTTGTTGGTGTAGCCGCGTGTTCTCTCGCTAGGGCGGCAATCAGCTTAGGTAGTTCCTTGTGGCCGCTGATTCGATGGAACCCCTTTTCGGCCTCAAGCAGTGCGTACGACAGCCAGCGACTCGCCTGATCCGTGTCGGCTCGGAATCTTGTTACACGCCCCAAGCGGCGACGCGTGTTCAGGAAGGAGTTCTCAATCGCGTTGGTACTTAGCAGTGAACGATGGAGCGTGTTTGGCACTTCGAGTCGGTGAAGGGCTAGCAGGTCCTCACCGGCCTCATGAAGGCTCTTAAACGCTTCGGCATTGAGAGGCTCAAGGAATGCCTCTAGCTCGCCGACGACCTCTTGTGCGGCGGTATAACCCTGCACGCTACGGAGTCGTCTAAACAGCCGAGCGAGTTCACCCGTATGACGCTTCGATAGCTTGCCACGAATGTTGCGTTCCTTGTGAACTAAGCAGCGTTGGATGGCGACTTCGGCTTCACCACAGACATCTGACGAGTGCTTACCCCAGACATCAACGCTTGAATTACAGCCTTCTCCAGCTGCTCAGGATCGTTGGCGGCGGCGTAGCTGATCAGCTCCACTTCGCGGCTTCCACCGGCCCCCTGACGCTCGCGAACTCGCGGACGCGTCACCGACTCTCGTTCACCTTCGACCAAGATGCGTCCCGCGGCGCTACCAGCTCGATAGGTCCGACAATCGCTTGGGGCGTGCTTTGGGCCGCACAGTTCAGCCACTTCGGCAGCCATTACCTCACAGGCCATCTTCACGATCGAGCCCCGTAAGAATTCGCGAAACACTTCGCCAACTTCAGCGTTCGAAACTTGCCCAAGCTCGCGCAACAAACTAGATTCAGTCATGGTGGTCTCCCCGTCGGCGGTAACCGACGTAAATTGGAAAATGCAGAAGGCAATATATTGCCTTCTGGGAGACCACCTTTCAACTTTTAACAACGATTCGGACGCTTCCCTGCCAGTCGACTCGCTAACGAGTCCACAATACTGGGCTGGGAGATGAAGCGTCCGGTGGCAAGGGGGTAGGGCCGACCGTCGCTGTAAACATGGATAGGCATGTTCAGGGTCCTGAAGGCAAGAATCGCGGCCGAGCGAATCCGTTCAGTATGCGACTGGGGCGCCTGGATTCAAGCATGAACCACATATTGCGTGGGAAGCGACTGGTGGCGCTAGGGAGTGTGCTAGCAAGAAGCTCTCGATAGCACAAGGCAATTCAGCTTGGCGGAGTATCATTGAATTGCCGCACGAAAAAATCCCAGTGAATTTGGCCAAGGAGCTGGCCGATTCACTGGGATTTTTAATTAAATACCCCCGACAGGGATCGAACCTGTGACCCCAGCTTTAGGAAAGCTGTGCTCTATCCAACTGAGCTACGAGGGCGCCTTTGAAAGGGTTATTTCATGGCGACTAATACAATACCCTAGTCCGTGAGCTTGGTAAACCAAGAGAAGGTAATCCCCGAGAAAATGGGGTTTCGCTCGTTTTCGGAGATTCGGCGGATAGGGGCGTCTCACGCTGGCGGAACATCGATGGTAAAACTAGCTCAGAATTACTGCTTTTGCCGAACCTAGTTGGACATGATCATGACGGATAACGCAGAGGCTTGGCGTTTGCTCGACGCGAATGCCAATCGCGCCGCCGAGGGCCTCAGGACAATTGAGGATGTGGCACGGTTGGTCCGCGAGGATGCGGCCAGTGCATTGTGGGTCAAGCAGCTGCGCCATGAACTCTCCGCAGTTCTGCAAACGGTGCCTCGCCACCAGCGGCTGACTGCTCGCTCCACCGCCACCGATGCCGGGACGGCCTTGACGACACTAGCTGAGGCGACGCGAGAGGATTGGGGAAGCGTTGTCTCGGCAGCAGCGGAACGGGTCACTCAGTCACTGAGGGGACTCGAAGAGTTTTTTAAAGTGGTCTCCCCGGCTGCCAATCAAGCCCTTAAGCAATTGCGATACACTGCCTACGATGTGCTGGCTAGGGTGGAGTTGCGATTGCAAGTTCAGCCAGTGCTGCCTCGCAGCCAGCTCTATTTGCTGATTGATTGCGTCCGACCGCTTGAGGAGTTCACGAGCTACATTGCGAGGCTTGCCGAAGCGGGAGTCGATCTGTTTCAGTTGCGTGACAAATCGGCCGACGGAGCTCGGTTGGTGGCGTATGGCAGGGCAGCGACGGCTACCTTGCAGGAGACAGAAGCACGTCTGGTTGTCAATGACCGAGTGGATGTTGCATTGGCTTGTGGGGCTGCAGGGGTGCATGTAGGCCAGGATGATTTGTCAATCCAGGATGCGCGGTCGGTGGCCGGCGGTAGCTTGTGGATTGGAGTGTCGACGCATGATGTTGCACAGGCCCAGGCTGCGGAGTCTGCGGGAGCCGACTACATCGGTTGTGGCCCGACGTTTTCTTCCAATACCAAGGAATTCGACCTGTTTCCAGGCACCGATTTTCTTCGGCAAGCCAGTGAGATGATTGAAATTCCGTTATTTGCCATTGGTGGAATTGGACCGGGAAATGTCGAACAAGTAGTCGCTTCAGGGTGCCGACGCATCGCGGTGAGCGATGCCATTCACTCTGCGGAGGACCCTGCGGAAGCAGCTCGGGCCCTAAAGACCGCTTTGTTGGTCTAGCCGCCCTGGGCGCGCGCGTCAGCCGATGGGGCTGAGCGTTGTTTGTGGTGGAAACACCGGCTGCCCGTGCCGCTCTGCTCGCTATCGCTCTCCGGCCACAGGTGCTGCCTGCAGGCTGGTGCGGATGGCAGTGACCAATTCTTGCATTTCGCCTGGAATGTACGCTTCAATGGCTTGAGTGATCACGCCTTGTTGGTCGACGACCAAGGTGGTGGGGTAACCCAATGACCCGTTGGGAAGCAGCAAGGCGATTTGTTGACGGGTCATGGCAGCGCTGTCGCTGTAGGTCGGCAATTCAACATCGTAGTTTGCAAGAAACTTGGTAGTCTCCGTTTTGAGACCTTCCAGATCATACTCGATGCCCGAAGAGCAGGAGATGGGGAGGACCACCACGTCGGCGCTGTCCACAAACTGCTCGAACAGCTTTATGAATTCGGGGAATTCGAGCTGGCACTCGGTGTTCCATGTTCCCCAGAAATACAGGACGACGACTTTGCCTTTTAGAGACTCGTTGCTAACTTCGGGTGCACTGGTGAGCGGTTGGAGGTCGATACGTGGCAATTTTTGGCCCACAGCGGTGGTCCGCGGAGGAGTTCCCAACCAGGCTAGCAGGAGTAGACCGGCAAACATGAAGCCACCGAAGAGGATCACATAGATATTACTGGTCCTAGGGGCAGGTGGGGGACTGCTGGGAGTGCCCAGCTCGGTCGTGTTCATGGCTCAAAGCTTTGCGGAAGTTATGTGAGTTTCAAGTGGACGTATTATCACCACTCTTTCATCAAGTTAACAGGTGTTCCATGACGCAGACTTGGGAAGTCGAACAAAAGTTTGAGGTTTCGGATGTGGCGGCCGTGCTCGCTGCAATCGAGCGAGTTGGCTTGCAGGAGTATGCCACCGAGCAGCATGTGGATACCTATTTTCGCCATCCATGTCGTGATTTTCGTCAAACCGACGAGGCCTTTCGACTGCGATTGGTGAACGATCAGGCATGCGCGACGTACAAGGGGCCGCGCCTACCGGGGAAGGTTAAGTCGCGGCCAGAGATTGAATTGGCCATCGACTCAAGCGAGCAGTCGCAGTGGCGCGCGATGCTCGAGCGACTAGGGTTCCAAGCGCTTCCCGAGGTCCGGAAGACTCGCCGGATTTTCTCGCTACCGAAACAGCAGGCGACCATCGAGTCCCCGCAGATCGATTGGCAGGGAGTGGTGGTGGCCGTAGATGATGTGGAGCAGTTGGGGCATTTTGCGGAAGTGGAGCTGTTGGTCACCGATCAAGAACATATTGCTGCGTCGCGAGACCGGATCGCCGCTAGGGCGATCGAGATAGGGCTCTGCAACGTCCAGCCGCGGAGCTACCTGTCGCAGCTGCTCTCCGTGCTGGGTGAAGAGTCGTAGGGTAGGGGGGCCAATTTGGGGCGCAAAAAATGGGAGGCTCAACGCGGGTTTGAATTCTTCGCCATATTGGCACGCGGGTTGCAACTGTAAAAAGTGCCCACCAAGAGCAGTTGTCAAATTGGCAGTGCTGGTTGGCCAAGGTTTCAAATCGATGGGTTCAAGTTGGAGGGTCGTGATATGACGCGCACAAGTTTGAATGGTTTAGAAGGACTTTCGCACGATATGGAACGTGTCTTTGATTCGCTCCTAGGGCGTACCGTGGGTACCGTCCTGCGTCCCGACGGAGCCGCCCCAAAGTTCTCTCCTGCGTTGGACGTCGCGGAGACCGACGCGAGTTTTGAGGTCATTGTCGATTTGCCGGGCGTGGATCCCGATGGCGTGACTGTGGAGATGCAGGAAGGCAAGTTGATGGTATCGGGGGAGCGCCCGGTTCCTGAGTCGGAGAAGGGGTTTCATCGCATGGAACGCCCGGCCGGGAAGTTCTGTCGCATGCTGGCGCTGCCCAACGATGTGGACGTCGACAACATCGAGGCGCGGTACGAGTTAGGGGTCCTGTCTGTGACGATCCCCAAACTAGCCAAGGTGCAGCCGAAGAAGATTGAGATTCGCCGAGGTTGATCTCGCGCGTCTCGCGTGGTGAGAATGCTTGGGGAAAGTGCTGGGGTGGTCTATCGGGCTACCCCAGTGCGGGTGGCTGTTGCGGCCAGTTGGACCGAGCCCACGATGTCAGCAGGGCATCGTTGGAATCTCCTCCGTACGGATTCATTGATTTGCTAGTGAGCCGGCGACTCAACGGTGGCGAGAGATTCTGGGAAGCCGTTGGCTCGTGTTGGCGCAAGGCTGGATTTTTACATTGCTCGAATGCCCCTCCTGCGCCCTCGAATCCTCCCCGTAGTGGCAACTACCCGCATCTTGCCTCACCCGCCTGTCGCATGAAGAGCGTTTTCTAGTCTTGCTGCTGGGGTCGCGTCTCAAGTTGTCTTGTAGCGGCAACTACCTTTCCTTGCTCACGCGGCGGGTTACTATTTCAACAGCCCGTTACGCAGCGGGTTGCGAATTGCAACAGCCTGTCTCGTGGTGGGGGACAATTGCGCGGGGTGTCAGGTGACGGGTTGCGATGGCTCAAGCTATCTCAGCTGCATTGCGTCTCCGCCTCGGTATGCCAAAGCCTGTAGCACTGCCTGGAGGCCAGGGCATGGGGGCTCTGCAGGCAAGAATTTCAACCGCGAAATAAACGAAAGACGCGAAAGGAAGAGAGGTCGGAAGATGGGAGTTTCGAATGCCAGCTTGCACCTGCATTCTGGATTGCCTTCCTTATTTCTCTGCCTCCATCTTTCTGTCAATTCTTCTTTCTTCCTCAGGGAGGCTGAGCAGGAGAAAACTTGTGGACCGCAATTGTCGCGGCCTTAGCAGGCTCTTAGCAGGCCAGCCCTAGCAGGCTGGGCGTTGCTGTTCCGTCCTTGCTCATCGGACTGTTGGATGAAGTGCGTTTTTAGTCTTGCTGCTGGGGTCGCGTCTCAAGTTGTCTTGTAGCGGCAACTATCTTTCCTTGCTCACGCTGCGGGTTACTATTTCAACAGCCCGTTACGCGGCGGGTTACGAATTGCAACAGCCTGTCTCGTGGTGGGGGACAATTGCGCGGGGTGTCAGGTGACGGGTTGCGATGGCTCAAGCTATCTCAGCTGCATTGCGTCTCCGCCTCGGTATGCCAAAGCCTGTAGCACTGCCTGGAGGCCAGGGCATGGGGGCTCTGCAGGCAAGAATTTCAACCGCGAAATAAACGAAAGACGCGAACGGAAGAGAGGTCGGAAGATGGGAGTTTCGAATGCCAGCTTGCACCTGCATTCTGGATTGCCTTCCTTATTTCTCTGCCTCCATCTTTCTGTCAATTCTTCTTTCTTCCTCAGGGAGGCTGAGCAGGAGAAAACTTGTGGAACGCAATTGTCGCGGCCTTAGCAGGCCAGCCTTAGCAGGCCAGCCCTAGCAGGCTGGGCGTTGCTGTTCCGTCCTTGCTTACCGGGCTGTTGGATGAAGTGCGTTTTTAGTCTTGCTGCTGGGGGCGCGTCTCAAGTTGTCTTGTAGCGGCCACCACCTTTCCTTGCTTACCGGGCTGTTGATTAAATGGCAATTTGAGTTTTAATGCGGAGGTAGTATCCTTAGTTGCCTTGTAGCGGAGGTTATCTTTCCTTGCTCACGCGGCGGGTTACTATTTCAACAGCCTATTACGCAGCGGGGTACGAAGTCAGCCGGCTTGTCTCGTGGTGGGGTACGAATTGCGCGGGTTGTCACGTGGCGGGGGACTGTTTCAGCGTGTCGACGGGGGGGGCGGGACCGTTTGCTATTCGGACTCTGGTGCTGCCAAGCTTTGGCATAGCGAGGTCAGGATCGCGTCGAAGACGGGAGTGGTTTGCTCCATCTCGCGGTCTTCGCCTTGAATTTGAACGAGGTAGGTCGCGGTAGGGTGCGCAAATGCTAGCAACTGAGACACGATGACCAGATCGAGATAGACAAAGCGTTGGGTGAGGCCCTCGAGTGCAATTCCGGCTAGCAGTTTCTCGGTGATTTCCTGTTCTATTTCTTCGTATTCCTCTTCCATGGTTCCCCGGGCGCCGTCGATAGCAGCCGCGGGAGACGTGTCCTGATCGAAGCGGGCGATTGTCAGGAAGGCTCCGCTTGGCGTTTCAAGGGTTACCGAATCGTTGCTCTCTTCTTCGAGCTTCCAGTTTTCGGGATAGAGAAAGGCGATCCCAAGGCCTGTGAATTTGTCTGGCATGGAGTCTCAGTTTCGTGGATAGCACGCGAGGGAGGTTAGTCAGTAATGCTGGCAAACGCTGAATGACCTTACGCTACGAAACTAAAATATGCTACCGTCCGAGTTATGCGCGGCTCCAAAAAGTGCGAATTTGAGAACGCGGACTGCTAGGAATGCCGTGTTCGCCGTGCAACGATACTCAACTCCTGTTCCGCAAAAGGCTTTCATGCGGTTGCTGCCAAGTAAAGTGATTTCCCCAAAGGTTGGTCGGGCCGCCGTAGATCGCTACATAAGCGGGATTGGGCTGGGGCTGCTCCTGCTTGGTGCAGGCTGTCGAGGCTTGCGGGCCGAGAGGCAGACGCATGCCTTGTCCACGGCGCGGCAATGGTCACTGCGAGGATCTGATTTTCTGCAGCAGGAAAAATATGGAGATGCAGAAAACCTCTTTGCCGAAGCGTTGCGGCATAGTCAGGCTGACGAACGCGCGCATTGGGGCATGGCAGAAGTGCTGTGGGAGCAGGGGGACGAGGATCAGGCCATCGCGCACATGGAGCAAGCTGCCGTGATTAGTGGTGCCAATCCTCGCGGTGCGAATCCCGATTTGATAGTCCGTTTGGGTGAGATGGCTTTTGCGCGCGGTGACTATGCAGGGGCACTTAAGCAAGCAGATGCGGCGCTGTCGAGCCAGCGCGATCATGGCGGAGGTTGGGCACTACGAGGCAAAGTTCTGCAACATCAGAGCGATTGGGAGGGTGCCAAGTTTAGCTTCCACCGAGCGCTTGCTGCCCAGGAGCATTACCCCGAAGTGCAGATTGCGTTGGCGGAGATCTATCAGACCAGTGGCAGGCCGCAGCGGGCCTTGGCGACTCTGGATGCCATGATGGATGCGGTGCAAGAAGACGAGGTCTCTAGTACAGCTTGGTTGTTGCGTGGGCAAGCCTTTGCCGATCTGGGGCAACAGCGGGACGCCAAGCTCTGTCTTCGGCAGGCATCCTTGAACGCAACGGATGAAGAGTGCGAATTGCTGCTAAAGGTGGCGGAGAAGCAGATCGATTTCGGCGAGTTGGCGGAAGCGCGTGTCTGCTTGGGACGCGCTCTACGGCATGATCCGAATAATCAGAACGCTCGACGCATTCAGGAGCAACTCGATTTATCCTTCCAATCCTTCACTTCCAAGTCCTCGCTGATCGGTTTTGAGCTGCCAACGCCATAAATTTCTAGTGGATTCAGGGGAATCGCTTTGCCCTATCCCAAATTGGAGGGTACGGTTGCAATGGTTCCGATGTGGGTTCTCTAGAGCTGGCATCGGGGACCGCTGAAGCACCATTAGCGAACTTTGTGAGGAGATCCGTGTGAGTACAGCGATAGAAGCACCTACAGCGATCGAAGTATCAGCCGAATTTGTTGACCGACGGTCACGGACCAGCTCCAGCACGGGACTCGAACGCCGCCAGTTTGGCAATTCCCACGCGCGATTGTCGGACGAAGCTCGTGAGTTGGCGGAAGCGATTGATGCGTACAAGTACCAGCATCACCGGCGCTACATCACTTTCGAAGAAATGCATCAAGTGATTTTATCCCTAGGCTATCACAAGTAGCCCCCGCTAGCTCTCGGACAGTAGCAGCGACGTGAGGCGTTCGCGAGTCACGATTCCCAGGACGCGTTGGTTGCTGTCGACGACTTGAGCCAATGGGCAGTGTTGGCAGTGCAGTCGCGTTAGTACTTGGATGCTCGATTCAGTAGCTTGGACGATATGAATCGGCAGGTGGGGCGGAATTTCTTCTTCCGCAACCAGTACGTCAGCGACGCGATGGCAGCCGATGATTTGCTTCCGATCCGCATGCAGCACGCCCACGATCGACTGACCAAATTTGTCAGCTTGTTGCAGGATTGTTTGCTTGGAGGCCTGTGCCTCGACCGATGCAATTCCGCGCAGTGGTATGGCGAACTGGCGAATGGGGCGAACTCCGTAGGTAAATAGATTCTGAGCCAGCTCGCGTTGAATCGGAAGTACGACCCCTGCCTCTTGTCCCTCGACAAGTACTCGCTGCAATTCCTGGCGTTCCAAAGGAGAGGTCGCTTGTGACGTGGTGATGCCCAGGGCACGCTGCCAAACGCGCTCAAGTAGCATGACGATTATGGATACAGGAGCGAACAGTAGGGTGAAGAGCAGCATCAGCGGTGCGCTCAATCGCAGCAAGCGATAGGGGACTTGATAATACAGGTACTTCGGCAGCAACTCCCCGTAAATGAACAACACGGGAGTCATCAGTAGAGGGAGGATGGCCTCTGCCTGGTTCGAATCTTGGAAGAGTTGGTGGCTGAGTAGGATCAGTCCAAACGAAACGAGGTAATTGGCAATGTTGTTTCCAATGAGGACGGTTGCCACCACAAGGCTAGAGTGCCCCACCAGCCAATGCAGCGCCCGTGCAATCCATTTTCCAGACTTGGCATCGGTAGCCAGGCGGACTCGCGTCACGCGGTAGAAGCCCGTTTCGCTACCGCTGAAAAACGCGCTCAGTAAGATTCCAAGCAATGTGATGAGAATCGCGAGCAACATTAATCTACGGTTCCCTCGCTAGGCGAATCGGAGATGCGAACGAGCGTCTCGCCACGGGCTGCAGTCTCCACGACTTCAAATTTCAAATCGCCCGCAAAGCAAATGTCGCCAGTCTCCGGAAGACGCTTGAGCTGCTCTTGCACCACACCGCCTACCGTAAGACTGCGGCTAAATTCGAGTCGACGTCCCAGGACTCGCTCTAGTCTTCGCAGCTTAGTCATGCCCGTTGCAATCCATACGCCTGGAGATTCTAGCTGAACCTCCGCTATGGCCAATTCGCGTTGCGAGTGGAGGTTTTCCGTCTGTAGGATGGCTTCGAAGATTTCGTCCCATGTCAATATTCCAATCGTCTCGCCAAATTCATTGACCACGACGGCAATGCGTCGTTTGCCTTCACGCAAGCACTTCAAAGCATCGGCGATGGTGCAGCACCAGGGCACCACTACAAGAGATTGCTTGTGTTGATTGAGGTCTTCCAATTGGTGGGGAAGCAAGTTGGGTAAGTCGATTGTCGCTTGCAGCTCAATGCCTTCCTTGTCGTTCAGCAGGATATAGCCGCTGGGCGTCCTCTGTCCTCCCAGATCTTCGATCTTAAAAGGGGGTGTGAATGAGCGATACTGAGTGCGTGGTCGCATCCATTCTTCAACGCGGATTTCACTCAGGTGAATGATGTTGCGTAGGATGAGTCGTTCATGTTCGTACAGTTGAGAATTGTCCGTTGAGAGTTCAACGGCTCGATCCAGATCGGACAGTTCCAGGTAGGGTTCGGGTTTGAGGCCGGGCCAAACCAGTCGCCGAGATGCTTCGTTAATGACTTTGATAACGGGCAGAAACGCATCTAGGATGCGGATCGCGATGGTGAGAGGGACCGCTACAAGCGGAATGAAGGTGAGGGGGTAGAGAACGGCCAGGCTCTTGGGGATAAACTCGCCGAGCACGATAATCGCCATTAGCGAGGCTAGGGTGAACAGGGCAGGGGACGGTGAGCCGGGCTCCAGCTGGAGTGAGGCTTGTGACACCAGAGAGAAATAGCCAATGTTGATGGCCAGGTTCCAGAACAAGATTCCCATCAACAGTCGTTCGGGGCGTTCCAGCAGGTTCTTGGCAAGACTGCCAGATCTGCTGCGAGGCTTGAGGCTCCGCCGTTGGCTCAAGGTCAACGAGAAGAAGGCCGCTTCGCTGCCGGAGAAAAATCCACTGACGGCAATTAGAATCGCCATACCTGGAAGATAGGGCCAAAGGGATGGCAGTGTTTCTGGCATCCTGCCTTAGCCTTCCTCATCGACGGATTTCGATTTGCCCATTGCAAAGTCAAATTCGCTCAGAGCCGGAATGATCATCGCTGCGGTCGCAAAACCGTAGGCACAGACGATTACCGAGAACACGGTCAGTTCTTGGTTTCTCAAGATAAAGCTAGTGATGGCGAAGAAGGTCAGGAAGGGGAGGCCGAAGGCGGCCAACGCAATCGCGGGACTAGGATTGCGGCTTCCCAGTGCGACATACAGGCCGGTGCCGCCGCCGAGGATGATTGCCAGGAACGGTGGAAGCTGCCGCGTGAACGAGCCGCGAAAGCTGATCATGATCATCATGCACGTTGCGATCCCCAGGAACAGGAAGAACAGGGTTCCTAGGCTGGTGCCGATGGCGGTTCGCGATTGGCTATTGATCATTCCGGAGTGGATGCCAAGCATGGCCGAGAAGAGGTCCATGACCAGCAGTCCCAGTACGCAGAACAGCAGGTTTTCGCTCGTCATGCCGCCTTGCCACCATAGGTAACCGAGCAGTGCGAGCGGCAGCAGCACCATCTCCTTGGTGACGTAGAGGACGCCCAGGAGCTTTCCAAACAGAAATTGGGGTGGGGTGATCTGGGTGGCTAAGAGTAGGTCAAGCGCTTGTCCATCTCGCTCGTTGGTGATGGAATTCACCGCCAAGGCATTGATCATCACGAAGGAAACGCAGAAGAAGGGAGCCAGGATGCGAGCTGAGACGGGAATGAGTTCATCGGCCAAGCGAGACCGTTGCAGGGCAACACCGGAAGAGACAGACCAGTATAAACCTGCCACTGCAGCCGCAAACAACGCAAAGTAGGCTAAGCGGATGAGCATCAGCTTGCGTCCGTAGGCCCACGTCCGCATTTCCCGCCAAAGGACAGGGTTGTTCCACATGGGGCGCGGTGCACGCACTTTCCACGAACGCTTTTCTGTCGCCACTTCTTGGGACGCTTGGGTGTAGTCTTCGTCTGGCTCGGGAGCCTGGGGACGCAATTGGCGTGATGGATTCCAGACTCGCAAGCGGAGAATGGCAATGCCGCTGAAAAGCACGCTGGCCAAGAGAGCTAGTCCACAGTGGGCGAAGGCCGCACCACCGGGGAGTTCCGCCCAGGCGCTGGTGGGAATGGGGAGGCAAATTCCCCACAAGGCACGGATGGGGCTGAGCAATTCGGCCCATTCAGGAGCCAGGCTGGTGATTACCCCGGCAGCGATGGCTTCGGTGAAAACGAGCCAGCCCACGATAGCGAGCAGTGTGATGGCCAGTGTTTGGAATGTCTTTTCGCGCCAAAACGCGACGAGATTGGCCAGCGCCCCGCTCCAGGCGGCGGTGAGGGCGATGAGCGCGGTAGCGATGTATACCTGCCGAGTGCTGACTCCCCCTAAAATCGCGATCAGCAGCAGTAGGGGGAGGGCGGCAAAGATCAAGTTGGCTACGCCAATCAAGCTCGAAAATAGCTTGCCCAGCACAATTTGCGTGCTGGTCAGCCTCGTGAGCAGCAGGAGGATAAGTGTGCGGCGGTCTTTTTCTTGGCTGACATTGCTGGCCGATGCCACTGCCGCCAAGAACATGGTGACGATCAACTCAAGCGGCACGACGATTTGAAAGACCAAAACGCCAAAACGCGAAAAATCTCCCAGGTTGCGGACTTGCTGAATCCCGGCAACTAGAGCCCAGGCCGTGCAGACAAGGCTAAATAGTGCCAGCACAAAAACGACGCGTTGTCCGTAAAAACGCAGCTTACGAGGTGCGACAAGCCATTCACGAGCGAGTATGGGGCCGAACATCGAGTCGTTGACTTGCCTTCACTGGGAGGGGAGGGGAGGGAAGAGAGACCTAGATGAGTTTTGTTTCGCTAGGTCAGCAGCTCTCCTACAGATTAATCCGATTGTAGCGGCACAGCTAGCTCCTAAGGAGACGTCGTGGGCGATTTTCTTAGTCCGCAGGACAACTGTACCTATTTGACGAGCTAGGTTTGCATGGAACCGTATCGAAGGTCACCAAAAGTTGAGTGGAAAGGCTGTGGAAATGAAACAGTGTTTTAAGGATCCCATCGTGCGTCTGTTTTGCGACGAGGATGGGCCGACAGCCGTTGAGTATGCCGTCTTGCTAGCGCTTATCGTTGTCGTTTGCCTGGGGGCCGTTGGCAGTTTGGCGGTTGCGACAGGAGGCAGCTTTGATGCATCGAGTACCGCGATTGACGCCGCTCTTGGACCTTAGACTGCCGAGAAAACTTTAGTCCGCCCATGGCGGCCGAAGGTCGGTTTAGCTTCGTCAGTTGGGAGACTCTCGAAAGTGGCACTACGCGAAAGATTCTGGATTGACTCGAGTGTACAAGGGGTGCTCGTCGGGCGAATCGTTCTTTACTGGTTCGTCGCAGTCCTCTATCTCCTGTTGAGCTGTGTGTGTAGCCAGTACTATGCCAATCCCACTTGGTCCTTCAGCGAACATACGACGAGCTTGATTGACCAGGTATGGCCCTGGGTGCCGAGTGTTGTTCTCTTCTTGCCATTGGTTGCGTGCGACCTCATTCGAGTAAGCAACCTCTTTGTCGGTCCCATCTATCGCCTCCGATTGCATCTCGGCAAGCTTCTGAAAACACCAGATTGCCGGCCGCTCACCTTCAGGGACGACGACTATTGGCAAGATCTGATAGAACCGGTCAATGCCCTGCAACTCGAAATCATGAAGCTGCATCTTCGGGTGGCTGAATTGGACGAAGAGTTGAGAATGAAGCCCGTACAAGAGATCGTCCCAGATCCTCTACTTACCGATCCTCTCGAACCCGCCCTGGCGAGCAGTTCAGCGGAGTAGGGGGCGGTCTGTCGAGATTGGTTTAGACGCTGGCGGCTTGTTAGTTGAAGAGCGTTTTTAGTTTTACTGCTGGGGGCGTCTGAAATGATCCGGTAGCGGCAACCACCTGTCCTTGCGCACGCGGCGGGTTACGATGGGTGTGCTGCTGGCCTAGCTGATGCTTGCCCGTTGCAGGATTGCTTGGACCACATGCGCCTCTTCGACTCCCGTCAGTTTCTGCTCGAGGCCTTGGAGCTTGAACGTGAGACGATTGTGATCAATGCCCAGGCAGTGCAGGATGGTGGCATTCAGGTCACGGATGTGTACCGGGTTCTCCGTTATGGAGAATGAGAATTCATCGGTCTTGCCGTAAGACATTCCGGCTTGAACACCACCGCCAGCCATCCATAGGGAAAAACACTTGGCGTGGTGATCTCGGCCGTAGTTTTCGCGGGATAGTCCACCTTGCGAGTAAACGGTGCGTCCAAACTCTCCTCCCCAGAGAACGAGAGTGTCGTCGAGCAGGCCGCGCCGGCGAAGGTCGGTGACTAGGGCATACGCCGGACGATCGGTCTCGGCGCACAATTTCGGCAAAGTTCCAACACAGTCGCCATGCAAGTCCCAGCCGCGTTTGTAGATTTGGGTGAACGGAACGCCTCGTTCGGCAAGGCGTCGCGCCATCAGGCAGTTGTTGGCAAAACTTCCGGGCTGTTTCGCTGCTTCGCCATACAGGTCCCAAGTGCTCTGCGATTCGTCGGAGAAGTCCACTAAGTCTGGGACACTCGTTTGCATTCGGAATGCCATCTCATATTGGCTGATGCGGGCATGCGTTTCTGGATCAGCTGTTTCGCGATATGTTTTTTCATTCAGTTGTGAGACGGCGTCCAACATCGTGCGTCTGACCGAACGACTCATGCCAGGCGGATTCTTGAGATACAGCACTGGATCTTGGGCGGCTCGCAGCATGATGCCAGCGTGGCGGGTGGAAAGAAAGCCACTGCCCCACAAGCGGGAATTGATCGGTTGTCCATTGCCTACCGTGAATTTCGAATTAAGGACTACGAAGGCGGGCAAATTCTGATTGACACTACCCAGTCCGTACGATAGCCAAGCCCCCAAGGAAGGTTTTCCTGGAATCATATTGCCCGTGTTCATCATCAGGATCGCTGGCTCATGGTTGATTGCATCGGTGTGCATCGAGTGCACTACGGTGAGATCGTCCACTAATTTTGCGGTATGAGGGAGCAGTTCAGAAACCCATTTCCCCAATTGACCATGTTGCTGAAAACCCCAGTGGGACGGTGCGACGGGAAAACGGCTTTGGCCAGCTGTCATGCCGGTGGGCATGACCGTGCCACGGATCGATTCGGGCAGGTCTCGATCAAACCATTCCTGCAAGCCTGGCTTGTAGTCCCAGAGGTCCATCTGAGGAGGAGCCCCGGACATGAACAGGTAGATGACTCGCTTGGCCGTTGGCTTGAAGTGAGGGCCGTTGAGGATGCCTCCCGTTTGCTCGGAAGTTGTGCCCGCCAGCGATGGACGAACCCCGCAAGCATTGCCGCCAAGGAGGGAAGCGAGCGCAGTTCGTGCCAGCAGATTCCCGCCGCTTCCCAAGAAGTTACGCCGCGATTCAAGTTGTCGGGTGGTCGATTGAAGCTCCTCGGGGATCATCGCATCGTAGGAAGCTTTGCCAGTTTTGGAGGAGTTCGGAACGCGGTTTGAGTGCATTGCAAGACTGTTCGTGGAATGGGAAGGGTTGCACATTTTACTTATTCAATGCTTCATCGCTGTTCATCACGGTCGTGGCCATCATCATCCAGATCGCTTGCTGTGTGGCCGGAATCGATTCGTAGACCTTCGAGTCACCAATGCTTAGTAGAGCGGTAGCATCGGACTCCGAATTCGACAACTCTTCGGTGAATTGTCCGAGTGCGAATTCCAAGCTTTGCTGCTCCTCGCGATCGAGTGTGCGAGAGAGTAGGACTCGACCTAAAAAGTTGATGCGTGAGGTGTTCGTCTTTCCACCTTCGCGGAGGGTCCTAACTCCCAAGTGTCGGGCAATTTCCAAGTATTGCGGATCGTTCATCATTACTAGTGCGGCCATTGGCGTATTGGTTCGTTGTCGCGCAACGCAAGCTGCAGAACGATCGGTCGCATCGAATGCTTCCAGGTTGGGCATGGGGGCCATGCGTTTGATAAACGTGTACAAGCTCCGTCGGAAGAGCTCTTCTCCCTGCCCCTGCACGTACTTGCTAGTGTTGCCCGCGCCTCCCTCTTCCCAAACGCCTGGGGGTTGGTAGGGTTTGACGCTCGGACCACCGATCGGCGTGGCTAGCAGCCCACTGGCTTGGAGGCCGCAATCGCGCAGCACTTCGCCATCCAAGCGATGGCGTGGGCCGCGCGAAAGCAATTGATTGGCTGGGTCGGCCTGTGCCTGCGCGGCGGTTACGCGAGTCGATTGACGGTAGGTGGCCGACATGACCAATTGTTTATAGAGCCGTTTGATTTTCCAGCCGTGTTGCTGGAAGTCGACTGCCAGCCAATCGAGTAGTGCGGGATGGCTGGGGCGTGCGCCTACCGTTCCAAAGTCGTCACTGGTGGTTACCAAGCCGGTTCCGAAGAGTTCTTGCCAGATACGGTTGACCGTGACGCGGGCGGTGAGCGGATTGTCAGCCGAGACGATCCACTCTGCCAAGCCCAAGCGATTATGCGGGAGTTTGGCATCGAGTGGAGGTAGAAAGTGCGGCACATTCGCCACAACACGCTGGCTGCGCTGAGTGTAGTCCCCGCGGACAAGCACGTCGGCGTAGGCGATGCCGGGCTTCTCACGGCAAACGAGTGTGACATCACCTCCAGCTGATAATTGCACCAGTTCGGCATTGAGCCGAGGCAGTTGAGCGTTGAGTTCAATGCTGGGAGCATCCACGGCTTGAAAGAAATGAGTGGCAACGACCTGGCGTTCATCGAGCGTCCATGTCTCAGGGAGCGGCTTCTCCGCAATGATCTCTGCAGCTACGTCTCCATAGGGCAGTCGCACGACCTCTTCGGCGGATAGTTCGCGTTGATAGAAGCGAATGTCCTGGAAGGCGGTCGCCTGCATGGGGTCACCGCCATGGCGCCGACCTAGCAAGAATGGGGCCGTCGTGCGAATCGATCCGTTGAGCGTGTCGTGTTCTACGACTACTTTCTGCAGCTGACCATTGACATAGATTTTCAAACCCTTTGCTTTTCCGGACCCGTCGTAGGTGAAGAATACGTGTGCCCAGCTTCCACGCGGAACCGTTTGCGTTGGATCGCTGCCGCCATACGAACCCTCGGGGACTCTAAAGGGATTGCGATATTCGGTAGTTCCTTCCGTCTTCACTGAAATGGCACTCGGCCAAGCATGAACCAGCTGAACGGTGATTGGCCCACCACTGTAGTAAATGTTCCAACCCCGCAACTCTTGTGCCTTGTCCATTTTGGAGATCAAGGCACCCGCTGGAGTGTTCCACGAATCGCTACCAGGAACGTTCCTGGGTTTAATCCAGCCGCCGCAGGAGAAGGCTTGGTCGAACTCAACGTCACCCGTTGGCCCCGCATCAACACTGGTGTTGGTTTCTAGTCGAAAACTTGGCCACAGACAAACATCCTCACCCCAGTGCGGAGGAGGGCCATGTAGGGAGGCATGGGACTGTTGGGCGTCTGGAGCCTCGTTGGCCAGGAGTTGTTTTTCTTCAGTCAGTTGCTGGTCCGCCTCATCCAGGCGTAGACGGAGCTCGAGGCCAGCAGGGGAAACTCCCATCGCGGCGTCGCGTGAGTCGCTCGACGCATGATTCAACCACGCGTCGATCAGGGCGGGAGCCTGGTTGCGACGCGCCAAAAGCTGTTGTTCAATCGAAGCCTTCTTGGCTAATCTTTGATTGTAATCGGCCAGATTTTCCGGACGGGGTACTAAAATATTGGGCGGCCAGTCGACGCGATCGTCGCACGAGGCTTTCTCAGCGATATTATTAAAAAATGCAGTCAGAGAGTAGAAGTCCTGGGCGGTGAGTGGATCGTATTTGTGGTCATGACACACCGCGCATCCGGTCGTTAGTCCCAAGTAGACCGCGCCGAGGGCCTCGACCCGCTCACGCTTCAAATTGCATTTCAATTCCTCGATGATTGTGCCAGCTTCGCCAGTCGCGATACCGCAGCGAATCATCCCAGTTGCAATCAATTGATCGACTTTGCTGGCCGGGAGGAGGTCGCCGGCAATCTGCTCACGCGTGAATTGATCGAAGGGCATGTCGTTGTTGAACGCTCGAATGACGTAGTCGCGGTACGGCCAGCGGCTTTGGTAGGCATCCATGTGTACCCCTTGCGTATCACCGTAACGGACATAGTCAAGCCAATAGCGTCCACGATGCTCCCCGTAGTGAGGCGATGCGAGAAGTCGGTCGACGACTTTTTCGTATGCGTAGTCGGAATGGTCGTTGAGAAATGCGTCGACCTCTACGATGGTCGGTAGAAGGCCGGTTAGGTCCAGCGTGACGCGACGAATTAAAGCCTCGCGATGCGCTTCTCGACTTGGGTGTAGGCCTGCATTGTCCAATCGAGCCAGAACAAAAGTATCGATCTGATTACGGCACCACTGCGGGTCGTTGACGAAAGGCTGGGCGGGTAAAACGGGAGGGATGAATGCCCAGTGCTCTTGCCACACTGCGCCCTCTTCGATCCAGCGAGCGAGCAAGGCAACTTCGGTCGAAGAGAGTGGAGTACCCGCCTCTGGGGGAGGCATGCGTTCGTCGATCGCATCGGTCCCAACCCGTTCGATGAGCGAGCTTTGAGCGGGATGGCCGGGAGTAATAATCCCGGTTTCAGTGGCTGCTGTGAGAATGTCGAGTCGCAAGTCCGCTTCCCGGTGCGAGCCATCAGGCCCGTGGCAGGTAAAGCATTTTTCAGAAAGTATGGGACGGATGTCGCGGCCAAAGTCGACGGGCGGAAGATTTTCCGCTCCCATGGAAACGCGGACAGCCAGGCAGCACACGAGCCCGACAGCGGGAATCCATGAAGCGTGGGGGGCGCAAACAAGCGGCTGCATGCGGGGGGCTCTCGTAACGTATCGCGATCGTTGGAAGCGGCTGGCAGGAAAGGCATCGTATGGGCCCGGTTCTGCCCAGGAGCGGATCTGCTAGCCGCACAAAGCATGGACTCTCAGCATAGCATGCTTGGTGTCCGAAGTCAGATAACTAAGTCCGATTGAGAATGCGATGGCGGCGCAATTGAACCTGATTCGGAAGGCCCCCATTGGTTGAATGTCGTGGCGCGTGGAGTATTCCAATAGCAACCCGCAGCTCAGTTGGCTGCTAATTTCGTGAGCGGACAGCGCTTGCAACTTATCGGTTTAAGAACGTTCTGAGTTTTATCGCGATGTTAGTCGCCCTCAATCGCCCGGTAGCGGCAACCATCTCTGCCTTGCTCTCGCGACTGGCCCCAATTCATAACTTTGCCAAAGCGCCCGTGCTCTGCGGCGAATAACTAATACGCAAAAATGATCTTAAATCAGCCAGCGGGAGGACGGGCTGCTGATTTAATTGCAATTTAAATGTTAAGGCGGAGGTGGCGTCCTTAATTGACTTGTAGCGGAGGTTATCTTTCCTTGCTCACGCGGCGGGTTACTATTTCAACAGCCCGTTACGTAGCGGGTTACTATTTCAACAGCCCGAGGAGCGAGGCAAAAGTGAGTGCAATTCGATCAACGGCCCGCAATTGCTGGTGAAATGTTCAAAGAGTGACTGGATAGAAAAGTGACTGGATAGAAAAACGCATGCAGTCTGGTGCGTATAGAAAAATGCAGTGCACTCCTGGGCAACTGGCTCCGCTTCACTCGAGTGATGATTCAAGGACTCTAAGTGCTCGGCATGCTGTTCTGTTTCGGTGCGTTCCCCAATCGCAAAGGCCGCGACTTGCGCGATCGTATGCATTACGAACAAGCATCGTGTGGCGTGCTTCCTTTGCGCGGGATCGTTTGCTCCGATTGTAGACGCCCAAGTCGTAGAATCGCTACTCTCGGCTAATCGTGACTGAAGGCTTCACCACCCTGCGAGGTGCCCATGCTGTTCCAGACAATGTAGTCGATGTTGTCCGAGATGAAGGTCACGTGCCCGTCACAGAAGACGGTGTTCACACCACCACCGGCGTGAGTGCTGCGCGTCGCCATCATCCGCGGTGCGGTGACAGTGGTGTTGGTCGTGCAGGGCATTCTTGGGGAGAGCATCGAAACACAGATCCCGCCAGTGATGACGTCGGGTGAAGTGCTATTGGGAGCAAGATAGGTCACAAAACCACTGGCACCACCCCACCAGGTAAAACCTCGAAGATCGTTTTGTCGTCCTTGGAGTACTTCGGAAGCCATGAGGGTATTGCTGGTGCCATCGCTGATGGATCCGAGACGTTGCTGTACACCATAAATGCGTGGGAAGCCTGCAACAGCGCCTGCATTGGGTGGCCCATCATCGGAAGTAGAGCCGGTGTAAGCATGAAACGGCGCGCCCATGAAACGAATCCCATTCAATTCCGTTTGGAAAAAACTCGTATTGCCATAGTTCACGGCATAGTTATGGCTAGTGATGGGAGTTGTGCCTCCAATGGGAGCATTCGGTGTGTCACTGGGGCAGGTTAACGTAGGCAGTCGAGAGCTGACCACTGGGCGATTGACGGTTGCCGAGTAGCGTGGGCCCGGGTCGGCACCTCCTGAGTTTTGGTAGAGGTTGTACATGGCGGTCTGTTCGATATACGGCAGGATGGAAACTTGCCAAGTCCCCCAGCAGCAACCGTAGCGTCCCACACCGCCAGGGAATCGCTTGTAGGTTGATTCGTAATTGTGCATTGCCAATCCCAACTGTTTGGTGTTGTTTTGGCACTGCATTCTTCTGGCCGCTTCTCGAGCGGCTTGAACCGCAGGTAAGAGTAGACCAACTAGGATCCCGATGATGGCAATGACTACGAGAAGTTCGACCAGTGTAAATGCGTTTCTTGTTCGTTTCATATCAACACCCCCAAAAGACGATACTTAAAAAACAGTACGTGAATGCGATTTTCTCAACGGTTTACTGACGGACCTTCCCCGCAAGCTGGGCTCTCGGTTAGGTGTTTTCCGCCTCGAAGTAGCGGGCGCTATCGGTCAAAAAGAGTCTCAGACCCTTCGATTCAACGCCTTGGTCTGGCTTGAAGACGAGAGGGGATGGACGCGTTTTGTCGCTTGGTACTCAGGAAGGTTCACTCGTGGAGACGCCTGGCAAAACTCTGGAGGGGCATTGAGGGGTTTGCCGGGAATCGATGATTTCTCCTCTCGAAAGTAGGCCGGTTTGTTGGAGCAATTGCGTAGGGACGCGGGGCGACGCTTAGGGGATGTCGAAATCGAACTTGTTCTCACCCTGTTCGGTGACTTCGACGGTCAGCTTTGATCGAGTATTAAACTCTGGCGGTATGCGGTCCTTCATTACAAAGTTCCCGCTTGGACCAGGTATCTCATCTTCGTTATCGGGGAGTTTGGAGTTCGCTGAGCTGATCATCACTTTGTATTTGCCCGGGACTAGCCCTGCCTCTGCTTCGATGCTGTAAGCACCTTCGGCAATCACGGAACCAGCCGTTGTGGCAGGGGGACCTCCGCTAGAGCTGGCTTCGAGTGGTCGAAACTCGATGACTCCCTCGTCTAGTTGGGCGTCTTTCAGCGTAACCTTCCCTGAGATGGCTTTTCGCGGGTTGGGCGGAGCACAGCCTGCAACCATCAGGGCAGTCAAAAGGATTGCATAGAGATGAACCTGTGGCATGGTAGGGTCCTTCAACTCGATGGAAATAGATGCCGCGACGTAAAACTCAGCTGGTTGAACGCGTTACATTGGAACTGGGGGCAGAAGGCTCTCGACCAACAAGCAGTCCGAGCGAAAGTCTCAGTTCACGAAAGAAATTATTTACTCCCAGCAAAGTCTTGAAGTGTTAACTCAATTGGTGGGGCAGCTTCTTTCTAGCACATATGAAAGAGTGATTCTACTCAATTCTTAAGAAAAAGATCGACTAATGTCTGGGCAGAGGCCAGCGGAGTTGGTATCGCCGTTGGCTGGTGCTAGTCGCGGCATGAGAGACGCTATGGCGGGCTGCCTTAGTCAACGATCGCTTGTACAACCTGAGCGGGACGATGGGCTGTCATGATTTCTTGCTGATTGCGGTGCGGGAAGAGGACGCGCTCGTGGTCGAGCCCAAACAGGTGCATCACGGTGGCCTGGAAATCATTGGGAGTCACGATGTCTTCAATCGCACGGTGCCCGAATTCATCGGTTTTCCCATGGATTGTGCCGCCGCGGATTCCGCCACCAGCCATCCAAATGCTAAAGCCCTGACCGTTGTGGTCACGGCCTGCGGTCTCGGGATTGCCGTCTCCCTGGGTGACTGGAAGCCTACCGATTTCGCCTCCCCAGTGTACCAGTGTGCTGTCGAGTAGCCCTCTTTGGCGGAGGTCCTTGATGAGTGCGGCGACGGGCTGGTCGGTCTTTTGGCAGATCGACGCTAGGCCCGATTTGATATTGCTGTGGTTGTCCCAAGGTTGGCCATTATGAAAGAGTTGCACGAAACGCACGCCTCGCTCGACCAGCCGGCGCGCTAGCAAGCAGCGCGTGCCGTATTCACGTGTCTCCGGGCGATCGAGCCCGTACATGCGATGGGTGGCTGCCGTTTCTTGCGAAATGTCGAGGGCATCGCCGGCTGCCGTTTGCATTCTCGCGGCCAGCTCATAGCTCGCGATGCGGGCTTCCAGATCCGTTTCTCCAGGATGCTGTTCCAAGTGTTGCTGATTGAGAGTTTGCAGCAGTGCAAGATTTTGACGTTGGAATTCTCCGGCCAAGTGCGTGGGCGGTTGTAGGTTAAAAATGCGTGGCTCTTGGGGCCGAAGCACCGTTCCCTGGAACATCGAAGGCATGAAACCGTTGGTCCAATTACTAACGCCGTCGACCGGATGACCACCGGGATCCGCCAGTACCATGAAGGCGGGAAGGTCTTGCGTCTCCGATCCCAAGGCATATGTCAGCCAGGAGCCGAGGGTGGGTCGGCCTAACACGGCAGGGATGCCACCATGGAAATAGCGAATCGAGACCTCGTGCCCGTTGGCCCCGGTGTGCATGCTGCGAATCAAGCAGAGTTCGTCGACTACGTCTGCGGTGTGCGGCAGCAGCTCGGACAGCTCCATGCCACACTGCCCATGCGGCTGGAATTTGAACGGGCTTCCCAGTAGTTTCTTACTGGCTTGGTTCACAAACGAGAAATGGATGTCACCCGTGTACTCGGTACCCGCATATTTGGTCAGCTCCGGTTTCGGGTCGGTCAGATCCATATGCGACGGGCCTCCGTGTTGGAAGAGCGATATCATCGCTTGAGCCCGAGGCGTGAAATGGGGGGACCTGGGGTGTAGGTCGTTGTGGGGTTGCTGCTTGAGCACGGGAGGTTTGGCAAGAGCGGTCTCTTGAGCTAGCATCCACTGGAGGGCCAACGCACCAACGCCCATGCCGGATTGCTGTAGGAATTCACGCCGTGTGTTGGGGAACATCGCAAGCACCGTCTCTCTATTCGACATACAAGAATTCATTGGAATTAAGCAGCATTTGGCAGACGTTGACTAGGACCTGATGCCCCGCAGCGCGGTTGCTGGCTGTGCCCTGCCGATTCAGCGCCAGGGATTGAAGTTGTTGACCTGCAAAATCGAGAGCTGCCTGCATCTCCCGCGCTTGTGGTGGACGAGACAAAATCCGTTTCCAGGCTTCCGTTAAGTGCGTTGGAAGTTGGTTCAAGTCCTCAGGGGGGCCGCTAAATTCAGCTTCGGAATCGTACTTGGTCACGTTGCCATCGGTATTGGTGAAGCTCAACTGGACTTTCCAAACAAAGGAATCGGAAGTCTCATGCTCCAGGCAATCCACGACGAAATCCAGCGTCTCCCCCGCAGATACTGCAATCTCAGCAGTGGGCGTGGGGCTAGCATTGTTCTTGGCCAGCCACGTTCCGAGTAGCTGCTTGGAAGAGAGTAGACGCCCGCGGACGCCATCACCGTTGGGGCTGGTGTGTTGTAAACTTCCCGAGAGGACCACTTGTCCGTTCGCGGGAGCCGTCCAGCGGCGTATGGCGGGATGCTCGGGGGCTCCAGGATGTCCGCCACTGGCGTGCAGCAGAACCCAGCCCCATTGTGGATCTGGTAGAGTCGGGCTGCCTTGCCACTGAGAGCCGTTGAAATGTGGTAGTGAGGTAAATTCGTGGACCAATTCTGTTGCCGCATCCTGCACGAGTGATTCGGCGGAGGATTGGATGGTGCCAGTGCCGTATTGCCAGGCCGGAGAGGGGAGGTCTGGTAGCCAGTTAGGATAAGCGGCCTCCAGTCCGGGGGCTGCTTCCGCTTGCGCCACAATGTGGTCGGCCACGCGACTGGCTTGGTCAAGCATGAATTCGCCGTTGAGTAGCATCAGTGCTTGTGAGGCGGTGATCGTGCTAGTCCGGATATCACAGTTTACCGACATTACCGGTGCATCGAACGTCTGCAAAACTCCCACCGGCTGACTTCTGCGCACATTGATATAAATGCTACGGCGGGGGTGTTGGGCATCCGATCGCACCTGCCCGGTCTCGTCTTCGGTTACCGCAATCGGTGGGCCATTGAGACTCGCATCGAGGTTGTCTGAGACAGCCAGGAGGGAGTCCCGCAAGCTCTCCGCATCCAGGCGTTGCAGTGACTTGCGCCAGTAATAGTAGTTTTCAGGGTCCACCGCCTGACGTGTGGCTTCGCGGGCCGAGGATTGTCGCCAAGCGGTGGATTGCAGAATGCGACGATGTAGGTGTTTCAGGCTCCACCCCTGCTCGATGAAGTCGTTGGCTAACCAGTCGAGCAATTTGGGATGGGTGGGCACGCCTCCCAGACGTCCGAAATCTCCAGGAGTGGAGACGATTCCTTGACCGAAATGGTGCATCCACATGCGATTGACGATCGCGCGAGCGGTGAGCGGGTTTTCGCGACTCGTCAACCATTCCGCAAATGCTAGTCGACGGCCTGTTGTGGGATGAAGTGGCGAGTCGGTGGGAAACTGCACGCGGGCGCCTTCGGGAGCTGTTACCGTTAGGCCCGCTGGTACAACTTCTTGCTTGGGTTGGTTAAAATCGCCGCGATGGAAGAGGTGCGTCACCGGCACATGCTGGGATGGTTCGACCAGAGCCTGAATGAACTGTTCCTCTGGCTTTTCGGCGCGAAGCTTGGCGATCTTTGCATCAAACGCCTTGAGTTCCTCTGCGGCGGCAGGCAGGTACTGGTACAGGACTCCAGGAGAAATATTGATGCTTGGATTTTGCGTCAACAGTGCGGTTTGTTCAGGAGTACGATCCTGAGCGACCGTCTCGTAAGCTAGTTTTAATGGTGCCCGAAGCGGTTCATCAAACTTCAGTAATTCTTGCTCAAAGGCGGTTTGCATGAATTCTGCTTGTTTCAAAGCACGCTCTTCCGCGACGGCAGCGACACGGCTTTCGATTTCAGCAGCCAGTGCACGATCTTGTGCGGTATAGAGTGAGACCAAGCGTTCTGCGGGAGGCTTCCAGGCTTGCCAATCGAGCGCAGGGGCGAAGACGGCGCGCAGGGAAAAGTAGTCGACATGGGAAATGGGGTCGTAGCGGTGGTCGTGGCATTGCGCGCAGTGGACGCTCGAGCCTAACAAAGTGCTGCCTACGATCTGCAATGTGTCGGCAATTGTTTTGTTGCGTGCTTCCGGGCTATTGTCGCCACTGCCTGAGCCGTCAGCCGCCATTCGCAAGAAGCCGGTCGCAGTCAACAATTCGATCTGGTCGGTTGTCCAATCTCCCTCGGCCGGGCCCGCCAGTTCGTCGCCAGCAAGTTGTTCGGCAATAAAACGGTCGAAGGGCTTGTCTTCATTGAATGCGCGCACGACGTAGTCGCGATAGCGCCACGCCCAAGATCGCGGGCTGTCGGCCAGGGTAAATCCATCGCTGTCGGCGTAGCCGGCGGCGTCTAACCAGTGGCGCGCCCATCGTTCGCCGTACTGGGGGGAGCTCAAGAGTTCTTCAATTAACAGGGAGTACCACTGGTCGCTGGAGTGCTCAAGCCAAAATTGAATTTGAGCATAGGTCGGAGGCAAACCCATTAAATCAAAGTAGACGCGACGTATCAGGGTTGCACGGTCCGCGTCGGGAGAGAACTCCAGCCCAGCAGGCATCGCTTCTGCCAGAAATGCATCAATCGGAGTTCGAATGCGGTGGCTCGTGTTGACTGGCGGTGGGGCGGGGGTGGAAATGGGCTGATATGCCCAGTAGTTCCGCTCCTCTTCGGTAATGGGAATCCCTGGCGCGAGCTCCAGAGGCTCTGCGCGCACGGTGACGGCTCCCTGACGAATCCAAGTTTCCAGGATGCGCATCTTCTCATCCGCCACGCGTGCTTCGCCGGGTGGCATGTCTCCCTCTCGAATTCGAGTCCATAGCAGACTCTCCTCGGGATCTCCTGGCACAAGAGCCGTTCCCGAATCGCCTCCCCGGGTCATGAAGTGGACGAGACGTAGGTCGAGTCCCCCTTCGATCTCTTCCGTCGCGCCGTGGCAATCAAAACAGTACTCACGCAAAATGGGGCGAATGTCTGTTTCGAATTGTAGCGGTTCGTCAGCTGGGCTTGCGGCGACGGCCAGCAGATGACATGCGGTGAAAGCGAGCCAGCCTAGGAAAGGACGCGCGATGGACCAAGTAGACATGGTGGGGGAAGCCGGAGGAAGTAAGGGCGGGGGCGGGTAGGGTGGGGTAGGGGAGGTCTTACGAAGGCCGTGTGGGACCTCGTTCGGTCGCCAACTTTGAATTGAAGCGGGGGGATGCAGGGGAAAGTAGATCGAACGTGCCACCACGCAGGATTAGACACTGGCCGAAGTGGAAAGGCCAGTGTCCGGCGTGCGATGGGAGCAGAATGTTGAGTGAGCGACTTGGGCGGGATCTAGCCTGGTTGCCAGGAGACTCACATGCCAATCAGCCGTGCGGCGGAGGTGCTCGTCTGGTTAGACCCAGGCTGGTTCCCAACCGTTTCGGTACGATTTGGAGATCCATTCTTGGGCGGCAGGCAGGTTGGTGATCTCAAGTTTCTTCGCATTCCACTGCAGCTCTTGATCGGGAAAGCGAATTCCGATCGTGCCCAGCAATACGGCTTCGGTCAGAGGGCCAGCGTAGTCAAAGTGTGAGGTGGTCTGTCCCACACCGCGGCAGGCATCTGCCCATTGAGTGTAGTGATCCACCCCTTCAATCACCGGGAGTTCGCCAGCCGGGGATTGGTCGACCGGAAAGAGCGTAGGCATAGCCACGTGCGGGATGACCATCGATCCCTTTTCGCCCACGATTACCGAACCGGCTCCAGGCAGTTTGTAATCGGTGGGAACGCTCCCTAACCTTTCACGGGGAGGTAGTACTCCCGCAGCGTCGTACCAAGTGACGGGAATCGAACGGTTCAACGTGTATTCCGTTCCCGGGAACTCATACCGAACGGTCGAACGGTCTGTCCAGGATTCGGGAAGCAGTGCAGGTGCCTGGACGGTCAGCCGCGTTGGTGAACCGAGTTTGAGTGACTTGAAGACGGGATCGAGGATGTGGCATGCAAAATCGCCGAGTTGCCCAGTTCCGTAATCTTGCCAACCGCGCCAATTGAATGGATGGTACATCCCTGTTTTGTAGTGTCGATCTGGTGCAACGCCTTGCCAAAGTTCCCAGTCGACCGTGGTCGGTACCGGGTCGCTTCCCTGAGGAGCTGGAATGTTGCGAGGCCAGGATGGCTGTCCCCCCTGCCAGGAGTGAACTTCCTTCACTTTACCCAGCAATCCAGAATGCACCCAGTGCACGGCCGTTCGGTATGCACTGTGGGACTGGATTTGATTGCACATCTGTGTCACTAGGTCGTATTTTTGGGCGGCCAATTGCATCTGCCGCGCTTCGTGAACGGAGTGGGATAGAGGTTTTTGGCAGAAGACGTGTTTGCCCAGATGCATGGCCGCCATCGAGATCGGGGCGTGCATAAAGTCGGGGGTAGAAACCAGCACTCCATCGATGTCTTTGGATGCATCGAGTAGTTTTCTCCAGTCGGCATATTGTCGCGCGTTGGGGTATTTTTCCGCAGCCTGCCCGAGGTGTGCCCGCGAACTATCGATGTTGCACAGGCCAACGACTTGAACTTCGGGGCTGGCAGCGACTCCGTTCAAGTCACTCCACCCTTTTCCGCCTGTCCCTACGCTCGCAATTCTCAACTTTTCGTTCGCGCCGTAGACGCGCGAGTACTGAGCTGCTGGTAGAGAGAGAGCAGCACCCGCTAGTGAGGCGGCTTGAATAAACGAACGGCGATTGGCGGTATGCGGCATGTCAATTGCTCATCTGAGGCGGGGGATGGGGAAGGAACCCGAGCCACGCGGAGCGGATGGAGGATCGGCAACGCGGGCGCGGATAGGCAGTCCATTGTACCGCAAGTTTTGGGCGGTTTTCAGGGAACTGAAAAATCGAAGGAAAATCATTCATCGCAATGTGAATCGCTGTTGGGTAGCCGCACAAGACATCAACGACGAGTCGCGCGACCCCACCTGTAGCGTCGTCAGCAGTCTCGCACGAACTCCCAAAATGTCGTGGTGTCGACATTGCGCCCGCTCAGCACGAGGACAATATCCCCCTGACCAGCGAGATCGATCTTGCGGGAAAGCAGGGCGGCAGTGGTGATGGCTCCTGAGGGTTCGCTCCGCAGGCCATGCTGAGCGTCCAACCAGCCCATTGCTTGGCGAGTTTGTTCATCGGTAACGGTCCAGGCTGAATCGACGAGCGTTTGCAGGATGGGCCAATTGTGCTCCCCAACATCGTAGGACAGCAGGCCATCACAAATACTGGTCGGTTGCTCCACGCGTAACCGTTGCCCTGCGGCGAGCGACTGTTGGAAGTCATCCGCCCCCTGGGGCTCGATCGCATGAATTGACGCCTGTGGAAAGTACTCGGCAATCGCCAAGGCGTGGCCGGCCATGAGCCCGCCGCCGCTAACGGCGCACAGGAAGTGTGAGACATCGCGCCCCTGACGCTGCAATTCTTCAGCAATCTCCAATCCGCCAACTCCGTTGCCAGCGATGACATAGCGATCATCGTAGGGGGAGGCTTGCACTGCGTTCTCCACCTCGGCGATCTCCCGAGTCAATTCGTCTCGCCGCCCCGTCAAATGATCTTGCGATTTGTCATAGGTACGTATTTCGGCGCCCAACGCGCGCGTCCTGGCGAACTTGATCTTTGGAGCATCTTCAGGCATCACGATAATGACACGTTTGCCGTAGGCTTGCCCCGCAAAGGCTAAGCCAGAAGCGAAGTTTCCCGAGGAATGCGCCGCAACAGGTCGCTCGCCAATGGAGTTGCTATGCTGAGCCATCCAATTCAAGGCGCCCAAAAGTTTAAACGAGCCGACGGGGGTCCAGCCATAATCCTTGATCCACACACGCCGTGAGCTCGGTAACCCGAGTTCTTTTTCCAACGCATAGGAGCGAAGTAGCGGAGCTGGAGAGAGGTGCTGCCCTAGGATTATCTCAGCAGCACGAATGTCTTGAAAAGTTGGGATGATTGGAGCGGGCATCGCGTACTTAGATCCATCTAAAAGAATACTTTATCCGCCGTACCACACAGCATCCATTGTTTGTCGCCCTCGGAAAGAAAATTGAGATGGTCGCGAACTAAAGCAATCGAGGAAGCATAGTCGTGCTGGTCCTGCACTTGATAGGGGCAATCGCTGGCCCACATCAGACGTTCCGGGCCAAAGCTGTCGTAGACGCGTTTGATCATCGGAATCAAATCTTTGTAGGGCGGCGACTTCTTACCTAAGGCATAGAATGCCGAGGTTTTGAGGTGGGTGTTGGGGAAGCGTGCCAGTTGGCATAGCTCGTCCAAAAACTGAGGTTCGATGGTGCCGCTGACGCCAATTCTGGCAAAATGATCCACCACGACGGTCGTGTCGGGATGCACTGCACAAAGTGCATCGACATGTTGAATGTCCGTTGGGTTAATGAGAGGACAAACCGCCAAGTCCATTTCCGCTGCGGCGGCCCAGAGCTTCGCCATGCCGGGATCGGTAACCCATTGGTCGGCATCTCCCTGCGAATGCAAGCGGAAGCCTCGCATGCCTTGGCCAGCTAATTTCTCCATCCGTGTGACGAGATCGGGGCGACGGTAGTCGATGAGTGCCACCCCAGAGAAAACACCCGGATGTGCCCGCATCGCCTCCAGCATGTATCGATGGTCGAACTCATAGAAGCTCATCTGGATCAATACGATGCGTTTTACGCCGGCGGGTTTGCAATTCGCAAAGAGCTCCTCTGGAGTAAAACTGGCGGGTTGCATGTCAGTGGTTTTGAACCGCGTGCTAATCGGATACCGGGTTGTATCGGGATGCCAAACATGGACATGCGCGTCGATCCAACCGGTGTCTTGCTGGGCCGGAGCGGTTGCTTGAGGAGTTGCGTTCAGCTGCGTGGTGCCGATCAGAGAGGCTGCGGCAACGGCACCGCTCACGAACTGCCGACGGGAGTGCGCAAAGTGGGAATGGTTTTTCAATTGCAGTTCCTTCATTTACCGTTGTTTGCGAAGTGGTAGCGAGGCTGTGAGGGAGTTCTTCGGCTGATACGTCTTGGCTGGTGAGTCGCGGCTTACGAGTATTGGGTCAGAAAGCTGCGGTAGATCTCAACTGCCTGCACAACCTGCTCGCATTCAATATACTCGACTGCCGCGTGCGCCTGGTCGATACAGCCTGGTCCTAAAATCAGACTCGGGATTCCCAAGGCACCGAACTTGCTGGCATCACTGCAGAATGGAACGCCAATCGGGGTGGCGGGGTGTCCCAACTGCTCCAGAACGCGACACATGGTCTGGACTGGAGGTGAATTGGGATCGGTTTCTAGCGGGCGATCACTGAGCATTGGTGGGTGCATATGAACCTGCATCGCAGGATGATTTTGAGCTACCGAATCGATCAGCTGTTGGTAGTGGGCCAAGACCGTTTCGCGTGACTCGTGTGGCAGGAGGCGGCGGTCGATTTCAATTTCACAGCTGTCGGGAACAAAATTGACTTGTACACCTCCACGCACCACGCCCACGTTGCAGGTGGCGGAGCCGAGCAAGGGGTGTGTGTGCTGAGCCATTTTCTGGGTGTCTTCCTCCAATGCAGCGATGATATGAGCCATGTGGACGATCGCATTGGACCCCAGATGGGGTTTGGACGAATGGGCTGCTTTGCCCACGGTTTCAATCTTCCAGCGGATTAGCCCTTTGCTGGCGGTTACGGGCATTAGCTGCGTGGGTTCGGCGATGATCGCGACGTCGGCGCGCAGTGGATCGCTGGGAGGAACTTCGTGCGAAAGGATGTGGGGATCGACCGGGCCAGCCTTGAGGGAATCACACAGGGCGACGACGCCGCGGTACGAAAACTCCTCGTCAATTGTGGCGGCAAAAAGAATCTCGCACTCGGGTGTGATTCCAGCTTGAACGAAAGAGGCAACGGCGTGCATCATGGCAGCCATGCCACCCTTAGTGTCGCAAGCGCCGCGTCCATACATTCTGCCGTCTCTGATCTCTGGTGACCAGGGAGCGATGGTCATGCCACTGGTTGAGACGGTATCCAAGTGGGCTTCGAGCACGATTCGCTTGTGGGGATTGCGTCCCGCCAGTCGTGCGAGCACATTGGGACGTTGGGGGTAAACGAGTTGCCGCCATGTCTCCACACCGAGCTTCGTGAAGAACTGGTCCACATAGTCTGCCATCGCCAACTCAGGGACACCCCCATCGTAGTTTGGGTTGACGCTGTTGATGCTCACCAGATCGGCCAGGGTGCGGAGCACGTCGTCGGTGGGTTGAGAGTCTTTCAGGGTCATGCTTGGGGTTTCCAGTTGATTTCCTGAATGGGGCCTACGATGAAGAGATAGCCGGCGATACCGGCCAGCATGACGGCGGCCGCCATCCCGAAAGCGGTTAGGTAGGAGCCGGTCATTTCGACGGACCAACCGGCGACCAGGGGCGACAGAACTCCTCCCATATTGCCGATGCAGTTCTGGATACCCGTCCAACTACCAGCAGCGGGACCCGCTAGGGTTTGCGTCATCGCCCATACATTGGCAGTGAACATTCCCAGGGCAGCGCAGGAGGCGCAGAGCAACGCAATGCAGCTGGTCGGCGAAGCAACTCGCGAGGCGGCTAGGAGCAACGCTGCAGCAATCCCCAGGCCGCTCAGGGAGATCAACTTGCGAGAGAAGGTGGGAGAGCACCCTTTGGCAATCAAGCGATCTGCGGCCCAGCCCCAAAACACTGAGGATGCGGCCATGGTCAAGAAGGGCAGGGCAGCGGAGACGGCAGTCTCTTTGAGGTTTAGTTGGTGGACATCCATCAAATAGGTCGGGAGCCAAGTTAGCAGGAAATACCATACATAGCCCAGTGCAAACATTCCCAGGGAGGTGCCCCACACCGCGGGATGAAAGGCAACTTGGGAAATCGGTGGTTGGTGTCGCGCCGATGGAGACGCGTTCTCGGTGGGAGCGGTTGTCGCGCCGGGCAGATTGCGAGAGCGGGAGGGGACGTAACGTATCCAGGGAATCAGCCACACCATGCCACCTAGGCCGAGGGCGATGAACAAGGGACGCCAGCCGTACTCCGAAACCAACAAGCCACCCACCAGAATGCTGAGAGCCGGACCAATCTTGGTTCCTGCATCGATGAGCGAGTTGACGAGTCCGCGTCTCTCCTCAGGAAAGTTTTCGACCACCAACCGCGAGATGGCGGGATAGGCAGCGCTCTCCCCGACTCCCAACAGCAGACGCGCCGCCAGCAGCATATAGAATCCGGTAGTTAACCCGGTCAGGGCTGTTGCGACCGTCCACACCACGTAGCCACCAGCATAGACCCATTTCACATCAAACCGGTCGACAAGCCAGCCGGCGGGCAGTTGCATTAACGCGTAGGTCCAAAAGAAGACCGACAGAAGCAATCCCTTCTGACTGGGGCTGAGCGAGAACTCCAGTTGTATGGCAGGGATCGCTACCGATAGAGCTCCGCGGTCGATGTAGTTAACCAGGATGGAGGTCACTAACAGCGCGAGGAGGATCCAGCGACTCCGTAGAGCGGCGGCGCTTGCGTTGGCGAGAGTTGCGATAACGTGCTCGTTGTTTTAAGAGATAATGTCGTGGACGACGCGGCCGGCAACATCGGTCAATCGGAAATCTCGCCCGGCGTGACGGTAGGTTAGACGAAGATGGTCCAGTCCCATGAGGTGCAGAATCGTGGCATGCAAATCGTGGACATGGACCTTGTCGTGCGTAGCGTAGTACCCGTATTCGTCGGTCGCACCGTACTGAATTCCGGTTTTCAGCCCAGCTCCCGCCATCCACATGGTAAAGCCTTCGGGATTGTGGTCGCGTCCATCGCGCCCGGCGCCTTGGCAGGTTGGGGTGCGTCCGAATTCCCCTCCCCACAGCACGAGAGTATCCTCCAGCAAACCGCGTGATTTTAGGTCGCGCAGGAGTCCAGCGATTGGCTTGTCGACCTCGCCCGCATTTTGCTCATGCCCCTTCCGCAGACTTCCATGCTGATCCCATTGCACCTCTGTATTGCTATGCGTGACTTGAATGAATCGCACACCGCGTTCGGCAAAGCGTCGTGCCATGAGGCATTGTCTACCGAAGTCTTCGGTCTTGGCATCGTCAATACCGTACATTTCGTGGGTCGCACGACTCTCATGGTTCAGCTCGAGCGCATCGGGCATTTCCGTCTGCATGCGAAAGGCCAACTCGAAGGATTTGATGCGCGCCTCCAGTGCGGAATCTGGCCCCGTCGAATCGAGAAAGCGTTGGTTCAGCGATTGGGTTAAGTCCAATTGTGCGCGCTGTGCAGCCAGCGACAGTCTCGCATTCTGCACGTATTTGACGCGTGCTTGTTCGGCAGGCAGGCTGGCATTTCCGAGAGGGGTACCGGCACAGCTGGCGGGGAGAAAGGCGGCTCCCCAGTTCTTGGTACCACCGTGAGCGAGCGTTGGACAAATGGTGATGAAGCCAGGCAGATTGGCATTCTCCGTTCCCAGGCCGTAACTGAGCCAAGCACCAAGGCTGGGGCGGACGAAGACGTCGCTGCCAGTATGAATCTTCATGCACGCGCCGCCGTGGGCCGAATTGGAGCCGTACATGGAGTTGACGATACACAGGTCATCCACCAATTCCGCCACGTGTGGGAAAAGCTCACTCACAGCGATCCCGCTCTCTCCGTAGCGCCGGAATTTCCAGGGTGAGCCAAGCAATTCACTGGTGGGAGCAAATTGAACACGAGGTTTTTCGAACGGCAGCGGCTTGCCATCATCTTTCTGCAGCTGCGGTTTGTAGTCAAAGGTGTCCATATGGGAGGGCCCCCCCTTCATGAACAGAAAAATGATGCGTTTCGCTTTGGCAGCAAAATGAGCGGATGGTCCAGCTGGTGCTGCGCCGCGCGTTTCTTCTGCCAAAAGGGACGCCAATGCCAGGGAGCCGAATCCAGCTCCGGTCGCTCGCAGTAGTTGCCGTCGGGAAAGAGACATTGCAGTTGGATTTCTCAAAGCTAGCGGACGTAAATGAATTCACTGGAGGACACCATCGACTGGCAAAACGCTTGCCAAACGCGGTGTTTCACCTCCACGGCGCCGTCCACTCCGGATTGCGCATTGCCCTCTTCTTCACTGTCAGTTGCGAGAGGCAATTCCGCTGTCGCAGGTTGGACGGCAAGGGATTCCTCAAATGCCTGAATGAAGCGCCGCGCGGCGGCGAGTTCCTGCTGGCTGGCGGGACGACCATAGCTTTCAAGGTACAGCTTCTCAATCCGTTGCTCTTCGCTGATTCCAAGTGAGAGGATGCGATCCGCCATCGCCAGCGACATGCTGTCTACAAAACTCGAGTTCATTAAGAATAGGGCTTGAGGCGCAATGGTGCTGGTATTGCGATCACCGTTGAGAACGCTCGCATCCGTGTAATCGAACAGCTGAAAGACGTCGTACAAATGGTTGCGTATGATGGGCACGTAGATCGATCGCCGCAGTGTGTCATACGTCGATTTGTCATTGGAAGTGTGATTGAATACGTATTCTCGATTGTCGTACTGGAGGAGTTTACCGCCAGCGGCCAAATCGATCTTACCGCTGACTGCCAAGAGACTATCGCGAATTGCCTCGGCCTCGATTCGACGCAGGTTAAATCGCCAGAGGAACCGATTGCCGGGATCTTTGGCATCATTCTCAGCGCTGAATTGGCTGCTCATCTGGTAGGTCTCCGAGAGCATGATCAGACGGTGCAAGGACTTCACCGACCAACCCTCGTCCACGAAGTGCACCGCTAACCAATCGAGCAGCTTGGGGTGCGAGGGGCGATCGCCTTGCAGGCCAAAATTGTCGACAGTCTTGACGATTCCCTGACCGAAATGTCCCCGCCAGATTCGGTTGACCATGACTCGAGCGGTTAATGGATGGCGTCCATTGGTGAGCCAATTGGCGAGCTCCAGTCGCCCGCTCTGTTCGGCGGGGAGGCTCGCCGGGTGGTCGCTGGTGAGTACCTGGGGAAAGCGACGAGGGACGGTATCGCCCAAGGTTAAATGGCTGCCACGTAGATGCACCGAGGTATCGGCGGGAGTGCCATCGACCACTCCCATAGCGGTTGGATCTTCGGGGGGCTGAGCGTTGAGTTCGGTGAGCGCATCACGCCGTTCTTTCAGCTTCGCTTTGAGTTCTTCGGGCAGTTCCTTTTCCTGAGCGGCGGTGAGTTTTTCCTCGGGTGCTAATTCAAGGGCTTTCGCTCCCTCCGACTGCAGCTCTGCAATCGCTTTCTCCTGCTCGGCTACGCGTTGCTGGTGCTGCTCCAGGGCGGCGCGTTGGGCAGCCGTGGCCACGGAGTTCTCATGCCACACCGCTACCGTCTTGTAGCTGTCCATGGTGTGTGTGCTCTTGAAGATACCAGCCAGCCCGTAATAGTCATGATGGCTGATGGGATCGAATTTGTGCGTATGGCATCGGGCGCAACCCAGTGTTAAGCCAAGAATGCCCTTGCCAACGGTATCGATTTGTTCATCGATGATGTCCATTTCCATTTTGGCTTCATCTTGTTCCGCCAAAACTTTAGGGCCTAGCACTAAGAATCCCGTGGCCGTTAATTGCTCATGCTTGCGCTGCAAATCGGAGCCACTATCGAGCAGGTCACCGGCGAGTTGTTCCGTGATAAATTCGTCGTAGGGTTTGTCGCAATTGAAAGCATTGATGACATAGTCACGGTAACGCCAGGCATTTCCAAATGCCACATTCTCATCCAAACCATTGGAGTCTGCGTAGCGTGCCACGTCGAGCCAGTGGCGCCCCCAGCGCTCGCCGTAGTGGTGCGAGGCCAAGAGTCGGTCGACGACACGCTGAAAGGCTTCGGGAGATTCATCGGCCAAAAAATCGGCGATTTCCTCTGGCGTCGGGGGAAGACCGATAAGATCGAAGGTTGCGCGACGGAGCAAGGCGTGTTTGTCGGAGGTCGCCGCACGTTGCAAGCCTTGCTCCTCCAGTCGTGAGATTACGAAGGCATCGATCGGGTTTTGAATCGTCCCCGGCCGGCGCTCCGACGGAGCGATCGCGGGACTGCCGGCGCTGATTGGCGGCGGGCATTCTTTGACGGGAGGGACGAACGCCCAGTGCTGACGCCCCAGTTCGAGGTCAACGTCGCTGCCGCGGCGGATGGGCTGGACAGTGCCACTCTCAGGGTGGGGAGCTCCCATTTCAATCCAGCGCGTCAGGTCTGCGACTTGGCGTTGAGTCAAGCGTGAGTCGGGCGGCATCTTTAGGTCGCTGTCTTGATAGCGAACCGCGGTGAGCAGCAAGCTTGCCGCTGGCCGTCCTGGAACGACCGAAGCTCCCGCTAGACCGCCCTCCAACATGCCCTGCAAGGTATCGAGACGAAGCTCCGACTCGGCATTGTCCTCAGCGTGGCAATCGTAACAGTGCTCGACCAGCAAGGGGCGGATGTTTGTCTCGAAGAAGGCTAGCGCTTCCGCATCGGGCACCTGCTGCTCATCTGCCCTGGCTTGGTCGATGGCCAAGCAGGGCAGGACGACAAACGTCAAGACCATCATGCAACTTGCAAAAGCGTTGCGCAGAATCGTCAACATAGGGAAGATTCTCGGAAGTGGGCGGGATAGGCGGGATTGAATCGATCGGGGGGGGGGGCGAACGGGATTCACCTCTAGTTTTAAACTATCGGTGAGGCGAGGGGAGCGTCGGGACCAATATTTCTCAAAAACGGTTGAGGGGATAACGCACACAACCAAGCCTAGGCTTGGTTGTGTGGAAAAGTAAACGGGTTGGTGGTAGGTCTGGGCTAGCTGCAAAAAACAGTCTTATCCCAGTAGATCGCTGAGCAGTTTCGCGGAGAGCGAATCGTCTCCGACTAGCGAATCGTCAGCGTCATCGCTGTCGAGTTCCGCCCAGACGGAGTCCAGCGAATCCAGTGCGGATTGGCTGGCGGCGGCCAAGTAGGCGGCTGAGTCGTCCTCTTCGCTATCCAGCAGTGCCAAGTCATTGACCGCATCTTGGGCTAGCTCCGAGCGTTCCGGAGTGGTGGGGGACGCCAGCCTCGTCTCCAGGCCTGGTGCCCAATCACTTGCCAGCACCGTTTGAATCTCCGTGCTCGTCGAACCTGCTTCTCCCTCGCCTTCACCCTCTCCTCCCACGACTGGTGAGAGAGAGTTGAGGTAGTTAATCACTACCAACGCATCAATGGGGGCCACTACTCCGTCACCATTGACGTCCAGGAACTGGAAGTCGGTGTTTACAGGGAGGGTTAGCTGGTTGGGGCGACCCGAATTGAGGTACGTGATCACTTGCAAAACATCGATGGGCGAGATGAAACCATCATTGCTGACGTCCAGATTTCCGACATTTGTTCCGCCAGTGCCAAGCAGCACTCGTTGGTTTTGATAGGGATTGCCTTCCAGCGTGATCAAGTGATCTTCCACTTCGCCATCAGGTGAAGTCCCCGTGGGCGATGTGATGGAGCTGGCGTCCGTGCTCAAACGCACGCGAGCATAGGTTTCGCCAGTTGTGAGCCCCTCGGGAATCGAGAAGGTAAAGGGCACTGTCGAACCGGTGACCTGCTCAGCCGCGAGGATCCGCTCCGAGTTGGCGAAGTTTCCATCACCATTGAAGTCGATCCAAAGTGAAACGTATCCAGCCTTACCTGTCGTGTTGTTGACGGTGATGACTCCGTCAGCACTGAACGCACTGTAGATGGTGGAGGTGAAGGTTAGGCCATCGTCATTGTCGGCATTGGTCAATTTGGCATCTGCATCGACCGAAACGGTGGCTCCCAAGCTCAGGCCGGAGACAACCGTATGGCTTGGGCCGCCCTCTGCCTTCGTTGACTTGTAGGGAGCCGGAGCGTCACCGTAGTCGAGGCCTTCGCCGAGGACGATTGTCAGCGTTGTGGAACCGTCCAGTTGGTTCGACTTGAGCGGGTTGCCTGCCAAGTCTTGAATCGAACCGATCGTTCCAGCACCCACACCAGCTACGCCCGAGGCACCTTCTAAGATAACCCGACCACCGAACTGGGTGGTGGTGATACCGGTGATGTTCTCAGCATCAATCGCTTGTTCAATCGCAGATGCGACGTCGGAAGCTGACACGTTGGGGTCTGCCGACAGAGCAATTGCGATCGCAGCCGGTTGAGCGGCGAGTCCCGATTGGGTCAGTGTTGTTCCCGTCATGTCGAGCGATGTGTTGGCGTCACCACCGAGTGTGATCAATCCGTCACCCGCATAGGTGGGGCTAAGCCCCAGGGCGGCCGAGTTGATTGCGTCTACCAAGGCCTGACCAATGTCTGCAGCCGAGCCACCCGCCGAAAACCGGACTGGGATGGTATCGGGTTGTGTGATCCCGTTGGTATCGAGTTCAAAGACCACGGGAGAGCCACTGCGATCGACCACGAAGAACTGCCCATCATCCACTCCGGCTGGCACGCCAGCTTCGAGCGGAATTTGAATTCCGAAGGCAGTGCGTACGCCAGGTTGTCCGACGACCGTCAAACCGCTGTCCTGAGGATCGAGCTGAGTGAGACGACTGCCTTGGATTTGGAGTTGGCCGGCAGCGATTTCAGAAACGGTGACACTAAGTCCCGAATTGTTAATCGCGTTTTCCATCGCCCTAGCCACACTCTCTGCGGTTGGCGCGGTGCCAATCGCAATGGTGGTGGTGTCGGCCGAGACTACGCCGTTGCTATCGAACTCGAACGTCAAGCGGCGGGAACCGTCGTCGAGGACGAATTTCGTGCCATCCACAACTGGAGGAGTCACATCGTCGCCCGCGGGAACGGTCAGCAGATAACCTAGATCGAACTCAAACGAAGTGCGACTGCCGGTCGTATCCAAGATGTCGAAGGTATCTCCGTCTTGGTAAGCGTTGGCGGCTTGCGCGACGATAGCAGACTCAGTGGTATTGACGAACCGCACGGTGTAAACCGACTCGGAAGGCCAAACACCCGTGAGCGGTGTCAAGCGAATGACACCGTTGGTCGAATCGTATCCGAACGTGTAATTGACTCCTTCAACCAAGGGAACTCCATCTCGGTAGACCAAGACGGATGATCCGGTAACCGTGCTGTGGTCGATGCCAGCACCACGGTTTGGGTCTGTTGGCTCTAGGCCGTCAAACATTTGGATGTCGAAGTAGCGAAGTGAAACGTTGGACAGTTCCACGATGGAATCGGATGGATTGCGATCCTGTCCGGCGAGATCATTGTCGACCGGATTGGTCATGACAACGGATGGGCCAACAAAGTCCGCACGATCTTGAGCACCCCGATCCTTGAACACATTCTCGCCCAGGCCGGAGGGAGTTTCCACGGCTGGATCGTCAACTCGCAATTGACCGTTGATGTCCGAGCGAGGAGCTTGGATTGGTGAGGTCGCTAGGCCTAGCGGAGCCTTGACTGCTACGATCGATGGCCGATCCTGTAGCGAATCAATCGAGCTGTCGATCAGCGGCGAGGATGGGGCAGGGTACAAATTGCCTGCGGCGATGTCGACAAACATGGGGACGTTAGCACCAACCATGTTGGGGAATTGCCCGATGGTTGCCGAGCCCGCAACGTTGGATGTGTTGCGTTGGAACACCGTGCCGCCCACGACCGTTGAGGCACTGGAGTTGTCGACATTGATGCCCGTCGACGTATTGACAACCACATTGTTCAGCAGAGTGGCCGTGGAGTTACTGGTTACAGATATCCCGGTTCCCCCGCCGACATAGATGTCAGCGGCCACGCTGGTAAGGGCTCCTACTGCGTCGATATCGGCCCCGACGGAATCGCCAGTTTGGGCTCCCTGAGTGCTCACATCGGTGAGTCTCACGAAAGCGATACGTGAGTTGGAATTGAATCCAAAGGCATCGATGTTGATGGTTGGGAGGGCGGCGGATGCGCGACCCACCGAGGTGAAGTTGGTGCCATCGGCACTGATTTCAACGAGCACTTCCTCAGAATCTCTGACCTCGAAGATCATCAAGTCTGGGCTAGCGTCGTTCGATCCCGTTAGGAAGTTATCTTGGAATTCGAGGGTGATGGTTCCACCGCGACCGAGACTGACCGCGCCTTCCCCGGCTACTGGTTCTCCGGTACCGCTGAAATCGGGTACACCTAGGGCGTCGGTTGCCACGTCGAGGCCCGTCAGCGGAGCGGGACCACCGACAATCGATGGATTGTAGCTGACGACGGCATCGGCAAAGGCCAAGGCCCCCAAGTCAAAGATCTGGTTGTTGAAGATCTCTGGAGTTAAATCGGTAACCGCTGTGACCGAACCGCCAATCACCGTGTTGTTGACCAAGCGAACAAACGGGACAGCAGCCGGTGGTATGCCAGCACCCGCGGTGTCACCCGAGACGCTAATTCCACCTTGTCCATTGAACAGAAGCTCGCTGTTCATAACGACGGCACCAGGAGCTAGTCGCTCTTGGTTGAGCGTCACGGTGTTGCGTGGAGAGCCGGTGAGCGGTGCATTGGTGACTGGATCACGTGGTGCTGCCGCGATGTCGATACCAAAGTCGGTCGAGTTGCTGACGCGAGTACCGTTGATCACAATCTGGCCTTGTGGGCGTTCGCGATTCTGAGCACCGGTGCCATTGCTGACGATCTTCGTACCAATCGACAGGGGGACCACGGTCGACGCATTGCCGATGAGGACCACCGTATCGCTGCTGGCTCCAGTGCGATCGTTGTTGACTAGATTTCCAGCGACGCTGATCTTCTGCTGAACGACGCTGGAATTCAGAAGGTCACGGAATCGAGCGGCGATCTGATTGCCAGTCTCGCTCGTAGTTCCACCGGTGAGTGCATTGACCACGGCCGTATTGAATGGCAGTGCAATGTTACCAGCGGAAACCGGACGCGTGTCGTTGACATCGTCCATTTCGAACGTGACCAATCGCGGGCCATCGCTGACCGTAAAGGTGTCACCAGCAATCATGCTGGAAGCATCGTTGAATTGGATGGCCAATCCGGGAGCTTGTCGCGAATCGGGCGTGAAGCTATCGGTGATCACGAAACCAGTGGTTGTCGGAATTCCGTAGGCATCCCCTCCGCGGATCTCGAGTTGGTAAGGGCCGGTTAGGATCTGGTTGGTAGCGTCAGGATCGGCAACGAAGTTGGTGTTGTTGCCAGTGTCCCCCAAGACCATTTCACCACGACCGGCAATTCCGATGATGATGTCATCAACGTACACACCTTCGAAGTTGTTATTCTGGGCGCGTGACGTGCTGTTGAAAGCACCCGTTTGGTCGCCTACAAAGGATTGAGTCACCCCGAATGGACCAGCATCGGTAACCGTCAGTCCGGTCATGTCGAGCGTGTCACCGCCACGCAGCTTGTAAACACTAGTGACGCCATTGGCGAAGTGATCTGCAACAGCTTGCTGCAGGGCCAATGCTACCTCTTCAGTAGTCATGTCGGCGGAAACGCGAATTGGTAAGCCGTTCGTGCCTTCCGCACCTTGCAGGACGATTGCGTTGCCGCTATTGACGCGAACTGCGGAAGCACCGAGCAACTGGATCCGATTGTTGGTCACGATCGGATTGACCTGACGCAGAATGTCGATCTGCATTTCGTAGGCGCCCATGCTGGCTGCAACCGCAGTTCCAGCCAGTGCAGGGTTGTACGCGTCGTTGCCGGAACCACTGACGCCGACGAAGTAAACGCCAGCTTCGCTTGGGGCAAAGGACAGCAAGCTATCCGAACCACCGGCTCCGTTGTCGTTGGCTGCGATTTCAACTCCCTGCTCGTCGAAGACTCGCAGGTAGGAATCGAGCGGGCTGCCGATTGCAGCGGCGTTAACACGAATGTTGACGGTTGCCCCGGCAGGGACTTCGATGCGGACTAAGTCCACGTCGGTGGCTGGGTCGGCAATGGTCGTATTGTCTCCGATCGTGCCACTACCAACCAATCGCACCGATTGTCCGTTGGAGTTGATGATGGTGGCATTGGAAATGATCTCGTTGCTCTCGGTCGAGAAACTGAGACCTCCCTTGATCGTGGCGACGGCAGGCACACTTTGAATGGCTGCGCGCAGTGCGTTGGCGATGTCTTCCGAGCTGTCGGTTGCGGCGAAGGGCACAGCGATGTCAGGTGCTAGGACAGCCGCACCGGTACCATCGCTGAAGACGTATCGATTGCCTTCGATCGTGATACTGTCGCCACTGGTCAGCGCCGAGCCACCGGGGAGGGTCAGCGTTGGTCCCATTTCGATTTCGAAGCGTTGTCCGCCAATCTGCAAGCTTTCGCCATCGGTCAGACGGCTGCCCGCCAGCGTGCGGATCTCAGCCCCGCGTCCGCCTTGCAGCCCGTAGCCGAATCCGCCAGCGGTTGAGAATTCAATCCGCAACTTGACATTTTCTTGACCTGCCAGAGCGTCCAGGGAAAGGCGTGCTTGACGCCATGTGCCCGTGTTGTCGAACAGTTCCTGTCGCTCGGTGTCGTCGCGGGCGGCATCGTTCGTTGCCAACAGTACCCAGTTGCCGTCTTCTCCTGAGGCGTAGACGCGGAAGGCGTCTTCCATGTTGTTGCCCGGGAAACTGTCCGAATTCTCTGTCTCCAGGAAGTAGTTGAAGTACAAGGTCGGTAGGTCGCCTGCACTCAGTCCCGCCAGACTGAAGGGAACGCTTTCAATGGCCCCGGCTGCACCGCCAGCGAAATTGTAGTTGGGATTGCCCGCTCGGCTATCGCCGAAGTAGAAGCTACTGCCGCCATCCTGGTTCGGGAACCGCGTACCATTCGGCGTAACGGGCAGGCCGTGGCCAGCGTCTCCCTCGCGATTCGTGTTGTCGCTGCCGGTAGTAACTGTCCAAGGATTGGTTTGAAGCGGAGCGAGTGCCAAGCCGTTGGCGCCGCTGAGTCCGGTAGCCACACTCGTTGCACCGTTGGCAAATACCGGTTGCAGTTGCCCGCTGGTATTGAACGCGTAAACAACTCCATTCACATCGATGCCGAACAGAACTTGAGTGCCACCGGTCAGATCGGTTCCACCGTCCAAACGAGCCCCTGGAGTGAAGCCTGCATCATTGCGCGTCGCCGACGGTCCGGCGACCAAGCCGGTGAACTGAATGCCGACCAAATCATAGGAGCTCTGCACATAGGTCGCGATGTTGCCAGTACGCGTCGAGCTCGGTGAATTGACTTGATACAGTCCACCTGCATCGCTAACCGCGTAAAGAGTATTGCCAATCGTCGCGATGCCCGTTACTAGTCCACCGGGTGCGATGCCTGCAGCGGAGAGTGGTCCGGCGTTGCCGATGGTTGCACCGAAAAGCTGGACATTGTCACCACTGGTGGTTGCCGACAGGCCGACTGTACCGAGGTCGTTGATGGCCGTAGCGATGCGCGATGCGGTCGTCTCCGCGGTGTCTGTTGCCAGGGCCTTAATCACGATGAAACCGGGACGGGTGGCTCCGCTGCTGCCTTGATCAACAAAGATGCCGGTGCTTGCTAGATCTTGGAAATCAGCGGTCAGGGCTCCGGAGAAGTTGATGCGCCCCGATTCGTACGAGACGGCAATATTGCCTGGCATGGCTTGAGTGATTGCATCGACCAACTGCCGTTCGGTGGCTGCTTCCGAGATCGGAATTCGCACCGCTGCAGGATCGGAAACTCCCAAGTTGCCGCTGAGGGAGATGCCACTGCCTGTAAGCACAGCGGGTTCGGTATCGGAGGCGCCAATCAAAGAGATTCGGTTGGAACCGGCGACATACTCGGCTTGAACTCCGAAGCCAGGCTGGAAAGAGATGGCTTCCGCTAAAGCGCGTACTAGGACTGCTTGCGATGAACCGATCTGGTACGGAATCGCTACATTGCCCACACCGTTCACCGAGCCATTGTTGTCGAATTCAAAGACGACTTCGGTGCCAGCGGCATTTTGGATGCGAACGGTCGAACTGTCGGCAATACCGGCACCGTTTAGTGCATCTACCACCAAGACCGATCCCGTATCGAACTCGTAGAGTGCCCCATCGACGATGAATTGCATCTCATCTCGGATCGACCTGGCTGTGAGAGGGTCGTAGTTGATACGCGCCTCGGGGCCGAAGTCAAATTCGAAATTGAGGTTGAAGGGAACACCCGTCGTGCGGTCTACCAGAGTGAACGTGTTGCCATCTCGAATCGAGAATGCCGCTTGTCCACCCGCCGAGCTGGTCGTTTCCGTGGTGACCAGCAAGGTCGATTGATTGCCGCTCAAATCTCGAGTTTCGATGTAACCCCGTTCGCGGACTGCGGTGCCTGCGTCGGCACCTTGGGCGGCACCTGTTTTGTCGTTGCCGTTGCTGATTGCTGCACCAGTGTTCTCGTCGAACTCATAGAGAATGTTGGTGAAGTAGCTAGGCCCAGGCCGGGTCGTGCCGACATTGGCCAAGGATTGAGGAGGGCCATAGAATGCGGGGGCAATTCCGGCAGGCGTAGGACGGTTGCCGACAAAGTAGCCGCGCTCTTGTCCCAAAACGGTGCCGAAGGTAATCGCTTCTGGATTCATCGCGTCGTCGCTGTCCACCGCAGTGGTGACCGGTGGCGTGGCAGTATCCGTTTCCTGGTGGAACGTCTGCATGCCCGATGCGCCGGTGACGGTGAATCCTCCCGTGCCGGTATCCACGGTGATGTAATCGACCAAGTTATCAAGGTCGCCTGTTACCCCACCCAGCACCGCGCGGTCGAAGGCTCGCAGTTCGCCATTGTCGCGAAATGCAATGTCTTGAACGTCAAAGTTCTGAGTGCTATTGAAGCCGAGTTGGCGTTCACCGGTAAATGGATTCACCGTGAAGATTTGTGTCTGGGACGAATCCAATGCGCCAGGATCACGACTGACATAGAGGATCAAATCTCCCAGTCCATATTCCACTTCGGCCGTGGGGGTAAACAAGTCTGGAATTATCGGGGCATTGGCGGTGGAGCCACCGTTGAAGCCCACATGCTCTTCCGCGATGAGCTGAATGCTTTCAATCGGCTGCAAGCGGAGCAGAGGAGTTGTGGAGGTGGGGTTCGTGAATTGGTCAATGACTTCAGGCATGCGGCTGCTGTTGGTCATGGCTACAAAGTATCGACCAGCTGGCAGCTCATAAGTGCCCACGTAGGGGTCTAGATTGCCGGCTGACCCACGAGATAGGTCTGCATTGCCAGCTGCGTTCAATGGGCTAGCTTGATCGTCCACCACGTTGCTCCCCAAGCCACCTAGGATTAGCGAGCCGTTTGCATTGAAAACGTACATTGACGTGTCTGGACGGCCAATGCCATTGGCGTAATCCACGTCCAGGATGGTGGAGAAGTATTCGCGGATTGATGTTGGTCGAATGCTTTGATAGTCGATATCAAACGAGAACCAGTCGACGTCGGTGTTCGAGTCCAGGTTCCCAGCAACGCTGATTGCCTGACGATTCGTTTGCAGCAAGTTCCCGAGAGCTTGAGCTCCAGCAAAGGCATTATTGTTGGCTTCAACTTCAGCATTTTCACCCAAGAGGGGAGAGTTGCCAGGCACGCCCACCAGGCGAATGCCGGTCTGAGCATAGCGGATGTCAGCATAGCTAATGCTTGATCCTGGGACTTCGTCGATTTCCGTCAGGCGGACCTGCAACTGGTAATTGCCGCTAGTGACACCCTGAGTCACCTTGCCAGCATCCGTCAGCTTCGCCATCTGCTCGGCTGGCGTTAGGAGGCTGTCCGCTGTGGTGAGATTGCTGCTGCGCACTCGGATGTGGTACAGATTGCTGGTTCCCGGTTGACCAGGCAAACTAACGCGTAGGCCAGCATCTTTGGGGTTGGTGCTGAAGAGATCCTTAGGCGTTCCTTGAGCACTGCTGTAGTACAGTTCCGGAGCGCTGGACCGCAGTGGATTGACCGACACGCTCGAAAGCTGTGGCGAAACAAACAGGGAACTTGGATTGCTTTCTTCGGACAGCGAATTATCCGACAGAGCCAATGTGTTGCCATTGGCATCTACCAATTCGACCACGGTATCGAGCGAGTTGTCCGTGCGATCGATATCCAACCAAACTTCGGTTCCCGCCTTGGCGGTGAAGGTATAGACGTCCACATCGCTCGGGGCTGCGATCACGCCTTGGATCTGGAAGCCTAGGCGATTGTTTTCGTCTCCCGCCTTCAGATTTTCCGCTAGCGCGCCTAGGTACTGTCCCTTGGAGGGCGTTTCGTTCGTACGTGGAGCTGTCGTGATGGTGGATTCCGACTCACTGACGATGCTCACATTGCGATCGTTGCTGTAGGTTTCCAGAAGAATGCTCCGCCAATCACCTGCAGCGGGCGCGGTGGCCACGCCATTGTTGGTGCTGGACTGTACATTTCCCAGTAGGTCAAAACCGGCTCCGACGGTATTGTCATTCAGACTCGTCAGAATGACTGGGAAGCCAGGCTGTCCGATGATTTGCACCGATCCACCAATGCGATTGGCATTGTCCAGAGGAGTGCCGGTAGCGGTAAAGCCCGCATCGACTCCAGAGAGTTTGACGACCAAGCTCTGGTTGCTGGAGCTGTTCAGACGCAGGCCACCGTAGCTGTGGTAGTCGTTGACGGTGATTTCGTCCTGGACTACGTGCACGATGCTTGTGTCGTCCCAGATGCCTTCGGTTGTCAAAGAGCCGCCGCGGACAACCATGCCGTTAATACCGTTGTTGTCTAGACGGTTTTCAGCGATCAAGGGGCCGTGGTTGCCAGTGCCCAGTTCGTAGCGTTGGCTCAGGCCCGTGCTGCGGCCGTAGTCTTCGGTCGCGATGTTGTTCAAAGCGCTGACATTAGCACTCACGGCTGGCCCGGCATTGTTGATGATCGTGTTGTCAACAATGATCGGCTGAGCAGCGCGAATGAAGATGGTGGATGCGGAGTTGGTTCCGCGGCCACCACGGTCTTCGTCCGTTGTAGTGGTCGATCCATTGGCATTCAGTTCGATGCGACTGTGGGTAAGTCGTAGATCCGCTTGGTGCACTTCAATCGCAGAGAAATCGGAGAAGCCACCTTCGACGCGAGTCGTACCACCACCAAAGGCAATCACTGCATAGTCCAAACTGGCTTTGGAGGTGTGCCCCACATAGATGCCACCCCAATCCCCAGCCGCTGCCGCTTGAGTTCCAGCTCGGTTGGCCGTATCAAAGGTGCCGCCAGCTCCGTAGCGATTGTCATTTAGCGAAGTGAACACGACGGGATTGCCATCGGTACCCTCTGCGATCAATTGACCGCCTGTTTGCACGTCAATGCGAGCGCCTTGACTCTTGACCACGATTCCTGGATCGATGGTTAGACGGGCATCCAGTCTGGCAGACACCGATGGGAGGCGGTTGACCAAGGTGACGCCCAGGTCACTGCCGTTATCGATGAATGTTCCGACGGAAGCAGCGGGTTGTCCAACTAGGATGTAAGGGCCCGAGCCATTCGCACTGCTACGGTAGATGCGGCTGACGGCTGACGGCAGGTTGGAGAGCACGATGGAACCGGTGGATGAGCCCTTGGATAGGCTACGAGTTGGTTCCGAAGCAGGCCCTTCATTGCCCGCTGAATCGATGGTCGTAAAGACGTAGGTGTAGCTTCCCGCTCCGAGTGTTCCACCCGCTTGACTAGCAAGCCGTGTACCAGTGGAGGATGGAGCTTGCTCATTCTGCAAAGCTCCGCCAGGAGTACCTTGGATCTCCAGGTTCTCAGGGATGTAGTGCACGATGTCGGTGTCGTCAAAACGTCCCGACACGGTGAGCTTCTCGACTGCCGACGGAGTGCGGACACGTATTTGCATTCCGTTGATCGAATTGCCAACGAGGTGGTTGCCGTAGATCTCTGGGCCCACGCGGTCGTAGTCGACGGTGAACGGTATGACCGCACCTTGTTCCAGGGGAGAGTGGAAGTTGCTTTCCAAGAAGCTGTCGGGGGTCGCACTCATGGCGGCATCGGCGCTCGTGACGATGTCGCTGTTGATGATCGCCGGACGCGAATCCACCAATTGAATAGGGGTGACGACTTGGGACAGTCCATCCACGACGACTTGACCGCCACCGTAACGAATGTCCGCATTGCTGACCCAGTTCAGGAAAATACCCTGATCTTCCAGGTTCTCACGGGCTGGGTTCGCCGCATCGACTCGGGCGCGGAAGTCGAGCCCACCCCAATCGCCAGCAACGGGGGTCGAACCTACGACGTTGGGGTTAGCGTTTTTGCCGAGTGACGCATCGTTGAGGCTCGTGAAGAAGACGCTGCCAGAAAGTGCGTTGCCACTGGCATCGGTCAAAATGTTTCCGGAGGCCGTTTGCAGGGTCGGTGTCCCGAGAACCAGCAAGCTGCCGGCGCTGCGATCGACGTTGACTGAAGTGCTGCCCACGCCTACGCGGGAACGTCGCATCTTCAAGATGGCACCGGCATCGATCATTACCGAAACGTCTTTGGGAACGTCGAATGTCGAGCCGTCAGGCAACGCATTCCCCAAGTTGTCGAATCCGATCTCGTAGGCGAGGTTGTCAGTCGAGGTCGCGAAATTCTTGTCCGCTCCGCCATTACCCAAGATGCGGACCACATCCCCAGGAACGGCTGCGGTGAGCGCGGCGTTGATATTCTTGTACGGGGTGGCCAGTGAACCATTGCCACTGGTCGAAGCCGCTTTGTTCACAAACTTAGTGTTGCTGGCGTTGGATGGACGGAACCAGAAATTGAACACCCCTCCAGGTGAACCGTCGGCGTCACCATCGAACTCGGTTCCCGTCTGGGTGTCACCATCTCGGAGCACGGAGTCCGCCGGTGGCTGGAAGTCCATGCGTAACTGGTAACGACCTTCGCTACGCCCGCCGATTCCCGAATCGGCAATTGCCGGATCGTAGGTCGCATTGCCACTGGCACTCACGCCGACGATGTAATTGCCCTGTCCCAGCTCCAGCTCCAAGAAAGAATCGGTGCTGTAGTGGTCATTGTTGGAGGCAACTTCCTGCCAGCCGTCAGGAGTTTCTTGGAAGAGACGAATCTGGGAGTCCAGCAGACTCGCTTCGTTCATCCGTTCCGCGAAAGCCTCAATGCTGATCTTACCACCGATCGGTAGTTTGAATTGGTAGAGGTCAATGTCCTTACTGTCCGGGCGATAGAGGTACTGCCCATGCAAAATGTCGGCATCGCCAGGCATGACGATTTCCGTTCCCACGCCAGGTGCAAAGACCGAGGCGAAGGATTGAATCGTCATCTGTTGGAGCTCATCGGCATCTCCCAGCCCGAGCAACTTGCCCACGGCTTGCATGGCTGCTCGCATGAATTCGCCACCGAACTGGTTTAGGTCGGCGTCGCTGAAGTCCTGAATGTCGAGCACGGTACCAGGTTGACCATTGCTGATCAAATTGCCGGCTTCATAAAAGGTGAAACCCGCTTGGTTGTTCTCAGCTACACCGGGAGTCGTTCCTCCCACAACATCAGGGAAGGGGACGATCGCCCGCATGTCCCCAACGCCAATGGTCATTCCTAAATTCGCACTTTCAATGAAGCGTACGCCGATGTACTGCTCGTACAGGCTTAGGACTTCACGCACTCGCTGTTTTTGAGTTTCGGTAATGGCATTCAGTAGTGTGGAGCCATTGAGGACGCCCAGTTGTCCCTGGAAGTTGTAGAAGATGACGCTGCTGCCATCGACCGAATCGGCTCCCAGGCGCAAGTTGTCTTGGATTTGGATCTGGCGATTGCCCGGCTCGTCACTCCCGCCAGGGAAATCCAACAGCAATGGGGACGTGTTCTTGATTTCGGAGTCAATGAGGACGGACTGAGATCCACCCGCGCCAGGTGTCCAAACCGAGGATAAATCCTGGGCGCCCGCGAGCGTGTCCGATGGATCCACCGTCAAGCCATCGACGATGGCCGGCGCCAAGGGGACCGTTTCGTTGGTTCCGATGCGAAGCCGCAGCTCTCCGCCAGCGGGTGCATAGCGATCTAGATCTCGTGAAAATCGCAAGGAGACGCGATTGGCTTCTGGGTAGTAGCGAATGCGAACTGGGAATTCAGCCGCTGGATCGTCGGCTGTGGTTAGCGTCCCTTGAGGGCTGTGCAATTGGTAGAACTGTGGGTTGAGAACCCCAGTCTGTCCGGTACCCGTGGTGAAGACGATGGTATCGCTGTTCTGGATGTAAAGCGTACCACGTTCCGCAGTCAATTGAGGAAGAGACAGACCATTGACGGTCGACACGGTCGACAGGTCAATCATCTGATCAGGGCTCAGGTAGACATCAATCTCCGAAGTGCGGTCCCAAGTCACGGCACCGGTGGCTGGATCGATGGTGACCGGCTGTGGAACAACCGATGCGACCTGAGCGCCCAGGTTCAGTTCGAAGGCTACCGATTGCGAGGCTCCGCCGTTGAAGGGCTGGCCACTGATGTTGGTGAGTGTTCGGATGCCTTGCCCGAGGATCTCGATGCGGTAGTTGTCATCGGGAAGTGGATCGGCGAAACGGAAGATGACTTCGCGATCACTATCGCCAATGCCCACATAGGCTGGCACGATTTCAATATCGGTGACGCCGGTCAATTCCATGGGGGAATAGGTGATCGGCGCGTTGCCAATTCGAGTTGCTCCCACACCGCTCACAAGTTGAGCTTCAATCAATTGGGATGAGAGCGAATCACTGGCATTCAGAGCGTCGACAAATTCTTGAACGGTAGAGGCGTAACGTGGATTGCTGTTGAGCTCAACATTAATGGCTTTGCCATTGACCGTTACCAGGGGGGCTCCAGCGACACCGCGATCGCGAGCGGTGACAGAGACGGTGATCCCTAAGCCGTTGTTGCCAGAATCGCGGGCCACCAATCGGACTTGCAGATTGTTCCCTTGGTTAAAATCGGTGGACGCTTTGGCAGAGTTGGCACCCGTCAGCACCAATGGTTGCGTCGCATCGGTCGTGCGCCCAATCCCAATCGTCTGCGAGCCGCGCAGGCGGAGGGCGTAGACCTGATCCGAGGCTGCTGAGTCGCCGTCTTGGGCAAACGCCTGGAGGATGTCCTCAACCCGCGTTTCTAAAGTGGGATTGGAGTTCAACTCCACGCTTATCGTGCGACCGGAGACGCGGATAATGGGCGCACGGGTGTCATTGCGACTGACCTTGGTGAATTGAATTTCAATTCCGTTACCGGCCTGCCCAGGCTCCTGCGCGTAGAATTCCACCAGAGTTTGGCCACCGGTGCCAAAATCGGTGGCTCGTGACGCACGCTCAAACAAACCGTCGTCGCCACTGCGTACGATGCGAATTCCGTCGAGCGAATTGGGATCAATTCCCGTACTGTCATCGAAGCGGAACACTAGCTCTTTGGGGGGCGTGTTCAGGATGTCGCCCGATTCAAGTAGATCCCCCGTGTTGGGCTGAATGCTCAACAGCTGTGGACCTACCGCCAGCAACTGGCGAGCTTCTAGTGTCTCCAGCAGTACGCGTCTAACGGAACTGCGTTTCTGTAAGCGTGTGCGAGCGAACAGTTTACGCGATTTAGACAAACCACAGGCGGCCATGTAATAACCTCTCGACGGAGCGCTGGAAAAACAGCAGGTAAGGTAGCCAATACCGGCCCTAAAACCCAGAATCAGATAAGTTGACGCAGTTTTCTTTCGTTCCAGCCGTGTTGGGAACGGGTAGAACGCGGGGTTTAGGAACTATAGGAAAACAAGACTGCGAAGTTGGATTGTAATTAGTGAACTTGTGATTTCAACGAACAGCAGGCTGGATCGTGGGGCCACAAGCGAACATTTTCCTGACTACGTGTAAAAAACCTCACGCTCGGCAGGACTGGTAGGGTCTGCCCAATCGTCCTGGATGCTCTAAACCAGAAAATCCACTTCCTCATCAGGGGGCTTGGAGAGCGCCGAGGGACAGAAAGTTCCCTAAGGAGACGAGGACCTGGGAGGTCGCGCGCCGAGAAAGGTGGTTTGGGCACCAACGCACGCGGCTGGGATCACGTCCGCGTTGCGTGAGATGGTGGGGAGGGCTCTGGGGAGGGGCGGAGCTTGCGCCTCGGTGGGCCTAGGATGAAAGTGGGGGCATTCTACGGAGGAGGGGGGCACGGCCCGGGGGGGCCATGCTACGGAGAAGGGGGTGGACACGGCCCGGGGGGCCATGCTACGGGGGGGGGGCTGGCCCAGATAGGGGCGCAGCAAAAAACGGCGGCACCGGATGGTGCCGCCGTTGGTGATTTTTTTGCAGTGACGCGCTGGCCAGCTAGCTTACTTAGCAGCTTCGGAAGCGGTGTCGATGGCTGTCTTCGTGCCTTCTGCACCGCCATCAACTGCGCCATCTACGTGAGCTTTAGCATCCTCAGGTACAACGTCAGCTGCAGCGTCCTTGGTGGCGTCTGCTGCCGAATCAACATTTTCCTTAGCCTTGTCACCCATGGAAGTGGCCGTTTCGCCACAGCCAACAAACGCGACCGACATCAAAGCAACACAAGCCAATGAAGCGAATTTGCGCAACATGAATTTACCTTCTGAACCAAAATGGTTGTAAGTTATAGCGAGCTAGAGAATCGACAGCCCGCTGGCCGCTAGGGTCCCATGAGGACCTACAACAACATAGATTCAGATTTGCCGAGGTTTATTCCAGGCATTTTTGAAAATGATGAAATATCTTCCAAGCTATTTGGTGAGCGGCGTAGTGGGGGTGGCCGCAGAGCTGTAGTCCTGCTCACGACGCTCAAGGCAACGCGAGATCTGACGGACAGCTTGTCGCAGCCGATTTTCGTTTTCGACGAGCGCCATGCGTAGATACCCCTCTCCCGTAGGACCGAATCCGCTGCCAGGACTCACGGCAACATCGCCATCCTCAAGCAACATCATGGCAAAGTCGAGCGTATTCATCCGCTGTAGCCATTTCTCAGGTACTTTGGCCCACACGAACATGCCTGCCCGTGGTGTGGCCGCTTCCCATCCAATTCGGTGCAATCCGTCCAACAACGCGTCGCGACGGGTTCGGTAGATTTCCGACTGGCGTTCGATGGCCGCTTCCGTATCTCGCAAGGCAACAATCGCGGCGATTTGAATCGCCTGGAACATGCCGTAATCGTAGTAGCCTTTAATCGTGGCCAGTCCGCGGATCATCTCGCGATTTCCGGTACAGAAACCGACGCGCCAGCCCGCCATGTTGTAGCCCTTGCTCATCGTCGTAAACTCAACGCCTACATCAATGGCACCTGGGGAGGCCAGAAAGCTGGGAGGGGTGTAACCATCGAAAGCGACGTCCGAGTAGGCGAAATCGCTGATCACCATGAAGTTGTATCGCTTAGCAAGCTTGACGATCTCGGTGAAGAAATCCTGCTCCACCGTCACGGTCGATGGATTATGCGGGTAATTGATAATCAGCAATTTGGGCCGCGGATAGAAATGCTGGCAGGTGTAAGCGATGTTCTGCAGGAATTTTTCACTATCGGCCACTTCGAGGGCCACCACGTTGCCAGCGGCCAGAACGACCCCATACATGTGGACGGGGAAATACGGGGCCGGGATCATGGCGGTGTCGCCGGGGCCCATGAGCGCCAGGCACATGTGGCTAAACCCCTCTTTGCTTCCCAAGCACACGATCGCTTCGGAGTCGGGATCGAGTCGAACACCATACTTCCGAAAATACTTGCTGGTCAATTCTCGGCGCAGGTTGAGCAGGCCATTCGACTTGCTGTATCCATGATTCCGCTCGTCGTAGGTCGCCTCTACCATCTTTTCCATCACGACTCTCTCGGGGGGATCCGAGGGATTTCCCATTCCTAAGTCGATGACATCGTGGCCCGCGCGTCGCTTTTGATAAAGCGTGTTGTTGATGCGCCCGAACATGTAGGGGGGTAATCGCTGAACTCGCGATGCAAATTCAACACGAAACTCACCGTCGCCGGAATCGGCGGGGACCGAAGAATTGTTGTCGGAGTGGTTCATTGGAAAGATTCTAAGTAGGACGCTCTGGGACCAAAAGTTCTCCCATTGTCCACTGCGATGGCCAAATAGGCTAGTGCTTTGTCAGAGCTTGGCGGATTGTTGATTTGGGAGCATTTTCAGTTTGAGCGCGTTGGTCGCATTCTGAATCACCCGGTAGCGGCACCCACTCAAGCCTTGCTCACACGGCGGGCTACTCGCCCAACAAGCCGTTGGTGTTCGGGGTGTGGGTGAATTGGGGTCCCACCGAGGGAGTGCAAGGAATCTGTTGCCCAGGAAGGAAAAAGGCTCTTCCGGCACCCGACAGTCGCAAGGCTCTGCGGGTGCTTTGCCGATTGGGTGGTGAACGCCCCTTCCTCGATGGGATGCGATGCGAACCGCCTGAGCTGGACTTTTCCCCAGGCTCTATGAGGCGATGCAATGTGCTTGCTCGTCTGCCTCGCTGGTCGAGCGTTTGCAAATGGCAAATCGTTGAGCGTTTGCAGGTAGATGTGCCTGCAAGGCGGTGGCCCCTGGGCATCGCCTGGGGGCCAACGGGCTCGATGGAGCCTCTGGCTTGCAAGGTGCTAACGCTCGGTTCGCTAACGATGAGCCTGCTAACGCTGGACTGCAGGAGCGCCGCGGGCGACTGCTTTACCGGTCTGGGAAGTTCCCTCCAGGAAATTGTCAATTTCGGAGTTCTGATGCATGGCATCCAGTTTTTTCCCCATGGCCAAACGCAGCTTTTTCTCACGGATTTCGCGTTCGAGTTCGGGACGCACCGCTTCGAAATCTTGGACGATCGGCTTAGTCTCGCCTTGTTTGTACATGATGGCCCACTGGTCACCCCAGGCGATAACGCCAGAGATTTGACCTGGTTGAAGGGCGAAGGCGGCGTCTTCCAGCGTTGGTCGACCACCGAAGCGCCGGAGCGCCGGAATCTTGCCAAAATTGCTACGCGAAACAGGCTCAACCGAGTATTTGGCGGCCAGCTCCCCGAAGCCCTGTTCGGTCAGGTTCTCCCGAGCTTGACGGAAGACGTCTTGGGCCGTGCGTTGGTTGCTGAGCACGACCACCAGCACCTCGGCGCGCGGTCCAAAATTCGAGGCAAATCCCTTCTGTAGGTCTTCGTCAGTGACTTGAACGTCATCTTCGACCAATTTTTTGAGAGCTACCGAAGGCCAAACTGCATCGTCAATGTAGAGATCGAGAGTGACTCCCTCTTCTTTCATGATGCTATCGAGCCAGGCGGTGCTGTTGGCGGAGCCGTCGGAGTTGATGAAGCCTGCCGAATCGGCGGCGCGAGCAATTTCAGCGTCGATATCGGGCTGAATGATGACTTTCTGCTTGGCTTCAAGTTCCTTTTTCATCAGCAAACGGTCAATTTCTCCTCGCAGGATAGTGCGGCCATGACGATTGACGCACTCATAGGCTAGTTGATTCATCGCAATCGGCTGGCGATTGATGTACGCCGCGACCCCTGGGTACTTCTGCTCTAGCTCTGGATTGCCCAGCACGGCAATGACTTGGCTGTTCTTCTGCAGGGTCGAGAAGATCTCATCGGCGGCTTCGCCCAAACGTTGGTCACGCAGGCTGTCGGAAATACGCTGCTGAATCAGTGGCAACATTTGCGGATTGGGCATCGAAGCGGGATACTTGCGGACTCCCTGCAGGAACATGTGGAGTTCTCCGATCTGAAAAATCGGGGAGATCTCTTCGGGGGCGAGCTGGAACGCCATCTTCTCCAGGAGGTCATCGCCGCTGAAGCGACGAATCGGTGGCAGTAGGCCACCTACGCTAGCGCTGACCGCCTCCTCGCTCTGCTCGGTTGCAATTCGCGAAAATCGCTCGGGTGCAGCGGTGACTTCGGCGTGCAATTTTTGTGCGGTGGCTTGGCTTGCCGAAGCGATCATGCGGACCTGCATTTTCTCGCCGTATTCGCTCTGAATGACCTGTTCGATTTCATCGGGGGAAACCGCAATTTTTTCAGCTGCCAGGGCGCGTAGAGCCAACATGGGCCAGACGATCTCACTGGCATATTGCTCCGGCGGGATGTCGCGCTCTTGCTCGAGATTTTCTAGGAATAACTTGGTGGAGATTCCAAATTTGGTAGCCGTGCGGGTGATTTCTTCGTTTACATCGGCTTGGGTGATCGTGATGCTTTTCGCCTCGCAAGCTTGCAGAATCAACCATTTGTTGAGGAGATTGTCCAACACCGTGGGGCCGTAGCGTCGCAGGCACTCCTTGGCCAATTTGTCCCGAGAAATGGTCCCGCCATTGACGATGGCCACCACTTTGGGAAAGTCCTCTAGGGAGGGAGTCGCTTTCGCGGGTGCCGTATTCTGCTCTTGAGCCATGCCAGGAGCTGGGGAGAACAAGAGCGTGAGTAGGCTCGCAAGTACCAAGCAGGCGAAACGCGAACTCCTGGGAGCTGAGCGGGGCCGCGCGATGACCGATTGGGTGGGTTGGCTTGAGAGAGTGGGTAAGGCGAGCATGGGGTTCCTCCTGAACCGGTGTCAGTGCATTTCCGCTTGCGGAGCGGGGGGCGAAAACGTGTTCGAATGGCTGGCTGCCGAGGAATGTTCGCGGTAGACCTTCCTCCAGTCGGGACAGATCCTACGCCATCCATTCCGCACAGAGCAAGAGCAATCGTTTCGCTAGCAAGGGGCTGGTTCGGCGCGACCAATAGCAATTCATGCATGTCCCGTGGTGCGATTTAGAGCCTGGGATTGTCGAAAGTTGCCAGCCAACTTTTCGCCCTCGTGCTCGGGGAGTTTCGTTTTGGAGGAGCGTTTCAACGAGTGTGATTGGCGCATTGAAGTCTGTGGAACGCGAAGGGGCCTCACGGGGCAGCGTCTCTTCCCCTTATCTCGCTGGCAGCATGCTGATTGAAACGTGTTCTCCGCTTTACCGCGAAGGTCGCACTGGGATGCACCCCGTAGAGGCGACCACCCGTCCTTGCTCACGCAGCGGGTTGCGATTGAGGCAGCCTGGTCGCGCTGCTTCCGAACGACCCCCTCAAGCATTGAATCTGGTAAACTCCCTCAATCCCTCCCACTCATCCGCTCACTGCCCAGCCTTGGAGTTTTCCCAATGATGCGACCTGTTCCCGGCTCCAGATTAACCAGACCGCATGCCCTTTTAGGCACCGTATTGGGTGTCGTTTGCGCGACACTCTTCGGCCCGACAGCCGGATTGGCCGAAGACGCGATTCGCTTTCGACCACATCTCCTGAATGCGGACTCGGAGTTTAGCGCGGCAACGGCATTCGATGTGAATCAAGATGGTCGCGACGATATAGTCTGCGGGGCTTGGTGGTACGAAGCCCCGAATTGGGACAAGCATCTTTTTCGTGAAGTGGCACAGATTCGTGGCCGCTACGACGACTATTCGAATCTAGCCCTTGACGTCAATCGCGATGGTTTACTCGATATTGTAAGTGTCAATTATCGAAGCGAAAGTCTGTATTGGTGTCGCAATCCAGGAGTGAAAGGGGCCGCACAGGCTGGTTCCGAGCGCGGTAGGGTAGGGGAGTCCAATGGGACTGGTGGAGAGTCTCGAAAAGGCGAAACCTTGTGGGAATCGATTACGATTGATCGACCGGGGCCGAGTGAAACGGGGCGGCTAGTGGATATCGATGGTGATGGGCAGCTCGATGTCTTGCCCAGCGGTGTCAAGTTTGCCGCTTGGTATGAGATCGTCTCGGTGTCGACATCTCTGGAGGGAGCGCCGGAGAACGTTCAGTGGTTGCGGCATGAATTGCCCGATGAGGTGATTGGCCATGGAGTGGGAGCGGGGGATCTCAACGGCGATGGACGCATCGATATCGTTTGCCCTCGTGGTTGGGCGGAGGGGCCAGCAGATCCACGCACTGGACGTTGGACCTGGCACCCCGATTTTCACCTCGCGCGGGATTGCGGTTTGCCGATCCTCGTGCATGACGTCGACGGTGATGGCGACCAAGATTTGATCTGGGGCCGTGGCCACAACGTGGGACTCTACTGGACTGAACAATTGTCAGCTGGCGAGTCGAGTTGGAAAAGCGATCCCGGCGTGACTCTAGAGGATATGGCGATGCAATTGAATCATGCGGGCTGGGTGACCCACGCCATCGACACGAGCTGGAGTTGTGCGCACACACTAATGTTAGCGGATATCGACGGGGATGGAGTGGATGATTTGGTGGCTGGAAAACGCTTCCAAGGGCACGACGGCAAGGACCCTGGGGAAAACGACCCTCTTTCCATTCACTGGTATCGCTTTGACGGAGGAGGCTCGCGAACCTGGAGCCGCCATGAGGTGACCTCCAGAGGCAGCTGTGCAATCGATCTTGATTCCGTTTGCGCCGACTTGGATGGCGACGGTGATATCGACATTCTAGCCCCCTCCCGCATTGGTCTGCACTGGATCGAGAATCTTCGAATCGGTAGCGAACATGTTCCAGCGTCTGAGGGACGCCCTTTGGCGGAAGCAGCGGGGCAACATGACCTGCTGTCGTTCACGCAGGATTCAGAGCGACGGGCTGTTACGACCCCTCTTGAGTTCGGAAGCCGCCGCGCTGCTATCCGAGGGGCTATGGAGCAAGTCATGGGGAAATTGCCACCGTCCCAAGCACGCATTCCTCTAACAGTCCAAGTGCATGAACGTGTGGAGTTGCCCAAGTACACGAGGCTTAAGATTAGCTATGCGTCCGACACCCTAAGTCGTGTACCAGCCTATCTTCTCATTCCGCATGATCTGTCTCAAGCCACTAGAGCCATGCTCTGTTTGCACCCTACTCATTTCGAGCTGGGCAAGGCTCAGATTTGCGGCATGGGAGGAAAGCCAAGCCGTTTCTACGCCCACGAATTGGCAGAACGCGGCTTCGTCTGTTTAGCTCCCGACTATCCTGGTTTCGCGGACTATACGTTCGATTTCGAAGCGGCCCAAAGTATGTATCAAAGCGGTTCGATGAAGGCGGTGTGGGACAATATTCGAGCGCTGGATCTCTTGGAAGAGTTGCCCTGCGTGGCACGCGATGAGATTGGCGTGATTGGTCATTCTCTCGGAGGGCACAATGCATTGTTCACCGCCGCCTTTGACGGGCGGCTGCGGTGCGTGGCAACCAGCTGCGGGTTTACGGCGTTTGAGGACTACTATGCGGGAGATCTGAAGGGGTGGACGAGTGCCCGCTACATGCCCCGTATTTCCACGACGTATGCGAGTGATCCGCAGCAATTGCCCTTTAATTTTCCAGAAGTCCTGGGGGCTATTTCGCCACGCCCCCTGTTTGTCAACGCTCCGCTTCATGACAGCAATTTCGCTGTCCAGGGAGTTGAGAAATGCCAGGCCCTCGTCGAACCGGTCTATCAGTTACTGGGGGCGGAAGACAAGCTGCAGTTTCATTACCCAGATGCAGACCATGATTTTCCCGCCGAGATTCGCCAGCAGGTTTACGCATGGTTGGAAGAGGAATTGCAGTCGAGAAGATGATGTTCGACATAATGTTCCATCCAACGCAGTAGTTTGCCTTGGGAGTCGCGTCCAAAATATCCCATGTGGCCTCCAAGCTTGGTGTGGACCGTGCGTGTCGTATCGGAGTTGAGTTGCAGGGCGTCGAAGGCTTGGAGATCGACGATAGGGTCGTTGCGATCAATCAGCAGGGTGGTGGGAGTTTGAATGTGTTGTAGCCATGGTTTTGCGCTAGCGCGCGTGTAGTACTCCGCCGCATTGGCAAATCCGCTCAAGGGGGCTGTGTACCGTTCGTCGAATTCTCGGATCGTCCGAATGCTAGGCTGGCGGGCAATTTGATTCCACTGGGGCCATCGAGCCCGCCGTGTTTCTACCTGTCCGTCCAAGACCCGCAGATAGAAACGCGTGTAGACCTTGCGCGAAAATCGCTCCATGTTGGCAGCGCAGAGGTGCAAGTCGACTGGGGGAGCGATGGCCAGAGCCGAGCTGATACGGCCAAAGTCGACCGGCTGCCGCAGCGCGCCGGCGGCCGCTTCTCCGAGCATCTTGAGGACAATGTTTCCACTCAGTGAGAAACCTACGATGCGGATTGGGGCTAGTGGGTAGTGTTGGCACGCGGCCCGAACGACGGAGGCAAGATCCTCGCTGCTGCCAGCGTGCGGAGGACGCCATGCAAGGTCGAGTCCGGCTCCGCTACCTCGCAGGTCAACGCGCCATACCCGTTGCCCTCGTTGTGCCATCCGGTAGGCGATGCGTTGCAGGTAGGGACTGCTGTGATCGCCGCCAAGACCGTGGATGAGGATGTTGAGTGGCGTGGAATCGTCAAAGCCCTTGGCGATTGCTGGCGGGGCAAGTTCCTCGTGGGCGATGAGCGCGTCGTTATCTTCTAATGGAATCGAGATTTGCCGAGCCGCATAGGGAGGCCGCCAACCGAACAGGACTCCGACCATTAGCGTTTGCAGATGCCCGCTCCGTAGTAGGAGATGCGGGCGGTAGGGGAGTAGCTCCATGTTTCTCGTTGCATCTTGCTTAGTGAGAATGGAATTTAAAGGTTTCATCGCGAGCCAACGATGTTTTTAACATCGCCGTTGTCAGCTTGTCGATTTCGTGAGCGGGTGGCATTAGCTACCGGCCTAACGGGGTTGAAATGCTCTGGAAAACTAGAGGCAAGCCTCGGGCGCTCACCCAAACCATGGGAACAATTGCAATCGACAAACCGTTGCCAAGGAGTCGATTTCAAATTGCTATTAAAGCGACAGCCCGTCACGCTGCGGGTAGCTATTTCGGCAAATCGTCACGCTGCGGGTTGCTGTTTCAACAAGCCGTTGCGCGGCGGGCTACGGATTCATTAAGCTGCTCGGGTGGCTTACCTACGGACCATTCTACCGCAGTTGGCGATTTTGTCGTCCAGTTTTATTGCAGCTGGATTTTCGCGGTCATGGTGTGCGCGGAGCCTGGAGCGATTTCGACGGCATTATCGCCCACGTTGGCCGTTTCGACACATACCATTCCGGTCCACTCTTGGGCTCCAAAGTCCGGCATCTTGTCGCTTTTGCCTATCCAAGGATTCCACACAACGGTGGACTGAGATCCCGATTTAGAGATGCGAATCTCGCGCTGTGCCAGTGGGTCGAAGATGCGACAGGCCCCTGAAGTGTTCAGATACACCCGATCGAGTTCGCCCGAAAAGCGAATGGCTTCTCCGCTGGCCGGCTGGCGATCTCCGCCCGCCACTTTGTCAATGTAAGCGGTCGATTCGAGTCCTTCGATCCTTGTTTGGTGGATGTCGCCGATCGCCAAGTAGGTGTGGAGGGCTTCTTCATAACGGGCTGGGGATGGGGCCGTATCGGGAAGCTCGACTGTCAGGGTGAGCTGCAATTCCGTTCCAAATTCAACGCGGTACGTAACCTGGAACGGATGGATCGCATTCTGCAGCGAAATGGCCACCCCATCGTCGGCAGCGGCTTCGACGGCGGTGACCTCCCAAGTGGTGATTCTGGCAGTGCCGTGGGAGGGTTGCGAAGGGGCGGAGGGGTGCCCTCCAAACCACGGAAAGCAGATGGGGATTCCCCCTCGAATTGGTTTGGTCGGTTCATACCACGATTGCTCGCTGACCCACAGCACCGGTGCCTGGCCACTCGGCGCAAAGTGAGTTACGTGGGCACCATGGAGATAAATTTCTCCCTGGGCCTTGGCCGTTTCGACGACCGCCTTCACCAGACCACCACGGCCGGTCGTGAATCGTAGACCAGGATGAGCAAATTTGGCGGAAAGTCGTTCCACGTTCTGTGGCATGTCAGAACTCCATTGTAAAGCTTGTTGGGGGAGAGCGGACTGGAATGAGCCCTGAGCGGCAATGACGAGGTACGTGCGGTACTGGTTCTAGCCCCCGTGTGGCTGTTCGATTGTGAGCTTGTAGCTGGAAAGCTGAGAACCATCAAGCGTGGACGGCTGCCGCTCCCGGTTCTGCGTTTCGTGGAACGCGTTGATTGTGAAGTTGCTATTTCGTTCCTTGTTTCCCGTGCACATTGACGCCGGACCAGTGCCGCAGTGCTAGGAATATCAGGGACGCTCCAGTGGAATTAGGGGGTGAAGAATTGAAAGATTTGGGTGATAATCTCCCGCCTCGCCACCCCGTTGGCTTGATGGATACGATCTATTCGCGACTCACTAGCATTGCATTTGCTGGCATTCCCAGCCTGTTGGGGCCAGTTCAATTTCTGAGTTTGTAGTTTAGTCGAGCCCTCCGTCCACTAGGCAGGCCTCTAGCACGGGTAGCGATTTCACATTTTCACGTTTGAATTTAGGTTCAACCTCAGGTAATGAGTTTGGGCTGTTGGGAAGAAAAAATGAAGCCATTTCACGTTTGCGGACTCGGTAACGCCATTGTCGATATCTTTCTGGATGTCAGCGATGAGGATTTTGCCAAATTAGAGTTCAAACGCGGCACGATGGAACTCGTTGACAACGAGGCTCAGCAATCCCTGTTGACCCAGTTTCATGATGGGCAACACGACTTGCAACTCGTGAGTGGTGGTTCGGTAGCGAATTCCGTGATTGGTCTCTCCCAGCTCGGCGGCAAATCGGCCTTCATCGGCTGCGTCGGGGACGACCGCTACGGCATGCACTATGCCGAGGAGTTTTCGCAACTCAATATCGAGATTGGAAATCCCATTCTCGTTGGCGAGACGACTGGCACCTGTGTAGCCGTTATCACTCCTGATGCAGAACGGACCATGCGGACTTGCTTAGCCGTGTCGAGTCAACTGGCAGCCAAGCATGTCGATGCGCAGCGAATTGCCAATTCCGAGTGGCTGTTCATTGAAGGCTACGTGTTTGCCAATCCGGCCACCGGGCAGTTGGCGATCAAAGAGGCAATTCGTATCGCTAAGGAGCATGGGACGAAGATCGCACTGACCTGTTCTGATGCCTTCATCCCCCAGGTTTTTGGTGACGCGTTTCGAGAGGCTTTGAAGGACGCCGATTTGCTATTTTGCAATGCCCCCGAATCGGTGGCCATTACTCAGGCAGCCGATACGGCCGAAGCCTTCGCTAAATTGAAAGACATGGCTCCGAACAGCGTCGTGACCGATGGTCCTCATGGAGCGTTTGTGCGATTCGCTGGAACGGAGGCGCATGTGCCAGCCGTTGAGTGCCAGCCTCGTGACTTGACGGGAGCCGGCGACATGTTTGCAGGCGCGTTTCTCTATGGAATTACGCATGGTTATACACCGGAGAAGGCGGCCCGTGGGGCCAATTACATGTGCCATAAAGTGATTACCCAGGTAGGAGCTAGGTTGCACCAAGGTGCCCAAGGCTACTGGCAAGAAGCGTTGGCCTAGCATGGCGGCCAGAGGATGCAGGGCGCAGGAGTGTGTCTGACACACGCTTCTCGCCCATCACATTTTTCTACCAGCTTAGTACTACATCCCCTCCCTCCGTTAGCTCAAAGTTTGAAACATGCAAACGACCCGTTGTTTCGTCGCAGTACAGATTGGTCCACCGGCGATTTCGATGTTGTCCAAGCTGCTGGGGAAACTGGGGAGTAGTTGTGGAGGCGTGCGTTGGACGCGGGCCGAACAACTGCATTTAACGCTAAAGTTTTGTGGAGAGGTTGATAATATCCTGCTCCCAAAAATCTGCGAGGCCATGCGCGCGGCAGTTTCCGGCGTCGAGCCCTTTCGCGTAGACCTGTCAGGTCTGGGCGCTTTTCCCAAAGGTAAGCCACCACGCGTTGTGTGGGTGGGGATGGATAGCGGCGTAGAGCCCTTGCGATGGATCCATGGTGAATTGGATCGCAGTCTTGAGGAAATTGGCATCCCACGAGAAGTTCGTCCGTTTGCTCCACACATCACGTTGGGGCGAGTGGCTCGCGGCGCAGATTTAAGCAAGCTGGAACAGGCTATCGAATCGCTTCAAGCCGAAGCGGTCTCGGATTTCGAGGTTGATGAAGTGGTGTTGATGGCTGCGACCAAAGAGCGTGGTAAGCCGGTGTACGACATTATCGATTCGGTCGATCTTTAAAAGCACTTCGCCTCTTCATTCCTTGGATTCGCCGGTGCGCGTTTCCTCCAGTGCGGATGTTCTCTTGCGAGCTTGCAGTTGGAGGGCTAACAACCCTCCAACGCAGTAGGTGCCTTTAGCTTAGAGTGCTGCATCTCATCGAACGTACTGGTGGGTTATGCAGTAGCAAGCTGGGATACCGTTGGGAAATCACCAGTTAGCCAGTGCCGCACTGGTCGAGGATGACTGGAGACCTGGTCACTTCCCTGCGATGAATTCGCCGCCGTCTCGAGTGATGCGTTTGGCGAAGTCGGATAGGTTGAGCGGTTGCTCGAGTGTCAGGCAGGCTCCATCTGCAAGCAAGACGTTGATTGGGCCGGCAAACCACTTGCCCGACTCGATATCTTTAACTTCCGAGAAGGGGATGTCTTGCGGCTTGGTCCAGGGGACGGAGGAAGCCGTTTCGACCAGCAGTATGGTGTTAGACGTTCCGTCCAGGAATTCTCGAAATGGTTCGCCATCCGCATTGCCCAGCGCCGTATGTTCACCAACGAAGCCTTGGTAGTTCGTTTCACCGGCGGCTTGGTCCTTGGGAGCGCGAGGACTGCGGTAGACTTCGGGCATTTTGTCGAGAAGCTTCAGATTGCTTTCGCTATCCCATGGCTCGTCAAATCGGTATTGCTCAAACAACTCATTCTGCTCAATGAACGGCAAGAGGACAACTCGCCAGCTAACCGGTGGCCGTACTGTACCTGGACGCCATCCCAAGGTGCCTTCCTTGAAATTGAGTGAGCCTGGTAGCTTTTGGTAGACGTCATGGAAATTGTGGAAGGCGATCCCGATCGCTTTGAGATCGTATCTAGCGAGAGAACTGCTTTCGTCCTTGCCGCTAGCCATCGTTGGCCGTTGGAGTGGTTCTACCAATCCGCCGTCCAGCGATTGCATGAAGTAGCGTATTTCCTCAGGTGGGAATTTTCCGGTGAGGGAAGCATGCGTTGAGAGCTTGCCTCGAATTCTTGGGCTCGAGGCAATCACGCCATTGATAATGATCGCTAAATTCTTGGATAGATTATTACCGGTGACGCGTTCGAATTCTTTCGACAGGGGAGGGGTGAATTGCAGATCAAGTTGGGTACCACGCGCCTTATCACGCGATTCCTTTGTCATTACTGAAATATGCCCCGCAATATTTCCCCAGGCGATATGGTCGGCAGGTGTAGCCGAGGTTAGTGCGTAGGCCACTCCGTTTTTCGAACTCGAGATCGAGACTGAAATGTCATCTAGGACTGGATACCAAACTCCCCACTGCGTCGGAACAATCATATCCTCGCTGTTTGCCAGCTTGGCCTGAGCTCGTTCCAAATTCTCGTCATCGAGCTCGGTAACTAAGATGGCAAAGCGGAGCGGTTCTGGGTAGCCAGCCGGAAACACAATTCGAGGTGCAAAGTGGGTGATGGGCTCGACGATGTCAACGTCCATTGTTTCCTGCACATCAACATCCAAGGCTTCATGTGTGGTGAGAGGGGGAGGGGTAGCGGCTGGCGGTTGAGGGCTTTCGGGTGAACCTGAGCTAGCCCGCGCCGCGGTTGTCCCGTCGGGTACGTAAGTCTGTGTGACTTGGCTGCCAGAGGGGACTTCGAAAGTCGATTCCGTACCGTCGGGATAGCGAATCGTAATTAGAACTCCGAGGCACACTCCCAGAACAAACGAGCTGAAGCCAGCGGCAACGGCGCACCACACGGGAATTCGTCTGAATAATAGAGGTTGTGTCTCCACTGCGCTGCGACTTGGCGAGCTAACAGTGGCTCGAGTGGTCTGCGGTTGCTCTTCAGCTTGCTGAATCAGCTTGGGAAGATCATGCCCTAGCGCGAGTGGTTTCAGGACATTGGCAACGAGTAGGGGCTTTTGAGGGCGGGACGCGGGGGACTTGCCGAGCATGGTATCGACCAGTTTGGCCAAGGAGTGAGGTGCTCCGTCGAGCGAGTTTTTCAAACTTGGCGGGAGCGTGGATACGTGCGCAGTCATCTTCGCAAAGGCGGTTGGGTGGTGCTCGTCCGCAAACGGCGCGGAACCGGTGAGCAGCTTGAACAGCGTACAGCCCAGGGCATAAATGTCGGCGCGGATATCGACGTGCCGACTGTCGGTAACCTGCTCTGGTGCAATGTAGTCGGCAGTCCCCATGGTTTGGCCGGTCCCGGTCATTTCGGCGCGTTGGCCGTCGCCGAACTGCAGGCGGGCCAGCCCCAAATCGAGGAGTTTGACCTCACCTTGGCGGCTGAGCATGATGTTCGATGGCTTGATATCGCGATGCACAAAGCCCTGTTGGTGCGTGTACTCCAGGGCAACGGCCACACGCCGCACAATTTCACAGGCGTCCGCAATGGGTAGGGGGCCGACCAGTCCGGAAAGCTGCCCCAAGTCGAAGCCGTCAATGTATTCGGTAACGAGGACCGCCATTCCATCCACTTCGCGGGCATCGTGAGCAGTGACCACATTCGGATGACTGAGTCGTCCGACAGCTCGCATCTCGTTTTCGAATCGCTCGCGCATACGCACATCGGCCAAGCGATGGGATTGCAGGACTTTCAGCGCCACGAGCCTGCCGAGTTTCGTGTGCTGGGCTAGGTAAACGCAGCCCATACCTCCACGCCCTAATGGACGCACGATTTCATACTCCCCCAATTGCCGAGGGAAGTCGGGAAATTCCGTAGCGGTAGGGCTCTGCGCAGCCTGAACCAGGGCACCGAGCGCTTTGGCAACGGCCAATTGGCACCCGGGGTCCTGCTCCAGCTCTTGAAAATCATTCTGTCCACGCAAGCTGGCGATCAGCGAATCGGCGGAATCCTCGAGCGTTTCCAGCTCTGTTCGGCAATGGTCGCAGGCCTGGATGTGGTCGAACAACGCCTGGCTTTGTTTCTCTTCGAGTTGTCCCGTGCTCAGAGCCTGCAGCTCGGCAGCATTGGGGCAGACGGTGGCAGTCATCATGGTAGTCTCCTGGTAGCTGGTGTTATTGTACTCGCCGCACGAAGAGCTCAACGCACGCCATGCGTTAGATCTTCTGCAAGTGGTTTCAGCGACCGGCACGTGTTTTCCGCTCGCTACTTAGATGAACGGAAGCATCTGACAGCATTTTCTGAGGTACAGCGCTTTTCTTGAAACTGGCTGGATTCGAAGGCCAGCGTCTCTCTCATAAGCCGTGCGCGGTGGTTGTGAGCGGTGTGTACAATGGAGAAGAGGCGATACTCGCGCCTTGCTTACCGGCCTGTTGATATAAAAGCGTTTTGAGTTTTAACATCAATGTAGCACTCCTAATTGCCCTGTAGCGGCAACCACCTGCTCTTGCTCACCGGGCTGTCGAGATAGTAACCCGCTGCGTGAGCAAGGAAAGGTAGTTGCCGCTACAAGGTAGTTTGGGACGCAACCGCCGCGTTAAAATTCAATTTGCTATTAAATCAACAGCCCGTCACGTGGCGGGTTACTGTTTCAACAAACGGTCGCGCTGCGGGGGACTGTTCAGGCAGTCCACCAGTCTTGCGTGACTTGGGAAATCCCACTGTTCGACCAGTAGGGCAACGACATGACGCATCCAGATCATCCGACGCTATCCTCCCATTTGCTAGACGAAGTCCAGCGTATGGATGCCGTAGCTTGGGGGCGACTGGTCAGTACGTATGGTCCAATTGTGTATCGCTGGTGCCGCACGTCTGGAGTGCCTGAGGGCGAAGCATCGGACGTCGTGCAGGAGGTTTTTGCGGCGGTGGCGCGAGGTGTCAGCGGATTTCAACGCGAGAAAAAGGAGGGAAGTTTCAGGTCTTGGTTGGCGACGATTACACGCAATAAAGTGCGCGATTACTTCCGCCGACAAGCCAAGGGACTGGTCGCAGTCGGCGGCACCACCGCCATGCTCAAACTGGAGCAGTGCCCCGAGGATTTGGGCAGCACTATTGATCCGGCCGCCGCAGAGTCTCCGGTGGTGCAGTCGGTGTTGCGGCAGGTGCAGGCTGAGTTTGAACCGCAGACTTGGAAGGCGTTCTGGCAGAGTGCGATTGACGGCAAGTCGGCGGCCGAAGTTGCCGAAGGCTTGGGGGTGAGCGTTGCCAGTGTCTATCAAGCGAAATCACGCGTGCTCAGGCGACTGCGAAAGTCGCTGGCAGAGTTGCCTCAATAGCCGGTTCACGCTCCAAGTAATTTAGCCACCCGTTCGACCAGCCGCTAAGTGGCGACCGGTTGCTATTCTACAGTTGGCTTGGCAGTCCCAATCGTAACCCGCTGCGTGAGCAAGGACAGATGGTCGCCGCTACAGGGTGCATTCCAGTGCGACCGTTGCGGTAAAGCTCAAAACGCTCTTCATTCAACAAGCTGCGACTAAGTGAAGGATGAACACGGCAATAAAACAACCCGCATTTCCCCCGTGCACGTACTATCGATCCCAGCGGGTTCCGCGCATGGATGAGGGAGGAGTCTTAACGACACGGTCCGGGGGACCATGCTACGACTGAGCTACGACTGAATCGTAACCCGCTGCGTGAGCAAGGACAGATGGTCGCCGCTACAGGGTGCATTGCAGTGCGACCGTTGCGGTAAAGCTCAACACGCTCTTCATTCAACAAGCTGCGACTAAGCGAAGGATGAACACGGCAATAAACCAGCCTGCATTTCCCCCGTGCACGCACTATCGATCCCAGCGGGTTCCACGCATGGATGAGGGAGGAAGCTTAACGACACGGTTCGGGGGACCATGCTACGACTGAATCGTAACCCGCTGCGTGAGCAAGGACAGGTGGTCGCCGCTACAGGGTACATTCCAATGCGACCATTTCAGTAAGACTAAAATGCAAACACTGAAATCGCTTTTATACCAAGCGTCCGTAGTGAACTCGGAGGGCAGGCTCTCTCGGTGCAGCCAGGCGAAAAGTGGTCGGTACCTACCGACATTCCTCTAGGGACATGCGCTCGATCCGCTCGGAAGATGCGTGATTCTAATTTGCGAGCTCGTATCAAGACCAGCAACGAGCCCGTGGGCGTAAGACGCAGCAATGCAAAATTCCCCCATTGCTATTTGCCGCACAGCCTAGGAATCAGAGGGGGGCTGGTGAATTCCACTGCGGCTGCAAGGTAGATGAAGCACTAGCGGACTTTGCCGCAGACGATACTGGCGTTGTGGCCGCCGAAGCCGAAGCTGTTATTCATGGCGGTATGGATCGTCCGGGATGCGGGTTTCAGAGGGGTGTAGTCCAAATCGCAGGCTGGATCCGGATTCTCCAGGTTGGCTGTCGGGGGAACGACATCGTTCTGAATGGCTAGCATGGTCACAATCATTTCGATGCCACCGCTGGCTCCCAGCGAATGTCCCATGCTGCCCTTCGTGCTTGAAACGGCCAGCTTGTAGGCATGATCGCCATACACGGCCTTCATGGCTTGCGTCTCGGCTTTGTCACCGAGTGGTGTGCTGGTGCCGTGCGCGTTGATGTAATCCATGGCTGTCGGGTCGAGCTTCGCATCGCGCAGAGCGTTTTGCATGGCTCGGGAGGCTCCGGCTCCCTGCGGGTCGGGCTGCGTAATGTGCCCGGCATCTCCACTGGCGCCATAGCCGAGAACTTCGCCGTAGATTTTGGCTCCGCGTGCTTTGGCGTGTTCTAGTTCTTCGAACACGAGGATACCGGCACCTTCGCTGAGCACGAAGCCATCGCGCTGGGTGTCAAACGGGCGACTTGCGCGGTGCGGTTCGTCGTTGCGTCCCGAGAGGGCTTTCATGTTTTGGAAGGCGCTCAGCCCCATCGCAGTGATCGCAGCTTCGGTGCCGCCGGTGATAACGACGTCAGCGTCGTCGTACTGGATGGTCTTCAGGGCATCGCCCATAGCGTTGGTGGCGCTGGCGCAGGCGGTGGCGACTGTAAAGTTGGGGCCTTTGAGTCCGTAGCGGATCGACAGGTTACCGCCAGCGGCATTGAGCATCAACTTGGGAATCGTCAGCGGGCTGACGCGGTCAGGGCCCTTGTAGAGCAGGCGTTCGACTTGAACTTCGATTTCGGCCAAACCGCCGATACCGGAACCGAGGATGACTCCACAGCGGTAGCGATCTTCTTGGTCGAAGTCGAGGCCCGAGTCCTCGATAGCTTTGCCCCCTGCATAAAGTGCAAAGAGGGTGAAGCGATCGAGTCGCTTGAGGTCTTTGGGGTCGCAGTAATTGCCAGGATCGAAATCGGGGATATCTCCCGCCAGTTTCACCTTAAAGGGACTGGGGTCGATAATGCTCAGTTGCTTAATGCCGCTTTGAGCTTCTAAAACGCCGTTCCAAAGCTGGTCCACCTCATCGCCGAGGGGAGTGACGGCACCCAGTCCAGTGACAACAACGCGACGCTTCATAACTTTGATTCAATCAGGTTCTGAATATAATGACACCCCAGTCGCCGATACTTAGCGACAGCCAACTCTAGATGGTATCGCTAAGCGACCGCAAGTCTAGTTGACTGCGATCAGCTGCTGGGGTGTTGCAAAGATTGGGTGATTCGACAGGGGGACTAACCCTGTTGAGCCTTTTCGATGTAGTCGACAGCTTCGCCGACACGTTGGATCTTTTCAGCGGAATCTTCTGGGATGCTGATATCGAACTCTTCTTCGAGTTCCATGACGAGCTCGACTGTGTCGAGCGAGTCGGCACCCAGGTCATTCACGAAGTGCGTATCGCGACTGATCTTGTCCTTTTCAACGCCCAATTGCTCGGCCACGATATCGACGACTCGTTCCTCAACGGATGCCATTTTCAAAGCTCCAAATACTTTTTGTGTTATCAGTTACCCAGTGGCAAAACAGCCTGCTGGGGATTCATGGATGTTTCCGGAATTTTACGCGCTGCACTCATGGGTGCAGCGGGTGGGCGTACCGGGAACGCTCTCCAGTGTGCCGGATTTTATCGCCCGTCCTCAGGAGTGCGACCCAGGTAAGGCCCAAAAGATAGAAGATTTTAGCAAACTCGGTCAAGTGAGATAGGTCGTGTGGGGGAAATTGACCACCTTTCGCCATCAACGACTCAATTCCCACCGGCCTCTCGGTAGGCTGGCGGGGGATTGGAAATCGGCGTAATGGGGATTAGCAGGTCATTCCGCCGTCGACGGTCAGGACTTGGCCGGTAATGTAGCTGGCGCCAGCACTCGCCAGGAAGACTACTGCTGCCGCCACGTCGTCGGCTTGGCCCAGGCGGTTAGCGGGAATGCGCTTCTTGACTTCCTTGAGCATGTCGTCGCCGAGCGCGTCGGTCATGTCGCTGGCAATAAAGCCAGGCGCAACCGCATTGATGGTGATCTTGCGTTTGCCGAGTTCTCGCGCCAGGCTGCGAGTCAGGCCGATCATGCCTGCCTTGGAAGCCGAATAGTTGGTTTGGCCGGGGTTTCCGATCAAGCCGGAGACGCTCGACATGTTGATAATGCGTCCGTAACGGGCGGACATCATCATCTTCGATGCCTCGCGGCAGAACAGAAAGCAGCTCGTCAGATTGGTCTGAATCACATCGTCCCACTGCTCGTCCGTCATGCGTGGCAGTAGAGTGTCACGGGTAATCCCCGCATTGTTGACCAGGATGTCTAATTTCCCGTATTTGGAGTCTACTTCAGCAAACAGAGCTTGGACGCTCTCCCGCGACCCAACATCGCAGGGAAGGGCAACCGCTTGCCCGCCGGCGGATTCAATGGCGGAGACCGTATCACCCAGCTTGGCCGCATTGCGAGCGACGCAGATGACTGTTGCGCCACAGCCAGCCAGGCGTTCGGCGCAGGCTTTTCCCAGCCCCTGGGAGGCTCCTGTCACCATTGCAATTTGGCCGCTTAAGTCGGTTGAAAGTCCCAGCTGCTTGCTGTCGCTCATAGTAATCCGTTTCAGTATCTGCGTAGAAAATTGAGTTCAAGAGGCTCATGGTTTGTGAGCCGCCATGGAGACTGAGCAGGTTATTCGCCCAGGTTCTCACAGGGAGTTTTTCGATTGATACGCTTCAGCGTACCTGCCAGGATGCGCCCCGCACCGATCTCGATAAACTGCTCGATGCCTGCAGCTAGCATGGCTCTGAGCGAGGCTTCCCACAGCACGGGGTTGACTACTTGGCGTGCCAGTAGGCTGCGGAATTCATCCGGTGTGGTGTGCGGGCCGGCATCTACGTTGGAATAAACGGGGACTCGCGTCTGTTTGAATTCAACGTTCGCCAGGGCGGCAGTGAGTTGTTCAACGGCGGGCTGCATGAGTGGGGTGTGGAACGCGCCAGCCACCTGCAGACGGATCGCCTTCATCGCTCCAGCGGCCATGCAGAGCTCTTCGGCCCGTTCAATTGCAGCGGTGTGTCCCGAAATTGCAATATTTCCAGGGCACAGCAGGTTGGCGACCTGGGCGAAATGCTGTGGGTCGCTAGCCGCCTGGCAAGCGTCGGAGATTTTGTCTTGGTCGAGCCCGATAATACTGCTCATGCTGCTGGATACTGCGTCGGCGGCGGCCTGCATGGCTCGGCCCCGTATGTGGACTAAGCGTACCGCATCGGCAAAGGTTACGCCGCCAGCGGCAGCCACGGCCGTGTATTCGCCCAGGCTCAAACCCGCTACGGCAGCGACGGAATCCCAGAGTTCGGGACGGTCTGCTTCGAGCTGCTTGAGCGCTGCAAAGCTGTGTACAAACAGGGCAGGTTGGCAGAATTCTGTCCGGTTGAGCTGTTCGGCAGGGCCGGTCTGACAGAGCTCCAGCAGGTCGAAATCGAGGATCTGGCTCGCTTCGGTGAAGAGGTCTCGGGCAATCGAGCTGCGCTCGCAAAGTGCCGCCCCCATGCCGACGGCTTGTGCGCCCTGGCCAGGGAAAAGAATGCCAATATTCACTGGTGTATTACCGCGGGGCTGGAAGAATGCAAACTGGGGGGCAACGAAACAAAGGACGGCAGAGAGGCCGTCCTTTGAGGAGTATGCGCAGGTGAATCGCGTCCAGGTCTAACGCGCAGCTCACAGCCTGATCCCCTCGCCGCGCGGAAACGCCGCCCAGTTGGGCTGGAGGGGAGGATGTGCGTTTTGCAATCGCAGAGCTGCTGCAGTGATAGAACTCTGCTAGGCGTTCTCAGACATTTCGACGACGTTGCGACCCATGTAGTGCCCGCACTTCGGGCATACCGCGTGGGTAGGAACTACCGTGCTGCACTGCGGGCAGTAGCCCGTTTGCTTCGGTTTGATCTGATGGTGCGAGCGCCGTTTTCCGGATCGCGAATTGGAATGTCTACGCTTTGGAACTGCCATGGTTCCAAGTACCTCAGTAAAAATATTGATTAACTATTATGGGGGGCGGACTACGTAGTCTGCCCGATCACAGTCTGTTCGAACTACGGAAACTATGCGTTGCCAAGGTTTCTGTCAAGCCACATTCGACCGCTGGCTCCCCTTTGCGACGGTGTCTCGCGGCAGAAGGAGTTCCGGTAAGCCATCCCGCATCGGGTCGGATTTTACCGGTTTCCCTGCACAAGCGACTCTGCACAATTAGCCCCGAGGACACGCACGTGACGGGGAGCGAAAGCTGGCGTCTCTGCAGAGATCCTTGAAGCTCTGTTGAACATTTGAAGTGCAACGCTCGTAGAATCTGTAGTGATTGTGAGGGCTATGTTAGTCTGGCGTCTTAGGAGCGACGAGTAAAAGTTCAGTTTGATTGGACTTTCTTTCAAGTTCTGCTGGTCAGATGCCTAGTTGCTCTCCTACACTCTATCCATGGCCAGTTGGTTGGCCACGTTGCGCGCAGATGGAGCTGTGCATTCGTTGAGGATTCTCAGCGGAGCTTTCCGGGCAACCCGAAGGATGACCAAGTTGCAGTAAATTCCCGCCTTGCCTGAAATTTCTCGAAGGTAGCCAAAGTGAGAAACCTACTCCTGCCGCCGTCAAGCACTCCCCGCCCCTGGACCCCCTTGTTCACAAGGTTGACACGTCCGTGGCTCGCGATTCTAGCTGTTGGCACGCTTTCCATGCTGTTTGCTTCATCGGCACTCGCCTGTCCATTCTGTAGTGCAGTTTCGCAGACGCTGCGACAAGAGATGGAGGCCATGGATACCGTCGCATTTGCGACGATCGTGGCTGGCTCCGAAACTGACGCCGACGCGTTGTTCAAGATTGAATCGGTCCTCAAGGGGGATGCCCTGCTCAAGGTAGGGCAGGAAATACGAGTCAATTATTTTGGGAAAGCCAAAGAGGGGCAGCATTTCTTGATCATGGGAGTGGATCCCCCTGATCTCTTGTGGTCTTCGCCGCTGCCGGTCAGCGATTTGGCCTTGGATTACATTCGAGCGATTCCCGCCTTGCCCGAGGCATCTGTAGAGCGCCTCAACTTCTATTTGAAGTATTTGGAGCACGAGGAATCGCTGTTGGCGCGCGATGCCTATGATGAATTTGCTTCGGCACCCTATCCGGAACTCAAGCAGTTGAAGGATTCGCTGAATCGTCCTCAGCTCTTGGAATGGATCAAGGATACGGGGCTGCCACCAGATCGCAAGCGATTGTATCTGGTCATGCTGGGGATTGCTGGTGAGCCGGCTGATGCGGATTTGCTGGAAGGCATGCTGCGAAGCGACGATGCCAATCAGCGAGCTGGATTGGATGCTATGATTGCCTGCTACGCCACTCTGAAAGGCGCCGACGGTTTGAAGCTCATCGATGAGTTGTTTTTGAGCAACAAGAAAAGCCAGTATGCGGATACTTATGCTGCAATCATGGCCCTGCGTTTTCATGGTACAGACGGTGGAGTCCTGCCCAAGAAACGAGTGCTTGAATCGATGCGGCTGATCTTGGATCGGCCCGAGTTGGCCGATTTGGTCATTCCTGACTTGGCCCGCTGGGAGGATTGGACTCAAGTGGACCGCATGGTGAACCTCTTCAAGTCGGCCGATGACAAGTCGAGTTGGGTTCGCGTGCCGGTGATCAACTACCTCCGGGCTTGCCCGCTGCCAGAAGCTGCCAAGGAGTTGGAGGCCTTGAAGGAGTTGGATCCTGCTGCATTCAAGCGGGCGACCTCCTTCTTCCCCATTCCGCGTCCAGCGGCAGAGACTAAGGACAGTTCGAGCACCCTGAACTCTGCTCGGGTGCAAGGCATTGCGTCCACCAGTCGTCCCCGTTTGCGTGTGAGCCAGTCGCCAACACTGCTCGCCTTCAATGGGAAATCTGCCGTGGGTACCGATTCCGCAAGGGCCTTGGTGGCAGTGCCGCCAGTCGCCCTGACAACATCGGCGAACCGCCTGTTGCCAGCCTGCGTATTAACTTTGGTGTCCACCACGCTCGGTTTGTCGATGTGGCTAATGCTCAGTGGGGCTGGACGCCACGGTGCGTTGGAGTTGTGCCGGGTGTCGGTGCGCTCTTAACGCTGTGCACCGGTTGGCTGCTGGGTGAGGGAGTCGTGGATGGCGGCGATGAGTCCCTAAGGCGCGTTGTCGTGTCCGCTGGCCGAGATTCCCATTTCGACGATGCGCTAGCTTTTCTGCTGTGATACTTTTGCAAGACGACGATTTTTCATGATGGACTCGACATCACCTGTTTCAGATCGTGCTGGCGACCTGCCAGGCTTAGGCTCTGTCGCCGAAGAGGGGGCTTTTTCAGGCGGTGAGGCGGAGGTTTACCAATCGGTTTCCCGCGCTGCAGTGGCTTCACTCTTGTTGGGATTGTTCGGCCTGCTTGCGTTTCCTGTGCTGGCTTTGGTCATTCTTCCCCTGTTGTCCGTCGTATTTGCGGCGCTAGCATTCCGGGGTTTTCGCAAATTCCCTGAGGAGTTGCAGGGCCGGCCGATTGCTGTGGCTGGAGTCGTTTTGGGGGGGCTGTGCCTAGTGCTGGCTCCTGCCTACCACACCTACGTGTATTTGACGGAGGTTCCAGAGGGGTACATGCGTACCAATTTCGGGGATTTGATGAGCGATAAGGGGCAGCCCGATGCGCCAACCATTGAAGCGGTGGAGTTGAATGGCAAACCGATTTTCATCAAAGGTTACATTCACCCCACTTCGATGGACACGTTGCGGGCAAAACGTTTTGTGCTCGTGCCCGACCTGGGGACCTGTTGTTTTGGTGGGCAGCCGCCATTGACGCACATGATCGAGGTGAGCTTGGGGGGGGACCAGTACGCCACCAAGAGCTATCGCAAGCAGCGTTTGGCTGGCACCTTGAACGTAAACGGGAGCCTCAAGCCGATCGATGGATTGACGGGGGTCTTCTACCAGCTGCGGGCCGATATTCTCAAGTAGGCCCGCTTTTCGGGGGGGCGGTCCCTTGAAATCATGAAGGGCCTAGCGCGAGACGCCGCAGATGCCGCAGGCTGCCTCGGCCGGTCCGCTTGTGCTAATATTTCCAATCCGATGCTTAAGGTTGCTTCCTGGCTCCGTTACACGTTAGGCTGTAAGTCGCAGCGCAGAGGTCTGGTCTCTCAAAAAGTCTGTGGACTGCGCTCAGGTAGCCAAGCTCCAGCTCATACCGAGGTTCGACATGCAGCGTCAAAACACCCTCTCTTGCGTATTTCTCTTAGGATTAAGTCTGGCCGCTCCGTTGCTATCGCAGTCAGCCGTTCTTCGTGCGCAGGAGCCCGCGAGTGCCGCGGAGGATCGTCCCCGCCGCGTGCTCCCCAAGGCGAAAGGGGATATCAGCTTCGACGATATTAAATTTGATATCGAGAAGGGGGGGGAGTTTGACCGCAAGCTGCTGACGAAAGAGATCGAAGCCCTGAACAAGAAGACGGTGCGCATTCGGGGGTACATCTACCCCACGTTTCAGCAGTCCGGCATCAAGGAATTTGTACTGGTACGCGATAATATGGAGTGTTGTTTCGGGCCAGGAGCGGCGATCTACGATTGCATTCGAGTCGAGATGGAAAAGGGGAGAACTGCCGACTACACCACGCGGCCGGTGTCGGTGAAAGGGAAGTTTGAAATTGAGGAGTTGCGTTTGCCCGATGGATTGCTGCTGGCGATTTACAAGCTGACCGCCGTCGAGGTGAAATAGCGCCAGGGGCGTAGCACAGGGGCGCTTTGTTCGATGCCGTAGTTCATCTTTCGGCAGAATGGGGAGCTTGTTACATTGACCGGCCCCCTGAGTGCTTGATGGATTGCTAGCTTGAGCGGGTTCTTAAGGAACTCAAGTGCATAGAGAAAGATTATCGAAATGATTCATTTTTTTGCTCGCTTTGCCACGTGCTGTATCGTTTTTTCGATGCTTCTGCTGCACGTTGATACTCGTTCCGTCTCCGCCCAAGAATGGGTGCGGGATATGTTTCCGGTCAAAGATCATGATTTCGGAATCGTTCCACGCGGCGCCAAAGCCGAATATGCATTCGAATTTACTAACAAGTATCAAGAAGATTTGCATGTCTCCGATGTGCGATCGAGTTGTGGGTGCACGCTACCTCGCATCGAAAACGCGGATCTCAAGACGTATCAGAAGGGGGCGATTATTTGCGAATTCAATACGCGTTCCTTCGTGGGTGGTAAATCAGCCGTCGTGACCGTTGTGTTTGATCGACCTTACTACGGCGAAATGCAGCTAACGGTCAAAGGAAATATTCGTTCAGACATCGTAACGGAGCCAGGTGAAATTCAGTTTGGCGAAGTCGAGCAAGGAGCGGAGAAGACGACTTCCGTTCAGGTTACCTATGCAGGTCGGAGCCAGTGGGAGATTTCTGATGTACGCAGTGCCAATTCGAATCTGGGGGTCGTCCTGGGAGACGCCAAGAAGACCGGTGGTGGGCGTGTGGAATACACCATGCAAGTACGCCTGAAGGACACCGCGCCCGCTGGAGATTTCTCGGATCAAATCGTGCTCGTGACCAACGACCGGCAGTTTAACTTGGTGACCATCCCGGTGCGCGGCAGTATCTTGCCCCCTTTGGTCTTGCCGACGTCTGTTGAGCTGGGGACTACCTCCCTGACGAAGGAAGTCACGGGGCGGATTTTTGTGAAGGGGAAAGTCCCCTTCGAAATCACCAAGATTGAGTGCGAGGACTCTCGTTTTGAGTTCACTCCCTCTGCCGGCTCTAAAGCGGCTCACTTCATCCCGCTCAAGTTTACGCCGAGCGAAAAAGAGGGGGCCTTCCGCCAGAAGGTAACCATCCACACCACACTTCCCAACGATGGTGTGGGATCCACTTTCATCAGCGGCAACGTGGTTGCTCAGTAGTTGGCTTGCCAGTCGACAATTCTCTCGTGGCGGGTTGCTCGTTCAGCATGCCGCCTAGCCACGGGTGGAGAGCTTGGGCCAGCTCAACTGGCTCCAACCCCATTTGAGCAATTCGCCACTCAACAACTGCTCGGTCCAGGTCTTGCGATCGATCGCAAAGTTTGTCCAGATGGCATCCAGATAGGGTTCGGTCGATTTGGATAGCGAAGCGATTAAGCCTTCCCGCTCGATGGTACGCAAGCCATCCCAGTAGTGTTCAATAATGTGTTGTTGGAACATATTGCCTGCAATCTCCAGGCCTACTGCAGTACCATGTCCGACCGCCTGGATTTTATTCAATGCAACGACAGAGATCGTGGCGGAAACGGCCCAAATCGATGCATTCTGATCTTTGGCAGCCAATTCCATCTGACGCCATAGTTGTTCAATCTCTGCGAAGGGCAAAATCTGGGTTGGGTCGACCTTGGCCACCGATTTCTGGGTTTGCTCAATCGTGTTCTTCAGAGCAGTGATGGAGATGGGTGGTTGGTCGAACATGCCGACTGCCCCGCCGGAAACCTCCTCAAGCGCTTCGATGAGATCGGAGGCGCTGTCGATGGTTGTCTGCTCCGAGATGATGCCTTGCTCTTTGAGGCGTTCGCTCAGTTCTCGCATGTAGACTTTGGAGCCATACGCGACATCGCTAAATATGGCCAAAACCGTCAGGGGGGACAAATGGAAGGTGGCCAAGGCGGTCATGTCGAGTAGATTGCCGACTGTTTTTCGAGCGAGATCTACCTGCTCTTGTTTGGGAGCCTCCTTGCCGCTGGCCAATGCGCGTCGCACTCCACCGACATCGTTCACAACAAAGTCAAGCATCTGTTTGACAAAAATCGTGTAGGATTTGGAATTGCGAAAAGCGGAAGGAACCAACCAGTTGGCAGACTCGCGCACAAACCCGCCGGCCAAAGCACTGGCGCTTCGTAGCGTTCTTTCCGGCAAGCTGGCGCTATAACCCAGCACGCCCAGCAGGGCATGTGTGGCCTCGACGACCGTGGACTTTTCCATATCGATGGCGTCCGGCAGTCGAGATGGCGTAGACGTTTTTTCAAGGTCGCCAGCGGCGTGCGGCGAATCGGGGAGTTGCGTGGACGGTTCTCGAGGAGCTTCAGGATGTGCCGATGTTGTGCCGACCGGAGGATGGGTCGCTGGGCTGGGAAGCGGGGGGGCTGTCGGTGGCTGAGGCTCTTCATTCATCATCCGTCTCCTCGGTAGTTCAAAGCTCGTACAGGTAACAGGCTTGGAACGTGGAGCGAGGGGGCGCGGGATTTTCGCTTTCCGAGGGACTCTCTGGCGGTAAACTCTCTGGCGGTAAGACGAACCCCAGCAACAGCAGGCGTTGCCCTGCAGCAAGGCTGGCCGCCAGTCGCTTAGGAATGTGAATTCCGTAGGGAGGTGGCGCAAGCGATCTGGGTAAGAGCTGCGTTTCTCGGGTTGCTACGACTCGCCAGCCCTCGGGTTCTTCCTCGGCTGCCGCCACTTCGACGATCGTCGCCAACTGGAATTGCGACTGCGAGCCGGATTGGGTGTTGAGCCAGAATTGAGAGCCTTGCCGGACGACATCCTGGATGTCACCTTGTACCTCGATCAGCGAGCTGACCGTGTGCATGCTCTCCGCAGCTTTGCGTTGGTTGGAACTATCGGACGGTAGTCGACTGAGATGCTCCGACAGGTTAACTAGGTCCGTGTAGATTTGTTGAGCGAGCTGTTTGAAATTTGCAGCGGGGGAGCTGCGGTGCGTGATCCAGGCTTGTAGGGAATCGTGGCTAAGCTCGATAGCGGTCCGAAGCTGCTCTTCCGCCAATCGCTCCGCTGCAGGTTGCGTGGACATCGCTACAGGTTCGGTCTCGAAGGTGGGTTGGTCGGTGCCGGAGCTACTTGCCTCGGGCAGGGGATCCGCCGTAGGAGCCGGCTCGTCCGTTCCATAGGTCGTTTCTACACCGCCGGTAGTCTCTGGCTGCTCATCGGGCTGGAGGGAGGTCTCAAGCGGCGGTTCCTCTGTCTTGGATGGCGTAAGAGGGAGCACTTCATCAAATTGTTTGAAACCGCTCTCGCCGCGCACAGGGACCGAAGAGGGAGGGGGGAGCAGCGGGGAGTTCAAGTCGTACGCGATACTCGGCCGAAATTGTTCTGGCACAATCCAGGGGACGTATTGCGCGACGATCGGCCCTGTCTCGAAGATGTCTTTGCCCATGCCGTGCCAGAGGATCAACTGAGCGATGGGAAAGGCAGCCAAGCCGCCTAGGGCCATTTGGAAAATTGTCCAGATTGGCGACCGCTTTTTGCGTCGCTGGCGATCGAGGTCGCTGCGGGAGCGGGGCTGGAACGCAGGCCACTCCGACGAATCTGAGGCTGCAGGTGCAGGTGCAGGTGCAGGTGCAGGGGCAGGGGCGCTGCCGTCTAACTCCGCCATGTCCGGCATCGCCAATTCGGGAACCTCCAGCTCCAAGGTTGCCGGTTCGAAGCTGTTTTCCGATTGCGGGTGAGAGGATTCAAACGCTTTGGGAGCGTCCAGCACCTCCCAGTAACCCAGTTCGGATTCAACGAGTTCCCCTAAAATCCCCTGTTCTGAACAGTGCGGGCAGCGGATGGGAGCCGCCAGGGAGACAAGCGGTGGCAACACTGCGAGGCGCTTGCAGGCGGGACAGGGAAAAAGCTGCATCGAGTTACTCTTCTTTGGTGTCCGCAGGTCTTGAAACTAACTTCTTGGCACTCTCGATCAAACGATCCATGGGGAAAGGCTTTCTGAGGTAATCATCCACCCCCAGAAGTTCTGCGTATTGCTGGTGCCTGCTGCCTTCGTTCCCGGTAATCATAATGACGCGCACACTATCATTTCCGTCACGGCGAAGTTGCTCTAGGACCAGGAAGCCACTTCGCTTGGGCATCATCATGTCCAAAACGAGCAAATCGGGGCGCATCTTTTCGGCCAGTGCTAAGCCTTGATTTCCATCGCGCGCGATCGATACTTGGAAGCCATTCGCTTCCAGCGCGTAGCGCATCGATTCGATAATTTCCCCATCGTCATCCACTAGGAGTACGTGAGGCTTGTGCAGCGAGTCCGAATTGTTGGGAATGGTGTCGGTCATAGGGTGTCGGCTAAAGCTGAAGGTGGGATGCCTGGGGTGGACGCGTCGAACATGTCAGACGCTGAATTCTGCGATTGGCTGGGCTATTTTTCAACCTGGATCCGCCTGAGGGCACCCAGGTTAAAATCAGCACGGCAATTAGTCCTAAGTATAGACCACAATTGTTGTCCCGTGGCACAAAACGCCTCGGCCCGCTCCGCGGCACGGTCGCATTTCCAGCCACTGCGAGTGCCGAATGAGCGGTGATGGGGGAGTGCTCCCGGAGAGTTTGTTGCCTTCGGAGTTTGATTCGGTCCTTGCTAGGCATGAACCCCGCTCGGTGGAAGGGTGTCACTTAATCGTGGATACTCCAGGTGGTTTTCTCGCCACAGTTGGGCCGTTTCATCTACAATCAGAGCAATTAGGGCCTTCCCCGCAGCGCCTGCGTGAAATCAATGACTGGGTCGCATTCTCCATCATGGAGAACCCTTGTTTTCCGCAGGTGGCTCGTACGACCAAGATTTTTCGCTACAGGCATACGCGTGTCAGATTCCGACTCCCCAGCAAAAATTGATCCAGCGCTGCGCCAGCAGATTCTTGATTTAGTGTACCACCCCCAGTATCAGCCAACCAAACCCAAGGGGGTTCATCAGGCGCTCGGCCTTCCCCCGGAAGCCTTCCCGCAAGTCCGCATGGCAATCAAACGCCTCGTTCAGCATGGGGAATTGGCGTATGCCCGAAACCATTTGGTTTTGACACCGGACCAAATTTCGGGGGATCCCAAAATGACGCGAGGAACCTTTCGGCAGGCGGCGGCAGGTTTCGGTTTCGTCCGTCCGGTCACCACTGGGAAACTGGGGACAACGGAAGATATTTTCATTCCTGCCTCGGCGACCCTCTCGGCCATGGACCGCGATCTCGTGCAAGTGCGTGTGCGGGCGAGCCGCAAAGGGGGGGGGCAGGAAGGCGAGGTCGTGGAGATCCTCGAGCGGGCCCGGCGGCAGTTTTCGGGCTCCTACGCTGTTAAGGATGGCAACTCTGTTGTGTGGCTCGATGGTGTTACGATCGGTTCGCCAGTGATGGTGGGGGACGTTCGTGGATTACCGCTGGAGCAGGGAGACAAAGTCGTTGTCGAACTGGTGCACTTTCCCGATGGCCGCAGTGTCGGGGAGGGGGTCATCATCGAGGTCTTGGGCTCGAGCAAAAACCCCGCCGTCGATACCCTGGCCGTCATGCGCCAGTATGGGCTCGCCGACGAATTCCCTGCCGAGGTGATTGATCAAGCTCGTGCCACCGCCGATGCCTTCGTTGAAGGGGATATCCCGGCCGATCGACGCGATCTGACCGGTGTGGTTACCCTAACCATCGATCCCTTTGACGCGCGCGATTTCGACGATGCGATTTCCCTCAGTAAGAACGAAAAGGGGCACTGGGAATTGTTGGTGCACATCGCCGATGTATCGCATTTCGTTCCCATAGGCTCCGTCCTCGATGAAGAGGCTCGCGACCGAGGCACCAGCGTCTACTTGCCTGATCGCGTCATTCCCATGCTGCCAGAATTGATTAGCAACCATTTGGCCAGCTTGCAGCCAAATAAAGTTCGCTTGACCAAGACGGTGTTGATGGAAATGACCGAAGAGGGGACCGTCGTCCACCAGGAAGTCTTTAATTCGGTAATCCATAACGATCAACGGTTGAATTACGAGCAGGTGGATCAGTATCTCGAGAATCCCGAGCGCTGGCGCGAGCGACTAACTCCTGAGATTTGGCAACTGTTGAGAGACATACACACCTTGGCAATGGTGCTGAGGCAAAACCGCAAAGACACCGGTGCCATCGAGTTGCACTTGCCGGAAGTGAAGATTGACTTAGATAAAGCGGGGAAGGTTAAGGGGGCTCGGATCACGGAGAACACCGAGAGTCACCAGATGATCGAAGAGTGCATGCTGGCAGCCAACCAGGCCGTGGCAACCTGGCTCGATCAGTTGGAAATTCCCTTCCTGCGCCGGGCGCACGCGCCACCCGAACGTCGCAAAATGCGCAAGCTAGACGACTTCATGCGCGATTTGGGGATCAAATGCGAAAGCATGGAGAATCGCTTTGAAGTGCAGCGCGTTGTAGAATTGGTCCGCGGGAAAGTGACTGAGTATGCGGTCAACTACGCCATTCTAAAATCGATGAGCAAAGCCGTTTACCAGCCCGAAGAGGAGATGCACTACGCTCTACAGTTTCAGCACTATTGTCATTTCACGAGTCCCATTCGGCGGTACCCCGACTTGCAAGTGCACCGAACAGTGGACCGGTTGATTCGGCAGACGAAACCGTATGGAGACCCTCTACCGGTTTTGATTCAGTTGGGTCGTCACTGCAGTGACAAGGAACAGAACGCCGAGTGGGCGGAACGCGAGATCATTAAGATCAAGCTGTTGCACTTCCTCAACAAGAAGATTGGTGAAACGATGCCGGGAGTGATTAGCGGCGTCGTTCCCGATGGGTTCTACGTTCGCGGGATTAAGTTTCCGGCGGAAGGGTTCGTGTCCATTCAGGATTTACCCAAGGATAGCTACAAATTCGAACGCCGCGGTCAAATGCTCGAAGGTTTCCGGAGTGGGAATCGCTTTCGGCTGGGCGATGAATTGGTCGTGCGAATCCAATCGGTCGACCTAGCCCGGCGGGCGCTGCTGCTGTCGGTGGTCGAGAAGCGTGGTCAGACAGTCGAGGATCGGCCGAAACGCGGTGGAGGAAAAGCCCAACGCAAGGAGCCTACCAAAGCGACGCGCAACTCTTCCAGCAGCAAGGGAGCAGCCAAAAAACGCGCCAGCTTCAAGGGAGCCGACAAAAGCAAACGCCGTCGTCGCTAACTCCCGTAAACTGCATTCTCCGGTGGCTAGGCAATCAAGTGTCCAAGTCATCAAGTGGCTAGGCAATTAACCGCCTATGACAGTGAAGAAATTACCTGGACAGTGAACGGCTTAGACAATCGTGGGGGCTGCCAAATCGCCATGCACACTGTCGATGGTCTCGGCGGAGAGGATGGTTCGATCCTCGGCGTAGCCAACCATCAGAGCTAGATCGCACAAGCGATTGATGCGTCGCGGGATGCCTTGCGTCAGCGTATGTATGCGTTCCAGGGCTGGTTCGTCGAAGATTTCTTCTGCATTGGCTCCAGCGCACCGCACGCGATGTTGGATATACGCAGTGGTCTCTTCGGGCAACAAGCGGTTCAGCATGCATTTGACCGCCAAACGCTCGTCGAGTGCATGATAGCGTTCGACGTGAGAAAGCAGGGTGGGTTGCCCGACCAACACCAGTGTCCAGGCTGCCTCGCCAACCGCTTCTGTGGCTGCGAGGTTGAGCATCAGACGCAGCGGTTCCAGTAGATCATGCTGTTCCAGTAGATGCGCTTCGTCGACAACGATGACTGGGTGTCGCTGAGCGTCGAGGCTTCCCTGCAAGAAGCGTTCAAACCTTGCTAAGTCTGAGGAGGTTTCCCGAATGCCTTCCGACTGACCAGGATCGACCTGCTCGACGATGTAGCGGATTAGCTGATCGCTCGACATGGCTGGAAATACAATGTGGCAAATCGGGCGGAATTGTTCGCCCAGTTGCCGACGCAACGAATTGATCACCAGCGATTTTCCCATGCCGCCAGGGCCGCACAGGAGGGCCGCAGAACGCCTGTTTTCAATCGCATAGTGCAATTTCAACAGCGCAGCTTGATGCGTTTCGGCAGGGTAATAGAATTGATTCTCCGTTCGATTCTCAAACGGCCGTTCCGTCAGCTTCCAGTGTTCTTCGTACATGAGCTCTACCGTCTAATAGTGGTTTGAGTCTAGGCCGCAAAGTTCTCGACGAGTCCGACTGAGGCAACTCCCGATTCTCGAATCTTACGCAGGCAATTTTCGATGCTTTGTTGAGTGGCTTGTCGATGATCGACCACGGCGACCGTGGCGCTGATCAGTCCGTATTCGCCCATGGTGGCTACCAGGCTGCGAGCGGAGTTCATGTGCCCCATGTCGACGATAACTAAGTCGAAACTCTCTGACAGTTCTTGCAGCATGCCGGCAATGCGATCGTCGTCGGGCGATAGCTCGCTCTGCCCTACCGGTTCCAGCAACGGAATCAGTGTGACCTGGTCATCAATGGAATGGACCGCAACCTCTTCGAGGGGGAGGTGGTGAAGCAGGGCCGTCCGCCAATCCTGCTCGACATCTAGATTGGTTTGATAGGCTAGGGTCGGATTCTCAAGGTCACCGTCGACAATCGCAACTTTGAGTCCCCGCGTTCCTGCCAGGATAGCCAAGCAGCATGCCACTGTGGTCCTGCCTTCGCCGCTGTCCGAACTGGTGACTGCCATAATTTGCAGGCCCTCTTGGCTGGCAGCGACTAGATTTTGTGCCACCAATTCCATGTGCGATGAGGTGTGAGCTAGCAGCTCAATGCAAATTTCAGGCCATTGGAGGTTGTCGACCTCCCATGCCGGGTTGAAGACTCGAATCTTGGAACGCCGCAGCTTCTCTTCAATCTCCCGAGTGTCTAAGGCGGGGGCTGTAGGGCTGGCTTCCGCTTCGAGATTCTCATGACTACTGGTATGAATTCCGAGGACCGAACTCTGCTCGCCACTATCCAAGTCAGCTTCTGCTGGACCTGGGGCAGCAGAATAGGTAGGGCGGTCTAACCGGAAAATCTCACCCTCGCGAAGGCTGCTGCGACCTTCGGAGGTTTGGTGTGTGCTAATCGCAGGTGCCTCAGGTGATACTAGGACCCGAGGGAGCGTCCCGGAGGAAGTTGGGGCCGGTGTGGGGGCCTCGACCTGCTCATCCGCATGGGCGATGCCCATTTCCTGGGGCTGCTGTGCCTGGGGCTGCTGTGGTAGTGCAGCTTGGCTGGTAACGGGGACGGGGGCCTGCGGAGCGACAGTTGGCGTTGGTGCAGGTGCGGTTGGTTCTAGTAGGGTTGGCGCGGGGGTGGTTGTTGCCGCTGGTGTTGGTGCCTGAGTTGCCGGTGCTGTTGGGGCTGCCGACACAGCTTCGGGCAGCATGGGAAAGCCACCCAGGAACACATCCAGTTGCTGATCACCCCATTGTCCCGCACGCAACATTTGAGAGGCAATCGAGTCGCGGACTGCTTCCGGTGAGTCGGAAGAAACTAAGGATTCGGCCCGAGCAGCACTTTGCGTGGCAGCTGGCTCTAACTCGCGTTTCACCGAGGCTTGGTGGGCGGGGGCCGCATGGCTGCGCACCGCCTGAACTGCCCGTGGCCGCTCCTGCAGGAAATGAGGGGTGGGGAGCGTTTCGGCGGCTACATTCCGAGGCTCGGCGGCTGCCTCCGGAGCGCGCGGTGGCGGAACCGGCATCGTCATGGTTGCAGTATCAAAACGCATGATCAACGAATCGGAAAGCTCCTGGATGGAGTTCTTACGTTGCGCCTCGGCTAGTCGCTCGACCTCGGCGTGGCGTTGCGTCTCTTGGGCCTTCTCTTTCGAGTAAGCCTTGATGAATGCTTGATTGAGGCTTTTCGTCATGGCCTGTTCCTGGCTCTAGCATCGGGTATTTGAAGGATGGTCAGTTGTGTTAGTCGCCGCTCCAATGAGCCGCTGGACTTGGGGAAGCGGCGGCTATGAAGCACGCGACCGAACCAACGGGTTAGCGTGGAGCCGCAGTTTGGTACCGGTTCTCAGTACCCGCTTGGGCACGTTGCATTTGCACGAACTCTTGATAGGCTCGGATGATGGCTTGGGCATCCATGTCGGGCGTTGCGGAAGCCACCGGAGAAGCTTCGGTCATGGCAGGCGGTGGGGGCGTTGCCGTCGCGGGATTTGCGGCATTGGGCATGTAGCCGGTTGCCGCGGACGACGGTGCCTGTTGTTGTTCGGTGCCTGGCAGCTGTGTTTGACTCGATGCCATCGACATCTGAACTGCGGTTGGGGTGCCGCTCGCAAACGTGGCTGGGGTTTGAGCTACATAGGGCTTCGCCGTAGTCTGAATCGGTGCCTCGCTAGCCGGTGGGGTATTCGCGAAAGAGCTCGCTGGTGGCGCCGGTTCTGCCACGGTATTGGCCGTGGGCTGGGGTTGAGGCAAGTTGGTGTTCATTGTCGTTGCCGACATCTGACTGTCAGATCTCGCTCCATCGTAGAGCGAGGGGCTCGCTCCAGGAGCTTCCACCGGTGTGCTGGCCGAGCTACTGGCAGCAGGGAAGGTCGGCGCACTGGGGACAGCAGCACCGGAAGGGGGCGCCGCCGTTGAATTGGACTGTGGGAACAGCGGTGGGGTCGTTTCGCCTACAGGAGCTTGGAGGCTGGCTCCAGCCAGCAAAGCCGGTTCGGGCAAGCTGAGCGTTGCTTCGGCCGGAGGGACCGATGAGGCGGATGGGGCGGCCGGCTCGGGTCCCGCAAATTCAAGTGTTTCGGGAATCAATCCGCTCGCTTCGGGCGGTTGGGCTGCTGGTGAAGCTGGCGCCAATTCCGTCTGTGGCTGAACAGCAAGTTGCTCCGCAGGAGACTCGCTCGCTACGACGGTCGCTTCTTCATTGGCTGTTATGGCCGACGATGTGGAAGCGGGCGAGGTGGCGTTGTTGTCCGAAGTTGCCGCGGGAGCCTGGATGGCCAACTCGGAGGTCGAGTTGGCTACAGCTGCGGGGATGGAAATATTCGACAGGCTAGTGTTGGATAAACTGAGATCGAACGGATCCGCTGGCTCTTCAGTGGCCAGTGTTTCCGCAGAGGAGGAACCGGAATCGTTAAATGCGATCAAACTGGCGGTCACCAGGGCAATGACCAGGACGATCAGAACCAGTCCGCTGGACCAGTGCTCCCACCAAGTGCGCTCGGTTTCAACCGTCAAGGAGGGCTTGGCTTCCGACTGCGGCTCAAGTGGTTTGGAATCCAGCTCACTCGCAGAACTCGAGCTCGATTCCGCGCTGGCGGCCACGGAGTTTGCTGCCGTCGCTGGGCTGCTCGGATTCGAAATAGGCTCTGGCTGGAGTACGGCTGGAGCTATTGCTACGGGAGAGGCGGCAAGCTCCGCAGCGAGCGGAATTGGCGATGCCGATTGGGGCGTTTGAGCAGGCTGCTCATCCTCGGTATCCGCTTCGTCGAGATGCCGCTCAAGATACGGAAAGCGAAACAACACTGGCGATGTCTGTGCCGGCGTTGGAACCGCGCGAGCGTTGCGATTGGTCCGGTTAGTTGTGCGTGGCGCTGCCGTCCGTGGCATAGCTAGTCATCCTAATAGGTGTAGGCTGCGAAAGCGTCGTCCGAGCTGGGGGCCCTCAGACAGCACTATCCAAGAACCTTCGTACAGGAAATGTCCTGTTCGAATCAAGCCGACTACGACCAGAAGGTCTCTGGCGGAAGTTCTGACAGGGTCCTGTATCTGTTATCGGACTGGAGTTGCGCGATCTTGAGCCTTGTAGCTGTTACGTTGAGTTTTTTTGTCAGAGCGAGTGGGGGGCTTGGGGTGTTTACGGTTGGTGGGTAGGAAAGCCCAAGTTGTTCGTCGTGACAATCTTTTTGCGAATGATCTGCAAGGCAGCGAATGCCGGGCCACGCATGCCTGGGATGTAGACTTGGGTGACGTTGGGCCAACCGCTCAAAGTCATGTACATGCCGTTGGGCAATTCATCACGGTATTGGGTTGACCCGGCTCCCAAGTAGACTTGGATGTCGTCTAGCAGTCGGGCCTTGATGGAAACGTTCATCAGGCTCCAAGAAGGCTGGACCGCGCCGGCGCTGCGAGCGACAGTCCCAAGTCCTAAATTGCCTGTCTGATAGCCTTGGATAATCTTCCGATAATCCGACTCCTGGAACCACCAAGCGCCTCGGGCCCATTGGTCCGAGGGGATGTCGATGCCAGTCTGAGGGTTTTGGGTGCTGGCAAAACGAAAGAGGGAATCGCCCGCCTTCAATGTTGCGACAACCGGGGCTCGCATGCCTTGAGCAGCCCGCGATAATTCGAGTTTGCTCACTGCTAAATTTGCATTGATTGTCATGATTCTCTCCACATGTAATACGTCTAGAACTCGAGGCCAACCCAACGATCTAGCCTGTGCACGGACGGTGCTGGCGGGTTGGGCGGCGGGGCGATGGGACACTTAAATGTCTGAAAAGCGCTTGGACATTGCGACTCACGGAAGCAAGCAACACGAATAATATTGCGAGCGTGCTGAGAAGGTTTGAGAACGAGGTGGGACGGTCGCGAACCGAGGAGCCCCCCTAATTCTAGCGGATGCCGGACGTGCTTTGGCGGGCTTGATGAGAGTCCAGGTGGTCGGGCGATGTCGATCCAGAGCGGTCGATCCAGAGAGTAAGTCTAGAAGAGATCGATCGGCGAAGCCGCCCCAATGCTCAGCCAGGCTCGTCTCCCCGGATTTTTTGGGTTTGAGAGTCCTGAAGTCAGAGGACATCTTGGGGTGGGAGGGCAGAGCAGGGCAGGCATGAGGGGACTACCACCTGGAGAATGGAATGCCTGGGAACTAGCTGGGTGCCCCATTGGGGAAGACCGCTGGGGCTAGCCCAACCGCTCAGCGATGCTGAAATGCGAGGTTTGGGACTGGACCGTACCGCCGCGCGGGGCGAGATCGAACCTTGACGGAGCGTACTAAGAGTGGAATAATGCTCCATCCGGATGGACGGATGGATGCTCGGTTTTGCGTTCGTTGTCTGGGTACTCAGAGATTCTCATGGGTTCTACGATTCAGCGAAGTTAAGAACAGCGATTCCAATATGTCTAGCCGCTCCAATAATTCTGATCTACTCCAAGAACTTGTACGCGAACGCATCCTGGTGTTGGATGGTGCCATGGGGACGATGGTGCAGCGTCTGGGATTGGATGAAGCGGGGATGCGCGGCGAGCGTTTTGCCGACCATGCTTCGAACAAGGACCTCAAGAACTTCACCGATATCCTGTGTCTAACGCATCCTCAAAGCGTGACCGATATCCATCGCGAGTACTTGTCGGCAGGGGCCGATATTGTCGAGACCAATTCGTTCGGTGCTAGCGTGGTTGGCATGGAGGAGTTTGCGCTGCCGAGTGAACTTGTCCGCGAAATCAACACGGCCGCCGTCCAATGTGCGCGGAAGGCGACGGAGGAGTTTACCGACAAGACTCCAGGGAAACCGCGTTTTGTGGCGGGAAGCATTGGCCCTACCGCGCGACAGACTGCGATCAGTACGAAAGTCGATGACCCTGCGTATCGCAATACGACCTACCAAACCATGGTCGATTCTTACTATGGGCAGGTTGCGGCCCTGGTCGAAGCTGGTGTCGACTTGCTGTTGCCTGAGACGGTCATCGATACGCTCAACCTCAAGGCGTGCCTGTTCGCGATCAGCAAGTACTTTCAGGATTCTGGCAATCGCGTGCCGGTGATGATTAGCGCCACGTTTGACCAAGGTGGGCGGACCTTTGTCAGTGGCCAGACGGTCGAGGGGTTTTGGAACGCTGTGCATCACTTTCCGATGCTGAGCGTTGGCATGAACTGCGCCTTGGGGCCACAGCTGATGCGTCCCTTCATCCAAGAGCTGTCCAAAGTGGCCAATGTGGCGATCAGTTGCTATCCCAACGCCGGCTTGCCCAATGAGATGGGGCAATACGATTTGAATCCGAAGCAGATGGCTGATCTAGTTGGCGATTTTGCGGCCAACGGTTGGGTCAACGTCTTGGGCGGCTGCTGTGGAACAACTCCGGAGCATATTCGGGCGATTGCGGAAGAGTCGACCAAGCACGCGCCGCATCAACCCAGCGAGCCGGAACCATGGACGCGGCTCAGTGGGCAGCAGGCTTTTGTGATTCGTCCGGAATCGACTTTTACGATGGTTGGAGAGCGGACGAATGTTACCGGCTCACGCGCTTTCGCGCGCCTGATTCGCAACGATCTGTTCGAGGATGCGGTTGAAGTCGCACGGCAGCAAGTGGCTGGCGGGGCGACCGTGATCGACATCAATATGGATGATGCACTGCTCGACGGTCCCGAGGCGATGACACGCTACTTGCGACTCATCGCAGGCGAGAGTGACATTGCCAGTGTGCCTGTCATGATTGACAGTAGCAAATGGGAAGTCCTCGAAGCCGGCTTGCAGAACACGCAAGGCAAGTCCATTGTCAATTCGATCAGTTTGAAAGATGGCGAGCCGGAGTTCATTCGCCGGGCAAACCTCGTCAAACGTTACGGTGCGGCCTGTGTGGTGATGGCCTTTGATGAGCAGGGGCAAGCCACCTCCAAGGAAGACAAAGTCCGGATTTGTAAGCGTGCCTACGACATTCTGACTGAGCAGGTTGGAATTCGCAGCGAGGACATTATTTTTGATCCGAATATTTTGACCGTGGCCACCGGCATCGAAGAGCACAACAACTACGCGGTAGACTTCATCGAGGCCACGCGTGAGATCAAACGCCTGTGCCCAGGTGCCAAGGTGAGTGGCGGTGTGAGCAATATCAGCTTCTCGTTCCGTGGCAACGACTACATGCGAGAGGCCATGCACTCGGCCTTTCTGTTCCATGCCGTCCGGGCGGGAATGGATATGGGGATCGTCAACGCTGGACAATTGGCGGTATATGAAGAATTGCCCAAGGACTTGCTGGAGCTCGTCGAAGATGTGCTGTTGAACCGTCGCGACGATGCAACCGAGCGACTCTTGGAATTCGCAGAGACGGTCAAGACTAAAGGCAAGAAGGCGGCTGAGGAGGATCTCTCTTGGCGCGAGTCCTCGGTACAAGAGCGAATGAAGCATGCCCTGATTCGCGGTATCGACAAGTTCATTGTTGAAGATGCGGAGGAGGCTCGGCAGCAAAGTTCACGTTGCTTGGATGTGATAGAAGGTCCCTTGATGGCTGGCATGAGCGTCGTCGGCGATTTGTTTGGTGCCGGAAAAATGTTCCTTCCACAAGTCGTCAAGAGTGCCCGTGTGATGAAAAAGGCGGTCGCCTATCTGACTCCCTTTATGGAAGAAGAAAAGGTTGCGGCAGGCGAGACCGACTCGAAAGGACGCGGCAAGGTTCTGCTGGCGACGGTCAAAGGGGACGTGCATGACATCGGCAAGAACATCGTGGGTGTGGTCCTCGAATGCAATAATTTTGAAGTAATCGACTTAGGGGTGATGGTCAGTAGTGACAAGATCTTGGAAGTAGCCGCCAAGGAAAATGTCGATATCATCGGTCTGTCGGGACTGATCACGCCCAGCCTGGATGAAATGGCCTTTGTGGCCAAAGAGATGCAGAGATTGAATGTCAACGTCCCGTTGTTGGTCGGCGGAGCAACAACGAGTGCCAAGCATACGGCGGTCAAAATTGCACCCCAGTACTCGCACGAAGTCGTGCACGTGCTGGATGCATCGCGTTGCGTCGGTGTCGTCGAAAAGCTCGTGAGTAAGGATGGACGCGAAAAATTTGCCAGAGAGAATCGTGAGAATCAAGTTGAGCTGGTGGCTAGCTACCGAGCGCGGCAAGTGAAGCTGATGCCGTATGCCGACGCGCTGGCTCGTCGCTTCCAGACCGACTGGAAGACGGTCGACATTCCTAAGCCCAATTTTATCGGAACCAAAATTCTCCGCGATTATCCGTTGGAAAAGATCGCTGAGTACATCGATTGGTCTCCCTTCTTCTCCGCCTGGGAGATGAAGGGGAAATATCCCAAGATTTTGGACAATAAGACCTACGGCAAAGAGGCCCGTGAATTGTTCGCCAACGGGCAAGCCATGTTGGAGAAGATCATTTCAGAAAAGCGAATTACGGCTAATGGCGTGTTCGGTTTTTGGCCAGCCAATAGCGTGGATGATGATGTCGTGCTGTATCGCGATGAACGGCGTGAGCACGAGCTAACGACGTTCCACTTCCTAAGGCAGCAATGGGAGCGGCAGGGACAGAATGATTTTCGTTCATTGGCCGACTATATTGCCCCCACGGGCTCGGGGCGTGAAGACTACATCGGTGGGTTTATTGTGACCGCTGGAGATGGAGCCGACGAGTTCGCGAAGGAGTATGAGCTTCGCGGCGACGACTACAACTCCATCTTGATCAAGTCGTTGGCGGATCGAATGGCCGAAGCCTTCGCCGAGCTCTTGCATCACGAGGCACGCATCGAATGGGGCTTTGGCAACAAGGAAGGTCTCACGAATGCCGAACGGATCGACGAGAAGTATCGGGGAATACGCCCGGCCGCTGGCTATCCCGCCTGTCCCGATCACACCGAGAAGGAAACTCTGTTCACATTGCTCGATGGGGAAGCTTCCACGGGAGTCAAGTTGACTGAGTCTTTCGCTATGTGGCCAGGAGCGAGCGTGAGTGGTCTGTACTTTGCGCATCCCGAATCACGGTACTTTACTGTCGATCGCATTACCCAGGATCAAGTTCAGAACTACGCACGCCGCAAGGGCGTAAGTCTGCGCGAAATCGAGCGTTGGTTGGCTCCCAACTTGGGCTATGAAACCTAAGTTGCGGAGTCGGAGGGCACAGGTGCACTAGCGAGTTTAGGCCGTAGTGCGAGCACTACGGCGTTCAACGTGGGATGCTAGAGCAGGAAGTGAGCCATGAACAGGACGGCCGTTGCTCCGACGGTCCAACTCGGTACTTGAAACAGTGACGAACGTACCGTGGCTTCACAGTCCGAACACCACGCATAGTGCTCGTCGATGACCGATTCGCACTTCAGCGGTTTCTTGCATTTGCCGCAATAGCAAGCGGATAGTAGTGGTAGCTTTTCGATGGTAAAACTTTCTGCGAGAGATTTGAGTTGCATCAGGTTTCTCCTAAATGACGCTGAAGTTTCGGGGCCATTTGAAATCTAGGTTGCGATTGTCTATGGTGCGCTAAGATTCTGAAAATATTGGTGGTTAGAAGGAGAGTTCTTCAACCGGCCGCCCTCTCTCCCTGTCAGACTGCCCCCGGCACGCCCCCCTTCATAGTGAGTGAACGGCAAAGTGAGTGGAATCCGTACTTGCAGTCGTTACCAACGCACCCCGAACCTGCAGTCACGCGAACATAGAACATCTCCCTGAACATTCAGGGCTTGGCGGTTTCCTGTTTTGCCGGAAGCTGGAAAATCCTCAATTTGAGCCCCCCAGGTCTGGGCCCGCCCCAGGATTTCATCCGTATTGCCGAGTAAGATTCGGCGGCGGGAATTCACCATTGCTGGGGACACGTGCTCTGTCCCCAGCACTCTTTCTTTCAACGCATCGCTCCTGGGGAGGTGTGTGAAGAGGATTTGACGGAAAGATGGAGACGGAAAGATGGAGAAGATCGCTCTGCGCTAGAACTTTGGGGGGGCGGTCTCGCCTCCCGCTTTTTCGCGATGCTATTCTGGGCGTTCGACAGTGGACGGTGGAGGCGGCAAGCGTGTATTGCTGGCGTTTCGTGCACTGTCCCCAGGTCATTGCTTGTCCCCAGGTCACTCCCAAGTTCTACATATCTTTCCGTCTTCATTTTTCTGTCTCTCTGACTGCCAGGATGGACGGCGGGTATTCGATGGAAGTGTTAAGCATGCATTGGTGGGGAGGCGTGGTCTGTCCCCGTGCAGCTGTCCCCGTGCAGCTGGGAATGTTGGGGGCCGCCTTGCGGGACGGGGAAGCAGTCGGAAAGTACAATAGGGAGGGGCTGGTGGTTCGTGAACTCGCGGGGAGTCGTGCGATGGCTATGCAGAGAGGGCAAAGACTGGGATGGCTGTTGGGAGTGGGGTTGATAGCTGTCGGAGGAGCGTTGGTCTACCGCCACTATTTCTTGGCTCGACCGGTAGCGAGCGGACCAGCGGGACCACCCGTGGCGATGGCGCCGTTCGCTGAGCCCTGGACGGAGCGCGCGGTCATCTGCCTAGGAATCGGCGATAGCATTACTGCTGGTTTGGGAGCCGCGTCCAAGCAACACGGCTGCTTTGCTCGGCTGATTGAGAACCCCGACGACGAGTATGCGGATATGCAGGGGCGAAGTCTGTCGGGTGTACTCCCCAATCTCAGGCAGCGGAATATTGCTGTTTCGGGCTCCACTTCAATTCAGCACCATGACTATATTGCGGAGCGGCTCAAGCCCTTTGACGAATCGGTGTTCGGATTGGTCGTGATGACGACTGGAGGTAACGACATCATCCACAACTATGGGCGGACTCCACCGCGCGAGGGAGCGATGTATGGTGCTACTCTGGAACAAGCCAGACCTTGGATCGCCAATTTTGAATTGCGATTGCACGCAATGGTCGATGCCATTGAATTGCTATTTCCGGGCGGTTGTGAAATCTATTTGGCCAATATCTACGACCCGACTGACAGTGTGGGGGATGCTCCCAGTATTTTTCTGCCGACGTGGAGCGAGGGGTTGGCGGTCCACGCTGCCTACAACCGAGTGCTAGCAAAGGTGGCTGCGGAAAGGGATAGCGTCTATCCAGTACCGCTCTACGAATCGTTTTTAGGACATGGTTCGCATTGCAAACAATTCTGGCGGGAGCATTACGATGCAAGCGATCCGACCTACTGGTTCTATTCGAACGTTGAGGATCCGAACGATCGGGGGCATGATGTGGTGCGCCGTGTGTTCCTGAATGCGATTTTGGAGCACTCGATCTTGAAGCACAGTGTGCTGTGAGCGATTTGCGACAGGATTCCCTATTTTAACTTGCTGTGCTCGTTGGTATTCCCTAAGCTCTCGCCCAGAATATTGAAAAAAACAGATTGCTTTTGCCCCTTGGGTTCAAGAGCAGCACGCGCGTCACGAAAATGTCATGGAAGGCAGCCTGATGACAACATCCCCTCGTTCAAAACCTATGCCGGCGCGGCCAACGATCTCGGTTCTGAGCAAGCGGCGGGCTGTGTGGACCGGCTGCCTCGTAGGAGTGCTCAGCATCCTAATATGTAGCTCAGGTTGTCGTACTTCCTGGCGAAAACCAGCTGGAAACGAACCTAGTTTCGAGCGATTGCTCGATGTGGAGCGGGCTCAGCAAGGGATTCCGGCGGGGAGTCGATCGTCGGTTTCAAGCAGGCTACGGTCTACTCAGCCTCCTTCGAATCATGCTCAGCGCGCCTTCTCTGAAGCAGAATCGGCTTCCGAGGATTCAAGCTACGGTGGCGAGGACTATGCGAATCGGGAGTCCGCGAAGCCGGCTTGGATGCAAGAGGAAGATGCGCTGCTTGAGCGGCAGTTGGTCGCTGCAGAGCGTCTCGCTATGTCTCGTTCGGAATCTTCCAGTGGCGCGTCAGCGGCACGGCGGAAAATCAGTGATAGCGAGTTCACCGACAACGAGTCCACCCAGACCGAACCTGGATTGAATGCAAGGCCTAACGCACGGGATGAAGCAGTCGCTTACTCGATGAGCGATCGGTCGGACGAAGTCCTTCCCGCCGTGGTATCGGAAGACGCAAAGCGGATTGCCCGCCGCGAGCTCGAAGCTCGGTTGGTTGCCAAGCGAGGCGACTACTCCGCCGAGAGCTCCGTGCCGGTGGTAGAACCAGCCGCGACCGATGCGTCGAGTTGGGTCCAATTGGCATCTGCCGTCCGTCCGCCGGCTAGCGACGAGGCACCGCCCGAGCACTCGGTGCAACCCGCCGTGGTTCGTCGGTCCGACATCGAACCGCTGGCTGGCCCGCCGGCTTCGGAGCTTGATTGGCAAGACCATCTCCGCGAGGCGATTACGAAGCTGGAGGCAGCGACTGCAGCGGCCACGAACCCAGAGAAGCAAATCCAACTCGCTCAGACGCGGAGGATGTTGGATTTAAGCGTTGGTAACTTGGAGCAGGCGGCTCAGCCAGTCGAAGGCCTCGACAAGGACGCGCAGACGTTCCTGCAATACTCGTTGCAGGCGTGGCACGATCTAACGGATCCCAATGGCAATCCCGTCGCACGCAAACGCTACACTTTGGCTTTGGCCAGTCAGCGCAAGGCGCTGACGCACCTGGCTGCTGCAAGCGATTTAGAAGTGCAAAACGCAGCTTTTTGTACGGCTGTTGACAGTTTCGGTGACGTGACGAAGTTTCCTGAAAACAAGTTCACTGCCGATCAAGAAGTCTTACTGTATTGCGAAGTCGACAACTTTGTGAGCCTCCCCATTCCCAATGGATCAGGTTTCGAGACGCATCTCCAAGGAAGCTACCAGATCGTTGATTCGAATGGAGTGCGGATCGATGACCAACCCCTGCCTGCCGACCAACATGTGTGCCACAATCAGCGTCGGGATTATTTCATCGTCTATCGAATCTGGGTTCCCAAATCGGTCCAGCCCGGCAGGTACAAGCTGAAGCTAACCGTCGAAGACCTGAACGGCCACAAATTCGGACACTCGACCCTCGACTTCAGTGTGGGCAGCTAAGGTTGAATGGGCACAAGGGTTAGCCTGCGGTACCCAGCAATCGCTGCAATACATCGACGGGTAAACCCACGACATTCTCGCTGGTTCCAGAGATTAGCTGCAGCCAGGGATGCCCATCTTGGTAACCGAAGGCGCCTGATTTTCCGCACCAAGCCTCGCTATCCAGGTAGCTTTCGATCTGATCTTCGCTGAGCCGGGCCATTTCCAATTCGCTCTTCGACACCTCGACCTGCGGCTCACCGCCGGGGACTTCCAGCACGCATAACCCGCTATAGACCGCGTGCTTGCGTCCGCTGAGGAGCCGTAGCATTTCTTCCGCATGCCGTCGATCCTCGGGTTTGCCAAGCACGCGTCCCATGATATCGGCGACCGTGTCGCAAGCGATGATCGTAGCGGAGCCGGTGACTCGGCCCGCGACATCGATGGCTTTTTGATAAGCCAATCTAGCGACAAGTTCGGGGGTGGATTCGCGCGAGCAAATGCCGCATTCGGCCGTTTCACTGGGGAGCATCACTTCGAACTGGTAGCCTGCGGCAGTCATCAATTCATGACGCCTCGGTGATTGGCTGGCAAGGATGAGACGCATTGCAGGAGGATCTCTCTGGTGGCGGATTGGTATTTGGACAGCGTTCGAGTATTTATTGCGGGGCTGCGGGGCTGGGCAAGGGGTGCCGCACGCCAATCGCAGGAAGCTCCCTGGATGCTCTGCACTGGTCAGGCCCGACTGCTCTTGGGGCTACAACTCAAAAGGGGAGTTGGCCGTCGGGGCGATCATCCAGGCGGCGACGCAGCTGTTCCCAAGTGCCTTTGAGGCTATCGTACAAGCGTGGGACTTGACCAGCAGCCAGGAAAACGCGGGAGCTGACGGCGGAATGCGGGTAAAAATTGGTGATGAAATCGAAGCTGAATTCATGGGGGCCATGCCCAATCATGACGGCATTGGCATAGGCTCCACTGAGGAATTCATCGCGGATTTTAAGATCATCGTAGACTTCCTGGGCTGTAGTTTGACGGGTGCCAGCACCCAAGGGCGGTTCACGCAGCTCGTCGTCAGCCGGTTGGGAAGCGGACTCGTTCGAAGAGGTGGATTGCGGAGAGGACTCGGAGGTCGAATTGCCGGTTGGGTTGCCCAATTGCGAGGAGCCGCCGGCCGGTGCGCCGCCCGCAGCGCTGTTGGGCTCTGCGGAGGGGGGGGCGAGCTCTTCGGCGTGTGTCTCGCCTGAATCGTCGGAGGAGGAGCGTTGAGGCTGTCCCGGAACAATGCCAGCTTGCACGACTTGGGGGAGTTCCCCCCAGCGACCGCGATAGAGTTCAATGTTGCGTTGCAGGGCATCTACGAGCTGCGGCAGCACATTATGGGGCATCACGACTCGTGCAACGATTTGATGGGGCCGTCCGAGGTTCTGCACGAAATCGAGAATGAACTCCGTTTGCGCTGTCATGACAATCACACCGGTGCTGAAAGCGCCTCCCGATATGTGTTCCGGAACCCGCGCCCGGATCGGCTGTTCGGAGGGGTCGGGGCGATCTTCTGGGTGAAATGAGTTCATAATCGGATCTAGGCTAAGAGCGTTTCAAGAGCAGTGCGTTTGGGGAATCTGCGTTTTGGGAGTCTGCGTTGAGAGCATTGGCGACGGTGGTTGGTGAAAGCGACCTGCGGTCCACTGGAAGGGAGACGCCGAGCCGCAGGCTCCCGCAAATGCAGCGGGGCGTCCATTCTATACCGAATGTTCCTAGGGGGCGAACGGGTCGGGGGCTGTAGGAGTCACCTGCTTGGGGCCGCGCAAGCGAGGTGGTTCGGCCACTCGAATTAGCATGACATCGCGTGTGCTCAAAATAAGATTCAAACCAAAAATCGCCACAGCACAGATCGTGAGGATGGAGGTGTTCAGGAGCAGTGCCGGGGAGAGGCCGTTCACGGAGGCTTCCTGAATCGACCAAGGGATGTTGAAGGCTTGGTGCCAAGCGTAGTCGAAATCGCGGTAATCGTTGGAAGCATAGACGATGACTAAGGGGGAGATGTGAACCGCAATTAATACGACGAGCAGCACAGCCACGGAGCCGACCATGCGACCTGGCAAGTGCTGCGGCAGCGCGAACATGATCAGTCGATTGATCCCCAGGTAGATCGCTAAATAGCACAGCAGCAAGTGCGCCGGCAGAATGGAAGAGCCTGAGGTTAGAAACGCCGCAACGTTGTTATCGAAGTAGATTTCGAATGCGATGAGGGTGATTACCAGACTCGCGTAGAGGCAAATGATAAAAATGTACCCCAAGCCGGCGCCGGGTTGAAAGCATGTCTTGAAGACTCTGCCTGCAAAAGTCACGGGAAGGGTGCGTTGAGCTCTGGGAGAGATCACCCCATGCTCGCCAGTCATCAAAGCTCCTAGGAATAGAAACAGAAAGAATGCTCCCATGTAGAGGCTGTCGGTAGGTGTCGCAATGCGGAGGGCGGTCATCCCCAAGACGCTCCAGAACAGCGCCAGGCAGACCAGCGCTAAGATTCGCCAGCGCAGCGGCGTCGCATGGTTTTCTCCAGGGAAGTCGATGGCTGCTGCGGCGGCTCTCAAGCAGAGGGAAATGGTCGCAAAGATCAGGATTAAGGCGCCCAGGATCGCTAGCGTACCACCGCTGCCGGACTGCGAGAGAACATCTCCATAAGTCTCAAGAGTGTTCACAACAAAGCTGACCCAACTAAAAAAGATGCAAATCATAGCAATCAGAGTCACGAGGCTAATGAGGCTCTGTAGCACTCGAGTGTTGGAGATCGCAGCGAGAAGTATGGCAATGGCCGTCTCGACAACTGAAATCACCACCGTGGCACCCAGGAGCAGTAAAATGGACCAAAGTGAAACGCCACGCAGCAGATAGGTCAGGACAATGCAGGGGGCCAAGGCAGACAGATAGAGCATCGTCTGCACCAGCGCCGAAGCCATTTTTCCATAGACAATCTGCAGCGCCGACAGCGCGGAGATCTTGAGCAATTCGAAGGTGCTGTGCTCCATTTCTGCCGATAGTGAACGGTAGGCGCTGAAGGGAACGATGATCAACAGCGGTAGGGCGAGGATGCAGAAGAAACCGGTTAGAAATGGTAGTCCAGCTGGCAAATAGTAGAGACGCGGAACCATGAGCGTGGTACCGATAAGCGTCCAACCTACGGCCGCAAGCAGCGTTAAACCAAAGCTGAGGGTGAATTGCCGACTCTTAAGCGATTGACGAACCTCTTTCACGACAATCGGGTTGATCGCCTCGCTGCCACGGAGCCAGTAGCGTTCCCAGCCTGGCGAGGGATCCTCGCAGATTCGATGTGAAGAGGGGGCGGGCGGAACCGGTTTTCCCTGAATTTGCGTCGGATCGTTGGCCCAGGGCAGGCTTCCTACTGGCCCGCTGCTTGGTGGCACCTCAGATGGGCTCATTGCACTGCTCCAGTAGTGATCTGCAGGAATACATCTTCCAGGGAACGGCTTTCCGTCGAGAACTCCAGTACTTGGAATTCGGCATCCACGATTGCTTTGAGCAATTGTACTTGGCGGATCGGGTCAGGTGCACCGAGTTGAAATCGGACGGTCCTGTCGCTGGCTTGAATATGCGAGACCTCGGCAACGTTTTCCAGCCAGCCCTCCAGTCGCTCACCGCCGCCCAGGAGTTGAACCAACACGTCGATATGGGGCCGCAGTTTGGCTTTGATCTCAGCCACTGAACCGCTGACAATCAATTGCCCACGCTCGATGATTCCAATGGCATCGCACATCTCTCCCAACTCCGTCAGGATATGGGAGGATACGAGCAGAGTTTTCCCATCGGCAGCTAGGCCGCGAATCATGTGTCGCAATTCGATGCGGGCGCGAGGGTCGAGTCCGTTGGCCGGTTCGTCGAGGATCAGCACGGCTGGGTCGTGAATCATAGCTCGTCCCAAGCACAGGCGTTGTCGCATGCCTTTGGAAAGGCCGCGAATCGGTTTCTCGGCGATCTTGTCGAGTCCGGTGTAGGAGAGTGTGTGACGCAGAGCTTTGGTCCGATTCCGCCCCAGAATTCCATAGGATCTCGCAAAGAAATCGAGATACTCAATGCAATTCATATCGGGATACGTGCCGAAGCTGTCGGGCATGAACCCCAGTCGCTGGCGAACCCGATCGGGATCGTTGATGACGGAGAATCCATCGACTAAAGCATCGCCGTAGCTGGGGATGTCCAGGGTGGCTAGAATCCGCATGCTGGTCGTTTTCCCAGCTCCGTTGGGACCGATGTAGCCGAAGACTTGGCCCGCAGCGACCTCGAAGGAGATGTCGTGGACGGCTTGAGTAGCTCCGAAATTGCGATAGAGTCGCCGCAGTTGGATCATCGGCTTATCTGGAGATTCGGCTACCATGGCTGCACTCCCACTACCAAGTGAAGGTTGTCTGCCGATTGTCCCTCCAGAGGCAGTTTGACAGCCGATGATTGCGTGAGCAGTGTGGCAATGCCAAAGTGTGGCAATTCAAGCTTGTCGGACATGAATTGTTGGAATGCCATTTGCAAAATATCACGGGGTGGGGGACCGCTGAAGGATCCGCTGTTGTTTCTTCTCTGCCCAAAGTTCATCAGAGAGCCACTGCCTTGGATCTCTACGGGGACTTGTTGGGCGAATGGGACGAAGAGCTTAGCGACCAACGAGCTGGCATCGATTCGGTTGGTCGCGGTGAGGGAGATTTGTTCCCCAGCCCTTAAGGATTCGGTCACGTAGTAGTCGTCGGCCGCGCCCCGTAGGATCACGATTGGCACATCATAAGCCGTCAAGTTCTCGATGGTGATGCCCGGTGCTGGCTTGGTGTTGGCGTGTGCAGCGATGGGGAATGCCGCTTGCTGGATCGGTTGCCCGACGAGCAGTTGTTGTTGCTGTCGCGGCCGCAGCCAGCCCTGCCAAAACTGTTGATCTCCCTCTTCGACTACTGTCGCAGTGACACTTGGTCGCGAATTGAAGTTAGACTGTTGAGTCTGTTGGTGGATTGGATAGACGGGGCGAGCGTAGGTTTGCCGGGGAAAGTTAAGGCCGTCCCGCGGTGGTAGGCCACTGAAATAATTTTGCCGAGACCATGCAAAGCCTTCACCGGTTGTCGGTTCAATGTACTGGACAGAAGTGATTCTCGCATGCGTGCTGAAACCTTCATGAACAATTCCGTACAGCACAATAGCTCCAGTCGCCAATGCTGAGATGACGGGTACAAAAAAGAGCATAAGACTGCGTCTGTGGAGGCGAGCGGTCAGGACTAATAAGCCTGGCCCCAGCAGTGCCCCGAACAGAACGACTGTGGCGCAAAACGTCCACACCGGGGGCTTGCCGACGGTAGTGATAAGATTCAGCCAAAACCAGCTGCCGTCGTACTCCGTGTCCGTTCCTTGAGAAGGGGATAGAGGTGATCTGTCCACCAGTAGAAAACGCATCACATGGGGTGACAGGCCCGGAACCGAATGGGTCGCGACCAGGACGATACCTCCCAGGTGGTGTTGGCGTTGAAAGCCTGGCTGCTGTAGTTGTTGGGCGAGATCTTGGGGATCCAGCTCCCGAGGGACCTGAGCTTGGTTCGGAGCTGCCTGAGTAATCGGCCACCAATTGGTACTTGTGGGGGCCGCCAATGGAACGCCGAGTAGTTGCTCAATACTGCGATGTTCCTCGACCTGATCGACCGAATGTACGAGTAAATTTCCTCCGCATGCAACGTATTGCGCAATGGCTTGGGCGGCCCGAGGTCGCTGACCCACGATTTCCTGAAGATTCTCCCCGGAAACACTCCACAAGTAGTAGGGTAGGTACTCGCGCCAGTCTTCCGCCGCATCAGCGATAGAAATCGTACGGTCCCAGGTGGTAATGGGAGGTGGCGCGCCTCGAGGGATAGCGTTGGGTAGATTGAGTGCGGAGAGTTCTGGGGAGTTGTTTTCAAGTTGCGCGTAGAACCAGATTGGATCGGAGGTCGATGTCGTGCTCTGGCTGTTGACGGACGAATCGACAATGCGAGCCACAGCTAGCCCGCTAGGTTCTCCTGTCACCAGTTTGATCGATCTACCGGCGGGGTTTGAGCGGGACGCATTCTCGATATTCCGTTGGTTCTCGAAGATCTTTACATCCCAGGTGAAACTGCCTTGAGAGGCGGTGAAGGGGAGGTGCGCTGTGACTTGAATGGAGTCTTCCGGCAGGAGGACGTGTTGCCGATACGCGGTTTCGGTGAAAGTTCCCCCCTGTGTTCTAATCGTTAGAACGAGCGTGAGGTCGCGATCCGAGCGGCTGGGGCCGCCCACGGTGGATGCGGTGCAGTGCAGTGTTCCGGCGGTCATTGAGGCCGGGATGACAAGGTGGCAGTCGATCTGCAAAACTTGTCCATTGTCTGCGGGGCGCGTCTTGAACGTATCGGTGAGCGTTGTCGTCACCGCCTGGGCAGGCAGTTGCTGAACGAGGCAGAGCGATACGAGTATTGCCGCCGCTGCCGCGAGCGGATGCCGGCGGGGTGGAGTGTGGAGCCGTGTCGTTGAGGCTGTTTTTCTGCTTGGCACGCAGGGTGGTTGTTTCATTGTGGAGTCACCGACTTGGGAGGCAAGATCTGTGCAGGGGGGCTATCATCGGCAAAGGGGTTCTGCGGAAGTGCTGCAGGACCTGTGATTGCTTTTTCCATGACTCCGAGCAGGTAGGCGAGTCCGAAGCAGAGACCTCCCAATAGAAAGAAGCACAGGACAAAGACGCCGGTGAAGGCCAGTCCCGTGGCCAGGGCTTGTCCCTGCTCGGCCGCCCGCACCACGCCCAGTGCAATAGCGACTAGAGTGGCTACAATGAAGAACCAGATCATACCCACCTTGGGCAGCCATGGTTGGGGAGAGGTGACTTCGTCGAGTTCACTGCTCATAGCATTCTGACTCATTGCAAGCGAAAGATCGAGGGTTCCGTAGGAGTTCAAAAGTGGCTGTATTGCCAAATCATTTGGGCTCCGCCGCACTCCTTGATCAACTTAGCAGAAAAGACTCCACCTCGGGGGTATTTGCTCGCTTTTCGACCTCCCCCATTCACCCCTTGCACCCGCTCCAATTCCGTAGAACTTCCCAACTCAGTAGAAAGCCAAGGCATGAATCGTCCCGCGTCTCCACTGGCACCTCGCCTAGCACCCACCCGGCGTATCGCATTTGCGGTCCGATTTCTTGCTGTGCAAGCCACGCATGGGGTGTCCTCTGTTTTGGCCAGGAGCGTTTTGGCCAGGAGCATTGCGTGGACTCCGCCAAGGACTGGAATTGGGGGCCGGCAGCAGAGCGGGCGATGGTTGGCGCTAACGTCGCTAGCGTTTGCAGTGGCATTCTGTCATTCCGCAGGCATGGCGCAAGAGGGGGCTGGAGGGCAACGTCCCGGTGCCTCCAAGTCACTGCGTGGGGAGGTGGTTGTTTCTGAGGAGGCGCAAGCGATTCATGCCCAGCACTATTTGTTTGACGGGCACAACGATCTGCCATGGCTGATTCGCACGGAGGCATCTCGGTCGTTTGAAAACTACGATATCGCTGAGGTGCAGTTGGCTGGGCATACCGACATCCCACGTCTTCGAGCGGGGGGAGTTGGGGCGCAGTATTGGTCGGTCTATGTTCCCGCCAATACCGTCGAATCTGGCATCTCTCATCAAATGACGTTGGAGCAAATCGAGATTGTTCACGCCATGCTTGCGAAGTATCCTGAGACGTTCGAATTGGCTCTAACTCGGGCAGACATCGATCGCATCCGAGCCAAGGGGAAGATCGCTTCCTTGATTGGGGTGGAGGGGGGCCATGCGATTGAGAACTCGTTGGAGAAGCTTCGCCGACTGTATGCCTTGGGAGCTCGCTACATGACGCTGACTCACAGCAAGTCGCTCGACTGGGCCGATTCCTGCACTGATGAACCTCGTAGCGGTGGGTTGAGCGAGTTTGGGAAAGAGGTCGTTCACGAAATGAACCGCTTGGGGATGTTGGTCGATCTGTCTCACGTATCGCCAGCCACCATGCAAGCCGCCATGGATGTTAGTGAAGCTCCAGTGATCTTTTCTCACTCATCGGCCCGCGGGGTGGCGGACCATGTCCGCAACGTGCCCGACGCCATCCTTAAGCAATTGCCCGCAGACGGTGGCGTTGTGATGGTTAATTTTTATTCCGGCTTCGTCGTTCCCGAATCGGCAGCTCGCTCCCTCTCCAAGTTCGAACGCTCACCGGAAACTCGCCAAAAATATGGTGACGATCAAGCGGCGATCGCCAAGGCGGCCGCTGCGTACCGTCTCGCCAATCCGCTACTGCCCGGCAGCGTCCATGATGTGGCAGACCATATCGATCGAATTGTGCAACTAGCCGGCATTGACCATGTCGGAATTGGTAGTGATTTCGATGGGATCGACGTGGTACCTCACCAGCTGGAGGATGTTTCCAAGTATCCGATGCTGACTCAAGTCCTGCTCGACCGCGGCTATTCGGAAGAAGATCTCGTGAAGATTCTGCACGGCAATATTCTACGAGTCATTGAGCAAGCTGAATTGGTTTCGCAGCGTTTGCAGGAGTCGACGAGCCGCGGGCTGCCTGAAAAACCGTAGGCGCTACGCTGTCGGGATCCGCATGTACTTCGGCAGCCTTTGAACCTTGCCGGTCCGATCGACGCAGGCGATGACGCTGGTCGCTTTCACGATGGGCTGGTCGGTTGCGGACTCGGGTGTGCCCCTTTCGCTGGCGAGCAGTCCGGCGGCCGGTTTGACGATTTCATAGGCATGCTCAATGCGGACTCCCCGCGTCCGCAGGACGCTCGTCGTTACCCTCAGCAGATCGTCAAACTCTGCAGCTCCCAGGTACCGCACGTTCATCTCGGAAACGACCAGCATGAGACCGCTGGCCTCAAAATCGCGATAGCTGTGTCCCAGCGAGCGTAGCAATTCCACTCGCCCACGCTCGAAGTAATTGAGATACTGAGCATGGTGCACTCGCCCCTGCCCATCAGTCTCATTGTAGCGGACGCGAATTTCAAGAGAATGTTCCACCTTCATGGGGAGTGTTAGCCTAGCAACGTAGAGTAAGACATGGTTTAGATTGTCCTTTAGCATGACAATATCGCTTGAGCGAAGATTCTACTAGCGTAGACTTTAATGCTAGCTCGCGTGCGAGCATGTTCGATTTTGACGAATTCTGCTTCTGAAAGTCCAAGATGAGTTTAGGTGCCGGTTCTACGACTGACTATTTAACGGCTCGCGGACGCGATTATCCGTCAATCCGTCAATTTACGGTTTTCTTAGAAAATCGAGTGGGACAGCTGTTGGAAGTTGTCAAGCGATTTGAGGGGACTGGAATCCGCATCGTAGCGCTTTCGATCAACGATTCGGCGGAGTGCGCCTTAGTCCGCTTTTTAGTGAGCAACCCTGAGCGTGGACGCGAGATTTTAGAGCGAGCCGGATTGGCGATTATCGAAAGCGATCTAATTGGCGTGCAGCTGCCCGATGACCCGCAACCACTGTTGCAAGTCTGCTCGGCCTTGTTGCAAGCAGAAATCAATATCGTGCAGACCTACCCCTTGTTGATGGGGCAGGGGGCCAGGCCAGCCGTGGCGATCATGGTCGATAATACCGACCTAGCGCTCGATGTGCTCAAGAGCAAGGGTTTTCGCATGTTGAACGAGGATGACCTCTCCGAGTCGCTCTAAGTTGATGTTGCTGGATTTCCCTTTGCGCTGAATCTGGGATTCAGCGCCTTCTCGCCGAGCGACTGCTTGGCCAAACTCGCCCAGGGCCCGAGGGAACTTGTGCTGAGTGATGAACGTCCAAATTCCGTCCAGTGGACGTAGCGACGGCGTGAGAACGAAATTTCTAGTGAATTTTGCTCTTCCCCACTCGCTGCGTGACGACTTGTCCGCGAAGTCTCTCTATACGGTTTAGGCGATTTGCGATTTCGGCAAACCGGTGAGCGGAGCGCTGAGTGGAATTTCGTGCCCCTGGGAACCGCTTCTAGCTGGTTCTGGGCTGCGTCTGGGAAGCTACAAGATCCCTGCGCCACTCGTTGCCAAGGAATGCTCCACCCGAAAGAGTGGTTGGGTTCCAAATAGAGCGTTTAGGCTGAAATTCCGGCCTACGGAATGCCGACGACATCAAAACGGATTGTTGTTGGCGCTTTCTCTAGGCATGTTGAGAGTAGGCTGGATAGAGAGGCTGCACAGGCAGCGCAGAAAATTTCGATCAGCAACGCGATTTTGAAGTGAGTGTATCTGACATGACGCGTCGAGAAAAAAGACAAAGATTTTCTCAGTGGCTCGCCGAGATGTTTGGTCCCAGCGGCGTTTCCTCAGGAATGAGTCGACGCACCATTCTGGTGGAACCACTCGAATCGCGACAGCTCATGGCCGGCGACGGTTTCATGTCACTCTTGGGGATTACCGCTGCGGAAAGTAGCAATCCGGATACCTCGAGTGCTAGTCACGCGGTTGTTGCTGAGGGCGAGTTGTCCGGCGAAGGCGAGGACGCGATCGATTTGGTAGCCTTTGCCAAAGCTCTCACCGATTCAGGAACGCGGTTCTACGGTGCTTCTTGGTGCGAGTTCTGCACCGCTCAGAAGCAGTTGTTCGAAGACGGCTACAAATACTTGCCGTTCATCGAAGTGACCAATGCGGATCGCACTCCCAACGCGGTTGCAACGACCGAAGGGATTATCGAGTATCCCACGTGGGAGTTTCCGGACAGCACGCGGCTGACCGGTGTTCAGTCCCTACAGACCTTGGCGACTCGCGCCGGAATTACCATTCCGCTTTCGTCTACCCCTTCGGTAGCGGACCTGCCTAACGTTACGGTGGGCCTCGATTCCCCGTTGCATGTACCGGTGGATGCCTATGATGCGAACGGCAATCCGCTGACAATTACGGTGACCTCTAGTGATCCGAGTATCCTGACGGCGGAGGTGCTCACCGGCAATCAAAGTTTGAAGCTGGCCATTGATGGCTACGGCGACATGGTCTTTGAGCTGTTTGAAGACAAGGCTCCCCTGCCTACAGGGCGTGTGATTTCGTTGGCGAACGACGGATTCTATGACGGCATTTCCTTCCATCGCGTGGTCAATAATTTTGTAATTCAGGGGGGAGATCCGACCGGCACTGGTTCCGGCGGTTCGACGCTCGGCGACTTTGACGATCAATACCATCTCGATTTGCAGCACAATGCATCAGGCATTTTGTCGTTTGCGAAGTCCTCGGATGACACCAACGATTCCCAGTTCTTCATTACCGAAGGACCGCAGCGGTTTTTGGATTTCCAGCACTCGGTGTTTGGGATTTTGACCGAGGGTGAAGCGGTTCGCGAAGCGATTAGCAATACCGCGACCAACGCATCCGATAAACCGATCAATGCGGTCACGATTGATTCCGCCACGGTGTTCTCCGACACCGAAAATGGGGTCCTCTTTCTCAAGCCGACGGGCAACGGCAGTGGGCCTGTGACCATCACCGTCAATGTTGCGGACGGCGAAGGCAATACAACCACTAAGACGTTTACAGCCACGGTGGCGGCAGATGTCGCCAATGGTGCGCCTTTCTTGAATCCGATCCCGAGCGTTGAGACGTCGCTCAACACTCCAGTGACGGTCAATTTGTCGTCGCAGGACGCTGAAAATGACACCCGCATCTACAGTGTGCAGGCTCTCGGTTCGACTGCATTTGATGTGACGGTCGATAGCGCCACCGGCGTAGCGACCGTTACGCCACCCACGGGCTTCACCGGGCAGTTGCAGTTTCGGGCTACGGTCCGACAAACCACCACGCCCACCACGAGCAGCCCTGATGACAACCAGGTCGTGACCGTCACGGTCACCTCGCAGTCGGTTCCGACAGGTATCGATCTGAGCGACGGAAGCGATTCGGGAATTAGTGCAACGGACAATATTACGAATTCACAAACACTGGTATTCAACATTGCCGGTACGGAAGTGGGGGCAACCGTCGAGGTTCGCTCGGGTGGCAATGTAGTTGGTTCTGCCGTAGCAACCGGTGCGACGACTGCGGTGACGGTAACCAATGTCAGTGGTTTGGGAGAGGGGGCCGCTCTGTTCACAGCCACGCAGACCTTGAACGGTTCCACTAGCGGTGAGTCGCCGAGTCTATCGGTGGTGCTAGATCGTACCCTGCCCGAGGCCGCTAGCACCGCGGGCGTGCCGGCCAATGCCATTGTCGGTCAGCCGATTACCGCGAACTTGGAGCACTCCGAGGAAGGGCAGGGGCTGGTCTACAGTCTAAACAGTCCGCCCACGGGAGTGACGATCAATGCTCAGACGGGGCAGATCAGTTGGACGCCCACGGCGGAGCAATTGGGGGCGCATACGTTGGAGGTCGTATTGACCGATCCGGCGGGCAATGTAACGAACCAAAACGTCCCGTTGAATGTGATTGAGCAGCCGCAGGTTAAGTTCTCGTTGGTGACGGTCGACATGTCGGGACAGCCTATCACTACGATAGCCGCCGGGCAAAACTTCAAAGTCCAAGTGGTCGTCGATGACGTCCGCGACGGAGCCGATGCGACTGGGGTCTTTGCGGCCTATTTGGATCTGCTATTTGATTCAGCGGTTATTGAGCCGATCGCTACCAATCCGATTTCGCGGCCGAGTCCCTACACGCAGAGTCCCTCTGGCTCGCTGACTACGGCAGGCTTGATCGACGAATTGGGTGCGTTTTCATCGAGCACTGAGCGGTTGGGATCGGACCCCAGAGTTCTCGTGGAGGTGACCTTCCTCGCGAAGGCAGCCGGGAACGCCAATTTGCGCACCGAAGCGGCCGATGCCTCGCCAGCCCATGATGTGCTCCTGTACGACCAATCCTCCGGGGACCCCACCGACCGCGTGGAATACGGCAAGAACGAATTTGCCGTGGGAGCGAATTTTGAACTTGAGGATGATGTCTTCAACTTCGACGAGGACTCGGGAGCAAGCACTTTAGACGTACTGACCAATGACTCGGTGACTGGCGGGGCGGTGCTGACAATCGCCAGCGTGGGCAACACGTCGGGTGGTGGAACGGTTACCGTGGCGAGCGACGGAAAGACCTTGGTCTACACCCCCGCAGCCAACTTTAACGGTGCCGAGACCTTTACGTACACCGCTCAGAACCAGGAAGGTGTGCAGCGAACTGCGACGGTGACGGTGCAAGTGACCGATATCAACGATCCTCCTGTCGCCCTCAATGATACGTTCTCGGTGGTCCGCAACAGCAATCAAAATGTGTTAGAAGTACTTGCCAACGATTCCACGGGAGTCGACGACTCTAATTCCGAAACTCTGACCATCTCGGCAGTCAGCACCGGATCTGCCGGTGGCACAATTCAGGTGGGACCGAGTGGTTTGACGTTGCGGTACACTCCCTTGACCGGATTCCAAGGCTCGGAAACGTTTACTTACACTCTCTCTGACGGACGCGGTGGAACGGATACCGGGACGGTGTCGGTCAGCGTGGATCTCCAGAATCCTCCTCCCACTCCCGTCAACGATAGTTTTACAGTTGCAGAAGACGCGGCCCAGGCCTCCTTTGACGTGCTGGCGAATGATAGCTCCGATGATCCCGATGAAACGCTCAGCGTCTCAGCGGTAGGAGTCTCGAAAGTCGGCAGTACGGTGACTGTCTCCAGCGATGGCCTGCAAGTTCTCTACAAGCCTGGTGCGAATTTTTCCGGGACTGAAATCCTAACCTACACCTTGCGCGATAGCGGAGGGGCGACATCCGATGGCCTCATGACGTTCACCGTCACCCCCGTCAACGATGCTCCCGATGCGGTCGACGATACGTTAACGGCGGTGAGTAGCGCTGCCTCGTCGCCACTCGATGTGCTGGCCAACGATTTGAATCCAGACGCTGGGGAAGTGCTGACCATCACGGCTGTGTCGCAACCACCGAGCGGAAAGGGCACCATCGCGATCGCTACTGACGGGAAGAGCTTGGTTTACACCAGCCCCAATTCAACCTTCGAAGGCGATTTTGCGGTCACGTACACCATCAGCGATGGTAATGGCATGACCGATACAGCCACCGTAAATGTGGCGGTGCGAAATTTCCTCCCACGTCAATTCTCCGGCAAAGTGACCTTCGGAGATCAAGCGATGGTGGGAGGGTTTATCAATGGCTTGGAACTAAGCCTGACTGGAACTGACACCACTGGCGCGACGGTTTCGAAAACGACCACCGTAGGATCTGACGGCAGCTATGCCTTCCCCGACTTGGCGCCCGGTAGTTATACGCTGACGCGCGCCGCGCAACCCTTCCTGCATGATGACGGGAGTGTCATTACCATCAATTCCGCCGCCACCGATGGCGACGTGGTGAACGATATGACGGTCAGTGGCGGATTGCGGCCGCAGTTCTTTGGCATTCGTGATTTCCTCGGCTCCCAGACGCAGAGCAGCGTGTGGTTCGTGCTTGATTCCGCAGGTGCCGAGCAGGGCCACTTCGGGTATGGCGACTGGGCCAACGTCGACGACCTGGGCGCGAGCCTAATTGAAGACCGCTCGACGCTCCTCGTGACCGGCACCAATACCGCTCAGCAGAATCTGACCGCTTCAGTGCCCATCAATGGCAGCCAAGCGGTGCACGTCTCGGGGCAAGCCTCAGGTAGCCTCTTGCTCAGGATCGAAGGGGGAACCACCGCCATCAACCTGGCTCCGCCTGCGACAGCGACAACCGCAGCTGCGAGTAGTTTGAGCGCAGAGGGTGAGGGGGCCGCCGCTGTGCCCAGCTCACCAACCATCCAGGGGGTGAATTGGGGAGCCTCCCGCTCGGACTCCTCCTCGGAGGAGTCCTCCAGTGGCATTGTGCAACGCGAGCTAGCGAACCCTGAGGCGGCTGCCAGCGTCATGTCCGGTGCAGCAGTGGATTCCGCCATGGCTGCCGTCATGCCAGCTCTCCAGTTACGCCTCTCGGAAGCCCTTTCCGACTCGTTGACCGCAGATGGCGAGCAGAGTTTGGAAGTGAATGATGGGTTGATTGCAGGGCTTTAACACCCTCCGCCCACACTTTTGTAGTCCCAGAGGGTGGTCGTCCAGCTCCCAAAAACGCCTTGCTCAGGCATCGGATGGCCCGTGAGGGTGGTTTCGGCGGTTTGGCATTGAGCTTTTGGGCAACCCAAGCTACCATTTTCCAGCTTCAGCGCTACTTGTGGCTGTACCGATCAACGCATGGGAATAATTCCAGGTCGAGATAGTTTGACTTGGCGAGACCAATAGAACCATAGAAACAGATAACAACGCAGAACGGGATCTCTAGTTATGAAATCTAATATTCATCCCAATTATCAAGACACCGCAGTCTCTTGTGGTTGTGGCAACAGTTTTTCGACTCGCAGTATTCGCCCTGAGATTCGGGTCGATATTTGCAATGCTTGCCATCCGTTTTATACCGGCAAGCTGAAATTCGTCGATACCGCGGGACGCATCGAAAAGTTTCAAACGAAGTTTGCAGCGGGGACTTATGCCAGCTTGCAGCCTAAGAAGGGCAAGAAGAAGTAGCTTGGAAAACAGAGAGAGTCGATATTATCGCCTCGAATCAATGTGATCAGCCCGTCGTGTCCAGCGTGTCGCGTCGGGCTGTTTTGGTTTCCAACGTCTTCTGTAGTGCATCGTTTCAGCTCGTGCATTGGGCTGTTACTCACGCACCACGCACCTCCCAACTGTCGAAAAGCCTTAGATGAACGTACGTGAAGATCTTCAGGCCAAGCTGAGTCGATTTGAAGAACTTGAGCGACTCATGGGGCAGCCTGACGTCATGTCGGACTCGTCCAAAATCTCTAACTACGCGCGTGAGCATGGCACGCTGGCGCGGGTCGCCAACAAGTTTCGTAGCTTCAACACGATGAGCGATGACATTCGCGACTTGGAAGAGATGGCGGGCAGTGATGATCCCGAAGAGCGGGAGATGGCAGAAGAGGAGATCGCCAAGCTGCGTGTCCAGCGCGAGGCGTTGTGGGATGAACTGTTGGAGGCCACGATCGGTGGCGAGGATGCCAACCGCAGTCGCTGTGTGATGGAAATCCGTGCAGGCACCGGTGGTGAGGAGGCAGCCTTGTTTGCTCGCGATCTGTACGAGATGTACAAGCGAAACGCGGAGAATAAACGCTGGAAGACCGAGATCATGGACATGAGTGTCAGTGATCGTGGAGGGTTCAAGGAAATCGTCTTGGCTCTCGAGGGAGAGGGTGTTTATCGTGAGCTGCAGTTCGAAAGCGGTGGCCACCGCGTCCAGCGAGTTCCCGAAACGGAGACGCAGGGTCGCGTGCACACATCGGCCGCAACCGTGGCCGTCATGGCAGAGCCCGAAGATGTGGAAATCAATCTAGCCAAGGATGATTACCGGGTCGATAAATTCTGTGCCAGTGGGCCGGGTGGCCAGCACGTGAATAAAACGGAGTCGGCAATCCGCTTAACGCACTACGAAACGGGCATCGTCGTGCAGTGCCAAGATGAAAAGAGTCAGCTCAAGAACCTGGCCAAGGCGCTGCGCGTTTTGAAGAGCCGGATCTACGATCATGTGCGTCAAGAAGAGAATCAAAAGCGGTCTGATGCACGCAAGAGCTTGGTGGGATCGGGGGACCGCAGCCAGCGTATCCGGACCTACAATTTCCCCCAGAACCGACTTACCGATCACCGTATCAACTTCACGCTCTACAAGCTCGATCAGGTGATGGGTGGGGATCTTACCCCCGTCACCGGTGCGTTAATGGAATACGAACGCGATCAGATGCGCGGTGATACGGAGATTGCCGGATGAGTGCCGCAGAGACATGGACGGTTGGTAAACTGCTCACTTGGACAACGGAATATCTTAAGAAATCGGGTTCGGACTCGCCGCGATTGGATGCGGAAGTGCTTTTGTCCCAGTCTCGCGATTGCCGACGAATTGAGTTGTATACTGCTTTCGATGAAGAACCTTCCGAGGAAGTGAAGGCAAAGTTTCGTGCGATGGTAAAACGCCGCGCTGAGGGTGCGCCGGTGGCTTACTTGGTAGGGCACAAAGAATTCTACTCGCTCGACTTCGAAGTAACTCCAGACGTGCTCATTCCGCGTCCCGAGACGGAGCACCTGGTGGTCGAAGCACTGGATCAGGCGAAAGCCCTGCGCACGCAACGCGGTTCACAGGCTCAGCCACTGCGACTTGCTGATGTAGGGACCGGGAGTGGGTGTGTGGCAATTGCTGTGGCCAAGCACTTGCCCGACTCGCAGGTGCTCGCTATCGATGTCTCAGAGGAAGCGTTGGAGGTGGCGCGCCGCAATGCTCTTAAGCATGCGTTGGATCCTCCACAGCTGGAGTTCGCGCAGAGCAATCTCCTGGAGGGCTTAGAGCCCGAGCTGCAGTTCGACCTGATTCTCAGCAATCCACCCTATGTTTCAGAACCCGAGTACGAGGCGCTCGATACGACGGTCCGGCAGTACGAGCCGCGTCAGGCCCTCGTCGGCGGCCCTCGTGGGTACGAGTTGATTGTGAGGCTTCTGACGCAAGCGGCGGAGCGGTTGGTTCCCGATGGCTGCGTCGTGCTGGAGTTTTCGCCCATGCTGGCTGAGAGCCTTGACGCTTGGGTGGGGGATATCTGGCAGGAGCCACGCGTCATCAAAGATCTAGCCGGTCTGCCACGCATTGTGACCTTGAAGAAGCGGGCGTAGCACGCTGAACCATTCTTTACCCGAAAGACCAAACGGAAAGTTCATCAACATGGAAATGGAAAAGCTCGTCTCACTCTGCAAGCGTCGTGGATTCTTGTTCCAATCGAGCGAAATCTATGGTGGCTTGAACGGATTCTGGGACTACGGCCCGCTGGGGGTTGAACTCAAGCGGAATGTTAAAGATGCATGGTGGCGCGATATGGTTACCGCCCATGACGATATGTCGGTCTTGCCTGGAGCTCCCACCGAGTACGAGATGACTGGACTCGATTGCACGATCATCATGCACCCTCAGGTCTGGAAGTGCTCGGGGCACTTCGATTTGTTCGTGGATAAAATGGTCGACTGTCGCGAGTCCAAAAAACGCTATCGCTGGGATCACGTGGTGGGTGCTTGGGTCACCGGGGCCAAGAAACAACACGGTGCCGACGCGGTCAAGGCGGAGGTCGAGCGCGTTTTTGTAACGGTCATGGACAGTGAAAACCCCTTGCCACAGATCGAAACTCGCGCACTGAAGTACTTTGGCTTGCGCGCCAAAGATGCCAGTAAGATTGAGATGGAATCGAAGACGGCCGTGCTCTCTTCGTTCGATTCGTTCGAAGCGGTGGTGGGACCCGATGCCACAACCACCGGTACGCTGACCGATCCACGCGACTTTAATCTAATGTTCCCCACCACCATCGGTGCCCTTGGTGGAGAGGACGATCGCGCATTCTTGCGTCCCGAAACAGCTCAAGGGATCTTTGTCAATTTTCGGAATGTCGTCGATAGCACACGCGTCAAAATTCCCTTCGGTGTGGCTCAGGTTGGCAAGAGCTTCCGCAACGAAATTACTCCGCGCAACTTTACCTTCCGCTCGCGTGAATTCGAACAGATGGAGATCGAGTTCTTTTGCCATCCCGATTCTTCTCAGAAATGGTACGCCTTCTGGCGCGATCGTCGCATGCAGTGGTACAAGAAGCTCGGCCTGTCCGGGGAACGCTTGATCCTCCGGGAACACCATCAGGATGAATTGAGTCACTATTCGACCGGTACGGCCGATATCGAGTACGCATTTCCCTTCCTGCCCGCTGGTGAGTATGGTGAGCTCGAAGGAATCGCCCATCGTGGTGATTTCGATTTGCGAAGCCATATGGAGGGCAAGTTGGATGAGAAGTCCAATCCATTGGCAGTGCAACTCAACGAACACGGCAAGCCCAAGTACCGTGGCAGCGGCAAGGATTTGACGTACCGTGACGAAGTTACCAACGAACGGTATACACCGCATGTGATTGAGCCTTCGGCGGGTGCCGATCGCGCGACCTTGGCGTTTCTCTGCGAAGCCTACCGAGAAGATTCGGCTCCCGACGATAAAGGCAACATGCAGACGCGAACCCTACTCTCGCTGCACCCTCGCATCGCACCGATCAAGGCGGCGGTATTCCCGCTGGTGAAGAAGGACGGCATGCCAGAAGCAGCCAAGGAAATTTACTTGGCGCTTAAGCAGAAGTTCAACGTCTTCTACGATGAGAAGGGGGCGGTGGGACGCAGGTACCGTCGCCAGGATGAAGCAGGAACACCCTATTGCATTACGGTCGATGGTGAATCGCTGAGTGACAAGACCGTCACGATTCGAGATCGCGATTCGCTGGAGCAGGTGCGTGTAAAGATGGATGACGTGGTCGCCGAGATCGAAAGTCGCATCAACGCTTAGAGGGGCTTCCATTCGGCTCCCGACATCCCAGCTCAAGCAGGGGTGACTAGGTTCGGCCGTTGTGCACCGGCTGGCCCGAGGCATGTCTTCGTGGCCAGCGTGGACGTTTGTGGATACTGGTTTTTCGAATGTGGCCAGGTCGTCGTGCGCACGGCTTGATGGTTTCCTTCAAGTGGCAAGTGGCTCAACACGCAAGCGGCACAGACGCCGGCAACCCGCAGACGCTATATCTAGACAAAACGCTCGTAACCCTTCAAAATCCGCTGCCGAGCCCGCTCAGGCTGTCTGGAGCAGCCAGCGGAATTGGGGGACCGAACTGGCAGGTGTGGTATAATGGATCGCGTCTAACCCGCCCTCCACCCTACCCATCAAGTGGCCTTCTTATGTCACCCCTAAAAGCAATTCGCTGGCAACTGCGGTGTCTTGTCGGCCTATGCCTGCTGCTACCTCTCCCACGGGGGAGGGCCGATGAAGGCGTGAAATCCGCGAACTCCTCAATGCGTCGGGCTGCCATGCCAGAGCAGCCAGAGTTTTCACGTGATATTCAACCGATTTTGTCGCGTGCGTGCACGAGTTGTCACGGGGGAGTCAAGCAAGCTGGCGATTTGTCCTTTGTCTACGCCGATGCGTTTTCGCCCTCAGAGGGCTGGATCGTCGAGCCGGGGAAGCCTGAGGAATCGATCTTAATTGAGCGCCTTACCTCGTTCGACCCCGATCTGCGGATGCCTCCACCTCACCAGCATCCCGAACCGTTGACCGCGGATGAGATTGATTTAATTCGTCGGTGGATCGCGCAGGGGGCCCATTGGCAGGATCATTGGTCGCGGAGAGCTCTGACACTACCTGCCGTGCCACAATCGGCGGGTTCCTCCGCCTGGGCCAAGCAACCTCTAGACCACTTTATCTGGGGCCGTCTCGAACGAGCGGGACTGCAACCAACCGACCCCGCAGACTCCGATCAATGGCTGCGTCGAGCATCCTTGGACTTAGTCGGCTTGCCTCCCACGCCCGAAGAATTGCGAGCATTCCGCCAGCGTTTGGAATCTCACCTTGTGGCTGAAGGTCAGGGGAGCTCTGCGGATGCCATTTACGAGGCAGAAGTGGAACGTCTGCTAGCATCACCTCACTTCGGAGAGCGTTGGGCTGCACTTTGGATGGACCTCGCTCGCTACGCCGACTCCAAGGGGTTTGAAAAAGATCCGCATCGGGACATGTGGCCCTACCGTGATTGGTTGATTGCCGCTTTTAACGCGGACCTACCCTACGACCAATTCACTATCAAACAACTTGCTGGCGACTTGTTGCCTGAGGCCACGTACGAAGACCTCGTCGCCACGGCCTTCCATCGCAATACCCAGACGAATACCGAAGGCGGTACCGACGACGAAGAATACCGCATGGCGGCGGTCATCGATCGGCTGAACACCACATGGACCGTCTGGCAAGCGACCACCTTTGGTTGCGTGCAGTGTCATGATCATCCCTACGAACCGTATCAAAATGTGGAGTTCTACCAAGGGCTATCGCTCTTCAACAACACCGAAGACATTGACCTCGATTCCGACTTTCCAACCCTGCCCTATCTGGAGCGAACCGAAGACCGGCAGAAATGGGTTCGTTTGGAGCGGCAGATCGAACAACTGCGGTTGCAACTGGATGATCTTGCACGGGCTGCAGCAGAGAAGCTCCCGTGGAGTCTGCTTCCCCTGAGTCAACTGGAGTCGAGCTCGGGGGAATTGGGCTGGGTTGGCGATGAGGTGCGCGTGGTCGGCGGGACCGTCTCGGTGGGCAGTACGTACACGCTCTCGACCGATGCTGAAGGTGAGATTTCGCAGCCGATTACCGCCCTTCGCCTGCAGATCTTGCCAGACTCCGACGATCCGACGGCTTGGCCTGAGCAGGGCTCCGTCCTCTCTTTCCTGAAGCTCGAAGTGAGCCGTGGAGAGCAGCAACGCGAGATTTCTCTGGGCCGCGTCGTGCCGGACTTCCGAGCTGGAACGTTTGCCTGTGAAGATGTGCTGAAAGACAATACCGCCGGGTTTGGGGGCTATCCCAAGTTGTTTGGCCCGAGATGGATGGTGGTCACGTTGGAGGAACCCCTGCAGCTGGCCTCTGGGGAAACTCTGGTGTTCTCGCTCAAGCAGTCGGCTTCGGTCACTGGGGGACTTTCCAACCACTTGCGGCGATTTCGCATCGAGTCGACCCATGAAGCAAGTTTGAACAACTGGTTTGCGAGCGAGCGGTTCGAGACGCTGCACGCGCAGTTGGCCGACTTGGAGAAACAGTACAATGCACTGGGCAAGGGCTCGCTACCAATTTTGGTACCTCGCGCATTGGCCGCGACTAGACCCACTCGCGAGTTCATTCGCGGGAATTGGCTCGAACGCGGCGAGCTGGTCCAGCCAGGCATTCCTAGCGTCTTCCAACCCGAGAGTGAAGAACTGGCGATTCCGGTTACCGATCGTCTGGAGCTAGCGCGATGGTTCGTCTCCGAGGACAATCCATTAGCGGCTCGAGTCTGGGTGAACCGCATTTGGGCCGAGTTGTTCGGAGTCGGGATCGTAGAAACGCTCGAAGATTTTGGAGTGAGTGGGCAATCGCCCTCACACCCTGAGTTGCTAGACTACCTCGCTCACACGCAGCAGCATGAACAACAGTGGCATTTAAAGGCTCTCCTGAAATCCTTAGTCCTATCCGCCACCTACCGGCAGGATCATCGAGTGGATGCTGAGCTGCGGCAGGCTGATCCTCGCAATCGTCTGCTGGCACGCGGACCTCGCACGCGTCTGACGGCTGAGATGGTCCGTGATCAGGCTTTGGTGGCTGCCGGACGGTTGACCGAAAAACTGAATGGGCCAAGCGTTATGCCGCCACAACCCGACGGCGTGTGGCAGCAGGTCTATTCGGGGGCAGAGTGGAAGGCGGCGACCGACGAAGATCGCTATCGCCGCGGACTCTACACGTACTGGAAGCGGACCAGCCCCTATCCCGGCTTCATTATGTTTGATACGCCAAGTCGCGATGTGTGCAGCCCGCGACGGATTGCCACCAACACCCCGCTGCAGGCGCTGGTGACACTAAATAGTCAGGTTTACACGGAGTTGGCCAAGGATCTAGCGGATCGTTGTTGGGAAGAGTCTCTGGCTGCTCAGGATCTGCATGGCGCCGCTGGGGCTGTCCGGCAATCGGTGGCTTCCGAGGATGAAGACTCGCAAGCCGATATTTCTCGGACCACAGCACGCGTGGAACGGGCGATTCGCAACATGTTCTATCGGGTGACCAATCGTTCGGCACGACTTAATGATTTGCATGATTTGTTAGGCCTGTGGGAATATTTGGAAGCGGAGCGCGCGAACGAGCCGGTCGTGGAGCGACCGCCGAGTCCCGATCGTAGGCAAGAGCTGGAGGCACGCGAGGCGGCGCTGAATCCGCTGGGTATCGTGGCGTTAGCCATTTTGAATTCTGACTGGGCGATGACCAAATGAATCTACTGCAAGAGCTAGAATTTCGACGTCTGCAATCGAGTACCCGTCGCCATTTCCTCAACGGCTGTGGAGTGGGCTTGGCGTCTGCCTGGATGGGGAGTCAGGCGGCGCAAGCCGCGGACAACGTTCCTGCAGGGGCTGAGGCGACTCGGCGGGAAGGTCTTCACTTTCCCGCACGTGCCAAACGAGTCATCTATTTGCACATGGCAGGCTCTCCTAGCCAGCTGGATCTGTTCGACTACAAACCTGAATTGCAAAAGTTGGACGGCCAAGATACGCCCCAGTCCTTTTTGGAGGGGAAGCGTTTTGCGTTTATTCAGGGCGTCCCCAAGATGCTGGGACCGCAGTTCAAGTTTGAACAGGTCGGTGAGGCTGGGAACTGGGTTTCCGATCGGCTGCCCCATTTCAAGTCGGTAGCGGACCAAGTCTGCTTCATCAAATCGATGACGACGTCGCAGTTTAACCATGCCCCCGCGCAATTGCTCTTGCTGACGGGCAATCAGAACCTTGGCGCGGGGTCGATGGGGTCTTGGATTACCTACGGTTTAGGAAGCGAAAACGAAGACCTCCCAGGCTTTATCGTCCTAGTTTCCGGGGGACGGATGCCTTCGGCAGGCAAGAGCGTCTGGGGATCGGGCTATCTTCCCAGTGTCTACCAGGGAGTGCAGTGTCGGTCTCAGGGCGATCCCGTATTGTTCCTATCGAACAGCGATGGTTCGAGTCGCGCTGAACGTCGGCACGCGCTCGATGCAATTGAGAAGCTCAATCGTCGTGCCTACGAAGAGTATGGGGATGCGGAAACGCTAACCCGCATCGCCCAATATGAGATGGCGTTCCGCATGCAGACCTCGGCGACCGATGCATTCGATCTGTCCCAGGAAAGCAAGCAGGTGCATGAAGACTACGGTACAGAGCCCGGGAAAGAATCTTTTGCGAACAATTGCCTACTAGCACGTCGTTTGGCCGAACGCGATGTCCGCTTCATCCAACTCTTCCACTGGGGCTGGGACGCTCACGGGGCGGCTGCTAGTGAAGCGATCAACATGGGATTCAAAGACCGCTGCCGCGAAGTCGACCAACCCATCGCCGCGCTTTTAAAAGATCTTGAGCAGCGTGGTCTGCTCGACGAGACGCTGGTCATCTGGGGAGGTGAGTTCGGCCGAACCCCGATGCGCGAGAATCGCAACGGCAAGGAGATGCAGTTTGTGGGGCGCGATCATCATCCCAGTGCTTTCACCATGTGGCTAGCGGGCGGAGGGGTGAAGCCCGGTTTTACACTGGGGAGAACTGACGAGATTGGCTACGACGTGGTCCAAGATAAGGTGACCCCGCACGATCTGCATGCAACGATCTTAAAGCTGATGGGAGTCGATCACTTGCGATTGACCTATGCGTCCCAAGGAGCCAGCCAGCGACTCTCGAATTTGACCAAGCCCTCTAGGGTCGTCGAAGAAATCCTAGCGTAACCAGCATCGAGTTGCGAATGGGATTGAAACCGTGTGGCCCGCGACTTGTTCGAATCGCAACCCACCGCGTGACGGGCTGTTGAAATCGTAACCCGCTGCGTGACGGGCTGTTGATTTAATAGCGCCTGGAGTTTTAACGTGAAGGCGGCATCTCTAATCGTCCTGTAGTGGCGACCACCTGTCCTTGCTGACGCGGCGGGTTACTATTTCAACAGCCCGGTAAGCAAGGATAGGTGGTTACCGCTACGGGATACTCCCTGCGCAGTAAAACTGAAAACGCTCCCAAATCAACATGTCGGTTGAGTAAGCTCGGATCGGATCGCACAACTCTGGGCTACCAGATCTCGGCTAAGAACCAGAGTGCTTCTTGTGCGGTGGCAATATCTTCTTGTTGGGCAAGCGTGGGGCGAGTGGCGGATACTTTGGAGACGCCCATGGGGGGCTGCATCCGAGGATTGGGGTCGTAGCTCCACACATAGGCCTTGTCGTCCGCAACTTCAAAACCGAAGGGCCCCTCGGTCAAGGTTGAGGTTTCTGTAGGAGAGAGCCCAACCGCTTCGAGTTCGCTTAGGTTTTCCGGCCATCGTTTTTCGGTCATTTGAAACTGTTTTATGCCCAGTGCGGTTAACGTCAGGCGACGCGTGTCTTCTTGCCGTTGGAAAGCGGTCGCAATTGAAGAGTAAGCGGGGCCCAGCAGGGCATAGATAGGATTGGAGAGAACGTCGGATCGAGCCTCGGCTGCAAAATCGTCTTCCATCTGATGGGAACGTTGGACTAATCCTGCCAAACCTTCGCTTCCAAGCGTGCTCCACCTCTCGGTCATCCTCCAGTATTCTTGCCTTATGCTGGGGATTTGAGAAAGCCAGGACATGCCTGCCCAACGCCCATTGGTCCGCTGCCTGTCGGCTAGATACTCTACCGACATCGCTCGTTCAGAATCAACCAACTGGGGCCAGATCTGCTGAATGTCCTCGGCGGGGGCAATCAGGCTGCGCAATTCAACCAGTTCTTCAAGGGACCAAATGTCTGCTTGCAGAGAGCGCCGGATCATCTGCTCCTGCATGCCATGCAAGGCAATGTTGATCAACTTGCCAACTAGAAAGTTATTCCAATCGTAGGCGTCCGCCGTCAATTTCATCAACCGCAAGCCACGCAGGGCTCGTTTGGTATCGGAAGTGTAGATCGCGTACTCGGTTTCCAAGGCTAGTAGCCGGGCGATTTGTCGGCTGTTCTGAAGCGGTTCCAGCAGGGTGCTGAAGCCGTCGAATAGGATCGGCTGCCAGACGGGGGTGGGATAGGAGGAGGCGGCGTCAATTTCGTCGATCAGAGGGGCCATCCAAGTGAGATATTCCCCGGCTTGACTGGCTTCATCCCAGTCCGACTCCGCATTGAGTGGGTATAGTTGTGGGGCGTTACCGAGGTGCGGCAAGCGATCGGTCAGGCTGCCGGTCCAGGAGTTGCTGCAGCGGTACGAGATTCGATTCCAGGCGGCTGTTCCCTCGGTATGAGTTCGTGCACGCAAGTCTGCTTCTGCCGAAGCATTATCGACCACACGGTGTTCGCTGCGAAGTTGCGCTAGCGCGCGGTCAAATTGCTGTGCCGCATTCCATTCACGCCATGCAAACCAGCAGGCGGCGACGAGGATCATGACGAGTGGAATTGCCAGCCAAAGTCGAATGTCTTGCAGACGCAATCGCATGGAACTCATGTTCAATTCCTTCAATGGTGATACGGTTGGGGAAGCTTTGTAGTGGGCGACCGCGCTCTCCCTTGGGAGAGTCGGGCTCTTCGGCCTGGAGATGGCATGTCTTTCCGAAAGCAGGAGCCTACTGAGACAACTCTGCGGCTTGACGCTCCCAGTTGGCATGCCACTGGCTTCCTGGTACGACTCGGTGTTCTTGCAGGTAAAACTCTAGACCATCTGCGCGGTGGTACTTGCCTTGCGGTCCCACGCCATAGATTTCGGGAGGGAATTGTTGGAGGTTCGCAAGTTGCTTGCGAAGCTCTTGCGTATTTCCAGTGGTGTTGCTTGCGTATTGCCACAGGACCGCGACCCAGCGCCCTGTATTGCGTCGATGCTTGGTTAAAGTGACGAAGTTCGAGGAAACGGGGTGGGAGATGGAGTGTCCGCCAATCTCGTTGCGGATTTGATTCTCCTCGAGCGGAGTCATAAACCGTTTCCAGCTGAGAGCGACGGCGCGCCGGCGGGCTGTATTGCGGGTTGCACCATCGGCCAGAAGGCGTACCGCGTCGTCGTAGACCGGGCTTCCGGCAATCCAGTCCAGGGATTGCGCACCGTTCAATTCGTCGAGCATGGCGATCTCAAGTTGGTCTGCCATGTCTTGCTCAAGGATGCGTGGGCTCACTCTCAATCGTCCCACAATCTGAACCGCCAAATCCAGGACCTGCAAATAATGAGCCTGTAGGTCTGCTTGAGAAGTGTTTGAGGAATCATCAGCTAGTCGAGCTCGAGTGAGCTGCCACTGGCTGCTGAGGAAGTCTTGAACACGGAAGGTAGAGCGTACGGGGCTGGTCGAACTGGATAACTGGTTCCGCAGGTCATTCGCGGTTCGCCGAGCCTGCTCGGCAAACGAGGCTGGAGGCGTGTTGTCCGCGTGATCCTCCGCGCCGAGTTCTCTTTCTCGCTTTTCTCCATCGGTGATCAGGACCAGTTCTTGGGTGGGTGCCGCCGTGCGAAAATTGGCCCACTCATTCGCGGCAGCATCGAGCTCCTGTTGAGCTTGGCTGCTCATGGTTGGGTAGGTCGCTAGTGTTACCAACAGAGGAATGGAGGGGAGCAGCAAGTAGGCGATCAAGGTCAGGGCATGACCACCCCAGTAGACTCGGTCGAACTGTCCGTCCATCCAGCGTTGCATAAGAAGCGCAGTTGCCAGTAGCGGAAATAGACTGCTGAGGAAAACCAGCCACAGAGGAGCACCCAAATTCCCGATAGCAAAACTTGCGTATGCGGCAGTTCCCACGCTGATTGCCGGGCCAGCAATTGCCGAAACAATAGGGCTCGAAAAGATCTGACCGACCCACTGGGAGGTAATGTAAACCAGTAGAGTGATCAGGAATAAGGCGCCAGTCGCCAGCCAGATCATGGAACTCTGTGACGCTGGCTGGAAGACTAGGCTGAACGCCAGTGCACCGACGATGCTGCAGGATAGGGCGACGGAGGCAGGGATCAACTGGCGACTAAGCCACGCAGCTGTGGGGGAAACGCCACGGTCCGCTAGAAAGCGAATGCGTTGATGGAGTCGGTCGCTTTGCAACGCCGAAACTCCTAGCCAACTGACTGCCAGGAATCCAAGCAGAACACCAAGAACAACCCAACCCGGCGACAGGACCTCGGTCGCCACCAGGCTGCCCAGCATGGCGGCCGCGAGGAGCATTCCCAGGCAACCTAGTAACACCGTCTTGTTTTGATGAAAGGCTTGCCACAGCAAGGCCGGAAATGGAGCTTGAGGGGTACCCAGGATTGCACTGCGAAGTGCACCCGTTTGACCGCGAACGGCACGCACCTTGGAAACTTGAGGTCCCAACGCACGCAGCGCGTTCTTGCGTCCCCACCACAGCAAGGCACCACAACCGACGATCTGGCTGATGGCAAGCAAGCGTGTCTGCAGCAGGTCATTCGATGGGGTGACGTCCTGAGTGAAGATCATGGTCAGTACGCGAGCAACGACCAACGGTAGGATCGCCATTGGAAGCAGGGCCAGCAGTGCGATGAAGGGAGACTGGAATCGCCAAGCCAATGCAACGCCCGCCAGTAGAAGGAACAGCGTGTGCAGTGGCCAGAAGATATACGGAGTGTCCAATGCGAGAGCGCCCGACACTGATTGTTGCAAGAGTCCTTGACGCAATCCATTTAAATCACCCGAGTTTACCAGCACATAGAGTAGGAAGCTGATGCACCACATGGCTGCGAGTGCAAGCAAGCTGACGCCAAGCTTGGTGCGGATGATATCGCGATGAGGAACCGGCAGCGAGGAGAGCCAATTGAGGGTGCGCAATTCCTTCTCTTGCCCGATCAACAGCGCCCCCGCGCCGACAGCGAACAAGCCCGGCAATCCCAGGAGAATTCCCAGCTGCCCACTTTGCTGCGCGTCATTGTGGGGTAGCAGAAAGATTCCGTGCAGGAAGAGCGCCACGCCGATCAGCATGGTGACGAGTGGTAAGAGTTGACGCAACTCTTTCCACCACAAACGACCGATAGCAATTCTGTGGTTCATGGTTTTATCCTGTGCGTTAGGCGACCTTGGTCTGTTCGGAGTGCGGATCGTCTGACGGGGCAGGCGTGCTTTCCCCGCGAATGCAAGCGACGAACAGTTCGTCCAACGTAGCATTGCGGACATGCACGCTGGTGACACCCGGACGCGCCTCGAACTGTTGCTGCATGGCGGGTTGGAAATTGCGAACGACCAATCTGCGCTGCCGCCCTTCGGATTGTTCTTGGAGCACTTCCGCAGGTGCTTCCAAACGCGGCAGGATGGTGAGTGGATCCTCCAGGCTGATGGTGACTTCGCTGACCGATTCACGCAGCTCGCTGAGGGAGTCGTTGATGCGGAATAGGCCTTGGTGCAGAATGGCAACCTCGTCTGCCACCCGTTCCACTTCGGAGATGTGGTGACTGGATAACAGTACAGTGCGTCCTGTAGCCACGCGATCCAGCATGCTTTCGAGGAACTCTCGACGGACGAGTGGGTCGAGTCCTGAGGTGGGTTCGTCCAGGATCAGAAGATCGGGGTTGTGGGCAATGGCTAGGCCCAACGCGACTTTGGCTCGCTGCCCCTTGCTTAGGTGTTTGATCTTGCGATCTTCGGGAAGTTCGAAACGGTCGATTGATTCTCGATAGCGTTCAAGGTAGTCGCCGGCATAGAACGATGCGGCAAACCAGCCGATTTCGCCGACCCGCATCCATTCGTAGAGCGCCGGTGCATCGGAGACATAGCCCACGCGGCGCCGAATCTCCAAGGAGTCGCGTTCCGGCGCCATGCCGAGGACGGAGCAACTGCCAGCTGTTGGCTTTTGGAAACCTGTCAGAACACGGATCAGGGTGGTTTTGCCAGCTCCATTTTCTCCGAGCAGTGCAAACACGGTACCGGCGGGGACGTCGAGGTCGATCCCCCGTAAGGCGTCGCAACCGGAGAATTTGACTTCCAGTCCTTTGGCCGAAATCACTGAAGACATGCTAGTGACCTTTGGATGAGTATTGGTAGTGAAGTGTAAGAGCGATGACTCTGGCTGGGCTACCGCGCCAGAGACGGATTGCAGTAGCTATGCGGACGGCGTCTGGGGAGTTTGAGCAGTCGACGCTACGGTGGAAGAAACGGTTTCAATCTGCCCCGACAGGCTATCGAGTTGCTGGGAAACAATTCCGCGGATGTCGTCCGCAGCCAGCCCCGCATGCAATGCCTCGGAAACAACCTCCTTAAATCGCTGGCTGACAAGAGTTCGTCGTGCCGCGACGCAATTGGCCGTTGCACCTTCGCACACGGCCAGCCCTCGACCACGCAGTGCTTCCAGAATGCCCTCGGTCTGCAATTGTTGAAGAGCACGGTTGATCGTGTTGGGGTTGATTGCCAGTTGCTGACTCAGCAGACGGACGCTGGGGAGTAATTGCCCAGGCCGGACGGTCTTGTCGGCAATCGCAAACTTCACTTGGCGGACAATCTGTTCGTAGATTGCTACGCCATTGTTGGGGTCGATCGAGAAAAACATAGTTCGCCCTCGAAATGGATCGAACGGGTTAGTGTGATAGGTAGATAGTACGCTGGTCGGCTAGTGAGGTCAAGTGTCGTGAATTGGTTTCTGGAATTCTTCTTTGGTCCGCCAGTCGCCTACCAGGAGGCACGCTCAGGCTGGGAGAGGCGATCTTGTCGTGACGGCACAATTCCATGTGGCAAAAACTAGAGAATCAGGGGGGACTCCTATCTCCTACTCCTACTCCTACTCCTACTCGTGCTCGTGCTCGTGCTCGTGCTCGTGCTCGGTACTTCTACTCGGTACTTCTACTCGGTACTTCTACTCGGTACTTCTACTCGGTACTTCTACTCGGGGGCGGCTGCGAGTTGCGGTTCATTGGGTACGGGGCGTGCGGGGAGTATTGAGGGCACGGCCCGGGGGGCCAGGCTACGGGAGGGGGCTGTGGGGATGAAACTCTGCGGAGAGTGCGGGTTGCGAGTTGCAGTTGCTGGGTAGTCGAGGCGTATTCTGCTGGTTTTTCTTGCTGCTCAGTGCTTTGTGGGGGATAATTGGTGGTCAATCACGCTATTTAGCCTTGCCAGGATTTCTGATATGGTCTCCTTCAAACCCGTTGCTCTCATCCTCGCTCTGACTGGGAGTATGCTGGCCGGTCATTCCGCATCCGCCGGTGATGGTTACCCGCCGTTCGGTGCCTGGGCCTATGGCTCAGGCAGCTCTCCCAGTTTCTATTCGACTGGCTATTCAGCCGCCTATCGTCCGGTACACCGTTTGTTGCACCACCATGCCTATGCTCGAGCTGGCTGCGCGACTCCCTATTTTCGAACTCCGGTCCGCAATCTGCTCGCGCATTGTGGCGCGCACTGTTGCACCTCGCGTTTTTCCTACTCCCGGGCCATGTATAGCCTGGGGCCATCCAGTTTGAGGCCGCTGTGCTGTCTCCCACGCGTTGAGTATTGTGGGCCGGTTTGTGTCGCACCGTGCTTCGGCAGCGCTCCCGCACCTTACGGGGTCGGGGGGACTTACGAATCGGACTGGGGATCTGGTTACGATGCCTATGCCCCGGAGTACGAAGAGAGTTGGGAATTGCCCCTCGGTAGCTTGAAGTCAGCGCCAGATTCAGTTGAAGACGACTCTCTGGTGAGCGAAGTTGTGTTAACTAGCGGTCGTCTGGCTGTGAACGACGGGAGGAGTGGTGCATCGAGCGCTCGCGTGAGAGCGGCCAGCTTGGCGGATTCGTCCGAGCTGAGTTACCGGTACGTGGCGGTCGAAAAGGATTCTCCAGTGCCCGCTGAAGTGCTGGCTGCTGCGGATGCAATCTTTCGGGCGGGTGGGTACCGGGAAGCAGCCCGAGCGTATGCCGAGATATCCGCCCGCTACGGAGCCGAGCCGGTCTTGTTTGGTCGGCGGTTTGTGGCACAAGTGGCCAGCGGTGATGCATTCCAAGCGGCGGTGGTCGCGGGTTCCGCTGCCCTCTCCGGTGTGGTGATCCGCCAAGAGGATTTGCCCGCGGATGGCTTACTCGGTCTCGGTCTTACTGACCAGCAAATTGAGAGCTGGACCGAATTGCTATCGTCCCGAGCTTTGGCAGACCCGGATGATGCATTGTCGATGGAAGCAGTGGGCCGCTGGTTGGACTTGGCTGGCGACAAGCCTCGTGCAGAGCTGTTTCTCGCTCGTGCCGCCCGACTGCGTGGGGACGAAGTGATCCCTAGTGAGAGTGGTGGAGTCTTGGAGCTCAGTGAAAGTGTTTCCAAGCCTGAACGCTCGACGACGAAAGCACTATAATTACGATTGGTGTCGATGGACACCCAACCCGCCCGATCGCCTTCCCTCGAACTACAGCACGCGTGCATGGCTATGTTTCTGCTGGCGCACTTTGTCGTGAGCGGAGCCTGCTAGCCACCCGCCCAGCCAATCCGACGCGTACCGCCAGACTGGCTCGGTCCGCGGTGGTGTTGGTTCGCGGTCCCACCCGGTGATCACCACTCAAAAAAATACACGTATAGGTAAGATAAGTATGTCTACGTATGGCCCCACTGGTCCCCGGTTCAAGTATCCCACTCCATCGCTGGCTTGGGTGTTAGCCTCCATGCTTCTCCTGCCACTTTCGGCGAATGCTCAGGAGGAGGAGTTGACGGTTGAAGGGGGACTGGTGGATTTCGTACGCGATGTGCGTCCAATTTTTGATGCGAAGTGTATTGTCTGCCATGGGCCGGAGGATGCGAAAAACGATTTTCGGATGGACGAATTGGATTCCGTGATGGGGTACGTGGAGCCAGGCGACTTGGAGAGTAGTTCGCTTTGGGCAGATTACCTGGTGACCGACGATCCCGATATGCGCATGCCTCCGCCAGGCAATGACCGGGTACACGATTTAACCGGGGCTGAGCTAGCCACTATTAAATTGTGGATCGAAGAGGGCGCGCTGTGGGTCGACGTCGCTCCCACGCCTAGGACTGAAGCGGAGGTGCAGGCCGAAACGATTCCCGCTTCCACGCTCGGCAAAGTGTGGAAATTCCAAGGTCTATTTCACCCAGCGAGCGTCCATTTTCCCATCGCATTGTTGATGGTTTCCACCCTGTTTGTTTTCCTGTCATTCTTCAGTCGAGCGTCCTGTGAACCGGTTGCGTTTCACTGCCTGTGGATCGGAGCGCTGGGGGCGGTCGGAGCTTGCGTCATGGGGTGGTCCTACGCCGAGCACGAAGGCTACGGTGCCGGATTTTCATTCGACCTGCAGAATAGTGCTATCGATCGCCACCGCTGGGCTGGGATTGCCATGGCTGTCTTGTCCCTAGCCCTGCTCCCCGTTGCAAGTACCGTGCGGCGCAAGGGGAGTTCAGGAATGCGTTTTACCTGGTTGGTGGGATCGGTATTGGCTGCGGGCCTCGTTAGCTTGACGGGCTACCAGGGTGGAGAGCTGATCTATGGTGAAGACCATTACGAGAAAGAGTTCACGCGACTCTTCGTGGACAGTTCGGTCGATGCGCATCCGGATGACGCTGGTGTGGGCGCTGTGGAGGCTGAGGTTGTTGAGGAAGTTATCGCGGAAGAAGAGGTTCTTGAGCAGGAAGCGGCCGAACCGGAAACGCCACCATTAGCGGAATCCGAGCCGGCGACTGAAACGCCGGTCGCTGAAGAGCCGCCAGCTGAAGAGCCCGTGACCGAAGAAGAACCCGTGACTGAAGAGCCCGTGACCGAAGAAGAACCCGTGACTGAAGAACCAGCGACTGAAGAACCCGCGACCAATGAGCCAGTATCTGAAGAGCCAGAGCCAGCATCGCCGGAGGAGCCGGTAGGTGATTCGACGCAGCCGGTTGCCGACGAGCCGCCGCCTGCTCCCGTGGACTAGGCCCAGTAGCATGGCCCCCCCCCGGGCCGTGAATCTCCCATTTCTGCATTGGGAAAAGCTACCCGATTGGAAAAGCCGTTCGACGCCAACCGTCGGAACCGTCCCTCGAGTGCTTCGCACTTTGGGGGCCGGACACCTTTTCCCGGGCGCTCCTTCAACCGCAGCGCCTAGCATCTGTAGGTGGTGCTTCGATGGTGGCAGACTGGGCAGCTCGCGTGAGTCTGCAAGCCGACGCCTGAAGTCTGTCGAAGAGCGAGCTACCGGTACTGTGTTAGGTACCACATTCTTTCATCGCGGTGCGGACCACGGGAAGTACCAGGGCCTGGACCTCTTCGAGCTTGCCTTCGATGAACGCTCCGGCCGCTGCTTTGTGACCACCGCCACCGAAGGAGCGAGCCAAAGCACTGCAGTCGACCCCACATCGACTGCGGAAGCTGAGCTTGAAGCCGCCAGTTGCCTGTTCCACGAAGATAACGGCAACGAGCGTGCCTGCGATTGCTAGAGTTAGATTGATGGCATCTTCGGTATCACTAGCAACAGCTCCCGTCTCGGTAAAATCTTCTTTGAGGACGTGCGTATAGACTAGCTTGCCGTCTCTCTCCGCGGCGGTGCGTGACAAGATTCTGCCTCGCAATCGGACTCGGCCTAAGGTGTCTCGCTCGTACAGCTCACCGTAAATCTCTGCGGGAACGGCTCCGCATTCCAATAGATCAGCGATCACGCGGTAGGTAGCGGGAGTCGTCGATCCGAAACGGAACCAGCCGGTGTCGGTCGCGATGGCGGCGTAGAGCGCCGTTGCCATCGGTTTGTTGATCGCAACATGCATATGTTTCGCCAGCTTGGCCACGAGATGTCCCGTCGCTTCGGCGGTTGTATTCTTGAAGAACTCGGTGCCCAGATCCTCTTCACCCACATGGTGGTCGATGCAGAGCTTCTGACCCTCAAACGACTTGAGGACGTCTCCCATGGGGCCCAACTGAGCCCAAGCACTGGTGTCGAGCACGATGAAGCAGTCTGCCTTAACATCTGCCGCTGTCGTCGTTTCGCCCAGCACTTCGATACGACGATTGGGGTCTAGAAAGTTCAGGTTGGGCGGAGTGGGGTGTCCATTGACGATACGGACCTGCTTGCCAAGCTGATCCAGAATACCAGCCATGCCGATTTCACTTCCCAACGCATCGCAATCGGGGCGGATGTGGCTGCACAGGATAAAGCTTTGGCACGATTGAATGCGTTGTGCGAGTTGATCCCAATTTACAGTCATGAACTGGCCAATTTGGTAGGGTGCTAGAGACGCGGCTGAGGAGTGCCATGCGAGCCTGCTATGTTGCTTCAAATCCTCGCGTTTCGCAACCATAGCAATTGCTCGCGTGCCCGAGTTTGCCGGAAAAGCTGCGGATAATGCCGAGCCTATTGGGACGTAGTCGAGTGCTCAAACGATTCGCAGCGGGTTACGTCGATGGCGATTTGTTGCTTTAACGCGTCGAACGAGTCGAATCGCTGCACGTCACGGACTTTGGTCAGCACTTGGCAGCGAAGCTCTTGGCCGTAGAGCTCGCCCGAGAAGCCAATGAGGTGGACTTCTACTTTGACCCGGTCCTCGGCAAAGGTGGGATTGGGGCCAATGTTGATAGCCGCTCGAAATTCCTTGGAATGCAATTGCACTCGACCCGCGTAAACACCATGCCCGGGCAAGAGTGATTTAATTTCAGCCAAGTTCGCAGTGGGAAAGCCTAGTTCTCGGCCACGTTGCGCTCCCGGTTGGACCACTCCTTGCAGCTGATACGGTTGAGTCAGCATTTGGTTGGCGGCGGAGAGTTCTCCTGCAGCGATCAATTCTCGAATTCGCGTGCTGGACACCATCCCTCCGGAATCGGAGGTCGCCGCGACGATACAGAGTTCGATTTGCGACGCTTGGCACAGCTCCTGCAGCAGGTTGGTGTCCCCTTTGCGGTTGTGCCCAAACCGAAAGTTCGGGCCCTCTGCCATGGCACTCGCCTTGAGCTTGCTCCGGATCGTTTGCTCGAAAAACTCTTCCGCCGACAGACTCAGCAATTGGGGAGTTGTTTTCAGTGGGACGACAGCCGCGACCCCTAGTTCCTGCAACAATTCCGCTCGTCGAGAAAGCGGGGTGAGCGGGGGAGATGCGGGACGATCCGGTAAGAGTATGGCGGAGGGTGGCGGGTCAAACGTAACCACGATCGCTGGCCCCGAATGCCGTCGGGCGAGCTCGATCAGCTGCCGGATCAATACGGTGTGTCCACGATGCACCCCGTCGAAGTTGCCAATAGCAACAGCGCAGCCCAGCAACTCTGGCGGAATTTCGTGGAGTTCGATGAGAGTGGGAGGCATAGGTAGGTCGGTTTGGCGTTGCAACGAGAATCGTTCAACTGTCGCCGATTTCGAGCAATTCGGCAAGGGTGGTGGGCTGTTTTGCCCTGCTGACGCGACTGCTTATCGGGCTGTTGATTTAATGGCAATTTGAGTTTTAATGCGGAGATGGCATGCCTAGTTGCCAGGTAGCGGAGATTGTCTTTCCTTGCTCGCCGGGCTGTTGATTTAATAGCGTCTTGAGTTTTAGCGTGAAGGTAGCGTCCCTAATCGCCCTGTAGTGGCGACCACCTGTCCTTGCTGACGCGGCGGGTTAATATTTCAACAGCCCGTCGCGCGGTGGGTTAATATTTCAACAACCCGCTATGCGTCGGGTAGACCGCTCGCGGCGTTCTCGGATACCGTTGGCTCGCGCCGTTCTAGCTCAGCTCGCTAGTGGCCTAAAATCCAATGCCTCGCGAGCTCCGCTGTTCGGCGTGGGCTCCCAAGGCTAGGGGGAGGTACTGGATTAATTCCGGTGGCAGTACCACGCGAGTGCTCAAGGCCCGTTCCGCCAGTTCGCCCGACAGCCCGTGCACGGTAACTCCCAAGTGAGCCGCCTCAAGGGGTGACAAGCCTTGGCAGATCAACGCCGTAATGATTCCGGTCAGCACATCACCACTCCCACCGGTTGCCATGGCGGGGGTTCCGGTCGAATTGAAGGCGGCTTCCACTCCGTCGGTGACTAGAGTGCGATATCCCTTGAGAACGATGGTTGCACCTGACTGTTTGGCATGTTCGATGGCAGCCGCGACTTGGGCCTCTCGATCAGAGGCAGCCATGCCGGAGAGTCGTGACCATTCGCCAGGGTGTGGAGTTAAAACAACCTTCTCGGAGAGCAGCTCGCGCCAATTCGATATCGCTCCCAAATTGTTAAGAGCGTCTGCATCGACCACCACCGGGCACTGTGCGGTTCTCAAAACGTCTTGCACGAGTTGCTGTAGCTCGGGCGACCCTCCCATGCCGGGGCCAATCCCAATGCAATTGGCCGCCTCAAGGTGCGCGGTGAGTTCCTCGATTGAGGCGGTGATCTGTCCGGCGGACGAATTGGTCAAGGGAATCGTCATAGTGCAGGGGGAGAAGCTGGCAACCGTTTCCAAGCAGCGGTCGGGGACTGCCAACCGTACCAAACCGGCTCCGGTCCGAGCTGCGGCTAGGCCGGAGAGGGCGATCGAGCCCGCCATGCCACGGCTGCCACCAATCAGCAGTGCGTTGCCGAAAGAGCCCTTGTGGCTGTCCTTAGCACGAGGTTTCAATCGAGGCAGAGTAGGGGAGGGGAGGTCATGGTCTGGCATGGGGCTATCCGAGAATTTCGCGTTTGCGGTCAATGTAATCCCAGACGACGAAGCGGTCGAGGTCGTTTCCCGCCGTAAAGAAGACCCGGCCACGCGTATTCTCAGCTAAGCGGTAGGCAAAGCGTATATCCTCTTCGGATTGCGACCAGCTTGGGACTAAAAACATGTTGATCACGATGCCATCGCGTTGGCAAAGCGTCCCCTCGCGAAGAGTCGCCTGCTCCGTCGAAATATCTGGTGGGTAGAGCATGTACAGCGTTGAATCTTCAAAGTGTGCCGTCGGCAGCCCATCGGTAATCAGAATGATCTGTTTATTGGGAGTGTCTACCGTAGCGAGATTCTGGCGCGCCAGCCGCAGGGCATGCTGAATGTTGGTAAAGTGCGGATGGATTTGCTGTTCGGAAATGTCATCTCGACTCATGTCGGCTCGCAGACGCACCCAGGGATCGTGAATCGTTACCGGCTTGGGCATCAATTCGACGATTTCACCTGCCGTTCGCATTTTGGCAAAGGTGTACATTTCAATGAATCTGAGGAAGTCCCCCGGGTACTCGCTCGATATCAAGCCTTGGAGGGCTAGAGCCATGCGTTTGACGTTCATGTACTGGCCATCGTGGCGCATCGAGCCACTCATGTCCATGATGACCACCGTGGCGCACTTGGGCGAATTGCGAGTGCGATGAACTTCGATGTCGTTGGTCTTGATCCGTACGGGAGAAGCCGTGGGATCACGCAGTAACGCATTGATGACCGTCTGAGTGGTGTCCATGTTGGCTAGGCTATCACCGAACTCGTACTGTTTGGTTTGCGGAAGTTCTACGCTTCCTTCGCCAACGATGCGTCCGGTATGACGCCCCGATCGGCCTGGTTGCAGACTGGAGAAAATCCGTTCCAGCAGCCGGCCCTGAAAAATCTTGTAAGCTTGAGGCGTTAGCCGAAAGGCGCCGCTGGCCGAGTCCCGGTCGAGCCCCTGGCGCTCGGCCAATTCACGAACCATGTTCTCAACTTGGTTTCGCAGTTCTTCGAGGGAGGACATGTCCTCGGTCGAGGCGAATTCGCTGAGTTGCTCCATGTCGATCACACCGATCTGAGCTGTCTTGGCTGCTTCGGCAAGCTGCTCCAGCAACTTGTCGATGGCCTCGAGCTCCTGTTTGATCTCCAGGGCGCGGGGAATGCTTAAACGTTCGGAGCCGATAAAGTCGTATTTCGAATCGAGTTCGTCAATCTGGTACTTGTCCCCCAGGCTTTCAATCGTCCGTACCAGCTCCCCTGCAAAGGGATCGGTGTCGTCGCCCAGTTGGTAGTAGACGCGCTCCAGGAGATAGATCTGCTCTTGCTGCACCGCTTGGAGGAACAGCTTTCGTAATTGCTTGGGGGGATTGGCGCTGCGGGCGGTCTTTTCAACCGCTTTGTGCGCCTTTTTGACCACCGTGTGCGTCTCGTATTTCTCCAGGATCTTTCGCTTGCGATCTTCCAAGAGAGCGGTAAGAAAGTCGATGCTAGGCCCCAGGCCAGAGATCTGGCTGGGATCGAGTTTGACCGCCCGCGCTAGTTCCTCTTCGGTCAATTGCCGATAGTTGCCATACATCAGCGCATGTTCAAAGGCGGGCGAGACCAAGTCTGGAGGGGGAGTCGACGGACTGGGAAACTGGACGGGATCATATTTTTGGTAGGTGTGAACGACACCTCCTAGAGCTGACTTGCGCGACATGCTATTTCCCGTTCGAATTCTCTAGCCGATAAGGCTGGTTAACGAATACCGATTCGTCGTGTCCTCTAGCCTCGATTACTGGCAACCCGCCGCTTGCAAACGCATGGTAACTTCAGCTACCACGACGGAACTTGTTCCTAAAACTCAAAGTGAACTTTTCCGTGCTTTTGCGCGCGGCTGATATGGTCCAGGGAATACAGTCCTGCAAGGACGAATTCTACGCAGGAAGCACGCACGGCTTCGTTTTCACTAGCGTTGACTTCGAAGGCCTTTTCCCAGGCGGGAGGCACGATTTGCAATCGCTCCGCATAGGCCGAACTGGGGAGCATGTCGCCGACTTCGATGCGGACACCCTTCTTAAAGATTTCTGCGATTTCTGCCAATCCAAATTGCTCGACGTATTGTTCAAAAACACTTTTCACCGCCCCGGCAATTAAGGCGTCGATGACCTGCTTCTCGGACATTTGATGGCTCCCCATCATATCCAATTCCAGTTTGCCAAGCGACGAAGAGTAGAGGTGCCCAAGATCGCTGATGCGTGGGACGGCAGGTGATTCGCCCAAGACGATCGCCCGTTGCCGCGCACTGGCTACCATGGCGCGGTAGTTTGAGAGGCTGAAACGGGCAGATACACCTGAGGCTTGGTCGACGTACTTGCTGCGTCGCCCCTGTGCGGTGATCTCTTCAATAATCTCGGCCATGAAGTAGGGGACCTGAACCGGGAAGCTACCCCCCAAATCGACTCCCGCCTCTTGTTGCAGGATCTCGATGCCTACCTCCCGCTCGCGTGGATAGTGCGTTTGAATGATCGAGCCAATGCGATCCTTCAGTTGTGGAATGACCTTGCCACTGCGGTTGTAGGTACTGGGGTTGGCTGAGAAGAGGATGAAAATATCGAGGTCGAAACGGATGGGATAGCCACGGATTTGCACATCACGTTCTTCCAAAATATTGAACAGGCCGACTTGGACCAATTCGTCCAGCTCCGGCAGTTCATTCATGGCGAAGATTCCGCGATGCATCCGAGGGATCAGGCCGAAGTGCAAGGCTTCTTCGGTGCTCATGCTGACGCCGCTGGTCAGTTTCGACGGATCGATTTCACCAATGATGTCGGCAAACTTGGTGCCGGGACTCAAACGCTCGGCATAGCGTTCTTCCCGAGGCCACCAAGCCACGGGGATTTCTGCTTCCTGATGTTCGGCCACAAAGCGTTTGGCCACCGATGTAATTGGCGCAAAGGGATCTTCGTGGATCGGGACACCTGGGATATCCAGGTAGGGTATGGCCTCATCCAGGAACCGGACGAGCGCCCGCATCAAGCGACTTTTGGCTTGCCCTTTCTCACCCAGAAAGAGCATGTCGTGACCCGCTAAGAGTGCAATGTTTATCTCGGGGATCACCGTATCTTCATAACCCACGATCCCTGGGAATAATTCTTCATCGCTAGAGAGCATGCGCGTGAAGTTCACAAGGATTTCTTGCTTGACGGTTTTGGAGGTCCAGCCACTCTCACGTAGCTCTGCCAGGTTGCGAGCCCGGCTGGTAAGCGGCGTGTTGTGGGATATCGGTGAAGATGGCATGTCAGTAACACTGAAGTGAAGAGGCAAGGTGGAGCGAGATCCGATTGCTCGATTATACAGCCGCGACTAGCCCGGCATATTGATGAGCGTATAAAACAAAAGTGCTGTACCCTCCCGCTCTCGGGAGCATCGCGACAGGCCTCAGTGGAAGTGGAGGTGGTAATTAGTGCGGCTTGTCATGGAATCGAAGACGACATTCACGCCACGATCCTGGCAGGACTAGGGGGGGCGTAGGTAGATGCTTCCGTGGAGTATGCGGAGTATGCATTATCGCAGTGTATCGCGCAATGAATACCCGCACTCCGACGGTCACTCGCGGCGCGCCTGAGAAGTTGGATTCAATTCGGAGTTGCGACTTCGACCTGAGCTTCGGGAGATGCTCGCGATAGCTACCGCCCGGTTTTCGCGATATCTGTTTTCGCGATGTCTTCCGTGCCGTTGTCTTCAATGGCGTTCTGTGCCCAGAAAGCCAGCAGCGATCACCGGCTACCTTAGCCCGATATGAAGCGGCGATCGAATACGGCCGGAGGGGAGTTGGGCGTTCTCAGAGCCAGATTGCGCAAGCCATCAATAAGGTCGTTGTCACAAGAATGCCCAATGCACCCAGAGCGATGGTTCCGATGCGACACTGGCCAGGCCGGCGATGTTTGCCCGAGTGCTTGTTGCTATCCGCGGCGGCATCTTTACTGGCTTCCTGCGGAATGGGCTCTGCCACCACGCGCTGGGTCGCTTCGGTCAACAACGGCGTGCGCGAACCCTTGCGTAGTTCCAAATCGCCTTCACTCACAATGCACAGCTGAATACGCTCGAAGGGACGCTCGCGGTTGCGAGGGTCGAGCAAACGGTAGGTGCTGGTCGCCAGATCAGACAGCAGCTCTGCCTGTTCCTTGGAGTCAGCGGGGAAGGCTTGCTGAATTCGTGCTGCGGTGCGGCCTGCAGCTTCGCGGATTACCTCCACGCGAGATTCCCGAGCATTCAGCCCCAGCAATGCAAAATCGTACCCCAAACGGCCAGGGCCGGAGTGCAAAGTGGTGTTGGAAGTAGGCTGAGTGGGATTGGAAGGCATTGGAAGCGTTGTTAGGTGTAAGCGACTCTCTACCTCTGTTTCAACCCTAGCTGAGGGCCAAGGTTTCTGTCGAGGTCTGCGCCAGTCTTCCCCTGTGGAAGTGAGCTAGCGCTTAAACTGCTACAACTATATTCGGCATTGTCGCGCGGAATATGGGGCGCAGCAGGGCGATTTTTCCCCGGAAAAAAGACCCTGGCACTGGTGGGTGGTGCTTGATTGAAACGATGGGGGGCTGGCTGGCCGTCGAGGCTCTTAATGGGGAAAGGAGTCACCGAAGGGGGCGACCAACCCCGTTTGCGAGCGGCAATGGTATAGACATGTTTTGAAAGAAATTGGTTCCCCGAATTTCGACGCTTGGGAGAACCACTCGTGCCAATGCCGCTTTCAGTGGGGGGCCCGCTTCCGTTTGCGCCTCGAAGTGCCCTTGCGCAACGAACTGTTGATTTAATAGCAATTTGAATATTAACGCGGAGGTTGCGTCCCAAACTGCCTTGTAGCGGCAACTACCTTTCCTTGCTCACCGGGCTGTTGATTAAATGGCAATTTGAATTTTAGCGCGGAGGTAGCATCCTTAATTGCCTTGTAGCGGAGGTTATCTTTCCTTGCTCACGCGGCGGGTTACTATTTCGACAGCCCGGCAAGCACTGGGCTTAAGCTTCCAATGAGCCGGCACCCCCCGCTAGATGTCGCAGACCTCGATCGCATGGCGTAGCGATTCCACGGGGTTTTCCCAGGTTGGGATAAATTCCTGAGCGACATAGCCGGTATATCCCGTTTCCAAGATCGCGCGCAGGATGGGGGGATAGTTGATTTCTTGGTTTTCGTCGATCTCACAGCGGCCTGGATTGCCGGCGGTGTGGTAATGCGCGATCCAGGGGTGAAGCTGACGGATCCGACGGATCACGTCACCGTGCATGACTTGGACATGGTAGATATCGAACAGCAGCCGAAAATTCGGAGAATCCATGGTTTGGATCAACTCGATGCACAAGTCGACGTCGTCGCCAAAATACCCTGGATGTCCCTTCATGGGGTGGCTGTCATCACGGCTGTTGAGATGCTCTAAGCATAGCGTGATGTTATTTTCTTCGGCATGTGCTATCACCCGTTTCCAGCAGTCAATGCAATTCTGCTTGGCGACTTCCTCTCGCATTCCAGCTACCTGCATGCCGGTGAATGTGATGACGTTAGGGCTTCCGAATTGAACGGCCGTGTCGATCGCTGCTCGTAGTTTGGCTTCAACCGCAGTGTGGTGGTCGGTACTGGTCGGCCCCTCTTTGAATCCGTGACTTCCTACGAGTGAGATCTCGAGCCCGACCTCACGCACTGCTGGGTAATGGTCAGCAGAGATTCCTTCGATAGCCACCAATCCCAGTTGCTTACCGATCTTGGCGAGCTCGACGGCAGGCATTGGATTGAAGCACCATCCCATCACCGATTGCCGAATTCTCCCCTTGCGTGGTTTTTCCGCAGAGAGCTCTTGGGCGGCAAGGTGGTGTCCGAGGAGTGGGGACGTCGCTGCAAGTCCGGCAGTGGTGGTGATCCAATTTCGTCGATTCGAATTCATGGTTGTGCTTTCAATCGTTCGCCAAGTACGTCCTACCCAAGAGCGTTGGTAGACAATAAGCCTGTTCCCACTGTACTCGACGCAGGTGCGCACAACTACTACGGGGCGATGCCTCTAGCCCTGGAGAAGCATGGCTCGGGGAATGAAGGAGTTATTGCAACCCAAATGGATTACTACGATATGGATTACTACGATATGGATTACCGCGATATGGATTACCGCGATCCCGCGTAGCTGTCTTGCTCGATAACCGGTGGACTTTGGGGGGGGCCGGTGCGTAGAGGCGGAAGCAGGAGATTGGTGTTCAGGAGTTTGCCGGTGGAGCTGATTTAGGTCGACTCGCGACCCGTCCACAGCGCTGCCCAGAGATTGGACTTCAGTGTCTTCAATCCGTCTCGCCACTGTGATCGGTCAGGTCCGCCAAGCTTTCTTTGAGGTGCTCATAGGCCTTGGCGGTAACGCAACGCCCTCGCGATGTGCGGATCACAAGCTCACTTCGAAGCAAGAAGGGTTCCACTTCGTCGACCAGCGTGTCGGGTGAGACGTTCATGGTATGAGCGATGGCTTCGATTCCAGCCGGTCCGCCTGAGAAGACGCGAATCAAGGTTTCTAGGTAACGTCGATCTTGCCGGTCGAGCCCAGCTTGGTCGATGCCGGTCATTCTCATGGCTCGATCGACGATGGGAAGCGTGACTTTGCCATCCGACTTGCTCATCGCAAAGTCGCGGACCCACAGGAGGCGATTGTTGGCAACGCGTGGTGTGCCGCGACTGCGCCGCGCGATCTCCACGGCCGATTCGGCATCGACTTCCACGCTCAGCTTCTTGGCATTGCGCTCGAGGATCTCGGTCAATTCAGGCAGAGAGTAAAAGCCGAGGTGTTCACGGATCTGGAACCGGTCTCGCATGGGGCCACTCAGCATCCCAGCTCGAGTGGTGGCACCGATCAGTGTAAAGGGCTTGAGTTGCAGATTGAGAGTTCGCGCGCTAACCCCCTCTCCGAGCACGATATCGATCCGAAAATCCTCCATCGCGGTGTACATGTACTCCTCAACCGCTTTGGGCAGGCGGTGAATCTCGTCGATGAACAGCACGGAGCGATGTTCGAGATTGGTGAGGTAGGGAATGATGTCCTTGGGGGCTTTCAACGCGGGGCCGCTGGCCATTTGTACCGCTACATTCATCTCGCGTGGAATGCAGGTTGCAAAGGTAGTCTTGCCCAGCCCTGGTGGACCATCGAACAAGATATGTCCGAGGGGCTCTTCACGCTTGCTGGCAGCGTCAATCGCGATTCGCAAGACTTCGATGACTTCGCGCTGCCCTACCATGTCGGCGATCCGTTTGGGACGCAACGCGACATCCTTCTCGTCGTCCGGCTCGTCGGGTGTCATGATCGATTCGCGGGCCAAGTCAATTTGCTCTGAGGTGAAAGGTGATTCGGAGGGGAAGTTGCCGTGGCCCTATCATAGCGTACAAGGGGAAAGCCGCGTAGCGCCGCCAGGGCGAGTGAGGAGTGCCTTGGGTTCTTCCGGCATCCCAACGATTTAGTTGCATGCGCACTCGGTGAAACTGTTGCGGTCGTACCGGACACTTGCTGAGGAAGAGGACCTTCCTGGCGGATAGGGGAAGGGGGACGGTGGACGGTGGACGGTGGAACGAGCACGAGCACGAGCACGAGCACGGGTGAGGGAGAGAACGGGTGAGGGGAGCTTTGGTTTTCTGGTGGTTGTCCCAATCGCAACCCGCTGCGTGAGGGGCTGTTGATTTAATAGCAATTTGAATTTCAACGCGGCGGTTGCGTCCCAAACTGCCTTGTAGCGGCAACTATCTTTCCTTGCTCACGCAGCGGGTTACTATTTCGACAGCCCGGTGAGCAAGGAAGAGTGGTCGCCGCTCCAGGAGGATTGGGGCTGCTACGTTCGCGGTAAGACGGCATTCGCTCCTATCTTCATCCAGCTGCGACGTTATGCGGAAAGGTGCGGTGGCTTCGGGGCGACTGTGGTGCTTAGCTCGCGGCTGCTGCGATGATGGAAAGCAGGATGAAGAAACCGACGATGCCACCGAGAATGAGCAACGCTACCACTAGCTTGTGGTACGAGAAGGGGGCGTCCCCGGCAATCTTCCCCGTTTGTCCATTGATCAAGACTCGGAATAACTTTTGCTTGTAGCGATAGGCCAAGATCCAAACGGGCAATAGGGCAGGGGAGCCTTGCATGGCCGAGATGCGTACGTTCACACGGAGTTTTCGCGCTCGATTGGGGACGTGCTGAGTGCATGCGGCACGCTCCAATTCCTCAATCGTGCTCCTCGCCAGCGGCCTTGCTAGCTTGCGCGGTACTCGAAACTCCTCGACAATCTCATTGGTCAAGTCCAGCGCGTCGAGTGCTTGAGCGGCGGCCTCCAGACGAAAGGGAGCGATGGCTTGTGTCTCGCGGGAGGTTAGAACGCTGCTGCCTCCAATAAGGATGCCTGGGTACTGCGAGCGGTTCCTGCCGCTGACCGGATACCAGTCGCCCCGTGATCCGGGCGGCGCCGGGGAGGAGTCGGCCGTCCAATGCGTATCGGTCTTGGCCTCAAACACCCAATACGGAACATAGACGGCTGTCATCTTACCGATTTGCGAGGCCCGGGCGGCATCTTTGGGACGCCAGAATCCGCGACCGAGCCATTCACGCAGCGTGGCTTCCGCCTGTTGCTGGCTGATCACCCGTGGAACAACGCTGTGCGGTTTGACGGAACGCGCCGTTTCGCGGCGTTCCATTTTGGTGCTGCCGCAGAACGGACATCGCAATGCCTGTGCGGAAGCATCATAGCTCATCGATGCACCGCAAGATTGGCAGGAGAAATTGTGAAAAGTAGGCGCGTTGGCGAGTCGCTTGGCGGAAGAATCTGCGTGTGCGTTCTCGGTTCCACAATTGCCGCAGAACAAATCTTCATTGTCGAGATAACAACGGCAAATGCCGCAGCGATGAATCGCATCGGTGCTCATCGCAGGGATCCCTACTTGATTCCAGAAGTCTTCATCTTGACTTGGTACAAACTATCGCTTGCCGTAATGAACAAGAGATCGCGATCCGCTCCACCAAAGCAGACATTCGCGGTCCATCCCTCGGGTACTTCGATGTTTTGCAGTTTTTTGCCCTCAGCACTGAAGACCGTTACCCCCTTGCCAGTCAAATACAGATTGCCGTCGGTGTCGAGCGTCATGCCATCGGAGCCCATTTCGCAAAACAAGGTGCGGTGGGTCAAGCTGCCGTCGTCGGCAATCTGAAAGCGATATGTCTTCTTATCCCCGATGTCCGCGACGTACAGGAGCTTCTTTTGCGGATCTCCCACGATACCATTGGGCTGTTTGAAGTCGTCAGCAGCTATCTGGAGTGTCTTGGAGTCGGGGGAAAAGCGGTACACGCGTTTGGGGAGTTGCGCATCGAGATTTTCACGCGTCCAATAGTCGCGGCGGTAATAGGGATCGGTGAAATAGCAGCTGCCATCGGCGGCAATCCAAAGATCGTTGGGGCCGTTGAACAGTTTTTCTTCGTATCCTTTCAGCAAGACAGTGTGGGTTTTGTCGTGCTGGATGCTCCACAGCTCGTTTTGGCCGTCGGCACAGGCGAGCAAATTTCCCTGCTGATCGAAGAACAAGCCGTTGCTCCGTCCGCAGGGCTGGAGCCATGTGGCGACGCTTCCATCGAGCGACCATTTGAGGATTCGATCGTTGGGTTGGTCGGTAAAGAACACATTCCCCTCGCGGTCAACGGCGGGCCCTTCCGTGAATTTGTAACCGTCAGCGACCCGTTCTAGGGTGGCCCCATCGGCCACCAAGGAGTCTGCCGCTTCCGTTGGCAGTAGTGATACCGCCAGGAGTAACAGCAGTGCCGAAATTGCAGGTAACAAGTGAAGGGCGCGCAACATGGAATGTGCTCTGAATGAAATAGGAATTCGAAAGGACCGAACGTCTATTGTAACCAACTGGGCATTTGACCTGCGGCAGGCAGCTCGATTGTCTGCACCGTTTCGACAGCTGGAATCGCCTGCATGTCGGCGAGCGCTGCTGCGGAGGGTTGGCTGTCCAGGTTGAGCACACCGATCGCGTGACCGCCTGGTTGGTTACCGGAGCGTCCCACAGCCATTTGGGCAATGTTCACTTCGTGTTTGCCAAAGGTGGTGCCGACCTTGCCGATGATGCCTGGCACGTCTTGGTGGGTGAAGATCAGTAGGTTGCCATCGATGTAGGCTTCCAGGCGATGATCGTCGACCATGACCAGGCGCGGCATATTGTGTCCGAAAACGGTACCCGCGGCCTTGGCGGTACGTCCTCCACCGGAGACTTCGACGGTAATCGAAGAGGCAAAGGCGCCCATTTCTTGGCTGCGAATTTCATTCAATTCGATCCCGCGCTCGCGGAGCAGGAGTTCGGCATTGATGATATTGACATCTTCTTCCAAAGCCCGCTCTAGTAACCCAGCACAGAATGCATTGGTCAACAGTTTGGTGTCACGATCCGCCACTTCACCACGGTACGTGAGGGTGCATTGGGAAACTGAGCCGCCGTGCCATTGACTGAGGAATAGACCGAGTCGGTAGGCCACATCGAGGTAGCTCCGGATGGCTTCGAGCGTTTTGGGGTCTAGCGCGGCCACGTTGACGGCATGCCGGATTTCACCGGTGTTGAAGAAGTTGAGCAGCAGCTGGATTCCCTCAACGGCCACCTGCGTTTGTGCTTCCTCAGTGCTGGCGCCCAAGTGTGGAGTGCAGACGACTCCTGGCATGCCAAACAGGGGGCTGTCGGTGCAGGGTTCCTCTTCAAAGACATCGAGGGCCACACCGGCGATCTGTCCGCTGTTGAGCCCTTCGACGAGTGCGGCTTCGTCGTAGATTCCGCCTCGCGCACAGTTGATCAAACGAATCCCCGGCTTGAGATTGGCTAAATCCTTTTGGCTCACCAAGTGCTTGGTCTCGTTGGTGAGTGGGGTATGCACCGTCAAGTAATCAACTTTGGGGAGCATCTCAGCCACCGTCTCTGCGCGTTCCACGCCCAGCTTGGTAGCCTGTTCGTCGGTCAAGAAGGGGTCGAAGGCAATGACCCGCATGCGAAAGGCCAGCCCTCGCAGGGCCACCTCGCGACCAATCCGCCCAAAGCCGACGATGCCGAGTGTTTTGTCAGCCAATTGGGAGCCCATGTAGAGCTTGCGATCCCATTTGCCATTGCACAAGCTTTGGTAGGCCGGGGCGATACTGCGGGAGAGGGCCATCATCAGAGCAAAGGCGTGTTCGGCAGTGGACAGCGTGTTGCCTGCTGGCGTGTTCATCACCACGATGCCTAGACGTGTGGCGGCTTCCTTGTCGATATTGTCAGTACCGACGCCCGCTCGAACGATCGCTTTCAGTCGTTTGTTCCCTTCGAGCGATTCGGCTGTAATCTTCACTCCACTGCGAATAATTACGCCGTCGAATTCAGCCAAGCCCTTGCGCAGCTCATCGCCCTTAAGCCCAATGCGCTCCTCGTATTCGAAGTTGCTGTCGGACTTGAGTAAGTCAAAACCTTCGGTTGCGATGGGATCGAGAACACCGATGCGGAATTTAGCCATAACGAACTGGGCCTTCACTGATATTTCAAAGTTGGAACGTTTGCCGCCGTCGAAACGGGGAGGGGGAGGAGTTGGACTTGGGGATCAGCCATGCTTTTGAGCAAATTCAGTCATAAAGCTAGCGAGTGCTTGGACTCCTTCGCTGGGCATCGCGTTGTAAATGCTGGCGCGGATGCCACCGACGCTACGGTGACCCTTTAGGTTTTCAAGCCCCGCAGCGCTAGCACCGGCCAAGAATTGCTTTTCGATTTCTTCGCTCGGAAAGCGGAAGGTGACATTCATCAAGGAGCGGTCTTGCTTCCGCGCATGTCCCATGTAGAGCTCAGGATTTTGATCCAGGATGTCGTACAGAACCTTGGCCTTGCTCTGGTTCAACGCATGCATCTTCTCCAAGCCGCCGACCGTGTCTTCGAGCCATTCGGTCACCAATCCGAGGACGTAGACCGCAAAGGTTGGTGGGGTATTCCACATCGAGTCCGCCGCCGCTTGATTGGCATAATTCAAGTAACCAGGGAGCTCTGCGGAAGAACGCTCCAGCAACTCCTTCTTGAGGATCACTACCGTTACGCCAGCCGGTCCGGCATTCTTTTGAGCGCACGCGTACAGCAGACCGTATCGATCCATGTTGTAGGGGCGGTAGAGAAAATCGCTCGATGAATCACAAACCAAGGGGGCGGTGCCAGTGTCGAGGTCGGCTGGGAATTGAACCCCTTGGATCGTTTCGTTGCTAGTAATGTGGACGTAGGATGCGTCGGGCTTGATGGCCAACTTGGAAATGTCCGGCAGACGATCGTAATTCGTCTCTTTACCGTCGAAGAGCACCTCGACGGGACCAACCTTTTGGGCTTCCGGAAGCGCGCTTTTGCCCCAGCTGCCGGTGAGAATGTATTGGGCCGGTTGTTCACGCCCTTGCAGCAGATTCATGGGGATCATGGAGAATTGGAGACGGGCGCCTCCCTGCAAAAACAGAATCTCATGGTCGGCACCCACATTCAATAAACGCGCAAGACGCGCCTTGGCCTGCTCATGGATAGCAATGAACTGCTTACTGCGGTGCGAGATCTCCATAATCGAAGCGCCAGCGCCAGGCAGGCAGAGCATCTCGTCACGAATTCGCTCCAGGACTGGCACGGGCAGAACAGCGGGGCCAGCGGAAAAGTTGAAGATACGCTCTTGGGCAACTTGAGATGCCATGATCAGACTCCGACGGGAGATTTTTTGACGGGAAGACTGCGACTCCAGGGCCGTTGTTGCAGGTAATCAGGAAGCCCGATTCTGGTTAGAATAGGGGGTGGTTTTACCTGTGGCAACTCGGTCAGCCAGGTTCAGCCAACATGATGTGGCACTATTCTACGGACTGCAGCAAAACCTGGAAGAACCACCGGCCAGAAGTTGCGGGGAGAGCCGACTTCCGTAGGAAAAAGCGGTGGTGGCCCCCCCTGTGGCAGATCGCCCCATTCCCAACCACGGTTCGAGGTTGCCAGGGAACTGAGTTGCCTGAAAGAAGCAGGGTGGCGTGAAAGAGCAGGGGAGCTGAAAACGGAGGCAGGTTAGTAACGTGGGGGAGAAGCGGTACCGGGCTGCGGATTTTGAGCTGTCCACGCGCCGGTGTTTTGAGTGATGCCGGCCGCTGTATTCTGGGCAATCTTGACATTCAAGCTGGCGATGCGTTGATAGAGATCGCCTTGCAGGCTGTTGAGGGCCAGGCTCTGTTGGTAGTTTTGCAAGGCTTGCCCCAGATCGCCGGACGCCTCGCGCAGTTGCCCACGCGCATTCCAGGCGCGGGGATCTTGAGGGTTCATGGCGAGTGCCTCGTCCAAATAACGCTCGGCTAGCTGAGTTTGCCCTAGCTCTTGATTGAGTCGTGCAAGCTCAACTTTGGCATCGGACAGTCCCGGATTGGTGGTAGACCAGTTGTTGAGCAATTTCAGGGCACTGTCTTTGCGACCTGACTCGACCAACAGTACAGCCAGGCCACGATGGCAATCCACATGATTGGGCTGCAGATCCAAACATTGGTTGTAGAGTGCCTCGGATTGTTCAATCATCTTGGCATCTTTTTGGCCAATCCCCAACTTGTGGTACGTTGAGGCCAAGTTGTAGTAGGAATCGGGATCGCTGGGGTCGGCCGCTTGCGCTGACTGAAATTGCTGCAGGGCCTCGTTGTATCGCCCTTGCTCGTACAGGCGGACACCCATCGAGTTTTGTCCCATGCTATTCCAGCGACAACCGCTGCTGGTAGCCGCGAGCATCAGGAGCATGGCGGCTACGTAGAGGTGTCGAGTGGTATGGGAGGCAGTCATAAACTTCTCTCTTCCGTGGTTCCAAAGTGGCTTGTCGCTGCGCTGCAATCAAGCCCCGTCGGGTGACTTTAGTAAAAATTGCAATTTAGCCTCAAGGCCTGTTTGTGGAGCTAGCATTAGCGAATTGGGTTTTTCTCTCAATTAGTGCTAATAAAACCGGACTTTGCACGTTGTCTTAGAGGCAGCCCCTGAGGTTGTCATTTTTTCTCGCGCCCCGTTCAGGGGCTAGGGTGTCTCGATCGCATGAATTCCAACGACTCTACTGCAGCCCCGCCATCGGATTCAGGCCCATCACGGGTGGGTCCCTGCCGGGGAGGTACGGAGGCAACTTGTCCTCCCCCGGTTTGGGTAGCGCAAGTCTTTGGGGAGTTGGAAGTGGCTCTGGTGGCCTATGTGCGAGGACGGCTTGGCGGAAATCTGGAAGGTGCGCGAGACGTGGTTCAAGAGGCGTTCGTAAGGCTCTGCCAACAGGACTGGCCTGAGATCGAGCCGCATGCCACCGCGTGGCTGTATCGAACGTGTCGCAACCGCGCCATCGACATCCAACGACGAGAGGGACGAATGAGCACATTAGATAGTCACACCGACCTTGGGTCGCTTCAGGATCGCACCGCCCGGCGGCCTGATGAGCAGATGCAGCAGGGCGAGCAACTCGCGCAGGTGCGTTCTAGGTTGGAGCAATTGCCCGACCAGCAGCAGGAGCTGCTGCGTCTGCGTCTGCACGATGGCTTGAGCTACAAGCAGATCGCAGACGTTACCGGGCTCACCGTCGGCAACGTTGGCTACACGTTGCATCAGGCCATCTCGTCGCTCCGCGTCAGCCTTCGCACTGACTGAGGGCGTGCAAGCGAATCGAGTTCTTGCGCACCATGCTTGCGCGGTAACTCTTCAGGGTGCAACTAACCACATCAACGAACTACGGAGGACAGCACATGTCCGAGAAAAACAAGAAGAGTGATCCACTGAACGCGCGTCCCTGGAAGGAATGGGAGTTGACTGCTTACGCGCTAGGAGAATTGGACGGTGAGGCAGTATCTCAGATCGTAGCAGCGGCCCAACGCGAGCCGAAGCTGGCAGCAGAGATTGCGGCGATTCGGGCTACTTCAGATCATATATCGCAGGTCTACCAAACCGAAACGCCTGCGGGCATGGGGCCGGAACGCTTGTCCACGATCTTCAGCCAGGCCGCTACGTCGAACGCTGTACCGGCGGAAGCGGCGGCAACTCCTCTCCCGCGAAAGGATGCCAGCCGCAAGACGGCTGCAATACGCCGTGGGGTGTGGTTCGGCGTTTTAGGAACTGCTGCTTCTTTGGCTACAGCCCTGTTCTTCTCATTGCCTCAAATGTTTTCACCCTTGGCGTTGCAGGAAACTGCTCCTCGGTCGGCAGACGATGCCAGTTCCTCGCCTGCCTTGCCTCGCGTGTCGAGCTCGCCAGTAAGCGACGCTCATGAATCACTCGCTTCCAAGTTGGCATCGAACGAGGGGGGGACCGGAGTTGAGGACTACGCGGCGAGCACGGGGGACGAGGTCGTTGACGAATACGTCCCGAGGTACGAAGCGGTGGAGAGCGAGGAGCTCGACGCTGGCACCGCAGATCTCGCCCGTAATTCCACAAAAGATTCCGCCGGACTTGGATACGGCTACGGCGGAGATGCAATGGGGATGGGCGGAGGAGGATATGGAGGAATGATGGGTGGTGGGGGAGCTGGGGGAATGATGGGAAGCGGTGGCTATGGACTTGAGGCTGCTACGCCCGAGAACGCTCCGAACCCGAACGGCATCGATGCTTCGGGTATTCCGGGGGCGAATGCTGGACCGGGGGGCAGACCGGTACTTTCAAAACAGCTGTACGGGGACAAGGGCTACATGAGTGACGATGCCCGATTAAGCGATTTGACGAATGAAGATGAGGCGAGCAAGAATTTTTCGCCATTCTTTAGTGGATCGCCGAACGAACCAGCCATGCCGGCTTTGGGATTACCGCAAGCGACTGAATCGGAAGGGCGTCGGGCATTACAGCGTTTTGGGTGGGCAGAAATTGTCGGCAGGGAAAGCCGTTTATCCACAGGGGAAGCCAAGAGCGTCCCAGAAGGTTTTAGCCGCTATCGAAAGCAGGCCGCCGGATACCGTCGATACGATCCGAGAGGAGGAATGCTGGGGGAGAATTTCCCAGACGGTAACAACACTGACCGCTACCAGTCACTGACCGAGAACGCGTTTCAGCGTGTGGACGATGCACCCCTGAGCACTCTCTCTATCGACGTGGATACCGCTTCGTTCGTGAAGGCGCGGCAACTGCTGCTGGAAGCGGGGCGCTTGCCTCCGCCAGACGCGGTGCGCATCGAAGAGTTTATCAACTACTTTGAATACGAGTACGCTGGCCCTCATGGGGACGACCCGTTCGGCGCGGATCTAGCGGTCGCCAATTGCCCTTGGGCACCTGAACACAAGCTCGTGCGAATCGCTCTTCAAGCTACCAAAGTTGATCTGGCCGAACGCCCCAAAGCCAACATCGTGTTTCTGCTCGACGTGTCAGGTTCCATGGACGAACCGAACAAACTTCCTCTCGTCAAGGAATCGATTCGCATGTTGGTCGAACAGCTCGGTGAAAACGATCGGGTGGCTATGGTGGTCTATGCAGGCGCTGCCGGTTGTGTCCTCGAATCGACCCGCGGTGACCAGCAGGAAGAAATCTTGGGTGCCCTGCAGAAGCTCAGTGCCGGAGGATCGACCAACGGTGGGCAGGGGATTGAGTTGGCTTACAACTTGGCTCGCGATCATTTTATTCCTGGTGGAATTAATCGTGTCGTACTGTGCACCGATGGCGACTTCAATGTGGGCGTCACTAGTACCAACTCCCTCGTCGAATTGGTCGAAGAGAATGCCAAGGGAAACACCTTTTTAACGGTGCTCGGATTCGGGATGGGGAATACCAATGACGCCATGATGGAGCAGATTTCCAATCGTGGAAATGGAGTGTACGGTTTCGTCGACTCTCGTCGCGAAGCGCATCGCCAGATGGTCCGTCAACTAGCGGGCAACCTCATGACCGTCGCTAAAGATGTCAAGATTCAAGTCGAGTTTAATCCGACCAAGGTGCAGGAGTACCGTTTGCTGGGTTACGAAAATCGCATCATGGCTGCTGCCGATTTTAATAACGACAAGAAGGATGCAGGGGAGATCGGTGCCGGTCACCGCGTTACCGCACTCTATGAAATTGTTCCGATTGGTGATGCCACTGGGAGACAGGGGCGAGGCGACGTGGATGAATTGCGTTACCAGCCCAAGTCTGCGGGGGCAACGGTTGTCGCAGAGTCCACGGAGGAAGCGTCCAGCGAATTGCTCGCCGTCAAGCTGCGGTACAAACAGCCTGAGGGGAACACCAGCAAACTGTTGATGTTTCCTCTAGAGGATCAGGCAACTGACTGGTCCGAAGTCGACCGTGATTTTCAATGGGCTGCCGCGATGGCCGAGTTCGGTATGTTGCTCCGCAATAGCCCGCACCGTGGCAAAGCGACTTGGTCAAGTCTGAGCGAGTTGTCCGATGCGGCCGCCGGTGTGAATCCGGACGGAAGCCGCCAAGAGTGCTTGCAGATGATCCGTCGTGCATCGCAGCTAAGCGGTAACAACTCCCATCCCGGTTCCTTCAACCGCTAGTGCTTCAGCGTCGATTTCATCCGTACTGTGCGAATGTTGAGCCGCGAGCAACAAGTACAGGGCAGGAACGACGAATAGGGTAAACACAGTGCCGATGGCCATTCCAGCAACCAGCACGATTCCGATGCTGTTGCGGGCCTCGGCACCCGGTCCGGTTACCAATACGAGCGGATAGTGTCCCAAGACAGTGGCGAACGATGTCATGAGTACGGGACGCAACCGCGTCTGAGCCGCTTGGTAGATCGCGTCGCGTTTCTGCGCCCCTTGCTCCTGAAGAGAATTTGCAAATTCCACGATCAGGATTCCATTCTTGGCAACCAATCCCACCAAAGTGATCAAGCCTACTTGCGAGTAGATATTGATCGTCGTGAGCCCTAGGAATGTCAGTACCAGGGCTCCCACGATAGCTAGAGGGACAGAGCCCAGGAGTACGATCAGTGGATCGCGGAAGGACTTGAACTGCGCTGCCAAGACCAAATAGATCATGATGAGTGCAAAGCCCAGGGTTACTACCAGCGCTGAGCCCTCCTGACGAATCTGTCGCGACTCACCTGCGTAGTCGATCCCAATCGATTCCCCCAGTACGTCGCGGGCGATTTCCTCAAGGGTATTGAGCCCGGTTTCCTTGGTAATACCAGGAACCACGCCAGCGAATATTCGCAGCGAACTCTGTTGTTGGAAACGAGTCAGGGTGCGTGGAGCGGTGACCGGTTCAATCGATGCAAAATTGGAGACCGAGATCAGATCACCACTGGGGGCGCGGATCTTGAGGTCCATCAGGGATGACAGCGATTCTCGCTCCGATTCGGCCAACTGGGGAATGACTTGATACGAGCGATTGAAGTAGTTAAAGCGGTTGACATATCCGCCGCCGAGCAGCACACCCAGCTCCTGAGCAACCACGGCCAAGTCCATACCTAGGTCGGCAATCTTCTCGCGATCCACGGAAACGCGTGCTTGAGGCAGATCGAGCTTCAAGTCGGTATCGACGAACATGAACAGCCCGGCTTGCTGGCCGCGGCGGGCGATCTCCTTAGCCAGCTTGGCAAGCTGTTCAACCTGTTGATCACTCTTGATAACCAGTTCGACATCGTACTGCCCGGCGCCAGGTAGTGGCGGGAGCAGGATCGGGAATGGTTCGACTCCAGGAATCTGGGAGACAATGCCAAAGACCTCGGGGTACATCTCGGTGGTGCTACGCGAACGCTCGTGGAAGTCTTTGGTAATAATGCCACCAAAGCCAGTGCCGGGCGTTACCAGGGCCCACATGTATTTCGATTCCGGCAAGGCCTGGAGCTTGTGGGCGAGTTCTTTGGCCCATTTCGTGGTCGACTTGAGCGTGGCGTTGGGAGCGGCTGACATGAACACGGCAATGGCACTTTGATCTTCCACTGGAGCGAGTTCTTTGTTGCTGAACATGTACAGCGGCGCGGCGCACAGGGCTACCAACAGCGTGCATAGAGCGATGGCCCAGCGTATTTGGAGCGCGCCGGCGAGGCTCACTGCGTATGCGCTGCGTACCGTTTCAAAACGGCGGTTGATCCAGCGCGTCAGCCAACTCTCTTTGCCAGAGGGATGCACCATGTAAGCGCTCATGACCGGAGACAAGGTAATGGCGACAACGCCCGAGACGATGACGGCAGCGGCTAGGGTAAACGCAAATTCACGGAATAGCATACCGGTCAAGCCGCCCTGAAATCCAATCGGCGCGTAGACCACTGCCAAGGTAATGGTCATGGCAATAATCGGTCCCACCAATTCCCGTGCACCCAGCAGGGCGGCGGCGCGGCGTTCCATACCCTCCTGCACATGCCGCTGAATGTTTTCGACCACCACGATCGCATCATCCACGACCAGACCGACCGCCAATACGATCGCTAGGATGGTCAGTAAGTTGAGCGAGAAACCCAGCAGCAACATTAGAATAGTGGCGCCAATCAAAGACACTGGCATGGCGACGAGCGGAACGATGGCGGTCCGTAGGGAGCCCATGAAGAGAAAAATCACGCAGCCTACGATTAAGATCGTTTCGGCCAACGTGCGTGAAATTTCGACCAATGCATCCCGCATGAACTTGGTGGCATCGAAGGCCAATTGCATATCGATGTGGCTTGGAAGCGACGGGCGGATTCGGTCGAGTGCCACGTTGAGTTCGTTGGCTACCTCGATCTCGTTGCTGCCAGGCAATGGCCACACGGATAGGTAGACCGCTTCCTTGCCTTCATACATGGCGGTGGCCATCGGCTCTTCGGAACCCAATTCGATTTCTGCCACATCGCGCATGCGAATGATCGAACCGTCGGCCTGCGAGACGATCAGGTCTTGGAATTCCTCGACCGAGCGAAGGTCGGTATTGGCAAGTAGGTCAATTTGGACACGGTCGCTGCGGACGCGGCCAATCGCGGCTAAGTAATTGTTGCGACGCAGCGAGTTGTAGACGTCTCCGGGCGTTAGGTTGAGTTCGCTGAGGCGATTGGGAGAGATCCAGATCCGCATGGCGGGAGCTTGGCCCGCCTCAACTCCCACCCGCTGGACGCCAGCTGTCGTGGCCAGTTGTGGCTGGATATTGCGATTGAGCCAATCGGTCAGCTCGGAGATATTGAGTTGGTCGGAGGTAAAGCTGATATAGAACGAGGCGTAGGGACGGTCGGCGCGTTGCAGCTCCACGACGGGCGGCTCGGCTTCCTCCGGGAGCGAGCGGCGGACTTGTTGAAGCCGCGCATTGACTTCTGCTAAGGCTTGGGTGCTGTCGTGATTGAGTTTCAAGCGGATGGTGATGGTGCTAGCACCTGCCAAGGAGCTGGATTCGATGTAGTCGACGCCTGCGATCGACGAGACAGCTTGTTCGATGGGAGTGGTCAAGAAACCGCGGATGAGTTCAGCACTGGCGCCCACGTAGTAGGTGGTAATGACAACTGAGGTGCTTTCGATCGAGGGGTACTGCTGGATAGGCAGCATCACCATCGAACGTAGCCCCACCAGCACGATGGCAATATTGACAACGGCGGCCAGGACGGGGTGGCGAATGAAAATATCAGTAACGCTACGCACAACGAGCTCTCGGATGAAATAGTAGTGGACCGGTTGGGAATTTTAGCTGGTTGTTTCTGGTAGCCTGTTTTCGGTTTCCGGCACGGCCTCCTGGGACGGCGGGGGCGTGAGCAGTGAACCGTCGCGAAGCTTAAACGCACCGTCGGCGACGACTTGCTCTCCCACCTCCAAACCGCTCACGATACTGAGCCAGCCTCCCTGGGTGGGGCCAATTACAACGGCGCGTTCTCGGGCTCGCACCGCACCCTCGGCGTCGGGAGTGGCGACGTAGACAAAGGTTTGCATGGGGGCGGTCAAAAGCGATTCCACGGGAACTGCGGCAGTGACAAGCTGTGGTCCATATTCGATGTAAACCTTGACCGATTCACCAGGAGTGAGCTGTCCCTTGGGGGCGAATAGCTTGGCGCGAGCCAGCAGGTTGCGACTTCGCGGGTCGGCCTGAGAGTCGAGGGCGTGAACTAGGCCGACCTGTGTTTGCCCCTGGATGAGCATTTTCACCTCTTGGCCCACCTGGACCGAATCGGCCGCCGATTGGGGAATCATAAAATCGACATACACAAAGTCATCGATGCTGTGCAGCGAAACGATCTCAAAACCACTTGGGAGAAATTGTCCGGGATGCGTATCGGATAATCCAATGCGGCCACGGAAGGGGGCGCGGAGGGTTTTCTTTTCGATGATGGCCTGCAGTTCACTCATTTCAGCGGTGGCTTGAGCGAGTTCTGCGGTGGCGATATCAAGTTCATTGGCTGTAATGGCGCCGGTAGACGCCGCGCGTTTGGTGCGCTCGAACGTCGTCTCAGCAATTCTCTTGCGAGCCTTCGCTGATTCCAACCGGGCAATTTCCACACTCGTATCGAGCTCAACCAACACCTGATTTTGCTCGACAATAGCGCCCGGTTCAAATTGAATCGAGCGGACCGTGCCCGCCACCTCATTGCTCAGCATGATGGACTGCGGCGAGACGATCGAACCGATCATCGTCGTGTTGCGTCGATAGGTGATCTCCCGAGCGTCGGCTAAAACGACAGCAATCGGCGACTCTGGTGGAGGAGGGGCAAGTTTGGCTTTTTCCAATTCCGAGTATTTGTAATAGGCCAAGCCGGCGATGACCGCCAAGGTACTCAGGACCAAAAGGGCAGAGGATATCCAAACGGCCAGTGATTTCATCGCTACCTGTCCGAGGGGGAAATGGGGCGAGCCAGGGGAAATATAGGGGAAGTATCGGTGGCTATTGTAGTTACCAGACAGGAGCCCGGGCAGGGTCTGAGTGGCTGAGTCCCATTTTGAGCGCGAGTTTCATCAGTGGGCCTCGACGGGGACGCCATGGCGCGGACGGTTCGATTCCGTTTTCCCAGCATCTGGTGATTTCACCTCGGCGCTGTTCTCGAGCGCCTCGGTTCGAACCGTCTCAGCCCATTCCACCTCTGCAACACGGATTCGGAGGACCAGGATTCAGAGGAATAGAGCGCCTGGCGCGGCCAAAGGTTCAGGGCTTGCGCGTTTCCCAAGCAGAGATGCCTCTTCAGCGTTCGTGCAGACGCGTCTCACGCTGCCGATGGCTGGCCGCCAGCAACGGGGAAGAGGGGCAGCGGGAAGGGAGAAGAACAACAAGAGGGAATGGTATCGAAACAAAAAAACGCCCAGGCCTGAGGTGCCTGGGCGTTCTTAGGAACGCATCTTCTATCAAGTGGATGGACTCTAGTTGCAGTTATGCAACGGGTTCGTCCTCCAGCTTGAGTGCTTTGTATCCACCGATCGATTTGAAGTAGAAGAGGAGGATGAGGTAGCAAACGGCCATGACGGCTGGAACGATCGCTGTCAGCTTAAGTGCCATTCGGCTGCCGTTGAGAGTGGCATCCGTAACCGGTTGCTTGTCGGCGGCGGCGTGGGTTTGCGCATCTTGCCACCAGGTGTTGAGCGCTTCAATGTTGGGATCGCTGGTATTGGTCTCTTGCAGAATCTCCATTTCGCCAGCGAGTTTCTTACCGTCATCGCCCAGCGTTGCCACCTTAGCGCCATCCAAACCATTGGTCTCGAAGACTAGGAAGCGATTTTCCTTGGCCGCCTTATAGCGGTTGAAGACTTCTGGGGCTTGCGATTCGAGTTGTTCCGAAGCGTACTTGTCTTGCTTGAAACCAATTCCAGGGCCCCCTAGCAAGCCGGCGGAGAGCATGCCGACGCCACCAACCATACCCAGTGTTACTGCGCCACCCTTAGGGAATCGCTCCGAAACGACGGCCAGCATCGTTGGCCAGAAGAATGTTTTGCCCAAACCGTAGACGGTGAGCGCCCCGATCGCTGCCACCGTCGTGCCGACTCCACCGAGTGTGTAGAGACCGATGGTCGCCAGAATAGCACTGCCGAACAAGAGTCCCAGTGGAGAGATTCTGTGCACGATCGGGCCTGCCACAAATCGCAGAATGAACATCAGGGCGGAGGTGTATACAAACAACCAGCGACCGGTCGTTTCATCCAGAATCGATCCCGTAATACGAGCGATCCAAGAATCTGTACCCAATTCCACGTAGCCGACCATTGCATGAATGACGAGCAGGAAGAGTAGGAGTGGGGAACCAAATTGGAGCAGGATTTGACCAATGGACATCCCGCTCACGCTCGATTCGGTCGACGGCATCCGTTGGCCGAAAATCATGATTCCGTAAAGAATCACCGGTAGTAAGAACAGGCTGATCTGAATTTGCCAAGAAACGTTGCCGGCCAAGAAGATGGATGCGACGCCACCCAGGATCAAGCCAGCCGGCCAACCGGCATGCAAAATGTTGAGATAGTGGGTTTTGTTATTGGGAAAGAGTGTTGCCACCAATGGATTGACCACCGCTTCGCAAACACCGTTACCAATCGCAAACATAAACATGCCGACGAACAGACACCAGAACGTGGCGTCTTTTCCGGCGGCGGTGAACACGGCGGGGGCCGCCAGGGTAACCACAGCGGACAGGAAGTGGACGATAAAAGCAAAAAACATCAATCGGCCGAAACCGATTTTTTCCGCCAAGAAGCTAGAGATGATGATGATCACCCCAAAGCCGACCAAACCGCCTCCGGTAATCCCTCCCAATTCGGTCTGGGTAAATCCAAACGCCTTGGACCATTCCTCGAGGACGCTCGCACCACGCACTGAAAAGCCAACGCCGGCAGCAAGAATGGCCATGAAGCCCGCCCACAACAACCGCTGCGCGTTTGGCGCCACGGCGTAATGGGGCGAAGTTGGGTCGGTTGAAGTGCTCATAGGCTATTTACTCACATTTGAAGGGACGATGCCATGCTGAGAACGCTCCGTACCTAAAATGGGTGCTCTGCGCGCAGCTCAGGAAACGACGCTAGCGTAACTTGATGTGAGCTCTAGTTCAACGAGCGGAAAGCCGTGTGGGTTGTAATTTTGGCAGAACGTTTGGGTTAAGGGCGTTGAAAAATCTGTTTGGGAGATCGTGGGGGGATCCCGTGCCGATCATTTTTGGCGCAGGCGGCTACGCCCTGGAGTCCGAGTCATTACCAGGCATCCCGCCGTCGCGAGATATTGATGGGCGACTCGAGTGGTAGGTGACATGGTAGGAGGGCGACATTGGTAGGCGGGCGACATGGTACGACCCTTGGCGTGGGTTCTGCTCCGCCTCGGTAGCCTGAAAAATGCACTATTCCGGTTAGGTAGCAGCCCGCAAGTCAGGTTGCATAGAATGTGCAGCAGGTTCGTGTTACTTTAGGGGAGACCACCGGACGACGGGTTCGTCCGCTTATCCATTGCCGATGCCAGCGAACTATTCGTCCATTCACGCTGGTTGTGACTCTTCTCCCTGAGGGAAATTCCCATGCGACGTATGGCTTTAGTGCTCGGACTGGCAGTATTCATTTCCGGGGTGTGCTGCGTCAGTGCCCAAGCTCAGTTTCGACGAATTCGAACGGTTGCTGGCAATGGGGAGACCGGTGCACCTCAGGCGAAGGGCAGAGCTCAGGAGATGCCGCTATCCAATCCCTTTGGCATTCAACCCGATGGAGCAGACGGCTTCATTATTGCTTCCTTCGATCAGCATGTGCTCTATCGCCTGGAACCCTCCTTCGTGCGACTCGAATGGATTGCAGGGACCGGTAAAGCGGAGTTGCGTGGCATGCCGGGAGATATGGCGAATCAAATCGGGTTTAATCAACCGCATGAGATTCAGGTGGATCCCGCCGGAAATATTTACGTGGCGGATACTTTCAATCATCGAGTGGGAATGTTGGAGAAGGCGACCGGTCGCTGGAAACCCATTGCGGGGACAGGTGCTCAAGGGTTTTCTGGCGACATGGGGAATGCTGTAAAAGCATCCCTGGATCAGGCGTACAGCATCGCCATTGATGGCCACGAATTGTTCATTGCCGATCTAGGCAATCACCGAATTCGGCGAGTCGATTTGGAGTCGGGACTGATCACTACCATCTGTGGGACGGGAGAGAAGGCAATGCCTACCGATGGAGGAGTGGCTAAACAGCAGCCTCTGGCTGGTCCTCGCTCGCTCGCTATTGATTCGTTGAATTTGTGGATCGTCCTGCGAGAGGGCAATAGTGTTTGGCGGTTGGAACGTCAGAGTGGCAAGATTTTCCATGTGGCGGGCACGGGAGCGAAGGGGTTTACCGGCGACGGCGGGCCAGCCAAAGAAGCCAAGCTCAACGGGCCCAAGGGAATTGCCGTCGATCCGGGCAGGACGGTTTACATCGTCGATACCGAAAACCACGCCATTCGTACCGTGGCTCTAGCTAGTGGGAAAATTGAAACTTTGGTGGGATCACCGCAGGGGGAACCGGGTTTCAACGGAGATGGCGGGGAGCTTACGACGCGACAATTGCGCCGGCCGCACGGGGTCTGCCTGTTGAACAACGGGGATTTGTTGATTGGTGATTCGGAGAACCACCGCGTCCGCCTGTTGGAGCAGTAGCTCGCGGTGTTTCTGTCTCAATCCGTGAACTGGCCTGGTTGCGCCAGGGAACGCCATGCAGGGGGGGGGAGCCAGAACCTACCTAGGAACCGTGCGTTTTCCTGCGTCTAACGGAACTGCACCCCACCTCGCCCCCACAGCGCCCGTTTTGTTGCAATCGTAAAACGCTGCGTGAAAGCATGTCAATTTAGTCGCGGTTTCAGTTTTACTGGAGTTTGGAATTCCCTAATGTCTACGCAGTGGGCTTCATTGCCCCTTTCTCTCCGGGCTGTTGATTTAATCGCAATTTGAATTTTAATGCGGAGGTGGCATCCTTAATTGCCTTGTAGCGGAGGTTATCTTTCCTTGCTCACGCGGCGGGTTACTATTTCAACAGCCCGTCATGCGGCGGGTTACTGTTTTAACAACGCGGTAAGCAAAGGATTGTGGTTGCCGCGACCAGCTGTTTGCGATTCATCAGCCCTCATGGCCAGCCAGAAACCGCTCCTTATCCAATAGGATGTGTGTCTCGGTGGGTGGGGGGGAGTGCTTTCTGTAAGGGGGCGTTCCGTGGATCCGCTTGGCTCTTGGGAGAGCCCGAACGACCGTCCGCAAGCGGGCTGGGCTGGTTTCGCCAAGGGCGCGGATGACCGGGAGAGGCGGGGATAGGAGCGGGATTGAAGTGATAATGAAGGAACTCGAGTGCTGGACGCCGACCACGGAAATGACAATCTCTGCCAAAAAAACTGGACTTTATCCCCCATGCCTGCGTAGGATGTGTGCGTCACAGAATGCGACTTATGAGTAAGGTTGGTCGCGGTTACTTTCAAGCGTGAGACTATGTGGGATCTGTTGAATCAACCGGCAGTGAGGGCCAGTCTGGCTGTGCTCATTATGCTGACCTGCATCTACCTGGGATGGCGTGCTGCGTTGGCATTACGCCCTCTAACCGGTAAAGATGACACGAACGTTGACGATCTGGTCCGGAACTTTGAGGAAATGCGGCTTGAGGGTGACATCGACGAGACAGAACTCCGAAGTATAAGGTCGGTGCTCGAGAAAACAGAGGGTCGACGTTTGAGCGAATAGAGGGCTAGTCCCGAATTTGCTTGGAAGCGTGGCCGTCAACATTTTCAACTGCGTTACGTACTCAGTTTTCAACTGTGCATGGGGAGGGTTTCCCTACCTCGCACGGGAGCAAATTGTTACAGCGGATGGTGATGAGAATTCATGCTCCATTGGTCCCGGTCTGGGAGACTGGTTCGTCTAGCACCCTAACAATAGATACTTCATTGGCTCGATCCCGAGGACACGGATGCCCGGACTTGACTGGCACGATTGCTGCTATTGATTGCACGATCCGCTGGTAAAGCACCCTCGAGCGACATTACGTGTAAACAAAAGCCCTATTCGTTTTCGGCAGGCAAGCATTCGAGCTAGGCTCAATGGAGCTGTCTATCGAGCGATCTATCGAGCAAAAGGAGTCGTGTATGCCTTCGAGTAAGGATGTGGTCTCAGGACGTCGTGGTGGCAGCGGAAGTTCGAGCAAAAAGAATGCTTTCTGCTCCTTTTGCCGCAAGAGCTACCGAGATGTAGGGCCGCTCGTTGAAGGTCCGGGCGATGTATACATCTGTGGTGAGTGTATCGAGCTCTGCCAATCGATCCTCGACCAAGAGCAAAAGCGTCGTGGCTCAAGTACGAATCTCTTTGGTGAAATTCCAACGCCCCGCGAGCTCGTAGAGCACTTGGACCAGTACGTCATCGGGCAATCCTCCGCCAAGCGTGTCTTGGCCGTTGCCGTCCACAATCACTACAAGCGGTTGTCGAGTGAATGGACCGGCTCCGATGTGGAAATCGAGAAGTCCAATATCTTGCTGGTCGGTCCAACCGGTAGCGGTAAGACGCTGCTTGCCAGGACTCTGGCTAAAACCCTTAACGTCCCCTTTGCGATCGGCGATGCGACCACATTGACCGAAGCGGGATACGTGGGCGAAGACGTCGAGAACCTTCTGCTTAAATTGCTGCATGCAGCGGACTTCGATGTGGAAGCGGCCCAACGGGGTATCTTGTACATCGATGAAGTCGATAAGGTTGGCAAGACGAGCAACAATGTCTCCATCACCCGCGATGTTTCCGGTGAGGGCGTCCAACAATCGTTGCTGAAAATGCTAGAGGGCACCGTTGCGAACGTTCCTCCGCAAGGGGGCCGAAAGCATCCTGAGCAGCAGTATATCCAGATGGATACGTCCAATATCTTGTTCATCTGTGGCGGGACTTTTGTCGGTGTCGAAGAGATTGTTCGCAAGCGACTTGGCAAGAAGTCGCTCGGCTTTGGCTCGACCAGCCAAACTCACAGCGATGATCTGACTGCCGCTGAACTGATGCCGCAGGTTACCTCGGACGACATCTTGCATTACGGCATGATTCCGGAGTTTATCGGCCGTCTGCCCGTGGTGTCCGCTTTGGCTCCACTGGACGATGAAGCCCTTATTCAAGTCCTTACGAAGCCCAAGAACGCGCTCATCAAGCAGTTCCAAGCCTTGTTCGGCATGGAAGATTGCGAATTGCACTTCACCGATAATGCCCTGCGAGCCATCGCTAAGAAGGCCATGGATAAATCGGTGGGTGCCCGTGGTTTGCGTGGAATCGTCGAAAGTGTCATGCTGGACGTGATGTTCGATCTACCAGAGCAAGCCAAGGGAACCGTGTTTACAATTGATAAAGACGAAGTCGACGGGGTGGTCAAGCCGTTCAAAATGTCGCCGACTGAGAAGAAAAGTGCTTAAGCTCGAATAGCGTTTGGCACCTGAGTTAAAATTGTTCAAGGCGGATCACTTCCTCGCGAAGTGGTCCGCCTTTTTCATTAAGAGCGTGTCCATGGTGACACGCTGCTTGTGCATAGAAATCGTTCGCCTGCGTGTTGGACAACCAAGCTTGCCGACACCTTCTACCAAGGCTTAATTTTCCAGCCGAAGAAGAAGCCGACGGCAAACAACGAGAACGCAGCTACGCCAGGTCGCCGGCGGCAGTAGTGAACTACCGAATCACCGACATCGTCCAACAGTTGTTGGAAGTCTTCGCGTTGGTCGGCGCACTCATCGCCACATTGCCCAGCCAGATCGCCGCGACTCGACTCGCCCGCTGGGGACATGTGGGAGCGGTTTGCTTTCATTACAGGTGGGGAGTTTTCCATGATATGTCTCCGATTCAATAAGGGGTAAAGATAGTTGGATCCGCTCGGCCCTAGCGGTCTGATCGCACGGCCGCTTTCGCCCATGCCATGTTCTTTGCCAGCTCGTCGGCGCTGCGACGGAATCGCAGGGACGCGCCGCGGAACTTCCGCAGGGACACCGTCACGACCACCAAGGCGGCAATCGCTACCACGCAACCCACCAGGAGTTGGCTTTGGCCGATGCTGAGGCTGGAGGCTTCGCCAAGCAGGTTGGCCAGTCCGAGGGTGATCACTGGCAAGCTCGCAATTGCAGCACAGGCACCGAGCACTAGCATTACTGCGGGGCGAACGGCGGCTTGCGTGGCCTCGACCGCATCCGCCTTGGCCAGTTTTGCTTGCAGCTCGGCCAGTTCGAGCAAATCGCCTACCAGCGTGCGAGCTTGGTTGGCAAATCCTGCGACTGGCCCGGGCCGCGGCGGCGCCCCGTTGCCTACCTCAGTTTCGAAGTGAACCATCCGGCAACTCCTCCCAATACGAGTCCTGCGAACAGACATTTGCCGGGATGTTTACGAATCCACTGTTGGGCAGAGTCCAGCAATGGACGGACACCTGCACCGGGCTGGTTGGGTACCGTTTCGACATCGATGGATTCAAACTCGATGCGGTTTCTTGGTGTCGCAGTTGGGCTGCGAGATATGTCGATCATGGTGACCACCCTTTAACTTTGTGCGTGAGGTACTGGCGAACAGCGGTGCTGGCCAACGAGCCTGCCAACGCCATCAGTCCGGAAGTGATGCCCATGCTGGCGACTGTATCGCCTGGGACTGCCTCGCTCGAGGACTTTCGCGACATCTTGGGCGCGCTACCGCGGCCGCTGACTGAGCTGACCACCGAATATCCGACGGCGCTGGCAATCGCGAACGACGCCAGTGGGTTGGCTCGCACATACTCGCGCCAATCGGTAAGCCGATCGGCTTCATCGTGCAACTCGGATACATGGACCTCACCTTCGTTGCGGATCGCGTTCATGCGCGCGACCAACCAATCGGGTTCCAGGGGTTCGCTAGCAGTCGCCATGTCCGATTACCTCCGGCTCGAAAGCGAGATGCCAACAGCCAGTCCAGCAAGAACGCCCGCTCCCAACGCGATCGCCACGGACTCCAGCGGACGTCGACGCATGGTCTTGACCGTGCTTTCGTAGCCCCGCTGTGCATCGGCTGCTAACCGGTCGTAGTTCTCACGCACTGCGTGTGAAGCCGCGTCGGCGTACTCCGCTGCTGATTCCGAGATGCGGTTTACTGTCGATTCTGAGGAACGGCAGCAAGAATTCAAAAAGCTTTCGACCTGCTCACGACTTTGACCAGCCTTGCGTTGGAGCAGGCCGACCAATTGGTCCACATCCCCTTCGACTTTACTAAGGTCATCACCGGTGATTTGGCCAAACTTCTCTTTGACCGCTCCTACCACACTGTGCCAACTTCCCTGCAGTCGTTCTTTCGATACCATCATCAGTTTCCTTTGTGCAAAGCGAAATGTCTGCTGCAACCAATTCAACGTTGCCGGTTGCAGTCGATAGGAAATCAGTAACTGCAAAGAGGGTGCCAATTCTTCAAAACATCGATGGTAGGGGGCGTTTGGGCTCGCTTCGACTCCCACTGCGCGACCAACAACCAGTTTTCGCGCGAATGGAGGCCTGACCGCTCGGTGGGGTGCCATGCGACTGAGGAACGGGCTGTTGGGGTAGTCCCGCACCGCGAGATGGGGGCTTGGAAAGCATGTGGTACGGCGATTGCTTTATTAATTGAACCCTTCGCTCGCTCGAACACTTTCCGCGGTGGTGTCACCGTGTTTCGAACGATCCCTTGTCATTCGAGTGGCTGTCGACTGCAGAACCACGCCGTGGAATTGCCGTTCGATTCCGCTACCGCTATGGGAGATATGCCATGCTTTCCTGGGCCGTTACCTTTTTTGTGTTAGCAATTGTCGCAGCAGTGTTTGGATTTGGGGGGCTCGCTGCTGGCGCGGTGGGGATTGTTAAACTCCTGTTCGTCCTATTTCTAGTGCTGTTTGTTGTCAGTGTCGTGATCAACGGACTCCGTGGTCGATCGCTCGCCTAGCTACGCTTGGAATGCTTGGACGTGAGCGACAGGGCAGGGGCGCTGGTGAGGAGAACGCCCAGCCAGAACGGTAGATCGCCCCTGGTGGGCCGCAGTTCATATAGCTGCTACGGCCGCGTTTCCAACCACTCCTCGACATAGAGCTGCTTGATCCACAGGTGTGCGATGGCCACCAGTGGTGTTGCAAACATGATGCCCCAGAAGCCGAACACCATGCCTGCCACAATTTGAGCCAGGATGACCAGAGCGGGAGGGAGAGATACCTGGTGTTCTTGCACCAAGGGCGTGACTAGGTAGCTCTCGACAAACTGGATGACTAGGTAGAGCACTAGGACGCTGAAGACGGTCGTGGTGTCCTGTTGAGATGCAAGCAGCAATGCGGGAATCACCGCTGCGATGCCACCGATGTTGGGCACGAAGGTAACGAGCCCCGCGAAGATCCCCAGCTCGATGGGCAAGGGAATTCCCAGTAGCGCCAGGCCAGCACCAAAGAGCACGCCAACGATCAGCATAGCCAGCAGGCGTCCCACCATCCATCGCCACAGAGTTTCGCTGGATTCGTCTAGGAGTGCGTCCAAGCGTTCTCTCCACTGGATCGGGACCAGTCGGAGCGCTCCACCGCGATACTTTTGGGGGCTGAAGCAGAAATAGCACGCCAGGATGAGCAGGATCAAGCAATCCGCTAGAACTCCAAAAGCAGTGGCAAAGAAGTTCTTGGCGACGCCGAGGGATTGCGCCGACGATGGCAACCATGATTTCAACTTGGGGTTGTCGCCAGAGAATCTCTGAATGATCGGTTGTTCTTTGGCGGCCTGCACCACCTCTGAGATTGAGGCATCCACGCGATCGGTCAGTTGCACGATCTGTTCGCTGGCAGAGTGTGCGAACGTCAGCGCACAGATAACGGTCAGCAGTGTTAGGAAGCCAATCACCGCAGAAATCCGCACGCCACGGGACAGGGAGGCTGGGATCCAGCTATCCAGCTTTCGGGCGAGGCGATTGAGCACTACAGCGAACAGAATTGCTCCAAAGATCAGTGGAAGTAGGCTTCGCGAGACTACAACCAGACCCACCACGGCAACGACACCTAGAGCGATGCCACAGATCAATACTACTTTATTCGCCAGCTTTCGAGAGTCATCCAACGGAAGGTCTTTCTTCGGAATTCAAAATGGTAGATGCAGTGGGGGGCAGGCAACGCCCCGGATCCCGCGACCCTGCTGTGTGCACGGATCGTTGTGGTGCGAGGGGCTCGAATCGCCGTCCAGCCTCTCACGGTGAGCAAACTGCGTTCCACCCAACTTAGCCTTGGCACGTGGATTGCATTTCAGTGCATTGTCTTTCAAGTGCAATGCGTGGTGCTATCTTCAGCTTGCACTCCAGACCTCTATACCGGTCTTCGTGCCGAGCCATCGCTGGCCATCCGCGGGAACCTAATCCGTAGCTTGTTGGGTAGATTTTCATGAGTCAAAAGAGATGGGGTATCCGTGGGGTAGCGTTTGGCTCTCTCGTCGTCGGCCTGCTGTTAGTAGGGGGCGCCATTGCCGTTTGGTCCCTGAGCTCTGTCGAGCATGTTGCCGCGGGAGCGGAACGAACAACGCTCGTAATCGATACGGACTTTGACAAGTTCCGGCAGATTATGGTGCGTAAAAATGCGACTGGCTCGATCCTCGCCCTCTCAGGCATGACGCTTGTGGATGAGCAACTCGAAGATCTGCGGCTGGACGCAAGCCAAGATCGCCGACCGCTGCTGAATGCTATTCTTGGGAAATCGGCGACAGATCTTTCTGCAGTCAAGCAGATTAAGGTGAAATTGGATGATCCTGAGCTCGACGCCGATATCTTGGTTTTACAGCAGCAGGTCGATATCCGTGCCGATTCGATGTCTGCTGTCACGCAGGCCAAGCGTCCAGCGGGCAAGTTGGAGGCTTACGAGACAAGCCTGCTGGCAACTCGCGACGGCAACCATACGAAAGTCGAGCTCGCGTTGAAAATGAAGGTTCGCGTTCAAGTTCCGAAGGTGTTCGTTGCCCGTGCCGATGAAAAGGTGCGACAGGCGGCGCGCGAGGCGATTCTAGGGCAAGCTCAAGCCCTCGAGGCGTTTATCTCCGAGCACCAGGGTGAGCGGTTGGTTCTTCCGGAACTGAAGTAGGAGGGGCAGGCGAATAACCTGCCCGGGGCCGTTCAGGAATGCCTGAAGGAGAGCAGGGCAGGGGGGGCTCGCTAAAGTGAGCGTTTGCCGCTCAGTTTGGTTGGCGTCACTCCAGCTTTGACCCGCAAGAGGGCGGTTTCAGCTGGAAATGCATCGTGACGGCAAAAAAAACGCCCAGTGCAGCGGTTGTTTTTCACTTTGGCGCACCATTCGCTTTACCTATCCATTGTGAACTACGCAAGAGGATGTTTGCTCTGCGTGCCGTTAAGATCGATTAACTCTTAGGAGAATATCATGTTGAGCTGGGCTTTGACGTTTTTGGTTGTTGCGATTATTGCAGGTGTTCTGGGATTCGGCGTCATCGCCGGGACGGCGGCGAGTATCGCCAAGGTGCTGTTTTTCGTGTTCTTAGTGCTGTTTGTGGTAGGGCTGCTCATGGGCCGTCGAGGACCGGCTGTTTAGATTTCGGTCGAATGCCGCTCCCGCCCCCTCGTCGGAAACTCGATTTCCGACACCTCCGCAGGAATCGCGTGACGCGGCTTCCTGCGTTAGCCGTGTAGGGGTAGCGGGAGGGGACGCTGTGTCCGGTACAATGCTCTTTGCTTCACCATGAAAGAGAGTCCGGCAGTCGCTGGGAAACCGTCTTGCCTTTGGCCTGCCAGCTCCGCTGGCAACTCGGGGGAGTTGAGCGGCTGGCAGCAAATCGTGCCAGAGTCCTGCGGCTTCCCAGTCGAAGCCAATTGCTGACAAGGCGTGTTGGCGTTGGTGGCCTCAACAATCAACGAATCGCCACCATTTATAGGCTGTCGGAGTGTCGTCGCGTCCCTTTTCGGATTTTGGCACGAAGCAGCAAAAACCGATTGGGGATTGTCACCTCCGAAGCCAACCCACGAAGTCTCTTGTAGCCGCTCCAGGCTTAACGTGGACGTACTTCATAATTGGTCCGTCGGCCGACCGAGACCCGCTGGCGTGCCAAGGTCGGTGTCCGACCTGTCTCGACAGATTTCGGTAGTCATTAGATCTCAGCGAGCGGGACGAGACGACGCAGGGTAATTGTCTCCAGATTCAATTCTATTAGCAGGCGAGTGAGCTTGTGGATGCCTTTAGATTCTGCTCAGTTGTGGTCAACGTCTTACTGCCTTATGCGCCGCTTGCGTTGCATGGCGGATTGCAGCAGCCTGAGCACTAATTTTGCGACTTGTCCTTCTTTGCGAAAAGAACGAGAAACTTGACAGTAGAACCGGCCATCCGTGATCGTCCCTTACTGAGCGAGCGTCTCGCGGTGGCAGCCGTCGTTGTGCTTCTAGTCTTGAACGGCTTAGTGGCCTTCAATCAAATTCGGCGTTTGCGGCTGCATACGAATCGCGTCGAGCAGTCCCACGTTTTGCGGCAAAAGCTCGATTCCATCGAGTCGGCAGTCATTACGGCCGAAGCTGGGCAGCGGGGCTTCCTCATTACAGGGCAAGAATCTTACTTGGATCAATACCAAGAGACCGTTAAGACGGTCGATTCGCTCGTCTCTCAGCTGTTAGCGCTGACGGAAGCCGACCCTGCCAAAGCCGATATTGCGATTGCTATTCAGCCGCTCATCCGGATGAAGATGGAGGAGCTCGCATCCACGATCATCGTCCGACGCAATGCGGGGTTTGAAGAAGTCCGTCGACTGGTAGCTAAAAACATTGGCAAGCGCACGATGGATTCGATCTCCAAGCAGGTTGATCAGCTGCGACAGATTGAGAATCGGCTCATATCCGACCGAGAGGCGACTGCGGCGACAACCTATGGGAGTGTGCTGCTGACGAGTTTAATGTCGACCATCGTCAGCCTGATTCTAGTTGTGGCGGTGCTCTATTTGGTGCAGCGCAACAGGCAGCGCGCCGAACAGGCGGAAGCCACCATTCGACGCGAACACGAGCAGTTGCAAGCTAGCTTAGATCGCAACACGATTTTAGAGCTTGAGAATCAGCGAATGGGGCAATACGTGCGCACCATCGTCGAACAAGTGCAAGATTATGCGATCTTTGGAATGGACGACCAATGCCGAGCCATCACTTGGAACGAAGGGGTGCGGCAAGTGCTGGGTTTCGATGAGAGTGAGTTTGTTGGGAAGGATGTTCGTCAACTGATCTTTACGCCCGAAGCAAGTGAGCTCGGCATACCTACTGTTGAGTTTGCCACAGCCGCCCAAGAAGGACGGGCTAGCGACGATCGATGGATGATGCGCAAGGGGGGGACGCGATTCTGGGCATCTGGTATCACCAGCGCCGTTAAAGATGCCGACGGGAACGTCATCGGGTTCAGCAAAGTGATGCGCGACTTAACGGAACGCAAACGCGACGAAGACGAGATGGCGGAGCTGGCCACGAAACTCTCAGAGATGAACCGTCGCAAGAATGAATTCTTAGCGACCCTAGCGCACGAGCTTCGCAATCCGCTCGCCCCCATTAAGAATGCCGTTCAACTAATGTCCATGTCAGAATCCCGTCCCGAAAACATGGAACTGCATGACACGATAGCTCGGCAGGTGGAACAGATGATCCGCTTGATCGACGATCTGTTGGACGTCTCAAGAATTGGGCACGGGAAGTTGACCCTCCACAAGGATACGATCAATTTGCGGGCTGTTATCGCATCTGCGATCGAAGCTTCCAGCACTTTCATCACGGAGAAGGATCAGCGGCTTGAGACGACACTGTGTGACAGCGAGGTGCTCGTATATGCCGATCCAGCTCGGCTAACTCAAGTCGTTTCCAATTTGTTGAACAATTCCTCGCGTTACAGCGATTCCAACGCCAACATTTCACTGACGCTGTCCATCGATTGCAGTCAATCCTCCGAGGGGGTTGCGTGCATTGTCGTTGAGGATGACGGGGTAGGGCTGTCCTCCGATCGGTTGGAAGACATCTTCCACATGTTCTCCCAGGTACCCGATTCCCAGGGGCGTGGCGATGCGGGGCTGGGGATTGGGCTGACCCTGGTGAAAGCGTTGGTCGAATTGCATGGTGGGACGGTTGCTGCACACAGCGATGGTGTTGGCCGGGGGAGTCGGTTTACCGTAAGCATCCCGCTAGCTCCGAAGAACGCGGTTGCAGCGTCTGCCGAAGCTGCCTCAAGATCCCCGGTCGATGCTAGACCGTTTCGCGTGTTGGTCGTTGAGGATATGCGAGCACTACGCATGGTCATGTCGCGGTTGTTGGAACGGATGGGACACGAGGTTCGCGTGTCTGAGGATGGTTTGAGCGCGCTTGAGACTCTGACCGAGTTTGATGCGGAAGTGATTTTCTCGGATATCGCAATGCCTGGGATGACCGGGAACGATCTAGCTCGCAAGCTGCGTGAGCACCCTGATTGGAAGGGCACTTACTTGGTGGCGATGAGTGGCTATGGGCAGCTCTCGGACCAAGCCCAATCTCGGGAGTCCGGTTTCGACGAACACATGGTGAAGCCGGTCGATATCGTCAAACTTCGAGAGTTGTTTGAGAAGCTCACACAAGCATTTCCCTCCACTTCGTAGATCAAAAGGCGTGTCCCACAGTGGCAAGGACCGAGAATCATGCGTGGTTCCATTTCACCGAACTTAGCTGATTTCTAGATCCGAATTCGTTAAAATGACTGGTCGCAATACAAGATCCCCGGAAGCCAATGAAATGTCTGCAATTGACCTGAGCAAAAGATTTCCCGCTGCACTCGAGAGACTGGGCAATGACACTGAGTTGTTACGCACCATGGCTAGTATTGTCGCAGAGGATGGCCCCGTCCTTCACGAACAACTCGCTGCCGATGTGAAGCGTGATGATCTGCCTGCGGTTATAGCGACGGCCCACCAGCTCAAGGGATTGTTGGCGACGTTCGAAACCGAGTCCCCCACATCGATGCTCGACGAGATGGAACAGTTCGCGAAACGAGGAGATGCCGAGTCGGTAAAACAGTTGCACACTCGCAGCCAACCTGAAATCGTGGTTTTACTTGGGCTGATTTCGCAACTCGCCTAGGGACTTGTTGCAATCGTAACCCGCAGCCTGACGGGCTGTCGAAATAGTAACCCGCTGCGTGAGCAAGGAAAGATAGTTGCCGCTACAAGGCAGTTTGGGACGCAACCGCCACGCTAAAATTCAAATTGCTATTAAGTCAACAGCCCGCTAAGGGACGGGGTTTTGATGAACTCTGATGCGGGCCGGTTGGGTTCGAGAAAGAGATGAGCTTGAGCGCGGGACCGTTTGAGGTCTGTGGCTAATGTTTTTCCCCCAAGCTGGCTCGTAAAGCCGCCGCGCGTTCTAATCGTTTCGCCTGCAATTCTTCCTGCTCGATGTCTTGCGTGTAAAACGCCACCATGTTCACCAATTTCCGGTGATCGATCGGTTTGGATAAATAGTCGTCACAGCCCCCATCGAGGAAACGGTCGCGATCTCCCTTCATGGCATCGGCGGTCAAGGCGATGACGGGCCACTGGATGCCTGCGGACCGAAGTTCAGCGGTGGCTTGCAGGCCATCTACATTCGGCATTTGCATGTCCATCACGATCAAGTCAAACGGTTCGCCAGAGTCGCGTGCCTCGATCGCAAGGTTGATAGCCTGTCGTCCATCTTCGGCCGTGAGAACTTCCGCGCCCGCCTTCTCGAGGAAGTGTTGACTGATGTGCCTTACGTCCCGACGATCGTCCACTACCAAAACGCGACATGTTAGCGTTGGATCTTCCACGCGCTGATGGTCGTGAACCTGCTCTACCGCGAAAACGCTCGGGGGGATTAGCTGCCCACTTTTACTGGAATCGATTGGCAAGGTTACCGTAAAGGTGGAGCCTACTCCGAGTGCACTTTCCACTGCAATTGCTCCGCCCAGCATTTCAGCCAAACGGAGGCTAATGGCCAGTCCGAGGCCACTTCCGCCGTAGGAGCGGGTAATGGAGGAGTCGCCCTGCGAAAAGGGCTTAAATAACCGTTGTTGCTGTTCAGGACTGATGCCAATGCCGGTGTCGCGTATGGCGAAGGAAAGTGTGGAACTCTGGGAGGAACCCAACGTGGAGGAAGGGAGTTGGGAGCTAGAGGAAGGCAATAAGGAATGGCACTCTAAGGAGGGTTCCTCTTCGTAGTTCACCGTCAGTGTCACCGTTCCTTTCTCAGTGAACTTGATGGCATTCCCGATTAAATTGATCAGCATTTGTCGCAATCGTGTCGGATCGGTTTGAATCGTCTCAGGGACCTGTCCGTTGAATTCCGTACGGAAGTCGAGCCTTTTCTCTGTGGCGCGAACGTGCATGAGCGATTGCACCTCGGCCACCAGTTGCGGTAGCGAGACCGTTTCAAGCTCCACGTCCAGTTTGCCAGCCTCAATTCTAGACAGATCCAGGATATCGTTGATCAATTCCAAGAGATGCTTGCCATTGCGTTTGATGACCAGTACACAGTTGCGATTGTCGGGATCGGCTAGGTGTCCCAGCAGCACATCTGCGTAGCCCAAGATAGCAGCCATTGGCGTACGAATTTCGTGGCTCATGTTTGCCAGGAACTCGCTTTTGGATCGGCTCGCGGCCAGAGCGGAGCGTTCACTCTCCAGCAGTCGACGTTCTTGGCGTTTGCGGTCGGTGATGTCGGTGATCGTCCCGTCAAAGCTCGCAATGGTCCGATGTTCACGCTCTTGAGTGAAATGAGCGGCGCCTTTGGCGAGCACCCAATGCACTGAACCATCAGCGTGGACCACTCGATACTCGATGGAGTAGGGCGTAGGATTATCTGCTCGAGTTGATGCCGCAATCGCCGCTTCGACCCTGCTGCGGTCTTCCGGGTGGAGTGCGTCCACCGCTCGTTGGTAGCTGGCTTCACCAAGGGGGATACCGAAAATCTTGCAAAATTGTTCGTCAGCGATGAGCTGCCGAGTGTCAGGGTTGATATTCCAAGAGCCCATTTCGGCCGCATCGAGCGCAAGTTGGAGTCGTTCCCGCGTGGTCCGCAAATCAAGGGCAGATCGCTCGGCTTTGCGACGATTGTGTTCTAGCAGGTAAAGGACTCCCCCCACCAACAGTAGCCCAGTTAGAGTCGAGAGGATCGAGGTGGAGATACCGCTATGGTAGGAAAGGGCGGCCGCGTTTTCGCGGGTCATGAGCAGTTGGTACTCAACCTCCCGAATCGACTGAGCTTTGGCATGGATGCGGTCCATGGTTCGCTTCCCGGTGGCTGAGGCAACGGTTTGCTGGGCCGCTGCAAGCCCCTCGTGCTCTCGCACCTCCAGAACATGCTGCAGCTCCGCAAGCCGTTCTTCCACCAAGCCTCGCAGCTCCGGGACTGCGGCCCGTTGAGTGGCATTGTCTTGGATCAAGGAAGCGAACGAGTTTAAAGAAGCGCGAACGCGCCGTACCGCATCATCGAACGGCTCCAGGTATGCCTCATCCCCAGTGATTAAGAAGCCGCGCTGCCCGCTCTCGGCGTCCATCACGGCTGCTTCCACTAGCCGGAGTCCTGCCAGGACATGATTGGAATGACTGACTCTCAATCGCGTCTGCTGGAGTTCCCGGAAATTGCGCAGCGCTACGACACCGCTAATCACCAAAACAATGATGACTGCGGCCATCGCTAATGGCTCGATAATACTACGGCGAATCGCTCGACGGTGGTCAGGTTCTAGCAGTGTGTTCACGCAGTTTGCCGCTCCTCAATGCCTTCTATCGACAATGCTCAGATTCCAGCCTTCGGTGCCGCGACACTGTGTGGCACATCCTGTGCCGCTCGCCTTGTAGGGCCGCACTTTAGCTCGGAAGCGGGCCCGGCGGCTCGCATCTCCTGTCTGAGGAGCAGCCTGGGGCATTCTCGCCGTACAGCTTAGCTACGGTTGGGAGCCAAACGACCAGTGCGGTCGCTGTCCGACCCGTCGCGGGGTTGATTCTGCGGAGAACGCCGCATCTCGCAGCCTCAGTATGACGTGTGGATGCTGTGGCACAACGTTTGCTTATCGAGAATTATCAACACGCATCAGCAGGCGAGAAACTGCTGCTGCTTCAGAACTTGATTCCCTTTTATTAAGGAAACCACAATGAGCCTCGAAACTAAAACCGACCTGAACGAAACGACTGTTAATAAGTTGCAGAAGTTGATTCAAGCCAATATCGACTCCTACAACGGCTTCCACGAATCGGCAGAAGAGATCGACGATGCGACTCTGAAAACCTTGTTCAAGGACATCGGTGATCAACGATCGGCCATGGCCAGCAAGTTGCAAGAGTATGTGGAACTCAATGGCGAAGAGGCTGAGGACGATGGTAGCGTTGCAGCCAAGACCCATCGTATTTGGATCAATATTCGCAGCAAGATTAACGGTGGCGATCCCTACGTGATTTTAATCGAGGCCGAACGCGGCGAGGATCATATCAAGGCGGCCTACGAGGATGTTTTGAAGGAAACGGCCGGCAGTGCCATGAATGATCTTCTCACCGAGCAATATCGAGGGGTTAAGGCAGGGCATGATCGCATTCGCGATCTCCGGGACTCCTATAAGAACCGGTAAAGTCAAAGTTCTGCGATGGGGAGTGTCGCCGAGAGCCGGTCGGTTCGGGTTGCGATACTTCCGACGGTTTTTTCAGCGGGAGGTTCTTTCCTTGCCCCGTGCAGGTTGTAGCCTTCCGATCTCGCGCAGAGGCCACTTGATGCGTTTACCATTCGAGCGGCCGACTGGCGTTATCGCATTTCCAAACATGCTGCTAGAGTTTCCCCCCAATCACTCCGTAGCGGCAACCTACTTTCTTGGGCTGCGCGATGGTTACTGAATCAGTACCCTGCGGCGGCAGGATAGGGGACGGTTGTTCGATCATCCTTATTTTCAGAACCGAACCTTGAATGGGCTCCCCAAAATCTGACATGGCGACGATTTCGATGGTCGCCCGCTTGCTTGCCGCCATACTGACCGTCGCCGCGTTGTTTTTTGCCCGTGACGTGTTCATTCCACTGGCGCTGGGGTTGTTGCTGTCTTTCCTATTGAGTCCGATTGTCAATCGGCTGCAGAGGCACGGAATTCCGAACGTTATGGCTGTGGCAACGACCGCCGCACTAGCCTTCGTACTGCTCGCGGTTGGCTTTACCCTGCTCGGACGCGAACTGACAACGCTCCTCGGTGATCTTCCGAGGCATAAGGGGGAGTTGGTTGCGAAAGCGCGCAGCGTTTCAGGCATGACTTCGGGCATGGGAGGCTCACTGGACGAGCTGGCCACCGAAGTCAGCGAGGCGATGGATCCCGAAAGTGAAGGTACCATCCAAGAGGAGGCCGAGCGAACAGTTCTCCAACGCTGGACCAATCAAATCTTTCCAGCTCCCAAGACCAGCAAGGAGGAGTTGCCTCACGATGGCACCTCCGTGAAGGCGCCACTCTACGTGCAAGAGGTGCAGGGGGATATTCCGCTCGTCTCCTGGGCGTCTACGGCGGGAACGGTCCTGGGGCCTCTCGCAACGGCAGGTTTAGTGAGTGTCTTTGCCCTGTTCATGCTCGTGCATCGCGAGGACCTGCGCGATCGTATCATTGCGGTGATTAGCCAGGGAAACTACGTCACAACTACCGAGGCACTCGACGAAGCGGCCGCACGCATCAGCCGCTATCTAATTGCTCAAACGATCGTTAATGCTTCCTACGGCATCGTGTTGATCGTGGGGTTGGTGGTGATTGGAGCAACCTTGACGGAGGGTGGCGGCTTCCCCAATGTCATCTTGTGGGGCGTGTTGGCCACTTGCCTGAGATTCGTGCCCTACGTTGGCCCGACGGTGGCGGCTATCTTCCCTCTGGGGATCGCGCTTTCGGTCTTTCCTGGCTATACGGTCTTTCTTGCCGTGTTGGCCTTGATTGTCGTTATGGAACTGCTCAGCAACAATGTTCTTGAACCGTGGCTGTATGGAACCAGTAGTGGGATCTCAGCGGTTGCGGTGATCATGGCGGCAGTGTTTTGGGGATGGTTGTGGGGACCCGTTGGCCTACTGCTTTCCACTCCCTTAACCGTTTGCCTAGTCGTACTCGGTCGCTACGTCCCAAGCTTCAAATTCCTTGCGACCTTGCTGGGCGAAACCGTAGAGATCAAACCCTCGATTCGCTTCTACCAAAGATTGCTTGCCAATGATCTGCATCGGTCGCGGGAGATGCTGCAACTGAAGCTCAAAGATTCCAGCTTCGACGTGCTATGCGATCAAATACTGATTCCAACCCTGAAAAAAATCCGATCGGACCACGATGGGGAGTATCTGAGCGATGCTGACGCAGACCGGCTGTTTGCTTTGGTGGATAGTTTGATTGCGGAATTGAGCGAGCAAGCCACCGAGCCTGACGAAGTTGCCAACCTGCCACTGGTCGTTGGTTGTACCGCGCATCATTTTAGCGAATCGCTGGTGTTAAAGCTGCTACGGAGTAGCGGTAGCGGATGCTTTGAGCTGGATAGCATCGAAGAGTCGATGTTGCCGCAGGAGGTGGGGCAGTTCATGTTGGAGCACAATCCGGTGGCAGTGGTCCTAACCGTAGTTCCTAGAGGCGGGTTCGTGCAAGCACGCTATTTCAGCAAGTCGATTCGCACCGCGGGCTATCGCGGGCCCATCATCGTTTGCTGCTTGGGCAAGTTCAAGAACTTTGACAAGCTTTTTGTGAAATTCAGAAAAGCGGGCGCGACCAGCCTAACGACCACCTTTTCTCAGACCCGCTCTAAGATTGAATCGCTTGTTAAGCAGTCTACCCCAGCAGTGGTTCCGAGCGAACGCAACTTACCGGAGTTGTTGGAGCATTGAGATTGCCTGGTAGCAACGTCTCCATAAGAGCGGAAGAAATCCTGCCAGCAGGCAAATTCAGCAGGCAATTCGGCAGCAATGCAATCGATGCGGCCAGCGGATCGGTCGCAATGGGCCGCTCGGCACTTGTTGGAAAGCGGCCGAAATGGTGCGTTTGCTAACCCGCGACTACCCAGCGCACCGTCGCCGTAGCACTGGTGGGATTCGAAAAACAGCTAAGAAATCAATTGCGTGGCAGCGTCGTTTTACTCAGCTGATTCGTTTTGTCCTAGGGTTACATTCCGTTCGAGGCGGATATCGAACGTGGCGATTCTGTCTCGAATCTTCCCTCGCGTAATTCCCAGTATGTCCGCCGCCTTGGATTGATTTCCATCGGTAACGTCCAGAACTTTCGTGATCAACACTCGCTCTACTTGCTCAATCACCTCGTCGTATAGATTTTCGGTGTTGTCGGCCAGTCGTTGAGCAATGAATGCGGACAACGCGAAGGTGGAGTCCCCGCCACTTTTTACCGGCTCGATCGGCTGCGGTTCCTCCTCCGAACCTCCCAGCTAGGCTGTGAAGTTTTTTCACCAACGGACTCTTTTGGTATTCCAACCACGAAATTTTTTCGAATTGGCGGCTGAAAGTCTTACTTGGTCGGATTGTTGGCCAGCAAGTTAGCTCGTGTCCATCATGCTCATCTCTTCGAGTTGTGTTATTTCTCAACCAAGCGGTTGCCTTGCAACTGCTTAGCTTGCCAAGGCCCCCAGGTTTACCATGCGTGTGAAGTTAAAGGCCACGGCATGCCATAGCGCTACCGCTTTGACCTTCACCAGTCCTCGAACTTTGAATTGCCGAAGGTTCCGATTGCGGCAGTCCGCATTGGGAAATTCGGCAACCGACGGGCGCGTCTTGTAAAGCTCTTTGTATTCCTCTTTGGCCATTCTCGCGCGAAACGCTGTGTATTCGTCGCTTTCGCCAGGTTGCTGCGCGTGAGGATCTTTGCCTTTGCTTTCCAATACCGATCCACGGGGGATCGTGGAGACGACTTCGGTCCCTTTAGACTCCACGGTCTTAACATCGCCCTTGGTTGCGTAAGCGGAATCGACCAATTGCGTCTTGGGTGTCTTGTCGTAAGTTGAGCACACTTTCTCGTGCATTGGTGCCATTTGGCCACTGTCAGTTCCCGAGTTGATAACATCGACAGCGACTATTACTCGCGAGTCAGCATCGGTTGCGAACTGGACGTTGAAGGCCGGATCGAAGCCACCATTGGCCATCTTCATATTACGGGCGTCAGGGTCCGTAGTGCTCACGCGAGTCTTTTCGCCGTCACCTTTTCTCCGAGACTCGCGCTGCTTACTAAGCTCCTCAAACTGTCGCAAAGCCTCATCTAATCGCTCTTGACGCTCACGCGATGCTCGTTCGACTGCCGCTTGGCGACGTGCGTCTCCATCGGAACGATCGGATTCGTTCTCGGATTCTTTCTTCAATCTATCTACGTGAGCCTGAGCCTGCTGCTGCAATGACTCAAGCGTCGGCTTGCGGCGAAACGAACTACTGCCTGCACTAGCCCGAACGCGCATTCCGTCTTGGGCAATGGTCTCCAGGGGCACCAGACCTTGGGCGACCAACGAGGCAACCGTGTCAACGAGCGTCTTCTCCAAGAATGCTCCGTTCTCCACTCGAAAGTCGCTCAACGTGTGATAATTGACCGTGACATTTCCGAGCGTCCATAAATAGGCTATGTCCGTCTCGCATCGGCGACCAAGTTCTCGGGCTGTGCCGATGCCATCCAAGGTTGCCAGAAGCCACAGTGAAACCAGTATCTCCGGCGCAATACTATTGCGGCCAACGGTGCTCTTGGTGACAACGATCTTTTCATACAGAGGTTCTAGGTCCAACGTTTTGACAAACGACCAGACAATGCGAGCACGATGGTCGCGCGGAAGCATATCTTCAAGTGAAAGCATGTGCATTTCCACTTGAATACGATGGGGGCGGGAAACACGAGCAAGCTGCGATGGTTTTTGAGTATTCATGCTATAGTTGTAGCGCCTAAAATTAATTTGCAAACCACTTGGCTAAAAATTCACAGCCTAAGCGGGTCAATCGCGGGCGGGGAGACTTGGTCGCCTTTGCTCGATTCGGAGGCTACGGGCGATGTGACCAATTTCGACGAACGAATAAAGTCGGGTAAATTTTCCGGGCCGATTACGGTGCCGGTCGTATTGAGCAGCGACTGCCGCACCACCGATTGCAATTGGCGGATATTCCCGGGCCATTCGTACTTGCACAGCAAATCTAGAGCGGCTGGCGCAATTCCCACCATCTCGGGTCGGTTCATGTCGGCCTTGGCCCGCCTCAAAAAGTATTCTAGGAGGAGTGGGATGTCCTCGCGGCGCTCGGTCAGGTTGGGCAGGGAAATCGTGAACCCGTTGAGTCGGTAGAGTAGATCCTCGCGGAACTCCCCTTGTTCCACCATTTGCTCCAAGGGACGATTGGTCGCTGCAATGATGCGCACATTCGTGGTGATCAGCTCGGTACCCCCGACGCGCTCAAACTTCTGTTCTTGCAGTAGCCGCAAGACTTTGCCTTGAATGATTGGTGACATGTCACCAATTTCGTCGAGGAAAATCGTTCCGCCATCGCATTGCTCGAAGCGTCCGAGACGACGTTTTTCGGCTCCCGTGAACGCCCCTTTTTCATGGCCAAACAACTCGCTTTCCAGAAGGTTGTCTGGGATTGCAGCACAGTTGACAGCGATGAACGGTGCAGTACCTCGATCACCGTGCTGGACGATGGCTCTGGCCACTAGCTCTTTGCCGCAACCACTCGCACCACGGATCAGAACGGTCACGCTTTGGGAAGTCACGCGGCCGATCTGTTTGTAGATTTCGATCATCGGTTTTGAGCTGCCGATAAACCGTTCGCCCCCTGAATCGGCGTCCCCCACGGATAACGCAACCGGTTCGTCCATCAGCTGCCGCTCGCGAACGGCGCTTTGGGTCAGGTTCCGTAGTTGGTCGATATGCAGAGGCTTGGAGAGGTAATCAAAAGCGCCAGAACGCATCGCTTCGATGGCCGTTTCGCTCGATGTGTCTCCGGTGATGAAGATGATCGGCACCTTGTGATCGATCGCCTTGATCTTGCGGAACAGCTCTAAACCGTTGTGGTTTGGCAAATAGACATCGAGCAGCACGACTGATGGTCGAGTTTCTTCCAAAAGAGCTAGTCCTGCGTCGCCGTCAGCGGCCTCCACCACTTGAAGTCCGAGGTGTCCATTCAAACCCGATTTAATGAGATGCCGGCTGCTACGGTCATCATCAATAACAAGGACGGTAGTCAATTTGCGGCTTTCCGGTTGCAGTAGTTAGGGGCCGACTTTGGCCAGACCAAGTCGCTAATGGAATGCACGAATTCTACGTCAATCCAGGGAGTTTTGCAGCAGGGGCCGGCTGTCGGAAGGCAGAGCGAGCACGAAACGCGAGGGGGGAAGGTCCGTGGGACCATGCTTCCCCCGCCTACGGTCGTCCAAATTCACCTACTGGCCGGCTAAGGTTAAAGCGCGGTCGATTCTCGCTAAGACACTCGCTTGACCCAGTATCTCAAGCGATTCAAACATGCCAAAGCCAACGGGGGTTCCGGTGGTGGATAGACGCAAGGCATGGATAATTTGATTAAATTTAATCCCTTCTGATTCGACGAATTGTTTCAAGGCCGCCTCGGTGTGCGCGGCATCGAAAGACTCGAGGTTTGCCAGCACGCCTCGGAATTTCTGCAACAACTCCTGGGCTGGAGCATCATTGCGAAGTCGCTTTTCAAAGGCGGATTCGTCGTATTTCAAGCTGTCGTCGGCTGTGAAAAAGCCTTCGAAATCGAGGATGTCACCGGCCACTTTGATGCGATCGTCGGCTGCAGCGACCACTTGAATGACTCGCGGGGATGGGGCGTCGTGCGCCTCGCTGGGGACTAAGCCCGCCGCGACGAGGTAGGGCTGGCACATCGCTGCTCGGTCCGCAATGGGGAGCTTGTGCATCCAGCGGGCCTGGAAGGCGTTAAGTTTCTGAGGGTCAAAACTAGCCGGCGCTTTGGTGACGCGGCCAAGCGAAAAGTGTTCGAGCATTTGTGCTCGGGAAAAGTCTTCGGTGCTGTCGTCGAGTGACCATCCCAACAGCAGGAGGTAATTCAATAGGGAATCGGGTAGGAAACCTATGGAGCGGTAGAAATCAACGATGACGGGATTGAAGGTTTCGAGGTTGGCCTGCAGGCCCGTGCGGGTGGCAATCTGATTGCCGAGTTCACTCAGCTTCGCGAAATCTTTTTGCTTGAGATACTTTTCGAGCTTGCGTTTGCTTAGTTTCGCTGTGCCGCCTGGCTCGGCCACAAACGGCAAGTGCGCGTAGACCGGCAATTCGTACCCCAAAGATTGAGCGATGAAAATCTGTCGCGGCGTGTTGCTCAAATGCTCTACAGCTCGGACAACGTGCGTGATTTTCATGGCATAGTCGTCTACCACACTGGCCAAATGGTACAGGCAGGTTCCATCGGCGCGCTGGACGACATGGTCTTGTTCATCGGCCCAATTGAATTCGACCTGCCCCCGGACCTCATCGTGGAAACTGCATTTTCCCTCACGCGGCATTTTCAAGCGGACAACCGCTTTGCGTCCCTCGGCTTCGTAGGCAGCCGCTTGTGCGTCGGACTCGGCCATCCAAGCACGGTCATAAACGAAGGTCTTGCCACTCTTCTCGGCTGCGTCACGTTGCGTCTGCAATTCTTCTGGGTAGGCGTAGTCGCGATAGGCGAATCCGGCCTCCAGTAGTTTTTGAGCTGCAGCCTGGTGCAAGTCCATTCGCTGCGACTGAAAATAGGGACCGTAGGGGCCGATCGAATCGGTACCATCTGCGGTCGGGCCCTCATCCCAGTCCATCCCCAGCCACTGAAAGCCATCTAGAATCGGCTGGAGTGCTTCGCTCACATTGCGCTGTGAGTCGGTGTCGTCGATGCGCAGGATGAATTGTCCACCTGCCTGCCTGGCCAAAATCCAGTTGAAAAGAGCGGTGCGAACTCCGCCGATATGCAGGTAGCCGGTAGGACTGGGAGCGAAGCGTGTGCGGATGGTCATCTTGGAATGCGTTGGTTGGCGTTTTGGGGCGCGAGTGCCTACGGGTGGAAACGCAGCAGCTTAAGCGATTTTATCCACTTTGAGGACGGGGGAGAACTGCGGGGAGACGGGCCGGAATGCCCACGCTGGGGTTGTACCGCGATTTCACGCCACTTTTAGAAGGCCGCTCACGATCGCTAGGCGGCGCGATTTTGCTGCTGTTGCATCCGGCGGAGTCGCTTTTTCTCGGCCTTGCTCAGAGGTTGCTCGGGACCATCGCCCACGCCAGCTTGCGCGGGAGTCGTACCAGGTAGAGGCCTCGAATGGCTTACTTTCTGCGGCGAGCCACTCCCTACCGAATCGGCTTGTTCATCGTCGGTGGGAGGTTGCAGCCGCAGCGAGGGAAGTTTGGGCAACTTGATGGACTTTAGCATCGAAATGACGCGTCCCAATTTGGGGCGTGGTAGTTTGACACCCCTAAGCTTCGGGAGTCGGGACTTGCGTGGACTGGATTCATCAGCACTTGATCCGTTTGACTTCCCTGAGCTGCCCTTCGTCGGCCGCTGGGATGTCCCCGGGGTAGAGTTCTGGGTGGAGTTTGCGGCGCCTGCGGTAGCGGAGCGCGATTGAGCTGCACTCGAGCTGACCTTTTTGAATTCATCCGCATCGTCGTTGTTTTTAGGCTTGCGAAGCCAGCTGGTGAAGCGTCCTGGACTCTTCTCGCTGCGAGTGGCTGACGAGTCTGTGTTGGACGCGGGGCCCTGGCTGGAGGAGTCGGCGGCCTGCGCGGAGGCACCTCTCGACGGTTTTGCATTGGCCGCGGCAGAAGCGGGGAGTGCGGAGGTCTGCGAATCGTCGGAGCCTTTGTGGGAGCGGCGGAAGAATCGCCCAAGTCCCGCCTTGCGAGCTGGGGCTGTCTGTTCCTCGTCCGCGTGGCTCTGCTCGCGTTTCGTGTCGGATTGGGACGGGGAGGTCGCGCGGGAACTCCCCCGATTGCCGGTGGTGGTCGCTGCATCCGGAGTGCTGGATTTCGCGGAAGCTCTACTCGGCGACGTGGTGGGAGCTGAGGACGCTCCGATGGCATTTTTGCGGCTAGCTTTAGGAGACGCCGTCGCGCCGTCTGTCGACTCGAGGGCTGGCTTGCGTTTCCAGGGGAGGCCCCAGCGCCGGCTTTCGCGTGTTTCTTCGGTTCCTGCTGCATCGTCGGTGCCCGCTGCTGCGACATCCGAATTCCGGCGCATGGCAGGCAGGGATGCACGCAGGCGTTCACGCAGAGGGACCGCGTTCGCAGCTATGGCGAGGCTGCCACGCAGCAGGAAGCGATGCTGTGCATCGATGTAGATGTTGCGAAGATAGGACAGGGCAGCTAACCAAACACCCGTCAGGCCAATCAACCATAGTGAGACTCGCAACCAAATCCGCATTTGGAGCGACATTTCGAGCTTGAGTTCGGGTTGGCCGAGGGCAGCGCTTGCCGCCCAGCAAACCAATCCAGCGAGAACGAATACAACGCTGGTGGGAACGGTTTTCAATTCGCTACAGAGCCTCAGTCCCAGCATGCCGACGAGCACCGCCGTGGTCGCCTTGACCACCGCAGGGCCACTCCAGCCCAAGGCATTCTGACTCCAGCCGTCCAGGGCCGACGCAAAGAGCCCTGCAATTCCAGTGGAAGCTTCAATGCTACCAAAGAGGCAGGTCAGTACGAGCCAGAACCAGAGTCGATATTCGCCATTGTAATCATCGAGCTTGTGGCGCCGAAGCTGGAAGGTGAGGATCGTAGCCCCGAGGCATAACAGCCACATTTGGCTGGTTACCCAAGCGGCAATGCTGCGTGGATGACTAGCGTCCAACACGATGGCGAGAGGATGTCCGTACCAGGGAAGTTGTCCAGAGACGTAGATCAGATAATGCGCAGCCAGCAACAAGCCCGGTAGGAATAGGCTCAGCAAGACAACAGCCAGAAAGCTACGCAGGCGAACGGGAATGAGTTGTACGAGACGATGGTTGCAGGCGCGGCGGACGTCCTGACTGTAACCTGCACTGCGTTTCACGCTGGGATCGAAGTTGGGATCACTCCCGGGAGTCCCGCGCAGGGGCTTTCCCGTTTTACCAGTTTGCCCTTCTTCGAGGTGATCGCGAAGGACACGCCGGCGGCGATCGTTTCGAGAATCCCGCGAGATGGGCATGGGGCAATTGCTCCAATTGCAATTGGATCGATGGGATGGAAAGGGAACGTGCACAACCGAGCATTTGGGGCCGCAAGCGGGGCCAGCAGCCCTTGAGAGTTGCAAAAAAAGGCTGAGGGTGTCAAGACGAATCGGTTGCTGCCAGCGCAATTCTGGATGAACGATGGGGACGGTTGTGCCGGTTGAGGTTGGGAGGGGCTTGTGTTTCTTGGGAGTTCAGCAGTTAGGGTGGAAAATCGCTGCTCTAAACTTTTGACCAACCCCCTAACCGAACCTAAGTTTTTCGTGTTCCAGACGCCCCTCTGGATTCGTTGGCGTTCACCCTGAAATTCACCAAGATCGACACATATGGCAGCCCAACCTAATGTTTCACCCTCCAATCAAGCTCAGGGGGCTACGACGCCCGAGGTTTCTCCCACTAGCGATGCTGCTGCCTCAGCCCGCGGAAGCGTAAGTGGAGTGGGGAATACAGTATTGCAGACAGCAGAGCAGATCGAGCACAAGCTGCAAATGGAGAGTCGGCGGCAAGTGCTGGCAGCACAACAGTCCAGCGGCCTTGATCAATTGGTGCGTGCCAGACTGGGGATTTACTCGGGGTTGTTCTTCGCGTTGCGAGCAAAGCATCCGCCAACTGCTGCACACGGTTTGCGGGTTGCGATGGGATGCTCGAAATGGGCTGGCTGGCGGGGAATGTCCGAGGACGAGCGGGGCTTGCTCGAAGTTGCAGCGCTGTTGCACGATGTTGGAAAAATCGGCGTTCCCGATAGTGTGCTCCAAAAGCCAACTCAGCTCGACGGACGCGAGCAGATGATGATGGAAATGAACTACGGCACCGCAGCCGAAATGTTGCGTGGGGCCGGCGGCGGAGAGCGTTTGATCTCGTTGGTCAGGGACGCCCGCGGCGAATATGCCAACGCGCATGGGGAGGTCTCCGACTATTCCCTCGGTGCGCGAATGTTGTCGATCGTCGACGCCTTTGACTCGATGACTGCGGAACAGGTTTTTCGGCGTCCCCTAAGTCGCGAACGGGCCGTGGATGAACTCTTTGGGCATGCGGGCACGCAATTTGATCCAGAACTGGTGAAAGAGTTTTCGAAGCTGATCGATGAGGTGCGGCCAGACCTGGAAGCTGCGGTCGCAAATCGTTGGCTCAACGAACTGGCTCCCGATCCAACCCCTGGCTTCTGGGAATCGGAGGTACCGGTCTCCTGTGGAGCGATGCAGACCTTGGTCGATACGCTGTTCCATCGGCGAATGCTCGACTCCCTCATCGATGCGGCCGTTTACCTCGATGCGGATGGCCAAGTCCTTATTTGGAATCGAGCGGCAGAGCGGATTACGGGACGGCAAGCCAGCTCATTGATCCAACACCAATGGTCTCGAGAGTTAATGGGGTTGCACGAGGCCGACGGAAAAGAGCTGGGCAACGAGGATTGTCCACTGGTGCAGATGCTGTCCGCCAACGTGGTTGTCACCAAGCGCCTTCAAATCAAACACACGGACGGTCGGGCGGTGCAGGTGCAGTTCACCGCATTGCCGGTCTTTGCCGCTGGCAAACAGTACGCAGGGGCCATCCTTGTGGCCAGAGATACGTCGACCCAAGCCAATTTGGAGCAGCGGGTGGAGTCGTTGGAAACCATTGCGACCAGCGATGCGCTCACGGGCGTCTCCAACCGAGCCGCGCTCGATACCGAGCTCCCCAAATTCGTGGAAGAGCATTTGGGAACGGGCCAGTCGGGCAGCCTGATGATCTGCGATATCGACCATTTTAAGAAGATCAATGACACCTTCGGCCACCAAGCGGGAGATGAAGCTCTCGTCACGTTCGCTGGTGTGCTGCGTGAGGGAGCACGTGAAGGAGACATGGTAGCTCGCTTCGGAGGTGAGGAGTTCATTCTCTTGTGCGCGGCCTGCAATATTTCAACCGCGACCCATCGGGCTGAGGAAATTCGTCGGGCGGTGGGGCGTACCCCCATTGCTTCCCTCAAGAATACGTCGGTGACGGCAAGTTTCGGGGTCACCGAAATTCAACCCGGCGATTGCCCGTCGACCCTGCTCGCGCGGGCCGACCGGGCCCTCTTGAGCGCTAAGGAATCGGGCCGCAATCGCGTGGTGCAACTGGGAGCCGGTCAGGGGAACGAGGCAGGAACCGCTGCAACAGAGAGTCCAGCAGAGAAGCCTAAAAAACGTCCGTGGTGGCACATCTTCCGCCCGCAACGTCTTCCGCCCTTGTTGGAAACCAGCCTACTCGCATCGGTCCCCTACGAAATTGCTGTTCAAAAGCTCAGCGGGTTTGTGCACGACCATCAGGCGGAGATTATCAAGTCCGACGGAACGCTTTTGTGCCTTAAGATTGACGGGCAGAATTTGGCGGACAAGCGACGGAGCACCGAACGCACTAGCACGCTCCTTCTCAATCTAACCGTAGTGGCCGTGCAATTTCGCACCTCTCGCAATAATACCTACCAAAGTCGCACCCGCTTGGACGTCATCATTCTTCCCTACCGGCCCCGCGACCGTCGAGCACCCAACCTGGAATCTCAGGCGACACGGCTGCTGGCTAGCTTCAATTCGTATTTGGTAGCACAAGTCATCGACGATTCGGTGCGTGAAAATATTTTCGAATCACGCTGATCTTGCCCTCCCCGGTTGCCAGGCTCGTTGAACTTGCCTATCGTTCAAGAGATAGGTGAATTGCCTGTGCAATGAGCGGTAAAATGGTGGCAGGCACCTCTTGTGCGATGCCCTCGCGGTGTTGTTCCAACATTGGGACCGGACATCCATTTGCCGCACGACACCAATGTCGAACAAAACATAACTTTGTTGGAGAATATGGAACATGGTCTACGAACTGCCTGCACTACCGTATGCTTACGACGCGCTCGAACCACATTTTGATGCCCAGACGATGGAAATCCACCATACCAAGCATCATCAGGCGTACATCAATAACGTCAACAATGCGATCGCTGGCACAGGATTGGAAGTAAAAACGGTCGAGGAGTTGATTTCAGGACTCTCCGGTGTGCCTGTTGAAAAGCGTGCTGCTGTTCGCAACAACGGTGGCGGACATGCCAATCACTCCTTGTTTTGGACCATCCTCGGACCAGGCAAAGGGGGCGCACCTACTGGAGAATTGGCAGCAGCCATCGATGCCGCTTGCGGATCTTTCGAGAAATTCAAGGAAGCCTTTGCCGCAGCAGGCGCGACTCGGTTCGGCAGCGGCTGGGCATGGCTCTACGTCGATGGTGGTAAGCTGGCCGTCGGCTCAACCGCCAATCAAGACAGTCCTTTGATGGGGGAAGAATTCGCCGGAATCGGTGGCACTCCTATTCTGGGGCTCGATGTTTGGGAGCACGCTTACTACCTCAAATATCAAAATCGTCGGCCCGATTACATTGCCTCTTTCTGGAACGTGGTCAACTGGGATGCAGTAGCCGAACGCTTTGCGAAAGCCAAGGGTTAGGACCCGGCCGGTTAAGCCTGGGTACCTGCCGAGCACCGATCGCCAGCGTGTGAGACCAATCTCTCCGCTGGCGTTTTGCGGGTAAACGCTGCCCTGAGATCCTGCACTTGCAGACGCGATGCAACTCTTCCCCAAAGCCATGCATGCATTGCATGCGTCATCTCTTGTCTTGTGCCAGCTGTACTAGGCTTTGGTGTGGACTTGAGAGCCGAGTTTTTCTAGTGTCAACCACGGACCGTCAACGCCCGCCCGATGCGGAGCGAAGGATACGGGGTCGGCTTATCTAGAGGGATTCACCATGAATTGGCTGCTCAATGGACCGCTTCGCCTTGTGCTCATTGGTTCGGCGACCGCCGGCGGTGGGTACTATGTACTCGTCCCCGCGGCGGATCCAGCCGTTTCGGTAGCGGTCAGCGAGGCAGCACCTGAGTCGGCCACCACTGAGGAAAGCCCCAAGCATCAGGTGCTATTTCAGTCGCCTGCCAGTTCGCAGGACGCGTTCCCTGCGTTGCCTTCGAGTCTAGCCGGGCCGGCTTCGCCCTCGGCAATGAGTTTTCCGAGTGGCTTGCCGAGTGCACCCGCGGCCTCTCCTACAAATGCACCGCCCGGGCTACCCTCGGCGCTCCCCAATAGTTCTCCCAGCGGGGGATTGCCGGGAATGCCGGGAGCTGTGGGCGATTTGTCCAATCCTGCTCCACGCAGCAGAAGCGGCCAGGCAACCGATGATCGCTACCCGGCCCCTGGGATGACTGGCGATTCCTCCTCACCGAGGCAACCCGTTCCAGTACCTCAATCGCGTTCGGCAGACGACTCATCGCAGCCGCCCAGCACTTCGAATGCTGGCGCCAGCGGCTCCCCTAGCTATGCAGGCAATACGGGACAGAACGACGCTGCCCGCGGTCAAGCGGTCGGTGTTCCGGCAATGAATGTGCCGTTTACGTCGGTCGTTCCTGGCGGGCCACCCGCAAACGGGGCTGGAAGTGTTCCTTCAGCCGCCCGTGCGGTTTCGGACGGAAGGAACGACTCGGTCAATACGAACTCAGTAGGTCGCGACGTGGTCGCCCAGCCTGCAAGCTACGGCAATGGGCAGCTGGTATTGCCTCCCTCTCAGCTCGGTAGCAATACGAGGTCTGTTCCTGGAGATCCGGTATCCACTGCAAACTCGGTGCCTAACGGCCTGCGTTCTGTGGGGGGAGTACCCGGTGGTGGAGCGGGAGGGAACGCACCGGTGGATCGAAGGGGTAATTTCCCCACCCGCGCCTATGATCCGAGCTTGTTCCAATATGCCGCATTCCAGCGCATTGGGGTTCCGGTCTCTGGAGAACGTAGTTCCACCGAGACTTCGGCCCAGTTGGCGAGTACCGCAGGAGCGCCAACTGCCTATTCGGCACAGCAACAGCAGATTCCGCAGCAGCAATTCGCTCAGCCAGCGCCCGTCCAATCGCAGTTTCAGCAAGCCCCCTATCGGCCTCTAGGCGTTAGTCCCGTTGCCTATCAATGCCAACCTGCGGCAGGTTACGGACCAACCTATCCTCCCCCAGGAGCCGTGCCTGGGAACTACACGCCTCCGACACTAACTCCCAACATGACTCCTGGCGTCTACTCGCCCAACAACAGCGGATTTCGCCCGTTGTTCACGCTGGGGCAAGAAAATTACAATGTGACGCTAGGGAGAGGCATTATCGGTCAGCCGACCGCTTACGTGCCGGGGCAGGGGATTCGCAACTTTATGCGGTATCTCTTTCCGTAGCATTTAACATGCTCGTCTCATGAAGGGATTGTGAGCTAGATTTATGGGATTCGACGCACGACCTAAGCCGGTTAGGGGTGCATCACTATTGGAATTCCTACAATCGGTACTTTTATGAGCTCTGCGAGCGTCGCTACAGAACCAGCATCCAGGAGTGTTGGGGATTCCTTTGCGATTGGCGTGCTGGTCATGTTGGTGGTCAGCGTGCTGCAACGCTGCGTTGGCTTAATTCGTGGTCTAGGCTTTTGCCACTTTCTCTCGGATGTTGAGTTGGGGCAGTGGGCCTTGGCCAATAGCTTCTTCACGATTGCTGTTCCAATCGCGGTGCTCGGACTGCCCGGTAGCTTCGGCAAGTTCGTAGAGTACTTTCGCCGCCGAGGGCAGCTCGGAATCTACGTGGGGCGCGTGGGGGCGGTGAGCGCCGTGGGATTGTGTGCGGTATGTCTAGTCATCTTCATGTACCCCGGTTCCTTTAGTTGGTTCATCTTCGGGGAAGAGAAAGCGCTCTCGTTGGTAGCGGCGTGCGTGCTGACCTTGGCCTGCGTCACTTTGTTTAGCTTTGTAAGCGAGCTGGTGACTGGCTTGCGACAAGTCCGGGCTGTCTCCGCGATGCAATTTACGCAGAGTCTAGGCTTTGCCGTGCTTGGGCTTGTCGGCTTGGCACTCTACCGCAGTTGGTTCGTCCTTTTGCCTTGCTTTGCCATCGCTAGCTTGATCGGACTTGTGCCGGGCCTGCTAGCGATCAGCCAGCACCATGGTGATGAGTTCAGCCGCCCCAAGGCGTCGCGCCTGCTTGCCGCTTCTGAATTGTGGCAGCGCATTTTGCCGTTTGCAGCCATGTTGTGGGGTATCAACCTTCTGAGTAATTTATTTGAAGTTAGCGATCGGTACATGCTGTTGCACCTGATCTCTGGTGGCGAAACCGTGGGGCAAGCTGCAGTTGGTCAATATCACTGTGGTCGAATCCTCCCCAATTTGCTGACGAGCGTTGCCATGACTTTGGGAAGTATCATGCTGCCCTACCTGAGCGCGGATTGGGAAGCTCAACAGCACCATAAGGTGACTGCCCGCTTGAGGCAGGTGTTGCAGTCCGCAAGCATCGCGTTTCTAGGATTGTCGATCGCTGCCATGGTGGTTTCACCATGGTTGTTTGCGATTGCCTTTGGTGCACGCTATGACGCTGCCGCCGCAATCCTGCCCATTTCACTTCTGCAGGCGAGTTGGGTTGGGCTCTTTCTCATCGCGCAGTCCTACTTGCTGTGCGCCGAGCGGGGGCGAACACTGGTCGTGTTGTTGTTCGTAGGGCTCCTGTTGAATTTCGCACTGAACTGGTGGCTTATCTTGCAATACGGCCTCAGCGGAGCCGTGGTGGCGACGACACTCGCTGGCATGGTCTCCTTGTTATTGCTCTTTTGGCAAATGGGCAAGCTCGGATGCAACCTGCCACGGGGGACGCTGGTGCTGTGCATGTCGCTTGCCGTAGTACCGGCTGGACCAATCGTTGCATCGGTGGCCTTTGCCATCCTGGTGGTTCTGGCTGGACGAACCGAGTGGCTGTTGTCGGCCAACGACCGGGCGGAGATTGATGCAATGCTCATTCCAAAGTTGAATCGCTTTGGGGTCGCTATCGATTCCGTTTGGCCGCGCTGAGGATGCGGGTTCTCCGCTGTTAACCGTGGGGGAGCGGCGCGTAGAAATAGTAACGGCTTGTTGAAATAAGTGTCCCGCCGCGTGATGGGCTGTCGAAATAGTAACCCGCTGCAAGACGGGCTGTTGATTTAATCGCAATTTGAATTTTAATGCGGAGGTAGCATCCTTAATTGACTTGTCGCGGAGGTTATCTTTCCTTGCTCACGCGGCGGGTTACTATTTCAACAGCCCGATGAGCAAGGGAAGGTGGTTACTACTGCAGGGGAATTTCAGGGCGTTACCTCCGCGTTGAAATTCAACTTGCTCTTAGATTAACAGCCCGGTGAACAGGGCGGCGGGTTGCCGCCAATGAGCGATCGGGCGGGCTACCTGCGCGGAGAGATTGCACACACTCTTCAATCGGCAGTCTTGCCGGTGCTCGGTTTAGTGCTTTCCAAACAGGGCCATTTGCGGCAAGTGGTCGCTGAGTGCAAAGGAATGTTCGTCGCTGGGGTTCAGTCGAAATGCACCTTCGAACAAGGGACGCGATTCGGTAATGTGATTGGCGATTGGTCCGATTGCCATGACATAGTCGATCCGGCGATCGGGTGAGTCGGCTTTGATGGTCCATCCCTCGCCCGAGCCAACTTCGGCAAATGTGTCCATCCACCCGGCATCGATCCAAAGTTTGTATTCCTCAGAATCTGGACCGTGGTTCAAGTCCCCGATCAGCAGCATGGAATGCCCTGCTTCTACGTCCTTCTTCATCGACGCCAGCATGGCTTGAATCTCCTGCAAGCGAATCGTTGGATCGGCACCGGGATACAGATGGGCGGAGTGTACGATCAGCAGTCTTCCATTGGGCTGCTTGATGGTAGCGCGTCCCCAATGCCGAGTGAACAGCTTCGACGGGCGTTGGTAGCCGAGTGGAGTATTCTCGTTCTCGATAATTTCAAACCGGCTGAGCAGCGTTCCTGGCCAGTTGCCGCCGCTAGGAAAGCGGACGTGATTCATTCCCAGTTTTTCGGCGATCTGTAGCGTGATTTCTTCGCTTGGAGATTCCGAGAAATTGATGATGTCCGGATCGTAGAGCGAGAGTTCCAGAGCTGCGCGATCCGCCATTTGCTGCTTGTGAACCGCCTTTTTCGCCAGAGTGCGATCTTTCGGCCAGCCTTTGCAGGCATAGATGTTGTAGGCGATCACGCGGAGTGAGCTGCGCACTGCGTCCTGCGCAAAAGCAGGCAGCATGGTGGCAGCCAAACCAGCGGTTCCGAGAGAGACGCTGAACGAACGACGCGAGACGGTCATGGCGGGGAGCTCCGATTCGATGGGGGGAGGCGAGTGTGCCATTATCGCACAAACCGCCTCCCGTACCACTCTACTCAGCTCACCCCGTCATCGCCAAAGGTGTCGGGCAACCGGCTAGCGTGGGGCGCCACCACGTGCCTGCCGGCGGCGGTCGGCCTCTCGCAAGCTGATCTTTCGCAAGCGAATGGTTTTGGGCGTGATCTCGACCAGTTCGTCTTCCTCGATGTACTCCAAGGCGGCTTCTAGGAACAGCGCGCGTGGGGGTTTGAGGATCACATTGTCGTCGGAGCCCGCCGCACGAATGTTGGTTAGCTTCTTTTCGCGGCAGGGGTTCACGACCATGTCACTGTCGCGGACGTTTTCGCCCACGATCATGCCTTCGTAGATCTCGTCACTGGGGGCAACAAACAGTTCACTGCGATCTTGGAGGCCGAAGAGGGCAAAGGGGATCGCTTTGCCAGCCACCATGGAGACCAGCACGCCGTTGGATCGCGTGGGGACGTCACCTTCGGCCAGTTTGTAGCCGTTGAAACGGTGGTGGATGATGGCGGTGCCTTGGGTGGCATTGAGCAGGCGTGTTCGGAGACCGATCAACCCGCGGGCTGGGATGTCAAACCGCATGAGGCAGTAAGAGCCGCGCGGGGTCATTTCGTCGAGGGTGCCTCGGCGATAGCCCACCAGCTCCATGACGGGGCCTACTTTTTCCTCAGGCACTTCGACGTTCAGCGTTTCGAAGGGTTCGTGCCACTTGCCGTCCACCTGACGCTGTACTACTCGTGGCTTGCCGACCGACAGCTCAAAGCCTTCGCGTCGCATGTTCTCGATTAGCACGGCCAAGTGCAATACGCCGCGTCCGCGAACAGCGTAAGCTTCCGCCCCTTCGACCGGCTCCATTCTTAGAGCCACGTTGCGCTCTAGCTCTTTTTCGAGGCGGCTTCGTAGCTGCCGGGTCGTCACATACTTGCCCTCGCGCCCAGCAAAGGGGGAGCTATTGACGCTGAAGACCATTTCTAGAGTTGGATCGTCCACTTCGAGCCGAGGCAGGGCTCGCATGTGGCCTTTGGCGCAAATCGTGTCACCAATTTCGACATCTTCGATGCCGACGATCGCAGCGATCTCACCCGCACTTGCCTCGTCGACTTCGGTTCGTCCCAGGTTATCGAAGATCGAGATCGAGCCGATTTGGGCTGGGGCAATTTGGTTGTTCTTCTTAGAGAGTTCAACCGATTGGCCGCTTTTCAGGACCCCCGCTTGCACGCGGCCAATGCCGATCCGCCCCACGTACTCCGACCAGTCGAGATTGGTGACCAGCAATTGCAGCGGTTCGTCCGGCTCGACTTCGGGACCTGGGATTTGTTCGAGTACCATGTCGAGCAGCGGTTGCATGGAATCGCCGCGGACGGCCGGATCGAGGGTTGCGTAGCCCTCTTTGGCTGAAGTGAAGATGTGGTTGAAGTGGTCGAGGTACTCTTCGCCTCCGAGGTCAACCAGCAGTTCGAGGGCTTCGTCGACGACTTCCAAGGAACGGGCGTCGGGGCGGTCGATCTTATTGATGACAATAATCGGCTTGACCCCCGCTTCCAGGGCTTTGGAGAGTACAAAGCGGGTTTGTGGCATGGGGCCTTCGGCGGCATCCATCAGCACGAGTGCACCATCGGCCATTCGCACGACACGCTCGACTTCACCCCCAAAGTCAGCGTGACCGGGGGTATCCATAATGTTGATTTTAATCCCCTTGTAGGGGAGGGCGATGTTTTTGCTGAGGATCGTGATGCCGCGCTCACGCTCGATGTCGTTCGAGTCGAGAATCTGAGTGCCCTGCAGCTGCGAATCACGGAATTGTCCACTTTGTTTCAATAAGCAGTCAACGAGCGACGTTTTTCCGTGGTCAACGTGGGCTATGATGACGATATTTCTCAGGTCGCTACGTCGCATTGATTGGGTGCTCGATTGGTTCTGCTGATTCGGCAATGAAGAGTCGGCGATGCACCAGAATGGTGCGGTTTACTTTGAATTACTCGTATCGCCAGGGCTTGCCTTGCACTCTATTGTGAAACTGCGAACGCATTATGGCGAGGGGGCGCGGACCGGGTTTCGCTGCTCAGAATGGCTCGGACTCCTGCAGCGGTGGGGCTGTTGCCCGTAGATGCCGTTAGTGGGGAGGTGGCGTCCGCTGTCTTTAGCCCTTGTTGAGAAATCCCTTTTGCGGGATACTCTTCCTCCTCGCACACCCCAAGAAATTGGCTCAACCCACCCGCTCTTGTCGAGCGGATGTTGCTTGCCGGGCCCCCCACAGGGGACGGACAGCTTTGGATTTAGGGATTGAGCCCGTCGCATGGCGACGAAAGGGAAACTGTTAGTAGATTCGATTTTTTGTTGGAGAATTCTCGGCTATGGCCAGATACACAGGTCCTAAAGCTCGCATCAATCGTCGTTTGAGCACCATGGTTTACGAGAGCGCGGGTGCCACGCGCGCCTCTCAGCGTCGCGACAGCCCGCCTGGTATGCACCCTCGTGGTCGCCGTACTAGTAACTACGGTACCGCCTTGACCGAGAAGCAGAAGATCAAGCACTACTATGGCCTAGGGGAGCGACAGCTCCGCCGTTACTTCGCGGCCGCTACCAGCGCCAAGGGGAATACGGCTCAGAATCTGTTGCTGATGTGCGAGCGTCGACTAGATAATGTGGTGCGTCGGGCTGGATTTACGAAGACGCGGCCACAAGCCCGTCAGGGAATCGTCCATGGTCACTTCCGAGTCAATGGCGTCAAAGTCAACAAGCCTGGCTACATTCTGCGTGCTGGGGATGAAATTGAGTTGCGTGGTCGTGAGAATTTGAAGAATCTCTACCGCGGTGTCATCGCTAACAATTCCCCACAACCGCTCGATTGGTTGTCGTTCGATTCCGAGGGGCTCAAGGCAACAATCCTGAGTGCGCCTACGGCTACCGATATCAGCCTGCCAGTAGATGGTAACATCGTGGTCGAATTCTTGTCGCGCTAACCACCCGCAGCGATAAGCTCCAGTTATTCTTGTTGGTAGCCGTACACAGCGCAGCGCTGGTGCGGCGATCAGGTGGGTGGGCTGGGTGTTGGCGCATTGCGAATGTGCCGGTCCGTGCCATGGATGCTGGTTGATGGCCGAATCGAGGGAGCGTCCTCGGTTAAAGCCATCGCTGCTGGTAGACACGCCTTGTGCGCGTCTACCTTCCATTGCTTGCGCCCCCTTTATTCGAATATTTGCCGTGGATGACGCTGCGTCAGTTGCGGCCTATCTGGGTTCTCTCTATGCACAGCGATTTAGTTGTCCTCGGTGGTGGTCCTGGTGGTTACGCTGCCGCATTTTTAGCCGCTGACGAAGGCTTGCAGGTCACTATTGTCGAATCCGATAAACGGCTCGGCGGTACCTGCCTGTTGCGCGGCTGTATTCCCTCCAAAGCGTTGTTGCACGTTGCCCGGGTGATCTCGGAAGTTAATGAGCTGCGCGAGGATTGGGGCGTTAAGTACCAAGCTCCTCAGATCGATGTCGATCAAGTGCGGGCGCGCAAGGAGAAGGTGATCTCCACTTTAACCGGTGGCCTGGGGCAGTTGGCCAAACGCCGCAACGTCACGGTGATTACCGCCAAGGGGGTGTTTGAGGATAGCACCACTCTGCGTCTAGAAGGAGAGCATGAATCGATACCGGCCGAGCGGCAGTTGACGTTCAAGCATTGCATCCTGGCTACCGGCAGTGTGCCAGCCATGCCACCGGGATTTCAGATTGGTAGCGATCGGGTGATGGATTCGACCGGCGCGTTGCAGTTGGCGGATATTCCCGAAACGTTGTTGGTGGTGGGCGGCGGCTACATCGGTCTCGAGATGGGGTCGGTCTATGCGGGATTGGGCACCAAAGTCAGCGTGGTGGAATTGCTCGATGGTTTGCTCATGGGAGCCGATCGGGATCTGGTTAAACCCCTGCAGAAACGTTTGGAGAAGCTTTTCGAACAGCGGATTTTCCTGAACACCAAAGTCGGCTCGATGGCCGAAGTTGACAATCAGATCGAAGTCACCTTCGAGGGCCCCGGCAAGTACGGGCACGAGAGATTCGATCGCGTGTTGGTGAGTGTCGGCCGCCGGCCGGTGAGTCGTGGGCTGGGGCTTGAGAATACGAAGGTGGAGTTGGATCAGCGTGGTTTCGCCGTTTGCGACGCACAGCAGCGTACTGCCGATCCGCATATTTTTGCGATCGGTGATGTGGCGGGAGAGCCCATGCTGGCCCATAAGGCCTCGCATGAAGCCAAGGTCGCTGTGGAGGTCTTGCTCGGAGAACCGGTGACGTTTGATAAAGCGGCTATTCCAGCCGTGGTCTTCACCGATCCGGAGATTGCTTGGGCAGGCATGACGGAAGAGGATGCCAAGAAGAGCGGTCGCAAGGTTGATGTCGAGGTTTACCCTTGGGCCGCCAGCGGGCGGGCGCAGGCGCTGGGGCGCACCGAAGGGTTTACCAAGTGGCTGGTCGACCCTGAAACCCATCGCGTTCTAGGGTGCGGTATCGTGGGGGCTGGCGCGGGCGAGTTGATTGCGGAGGCTGTCTTGGCGATTGAGATGGGGTGCGAAGTGCGCGATCTCACCGAGTCGATTCATCCTCACCCGACGTTGAGCGAAACGTTAATGAATGCAGCTGAGGTCCACTTGGGGACGGCGACCGAGATTTATAAACCCAAACGCAAATAGGTGAGGTGTGCGATGAAGGCCATGCTGCTGAGTGAGTATAAAAAGCTCGAGATCGTTGATATGCCTCAGCCTGAAATCGGGCACAATGAGTTGCTGATCAAGGTGAGGGCGTGCGGTATCTGTGGAAGCGATATCCATGGCTGGGATGGCTCGACCGGTCGGCGCGTGCCGCCCCTGGTTATGGGGCACGAAGCGGCCGGTGTGGTTGAGAAAGTGGGCTCTCAGGTAACCGGTTTTCAAGTTGGAGATCACCTGACGTTCGATTCGACCGTGTCCTGCGGGACCTGCGGCGCTTGCCGCAAGGGCTCGATCAATCTCTGCGAGAATCGCCAAGTACTCGGGGTCTCTTGCGATGAATTTCGTCGGCATGGAGCTTTTGCCGAGTACGTCGTGGTTCCGCAAAATATTTGTTATGCCCTGCCCAAGGATCTTCCCTTTGAACATGCGGCTTTAATCGAAGCCGTCTCCATTGCTGTGCATGCCGCCAACCGTTCGGCGATCAAATTGGGGGACACCGCCGTAGTTGTCGGCAGTGGAATGATCGGTTTGCTGGTCGTGCAAGCAGTGCGTTTGGCCGGGTGCGCGCGAGTAATCGCCGTCGATTTGGAGGACAGTAAGCTGGAAATCGCCAAGTCGCTAGGAGCCGATTTTACGCTGAATCCCAAGAGTTGTGATGTCGTTGCCGAGGTCAAGAAGTTGACTGGAGGGCAGGGGGCTGACGTTGCATTCGAAGTGGTGGGCGCAACGCCGACGGTGAAAACGGCCATCGAGAGTACGCGCAAAGGCGGCTCGATCACTCTAGTTGGGAATCTCGCTCCCAATGTGGAACTTCCGCTCCAAGCCGTAGTGACGCGGGAGTTGACCATCTATGGGAGTTGTGCCTCGAATGGCGAGTATCCGGAGTGCATCGAGTATCTGAGGCGCGGGGATATTAAGGTTCAACCGCTGATTACTGCCACTGCTACCTTGGAGGACGGGCCCGCGTGGTTCGCGAGGCTCTATGCTGGGGAGCCGGGGGCTATGAAAGTTGTCTTGCAACCGCAGGGGTAGGCTGGCATTCGCTCGGCGGAAGGCTGGAAATTGAGATTGCAGTCGTGTACGTATGTGCACTGTCGCATGCTAGTCTGCATGGAATAGGTGGTTTTTTAGGTTTGGAAGGCAGCTCGACTGCAATCGTCCCTTGGAGAGTCTGGCTGGATAGTTCAGAATCTGATTGGCTCCAATTCGATAGGGGCAGCCAGACGACTTGCCAATCCGTCGCGAAGTACGCGAAAATAGATACAGATGATTACCGACCTGATGCGTTGGTCGAATTACCGGGCCCCGGAGGTTAGCAGCATGGGCGGCATTGAACCCGATTGATGTGATCGCGTTGGGTGCAAGCGGCATGCAGCAGGTGATAGAGACTGAGCATCTTTGGAATAAGTTCACTTAGCTTGAGAGTTTATATAGATGGCAGATGCGAAGACGTTGAGCGATGCAGAGGCCGCTGTGATGGCCCATGGCCAAATTCCGCTTACCCCAGACACCGACCCTGCGGAGACCGCAGAGTGGTTGAGTTCTTTGGAGTACGTCCTCAAGAGTAAGGGGGCGGACCGCGTCAAGTTCCTGCTTAAGTCGCTTGATACTCGAGCACGCAGTGAAGGGGTTGATGTTCCGCTGGAGGTCAATACGCCCTACATCAACACCATACCGGTTCACAAGCAACCGCCCTACCCGGGAAACCGCGAGCTGGAGCGCCGCATCAAGAGTGTGATTCGCTGGAATGCGATGGCCATGGTGCAGCGTGCCAATAAGAAGTTCGATGGTTTGGGGGGGCACATTAGCACGTTTGCTTCGAGTGCGACGCTCTACGAAGTTGCCTTCAATCACTTTTTCCGTGGCCGTGGCGAGTCGGGTTACGATGGCGACATTATCTATTTCCAGGGGCATGCTTCGCCGGGCATGTACTCACGCGCCTTCATGGAAGGCCGTTTGTCGGTCGAGAATTTAGAGCATTTCCGTCGCGAGTTGCGAGAACAGAAGGGGTTGTCCAGCTACCCACACCCTTGGCTAATGCCAGAGTTTTGGGAGTTCCCCACGGTTTCCATGGGGCTGGGGCCACTCATGGCAATCTATCAAGCTCGGTTCAACGAGTATTTGCGGGATCGCGGCATCAAGGATACGTCCAACCAACGGGTGTGGGCCTTTCTTGGGGATGGTGAGTGCGATGAGCCAGAGACGCTCGGTGCACTGCACTTAGCAGCCCGTGAACGCCTCGACAATTTGACGTTTGTCGTCAATTGCAACCTCCAGCGGCTCGACGGTCCGGTTCGCGGGAACAGCAAGATCATTCAAGAGCTGGAAGCGGTCTTCCGTGGTTCCGGTTGGAACGTGATCAAAGTCGTGTGGGGCGGGGATTTCGATTCGCTGCTTGAAAAAGATGAGTCGGGAAATCTTGTTCAGCGCATGAACGAAGTGGTCGATGGCCAATACCAGAAGTACACCGGCATGCCCGGTTCCTACATCCGCGAGCACTTCTTTGGGAAGTATCCCGAGGTGGCTGAGCTGGTCGCCAACTACTCCGACGAAAAATTGGAGAAGCTCAAGCGGGGCGGGCACGATCCCGAGAAGGTTTTCGCAGCTTACAAGGCAGCGGTTGAGCACAAGGGGCAGCCCACGGTCATCCTGGCTAAGACGATCAAGGGTTACGGACTGGGAGAAGCTGGCGAAGGCCGGATGGTCGCCCACAATCAAAAGAAGCTTAACGAGCAAGAACTGTTGGAATTCCGCAGTCGGTTTGGGATACCGATTAGCGATGCAGAGGTGGCTAGCGCGCCGTTCTACAAGCCGCCCGCTTCGAGCATGGAGATGAAGTACCTCAAAGAACGTCGCGATGAACTGGGGGGCCCTGTTCCCAGCCGTCCGTCCGCCATACCGACGGTGAAGGTGCCTACCCTGGAGGACTACTCCTCTTTCGTGAAGGATAGCGGCGGCAAAGAGGTTAGCACCACCATGGGCTTCGTGCGCCTGCTTTCGCGTCTCTGTAAAGACAAGGAAATCGGTAAGAACATCGTGCCCATCGTGCCCGACGAGTCGCGGACCTTCGGTATGGAAGGGATGTTTCGCGAAGTGGGGATCTATGCTCACGCGGGCCAATTGTATGAGCCAGTCGATTCCAACATCCTGTCTTACTACAAGGAAGCGCGTGACGGTCAGATCCTGGAAGAGGGGATCACCGAAGCGGGGTCCATGTCGAGCTTCAATGCTGCAGGAACGGCGTACGCTACCCACGGCGTAAATATGATCCCGTTCTATATCTACTACTCGATGTTCGGCTTCCAACGCGTTGGCGATCTGATATGGGCTGCCAGCGATATGCGGGCCAAGGGCTTCTTAATTGGCGGGACATCGGGGCGCACCACCCTCAATGGAGAGGGGCTGCAGCACCAGGACGGTCACAGTCAATTGAATGCGATGGCATTCCCTGCCATTCGCGCCTACGATCCGGCCTACGCCTATGAGACGACCGTGATCGTCATGGATGGCCTGCGTCGCCTCTACCAAGAGGGCGAGACCGCCATCTACTACATCTCGGTTGAGAATGAAAATTACGAGATGCCCGGCCTGCCTGAAGGCGTCGAAGAGGGGATTATTCAAGGGATCTACAAGCTCAAGAGCCAAGAGGTGAAAGACGCCAAGGCGCGCGTCCAACTCTTTGGTACCGGGCCCATCCTGCGCAGTGTGCTCAAAGCTCAAGAGTTGCTGGCTGAACGCTATCAAATCGCAAGCGATGTTTGGAGCGTGACGAGTTACACCCAGTTGCGTCGCGATGCCCAGAGTTGCGAACGCTGGAACATGTTGCATCCCACGGAAAAGCCTAAGCAGAGCTACATCGAAAAAACGCTCAAGGGCATTGAGGGGCCGTTTGTGGCCGCCAGTGACCATGTGCGAGCCGTGCCTGAGCAGTTGCAGCGTTACATCCCCGGCGATTACTTTGTGCTGGGAACCGACGGTATGGGACGCAGCGAGACGCGCGAAGCCTTGCGTCGCCACTTCGAAGTGGATGCCGAGTCGGTTGCCTTGGCGGCACTTTATCGACTGACCAAGCAAGGGGTGGGCACCGCGGCCGACGTGGCGAAGGCCATTAAGGATTTGGATTACAATCCCGATAAAGCCAACCCCCTGTTCGCCTAATCACATCAGCATTGCATTCGGTAGCAAGTAGTACACTGGAATAGAGAAACCTCATGGCGATTGACGTTAAACTTCCCGAACTCGGCGACGGTATTGAATCGGGTGATGTCCTGGAGCTTTTTGTAAGCGAAGGGGATTCGGTAGAGCGCGAGCAGGGATTATTGGAGATCGAGACGGACAAGGCGACGGTAACGGTCCCCTCGCCAGCCTCAGGTAAAATCAGCAAGATTTTAGTCAAGGCGGGTGACACCCTACCGATTGGCGGCGTCATTTTGCAATTAGAGGGTGCTGAGTCTGCGGCACCTGCGGCTTCAGCTCCAGCTCCAGCAGCAGCCCCAGCTCCTGCCCCAGAGCCACCACCAGCTCCCGCTGCAGCGACACCTCCGCCCGCAGCGGCTGCTCCTGCAGCAGCTCCACCCGCGACGCCAGCACCGGCTACATTTACAGCGCCCACTCCGCCCCCAGCAGCTCCGGTTCCTAGCGAAAGCGATTCCGTGGCCGCTGGCCCAGCCGTTCGACGCTTTGCGCGCGAAGTTGGCGTGGACCTCAGCCAGGTGACTGGATCGGGAGAGGGGGGACGCATCTCGCGAGAAGATGTGTTGAAAGCCGTTCGCGAGACCAGTGCCGCTCACGCAGTAGCACCCGCTGGCCCCTCCACGGCCATGGTGGCGCCGCGGTCTGCGTCGTCCAAACCAAGCAGTGCTGGAGGGCAGGCGTTGGCCTTGCCTGGCGAACCAGGGCAAGATGACTATGGACCAGTCCGAGTCGAACGCTTGAGCAAAATCCGCAAGACGATTGCCGCTCAAATGCACAAGTCGTGGAGCACCGTGCCACGCGTCACCAATTTTGATGACGCCGATGTCACCGCGCTCGAAGCGCTTCGCCAGTCTAGCAAGGAGGACTACGCCGCCGAGGGCATCAAGCTGACCACCATGCCTTTCCTCATCAAGGCGGTGGCTACGGCCCTGCGTCAACACTCCGCCCTGAATGCGGTTATTGATACGGAAAACGACCAGATCGTCTACCGCGATTACGTGAACATTGGAATCGCCGTCGACACTCCACGTGGGTTGGTCGTCCCCAATATCCGCCATGCCGATTCGTTGAGCATTGCAGAGATCGCCCGCGCACTGGCCGATATGGCCGGACGCGTACGCGATGGCGATTTTGGTGTGAACGAACTGCGTGGCGGAACGTTTACTATCAGCAACTTGGGAGCGATCGGTGGTACCTACAGCACTCCGATCGTGAATGTGCCCGAAGTCGCGATCCTGTTGGTCGGCCGCTCGCGGAAAATGCCGATCGTCATGAAGGACGATTCGATTGAAGCGCGGTTGATGATGCCCTTTAGCCTGTCCTACGATCACCGCATGGTCGATGGTGGAGCAGCAGCTCGGTTCCTCAATAGCGTGATCAACTACATGGAGAATCCGAGTCGTCTACTGCTGGCGATCAACTAGGCGGGTATTTCTAAGGCTAGTCGGAGCCGGATGGGAGCTGATTTGAATTCGAAGAATTCCACGAAGGCGCGTCTGCCAACCAAGTGGGCGATTCTTTTTTTTGCTGCCATCGCCGCATATGCCCTACTCCAACCGCTTGCCAATGCGCGGCTGGGGTGGAACCTCCCTTCGCTGCAGAGTTTGCGCGAGGGTGGGCAGGCAGGGGATGAGCAGCCTGCGGAAACGCGAGAGTCGCCGCGCGGCGGTGATTGGATCGATATCCAGGATCTGCCCACAAGCCCAGCGGCGGATCGTTCGCAGAGTTTTGAAGTTGCTACGCCTCCCGGCAGCGCCGAGTTAGGCGGAGCAGACACCCTCCAGTCCGCGTCGAATGCCTCCGCTGGCGAAGGCCTGCGGTATGGATCGCTGAAGTCACTGGGGCGAGACGAATATTTATCGCCGGCTGGCCTGCGTTACACGCCGATGGGTGGGCCCGAGAAACACCGCCTGGAGCACATTGAGAGGCACTTGCGGGACCAGCCCACTCGACCTGGCAAACACGGCGTGTTCGATGGAGATATGCCGCAAGTTTTACGTTGGCTCGACGAAGCCTACACCCGGTCTCGAGGCAAAGAGACTGGGACACGCATCCAGTCGCAAGGGGATCGCGATGTCTACGAAGTGACCTTTAGCAAGCCAATTGGCTACGTGGGAGGCCGGGACGGCAAACGGGCTGGCAATCCGGCTGCCCGCAAGTTGCGGATGGTGCTCGAGGGGCAACGCGTGATTACGGCGTTTCCGTTTTAACCTTGTTGCGATCGATTCACTCAAGCTAGGCGCCGACCCCATGCATGACAAGCAATCTGAACCTTGGATTCATCTAGGTGAGTGTCCGTTCTGCCAGGGTGGGCTGCGGCGAATTCGGGTTTGCCAAAGTGGGACTCCGGCACAGCATTTGTTTGCAATGTGTGATGAATGCGAAGCTCTCTGGACGGCTCCCGATCTCGATGCTGCCATGTCGTTTCCCAACCTAGATGCACCGCAGTGTCCAATTTGCGCGGCCAGCTTGTATGGTCCTGGGACCGGCTGGGCTACCCTGGAAGAAATCGTGGGAACGCCTTGGGCGGCTGCTGTGCAGATTGATGATCCCGCGGATGATGAAGGGGGAGTCGAGGGGGGGGCTCCGGAAAATCTCGCGGCGGGCCCACCTAAGAAACCGCTGGTATCTCAAGGGGATAGTGATCCCGATGCCGATTTGACCTATGGCCAGGACGATCCCAAGCCTGGTTGCTAGGCAAGCACCGCTGTGTCGGTGTGAGGCCAACGTTGAAATGGATCGTTCCGTGGAGTCGGCCAAGAGACAACGCCCAACGCAAGTCGGCTAAACGACGAACCCAATCCGTTCCGCCTACTTTTGACGAGTTCTCACATGCAATCGATGCTGAAGCCCTGTTGCCGCCTGTATTTCTTAGTGGCTTGTTCTTGTTTTTTGAGCCTGCTGAGGCCGGTCGACGGAGCGGAACGCGTTGGCGTCGGCGATGGAGTTGCGGACGACACGCAGTCACTGCAGCGAGCCGTCGATTCCGGAGTGGGAAATCTGGAATTGCCTGCTGGGACCTATCGCATCACGCGCCCAATCGTAATCGACTTGGCGAAAGTGGGGCACACGTCGATCTCCGGGGGCGGAGCGGCGCGGATTCTGATGGCCGGCCCTGGGCCCGCGCTGGAATTTATAGGTACGCATGCCGGGACTGCTGATCCAAGCACGGTTAAGGCTGACGTTTGGAAACGCGAAGATTCTCCCATGGTCGATGGGTTGAAGATTGTGGGAGGGCATCCGGAAGCATGTGGCATTCGAGCTCGCGGTACGCTGCAGTTAACGTTGACCCGCCTCGTGATTCGCAAGGTTCTCCACGCAGTGCATTTAACGCAGCGGAATCGCAACGTGACGCTCTCAGAGTGTCACCTCTACGAAAACCAGGGGGTGGGGCTGTTCCTCGATCAACTCAACTTGCATCAGATCAATGTTGCCAATTGCCATATAAGCTACAACCGAGGCGGTGGGATCGTGGCGAAGCAGAGTGAGATTCGGAACCTCCAGATCGGCACTTGCGATATCGAGGGCAATATGGCCGAGGGTGATGCGCCTCCCACCGCCAATATCTGGCTCGATGCGACGAATTCCTCACTTGGCGAAGTAGCGATTGTGGGGTGCACTATCCAGCACTCTCATGAAGCACGCGGCTCTGCCAATATTCGTATCAATTGCCAGTCGGTCGAGGTCGCTTTCACCAAGGAGACACGGCATGGCAACATTACGATTGCGGATAACGTGCTGTCGGATGTGGAGGTGAACGTTGAATTGCACCACGTGCGGGGCGCGACGATTAGCGGCAATACGATTTGGAAGGGCTATCAGAAGAACTTGATCTTGGAGGACTGTCGCAACATTGTCTTGGCGAATAACGTCTTTGACCGCAATCCTCGCTATGGGTACGGGGGTAGCGCGCAGGCCAAACTGGGTGTGTTAATCACGAATTCAGCGGACTGTACGCTGAGTGGCAATCATGGGGCGGGACGCGTCGACGGTGAAGCGGCGGTGGTCGTGCGCAATTGTGAGCGCATGAACATCTCCGGTTGGACGCTCCTGGATTATGGCTCTGTCGGTCTATTGCTGGACAATGTTACTCGCAGTCGCGTGTCGGGCTGCCTGATTCGAGATGATGTCGCTAAATCACCGGGTCTGGCAGTAAGCATCACTGGCAGAAGTGAAGTTCAAGTGGACGATTAATTGCCCGGTCAGCCAGTTCCTGCCATCGTTCCCGCGCAGGCGGGAAACGAGTGCTGGGGAGTTGTTTCGATTCCTGCAAGCGCGACGGTAACGCTGGAGAGTGAACGTGGCCCCTGATTGCATCTCGGGCCACTGCAGGCGTGCAGGGGTATGCAGGCGTGCGGGGCCACTGCTGGCATACTGGGGGAGAGTGGCGTTGCTGACTCTAGCTCCCCTTCGGATTTGCGCATTGTTGGCTGCACTCAGAGTGAGTGCTACGCTGGCGGCAGTCCTTCCATGCGTCGCCAAGTGCTGAGTTGCCCCAGATGGAGCGTTACGTGGTTGGTGAGATAGAGTCCAATCAATGCGCCCAGGGTGGGAAGGATAGCTTGCAATGGCGAATCGACGGGGTTCGGCGCAGCGAGTTGTTCGTCGCTGACTTGGCGGATTGCCTCCACGGCGGTGGCGTAGCTGCTGTCGAAAAATGCTTTGAGTTCGGTGCCGGTGGGGTAGATGCTGCCGTCAGGGTCATCGACACATGTGGCATTTTTCGAGAATAACGCATCGTAGTGTGCGGGCGGTTGGGCTATTCCCTCTTGCCCGATGAGCTTGAACACATTGGCTGGGTAAAGGCACAAGTGGCCAAAGATGAAGGCGGGGTGATTCGCGGTAATCGTCACATTGCCGGGCGCCGCAAAGCGTGCAAAGCGATCCGCAGGAATCCCCTCAACCAAGCGATTGGCGTTCCGTATTCCAATCGCGGCAATGTCTGCAATTAGGCTTCCGCATTGACCCATCGTAAAACTCCTGGTGGTAGTGAAGTGCTGTTGGTGGTGAAGTACTTCGGCGGTGAGGTGTTGGCCGTTAGGGGAGGCTAACGCGTCCTGCTGGCAGGATGGCACGGAATTGGCGTTCGCTCAGCACCCGGACTCCGCCACTGGTTCTTCCGCGCGTTGATGAGCTGGATTGAAGATGGGGTGCGGGGAGGGCCGGTGGAGCTTGGTCCGTGGCGTTTTCCGAGGTTCGGCAGGTGACGACATAGTGCGTACTCGCATCGATGGTCGGCTGCCGTGCTGCGCCCAGTGCCGAGAGGAATTGAGTCGACTCCGCTTCGCTCATGCCGCCCAGGTTGCCTAGTAAGACGATGTTTTTGCCCTGCAGTGGAGGTTGATTCCCGGCGGCTTGCAGCACCGTTTGCGCGTCGAGTTTTCGAGCGACTTTGGCGGTGCGGCTGGGGAATCCCCATTTGTCGTTGGTGGTGCGGCTGCCGGAGGCCCTCGCGCTGGATCGCTTGCCGACGGCCCGTGGCGATTTGACGTGTCCCTGTTGGTAGCTGCCCCGTTTGATGCGGAGGATTTTCTCCAGCTCTCTCAATTCTGAGGTTTGGTGCACGCGTTCGGCTTCCAAAGCGATCGTTGCGCAGGCTCTGGAGTCTTCCAGCGCGTCGTGGTGCTTAAACTCAATCCCCAGCCAATCGGAGAGTGGCTTGAGGCCGTATTTGGTGCGTCCGGGCCAGGTTTGACGGGCCAGCAGTCGAGTGCAGATGAATTCGAGTGGTGGGCAAGCAATATCCTTGGCAGCCAAGCTAGCCAGCAGGACGCCGACGTCGAATCTCGCGTTGTGGGCTAGGAGAACTTGCCCGTCAATCAGCGGCTGGAATTCGCTCCACACTTTATCCATGGTTGGCGCGTGACGTACATCCTCCGGCGTAATTCCATGGACTTTGATATTGAAGGGGGAGAAATACATCCGCGGAGGGCGGATCATCCAGCTCTGTTCAAAAACAACTTGGGAATCACGTACTACGACTGCAGCCAGCTGACAGGCACTGTTGGCGTTACTGTTAGCTGTTTCAAAATCGACGGCCACAAAATCCATTAGGGAGGTCCTCTTTCGCAATGATTGGACATTTTCAACGTGGTTGAGCCGCTTGCGGGGCAGCTATAGAACCACTTTTAGTGTTAGCGGAGAGTTCGGTAACCCGCAGGGAAGCGAGTGATTTTCTCTTGTGCCTGGGGCTCGCGAGGCGGGTTGCTAGGAAGCCGTCCCGCTAACGCTATTCCGCTATTTAAAGTCATGCCATTCCAGGCAGGACGAGGTGAGTTTGCGCAGGTTGCGCTGTGAGTTGGAGCTAGACCATTTCTTCAGACGCCTTTCCTTCCGAGGCTTTCCGCGTTGCTGCATCCTTCTTGCTACGCGCCCGCCAGGATTGCATGCGCCATATCGCACTGGCGAACAGCCCCAAGACAAAACCGACTACCAAGGTAATGGTTAGCATGGCTGCTAGGGGCATGCTGACTTTGACGAATAGGAGCTGCACGTTGATCGGTTCCAAGTTTTGGAAGACGATGATCAACGACAGGCAGGCAAGCAATCCAATGACAATCCATTTGAATTTGGTCATTTTATTTGGCTCGTAAGTTGAAGAGGGGTGATCCAATAGTTCAGGAGCCTAACTCCCATTTATCGTTCATGGTTAGCGCACTGGATCGAAGCCGTGGAGTCGGCGGAGGAGTCCAATTTGTCCGGCGTGAAGCGATTCGTGGATTGGGCAAAACATGAGGGCTCCCAATTGGATTGGGTAGCCCGTGTAAGGCATGTCGGTAGGTTGAGCGAGGGTCGCGGCTGATAATTCAGCGACCTCCGAGAGGGCGCGATGGTGGATGGTGTTGAGTTTTTCGAGCAGCTCGGCTGGAGCGGGCATGCCTTGTCTGCTGAGGGCTGGTGTGCTTCCACGCCCGAACTGTTTGCGAAGCCAGCCCGGCATCAGCTCCAGGTCACCGGGGAGCCGGCCACGCTGTCGAAAGAGCATTAACCCGTACTGGGAGACAGCTAGGTGGCCAACTTGCCACGCAAGGTGGATTGGAGCGGTTGCAGGGGCGACATACCACAGCTCGTCAGGGATAGATTCGATCAGCTGCAGTGAATATTGTCGAACCCAAGCCATTTGTTCCAGCACCTGATCGCGACCGCGGAGTAGGTCGTGCGTCGACAAATTAGCTGGATCAGCGGTAGCAAAAGCTTCCATGGATTCTCAGGCCTTCAGCGGAGTCGGGGTTGGGACGAATGGGGCCAGTTCGTCTCGATTCGGCGACTGGATGGGAGCGCGGTGATGGGAAGGGAGGATTGCCCGTAGCTTGGATGAGTGCATTTTCGGTCGTCAGCGACGATCTGTCGACCACTGCTACTTGACGAGGGGCAAATTTCACCGGACGATGCTCGGATGCGAAAAACTAAAGCTAGCATTTATGACTTCCCCACATACTACGATCTTGTCTTTGGCAGCGATACCGCAGCGGAGATGCGATTCCTTCAGCAGGCCTTTACGCGGTACGTCGACGGGCCCGTGCGCCAGGTCTTTGAGCCTGCGTGTGGGACCGGCCGCCTGCTCTATCGCATGGGCCAAAAGGGCTTTGGGGTCGGTGGCATCGATTTGAATCCCTTGGCTGTTGAGTACTGCAACAAGCGTCTCGAGCGGCTGGGCCTCAAGGGAAGGGTGCTGTTGGGGGACATGGCGGATTTCGAAGTCCCCAAACCCTTTGACGCAGCCTTCAACACGATCAACAGTTTTCGCCATTTGCAGACTGAAGAGTTGGCGGTAGCGCATTTGGAATGCGTGGCTCAAGCGGTTCGCCCGGGGGGGATCTATGTCCTGGGCTTGCACCTCACGCCGCGCGGCGAAGCGACGGATGAAGAGGCCTGGTCGGCGCGGCGTGGGCAACTGTCCATTAATACTTCGATGTGGCCCATCGAAAAAAATCCCAAAAAACGGATCGAGCGATTCGGGATTCGCTTTGATGTTTTCAAGCCGACTGAAACGATGCGGATCGAAGATGTCTTGGAGCTGCGATCGTATAACGTCAAGCAATTTCAGAGCTTGTTAGCCTCAGTGTCCAATTGGGAGGTCATGGATTTTTACGACTTTGCATACGAGATTGAGCATCCCATTTTGCTCAACTCGGCGACCGAGGACGTCTTGGTGATCCTCAAGAGGAAAGCCTAGGTTCGGGGCGCTGAAAAATTGCGGCTTGGTTCCTCAAACGCGTCGTCGGCTAGAGAGCCAAATCCCGGCGGCTGCGATTCCACAAGCGGCCGCGATTCCCCCGGCGATGGAAGCCCGCCGGGCCCGGTCTTCGGCGTAGCGATTCCAGCGTATAAACAATGGTGGCTCTTTGGCGCCGATTCCCAGCGACTCAAAGCTGTGCCAAACGAGGCTCATGTCTTCCGGGGTGTAGAGGTCGAAAATCTTATTTCCCTCGGCAATTTCCATCTCCGTAGTGTAGGAGGTGTCGATGCTGACGCGTTGCAGCAGGTACCAACTTGCAAAGGCGAGCGACACAATCAAGCCACCGCAGGCGGCAGCCATGCAGGGGCCTCTCCAGCCACTCCAGGGGTTTTCCCCGTTCTTGGAGATGGTCGAGGCGGCGGTGTCACCGGGGGGGGAGTCGGCGCCCTCCGTTGCTGGAGGCAGTTTGGCCAGCCCTCGGAGCGTGGGGACGCGGAGCGATTGTCCGCAGGAGCATTCGATCAACTGGTCGGCTTGCTTGCGGGAGACGGTATGCTTTCTCCCACAGTCACAGGTTAACAGGTAGTCCATGATAAGCTCTAAATTTGAGGAATGGAAACTCAACTATTGTCTCTTTCAGGCTGGACCGGCCAAGCCGCCTAGTTAAAATTAGATTAACGAGCCGAAATCGTACCAACGAATTCGACTTGCGACCCTCCGCGTGGATGGAAACGGGCGGCTTGGATCGATAGTCACCAGTCTAATTACGGAGTTTGGCACCCACAGGTTGCTGGCTCAATTAGTGGACTGTGGGTGGAGTTGAGGAATAATAGAGGCAGCCAGGGCATGACCGGTCACACAATGACGGTAGAGGTGATAATTCACCACAGGCTGCGTTCCTAGGTAATGGCGTTTTCAGCGTCGTATCCGCTCCATAAGGGATGGGATTAAGCCTTGCTATCAAAACCACGTAATTCGCAATTCGGTCACTGCTTGCCGGAGATATACGAACTACGATGGTAGACAAGTCATAGGGTTTTACGTTGAGAACTGTAGAGTGGATCGTGCTGATTGCCATGGGGGACTCCGGAGTTGGAGCCTCGGCCGCCGCCCTCAATGGTTTCTCGACCGATGAGACCGGTCAGCTGCCTGAAATCAACTACCTCTTTTGGTCACTGCTAGCGATGTTGTCTGGGTAATTTGCGATTGTCGTAAATTTTGCTCAAACGCGTTGTTTCGCACTTGCTTCTTGGGGAACTTGCTTCGTTGGACCTCGACGAGTGAAGTTGGTGGTAGTTTGCTGCTGGTTTACCTTGCCTAATCACAACCTTTTACAAATTGCCGCGACGTTTCTGTAGAACCCGCAGTAGGTGCTAGACTTCAGAGTGATTCGTACTGACCGCCGAATTCATTTCTGTCTTCCTTGAAGCGCTTGGGTCTTCCAGTAGACGACGCACTTGGTCATTTTGGCAAACTTAGGAGTATCGCCTTGTTCGACGTATTGCTGGACGAATTCGATGACGACACCCCACGCGCCGCCGACGACGACTTAGATAGTTTTCAGAAGTTGCCTCTCGAAGATGACGAGAGCTCTACGGAAGCTATTTCAGACGACGATGGCTTGGCCGCAGAGGGTGAAGTTCAGCTGGAAAGCGACGAGGAGCTGTTGGCCGCCGCAGAAGACGAAGCGGAAACATGGTCCGATGATCCGGTCCGCATGTATTTGACGCAAATGGGCGAGATCCCTCTCTTAACTCGAGAGGAAGAGATCCGCCTTGCGAAAGCTATTGAAGTCACGCGGCGACGATTTCGTACCAAGCTTCTGGAGTGCGATTATGTAATGCAATTTGCCTATAAGATTCTGAAACGAGTCCACACTGGTGAATTGCCCTTCGATCGTACCGTTCAGGTCTCGGTGACCGACCGCCTTGAGAAAGAGCAGATTCTCGGACGCTTACCACATAACCTAAAGACGCTCGACGTACTGCTCAAACGCAATGCTCGCGATTACCGAATTTCGCTGAGTATGGCGCAGACCGATGAGCGCCGCCAAGAGGCGTGGGCTGCACTCGCTCGCCGCCGCCGCAAGGCGGTACGCTTGGTTGAAGAGCTGGGACTACGGACCCAACGCCTCGAGCCGCGCATCATCGACCTGATGAAATTCAGTCGTCGGATCGATGACCTACGCGCCGAGATCGATCGCTTAGAAGGGGATCGCGCTTCAGCGGCTCAGCGAGCCGAATTGTTGCGTGAGTACCGTGAGCTGTTGGTCGCGACGCAAGAAACCCCCTCCAGCCTCCGCAATCGCGTAGCCATGGTGCGTGGTGTATTTAACGAGTACCAAAAAGCGAAGAAACAACTGTCCGAAGGTAACTTGCGGTTGGTGGTTTCCATCGCCAAGAAGTATCGTAATCGGGGCCTGAGCTTCCTGGATTTAATCCAAGAGGGGAACGCGGGCCTCATGCGTGCCGTCGATAAGTTCGAATATCGCCGTGGCTTCAAGTTCTGTACTTACGCTACCTGGTGGATTCGCCAAGCCATTACCCGGGCTGTGGCGGACCAAAGTCGCACGATTCGCATTCCCGTTCACATGGTCGAAACCATGTCGCGGGTCCGCAATGTGTCGCGTCAGCTGTTGCAGGAACTCGGCAGGGAACCAACCCTCGAAGAAACCGCGCGACGCGCTGAAACTACGATCGAAGAAGCTCGACGCGTCCTCGCTATGAGCCGCTATCCAATCAGCCTTGATCGGCCGGTGGGGAACAGCGAAGACAGTCAGTTTGGTGACCTATTGCCAGACGGAACCGCCGAGAGTCCCGCCATTGGCGCCGGGCAGGAGATGCTGCGAGATCGTATCAACCACGTCCTGAAAACCTTGAGCTACCGCGAACGCGAGATCATTAAATTGCGTTACGGCTTGGGAGATGGCTATAGCTACACTCTCGAAGAAGTCGGGCATATCTTCAAGGTGACACGTGAGCGGATTCGGCAGATTGAAGCCAAGGCTGTACGCAAGTTGCAACAGCCAAGTCGCAGTCAAGACTTGGTTGGCTTCCTCGACTAAGCCATCGCTGGCAGAATCTTCTGGGACTGCCTGCAGGGCCGAAAAATTGCAAACCTCAAGTCAAAACAATAATCGTTTTGACTTGAGGTTTTTTGTTCGCTCCAACTCGAGGCTGCATGAACACCTCCCACCAAAACGCGCTGCAACGGGGCTGGCAATTTCACCAGCAAAAGCATTTTGCGCACGCTGAACGCATCTATCGCGCCGTGCTGCAAGAGGATTCCCAGAACGCCAATGCATGGTGCTACCTCGGTATCGCCTTGCATGATCAACGCGATTATCCTGCAGCGGTCGCGGCCTACCGGCAGGCCCTGCAGTTGCATCCCGAGTTTCCTATCGCGCTGAATAACCTCGGCAACTCGCTCCGCTACGTTGGGGAATTCGAAGAGTCCGATCGATCGTTTCAACATGCAATCGATCTCAAACCAGACTATTTCAACGCCTACAAGAATCGTGGCACTCTGCATGTGTGGACCGGCCAGCTCGACAAGGGCCTGCTGTACTACCAGCAAGCTCTGGAGTTGAATCCCAATGACGCTGAATTGCACCGGAACTTAGGGGTTATCTACCTATTGCAAGGCCGCTTTGCCGAAGGTTGGGCCGAGTATCGATGGCGTTGGAAAGTTGGGGATCTGCATCGGCCGCAAATAGCTGCTCCGGTCTGGAACGGCCAAGATCTCCGTGGCAAGTCGATCCTGCTCACTGCCGAACAGGGACTGGGGGATACACTCCACTTCGTCCGCATGGCCAACCTGCTCAGACAGCATGGAGCGCAGACATTGATTTATTGCCAGGCACCCTTGGTCGCCCTGTTGCAGCAATCGGCCGAATTGGGCCCCGTCTTTCCCAATAGTCTGCAGCCAGAGGGAAGATTTGATTTTCAATGCTCGCTTCTCGATGTGGCCGACGTTCTCCAAATTCGTGCAGACAACGTTCCCGCAACACTGCCCTATCTGCACGCATCGGAGCATCTTAGGTCTTACTGGGCGGGGCGGCTGCCAAGATCACCGGGGAAGTTTCGAATAGGCATTGCCTGGCAAGGCAATCCCGATCATCAAGCAGACCTGTTTCGCAGCGTACCCTTAAAAGAGTTCGAGTGCCTCAGCCAAATTCCCGAAGTGGAGCTGGTCAGTTTTCAGACGGGGCAGGGGACCGAACAATTGCAGCAGTGGCAGGGTTCATCAGCGGTCTTGTCCTTGGGGCCTCAGATTGACCAAACCGGAGGTGCTTTCATGGATACAGCAGCCATCATGGAGACACTCGATTTGGTCATCAGTAGTGATACTTCCATCGCGCACCTAGCCGGAGGGCTCAATGTGCCGACCTGGATCGCTTTGGGCTTTGTACCCGATTGGCGGTGGATGCTAGCGCGAGAGGACTCTCCCTGGTATCCAAGCATTCGCTTGTTCCGACAGGCAAAGATTGGGGATTGGCAGACGGTGTTCGAACGCATGGCTAGCGAAGTGAAGCGGATCGTGGTTTCCAGGGGGACTTGATCGTGAAAGAGATGAGCGTCAGGCATCATGTTTTTATTTAGTCTAATGGTGTTGCTGACTCTGCTGGCAATCGTTGCTTGGGCGATAGGTGGACTAGGGATGCCGGGCAACTGGGGAATCGTATTGATGGCCCTAGCTTGCTGGTTCTTTTTCCCCCAGGAGTATCGCGGCTATGTGGGACTGTTGGCGTTGCTCGGAATCGTCGCTGCCGCACTCCTCGGCGAGCTGCTCGAATTCGCAGCTAGTGCTTTGGGAGCGAGTCGCTTAGGAGGTTCCAAACGCGGTGCGGCGCTGGCTTTAGTAGGCTCATTGGCCGGGGCCGTGGGAGGCTTGTTCCTGGGCGCTCTGGTGCCGCCACCGATTCTTGGGAGTGTTCTGGTTTCTCTCTTGCTCGGCGCCAGCGGTTCGTTCGTGGGGGCGGCCGCCGGGGAACGATGGGCCGGCAAGGATTGGGAAAGCAGCCTCAATATCGGCAGTGCTGCTTTCTGGGGACGCCTACTAGGCACAGTCGGCAAGGCTCTGTGTGGGACCATCGCCTGCGGTTTGTTCTTGATCGCCCTGTGGTGGTAAGTCCACGCCGTTGCTGATGTTCGTCTAGCTCGGCTAAGCGGATTGCTGCATGCGTGCTGAGATACCACCTCCCGTGCTTTCCCCGGGAAGTCCACAGTGCTGTCCCAAGGATGCTCCCATTGCTGGCAGGAAGATGTTGGCAGGAAGATTTTATTTCTGGGATTTTCCTGCCAATCGGTCCGCAGCTACCCTAGCCCCGCCTTACGTCGCAACGCTGGCTGATGCCGACGGTCTACAAAGAGGGAATTCCCATGCAAGTGAATCGGAGAGCGTTCTGTCCCTGGCTTTCCCGTGATCGTCGTTGGGTGGTCGGAGGCATTCGCCGCGAAGTTGGGGTGGAGATGTTCTGTTTTCTATTTGACTCCCGACGATTCTGCGCTAGGATCTCCTTAGCTCAAGCTATGCTGTTTCAATTCAGGATGAAATTCGATTCGCTAAATACTTGCGTTCGCGGCCATATTGCAATGCTAAATGCTAGCACCAGCAATTCAGGAGTCTTCAGGCCGCGAAGCATTGAGGACTGCTCGTCAGAGATAGAGATGAGATAGTCAAGCGATCGGCAGCAGGGAAGGCAAGAGGACCACAATAGGTGTACTTGTACTCTTCGCATCCACTTTGCCTTTTCGATTTTTGGGTCACTCCCAACTCGGCTGCAAGGGGGAAAGCGAAGCCCAGATGATTCTTCGGGGGCCCTGTCATGAATATTCTAGCCACTGCGTCCCGCATCGCTTTTCGCGGACGGTTGTTCCTGCTTAGCGCGTTATTGCTAACCGTAAATGTATCGTCGACCGCATCGTTTGTTTGGGGTGCGGAGGTTCTACCGGTCGCCTTCGACGCACCTGCAGTGACGGTGGCGCAAGAGGTGGATTCGACTCTGGTCGATGCACCCACCACTGGTGGACAGCTAATGCGGCTGCGCATTCCGGTTTCGACCTATGTGAATCCCGAGTTTCGGGGAGTGGTTACCGAGTATGCCGTCGAACTGGAGAGCACCTATCAAACGTTACGCGTGATTGATTTCTGGCCCAAGAGCGAGGTCTACACTTCGGTCGAAGGCAATGTCGCCGTTGAAACGACCCGCCAACAAGACAGTAAGTTGGGATTCAATGTTTCGGCCGCCTATGAGCCGATTGGGCGAGCAACTGGGCAAGGGGACTTTGCACACAAGGATAGCACCAAAGAGAGTTTTCAACGCAAGCCTCCGATGCAGGTCTTGAGTTCGAGCGGTACGATTCGGCGAGGCTACGGAGTGTTTTTCAAGTTTCGTCCTGGTCCCTTGCCGGTGCTGGAGGGGGTGCGAGAAATCGCAATTCTAGTGGAAGTGCCCCCTGGCTGGCGAGCCGATATGTTGCAGGTTTCGATGCAAGCGATGGGAACCGAGCAGGCTGGCTCGAGTCGCATTCACTCCCTGGGCCATACACGAATGTGGATGACCACACACCGGGAGGGAGATTGGCCGGCCGCGGCGCAAGCTAAACGCTACGTGACCCAGGAGCGTTCGCTGCGTTCGCTGGCCGCCGCCAGCCAGTCTCAAGTGCAGGAAAAATCGTTGCCCACCATGTGGCATAAGATGGGAGCAGCCCTCGACATGGTGCAGCCGCGAATTCCTGAAGACTACCTCACGCAAGTGATCTTCGGGGCTCGCAATCGATATCGAGATAACCCCGCGACGAATCGTTTGCCAGTCGATTTGCGAGTTGCCGTATTGGACTATTGGGACCAGCGAGAGCAACTCGTGCAGCTTGCGTTCCCGAAAGCCTACGGTTCGCCAGCCTATGGTGATCACGTTGCTATTTCTCATCGGGCCGCAAGCGACATGGTAGCGGCCCAGTAATCGGAGAAGTGGCGTTCCCGATGCTGGTAGCAAGCCACGTGCTAGCGATCAAAAGCGGTGAATTGAACACCGGCCAACCAGTCGTCGAGTGCCCGACCTTCGGAAGAGATCAGATAGCGAGCGTACGCAGTGATGCGGGCTTGTCCTACAGGCCACCAGTGGACCCCCAGTTCCGGGTACACCGTACTCAACCAACCATCAACGTTCGTCTCCATCTCGTCAAATTCGTCGATGCTTCCATCCTCGTCGTTGTCCTTGCGGTCGTCGCTGGCATCGGCTCGCACGGTGGAGAGGCCGTTGAACATGCCTACGCCAGCAAAGGGAGTGAGACGCGTGGGTAATTGAATGCGAGCACCGGTGTCTAAGCCGGCGTACCAATCATCGGGGCCCAGGTAGCCCGCCAGCCCCACACGCGAGCTGTACCAGCTGGTTGGGTAGTATTCGTAACCCCATTCGGCTCCCGTCAGCAGGCCTTGGGTGGCATTGCGCCATTGGCTGCCGCCGGCCAAATACTTGCCGTTGAGCCCTTCCACAAACCGCGCGTCGATGGCTTGTTTGACTTTGCCGGGTACATCCGTTTTTTCTGCACCTACTTCGTATTTTGCAGCATAAACCGGATCGTCCATGGCGTAGCGACTCTTCAAGAGATTCGCGCAGCCGACAGAACTCAGCAACAGCAGAGAAGCGAAGAGGCGTACCAAGAGTGGGGGAATGCGAACCATGCACTCCCTGTAACCGATGCGGTCGCTTTAGGTCAAGAGTGACAGTTCAGCGAAGGATGTAATCAGAGGGACATTCAAATCGGGGGGGAGCGATGCGTTGCCGGGCCGCACGCTGGCCGCGACTTGAGCACCTGCCGCTATCGCTGCGGTAGCTTCCTCAGCAATGTCTGTCACGAACAGTATCTCCTCAAGTGGCTTGCCCCAGTCTGCGGCAATACGACGGTAGCTGTCCGCTTCTTTCTTCCCTCCAAAGGTAGTGTCATAATGGCCTGAAAACAAATGCAAGCAATTTCCCGCGTCCTCAAGGTGTCCAAAGAAAAGCTTCTGAGCGGCGATGCTGCCCGAAGAGTAGATGCGCACATCCAGCCCGCCAGCTCGCCAGGTCTCAATGGCGGGAAGCACATCTGGATAAACGTGCGCGGTCAGCTCTCCCGCCTGGAAACCGACTTGCCAAATTAAGCCCTGAAGGGCTTTGAGGCCTGTGGCTTTGACATCGTTGGCCATCAACTTGCGCACTTCTTGGGCCACCAGCTCCTGAGCGGACACAGTGGCTTGAGCGGACACAGTGCTTTGAGCCGCCTGCCAAGCCGCCAGGGATGCATGCCCTGCATCTTGGGCAATGGTCTCGCAGGCTGCTTGGACGTCGCCTCGCGTAAAGTGTTCGGCCAAAAAGGTGTCTAGCCGATCCAGTACAAAGGGAAACATGACATCATGCACAAACGAAATGCTGGAAGTTGTCCCTTCGATATCGAGCAGGACGCCAGTGACGTTGGTAGGGCTAGTAGGCATTTCGGACCGGCAATGAACGAGAGAAAGGGGCGCGCTGTGGAGCGGGAAACGGTTCGAAGCTAGAGCTTGATGTTAGGCTCGATCGAGACATCCGAGGGCACGTAATTGGGGCCAAAGCAGAGTGGTTGATACTTACTATGCACACCCTCTTCGATGTACTCGGGAGTCCAACCGGACATGTCTTCGAACAATCGGATGCATCGAATTGCGCGCTCGTCACATAGGTTGAACCAGTGTTTCATACCGCATGGAACATTGATCAAATCGCCAGAGGAAACTTCGACGGCGAACACTGGGCCGTTTTCGGGATGGATGTGGAACAGGCCCCGCCCCGCTACGGTAAATCGCACTTCGTCTTCCGAGTGAGTATGCTCTTTGTCGAACTTCGCCAGCATGGCGTCGAGGTTGGGTGTGTCGCGATTGACGTTGATCACGTCGGCGGTCACAAAGGCACCGCGCTGCTTGAGGGATTCGATTTCGGGCGCGAATTCGGCCAAAATTTCTTCGTTGGTCGCGTCGGCCTGCAATCGCTCTTCAACGGGCCAGTTCTCGTACCAAATTCCGAAGGGTTCTAGGAAGCTTCGAATCTCAGGGATATCGGTGATTGTCCGATTTTCGTCTTGAATAATGACGCGAGCCATGGGGTGTAACCTTCCGGAAAACTAGGGGATCTGACGCAAGCTCCAATAGGATATTAAGGTAAACCGGGATAAGCATCTGAGCAACCGACCAAAAACGATTGAAATGCAAGCTTTTTCGGGTCATGATCGGTTGTTTACCGCCTGTCTGGGGCATTCTTGTTACACCCCAGCCCACTTTAATAGCCGCAATCGCAATAACTGTCCTGCCCAATGAATGCTCCCCGTTTTACCGCAATTGTCCACCGATGTTTCTTGGAAGTATTGAGGCTTGGTTTGCTGGTGACTCTCGGTCTGCCGCAAATTGCCGCTAGCGAGTTGGAGTCCCGTACGATTCGTCTCGCGAATCACCCCGCATTGGCTCCCGATGGAAGCTTGCTGGCATTTTCATGGAGGGGAGAGATTTGGACGTCCCAGTTGGATGGAACTCAGCTTACTCGACTGACGAATAATGAGGCGGTTGATGATCAGCCGTTGTTTTCTCCTGATGGGAAATCGCTGGCCTTCGTAAGCAATCGAACGGGAACGTCTCAGTTGTTTGTGATGGCCACCGACGGAAGCTCTCTGCGGCAGGTGAGCTACCACTCGGAGGGATATTCGCTGGAAGATTGGTTTCCGGATGGAAAGTCGCTTTTGGCAACCGGCTCTCGCGACCATTTTCACCGAGATGCGAATCGCCTATTGCAAGTTGATCTCACGCAGCGGCGGGCTGACAAGGTTTTGGTGGATGCAATGGTCGAAGATCCGAAACTTTCTCCGGATGGCCAGCGCGTGTTGTTCACTCGCGAAGGGGAAAGGTGGTGGAGGAAGGGCTACCAAGGGGAGCGCGCGTCGCAAATTTGGCAACTCGATTTGAAGTCGGGGGAGTTCACCGAGCTCTTGCACGAGGGCGTCGAATGCATGTGGCCCCTGTGGATGCCAGATGGCAAGGGCTTCTATTTTACGAAAGGGGATGAGCAGGGGTTTGATCTCTGGCGGTATCGATTTCCCAAGCAGAATTCCAAGCCAGCAAAACAGAAGAGCATCGCCAATTTTCCGGAGGATTCAATCGTCTTCCCCGCCATTGCTCGCGATGGAAGTGTGCTGGTATTTAGGCATTTATTCGATCTGTACCGTCTGCGAGTCGGGAAGGGGGAGCAACCCCAACGAATCGATTTGAGCGTTGCGGGCGATGTTCACCTCCCGAATCCTGAATTGCGACGCGAAATCTCATCTGCAGAGGATGTAAGTTTCACTGCCGACGGTTTAGAGATCGCCTTCATCGCCGGCGGAGATGTGTGGGTCATGGATACGGTACTTCGTGAACCTCAACGCGTGACCCACACCGCTGGTTATGAAGCAAGTGTCCTGTTTGCGCCAGATGGAAATTCGATTTGGTTTACCGCCACCGATGCGGGGCAAGTTGACCTGTGGCGGGCGAGTCGCAAGGTTGGAACGCAGTTTTGGTGGGAGAACCGAGAGTTCACGCTCGAGCAAATGACGCAAGACTCCCATGTGGAAAGTCGATTGACCTTCACCCCCGATGGTAAAAGCTTGCTATTGCAGCAGGGACGCGGCGATCTCGTCGTTTTGGATCTTGAGACCAACCAAAAACGGACTCTGGTCCGCGGTTTTAGTTCTCTCGATTTTGATGTTTCTCCCGATGGTCAATGGGTTGCCTACTCCCAGCAAGATAACGATTTCAATAGCGAGATCTGGATAACGTCGATCTCGGGGGAATCGCGAGCGGTCAACGTCTCTCGGCATCCCGACAACGAAGGTTCTCCCAAGTTCTCGCCGGACGGAAAGATACTGGCATTCACTGGACGCCGCTCGGATGACGAGCGAGATGTGTACTACGTCTATTTGAACCAAGCCGATGACCAGCAGACCTCGCGTCAACGTCGCATCGAAGAGGCCTTGGAGTTGATGCGCAAGGAACGCAAAACTACCGCTGAGCAACCGTCTGAGGAGAGCTCAGATTCCAAATCGGAGACAGCTGCAAATTCGCAGGATACCAAACCGGCTCAGCAGGAGGACTCCGATGCACCGGTGCAGGTCACGATTGACTGGGAAGATATTCACGAACGCTTGCGGAAAATATCGATTCCCGATAGTCATGAATCGGATCTGCTCTTTTCGCCGGATGGCAAGAAGCTCCTCTTCAACGCCACTGTTAAAGGAGTCCGAGGATGGTACACCGTCGAATTCCCTACGGATTTAACTCCCAAACTGCTAAGTACCTCGATGGGCACGCGTGCGGTTTGGTCCGAGGAAGCCAAGGGGATTTTGTATCTCCAGGGAGGCAGTCCGGCAAAGCTAGAGTCGAACGGCAAGCTCGAAACCTACCGATTCAAGGTCGCTCAAACCATTTCTCGAAGCGGCTGGCTCAGGGCAGGGTTCGAGAAAGCTTGGCTGACGATGCGAGAAGCTTGGTATGACGAGCGTTTCGCAAATCGCAATTGGGATGAAGTGCGACGCAAATACAGCCAAGTGGCGGCGGAGGCTTCCGATACCGCTGGACTCGCCAATGTTGTTGAGTTGATGCTGGGTGAATTGAATGGTTCTCACCTGGGGTTCTATCCCAGTGGCGTTTCCAACCGCCCCTCCGTTGAAGGCTGGCGTGATGAGACCGCCCACCTCGGCATCCGATTTGTGGAAGACTATGCGGGCCCGGGACTACTGGTGCGCGATGTGATTCCAGGAGGTCCCACGGACAGGGAAGACAGTCAACTGCGGGCCGGTGATATTCTGTTGTCGATCGATGGAACGCCCGTCGATCCCGCGCTCGATTTAACGCAACTGCTCAACGGTCGGATGGATCGAGACATTCAACTACGAATCCGCCGCCAACCGGACTTATCCGCCCAGGCCGAGAAGCCGCAGGGCGAAGCTGTTCTTCAGGAAGTAGAGGAGGAGAACGTGCCCATGGAAGAGCGTGAATTGAGCATCTCCGTGCGTCCCACCAGCTACTCGCGAGTCCGGTCGCTACTCTACGACGCATGGATCGAACACAATCGCCAGGCAGTTGAGAAGGCTAGCGCTGGCAAGCTTGGATATCTGCACATTCGAGCCATGGATATGTCGAGCTTCTTTGAATTCGAACGGCAGCTCTACAATGTTGGATACGGGCGTGAGGGATTGGTGATTGACGTTCGTGACAATGGCGGTGGCTCAACGACCGACTTGCTGTTGACGGCTTTGACGCAGCCGCGGCATGCAATTACAGTGCCGCGTGGGGGAGGGCAGGGGTATCCACATGATCGCGCGGTCTACGCCTATTGGAGCAAGCCGATTCTAGTGCTCTGCAATCAGAACAGTTACAGCAATGCTGAGATATTTAGTCATGCGGTAAAAACATTGGGACGCGGCAAAGTGGTTGGCGTGCAGACGGCAGGCGGTGTCGTGAGTACCGGCTCGGCTCAGGTCAACGATGTAGGGCGGATTCGAGTCCCCTTTCGTGGTTGGTTCGTGCTGGGAAGCGGCGAAGATATGGAGTTGAATGGATGTCAGCCCGATGTAGTACTCTGGCCAGCTCCAGGTGAATTGCCGCAAGGCACGGATCGTCAATTGGTCCAGGGGGTTGAGCTGTTGTTGGCTGAAGTTGGCGCTGCGGAAGAAGCTCGCGAGTTAAACTATGCCTCACAACGTGACTCCGCCGAGTAGTCGCCCTCAATTTCTAGAACTTTTCTTTAGCGAGGCAGAACCGATGTGTTCGTGGACTCAATGGACTTGAAACGAATTACCACGGCTCTGCAACTGGATGGAACGCTGGGTTACGCCATGGCGGCTCGCGTTTGGCAAGCTTTGGCTGGCCCAGTTACGATCGTTCTATTGATGCGATACTTCACCGCTTCCGAGCGTGGTATCTACTATGTGATCGGGAGCATCTTGGGCATCCAGATGTTCTTCGAACTGGGGTTGCTGAACATCTTGGTGAGTCAGGCTGGGCATGAGGCCGGACGGCTCAACAGCGAGCCAGGCAAACGACGCATGGGGGCTCTGTTCGATGCAGCCCAACGCTGGTTTGGATGGGCCAGTGTCCCGTTCGCTTGTACGGCAGTAGCCGTGGGGTGGTATGAATTCGCCGCCGAAGATATTTCGGTGAGTTGGCGTCTACCGTTGATTGTCTTGGCGACTGTGTCGGCGCTAACCATTGCCATTTCGCCAGCCCTAGCCATCCTAGAAGGGGCCGGGTTTCGACGCGACGTTTACCAGGTTCGGTTGTGGCAGGCTGTCACGGCAAGTTTATTGGTGTGGTTGACGCTAAGTTTGGGCTTCAAGCTGTGGGCGCTGGTGGTGGCGGCCTCAGTGCAATTGCTGTGGTCAGCCTATCTGGTCTATGGCCTGCACCGTCCATTTTTTAAGAGCCTCCATGAGCCTGCATCTAGAGCAGTCACGACGGTGGATACCGGGTTTTCATGGGTGCAAGAAGTTCTACCGATGCAGTGGCGGCAAGCTCTGATCAGTGTGGTTTATCATTTTGCGACTCAGTTTTTTCCTGTAATCATCGTGACTTGCCACGCTGACCAAGCTGAGGCGGGCCGTTTGGGCATGACGCTGACCGTGACGGTCGCGATCCAATCTTTGGCGATCGCCTGGATGCAATCCAAATACTCCTTGGTGTCGGCACAGCACGGTGTGGGGCAACGCGAGACGGCGGGGACGCTCTGGCGACGCAATGCCGTTGTCTCGACCACGCTGCTGATCGCGGCACTCGTATCGCTGATTCTGTTGATCTCCGTTTTACCCATGATTGGTAGAGGTTGGGAGGACGGTTTTATTGACCCGCTGCAGTTGGCGATTCTTTCCGTCGGATGCGTCGCAAACCATTTTCTAGCGATCGAGGGATTCTACGTCTTGTCGAGAAAAGGCAAGCCGTTCGTTTTCGCTTCGGTGGTGGGATTCTCATCGACCGCCATTGCGGTGTGGGTGGGCGGCTACTTTCTCTCAACGACTGGGATTGTCTTGGGGTATGCCTTGACTCTCGCGCTGGTCGTCCTACCTCTACGCACCTATGCGTATCTCAAGTTTCGTCGCCAAACGCCCTAGGCTGGAACGCGTGGGCCCTAGTGCATTGTCAAAGCTTAATTTTCGGGTTGCCCGGAAAAAGGTGTCCGACACCAAAATCCGGAACGGCCCTTCGGGTGCTTTGCACTTTTGGTGTCGGACACCTTTTTCCGAACAATCGCTAAACCCTAATTCTCAGTCTTGACAATGCCCTAGGTGCCCTTTGCTCCCATGATCTCGTGGGAATGTAGATTTTCAACCGACTGACTGCAGGGACGCGTTCCACGCGACCACGCAGAACTTCTTTTCGTCGCGCGCTGGCGACTCCCTCTGCCATTCTCACGTAGGGCCATTCCCTAGCAATTTGATTCCCTGCAGCCCAGCCGGCCCGAGCGTCTCTCGTGGGTTTGTTTAGGTAGTGCAAAGAACATGTGAAGTTTGGCAGGAGGCGACTGGACGCGCCCAGTTGGGATGACCAACTGTAGCGTTTACGTAACTTTAGGGCTGTAGGCGATTTGCGATCTTGTGCAGGCAATTGTGAAGAGAGGTTGGGCTTCCCAAGCAGCAATTTCTTAACCGAAATCAACAATTGTCGCTGCGCGTCGCACAAGTATCATTGCCAATCCTTTGAACTCCAGCCGGTATTTATTCAATTGTGTCTAGAGGGGCATCCATGTACAGCAAAGGTCGCGTATCGTTGAAAGCATCCCAGTTGCAGCGCAGGCGTCAGCAACTCCGTCGCGTATTACAATTGGAATCACTTGACAAACGAATGTTAATGGCCGCAGATGTAGTGAACGACGCGTTCAACCTATCATCCGGTGCGGCACTCAATGTTCTTGCGAACGATACCACTGGAGCTGAAGTCCAGACGGTTTCGGCGGTGAATTTCGACTACGATCCAGCTTCCGTCAACAAAGGAACGAATCAAGCCGATTGGTTCATTCCGACTCGAGCCGGCAGCGATGTCCCTCAGCGAAGCGTGATTCCTGGTGCTCTGGTGGAAGAGCCCGATCAACTCAACTTCGGTGATCTTGACTTGTGGTTGGATGTTGATGGTTCCGTGGATGCGGCGGACGATGTCATTCTAGACCGAACGACGGGAATCGTCCTGTCCACGCTACGCGAGAATATGGCTCCCGCCTCTGGTAGCAGCTCCGTCAATCTTTCCGTGGTCAACTACAACAGTGGCGGAACCGGCAACGTCTGGTTGTCCACTGTGGCTGCACCGCAAAACGACGGCGAGTCGATGGGGAGAATGAGTGCTGCTCTATTCCCCTTTGCGGATGGCTGGCTTGGCGGCGCTTTCTCCGGCAGCGGGGTGGAGCATGAAGCCGCCGTCAACTCCGGCATTACCGTGACTAAGGTGGGCACCGGTCGCTATGAGATCGCGGTCGAGGGCGTAACCGATTCCTATTCCGACGGATTTCTATTTTCGATCGCTGGCGGTAATTCGGACAATTACACCCACGCGACCCCGCTCGGCGGTGACAAGTGGCTCCTTGCCCGCCGCGACAATTCCTCGAACATCAGTGGCGGTGAGGATGGTGATTTTAATGTGCTCTATATACCTCGAAATAGCCAAGGCCTGATTGGAGGACAAGTCGTTGGTGCGTCGAGTATTCCCAATTCACTTTCGTATTCCGTTGGCGACTTCTCGATTCAGCGAGAGTCGACCGGGACGTGGCGGATGACTGTCGACGGACACTCCCCCGAAACAGGCATGTTGATCATGGAGACCGCGGATACGACGCGCGGTGCACCAGGGAATGTCTACTTTTCTTACGAAGCCGATGGCGATGACTTTCTAATCCGCCAGTTGGAGGGCAATACGCTCAATCCACTCGATGATGACTTTACGGTACTCTTTGTGCCATTTGAGAATGCGTTAGCTCCCGCTTCGACTCTGAGCCACGTCGACCTGGGGGCTCCAGGAGATGCAAGCAGTGGCGTTAGCACTCTAGGTGTAGCGCTTTCCTGGAACGCAGATGGCACGGTCCACTACGATGCCGCTGGCGCCATCCAAGCATTGGGCGCAGGGCAGACTGCCATCGATACCTTTGTCTATTCGGCTACCGATGGAACAGAGACAAATACCGCTACGGTAACGGTCAACTGGGTCGGGGCCAATGATGCGCCCACAGTCGAAGGAACCATTGCAACCCAAGTCTTCAACGAGGACGATGCCGCGGTCACCTTCGATTTGGCGAGTCTGTTCGCGGATGCGGACCTCGGCGATACGCTGAGCTACCAGATTGATCCTGGATTAGGGGGAGTCTTGGAGGGAAGTATCGCGGGAACGACTCTGACTCTGGGGCCTGCACCCGATCGATTTGGCGTTGCCTACTTTACGATTACCGCGATCGATGGGAGTGGAGCCAGCGCCTCGATCACTGCTGGAGCAACCGTTTTCTCCCAAGATGACGGGCCTCGAGCGGTCGACGATGTAGCGGTCACGGATAAACAGACCTCAATTGACATCGAAGTGCGTCAGAACGATTTTCATCCAGAGACGACCGAATACTCGGTGTCCGCGGCAAATATCGATGGAAACGCTGCAGCAACCGGCGATGGCGATACGCTGTGGTCGGTCGTCGGGACTTCACCATCCCCAGGTGCCTTGACGATTCAGAGTCCCGCCAACCTGGGCGATGTTGCAGTTGGCCGTGATGGAGCCGATTTGACTTTGGCAGAAGGCGTTTTTCTCGGCACGGTCCGGGATAGAACGAGCCCCTATCAAACCGTAAATACCTACAACGCATTCGGCAGTTATGGTTTTGCGACCGATACCGGGATCTCCGGCGGCGAACGCAATTCTCCCTTAGGTGTCGGCTTCTTTCCCTTTGCGGAAGGATGGACGAGCGGACACGTGGCGGCCGATGGAACGCTGCTGGGAGGTGTTGGCATTACACAAGCGAACATTACGAAGCTGGGGACCGGGTTGTGGGAGATTACGGTGCCAGGCATGGCTTCCAACGGAGCCTTCTTCGATGATGGCATGCTGTTTGCGATGAGCGGCGCCAACAATGACAACGTTATGTCGGTCAGCCCTCGGGTGAACGGCGGATGGCTGGTAGCGCAAGTCGACAGCGATCTCGATATCTCTGGCGGTGGAAACTATGGCGGAGAAGATCAAGCTTGGAGCTTCGTCTATATCCCAGGGGATACGCCCAATCTGATCGGCGGACACTACGCGACAGGGGGCTTTGTACTTGGAAAGCAGTATGGAGGAGTGACTGCAGTTGATAATGCCGGAGGCACCCTGCTGACCGTGCCCGGCTATACGCCAGCTGACGGAGCCATGATTGCAATATCTGCCGAAGGAATTCAAGTTCAAAACCCTCCCGGCGTGTTTACCGATGTACCCGCGCCGAAAGCGGTTATGGCAACTCCCGATGGTGATCAATTCCGCATCGAAGCATTCAACACGGGTGCATATGGTGCGACTAGTGAGAACTTCTACTTCGTCTTCCTGCCTTTTGATCAACCGCTCGAACGCTTGGCCGGTCTCGATCTCGATGTCTCAGCGGTTAGTGGAACCAGCGCGTTGGGAGCGACGGTCAGCCTCAACGCCGACGGTACCATCCGATACAACCCAAGTACCGGCGGAGCTGCAATTGCTGGATTGGAAGTGGGACAAACCATCGAAGACGTTTTCACTTATACGCTCTCGGATAATCGCAATCCGGCTCAGACAACCACCGGAACGGTGACGGTGACTGTCACCGGCGAGAACCAAGCTCCCGTCGCCAACAACGATACGATCTGGCTGAACGAGTTCCATGCCAACCACGCGTTGCTGACGGTTCTGGGCAACGACACCGACCCCGATTTTTCCGCCGTCTATGGCGTGCCAGTCGGAATCGCGTCAGCCAACCTTTCGGTGGATGGCTCGAGCAATTGGTCCGTTGCGCAAACCGGTACGGGTGCCAATTCAATTACCTTGGGTAGCAACGGGTTAGGCGAAGTTGAGCTTCTCGATGGCAGTACTCCCATCTCCCGCAATGATGGAGTCGTATTGGCTACCATCGCGCAGAACGATGAAGGAACACCTACCGATTTCCGATTGGTGCAAGCCTTCGAAAACGGTACTGGTGGGACGTCGCTAGCGATCGGGCAATTCGGTGCCGATGCGGCTGCTGATGGAAGTGTGAGTTTGAGCTACTTCCGCTTTGCTGACAACTGGACGGGAGGTCACGTTGACCCGCTCGGCAACGTGCTGGCCAGCAATGGGCTGGCGGCTACCGATGTGGTTCGCACGGCAGTTGGCCGATATGAGATTACTATCCCAGGGATTACCGATTCGGCGACCGCTGGGTTTCTGTTGGCGATCGGCAACGAGCAGGCCGACAATGTGATCTCGGTATCAGCGATTGCTGGAACGGATCGGTACCTATTAGCCGTCCGGGACAATCAACAAGATTTTGCCGATAGCGAAGATGGTGGTTTCTCCTTCGTTTATATGCCACGACAATCGGAGAATTTGGTGGCCGCGGTGGTGGACCCGACTTCGGACGCCGTGAATCCTGTCACTCTGGGTGTTGGGGAGTTTACGCTCCAGCGCCAGGAAGTCGTCAGCGGGGGCCATGAATGGAACCTCACCATTCCTGGTCAGTCCCCGGCCACGGGCGTTCTGTTGCTTTCCACTCAGGGCAACGCAGACGTCGAAGACAACTACCTTACTTACGAAGACGATGGAGCGGGAGGGTTTGTGATTCGTTCCCATGATCAGCCTGGCATGGGACTGCAAGACACTCCCTTCAGTTTCACCTTCGTTCCGTTTGATAGTGCTTCGCAACCGGTTTGGCGGCCCACTCCCGATGGTCTGAAAGTGACCGGAACGAGTGTCACGAGTGCCTTGGGGGCTGGTCTGTCGGTCAACGCCGACGGCAGTATCGTCTACTCGCCAGGCAATCTACTCGACGCTCTCTATGCAGGAGATTCGGTCGTTGACACCTTCACTTACACGATGGAAGACGGGTTCGGGGGGGCCAGTAGTGCGACTGTAACACTCAACATTGCAGGCACTGGTGCGGCCACGCCAGTGATTGCATCCGGTGGATCCACCTACTATGCACTTGGTGATACTCCAGTCAGCATTGATCCAGCTGGAGTGCTTAGCGATGGGGAAATTGCATTCTTAGATGGTGCCGTATTGAGTGTCACCCAAAGTGGTGGAGGTCTGGCAACCGACCTCCTGGTAATTCGCTCGGTTGCGGGAGCCGATGTCACTGTTAGCGGGGACGAAGTGAGCTTTCAGGGGGTGGTCATTGGAACCGTGGCTGGAAACGGAACCGCCGGGCCGCTCGGCGTGACTTTCAACGCGCAGGCGACGCTGGGCGGAGCTCAGGCGGTTTTGCGAGCGATCACTTTCGCAAACAATGAACTGACAACTCCGCTGAGTTCACGGACCTTTGATATCGAGCTGGTGGACGGAAACGGCAAGAGTTCGGGGCCTGCTACCAAGGGGCTGGAACTTGGCTTGGTGCGAGTTCGAGATCTCCGGCAAGGTCTAGACAACGGCTATGGCGCCTACAGTGGTGCGGCTGATATCCGATTGTCGCAATCGACTCCAGACACGCCTGTGCCGACCGATTTGTGGGTGGATTGGCATGATGAAGGCTCTACCAATGATAGCCAAATCCTGCTGCGGTTTGACCAGATCTTCGGGGATGGGGTTGGGCAGATCCCTAGCGGTGCAATTATTACCTCAGCAGTGCTCTCCTTGAACATGACCAATTCGGGAGATGGGGCTCAGATGCATCGATTGCTAAGTGCGTTCGATGCGGACGCCGCGACTTGGAATTCCACGGGAGATGGTGTTCAAGCTGATGGGGTCGAAGCGCGAGCCGAGTTCGATTCACAGATTGGGCTATTAGCAGGTAGCGGTTCTTCGGGTACGGGAATCGGATCGATCAGTGTGCTCGAAGATCTGCGAGCTTGGGCGACTGGAGAAGCCAACCATGGCTGGGCCTTGTTGCCATGGGAAGGCGGAACGGATGGATGGCAAATTAGTTCCTCGGAGGCCAGCGACGCGAGTCAGCGTCCTACGCTGCGAATCGAATGGCTACCGGCGGGCATGCAGTCGGCCAGCTTCCGAGACGGTGTGGACGGCTACGAATCGACCGTCGATACTGAGCTTCGCGACGCGGAGGCCGATACTGATAAATCGGCTGTCGAGACGCTGTTTGTCGATGCTCCATCCCCAGATACGCAAACCTTGCTCCGTTTTGACGATATTATCGGCAACGCGATCGGGCGGATTCCCGCTGGGTCGACCATTGTGACTGCGGTTTTGACACTGGGCAGCACCTCCGGCAATGCGACCGGTGACGGTGGTCAGTTCTTCCCAATGCTAACCGAATGGGCCGACACGGATACATGGAATACGTTGGTCGATGGCATCTCGCCCGATGGGGTCGAAGCCGCGCTCAATCCGTCCACGGTAGCTGGGAATTCCAGCCGAAACCCCAACGTGTTGGGCGGCTTCAACACGTTTGACGTCACCTCCGATGTGACCGAATGGGTTGCCGGCCAGAAGGAGAACCATGGCTGGGCAATTTTGCCTTGGGCCAGTGGTACCGATGGTTGGGCAATTCGTTCGTCGGAAACACCGCTGTTGGTGGAACGACCGCGACTTGAAATTTACTACATTCCCGCAGATGCCACTGCGGCTGAGGCCGTGGGGTCGAGCGTCTTCTACAACGACTCGAGCTACAGCGGAACTGAGGCAATCGCGCCGGATAAGCAGCCCTACCAGCCTGGAGATGGAGTCGCGACATACGCGAACTATACCAACTACAGCCGAGGTCTTAACGGTGTCATCGTGGATGTTGCGAACTTGGCCGGTACGCCGACTGTGGCCGATTTCTCCTTCCACGTCGGCAACAATCAATCGCTTGCGTCTTGGGCCGAGGCACCGATTCCCACTTCCATCGAAGTTCAGGCGGGAGCTGGAGTGGACGGTTCGGATCGACTGCGGATTGTATGGCCCAATAACGCCATTCAGAACCAGTGGCTGGAAGTGACGTTGTTGGCAACTCCCAATACAGGGTTGTCTGCCGATAAGGTCTACTACTGGGGCAATCAAATTGGTGAGATGGGGAATCAATCCGGTAGCACTGCGGTCAACGTGGAAGACACTGCATTGATTGGCGTTAATTTTACCGGCTTCGTGCCAGCTGCCATCGAGAATAAATTCGATCTCAATCACGACCGCGCCGTGAACGTAGTGGATTACGGATTGTCGCAGGGGCATTACACCGGCTTTACATCGTTGGTGCTACTCGACATTGCAGCGACTGCTGCTGGTAGTGCGGCAACACCTGTCGCGGCTGCCCCTGCGGTGTCGGATGCTTCCACGTCCGCATTGGTCGCCGGTTGGGTGCCCTCCGTAGATGGCGAGTCAAACTCTTTACCTACAGAATCGCCTTCCTCAGAACCTGAGTTTGTGGGGAAGAGTTGTTCTTCAGCTCATGCACTTGCGACTGGAGCTCCGGTTGGAGACTCCCAGACTCAGAGCGGTGTTGACGCCGCAGAGATGTGGGTGATGGTTGGCCCGCAACAGCTAACCGAAGAAGAAGACTCGGATTCTGACCAGCAACATGAGTCCAACGTCGACAGCATTTTCGCCGAACTCGAACGGGATGGACTTGCTTAACACCTCCTCTCTCTTTGCTGGTGCGTCCTGTCATTGCACGTCCCTGGCTCTCCTCTCAAAGCATCTGCATCGCTGTTGGTGTGCCTGCTTGGGAGGGGAGTTGGAGGCAGGGCTTAAGGGCCTGCATCCACGGTTTTCTTACCAAGTTTTCGCGTACTAAATTGTTTACTAACTAAATAACTAGGAGTTTGATCATGTTACGAGTACTTGCACTAGGCGTACTGATTTCTACTGCGTTGACGTCAGTCGCATCCGCGGCGCTCACGCTTTCGACCGAAGATATCTTTGTAAGTGAGGGGACTCAAGAAATTGTCATTGGGCTCAACATTGCGGGCACCGATGCGCTCAATGGCATGACGTTGGGTTTCGGACTTAACGATGGAGGAACAATCGTGGGAGGAACTGAGACGGCGCTGATTACCGGTTTCAGTTTAGATCAGACGATCTGGGATACCGATACCAGTTTAGGTACCGTGGTCACACCTGCCCTCGCCAGTGCTTCAGCCTCAGTTCCGTTTCCCAACGGAGCAACCATCTTGAATCTGCCTGGTGTCACGCCATCTACGTCGGTCTCTGCCAATGGAGTCGCCGTCTTTTTGACGCTGGATATTTCCAGCAAGGTGGCAGGGGACACGATTTTGCTGAATCCTGATTTCATCGTCGGTAACCAGCACTTTTCGGTCCTGCTGGGACCGGATAATACTGCGATTGAACTTACGTCGAGATCTGGATTGCTCACCGTCACGGCGGTACCAGAGCCAGCTTCCCTAACTTTGCTGACAGCTTTGCTAGGTGGTGGATTCCTGCGTCGTCGCCGCTCCTAGTCGAGGGGTGTCTCACTAGGGATTCAAAAGAGAATCGAGATATCCTTGGAAGTGTGACCTTGCGTTGGCTGCGTGAATCACACTTCCAGGAATGGTTTCGCGACGGCTTGCGTTTAAGAGAGGGCGCCGGTGCGGGCCACGCACTCTAGTAGGAATTCTAGGATCTCAATTTGTCGGAAGGCCTCATCGAGATCTTGGCCCCAAGTGTAGATTCCATGTTTGCGTATGATGTAACCATGTGTTAGTGGTTGCTCGGGGGATTGCATGGCCGCTTTCACCTTGGCAGCCAAGTCTGGGATATGCTGGGTGTTCTCAAAGATGGGGAGCCATTCGGCATGTTCGTGTGTCGTGACACCGCTGAGTCCTTTGAGCATTTCATAGCCTTCGAGCAGGATGCCGCCCTGGGCCGAGAAGCGATCGGAGAGGACGGTGGACCAGACGCTGTGGGTGTGCAGAATGGCCCCAACACTGGAGTCCTCGGCGGCCACGCAGTGTAGGAGTGTCTCGGCGGATGACTTGGGTTGCTCCGCTTGGATTGGCTCTCCGTGGCTGTCCACAAGCACGAAATCGGCGCGGCTCAACCGCCCCTTATGCTTGCCGCTGGCGGTAACCAGTATCTTGGTCGGATTGCGATCGACGACGACGCTGTAGTTGCTGCTGGTGCCTACACTCCAGCCACGCTCCCAGAATACACGCCCCACTTCACGTAGCCCGTCGATCTGTTCAGCATAGGGTTGCAAGTGGGCGGGAAAGTCAGATTCAGTAGAAATGCTCATCGTAATGATCTTGTAGAAAAATGGCTAACTGTGCATGCGAGGTAGGGGGCTACCCTGCGCGATGATCTCTGCTTCTTGAGAGGCGAGCTCGCGCAGCCGTTGCTTGACGGTGGCGTCGTCCGCGAACTGTTTCGCAAGTCGCACGTAGGTGGTGTGATGTCGCGCTTCGGATTCGAATAGCGAGCGATAGAATTCTGCCAATTCCGCATCTTGGACGTGTTCGGCCAGGAGGTTGAATCGTTCGCAGCTGCGCGCTTCAATAATGCCAGCGACCAGCAAGCGGTCGACCACTCGCTGCGGTTCGTTGGGACGGACTAGGGCTTTCAGGGACTTTCCGTAGTTGCCCGGCTGCTGCCGCTGGAATGCAATCCCGCGTTTCTTAAGAAGCTGGATAACGAGATGGAAGTGCTCCAATTCCTCTTCCACGATCAGCGTCATTTCGCGGCATAATTCTTGATTCTCAATATAGCCTCCCATCAAGCTCATCGCGGTAGCGGCCGCTTTGTGCTCGCAATGCGCGTGGTCGATCAAGATTTCTTCCAGACTGGAATCGACTTGGTCCAGCCAGCGGGAGCTGGAGGTGCTTTGTAAATTGAGCATGGAACGCGCGGAATTACGGAGGGAAACAGGTGTGGAAAAGCGAGCCATGGGACGGCTGCTCCTGGTTGGCACCTATTAAACCGCTTTCTGCAATCCCGTGTAAGTCGGGATGGAGGACTCCGGCCCCCTCGATGCATTGGAGTTGCGGTCTAGAATGACATCGTCGAATCGCACAACCCGCAGGAACCTAGGTGGCTTCAGCCGTTGGAGGGGGCGGGATGGTGGTTTGATGGTAAAGTATGGCTGGTTTCTGATGAACACTATGAAGAAGCGTGTGAGTTGAATTAATGGCATTTTGGAATAAGAAGAACAAGCGAGACGGTGCTTCAGAAGCGGACGGCGTTAGCGAGACCGGCAGCGGCGGGATTTTGGGGAGCATCCGTTCGGCGCTTGAGAAAACCAGCCGTGCTCTCAACACTGATATTCGCGATTTGTGGAAGAGCGACGGAGAACTCGTCAACGACGAATTCCTCAAGAAGCTCTTCGCCGTATTGGTGAAGAGTGATATGGGGGGGAAGATGGCGACGCAAATCCGCGATCGCATCGGTGCCGACTTCAGAGCTCGCAAAGTCCAATTTGCGGAAGTATTGCAAACCATTTCGGAGGAAATTCAAACGACCCTGGAGCAAGGGGGGACGGCCATCCAGTTGGCGGAGTCTGGGCCGACGGTGATTTTGGTGGTGGGGGTTAACGGCTCCGGGAAAACTACGTCAATCGCCAAGTTGGCTTACAAGTTCACCCAGGAAGGCCACCGCGTGCTGTTGGGGGCGGGGGATACGTTCCGCGCCGCAGCTGTCGAACAACTAACGGTTTGGTCGGAGCGTATTGGATGCGATATCGTCAAGGGACAGCAGGGGGCGGATCCTGGCACCGTTGCTTTCCAAGCTTCTCTGAAAGCACGCGATGAAAACTACGATGTGTGCATTATCGATACTGCCGGGCGGTTGCAGACGCAGAGCAATCTCATGCAGGAACTCGATAAGATTCGCCGCGTGATTGCCAAGCATATTCCCGAAGCGCCGCATGAAGTGCTGCTCGTGTTGGACGCAACTGCCGGGCAGAATGCGATCAGTCAGGCGCGCGGTTTCTCGGCTGCGGCAGGTTGTACCGGAATCGTCTTAGCCAAGATTGATGGGTCTGCGAAAGGGGGCGTGATTATCCCCATCCGTCAAGAGTTTGATTTGCCGGTCAAATTGGTTGGGCTAGGAGAAAAACTGGAAGACCTGGCAGTCTTCGATCCGCAGGCGTTTGCCACAGCGCTACTCGATTGGCGAGACTAAGGATTTCTTACGGTTTGCCAGTTGGGGGGCCGCGGGGCTTGCGCAACCGTTAAACTCGGTGGGATTCGTATGACTCTAACAATCCGACGAATGGGAGATTCGAAGGAACCGATGAATTTGCGGTAATTTTCACGCCGATAGTAACTCTCGGAAACGTACTCACTAAGCAGCCGTTTCGTGATTCAAGATGATCGCTAGTGGCTCGACTATCGATTTGGCGGTCTTGGGTCTTAATCCCGTTTCCGACACAACTCAGGATGTGGTTGTGATCGTCTAGGGTTCCGAATTTAATCAAGGATGAAAAGATGAAGATTACCAAGTTGGCCTTGTCCGCAGCGATAGCTGCGACTTGCTTGGGGGGAGCTGCTTTCGCTGCTTCGCCTGCTCAACAACCAGCTAGTGACTACGAATACTACGCTGCTCAACCTGCACCTGTTACCACCGCGGCTGCTGTGCGCAGCCAGTACGCGGCAGTCATTCCAGCTTCCTCAAGCTGTGGCGACGCTCCGGTAAGCTGTTGTGATACCAGCGGAATCAATGCCTGCGACAGCATGGGCGGATTCCTGGGCGGCGGATGCGATTCTGCCAGCGGTTGCAGCGACGAACCTTGGAAGCTATTCCAAAACGATGTGCTAGGCTTCACCATCGGTGGCTGGTCGCAAGTCGGCTACCACACCTACAACAACAGCTTGTTCAACAACCGTGCCAATAATGTCGAATTGCAGCAAGCTTGGATGTACGCCGAACGCGTAGCGGACGGCAGCAACGGGCTGGGCTTCGGTGGTCGCATTGACTACATTTACGGTACAGATGGACCTAACACGCAGTCCTTCGGTCCTGGCAATGGTCACTGGGACAATACTTGGGATAATGGGGTTGGGGATGCCGGCTACGGCCATGCAATTCCTCAGCTTTACGTAGAAGCCGCCTACGGCGACCTGTCGGTCAAAGTGGGACACTTCTTCACGCTGATTGGTTACGAAGTGGTTGGAGCGACTGGAAACTTCTTCTACTCGCACAGCTATACCATGAACAACAGCGAGCCGTTTACCCATACCGGTGCTCTGGCGCAATACCAAGCCAGCGACAAGCTGACCCTCTACGGTGGATACGTTCTCGGTTGGGACAGCGCGTTTGAAGACAATGGCGACGCCTTCCTGGGTGGATCGTCTTATGACTACAGCGACAACGTCAATATCACTGGTCAATTCATGTTCGGCCGCTTCGCCAATGACGAAGTCGGTTACATGTCCAGCACCGTGATCTCCAGCCAATTGACCGACAATTGGCAGCACGTATTGTGGATTGACCTCCTCGATACCGATGGCACAGGTCGCTCCACCGAACGCGAAACGTTCGATGTCAACAACTACCTGTTGTACACCATCAATGATCAAGTGACTTGGGGACAACGCCTCGAGTGGTACAACGTTGACAAGGGGATCTATGGGGTCAACGCTGGTCGTAGCGACATTTACGCCTACACCACCGGCATCAACTATGCTCCTACTAGCAACCTCATGTTCCGCCCAGAAATTCGCTGGGATTGGGACAAGGATAATGTCGCTGGCAATGAGTTGGGCTCCAGCCAAACTACCTTCGGCACCGACATGATCTTCACCTTCTAAGCTCTGAAGATTTCCGACACCTAAACGCTCTCAGCCAGCACATGCAAATGTGCTGGCTGTTTTCGTTGAAGCAGCAATCGTCGTGCTTAATCTATTAGCGTTGCTTGCCCTTTTTTGTGGCAATGTCGTTCCGCTGCTCGCTTTTGGGCTCTTTCCTTAAGAAAGTTGAGTTTTCTGTAACTCCTTTCTGTTGCTGTGTTTAAGTGTCGCGTAAGACCTGATGGAAGGTCGCGTTTTAACATTCTGGCCCACCGCGTGCATTACCCATCCACGGTGATCGATTGCCAGCACGACTTGGCTACTTGGCATCCCGCTCGATGCAGCAGGAAACTTAGTAGCGATGTGGCGCCGGCGGCTGATTGATTTATCGCACCGTTCGTTCTTCTAGACCGTGGGCACTGGCCGCGGATCGGGAGTGGGGACGGGACGCGTTACGAATCCGAGGGCTAGTGTCGTCGGTTCAGCAAATCAACCAACCGCCGGAGCTCAGCCAGTGTTGCGTGATGGTGATGGCGTGGGTGTTCGCAAGTAACGTTGCTTGTGCGCACGAGAGTTACTTCCGGTTGAAAGGCGAGAAAGTTGATATTGCAAGAGACAGTTCTAAGGCGGGCTAGGATGCCTCTTTTGTTGGGTGGATTATTAGGTTGTATGTTGCTCTTACCTAGCATTGCTGTTGGGCAAGAGGAGCCGGATGGCGCTGCTGGAGTGGTAGCGGTCGAATCGGCGACAGAGGCGGAGACGCCTGCTGTGGTCGAAGTTGAGGAGGAGGCTGAGACGGCCGACTTGGGCGTCGGTTTTGCGTTGGACAATATGTTCTTGTTCCTCGCTGCAGCCATGGTGTTCCTCATGCAAGCTGGCTTCGCGATGGTGGAAGCTGGCTTCAATGCCCAGAAGAACACTGTGAACGTGTTGTTCAAAAACTCGATGGATATTTGCATCGGTGTGTTGCTGTTCTTCGTGGTCGGCTACGGGATCATGTATCCTGGTGACTACGCCGGTGCCGATCCCTCGCCGTACTTCGGCTTCGGTGGGTTTGGTCTCGATGGCGTAACCGGCTCAACCTTCACGCCTGAAGTGGGATGGTTGTTTCAAGCGGTCTTCGCTGCAACGGCTGCTACGATCGTATCGGGGGCCGTTGCTGGCCGTATGAAAGTTGGCGCTTATTTGATTTACAGCGCCCTGCTCACTGCACTGATCTACCCCATTAGCGGTTATTGGAAGTGGGGCGGCGGCTGGTTGGACCAAATGGGCTTCGTCGACTTCGCCGGCTCAGCTGTGGTCCACGGCGTGGGTGGTTTCGCGGGTCTGGCCGGAGCGCTTGTGCTGGGACCTCGCATTGGTCGCTTTGTCAACGGCAAGAGCATGCCAATGCCTGGTCACAGTTTGCCACTGGCGGCTCTCGGCGTATTCATTCTATGGTTCGGTTGGTACGGTTTTAATCCCGGTAGCCAATTGGCATTCCAGGGTACTGAAGATATCACCGTGGCGATGCACTGTGCTGTTACGACCACGTTGGCAGCTGGTGCTGGCGGTTTGGTTGCGACTCTGTGCAGCTGGGGATTGTTCGGCAAGCCGGACCTGTCGATGGGACTCAATGGAATCCTCGGCGGGTTGGTGGGGATCACCGCTTGTTGCGATTGCATGAGCTCGTGGATGTCGATCGTCGTGGGTGGCGTGGCTGGCGTGCTGATTATCCTGGGCGTGGTGATGCTCGATAAGTTGCGGATCGATGATCCTGTTGGAGCTTGGCCTGTACACGGATTGTGCGGCGTGTGGGGTTGCATGGCCATCGGGCTTCTTCCTAATTCCAGCGGCGGAACGTTCATGACTCAGCTGATTGGAACGTCTGCCATCTGTGCTTGGTCGTTCGGGACGATGGCGATTCTGTTTGTGATTTTGAACGCTTCAGGTCTGTTGCGAGTGAGCCCCGAAGAAGAGCAAACCGGCTTGGATATTTCCGAGCATGGCATGCACGCTTACCCATCCGAAAGCTTGACGCAAGCCAGCTAGGCTGCTGTCCGATTCGCGGTGTGGAATACCTCAGCGTCGCTGCAGCCCTCGGGCAGCACGGCGCTAGAGAACGGCGGGAGGGAGAGTTGTTGAGCTTGTCCCTCGTTTACAAACTACCCAATGTTGCCTGAGATGATGGGGCTTTGCGGCTCCATGGTTTCAGGTGACTTTTTCTTCCACGGGGCGACGGCTTCGGTCGCGTCCTGAGGATGCCCCAGCAGGCTCGGTACGCGTGTCCGCCTCACGCGTCCGAGCCGGGGTGCTCCTCTTCTGAGTGCAATTCTGACAGTGACAAATCTCGTTGTCTGAAGTAGAGTTAACAGGGCTAACCATGCTGGCAGCCAGGATTCTTTCCACTGTTCCTCGCTCAATAATGTCAGTTCACCCCCAGTGTTTATTTTGCCGATATGCAACAGATGGAAAGATGCAGCGAGAGTGCTGTGCGCAAAGGTCGGCTTTTAGGTGCATTGAAACGTGAAGCTCATCATCGCAATTATTCAGCCCAATTGTCTCGAAGCGGTCAAGTTGGCTTTGACCGACGTGGAGGTCTTCCGGCTGACGGTCCTCGATTGCCAAGGCTTCGGGCGTCAGAAAGGGCAGTTGACCGCACGCCGCGTCCCCGATTCGGCCGTGAATCTGCTGCGCAAGGTCCAACTGCAGATTGCCGTGAACGATGAGTTCGTAGAGCCTACGGTGTCGGCCATTTTGGGGGCGGCCAAGTCTAGCGACAAAGGCCAGATCGGCGATGGGAAAGTCTTTGTGCTGCCCATGGATGACTGTGTTCGGATTCGCACCGGAGAACGCGGTCCCGACGCCATCTGAACGAGGACCTGGCTCTTGGGCGGTTTCGAGTGTTTCGGTCTGGCGGGGACCTCGACGGCCCCGCAGAGAGCCGTCCCCGCAGAGAGGCGGACTCAAAGGCTGGGGTGACAGGGATCCCGCGGAGCGCGGCCCCTGGGGCGGTTGCATTCCCGCCAACGCGGGAATGCCCCAGGATGGAGAATTGCTGCGGGCAATCTGGTCCTCTTATTGGGCCAGCAATTCAGGTTGGTCGAGCACCAGGTAGTGCCCGTGATCGCTGGTTACCACGACAAAGGTTTCCTCCCAGCCGTCTTGGGCGTCGACCCAATCGACTAACGTCTTGAAAGCCATGTCACCGCTCAGGACGGCACCGATGGAGTTGTCGATGTTGTTGGAGTGGTTGCCCCAATCGACGTCGCCAGCTTCGATCATCAACCACCATCGCTCGCTGCGAGCGTCTAGCACTTCCAGTGCAGCAGTCGTCATTTGGCTGAGTGTCACGTTCTCTTCGATGTCAGCGGAAGAGTAGCTTTCCGCTTTCGCAGAGCTGGCATTTCCTGTGTTGGCGACCGGGTTATAGCCTCCGTCGGCGGTTTGGAAGGGAAGGTGCCCCTTGCTCGCGCCGAAATAACCGAGCAGCCGTTGCTTGTTCTCGATGGCGGCTTGGACACCCGCGTTCAGGACGTCCGGGCCAGGTTGGCCGGCGGTGCGTTCGGCGATCACATAGTTACCTCCGTTGGCCACGTCGGCGAGTTGTTGATCGGCCGTCGTAAGGTACTTGTTTCCTGGCACAAAATTTTCACCTTGCCCGCCATCCTTCTCAGCCGTTTCTCCCCAGCCTGCACCGATTAATACGTCGAGCCCTGGCAGGCCGCCTGGGTGGAAGATTGAAGGGAGGCCAAGCAAGTCGCGGGTGATGTCTTGGTAATCGCCACGGTGGACATTGCTGGCGTAGGCAGATGCTGGAGTTGCGTGGCTAATAGGAACGCTGGTCACGGCTCCCGTCGCAAACCCATCCGCTTGCAACTTGCGTGCGATGCTAAGTGCTTCACGGCCTGCGAAATCGACGTTGACGGCGTTGTTGTACGTCTTGATGCCGCTGGTCAGCGAGGTCGCAGACGAGGAGGAGTCTGTGTAGGCATGCTTGTTCTCGTCGTCGCCAGCTGAAATTGGGTAATTGGCATCGGGGAATTCCGACCAGGGAAACTCTCCGCCGCGTGCCGGATCGTAACCCCCTAGGGTTTTACCGCCAGGATTCGTCACCCGTTGCTTGTCCACACTGACCGAAGTGCCGTTGTTGTGTGGGCTGGTAACGCAGTAGCCGAAATCGGTTTCCGTGCCTGCGTAGTCTTGGATGTAGAGTCCTGTTCCGCGGCCTTCGTCGTATTTGACCGCGCCGCTCTTGGCAATGGCAGCCGCCCGGGTGGTTTGCCAATCCATCCCATCGAACACGAACAACACGATATGCTTTTTGCCTGCCGCGGCCGCCATTTCTTGCAGGCGGTAGACGTCCGTTTGATCGAAGTACTCGGCCTGCGGATTGAGAGTCTCCGGAGGAAGGGTGCCGTAGAGTTTGGTGAGGCCCTCGGCCGAACGATATACGCTGTTTTCGCCACTGACTTGATCTAAATTCCCGCCAAAGGAGTAAACCGGAATCAGGCGATTGGAATGCGTCGTCCAGGAAGAGTACTTGTCCTTGTTGGGACCCCAATGTCCAAACTCGGCTTTGCCGGTGGTGATTGCCTCTGCCTGCAGGTCGGCGATGGGGTCTTTTGCGTGGAGAGCGGAGGGAGCGGCCAGGCAGGAGAGCAGGGCGATGGCCAATCCATGACGTCGCAAGTTCTTGGTCCGTAAATTAAGTTTCATGGTGGGTCTCGGGCGATCTAAGGTAGGGGCGGGGGATGCTGGCGGAAATGCACGCCTATTTGCGCCATTTGAGGAACAGGCATTATGGCTCGTGTCGGGGCGGTTGTTCAACGACCGAAAGTAAAATTTTAGAGAACATCTTACTTGTAGGGCACTTCCGTGGGGGGGGGGGGGGGGGGCGGCGGTTCTGATGGTTGCGGGAGAGCTCCGCGGTCCCAGCAGGGGAACCGGCCGCGCGCCGCTCCTTAAAAATCGCAACTCGCCGCGTGAGCAAGGAAAGATAGTTGCCGCTACAAGGCAGTTTGGGACGCAACCTCCGCGTTAAAATTCAAATTGCTATTAAATCAACAGTTCGGTGAGCAAGGAAGGCTGGTTTCCGTTACGCCGTGATGGGGGCCTTCCCACGCACGCAATCTCCAGACGCACTTGAACTTTATTGACCACTAGCCCACGGGTAACGGCCTAGGGGGTACGGCGTAGATGTAGATGTAACGGCGTAGGAACCGAAGGGGATTTGCGGCGACTGGTGGAAACCGACAAGCCGTCGCGATGTTGGACGGCCGGCTCGGGGGGGGGGAGGGGGGCGAGGGAATGGAGTGATGCCAAGAACCCGTGAAGCGGGGGCGGATGCCCCGTCCGCTACCTCAACAGCCTCAGCTAAAATGTAGCCGAAACGCTTGTACCAGGTGGGGGGCTCTCTTTCGGATTGCCAGTATGCCCACTACGGTATTAAAATCGACGGATTGCTTTGCTGTTGGAGCGGGCTGTTGCCAGTGCGCAGCATTAAAAATCAGCAGAAGAGATTAGCAGCAGCGGCAGGACCCAAGATGCCTCCTCCATGAGGCGTTGGCCACGAGCCGTTTCGAAATTGCAGTGCCTGGGACCGATTGTCCTTCCGCGCTTGCCACGTTCCCAATTAAGACCTTGCAAGATGAGTCAAGATGTTTGAATCACTGTCCGATGGACTTCAATCTGCCTTTAAATCGATTCGCGGCAAGGGCAAGTTAACCGAAGCCAACATGCGCGATGGCCTGCAAATGGTTGAGCAGGCGATGTTGGAAGCTGACGTGAGCTACCAAGTCGTCCAAGATTTTATGGCGAAGGTGACTCAAGCAGCAATGGGACAGAAGGTGTTGCTGTCCCTGCGGCCACACGAGGAATTGGTGCGCATTGTTCACCAAGAGCTGATTGAGATTCTGGGGCCGGTCGATGTTTCGATTCCAATTAAGGCTGGGCAAGTCACGGTTTTGATGCTGTGCGGGCTTCAAGGGGCCGGGAAAACTACCACTTGCGGTAAACTTTCCCAGCTACTCAAAGAGCAGAAGGCCTCTCCGTTTCTCGTCGCGGCTGACCTACAGCGCCCAGCGGCCATTCAACAATTGCACACTTTGGGTGAGCAGTTGGGGGTGCCGGTCTATAGCGACCTGAATGAGCAAGATCCGGTCAAGGTCTGCCGGGCTGGGGTTGCCAAAGCGAAGGAGCAGGGAGCCAACGTCGTCATTTTGGACACGGCCGGCCGCCTCGCAATCGACGACGAGTTGATGAAGCAGTTATGCGAAATCGACAAGAAGATTGGTCCAGACCAGGTCTATCTCGTCGTGGACGGCATGACGGGGCAGGACGCCGTTAACAGTGCTTCTGCGTTCAATTCCGCTCTGGAGTTGGACGGGGTGATCATGACCAAACTCGATGGCGACGCCCGCGGCGGAGCCTTGTTGAGCGTAAAGCATGTGACGCAAGTGCCGGTCAAGTTTATCGGAACTGGAGAGCATTTAGACGCCTTGGAGGCGTTCCGGCCCGAGGGGATGGCGGGACGCATCCTGGAGATGGGAGACATCGTAGCGGTCGCTCAGGAAGCGCACCGCATTATCGACGATGGAGAGCGTGAGAAGCTTGAGGCCAGAATGGCATCGGGACAATTCACGCTGGAAGATTTCCGAGGGGTGCTCGAGAAAATCGCCAAGCCGGGGCTCATGCAGAAAATGATGAGCTTGATGCCCGGCATGGGAGACATGAAGAAGATGCTCGCCGGCGGGGATACCGACGGTGAGGTGCGGAAAATGCTGGGGGTGATCGACTCGATGACCACTCACGAACGTCGCAATTGGAAGCTGATCGACACGCCACGCCGCCAGCGCATTGCACAAGGGGCGGGGGTGCAACCGACTGTCGTCAATGCACTTATTAAACAATTTTCGATCATCATGCCGATGATGCAGATGGCGGCCGGCGGTAATTCGCGAGATCGCATGCAAATGATGCAGCAAATGCAGAGTAGTATGATGTCTGGCGATCCCTCGATGGGGGGTATGAAGCTTAAGAAGGGGACGGGGAAGCGTTTGAATCCCAAAGAGAAGGCCAGACTGCAGCGCGAGCGAGACAAGCTTCTGCGGAAACAGAAACGCAAGAAGTAAGCGGGGCGTGTCCATGGAGGGTTGGGCAGCAATTCAGCGGCCTCCTGGAGGTAGGTGGGAGTGACTTGAGAGATCTGCACCACCCTGAGGGGTGGTTTTTGTCGCTCGGATGGGGCCTCTGGCGAAAAATGCAATGCAAAGTGAGCTAAATGCAGTTGCGTGGAATGCCTAAAACGAAAATGATAGAGGGCTTGTCGCGGCTGCGACCTGAAAACAAATCATCAAATTAACGTATAAGACATTGATCCCGCGAATGGCATGTGTCCATTTGCATGAATCCTAGGAGACATTGTGTGGCAGTTCGTATTCGCTTAAAGAAAATGGGCCGCAAGGCTCGGCCGTTTTTCCGTGTTTGTGTGGTTGATTCCCGCGCCCCTCGTGACGGGAAGGTCATTGAGGAGCTTGGCTACTATGACCCGATGGTACGTGATACCGATGCACGAGCGATTTTGACCGGCGAGCGAATCGACTACTGGTTGAGTGTAGGGGCTGAGCCTAGCGATAAAGTGGGTGTTTTGATCAAGAAGTATGGCACCAACGGCTCGCATCTTGAGCAGCAGAAGGCGGCTCTCGCGCGATTGAAGAGCAAGGTCCGGCCGACGGCAGTTGCGCCCGTTTCGGCAGCTCCTGCAGAAGAGGCCCCCGTCGCTGAAAGCGCCGAGGCCTAAGGCTGAAGGCGATAAGCGTTCCGCTTGCAGTTGATGTCAAAATACGTAGTAAACGCACCCTTGGGGGTGCGTTTTTTTATGCGTTTTGCGAATTCTGCGCGGGTGGGACCTAAGGTGTCGCGGCTTCTTCGATAACTATTCCTGTCGCAGTCGCTTGTTGCCTGCCAACTTGGGATTCGGTAGTATCGCTATTGTAGAGCTTTACCTGACTGAATTCGATGAGCTGGCATGTTGCGTTTCGTGGACTGCAGAGATGCATGCTGAGAGTTTCGCTGCATTTGACTTTTAGTCCTTCAGTCAGGGGTTACAGGGAATGGTTGCAACTGCGAGAAAAACAATGGCCAAGAAGAAAACAAACGCGTCGAAAAAGGGCGGTTCCCAGGGCCCAGAGGGAATGGATGCCGTTTACAAACGCGAGCCAGGGCTGCGGAATACGCTGGAGCAGATTGAGAAGCAGTTTGGTCAGGGATCAATTATGCCGCTCGGTGGCGAAGCCCTGCTGAAGATCGAAGGGGTTACCACCGGCAGCCTGTCGCTGGACTTGGCTCTGGGGGGCATGGGCGTTCCGCGAGGACGGATCATCGAGATCTTCGGCCCCGAATCGAGTGGGAAGACGACTTTAGCGCTGCACATCTGCGCTGAAGCTCAGAAGGCGGGCGGGATCGGTGCAATTATCGATGCGGAGCATGCATTTGATCCAAGCTGGGCGAAGAAGCTGGGGGTGGAGCTCGATACCCTGCTCGTTTCACAGCCCGGCTGCGGTGAAGAGGGGTTGCAGATCGTTGAGCATTTGGTGAAGAGCAACGCGGTGGATGTCATCGTAATTGACTCCGTAGCTGCCTTGGTTCCACGCGCAGAGTTGGATGGTGAGATTGGTCAATCTCATGTGGGGCTGCAGGCTCGATTGATGAGCCAATCGATGCGTAAGCTGACCGGCGCGATCGCAAAGAGCAAGACGGTTGTCATCTTTATCAACCAGATTCGCGAGAAGGTTGGGGTGATGTTTGGCAGTCCTGAAACCACACCGGGAGGTCGTGCGTTGAAGTTCTACTGCTCGTGCCGAATCGATGTTCGCCGGATTGGCAGTCTCAAGGATGGGGACGAGGTCGTTGGGCAGCGAGTGCGCTGCAAGATCGTCAAGAATAAGGTTGCCCCGCCGTTTCGCATTGCCGAATTCGATATGATGCACAACTCGGGAATCAGCTACGAGGGCGATTTGCTCGACGTGGGGACTGAGCACAAGGTTGTGACTCGGAGCGGTGCTTGGTTCAAATACAATGACACCTACCTTGGGCAAGGCAAGGAGAAGGCGCGGGCCTTCTTGCTGGAGAACAAGGAGTTGGCCGAAACGATTCGCGAGCTGATTATGGCGGCTGGCGGTTATGCGGGCCCCGAAGGTAAGGAAGTCGCGGAAGAAGTTGAGGAAAAAGAAGCCGAGCTGGCCGATAGCTGAGCCTCGCCAGCTCTAGGGATGTGGGGGGCATCAAGCCTGGATGGTAGTGAGGTAAAGCGTTCGACATGATGCACTTGAATTCCAATGCGCGGCATTGCGGCTGGTGGCAACACCAGCCCTTTTTTCGTTGGGTGATGACGTCGTGTTGCGTTCTGACCATGCTGTTCGCCCATGGGGGACCTCCCCTCGCGGCCCAGGTGATTTCCACCGATTCGACGAGTAATTTCCCCGTGCTTAACGCGTTGGAAGAGGCCACGGTATCTACAATTGCAACTGCGGGGCAGAGTGTGGTGGCCATTGCACGCGTCCCGAAGAAGCAGGCGCCGAGTGCCCAAGCGGGGGCGTTGCGATTGGGGGGCGATTTTTCTTTCTTCGAATCGCCGGAGAGTCCTGATTACATTCCCGCCTTCTTCGGGAGTGGCGTGGTTCTCACTGAGGACGGATTGCTCGTTACCTGTGGCCATGTGCTGGGAGATCCCCAACGCAATGACTACTACGTTTGGCTGGATAAGCGTAGCTATCCCGCCGAAGTGGTTGCCAAGCCAGCTCGCGTCTTTGCCTTCGATCCGTTTAGTGATCTGGCGGTGTTGAAGATCGATGCAACTGGTCTCCAACCCATTCGAGTCAATCCGTCTCGCGAATTGCGTAAAGGGCAGTTCGTCGTTGCGCTGGGCAATCCAGAAGCGGTGGCGCGCGATGGTCAGGCCAGTGCAAGTTGGGGCATCATTTCGAATTTGCGCCGCGTAGCGCCAGCGGTAGCTGAATCGAATCCGGCCGCGAGTCGCGAGACGGTGCACCAGTACGGAACGCTGATTCAAACCGATGCGCGACTTAGCCTGGGCACCAGCGGTGGAGCGTTGATAAACCTGCATGGTGAGATGGTGGGGCTCACCACGTCCCTCGTCGCGGTAGAGGGGAATGCTGACGCCGCAGGCTTTGCCATTGCCGTCGATCAATTGTTCCTGCGAGTCATCGAATCGCTGAAATTGGGGCGTTTGCCCGAATATGGTTTCTTGGGAATTCAGCCTGAAGAGTTGCGTATCGCGGACCGTCGCCGAGGTTTTTCCGGCGCTAAAATCGTCTCGGTGCTGCAAGGATTGCCGGGGGAGCAGGCCGGTTTGCAAGCTGAGGATATTGTCTTTCAAATCAATGATGAGACGATTACCGATCGCAATGGATTGTTTCGAGAGCTAGCTAAGGTGGGGGCAGGAGAATCGTTGCAGATGCACGTGCAGCGCCCCGTTTCTCGAGGAGGCACACCGCGGGTCTTAGTCTTGACGGCAAAGCTAGGGAAAAAGTTTGTGGCAACCCATCGCCCTGGGTATGCGCTGAACACCCCCAAACAGTGGCGTGGAATGCTGGTGGAATACGCCACAGCAATTCCGGCTGCTGTGTTGGCTGGAGGCAGGGTAGGGGGGCAAGGGGGGGGCGCGGCTGCTCGACTAGGCGTGCTGTCGGTCGATCCTGGTACGCCGGCTTGGGAGTCGGGACTTCGCCCCGGCTATGGCATCTTGGAAGTGGATGGGCAACCTGTGAACAATCCCGACGAGTTCTACGCTGCGGTTGAAGGTTCCGTGGGGGATGTTTCGATATTGGTAGTGCCTGCCACCGGAAGTTCGCGCACGCTGCGCATTGCAGATTCGCCTCCCGAGAATTGACGGTTCTGGTTGGTTTCGAATCGACAGCTTATATTGTTCAGCTTGACAGTTGCGAGGCAACTGCCTGCGCGCCCGGGGCGACCTCGTGGGGCGCGAAGAGGCCGGCCACCCAGGGGCATTCGGCCCTAGTCATCCACTAAATTTCTGACGGATTTGCCAAGATTGCTTGGGCATAACGAGTGTACATAACATGAAAACAGATGAACTACGCGAAAAGTACCTAGCTTATTTCCAGTCGCAGGGGCACTCCCGTCAGCCCAGCGATGTGCTGGTACCGACCTGGGATCCCTCTGTTCTCTTTACCCCGGCCGGGATGAATCAGTTTAAGGATCACTTTTTGGGGAAGGTGAAGCTCGATTTTACCCGGGCGACGACATGCCAAAAGTGCCTGAGGACTGGGGACATCGACAATGTGGGCCGCACTGCCTATCACCATACCTTCTTCGAAATGCTCGGGAATTTCAGCTTCGGAGATTATTTTAAGCAGGAAGCAGTCGAATGGGCTTGGGAGTTCTTGACCAGTCCTAAATGGCTCGCAATTGATCCGGCCCGATTGAAGGTTACCGTCTACAAAGACGACAACGAAGCAGCCAATATATGGCATGAGAAAATCGGCCTGCCCACCTCGCGTATTTCGCGGATGGAGGAGGATGAAAACTTCTGGCCAGCCAGTGCGCCTAGCTTGGGACCCGATGGGGTCTGCGGACCGTGTAGCGAAATCTACTACCAGCTCGATAACGGCAAGGATGTTGAAATCTGGAACTTGGTGTTCACACAGTTCAACCGGATTGGCGATCCACCCGACAATCTTCGTCCCCTGCCGAGCAAGAATATCGACACCGGAATGGGATTGGAACGCACCGCTAGCGTGCTGCAGAACGTTCCGACCAACTACCATATCGATATTCTGATGCCTATTGTGCAAGCCGCTGCTGAGGTTTGTTCGGTGCACTACGAATACGAAAGCGACAATGGACGGCGACTGCGTCGGATTACCGACCATGTCCGCGCGTGTACCTTTGCTGTGCATGAGAACATCTTGCCAGGCCCCAAAAAGGCTCGCTACGTCATTAAGCGACTCCTGCGTCGAGCGGTGCTGGACGGTCATCAAATGGGACTCCGCGATCCGTTCTTGCATCAGCTGGTTCCAGCGGTTGCAAGCGCCATGCAGTCTGCGTATCCCGAGTTAAGCGAGACGGTGACGCGCGTTTCCGAAATTATTTGCAAAGAGGAAAGCGATTTCTTCTCCACCATCGGCGGTGGTCTGGAGCGGATCGAAAAGGTATTCGCTACTATGACGAGCAGCGGCAGCGTGATGGTGGATGGTAGCGAAGCCGCCAACCTCTATCAGACCTATGGAGTCCCTCCAGAGTTGTTTCAAGCCATTGCAGCTGAACGCAATTTGACGTTCGACTGGGACGGCTACCGCGAAGAAATGAAGAAGCATGAAGAGGTCAGTGGCGGTGGACGCAGCGAATTGTTCCAAACCGGCCCGATCGAAACGTTGAAAGAAGCCTTGCGTTTCACCGAGTTCGTCGGCTATGACGCAACGCAGACGTCGTCGGTCGTGAAGGGGATTATCGTCGGCGAAGGAAGCTCGGAACGCTTGGTCAACGAAGTTGCTGCTTCGGCCGAACCGGTGCGAGTCATCTTGGATCGCTCCCCATTCTACGGCGAAGGCGGAGGGCAAGTCGGTGACTCCGGGACTCTTGAATCGCAAGGTGTCCGAGTGGAAATCGAGGATACGCAACGCGCTGGTGAACTATTGATCCATGTGGGGAAGGTTGTCTCGGGCAAGCTCTCTGAAGGTCTGGAGGTCACTGCTGCGGTTGATCTCGACCGACGCGATGCGATCCGACGCGCCCACTCAGCCACACACATCTTGCATCACGCGCTGCAGTCCATCGTCGGGGCTCACGCGCAGCAGCAGGGTAGTAAAGTGGATGAGGATTGGTTGCGATTCGATTTTACCAATCAGCAGTCACTGTCCGATGAGGAAGTGGCGAGTATCGAAGCTATGGTGGCGCAGAACGTGCAACTGGCAGCTCCCATTTCCTGGAAGACAGTACCATTGGTCGAAGCCCGTGAGGCGGGGGCCATGATGCTGTTCGGGGAAAAATATCCTGACCCAGTGCGGATGGTTAGCATGGGGGAATTCTCTCGTGAGCTATGCGGTGGAACGCATTTAACCAACACCGGCCAGGTCGAAGAGTTTGAAGTGATCGCCGAGGAGAGCGTTTCGGCCGGCACGCGGCGAGTCGTAGCGCTGACCGGACAGCGCGCAAAGCAGTATCGAGAGGAAGTGCAGTCCGTACTCTCTCAAGCGGCCGAAGTCCTCAACTGCGTGCCAGCCTCCGTTCATACGCAAGTTCAGGAGTTGGCCCAAGCGGTCCGTGGGCTCAAGAAGCAATTGGCCGGAGGGGGGGAGGGAACGGCAAAATCGGTTGCTAGTTCCGCCGCCAAGCCCGCTTCTAAAAGCCTCAGCTATCTGGAGCAGCGAACCATTCTGCGAGATGCGGCGCGGTTGCTGAACGTCTCTACGGGCGAACTGGTTTCGCGAATCACGACCTTGCAGGAAGAGTTTGCCAAGCTTCAGCAGCAAGTGGAGCAACTTTCGTCGAGCGGTGGAGTGTCGGCCGAGTCGCTGTTGGAGCAGGCTACCGTGGTCTACGGAGCTGCCGTGGTCGTCGCCCAAACACCCGGAGCGACTCCCAATCTAATGCGTCAATGGATCGATCAAATTCGTCAGAAAAGCACGATGCCCACCGCGGTATTGTTCGCCAGCCAGGTTGGCGACGATAAGGTGTTGTTGGTCGCCGGGGTGAGTCGGGATTTGGTGGCTAAGGGAGTTAGTGCGGGAAAATGGATCGGTAAAGTTGCTCCAGTCGTCGGTGGCGGCGGTGGTGGAAAACCGGATCTTGCGCAAGCTGGTGGGAAGCTGCCTGCCAAAATTCCTGAAGCACTGGAAGCGGCGGTGGAGTCAATGAAGACGATGCTTGCCTAGCTCGAAAAATGCGGGTGGGAGCCATGGCAGTGACGCCGTCTGTCGCGACCGTACTCTTGCCTGCCAAGCCACCGAGCTTCGCGATAGAAGATTGATCGAAGGATTCCAAAAAAAGGGGCGGTGCCATCGGCACCGCCCCTCGGCGTTTGACTTCAAGATCTATCTACTTGAGATGCAACTCTTGTTGTCGGATTGCTTAAGCCTCTTGAGCTTCGATCATTCACGGAGCAGGTCGGTGAATCGCTTTGTTTCACTGGCGGGCCTTCTCTCACGCCAGCTGGCTTGGGCTCTAGGCTTGGTGCCTCGTGAGTGTCGCCCCAACTTCAGGTGAGGGCGGTGTCTTCGAGGAGAGTGCATTCGAGGGCTAGGGGGCTTCTGGGCCTCCCTGCTCTACAGACTGCGGAGTGCACCGGGGACAATCAATAGCGGTCTCGACCGCCACCATATCCACCTCGGTCGCCACCACGGTCCCCGCCGTATCCACCGCCTCCCTGTCCTCGGTCGCCACCACGGTCTCCACCGTAGCCACCACGTCCACCGCCGCCGCCACGTGGGCGTTCTTCTCGCGGGCGGGCTTCGTTGGCAGAGACACCGCGCCCGGCAATCTCCTGTCCATTCACTGCTTCAATTGCAGCTTCAGCTTCGGCGCTATCGGGCATTTCGACAAAGGCGAAGCCACGTGAACGGCCCGTTTCCCGATCCATAATGATATTAACCGATGCAACTTCCCCGTGCTGTGCAAATGCATTTCGCACATCTTCTTCAGTAGCTCGGAACGACAAGTTGCCGACGTAGATATTCGTCACCTTCAGACCCTCAACATAAACAGTATCTTCAACCTAAGAGTTGTAAGATCTTCAACCAATCCTGAGCCGAAGGGGAAGGGACCATCGCGCAGTTGAATCTCGGACCAAACAGCATCTAAACATCAGGATTATCAGATCCTGAGCATCCCGAGTCAATTGTGAACGAAAGAATCCTCACAATTTTTGAGGAGGCCCTTGTGGCGAGGCGGCTCTTGTTCTTAAGGGGGGGGCTTGGCCTTGGCGTACCGCTTCCGACCACTAGCCGGGTGCCAAGGCACCACGGCTGTTGGTGAGCAGTACTTAGAGAGATCCGACTACCGCGGCCGACTACCGCGGCCGACTACCGGGGCAGAAGCCGGTGGAGGCTAGGATGCGCCTTTGAGCGCGGCCAGGGCAGCGTCGTAGTTGGGTTCGTTGGTGACTTCTGGCACGATTTCCGTGTAGACCACTTTGCCTTGGCTGTCGAGCACGAACACGCTGCGAGCGTGCAGCTTAAGCTCGTCAATCATGACCCCGAAATCTTCACCAAACTTCCCACTTTGATAATCGCTGCCAACCTTCATTTGCTTGACGTCTTCTGCGCCACAGAAGCGATTTTGAGCGAAGGGAAGATCGCGGCTAACGGTCACCGAATTGACACTATCGCCCAACGCACCCAACTCTTGGTTGAATCGCTTGGTTTGGATCTGGCAAACGCCTGTATCGAGGCTGGGAACGATCGACAGGAGGGTTGGCTTGCCCGCTAAGTCGGCTTTGGTCAGCGTTTTCAAGCCACCTTCAAAAAAGTGCAAGGTGAACTCGGGTGCGGCTGAACCAACCGCAACTTCGTTGCCCAATAGGGTCATGGGGCTTCCCTTGAACGTGATGATTCCAGCTCTGGCCATGGGGTCATTCCTCTGAGTTGTCCTCGCGTATCGTCCGTGCAGGTCTCAGCAGACGCGCTCCGAGTACTACGAAATTTCGAGTACTGCGAAATAAGACGCGTTGATGGGGCGATGGGACGCGGTGGACAAGTTGAAATTGCAAAAGAAAGCGGGGAGATCGTTTACCTGCACTACAGTGGAGATGTTAGGGCATGGCGCCCGAAACTCCAAGGTGCCGCCTGCGATCTCACACTCCGCCGTTGTGAGGAAGTCGTCTACCTGCAGAGGACGCGGAGGAAATCTCAGGGAATCTCAAGAAAAGGGTGGAATCTCTAGGAATTGGCGACCAGCAAAGGATTCCCGAGACGCGGCTCGTCATGGGACTGACGAGCTCGGTAGTAGGTCGCTTGACGTGGCGGGTGGCTCAGTGGTCGCCGACAGAAGCCATCCATTCGACTTCCAACTCGTTGATGACTTTCTCGACACCGGCTAGCTTGCGCAATGCTTCTTGAGCCATCTGCTTTTGAAAGAAAGATCCGACGCGGCCGTGTAGGACGACGATGCCCGACTCCGCTTGACAGAAAACTTGGCGTCCCATGAGGTGCGGACTCCCCTTGAGGGCTGTATCTACGCGCTGAAGGAGGGCTTCAGGACGGTTGGTTGAAGAAGTCGTGGTTGCCACGTGCACCCTTTCCATTTGGAGGCTTGCGGGGCCAATTGAAGGCTGTTGAGGATGGCGTCGAGCATGAGCCTGTATCCATACATCGACCGCTGGGAAAACCTACATCACAGCTAACCTACCATCGGCCTGAAACCCGTGAACTAGGCTAAATGTTCTACCGGCTCCTAGGAATCGAGACGGTTGTAGCAATCGCGCGAGCGTGGGCGGTGGAATTCGGGTCATGAGGCACAACGGAGCCTTGGTTTCCTGTCGCGGCGGTGTGTGGCGGCTATTACGCCTTAGTTGCGAGCGTATTCACCGGCCGAGAAATGCCAGGACCGAAGCCCTGGAAACCGCTCCTAGGCCGAGAGTCGCGCCAGATTCTCCAGCCGTTTGGTGAGGCTGGGGTGGAGCCACGTTGCCCGCTGGGTGGCGGCAGAGTCGGCCAGTATGGCGACCAAGGCTTGGGATAGGCGAGCGGCCGCGCGCGCGGGCTCGCCCTGGGCCCAACTGCAATGCAAGACGGCCAGGTGGCAGGCCTCGCGATCTGCGTCCAGCTCGCAGACTCTAGCTGCCGTGCTGAGTCCTAGCAGCAACGCCAGGACGGCAGTCGTGCAGCCTAGCAGTTTGATCAGGGGGAGAGGGGCCAGTATTCCGCCAGGGAGGGCCCCGGCTTGAATCGAGTTCGAAGCGGGCCCGGCATCAACCGCCACGGTAGAAAACCATGCATGGCCGAGGGTAAAGGTGAGCAACATCGCCAATCCGGCTCCCACGATCGGCAGGGAACGCCACCAAAAGTGCCGGCGTGTCACGTGTGCGAACTCGTGCATCATCACCATATCCAATTGTTCGTCGTCGAGGTCGGCGATTAGATCCTCGCCGAGCCACAATTGCCGCCAGCGAGGGAGCCAGCCGACGATGGCGGCACCATTCCACCGTCCATCGCCTCCGATGGTGAGGAGCTGGAGTTGCGGCATCCGCAGACCGCTGCGGTATTGCATGAATCGCTCGAGCAATTTCGGGCACTTAGCCGGGCTGGTGCCGAGCCACTTTCCCAGCCACAGGGGAACTGAGCTCAGGACGAGTCCCAAAGAAAGGACCGTTAACAGCGCCAATACGATTCCCGAATGCTCCTCCCCCAGGGTCCAATGGCCAATGTCGCTGAACAATGCGATGGCCAAAACCGGTGTGAGGCAGGTTACCAGTCCAGGGATCTCTCCCAGCCGAAGTCGAATTCTGAAATGGGTTTGCCAGTCATTTGGCGATTGGAGGGATGGTGGAGTTGTGAGTTCATCGAACTGGGCGGCAGTCAATTCGATCAAGAGAATTAGGCATAAACTCGGAAGAAACCAGCCAAGCATGGCGATAAACTGAGGGAGGTGGCTCTGCTCAAGGGAGTTCAGCCAAGCGCCCCAGCCCGTCAGCAGTAGAGCGGCGGGCAGTAGCATGACCCAGGCTGCCTCCAGACCACCCCGAATTCGCTGCAACCGTTCGTCGCGCACTCCAAAATTGGGTTCATCGGCAGGCGTGGTCATGAGCAGGGTGAGAGCTGAGGCCTTGAACAATAGCCCCATCCCCAGAGTGATGCCTGCTGTCGCTAGCATGGCGGCCATCAACATGGTATTCGGGGTGTTTCCCGCAATCTCACGACAGACGAGGGTCGTTAGGATTAAAAGGAAAAGGCGTAGCGAAATCATGGGAGGGATGTGTGCCTGTTACCGAGTTGTCAGCAGCCATGCGGCACTCGCCGCTTCGCCCTACAGTAGTTGGTGCGTCCGGTAGTGTCGCGTAGGATGTGCACAACTGACACGGGCATCGCGTGTAGAATGCGCGGTGTGTGTGTTGTAGGGATTATGCCAGCGGCGAGCCGTCGATCGCGAGTGGAATGCGACCAGCAGCGAGGCTTTTGGACGGAGCAATTCATGCTGCATCGCGCCGCCCCGCGAGGCTCACTCAAACGGTCCTAGGGCACGACTCGATTTGAAGATTGGACGTGCCGTCAGAGTGCATTGGTAAGAATCCGCGGAAGGCCGTCGTCTGCTTAGGAAGAGGTCGCATTTTATTTTCAATCAGCAGGCAACGATGCTTCCCATGAAAAAAACGCTCTCCCATCGCCCAGCCTCCCAGGACCAGGCCTTCCCGCGGATGGGCCCGCAGCAGCCACTCCTCGCAGCCGAAGGGGCGTCAGGCAGGCGGCGTTTGGCCTTGCTGATTCATGGTTTGCACGGCGGCGGAGCAGAGAGGTGGATGAGCGAATTGGCAAACCGTTGGAGTGCCCAGCACGAGGTCCACCTTGTCACCTGGGACAGGATTCGAAGTGAAGAATACCCATTGCTAAGCTCGGTGCAACGGATCGGGCTGGGGGTCCAGCAAGTCAGTCACGGAACGCTAGCGGGAGTGCTCGCCAACGTGCGTCGCGTACGCTTGCTACGAAAAACTTTGCGAAGGCTACGCCCCGATCTCGTCTTAAGCTTTTCCGATCAGATGAACATCGTGTCTCTCGAGGCAACGCGTGGTTTGCAAGTCCCACACTGGATCTCCGAGCACAGTCACCCAGGCCATCAACGCCTTAGTCCCTTGTGGGAAAGGTGGCGCAAGCGTAGTTACCCTCGCTGTACGGGATGCCATGTATTAACCGAAGAAATTGCCAGTTACATGACCCGTTGGATCGCGGCGGACAAGTTTCGTGTGATCCCGCCAGCTATCAGCCTGCCACCCGCGGGCCAGTCATTAGAGCTGAGCAGTGGTCGCGGCAAAGCGGGCATGCGTTCGGTGCTGTACGTCGGTAGGCTGAGTGAAGAGAAAGGTTGTGCTGAGCTGTTGAGAGCCTGGGCTGAGGTGGCTGGGGAATTGCCCGATTGGCAGCTGCTGATTGCCGGGGAGGGAGCTTTGCGGGACGAATTGGAGCAGCAAGCCCGCGAGATGCCACGCGTCCAATTCCTGGGGTGGATTGAAAACCCAGCTTCGCTTTATGCTCAGGCGGACTTGTTTGTACTGCCGAGTCGCTATGAGGGATTTCCCCTGGCGCTGCTCGAGGCCATGCGGTGCGGATTGCCCTGCGTGGCGACGCGTTGTAGTTCGGCGATTGAAGTGCTCAGTAGGGCAGGGGAGGGCGTGAGAGTGGTTCCGGTGGTGGCCGAGCAGGGCCAGGCTAGCGTAGCTAATGCGTTTGGAGCTTTAGCAACCTCGATCTTGATGTTGGCTGAGAATCCAGCTCTTCGGCAGCAAATGGGGCATGCTGCGCAATCAATTGCGAGCGGCTACAGTTGGGACGCGCTGGGGCCAGCGTGGGATGCAATCCTCGATGCCTAGGCGCCGTCGGCGACGGCTTGTCCGGTCAGGCTCGTAGCGGTGGGTGCTGTTGGTTCCTTGAACCGGTAGCCGACGCCACGTACCGTTTCGATGGCATCAGAGATGTCCCCCAGTTTCTTGCGAATGGCGCGAATGTGGACATCGATGGTTCGCTCTAGGACGAGAGTATCTTCCCCCAAAGCCGATTCGATCAATTCACTTCGATCAAACGCTTTCCCCGGTTCAGCAATGAGCGTGTGCAGCAGCTTAAACTCACTGCGGGTCAGTTCGAGAGGCGTGCCGTTCAGCGAGGCCTCGTGGCGACGCAGGTCAACTCGGATGCCCATGCTTTCCAATGCTTCGACGGCAGGTTCGCTAGCTTCTTCGGTGGTTCTCCGCCGTTGCAGGGCGCGAATGCGTTCTAGCAAGACACGGACGCTGTAAGGCTTGACGACATAGTCATCGGCACCCGCTTCGAACCCATCGATCTGGTCGAGATCCTCACCTTTGGCGGTTAGCATTAAGATGCCAGCGTGCCGGGTTTCCTTCTGTTTTCGTAGGTGCCGGCAGACGTCCATGCCGTTGACCCGCGGCAGCATTAGGTCGAGTACGATGATGTCGGGTTGCTTGAGCATCGCCTGCTCGATTCCCTCGCGGCCATCGAAGGCGCAAAACACATTGAAGCCTTCCTTCTGCAAGTTGTAAAAGAGAATATCGGAGAGTGAGTGATCGTCTTCAATGATCAACACTTTAGTCTTCGACATGGGTTGGCCTTTGCGTTTCTAAAGGGAGACACCGCAACATCAATGCGAGGCTAGACTGTGCGGGGTTTGCTGGTGGCGGACGATTACCCCTTGGACCATGTAGATCACATCTTCCGCTACCGCAGTGGCATGGTCGGCAATTTGTTCCAGGTGCCGGGATGCAGAGAAGCAATGCAGCCCAGGAGCCACCGATTGCGGATCGCGCTGCATCAGCTCGACCAGCTCGCCAATCACTGCCACGTTGGCCGCGTCGACGTGGTCGTCGCTCTGAATAACTTGGTAGGCGAGTTCGGTGTCCAGATTGACAAAGGCATTGAGCGAGTCGCGCGCCATGGAGACCGATCGCTGAGCCATGCTGCGAATTAACTCTGGGATGGGAAAATCGCGATACTCAACCAACGAGCTCGCGCGCTCGGCGATATTGCAAGCAAGATCCGCCATGCGTTCCAAGTCGTTGTTCACTTTCATCATCGTCGTCAAACGACGCAAATCGGCTGCGACGGGTTGGTGCAGGGCTAGCATCTTAAGGCATTCCTCTTCGATGCGAACCTCTGCCTTGTCAATGTCGCAATCCGCGTCAATGACTTGCTGCGATAGATCTTGGCGGCGTTCCATCAAAGCTTTGACCGCCATGTTGATCATCTCCTCCACCTCGCCAGAGAGGGCGAGGAGGCGATGATAGGCGTCTTGCAAGTCATGATTGAGATGCCGCGACATGCGTGGGGCGTACCTTTAAGGAAGGCGAAATGGGGAGGCGTGTATTGGAGCCTACTACAGATTAAACACCATGCTGCCACAAGCTACCCATGACAGGGTGAAGATTAAGTTAAGAAGTTTGCCTCCGAGTTGGCAATGGCAATCGGACTTCGAAGCAGCTCCCCGATTGGAGCTGGCTGGTAGCGGTGACGCTTCCCCCCAATGCGTTAATGAGGTGTTTGACGATGGACAGACCCAGTCCGGTCCCGCCGGTATCGGAAGAGCGGCCTTTTTCGGCTCGATAAAATCGCTCAAAGATCCGTTCCAAGTCGGCTTCGCGAATTCCAATACCATTGTCGATAACGCTCAGTACGCAATGCTGGGGGGTCTCTGTCAGGCTGATTTGCACCTTGCCTCCTTCGGGCGTGTATCGCACTGCGTTGGATAGCAAATTGCTGGCAATGGTTTGGAAGCCATCGCGGTCGCTTTGGATGATCAGTGGGTGTTCGGGGAGCTGGAGCTCAAGTTGGATGGATTTACTGAGAGACATGGCCCGGGCTGCAGTTAAACAGGGTTCCAGGGCCTCGGCAGCGTCGAAGGCTTCCATCTTCAACGCACTGTTCGATTCAACGCGAGTCAGTTGCAGCATGCCTTTGACCAATCCGTCAATTCGATCGGCTTGTGAGATGATACTAGCCACAAATTTTTCAGCAGCTTCGCGATCGTCCAAGGCCCCCATCTGAAGTGTTTCGGCGTACGCCCGGATTGCTGCCAGCGGCGTTTTCAACTCATGCGATGCGTTGGCGATAAAGTCCTTGCGCACGGCATCGATCCGTTTCAGCAAGGTTTCATCGCGAATCGTGATCAGCACGCCATTGCAGCCGTTTCCCAGCGGCAGGGGACGCCCTAGTATTCGCAGCGCTCGGGCGCGCGTACCGATTTCGCCCGTTTCTTCACGAGGAGTGCCACGTGATAAAACGTGCTGCACAATCTCGGTTAAAAGGGGGACGCGGACCACTTCCAGGAACGGACGGTAGAGGTAAGGCTCGTTGGCCAGTTCGAGATGTTCGTGCACCGCCTGGTTGGCTAGCAGCACGCGGGATTGGTCGTCCACGGCCAAGACGCCTTCCTGAAGGTTGCCGAGGGCTAAGTTGCTGCGTTGGTTGGCGTTGTGAAGTTGATTGGTATTGGCATTCACTGCGTCGGCAACCGCATCGAGCGAGAGGCACAGCGGGGTGGTGGCGGGCAGGTGGGGAAGTTGGAGAGGCTGATCGTGAGGTGGAGGGCTCTGCGCGACCCGGTTCCAAGGGGAGAACGCTGCGTATTCGCGTTTGTTCCGCGAGATGTAGTTGGCCACTAAGGCGGTGGCCAGCAACGTACCGAGCGCGAAAATCGCTCCACCACTAATCCACCACAAACGCTGCTGCGAACTCCGCAGTACCTTTCGGGCAAATAAGACATGCACTTTTTGCTCAGCCCCTTCCGCCGCAAATAAGCTCTTTTCCGCTACTTGCCGCTCACCGGCATTGCGAGGAATGCTTCGCAAGGTTAACTCGGCCGTCGTTTGCAATTGGGCCATACCGCGAATCGTGGGGTGCCAGTGGGGCATGATGGCGGCCGCCGACGATTCTGTTGCTGGAGAGTTGGCGGCTGGCGAGACGACGACCATGCTCCCCGTACCTGGGGGCTTTGGCAGGATCAGCGGGATCATGTCGACATCGAATTCGGTTTCCAGTCGCTCCCACTCGGGGGCGACCTCCCAGGGAGTCGGCCACTCGAACTCCGTCAGCGCCTGTTGCAATAGGCGGGTGTCGCGTTGGAATCGCTCAGCGATTCCCCGTTCCTCTTGCTCAAACAGGAAGCTGCTCCCAAGCCACAATACGAGGCTAGAGCCGAAAAGCCAGAGAAATGCCAACGCAAACTGAAATCTCATTGGATGAGCCGGAGGAAGGGCTTGGGCCGCAGTTACCGGCGGCACCCAGGTAAAGCGTGCTGCGACTCATCATGGGCGCGTCCGCCCTATTTCGCAAGGCAAAGCCCCTTTTCTTCGCGGTATCTTCATCGTGAAGAGGATTGCCGCTCTAGTGGGCCGCGAGATGCAGCGCGCTCTGCAGTGCTCACGTACCAGGCCGCCTGCTGGCATGAGTTAGCCCAGTTGCCCCCGCCTGGAGCCTGGTTTCCTAGCTTCCAGGCGGTCCTGGAAGCGCAGGGGAGCGGCGCGTGTGGCTGTCATCTGGCTACTCCGCCCGTCCGGACGATTTGCAGTGAGTTTTCAGGGGGCCAGTGCTAGGGGGAACCGACGATTCGGGGCAGAGGGGAGTGGAAGTGCCAGCCTGCTGCCGATATGTTACGATCCACGGATTGAATAGGCATAAAGGGCTTATGGGGCGGTTGTGCGGCCGACCCAACGAGGTGGTTAGGCCCCTGCTTTACGAGCTGGAAATTCCTTAGAGGCTAGAAATGGGAGTCGAGCAAATAGTGAAGGATTTCGCCGGTAGGACGCCGCTGCGGCCGATTCGCGAGTACTTCTCAAAGCGACGCAGGCTGCGGCGACTCACTCAGCAGTTCAAGGAGTGGTCGAGCGAGGATCAGCAGCGGCTGAACTTTTACCAGCAATTCATCTCTCCGGGAGACCTGGTCTTCGATGTCGGGGCAAATGTTGGGAATCGCGCAAAAATCTTCTCCAAGTTAGGGGCGGTGGTGGTGGCCGTTGAGCCTCAGGTGGCTTGCGCCGATTTTCTCGAAACTGCCTTCGCGGATACGGCGAACTTTCATTTGGTCCGCAAGGCGTTGGGGGCCAGTGTTGGCCAGGCCGAAATGTTGATCAGTCCGTTGGATACCATTTCCACGCTGTCGTCCGAGTGGGTTCGTTCGGTCAAGGAGAGTGGCCGTTTCGCGGATTGCCGGTGGGATAAAAAACAGACGGTGTCGGTGGATACGCTCGACAATCTTATCGCTGAATACGGGCGCCCCGCCTTCATCAAAATCGACGTAGAGGGGTTTGAGGAGCAAGTTGTCGCAGGATTGTCTACGCCGGTCGGTGCGATTTCAATGGAATTTGCTCCAGAATTCTTGCGCAGTACGATGGAGTGCGTCCGGAAGTTGGATCGGATCGGTCCTGTCCGATTCCAAATAAGCCTGGGTGAATCGATGGAATTTTCCCTTCCAGATTGGGTTGACGCGGAGGAGATAGAGCAGGCCCTATTGGCGGTGGCACCCACCGATTTCGGCGATCTTTACGCGCGCTTCGATACTGCTGAACATTGAACCAGTTTGACCCCGCGGGGGATCAACGCTCGCAAAGCGATGACAAGTCATCGCACTCCATATGGACTGCTGCGACTGGTCGTAGCTTTCTTGCCCGGCCACCGGAAGATTTGCCAGTGGGGATAAACGTGCCAGCAAGAAGATCCCCTAGCCACCCGAGCTCAACCGCTCGGTGGTCAATCTTTCCCAATCCGCGCATTGCTTGCAAAGCGATGACAAGTCATCGCAGTCCATATGGAGTGCTGCGACTTGTCGTAGCTTTCCTGCCCGGCCACCGGAAGATTTGGCCTTGGTGTGAGCGTGCCAGCCGGAACGCCTCTTGCCGCCCGATATCAACGGTTCGGTAGGCTATCTTCAACTGCCCGCGCATTGCTTGCAAAGCGATGACAAGTCATCGCAGTCCACATGGAGTGCTGCGACTCGTCGTAGCTTTCTTGCCCGGCCGCCGAGAGATTTGGCCTTGGGTGTGAGCGTGCCAGCCGGAAAGCCTGCCGCCGCCCGAAGTCAACCGCTCGGTAGGCTATCTTCAACTGCCCGCGCATTGCTTGCAAAGCGATGACAAGTCATCGCACTCCATATGGAGTGCTGCGACTGGTTGTAGCTTTGTTGCCCGGCCGCCGAGAGATTTGGCCTTGGGGATAAACGTGCCAGCAAGAAGATCCCCTAGCCACCCGAGCTCAACCGCTCGGTGGTCAATCTTTCCCTATCCGCGCATTGCCTGCAAAGCGATGACAAGTCATCGCAGTCCATATGGAGTGCTGCGACTTGTCGTAGCTTTCCTGCCCGGCCACCGGAAGATTTGGCCTTGGTGTGAGCGTGCCAGCCGGAACGCCTCTTGCCGCCCGATATCAACGGTTCGGTAGGCTATCGTCCCCACAAATCCACGCTGGAGAGATGGAGGCAGCAAGGGAAGATCCAAATGTGGAAGCTCGGATGCCAGTGGATGACAACCCCAGAAGCTGTGCAGAGGTTTGCAGAGGAATCTCAAGTGGGGCACAGCGTTGGTGACAGCCGGACGCCGGTCAAGCCGATCACGACGGCTCAGAAACGCAAGATCGACGAATGGGCGGACAAAGAGCTGGCAGAGGCTGGCATTTAATCCCTAGTCCCCGGAATGACAAAACCTCGAGGCACGTGCCCCGAGGTTTCGCGAGTTTCTGGTTGCGGTCATGCAGTGACGAGCTGATGGCCGCGGCATCTTACCAACCAACGTTTTCATTACCAGAAGTATACCATGTCTGCTGCGCTTTCCAAAACCCAAACTCCAGGTTCCGAAAATTCAACGTCGCCTGCGAGATCTTTCGGTCCTATTGAGTACCTGCCCATTTCCGACATTTGTCGGGCGTTGGGGCTTCCTGAAGACGCTGTGACCCGCGGGCGGAACTTCGAATGTCCGCATTGTCACGCAAAGAAATACCGAATCTCTAAGCCAGAAACCGGCCTAGGAGGCTGTGATGCATGCAAGGTACCGTGAATGGAAAGTTGGAAGCGGATCGGTTTCAGCGAAACGTGAAAGAGGGAGGGGAGTTGTCGAGCCCAATATCGAATCTGGTCGAGAAGCAAAGCGAACTTGAGGCTGCGCTGCAGGACTTCTAGAGCCCTTTCAAGCAAATGGCCACCGACGCTCAATCCGTCTTAACCGGTATGCTGACTGTCGGAGTAAGGATAGTCGATATTCTTGAGCCAGTTTCAGAGCTCTACCCGTATCTGCGGAAAGCGCTGGTCAAAATTGGCGTGCTAGAGGAGAAGAAGATTGAGGAAGGGGTTGCTACAGGCTGGATGAATGAACAGAGGAGGCGAGCCGAGGAGATGGGGAGAAAGCCTCGAAAGCTCTAAGTTGCTTCGCAGTTATGCGCAACTGTAAGTTGAACATGGGGACAACCGTTCGGTAGTCCCCAGATATTTTGTGCATCACAGGATTATGTCATTTGACAGGTAGTGAGTGGATGATACTATTACAGGTATTGGCAATCGCATTCAGTCCATGGGAACAACCCAATGACGAAACTCACCGCAGTGATTTACATTCGAGTCAGCACGGAAGATCAAGCCACTGAAGGTGTCAGTATTGACGCCCAGCACTCGAAGCTCACTGCATGGTGCTTTGCCAATGACTACGAATTGATCGAGTCGTTTACCGACGCAGGGATTTCTGGCGGTCGAGCTGACAACCGTCCAGGGTTGCAATCTGCAATCGAGCTCGCTTGCAGCACGGCTTCCGCGTTAGTGGTTTACTCTCTCAGCAGGCTGGCTCGATCGACCAAGGATACAATCGCGATTGGCGAATTGCTCGAAAAGTCTGGAGCTGACTTGGTGTCGTTAAGTGAGAAGATCGATACGACTTCCGCAGCAGGTAAGATGATCTTTCGAATGCTGGCCGTGATGGCAGAGTTCGAGAAAGACCAGGTCAGCGAACGGACTCGATTCGCAATGGCTCACAAGAAGTCGAAGGGAGAGCGAGTGGGAACCATCCCCTACGGCTACGACTTGAAGGGAGATGGGGTCAATCTCGTCGAAAACTCGAGCGAGCAGGAAGTGATTGGCTTGATGGCATCACTTCGCAATTCCGGCCGGTCTTATCGTGCTATCGCTGCAGAACTCGAAAGCCGCGGAGTACTTACTAAGTCGGGGAAATCCAATTGGGATCACAAGACTGTTTCAAACATAGTCAAAGCGACCGCAGCGTGAGTGAACTGTATTGCTGGCTTGAATCGCTACTGCAGGAGGAGGCGGTTAACGTAGAGCCTTCCCCACCCGGCAAGGAAACACTGCAGGACTACATACGCGACAAGGAACGAAATGAATAAATCGAATGCAGATAGGCCGACAATTGATCCGTTTGACTGGGAGGAGCTGCTACGCGAAGGGGTTCGAAACAGCGCACTGACTGCTTACGCAATCGCTCAGGAGGCCGGTGTGTCAGATGGTCAGCTTTCTAGATTCCTCCGAGGAGAGCGAACGTTGACGCTTCCCGTTGCTAGCAAGATAGGCCGCGTTGTTGGCCTAACGCTCAACCAACACATTTAGTTCTATTGTGAGGTTCTCAGGCGGGCCAAAGTCGTACAAAGGTGCGGAAACGTTAGCTCTTTCGCGAAACCAGATCCAAAACTGTCAGGCCAAAATTTTAGAAACTCCTCGAGTTCTTAAAGTGCAGAAGAAGCGGCGATAGGCCAAGCGGGGCCACTAATACGACGGCCAGCAAAGTTCTTCGACGTACGTCAGCTCACAAAATAGATATCTCGGGCTTTGTTCGTGATGATGCTCTTTCTATGCCCGTCCACAACGTCTTTGCGCACCAGGTCCTGGTCCTGGAGTCTGCTTGTTCGGCGACCGACTAGTTGATAAGAGGTGTCAATTAATAACGAGACTTCGCCAGCACGCATCCACTCACCAGACTCATTCAACGTCATCAATATTTCGAGCTCAATAGGATCAAGCATCAAAGTCTGGTCTAGCTGTGCTACTTCGACCTCGAAATCGTTGCTCAATTGCACCACGCTGCAAGAGAGTTGACGACAGGATTTACATTCCCAATCATAGTACTCAATCTTTTCTTTGTCGTCCATTGAGAAACAGCTTCCACATTCGTCGCAACGGATTGTACTGGTCGTCGAAAGGAACTGACGAATAATCTGGTTGTATTCGAAACAACGTTGCACAAAGTAATTGCGATATTGACGTCCAGGCGGATATCCCCAAGCTAGTTTTTCAGCCTCAGTCAAGCCGTACAAGAATGCATAGACGGAAACATCACGACCGTTTTTGTCGCGGGTGTCAGAGTACTTTGTTACAAGAAAGTTAAACTCGAGCGATGACAAGACTCCCTCAAGTTTGGGGTCGATATAAAAGTGGCTAACCGGAGGGTTCCCGCCCAGTTCGGCAAAGTAGCTTCCGCCAACTTCGTAACGATTTATCCGCTTCTTGAGTTCAATAGATTCACTTAGCAATGCGCCCAGTAGCTTCTTTTGATTGTGCCGATCTAGCTTTTGCTCGAACGGTTCGAGAGCGTACCGCCCAGTTCGGTCAAAGTACTGGGAGACAATCGACGAATAGTACTTGTTTGCTGCTAGGCGAATACTGGCGGCGGTAATTCCCTGCCTTCTTGAGATCCGATCCAGATAGCAGTTCTGCAATATGTAACCAAGTAGTCGTGGCACATTCATTGATACCTGAAATAGCAACCTGAATAGGTCCTCGGTATTCGCGGTTGGATCAAAGTAATCCCTTATATCAATGCCAAATGCTGTGAACCGCTTTTCCAGAACTCGCTTTGTATAGTCAATCGCGCTGGATTCGGCAGTCTGAAGTTCGCTGGCCTTGTAAAGCTGTGCGAAGTCCAGACACATCGTATCAACTTTCCCTGGGTCAATGCGGCCGTAATAGACACGTCCCGGATACCCTGCGATCTTAAGCTTAATCCGTTCATTCGTAGCATTGTTCAGAGGCGAAAGGATAACGTCAACGAATAACCGCTGGCTAACCCACTCGAGTTCGGAGAAGTCATCAAAGAACACGACTAGCCTTAACAGGCCCGCTTCGTCAAGAAGGTCTGTAATCTCTGAGACTATCTCGTTGAACGGAAATGCTCGAAGAACTACGTCTGAATACTCGCGGTAGAGTTCATCATCGTGAAGTGTTTTTGCGAAGCTGCTATTTCCGATCTCTGGCGTTACGCTCAACGCTGGCCCTGTCACACTGCCAGATATATTTCCAGTGAGTTTCGCAGTTCGAGACTTCTGCTGCTGGGTCTCGTCGCGAACTTTGGTTTTAGCTGAGATCGTTTGTAGTATCGGAATCTCCTCTTCCGCCAGTTTGCATACTTTTACCCGTTTGGCAATCGACTCCAGACTCTTGATGAGCTCTCTGTATCCTCTCTTTTTCCCATTCCATCGCTCCAAAAGCGTTAAGGAATCACATGCAGTTTCAACCTCATTAAGCAACTGTCCCAGTACTTCGCCCAGAAAGTTTTTCCTAAGCATGTGTGACTGGTAGACGTCGTGGGCGATGTTACTTAGCTCTGAATCCATCGTGACAGCTTGACTGCTCGTGGCGAGCTCATGGAGGCTTTTTACATCGATGTAAATCGAGATTAAGTTATTTCGCTTTCGTATTTCAGATTGGGCTTTTGCGAAAATCGTGCTTTTCCCCGTCCCCTTACGTCCGGTCAGAAACGTCGTATTTCCGGAGAGAATAGTTGATAGAACCGCATCGCTAGGAAGTGGATCCACGTAGAGATCGTCGATCGGATTGCCCCCAATGTCTTCCGCAAAGTCCTTCAACTCAGCTCTGCGGTATTGGCGGAGAGACTCTGCTACGCGTGCAAATTTCTGAGGATCCACTGGTTTGCCTCTTTTCAATAATACTGCTCGATATAGCCATGCGCACGGTCGAACAACTCTTGGTCGCCGTGCAGTTTGTATTTCAGAAGTGTGCTTCGGAGTGCTTTCTTTACCTCGCGTTGGCCTGCACTCGTGTCTTGCCAACCGTCGAAGCGGACGACGCGAACAATGTCGTCGATGTCGGCGACGATCTTCTCGACGACGATCGGCGTCTTGTCGTTGCGGATCTCTTCGAACAATTCTGTTAGTGCGGCTTTGCCTTGGTCTTGGACTACTTCGGGAGGTGTTTGCCTTTCCGCTTGTACTACGTCTTGGGCCAGACGCAGGATCTCTTTGAGGAACTTGCGGCTGTCGTCGAGGCCTTGGTCGTGGCGTTCTTTAAGTTTTTCGAGACGCTCGCCTAGCTCGACGAACTTCGGATCGCCAGCGTGCTTGCGTAGTCGTGCCACCAATTGCAGGGCGATCTTTCGTGCTCGACCTTTGGCCTCTTCGACGGCTTCGATTAGGTCGGCGTCCATGACCAATGCGTCGAGGTCGTCCGTGACACTTTCCAAATGCGTGTTGTCATGGATTAGTTCGATCGTTTTCGCACCCAGCGCGTGCCAGAGCAGACGGCCGTTTCCGCTGGCCGGTTTCACCGACTCATAGACTTGGCCAAGCCATCGGTAGTCGACTTCGTGTGGTGTTAAGCATGAGTCCGGCGAGAGGGCTTCCCACAAACGTGCGAGAACCGAAAACTCGCCAGCGAACTTGTCGCGGGTTTCGTTGTCGGGCAAGCAGTCCTGGGCTAGCAGCAATCCTTCGTAGCCGTCGAGTGTGCGATCCACATTCGGAAAGAACGCCAGGCACACCTTCACCTTTTCGGGCAACTCGGCTTTCAATTCGTCCAGGTTCGTGATGACCGACTGGACCGCTTTCTCGTCGAAGGCGAGTGCCTTGGCGACGTCGTCGAAGATACCGATGTAGTCGACGATTAAGCCATGCGACTTGCCATCGGCGACACGGTTCGTGCGGCAGATCGTTTGCAGCAGGTTGTGATCCTTCATTGGCTTGTCGAGGTACTGGGCCTGCAAGATCGGCGCGTCGAAACCCGTCAATAACTTCGACGTCACGATCAGCAGTTTCAGTGGATCGGTCGGATCGCGGAAACGGTCAAGTAGCTTTTCTTCGGCGTCGCGATCGAGGCGATAGTCGTCGTACTGCGTCTCGCCGGAATTGACCGACATCACGACTGCCGATATGTCAGGGGCTTCGGTGATCCGGTCGATTGCTTTCTTGTAGAGGTCGCAGCACTGGCGATCGAACGTGACAACCATCCCCTTAAACCCATTCGGGTCAACCTTCGATTGAAAGTGGTTGACGATGTGCTCGCAGATGCCGTCGACTCGCTCAGGCGATTTAACCAGCACCGCCATCTTCGCCGCTCGCTTGCCCAGGTCATCGCGGTCTTGTTCACTTAGCTCGCCCGTGATCTTGGCGTAGGCTTCGTCGATGGCGGCTTGGTCGATTCGCAGTTTGACATCGGGAGCCTCGAAGTGCAGCGGCAGCGTCGCGCCGTCGCGGATCGACTCTTGAAACGAGTACCGAGTTAGGTAGCCAGACTTGTCTTCGTCGGCACCGAAGGCATAGAACGTATTCTTGTCCGCTCGATTGATCGGCGTGCCCGTCAAACCGAACAGGAACGTATTGGGTAGGGCTTCCCGCATCTTGCGACCGAGGTCGCCTTCCTGCGTGCGGTGGGCCTCGTCGACCAGAGCGATGATGTTGTCGCGAGCGTTCAACTCGCCATCGGCCTCGCCGAACTTGTGGATCGTCGTGATGATGATTTTGCGAACGTCCTTAGCCAGCAGTTGCTGTAACTCGCTACGGCTTTCGGCCTTGATCATATTCGGCACATCGGCCGCGTTGAACGTTGCGGTGATCTGGGTGTCCAAGTCGATTCGGTCTACGACGATCAACACCGTCGGGTTGCCGAGCTTGGGATGCATCCGCAGCTTTTGTGCGGTGAAAACCATCAGCAGCGATTTACCACTGCCTTGGAAGTGCCATATCAGGCCCTTCTTGATCCGCCCTTCGATCACTCGCTGGACGATCAGATTCGTGCCTTCGTATTGTTGGTAGCGGCAAATGATTTTGATGCGTCGGTGCTTCTTATCCGTGGCAAAGACCGTAAAGTTTTGCAGGATGTCCAGCACGACTTCCGGCCGTAGCATGCTTTCGACCGTCTTACGAACGTCGGCCAGCGATCCCTTTTCAAACGCGGCATCGGTCTTGGGCAAGCTACTCTTGGCAAAGTCTTCAGGCTTTTCGTGAACGCCACCCGCTTGATCCGGTTGCGAGTCCACTCGCCACGGTCCCCAGATCGTTAGCGGCATACGGATCGAACCGTAACGGTAAGCACGACCGTCGCTGGCGAAACTGAAAATGTTCGGCACGAACATCGCTGGAACGCTTTGTTCGTAGTCGTCGTGAATCTGGCTGGCACCATCGACCCAGGTCACAGCAGGCCGCACAGGCGTCTTGGCCTCGCCGACCACGACGGGCAAGCCGTTCATCAGCAGGACAATATCAAAACGCTTTTCCAGCTTGCCGACCTTGTACGTCCACTGATTGCAAACGATCAGTTCGTTGTTGGCCGGATTATCGAAGTCGATCAATCGCACCGTCGTGTGTTCGCCGCGAGCACCGAGCGGCATCGTTTTGTCGTTCCGCATCCACTCGGCGAAAGCCTCATTCGAGCGGACGAGCCCATCGATCTGAACGGACAGCGTAATGGCCCGCAGTTTGTAGATTATTTCGTCAGCGCGATCAGATTGAGCGGCGATCTCCGGGTTAAGACGAATGAGTGCATCGCGAAGCTTCGACTCGACAAAAACGTCTGCCACCTGACGCGGCAACTGCGTCCCCTGTACGAACTGCCAGCCGAGCCCCCGGCAGGCATCGAGAATCATCTGCTCGACGGTGTTGGCTTCGCTAAATGTCACCGAAATCACCCCATTTTTGTTCGATGCCGCGCATGCGGTTGGAGAACTCGCTCCACCGCTTTTCGTCAACGCTTTTCACGAAAGCAATGAGACCGCCCAGGTGGTTATAGAATCCGAGCGCAGAGTCGAACTTGTTGAAAGCAGAAGCTGACTCAAACCCATTTTGGAGTGCGCCGTACAAAAGCCTATCAATCCGGCGGTATGTTTCTCTCGAAATCCGAGGTGTGTCTCCATCAACAAGCAATCCTAAGACAACTTTCTTTGAACCCGGACCTGCAATTCTTGACTTCTTCGAGTTCTCCTTAAACCCAGACTTCCGAATCAGACCAATAACCTCTCGACGGACACTGCACACACCATGCTTGTCCTGGAGTCTTGCAGCAGAAAATGTGAGATCGTCCGCATAGCGTGTGTATACAAAGCCAGAGTCAAACGCAAACGATTGCAGCAACTCGTCCATTCGGCGCGCAGCGAGGTTGCTCAGCATCGGACTTGTCGGCGCGCCCTGCGGCAATACCCCAACAACGCCGTGTCGCTCAGGATATGGAAGTCGGCGCACTCCATTTCCTGGTTTCTCAAAATCATCTTCGAAATCCTGAATGAGGTTGTCTGGATTTGCACAGTGATAAAGCAAATGTTTTAAATGTCGTGGCAACTTTGTTGTTGTGCACAAACGAGCAAGTTCAAACGCCAGAAGCGACCTGTACCCCAAATCATCAAAGATCCGATAGACGTCGATTTCGGTGACGTCGTAGAAAAAATCTGAGAGATCAAACTGAAAAACCCATCTAGCTCCACAATGCATGCTGGCGCACTCTTTGATACCGCCCGATGAATGAAAGGCGAATGAAGCCGGGTGGGGCTGACATCGCTGTAGGATTTCACGATTAACAAAATCTTGCACCCTAATGAGATCCTCGCAAACGGAGTGAATTATGCGCCTCCCCCCAGACCGCTTTTTAATTGCATACATCCTGTAGTTACAGGCCTCCCGCTTACGATTGACGGTCTGGTGGAGAACGCGATAGGAGACGCCGGTGATTGTAGAGAGATGACGTAGGGTGAACACGACGGGTAGCTTCTTCGCCTCAAGGCTCTGCGCATAGCTCTGTAACGCGTAGGCCGCGGATTTGCCAATTGACCTCTCTGCGGTTGTAAAAAGCTGGTGTGCTGACCAAGTTTCCATTCACGTCACCTTTAGCCCTTGTGGCCATGAGTGTCGGGCTCCGCCGAAGACACTCTGGCCGAAGGATCAAGGGGCGCGACACTCACGGACGGCGCAGCCGTCTTGGCGTCAGTTCTTTCCAGAGAAGCCTTTCCGACTTCCCCATCCGAATCAGGCGAGCCGTCATCGGAATCTGTCTGAAGCAAATCGGCAGCGCCAACTTGCTCAGACGGCTGAACGGTCACCCGGCCAGCACACCATGTCTGTGGAACATACATCGACCGATCAAAGTCTGGACTAGTCGTGTTCCCGTCCTTTTTCCTCAGCAACGCACGACTCGCTTCAGTAATACGATTTCCATCGCTAAGCAGCCCCATACCTCTCAGGCGTTGCAAAAGCAGTTTCGTCACACGGCAGTCGAGGCTCATTGCCCACGCAATACTGTTCTCATTGGTAATGCCGCGTTTGCAGTGCCGCAAAACTGCCATCGCCTCATTGCTTACCGGGTGTACGTTCCCAAGTTGCTGGTTGTGAGTTTGTCCAAGGAGCTTGGGTAACCAAGTGGGTAGGTTCCGTTTTGGAAACAATCCCTCCCAATCCGCATCGTGATACCAGAGAACACCAGGCAGATTGTCCGGCACGCTGTGAAAAAATACTAGGTTGGACATTGTCTTTCCGAACCCGCGTCGTGCGTACCATGGGATTTTGTCAATTGAATCGCAAAAGTCGACTATTTGTTGATTACGTCGTCCCCATGTAGATGCAATCCCTGCTGGGTCATGCACATACTCGCTAATGAATGACACCTTACTTGACCGCTTGAATTTCCGAGTCGGATGATCTGAACCGGGTAGCGAATTAATGATTCTCTTCTCGGCTTCTTGCGTCCGCGAGAATGCGATGATCTTGAGACGAATGTAACCAAAGTTCCACCAACTGAGAATTCGCTTATGCTTCATAAGGCATGTTAAGAATTCTATCACACGTTGTCCGCTGCCAATTGAATCGTCGAGCAAGACAATCTCGTGTATTTGCTTCTCCTTCATCGTGTCTAAGTGAGGGTGATCGACAAAACGTTCTCGGTCCAATTTGACCAACGCTGCAATCACTGAGTTGACAAGATCCTCACTTCCGAGCGACGAACTGCTTCGTCTAATCAATTTGCCATTTTCATCCCATAACTGAGTAACTTCCGATTCAAGTTTCCTCACGGCAATGATAGCACAAGGTGACGCTGCATTGTCCTGCAATGTCTGTTTCAGCCACTGTGAAAAAACATCACTCGAAACGAACTTAAGCTGCAAAAGCAGTTCAATCGCAACAGTGCGCCATTCAGGAAACTTATTCAGCCATACTTGGATTTCTTCCGAATGATCGATTACTTCCAACGACAGTGACTTCAGATCAACCGGCATTGATCACCTCCGAGCCTTGAGCGGCGATTTCGGGATTGCGTCTGATTAGCGCATCGCGAAGCGGTGAATCGACGAACACGTCCGCAGCCTGACAAGATACTTGTGGCCCAGGCACGAACTGCCAGCCAAGTTTCTCGCAGACATCGAGGATCATCTGTTCGACGGTGTTGGCTTCGTTAAATGTCATGATGGGCTGTTACGGAACAGTGAGTTCAAAACGCTGCGTTTTAGCGTCCGACACGTGTCAGCATGGTCTTGCAGTCCAATGACGTGCGTACGCAATCCTTCTAGCAACTCAACAACATTCCTTTGGACATCTAGTCGCGGCCGAGGAACGGCTACATTTTGAAGCACGTCCGTGGGAAGTCTCTTTGTGCCGTGGGACGTTTCAGTCACCAAATTCAATAAGCGTGGCTTCCGCCAGTGAAACCAATGAAAAAGGAAAAGCGGTAGGTATTGGTCGGAAGGTACAAGGGCACGCATATCTTGATTAAAAGTCAGTTCCCTTCCAGTCATGGCTATCGGGAACGAATGAGCCAGAATTAGTCCTCGCACAACGATGAGAATACTGTCACGCGGCACGATAGTAACGCGATCAGCAATTGCAGCATTCGTGATGTGATCTATTGCGTCGTTGATAACATCGGTCTTCATGTCCTTCGGACTTACCCAAGGAAAATCCCCTCCCCAATACTCTTTTTTTTCTTTCGATGGAGTTCCGCCGCTTCGCCATTCTCCAACGTCGCCAAGCGAGACAGATTCGTGCAATTCAGCCGCTTCGGAATAAAGGCGAGAACGAATCGTCGACAATGCTTGTTCGCATTTACATCTCGCCTGGGCGTATGTGTCGATAACGGTATCTGCCGCAATCAGAACTTCGGCAAATCGCGATTGTGTCTTCAAATCGGGAAGTTGAAACCGGTACGCGGCTATGTCACGCCATCTCACGTGTGGATTTGTCGAACCAATCGACATTGATGTTGCGTAGTCGATGAATGCCTCAGTTTGGAAGACATACGGCAATAGTTCAGTATCGATTCCTGACTTGGCTTTGAGTGTGAGCGTTTTCTCGCCACAGATTCCGTCAAAATCTGCCACAGCCGTACGACGGAGATGCGGGTTTCGCGTGGGGTACAGGACCTGCCCAGCTTTAAACAGCTTGTAAAAGGTTGGTGGCAAATCTTCCGAAACTATGTCGCCCCAACGGTCGATTTTCAATCTTTCAGTGTCGAAATGCTCAACCTTGAGAAACCGTTCCAATCCTGCTTCTTGCGGGTTCCGCTCAACATCTTGGAGGTGTGAGACAACATCTCCGAGCCTGACCGCTTTCCAGTCTCCGGACTTTGCTCCTTTAGTTGAGACAAGCTTAAGATCACTCATGTCCGCTCTCCAACCAACTTCAAAAGGGACTCAGCGTCTGCTCGAATTTTCTTTGAGCCTTCTGACCACTCGCTAGCCGCGTCTTTAAGCAATTTCACACGGTTCGCTTCGACCTCACCTGCCGCCACCGCACGGACATACAGAGGTATTCTCAGGTCCGATTGGTTGTTCTGTATCTCTTCAAGTGAGACGACCGATGAAAAACCGTCGATATTGATGAAGCTTGAATAAGCATGCACGATTCGTGTGATATGCTCGTCGCGAAGAAAGCTCTGAGTGTTTTCACGTGCCACTTCGTATCGAGCATCGATGAACAGCACTTTGTTCTTTCGCATTCTCGGCTTCTTGCTGCGGCAAATTACAACACATGCCGGCATTGTTGAGTTGTAGAACAGATCTTTACCGATACCAATGACGGCTTCGACGATGTCGTGTTCCACCAACTTTTGTCTCATCTTCTTCTCAGCATCGCGGAACAGCACGCCGTGCGGAAACAAAATCGCGCACCGGCCGACGTTCTTTGTCATGCTGCATACGATATGCTGAAAGAATGCATAGTCAGCAGTGTTCTGTGGGGGGAGCCCGTAAATATTGCGGCCCCACGGATCAGCGGAGAAGGCATCGCGATCCCACTGCTTGATCGAGTACGGCGGATTTGCCAGTACCAAATCGAACTGCCGCAGTCGGTCGCCCTCGACAAACTTCGGGTCTGAGAGCGTGTCGCCTCGAAAGATCTTGAAATCCTCGACACCGTGCAGGAAGCAGTTCATGCGAGCGATGGCCGACGTCATCAGGTTTCGCTCTTGGCCAAACAAGCCGACGTTCCGCCATTCCTTTTTCTGACGCTGCAAGTGTGTGATGCTCGAAAGCAACATGCCACCGCTGCCGCACGTCGGGTCATAAATGGTCTCGCCCGGCTTCGGTTTCAATAGCTCGGTCATCAAATGCACGACCGTGCGGTTCGTGTAGAACTCGGCCGCCGTGTGTCCGCTGTCGTCGGCGAATTTCTTGATCAAGTATTCGTAGCCGACGCCCAGTTCGTCTTCGGGGCAGTTGGCGATTGACAGCGTTTGCGAACTGAAATGCTCGATCATCTCCTTCAGCGTGCGATCGGGCAAACGGTCTTTGTTCGTCCATTGGGCGTCGCCAAAGATGCCGTACAGCTTGTCGGTGTTGGCCGACTCGATCTTCCGCATCGCGTCCTGAATCGCCTTGCCAACGTTCTTGCTGGTTTCCCGAACGACGTTCCAGTGGGCGTCCTCGGGGATCACAAAGCGATGATTCTCGGCAAACGAAGCGTAGTCTTCATCCCCATCGGACTCTGCCAGCGCGATCGCGAATTCTTCGTCGTACACATCGCACATGCGTTTGAAGAACAGCAGTGGAAAGATGTACTGCTTGTAGTCCCCCGCATCAATGAATCCCCGAAGCAGTGTCGCCGCGCCCCAGAGGTAAGATTCGAGTTGGGATTGGGTGATGTGGGTCACTGCAAATCTCTCACTAATCGAATCATTTTTGCGGATGGGCGTTCAATACTAGAATTGATTCGGTACTTGAGTGGCTGCCCTTCTGTCAGATCAGTCCAATCCGCTCTATCGATCAAATCACGCTTTTGAAAATACACGTCAGGCCCGCCCGGAACAGCAATAAACCCAAAATCTCTATCCCACTTTACTGTCTTAACGTATCCTGATTGAATCTCGTATAAAGAGTTACTAGGATCAAGTTCTTCAAGCTTCTCAATAATCGAATCCAGCCTCTCGCGAGAAACCGAGTCGGACTGATACTTGAAAGCACGGTAAGGAACAGGAAGCATGCTGGATAGATGCTTCTGCATCTTGGAATCAACGAACTCGGCAGGTATCTTGAGGTATAGATTGATGAAGTTTTCAATGTGGGCTATTGAAAGCTGTACCTCTTGCCTTACTAGGAATGCTTCGGCAGCCCGATACTCCGATTGAAGTGCTAGATCAAATGCAATCGTTCGTTGTCGTTCAGTGTTACTTTCGCGTTCGGCTACGCTAAGGGCGATCTCCCTGCATTTAGAGAACTTGCTTTGGTAGAGATTGCACCGCGCCAACTCGAGCTTGATCTCCGGGGAATCAGAGGCATGCCCTGCTGCCTTAACTAACAGCCTCTCCGCAGCTTCTGCGTCATCGAAAGCTCGCAACTGAAACTGCGCGTAGAAGTATAAGACTTTGACCGAGTTTGGATTGAGTTCCAGAGCTTCCTCATAGTCCTCTTGAGCACCAACAATGTCTCCCGACGCGTTCTTTATCCACGCGGACACTCGATAGGTTTCATAGAATGTTGGTGCAAGCTCTCTCGCTTGATCTGATGACTCAAAAGCCGAATCGAAGTCGTGTTTTTTCGTATGGCGAAGCGCATCCGAAAGCAGTTTTGCGATAACAACATCTCCATTTGACTTTACTTCGACTGAATTTACGTTGAAATGTCCACCTTCCAATTGTTGCTGCTGCTCTTTCTCGGCCACTAGTTGCTGACGCTTTCGTTGTAGCACTTTTTGACGATCTTGCGGAAGCGGATGGTGCCGTGCCAAGTACTTACGGCAGAGCTCAGTAATTCCGTATGTAGTCTCAAAGCCACCTGCCAGCGCCGTGCTCGAGCTCACAGCCATATTAGCTGTGAGCAATTCATTGAGCCGCTTGCGCAGTTCAATCGGAGCCATTTCACTCAAATATGAAAGCTCTGATGTCGTTTGATTGTGTTTGCGAAAAAACAGTATATCAACGAGAGACTTAGCGTCGCTGGTGAGGTGCTCATACACATTGGACAAGCAGAATTCAAGAATCAAACTAGGGTCAGCAAGAGCTTTCTCCGGTGAGGATCCAGATGCTACAGAGAGTACAAACCACTTGATATGAAGCGGATTATTCCCCATGCGTTTGCAGTAGGGCTCAAGCCTGGAATTTGAATAGGCAGTTAGGGTGCTAAGACTGTGGATTTTTGCCATCTTCCGAAGCAGCTCGATTGACTCCCTGACTTCAAACGGAGGTATTTTGATGGGGCGGTCGTACGCACCGATACCAATACGCGACGTGACGAGAACTTTTGATCCATCCGGCAATCTACCGAAGAACTCACGCATTCGGTCATCAAGAACGGTCTCTAGATTATCGACAATCAGAAAAACCCTAAATGCGGTCATTAATTCAATCAATTGCTCGATGGGGTCTTTCGCCTGATCTGTGTTCTCACCAATCCCATGGATTGCCTTAAACACTAAATCCAATGAGTTCGTGATCGCTCCTTCAATCTGCCTGATTTCGTGCGAGGTCAACACCGTCGTCTTGGATGTTACCCAGACGACTGCGTCGTATTTATCCGCGCAGTTGTCAACAACGTGATAGGCTGCCTGCAAGGCAATTGCTGTTTTGCCCAATCCGCCTTCACCGATAAGCGAAATTACATTCCAGTGCCCATCGATTAGTGACTTTAACTCCTTGAGTTGCGTTTGTCGTCCAATGAATCCCGTCTCATCAAAGTCTGGGTTTGGTAAGTTGTGCGGAATAGCGTTTTCGCTGACATCCCAAGATGGAATTTTCAAACTCAATACGAAACCCGCATCGTGAGCAAGTTTATCAAGGCAATTCCTCAATGCGTCCCACATCAAATTGTCGTCATCGGCAAGTGCTTGTGCCGCTTCAAAGACATTTGTGAAGTCAGTTCCTAATAGGGGGCGGAAGTGACAAACTCGATTTCTAATCGCAATCAATTTGCTGATCAGAGCCGTCTTCTGCTTAATGTAATCTGCTGTATCTGGCGAAAAGAAGTTTGCGTTGCTATTGCACGTAGGGCAAAGGTCTCCGAGATCTAAATAATAGATCGCATCACTAAGATGGACTGTGGCGAGACCGTCGTTTAACGCTCGCTCCTTGCACCTCTCCAGTGCTCCTGGCTCGAGTATTTCATGGAGAGGAATCGTCTCACCTAAATTGGAAACAAGAATTTCGCGAAGATCGTCCTCCACGGCGCCCAGTAACGCGTAGAGTGTCAATCGAGTTGCATTTATCTTCATCGTAAGTTTTCTCCACCACCTTGTAGACCAGCGTCGTTGAGTAGTGTTTTCAGTTTATCTTCGGCTTCATACGCAGCGTTCAAGCTGACTTTTAAATTCTCGATTGCTTCGGCAACGGTGATTGTTTCTTCTTCGATCACCGGTTCGATGTATCTCGGAATGTTCAGATTCCAGTCGTTTTCTTTGATCTCGTTGAGCGAGACGCAGCGGGCGACGCCTTCGACATCTTGATAGTCGCGATACCATTGGAATATCTGATCCACATGGCTCGAGAGCATCTCGTTTTGTGCGCGGCCTTTCTTGAATTGGCTGGACGCGTCGACGATCAGGATTTGCTTCCTTCGTTTGGCCGGTTTCGTTTTGCGAAACACCATGATGCAGGCGGCCAGCCCGGTTCCGTAGAACAAATTCGGTCCCATGCCGATGACCGCGTCGAGGATGTCCATGCTCAAGAGTTTCTTGCGGATGACTCCTTCCTTGCCCGTCCGGAAGAGTGCGCCGTGGGGAAGCACGACGGCCACCTTCCTTCTTGTACGAATTTGTAGTGCGTCGATTTGGAGACTTTCAAGTAGGTCGCCAGTTCATCGATCATTAGCACTTCATCGTGTGGGGCTTGCATCGCATTGCCATTATTCGGGTGAGCGTAGTTGGCCCTGTGACAGGTTGGGTCACGAGGTGGCATTGTCCGCGTTATTGACAGTTGCTGTCAATTAGTGGGAAGGCAATGAGAATGGCCGGTCGCTTTTCAGCGGTCGGCCAGGATTGGTTGGTAGTTTCGCCTTGCTTTGTTTAGCTATTCGCCTCATTCGGCAGTGGCGATGCCTTGGCGTTCTCTCGGCTAGGCGAGCCCAAGCTTCGCGTTTTCCCACTTTTTCCGCGAGTTTGGGTGGCATTCTGCATGGCTCTAGCCGGCTTGTTGGGCTATTCCGATTCCCTTCGAGCGGTTCTGCTCCGCGTAGATCTGAGTTACAGTAACCTCCGAATGCCCTAGGATGACTTGTGCTGCATCGAGACCGTACTGCTCCCGCAGACGCGTTGCTGCTAGGTGCCTGAGTTGGTTGGGAGACCACTTGGGAATGCCGGCCTTTTTGCATGCGTAGCCAATGGCTTGCCCGTAGCTCCCCGTTTCGTAAGCATCGCCGGGTGGGGTGGAGGTTACCTTTCCTCCCCGGCGAGTTCTGGCGGTGTAGCCTGGACGGTTTCCACAGTTGTTCGGCGTCCGGCGGTTCTGGGCTCGCTCCTCAAGCCGTTGGCGGAGCGCTTCGGCCGGGGAAAAGATCGGGCTGGTCGCGGCTCGAACTAGGTAAGGCAGCAGAATTTCTTGAGCTCTAGGGCCGAAGAAGATTTCCCGCTGCTTTCCGCGGTAGGCAGTCTTGTGGTTTTCGAGAGTTGCAATCCAAACTTCGTCCCTGCGGTCGATCATGCCGGGAGTCAGTTGGCACACCTCTCCCGGCCGGCAACCGCACAGAAGCTGCACGCGAATCATGTCGGCTAGAACTTTAGGTGCCACTGCTAGAACCGCATCGACGTGAGCCTGGGCGACCGGTAGGACTCGTTTCGTTTCCTTGGCGGGTGTTTCGCCGGGGCGCAATGGGATTACGGTCTCGAGTGTCTGGGAGATTGAAACCGGTAGTATTCCCTCGCTCGCACTCCAGCGGAATAAGGATCGCACCCGCTTCATCAGGGTATTGATGTACTGCCGGCTTCTCGTCCCGTTGTGGAGATTATGTCGGACCGCACGATACTCAAGTGGGCCGAACTTCATGGCCTCTAGATCCGAGTATAGCTCTTTTAGGGCGGCGTAGGCTGGTAGAACGCGGTGGTATTCGCTGTTCTTGCCTTTACCGTGGCGTTTGCGGAGGTAGGAAAGGCTGGAAGCGATCAGTTGCTTGACGGTGACTTCGTGCGACTGAATTCCAAAGGTTGGGGATTCTTGGCAGGCTGCCCACTCTGCGATTAGGCGGGCGTAGGCTCGCTTGCTGTCTGCGGAGCCGTGTTTTCCTAGATAGTGGTCGCGTCCGTTGAGGGTGACGACGGCTTTGCCACTGGCTTTGTGCTTGCGGTAAGAAGGCGGGTTCGTTCGCATGGTAACGCTCCTTTCAAATGCCAAATCCGGTAATTACCGAAATTCGGAAGTTAAAAAGCAGCGCTCTCAGAAGGCTCTGAGGTTACGTTTGGTCAACGAATCGCTTGATAAAAAGGCAAGTGGCCAGGGCCGGGATCGAACCGGCGACACACGGATTTTCAATCCGTTGCTCTACCAACTGAGCTACCTGGCCAACCTCATCTGGCAGGGGTGCCGCCAAAGCGGCCCCTTGCTGACGATGCAAGAATGCTATTTCTCATCGGTCACTCTGTCAACTACACATGCCGAATTCCCGTCTGCGGAAATCGAAATTGCTCTCCTCGGCTGCGGTTGCTCGGGTTGTCCAGGTGATTTGCATGATGCGTATAATTCGGACTAAGGATGGGGGAGCCTACCTAAGTCCCTGGACGCGCCAGCGTGCCAGGACGTTCCTGGACTCCGGGTTCCTATCGCCTATGGCGGATGACGGCATTGTTATTGTTAAGGACCGGCCGTGATCGAGTCTGGGTTTTGCGATTGTTTGGCTTGAGAGTCTTGCCTTTAGCGGGACAAGGGCTGGTGAGCCTATTATACTGGCGGACGGGCACAGGTGCCTTATTTACTTGGGGGGGCCTGCGTTCCTGCCCGGCAGTTCGATCTTGGAAGGTTGGAGTTGCCCGAGGAGATTGGTCTGTATTGGAGTCTGGGGTAAATGTTCAATCGGAAGTCTTGGGCCTGTCTGCTAACCGCCCTGTTCTGTATCCAGTCCGCAGCCGTTCGTGCGCAGTATTCTCCAGAGCACCCCAAGGTGAAGGCGATGGTCGATCGTGGCGTGGCCTATCTCGTTTCGGGGGAGGTGACTCCCGGCGTACACGATACCCAGGTTGGTATTCGATTGATTGCCGGCTATGCCGTCTACAAAGCAACCGGTGATGCGGGGCTGGCCGTGGTGCAGGACGGAGTTGCTGCAGCCCTGGAAATTGTGAGGTCCCTGCCGGGGTACCGAGAACGTGGGGAATCCAAGATCGTCTACGAGGCATCTGTCGCGGCGATTCTACTAGCCAGCGTAGATGCATCGAAGTACCGGCCGCAATTGGATACGGTACTTAACTGGTTTGCTCAGGTTCAGAAGCCGCACGGTGGTTTTGGCTATCTTGGGAAACCCACCGGCGACACCTCTCAGGTCCAGTACGTCGTGCTGGCGCTGTGGACGATGCAGCAGGTCGGCATGGAGGTTCCCGTACAAATGGTGGAGGACACAATTAACTATCTGCGGTCCACGGTGGATCCCTCCGGCGGCTGGGGCTACCAAGGGGTTCTCGGCAACGGGCGCGTGGTGAAGCAAGAAGGGGTAACCAAATCGCTTTCGACGGCCGGGATCGGCGCCTTGATCATCGGTGCGGACTTGCTCGGATTTTATGGCAAGCGGCAGATGGGGAACTTGCCCACCGAGGGGATCCCGGCGGCATTCGTGCGCGTGGATCTCATTGAAAAAATTCGGAAAGAGCGGCGAGAAGTCTCGCTGAGCAAAGGCGATATCGAGGGGGTGGTGACCGCCGCGCGACGCTATCAAGCGACCGTGCCTCACTCGGGGCCCTGGTTTTTCTACTGGCGTTATTCCCAAGAACGCTATGAAAGCTTTTGGGAGATCGTTGAGAACAAGCAGAACAAGAGCCCTGACTGGTACAACTCGGGCGTGGAAGACATGCTTCGGATGCAGGGGGAGGATGGATCGTGGGGGAGTGCCGGTGGGGCAATGCAGTTCACGTCATCGCGCACCGAGACCGCCTTTGCGATCTTGTTTCTCATCCGCAGTACGCAAAAGGCCATCGGTCAGCTTGACGAGGGCGTGACCTTTGGTGGTTATCGATTGCCGGATGACGTGAGTACCATCAAGATGGTGGGGGAGCGGATCGTAAGCGATTCCGAGACGAGTGTGCAGAATCTCTTGGAAATGTTAGAAGGAGAGGCAGCGGCTGGGGTGGAAGTTGGTTTGCTCCCCAAGGATCTACAGTTGGCGGCGGATGCCAAGCAGCGTAAGGAGCAAGTGGCCCGATTATCTCGCTTGCTGGTGAGCCGTGATGCGAGTGCCCGCCGTGTAGCTGCCAAGCTGCTGGGGCGAAGTGACGACTTGGATCAAGCGCCCGAGTTGATTTTCGCGTTGTCGGATCCAGATCCCTATGTACCGATGATCGCAGAGGAGAGTTTGCGTTTGTTGAGTCGCAAATTGACCGCTGGCAAGCTGGGGAGTGAGCCGACTCCCGAGCAGCGTGATGCAGCGGAGACATACTGGAAGAATTGGTACCTAGGGTTGCGGCCAGACTATATTTTTATTGACCGGTAGTGGGCAGAACATGAGTAGTGTTGTTGACGAGGGGAAGTCGAAGAAGCCGGTGCCCAGTCGTGAAGTGCGCGGCGGAACGGGCCTGCGCACCCAACGGGTCGATATGGTCGCGAGCTTGCTGATGGCAGGCTTGGTCGTCCTCGGGATGCTCGTTTTTCTACTGCTCCTGGTGTGGTTGACTCAAACCTTTACGTGGAGCCCCGGTGAGCTGATCATTGAAGAGGAGCGGATTGCGGGTCGAGGAGACCATGCTGAAGGATTTGAGCGGGATATTGAACCTCCCGGAGCCGAGGAGGTCGAAGAGCTGGTAGAGCCGACGTTGCAAGAGTCGCTGGAGGCGGTTACCGAGGCGGCTACTAGCGTAGCAGCCTCGCTCGACGCCGTCGATTCGGACTCGGCGAGCGATAGTAGCGGTTCGGGGCGTGGTGACAGCCGCCCGCCGGGCCCACTGGGGGAAGGGGATGATATCGTGCCGCGGTTTGAACGCTGGGATCTCAAGTTCTTAGCGAAGGGCAAGGCTCCGTACGCTCAGCAGCTCGACTTCTACCAGATCGAACTCGCCTCGATTGGCGGCGGGGTCAAGACGGTGGATTACGCCTCGCGATTCACCGGTTCTCCGCAAAGTCGCTCTGGCAGTAGCGCCGACGAAAATAAGACTGGACGCCTCTATTTTATGTGGCGCCAAGAAAACCCACTGAAAGATTTTGATCGCCAATTGTTAGAGACGGCGGGGGTGCGCACTCAAGGTCGGCAGATTCTCAAGTTCATTCCCAAATCGCTAGAGGGAGCATTGGAGCAGGCGGAGAAACGCTACTTTCTCGACAAGGGGAAGACCACCATTAAGCAGGTGGCCAAGACTATTTTTGAATCACGACCTGCCGCCGGCGGTGGCTACGAGTTCGTCGTGATCGAGCAACGCTATCGGACTCCCAAAGAATAGAATCGCACGGGCAAGGGAAGGGTTTGCTGGAAATCATCCGCAATTCCGAGTGCTCAGAGTCCCGCTAGTAAGGCAGCGAGGTTATTATGGAAATTCGGCCCTTGCGGTTTGTACGCTAAGACACCTCATTGGATTTCGGCACCACACCTTGCTCGAAGCTGTGCGATTCGTGGAGATCGCAGCCTGCCGCGTAAGCAAGGCAGGGGTGGTACCTGTTGCGGAGAGCGTTTGGGGGTGGTTTGAGCGTTAAGTGTTCTGAGGGTAAAGAGATTAACAAAGCCGTTATGCGGCAGGTTACGAACCGAATCAAGCCGCTTGCGCCATGCTTGACTTGGGACTTTTCGTTGAAGGCGCACGAAGCTTTTCTAAGAAGATTATCAATCAGCCCCATAGGGATATGCCTCGATGCCGCAGACTGTCTACGATTGGATTGGACTCGCTGACTATTGTGCGTTGGCTGCCGTTGCTCTGTTTGGCGCCTACTGTTGCTTGCTCGTATGGACGCGAGTTGGGCAGAAGTGGTTCAAGACGGAGGAAGAGCAGGATGCATTCTTGGATTCTATCGAAGCCGACTTGCAGGCCGGCAATTTCGAGGCGGTCGAAGAGGCCTGCGAGGGGGATCCTCGAGCTGTCGCCATGTTAGTCAGCTTGGGCGTCCAGAACCGCCATCTGGGCTACGCTAAGGTGAAGCAATTGCTAACCGAACGCTTTCGTCGCGACGTGTTGGCTGAATTAGAAAACAATATTAGCTGGGTCACCACGGTGGTGAAGACCGCTCCGATGCTCGGCTTGTTCGGTACGGTAACTGGGATGATTGGCGCCTTTGCGACGCTGGCGTCTGCTGCGAGTGTTGAGCCCACGAAATTGGCAAAAGACATTAATGTGGCACTTTATACCACTGCCATCGGGCTGAGCATCGCTATCCCCTTGGTGATGGCGCTCAATGCCGTGAACAATCGAATCCGCCACATGGAAGAATTGGTGGGATCGGGTGTCACGCGTTTCCTGGAAGCCTTTCGCATCGGATTAGCTCGTCGAGAAAAGAGATCCGCTTAGGTTCCCAGACTTTAGGAGCTTCGGCGACGTTTCTCTCTGGAGGCGGTTGAGAGGCTTCCTTGCTCCACCAAGCATTGGTCGGCGAGAGGGCCTGGCGGTCCTGGGGCGTCCGTTACTTTTTCCACCGCATCGCTAGACAACGGTATGGATCGTAGGTCCGGCATCTTATCTACGAATTAGTCTTACATCCTAGTTATGGGAATCGAATGTCCAACGCGACTCTAGAACCCTATGTTGATGATGAACAGGACGAAAGTACCGAGTTCCTACAGCCTCGCGCACCGACGAGCGACGATGAGTTGGATATCACTCCCATGATTGATATTACCTTCTTATTGCTGATTTTCTTCTTGGTCTCCTCAAAAATGACTGCCGAGCAAGCGGTCCCCCTGCCGCCTGCCAAGCATGGTTCACTGGTGTCGCCCAAAGAGTCGGTGATCGTCATTATGAAGCGTGGAACAGGAGATGAGGCTGAGGTTCAGAAGTCCGATGGCACACCCTTTTCAAGTGATATTGAACAGCAGAACGCGGAAGTGGCGGAGTACATTCAGCAGGGATTGGATTCTGGCAAGAAGCATGTGATCATTCGCGCCGAGGAGACGGTACGGCATGGCGAGATAGGACGCGTTAGTGAGGCGATCGGAGAGTCGATGGAAGAGGGGCAGATGATCAACATAGCGGTTATGGAACAAGGCTAAGGGTAACAACGGTAATGGCGCTTCGATTTCAATGTCCTGCTTGTAAGGCTGTTAAGGCGGCAAATCCGCGTTTGCTGGGACGCGAGATCGCCTGTCCAGCTTGCGGTGCGCCGGTGCAATTGCCCTCTCAAGCACAGATCGATGAAGAGCAGCGGGAGCGAGCTGAGCATAAGCGTCAGCTGGCTGCACTCGCTACGGTTATGAAGCAGACGACGACCGCGTCGGTCGTTGAGGAAGTTGAGTCGGCGGAGAGCATTGAGCATCGCATGGCAGCCGAAGAGCGTGCGCTGGCCGCCAACTCGGCAAACTTTGTTCGTCCCAAGCCTCCTGCGGGGGAGGATATGGATATGACGCCGATGGTCGACGTAACCTTTCTGCTGCTGATCTTCTTTATGATTACCGCTTCCTTTAGCGTACAAAAGAGCATTCCACGCCCTCCACCGCGCGCCGAAGACCCGAGCACGCAAGTGACTCCAGATCCAGAAGATCAACAGGATCTGGTAACGGTGCAAGTCGATGAATTCAACGCCTACAATATTATTACTCCTGATTGGGACCGGATTTGTGGCAGTAAGCAGGATTTGATCGTTGCCCTAAACGAGGCGCACTCTGGCGGAACGCCTGGAAGCCAGCCGGTCAAGCTGGTGATTCAAGCGCATGAAGATTGCATTCACGGAGCGGTGATTGCTGCCTTGGATGCCGGACGCGAGGCTCAATTTGCAAACTTTGAAGTAAGCACCGTCGAGCAATTTGACTAAGCAGCAACTTATAAACAGATCTCTCTCAAATAGACGTTGGTATCGATGCAAAAGCAGGCGCAACAATTCATAGAATTGCTCGACTCACAGCAGTTACTCGCTCCTGAAATCATTGAGGAGTTGTACAGGCAGGTTAGGGAAAGTCGCACGAAGTTGACTCCTGAGTTGTTGGCCAAACTGCTGGTCGACAACGGGCATTTAACGAAATTTCAAGCGACGAAGTTAGTCACGCAAATCCGTGATAATGGAGCACAAGATGCCGAATCTAGCGAAGCGTCGGAATCGGTCGATGAGGAGTTGGGGTTCGCTCCTGCGGACAATGAGCAGCCCGATGCGTCGGCTGCCTCCAATGTGGCAGCGGTGTTTGTGGACGACGAAGATGAACCGATTGATGTTGCCGCTGGCGATGTCGAAGAGGTGAACGATGGGCAGGAAGTTGCCGATCCTGTTGGGCTGGTGGATGCCGTCGAGGTCGTTGAAGTGGTGGAAGCGGTTGAGGTGTCCACCCCCAAGAAAAGCAAGTCCGCTCATGCCGATCGGAAGAGTACGCCCCCGCGTAGCAAGGCTGTTGTAAAACGACCTGCCGCCTCTGCTGCGAATCCGTATGATTCCTTTCGCGTCCTGGGAGTTGGACTGGCACTCGCACTCGTTTGCGTGGCTGGCTTCTTTCTGGTGCGGCATTTTTGGAGAGGCAACGCCGAGAAGAACCTGCAGCGAGCTGACGACGCTTACGAACAGCGTTCGTACGACCAGGCAGCCAAGATGTATCAGGAATTTGCAGACGTTTTCACGACGAACGAAAATGTCTCGTATGCGCGCGTGCGGGCCGCGCTAGCCGCGGTGCGTAAAGATGCGGAAGGGGCCCCCGATCCCGTCATCGGCCTCACGACGGCTCAGGCCGTTTTGCCGCAAGTTGCCAATGAACCCGCCATGCGCGATCAGCAATCGGATCTGGCTGGCTCGCTAGTGGGACTAGCCACCAAGTTCAATGAACGGGCCGATCGAACCGAAGAGACTGCGGCTCGAAAGGATCTGATGGACCAGATGGGCAAGCTGTTGGAGATGATCGAAAATCCTCTATTCGTCGGCAACGCTCAACGAGATCAGCAAGCACCGACTTTGTTGCGCATCCACGAAGACCGCAAACGCATTCTGCGAGAGATCAATCGCGATGAGGAACTCGCCAGTGCGCTGCAAGCTATCGATGAAAAACTAGCTGCCAAGGATGTACTGGGCGCCTACCAACTGAGGAAGGAATTGACTCGGACCTACCCCCTGCTCCTAACCAATGCAGGGCTGATGGAACGCGTTCAGAAGGCATCGGAAATTCAGCAATCATTGGTGACCACGAGTTCATTGAATCCCAAGCTGTCGACAGCTGGAATTGAACCCGAAAGCGGCGGCCGGATCGTGCTGGCCAATCGAAGTGGTGGTCCAGCCGCCGAGCTTGCCGGTCGGATCGTGTACGTGAAGGTTAAAGGCTCCGTCTATGCGCTCGATGGTGAAACTGGCGAAGTGCGGTGGCGTAAGTTTGTGGGAAGCGATTTCAAAAGCGATCCCGTCCGGCTTAGTCCAAGTAAAGAAAGCGACGTGATGCTCTGCGACCCTGAGCAGGGACTCGTCTCTCGGTTGGAGGGGAAATCGGGCGAGATTGTGTGGTCGGCTGAACTTGGGCATCCGGTGCATGTGCCCGTGGTGGAGGATGAGGATCTATTTGTCGCAACATACGACGGTTCACTCTTGAGTCTAGATAGTGTCGGGGGGCAGACGAAGTGGGCGATCAAACTACCTCAAGGCGTCCCAGCTTCTCCGGGAGTAGCGCGCGGCAAATCTAATTTGTACTTGCCCGCAGAACACAGCAATCTGTATGTCATCTCCCGCAAAGATGGAAGTTGTCAGCAGGTTTACTACTTAGACAACCAGGCCGGGGCTATTGTCGTGCCGCCAGTTGTTCTGCTGGGACAACTGTTTGTATTTGAAAATGGTGGCAGCGATTCAGCACAGGTACGCGTGTTTGAACTGGATGACGCCGGGCTTATCGTAAAAGAGAGTCAAACACCATTTGCCGTGAGCGGGAATATTGTCGTTGCTCCTCAGATCGATGGACGTCGCCTCGTCGTCCTGTCCGACTTGGGAGAGTGCATCGTCCTCGATATTGAACCCTCTGCTAAGACCCAGAAGGTCAGTTCGCTGGCGAGTGTTCCCAAAAGCAACTACCGTCCGCAATCCTCTTGGCTCCTCACCGACAGCAATAAGATTTGGGTTGCCGATTCACGCTTTACAGGTTTTGAATTGCAGCCCGCTCTGCAGAAACTCAAGCGTGCATGGATTAAGAATGACGGCGATACCTTTACGGGGCCGCCCCAGAAATTCGACGACATTATCGTGCACACGCGACGCTTGCGAGGAAACCGCGGAGTGCGGGTTTCGGCGGTGCAGGCCAATACCGGCGAACCGGTGTGGGAGAATGATCTGGGCGTTCCGGTGACCCTCATTGCGGCACCCGCCCCAGGGAAGTTTGATATCGTGAATTCGGAAGGGGCTTACTATGCGTTTGATGGGCAGCGTCTGGTGAATTCGCCCGACACGAATCCAGGCGATGGCAAGCCGTCGCTAGATTTTTCGGCACCGGTGGTGTTGTCCGACGGCAGGACCATCTTGTTCAACCGCTCAAAGCCGGGGCAGCTGGCACTCTATTCGCCCGCTGGCACTAAATTGAAGCTCTTCTCCGCCAATTTTGGCAGCGGTGCACCCAGCAGCGGTGCTGTGGCAGTCGGCGACAATTTTGCTGTCGGTCTGGACAATGGGCAATTCGTCGTGATCGATCCCAACACTGGAGCTCATGCAGCCAGCCCCTACCAAGTGACCTTGGAGCCAAATCAAAAAGTGCAGTGGAATACTCCCGTCTACCTAGCCGACTCACAGACCTTTGTGATCGCTAGTGACCAAGGGCAATTGGTGCGATTGAGCGCTGGAGATGCCTTGCGTCCCTTGACCGAAGTAACTCTCGAAAATTTGCTAGAGGGGCCACTGTGCGTCATGGGAGATCAAGTTTGTGCGGTTGAGGCGTCGGGAGCGGGAGACCTGCTGCAGTTTTTTGATGCTGCCAGCTTGAAGGAGGGAGCTTCACTGGCTCTGCTCGGACGGCGTGTGGCTGGACCGTTTCCCATCGAAGACGGCTGCCTCGTGCAAACTGACTCTGCCATCGTCTGCGTAAATGTGGACGGGACACAGCGATGGAAACTTGATTTCTCGAATTCGACATTGGTCGCCCCTCCCTTTACTTCTGAAGGGCAACTCGTGTTGGCAACGCAGGCCGGTGGGTTGTGGTTGGTCGATCCGACGCAAGGTGACGTGCTGGGGAGTTCCGATGCACGGCAAGCATTCACGTCAGCCCCGATTGCTCAGTCTTCCGGATTTTTGGTTGGCAGCGATGAAGGGGCCGTCTTGGCTCTACCCATTCCTACCGCTCCGTCTGTGGGCGGCGCAGCGTCTGAAGGGGGGCTGTAGTGCAAGAGCTTAACTACCGCTCACGCGGTCGAGGGACTGGGGGCGATTCTCGAAATCGTTCGCAAGCAATCTGGCGTCAATGGCCCCGCTCAGCACGCTTGCAGTGGCTGTGCGCAATGTGCGTCGCCTGGGCAGTTGTTTGGGGAGCAGCGGGGCAGGGGAGTTGCTTTGCGCAGGAAGAGATTGAAGTCGTTGAACCGCCCCTCATCGATCAGCAACCCTTCGACTTGATTACGTTGAAACCGGCGGCAGGAGGAGATAGTGTCAAGGTTCTAACGCTCCCATTTCCCGGTCGTGTCGTACCGTCCAATCCCAAGGAAACCGAAAAATTACCCGTCGTATTGGTGCGGTTCCAGGAACGCAAGTATGAGGTCCTGTGGCGCGATATTGAACGGGTTGAGTTGTATGAGCAGAGGATCTATCAACAAGCCTTGGATGCGATGGAGAACAAGGACTTTATCGGAGCATTTCAAAACCTCAGCTTCTTGATGAAGAACTACCCTGGCATGCGGCAGCTGGAGTCATTGCGGCAGGAATTCTTGTTTCGCAGCGCCGTGGAACTGTATACATCGGGTGCGCTCCCGCAAACGCTCTCCGCCCTAGAAGAGCTCAAGGAAACCGCTCCTGGCTACCGCGCTGCTGCAGTCAATGGCGCGCTGTCGCGCGTCGCGGACAGCATGATGGGCGAGTATTTGAAGAATGGTGATCTGTCGAGCGCGAAAAAGATCCTCAAGCGACTGAATGATCAGTATGGGGCGTCCCTGCCGGTGGTCAAGCAATGGCAGGCAAAGCTCGAAGCGATGGCGCAGGCCAAACGCCGTGAAGCGGTGGCTCTGATGGAAGCTCAGGATTACCGCGCCGCACGCAAGGCGGCGGTCGACATGCTGAGCATCTTGCCCGATCTCAAGGAAGCGCAAGACTTGATCAATGAGATCAATCGGATCCATCCCATGGTACGCGTGGGCGTGATGCAACGCAGCCGAGAATTAGATCCGGCCAGTTTAGTGAATTGGCCCGCCCGCCGCGCTGGGAGCTTGGTCTACCAGTCGCTGTTCGATTTTGTGGAGAGTGGCCCCGAGGGAGGGAAGTATCGATTCGCACTCGGCACTTACGCACTGAGTGACGATCGACAACAATTGATTCTTTCCCTTGACCCGAGTCTGGAAAGTAACATCAACGCGTACGACTTGGCACAGATTCTCTTAGAACGTGCGGAACTCGATAGCGACGATTATGATGCATCCTGGGCTGCTATCTTTCGATCGGTGTCCGTCCCGTCCAGCCAGCAAGTGCTGGTCCAGTTAAAGCGACCGAACGTTCTGCCCCATGCACTGTTGCAATGGACGATTCCCGCCGGCGAGGGCGATGCCTCCGAGCCCCAGGAATCAAAGCTGCCTGGCGAGTATCGTATTGCGACGCAAGACGAGACGGAGACTTCCTTCAAAATCCGCCCCGCAGCTGCCCAACGTGGCGCCCCGGTCGAAATTGTGGAAGTCTTCTACACCGATCCCAAGCTTGCCGTAAACGATCTGTTGCGTGGCGAAATCGATTTGCTAGACCAACTCTATCCAGCAGATGCGAAGCGCTTAGCTGCCGACCCGCGTCTGCGAGTAGCCGCCTACTCTCTGCCGACGACACATATGTTGATTCCCGTGTCCGACGATCCCTATGTGCAGAACACGAAGTTTCGCCGGGCATTGCTGTATGCTACCAATCGCGAAGCGATGTTGACCGGTGAGTTGCTGAATAGTCAAGATTGGGATGATGGACGTCTGGTGAGTGGGCCGTTTCCCCTTGGCAATGGCGAGTCGGATCCCCTAGCTTACGCTTACAATCCTGAAGTCAAACCGATCGAATACAGCCCGCAGTTGGCCAAGCTGCTGGTCGTCATGGCCGAAAAGGAATTGGATAAGGCGGCAGAGAAGCAGCATAAGCCGACCCCCGAACGCAAACAGTTAGTGATCGCTTGCCCCGATTTTGAATTTGCCCGCGTAGCCGTCCAGGGAATGATTCAGCAATGGCAAAACGTTGGTATCGCAGCGGAAATGCTGGTGCTGCCTCCAGGGGAGTCCGTGGACGAATCGATCGAATGCGATTTTGTCTACGTCATCACTACCATGTGGGAACCTGCCACCGATATCGAACGACTGTTAGGCGGAGACGGGATAGCGACGAGCGATAATCCCTTTATCGTCCAAGCTCTCGAACAGTTGCGAGCGGCTCGGAACTGGCGTGAGGTGCGCGACGCGATGCAAAACTTGCACCAGTTGATCGACTATCATTTGCCGGTTCTGCCTCTGTGGCAAGTGACCGATCGATTTGCGGTCAGCCGCTATGTTGAAGGCCTGGAGGGACGCCCCGTATCGCTTTACCAAGATGTGGATGCCTGGCGCGTAAATTTGGGCATTGAGAAAACTTTGGGACGCTAGGCAAATTGCAGATGAACAATAACGATGGAATGCGCCGAACGCCTCAGGGCTACCAAGCTGTTCATGGTCGTTCGCCGACCAGCGGGCAGAGCTCTATGGCGATGTTCCAGTGGCTTGGAAGATCGGTAGGGTGCTTGCTGGCTTGGTGCCTGTTGCCTGGAGTTGTGCTCCTAGCGGCCGACATGGCCGATGTGAAAATCTGGGAGTTTTCACCCTACGTGGTGAAGCTCGAATGTGCGTTTTCGGCGGATGTTTCCGTTTCAGAAATGGCACGAAAGCAATTTCAAACACAGCTTGCCAATGAACTCGAACGAACCTTCCGCGCTGCTTGGCAAGTGGAGGTGTCCTCGATGCCCCCGGAGGTTGCCGGTGCGATCGGGCGGCGTTTCGAAGGGTTTACGCTCGAGGATCTGCAGGATGCGGAATTCGTGCTCGTGGTTTCAACAGCGCGAGAGGAGACCAAGTCTTTACGGACCTTTGACGTGGCCCTGGAGGCGGTAGAGAGTGTGTACCTCGCCCGCGAGACCTTAGAGATGCTTGAGCTGGCAGCCTCGCGATACGTCGCAGCAGAGGATACGGAAGCCGCTTCGAAGCTATTGGGGAAGAGTGTCGTCTTTGAAGGTGGGAGCGACGCACTGTTGGCACAGCTTCAGGCAGATGCCATTAACTGTGCACTTATTCCAAGAGCTCAGCTACCCGCCGTTCAAGAGCAGATGCGACCATTGGTTACCATGCTGCCCTGGCAGTCCGATCGCGTGCTGCGCAGTTACGATAAAATGTTCTATCTAATGGTTGGCGTGGAGAATGCACGATTTACATTGAAGCTCCGAGAGCTCGATTGTCCGATGCAGTACCTGGGACCTATGTTTCAGAGCGAATGTGCCGAATGGTCGCAAGCAGCGCACGTCGCCGCTGCCCTGTTCCCGCTGGCTTTTGCACCGGTGGCTCGGGTTGAAGATGCCGATGCCACCACTGCCGAACTCTTGCTCAAGGCCGGTGGTTTAATCCTCGATCAATCCAACCCAGCCGCCATGGTTACCGGAGATGTCCTGCAGCCAATCATCCGTCGTGACGATCGCAACGGAGTGCCAACCTTGCTGGAAGCACTTCCTTGGACCTTTGCGGCTGTCACCGCCGGCGATGGGGTCAAACTGCAAGCGAACGTCTATTCGTATACCGGAGGCCCCGGCTTGCAGGGACGCAAGAACCGCCGGACTCAGCGAGTTGTTCTGCGAGTTCGCCCGCAAGTCGCGCGGACCGATCTTCAAGTCGAAGTGCGCGGAACCAAGGAGACGCAGTCGGGATGCTTTATCTACCAACGCGATCTTCTCTCCGGACAGTTTAATTACTTGGGAAGAACCGATTGGCGCGGTCGCTTTACGGTACCGATCCCGGATTCACCAAGCGTTATTCTTCCCGCGGCAATCAAGCGTGAGAAGCTAAAATCCGAGCGTGCGGTCGAGCAAGCTGCCGCAGCCAAGAAGGAGCTGGAAGAGTCGCTGGCTGCCGAAAAAGCGGCAGCTGAGAAGGCATTGGCAGATGTGGGGGGCACCTCTACCGAAACATCTCCAACAGCTACGGAAAATCTCGATGCAGCGGAGAGCTCCTCCGAAGCAATCGTCGAAGTTTTAGACACGGCTGAATTCGAAATCGAGCTGCGAGCGCCCCTGCTTCAAATCTATATCAAGAATGGTGATAGCGTACTGGCGCAATTGCCGATGGTACCGGGACTCAAAAGGGTCGAAGTGGCAAGTCTGCCGGACGATCGCCGCCGTTTGGAGGCCGAAGCCTTCGTAAAGGGGTTTCAAGGCGATATTCTCGATCTGATTGGCTTGCGGAATTTACTGTCAGCCAAGATCAAAATCTATCTGCGCGATGGTGAACTTGCCAAAGCTCAAGACACCATGAACGAACTGCGAGGACTTCGTACCTACACCGAAATGGCCGATGAATTGTCTGCAATTCAGCGTCGCATGTTGGATGAATCGGTCCGTACCATTCCGTCGAATTCAAAGCGACGCATTGACAATATGTTCCAATCCACTCGCAATATGCTGCAGAAATTCATGCAAGACAACTTGGTCAGCGAAAGTGAGCAAGCCATTCGGGCCTTTTCGTCGACTCCTGCGGCGCAAACGCCAGCTGGCGACGGGTAGAGCCAGTTGGTGGAGGAGAGTTGCTTTTCCTGGACCGATTTAGGGATGGGGAAAGACTCGCTAGTGCATTTTCAAAGTTTAATTTTCGGGTTGCGCGGAAATAAGGTGTCCGACACCAAAAGCCGGAACGGCCCTTCGGGTGCTTTGCACTTTTGGTGTCGGACACCTTTTTCCGAACGCTCGCTAGACCCTAATTTTTAGTGTTGACAATGCACTAGCCAACTCAGACATCTTCTTGTTTAGGGTCTTCTTTGTCGCGCCACGTGGGACGTCGGCGTCGTGCTTTGGGGTGGTGGTGGGCCTTCAATTCGGGCGCGTCGCTGGGCTGCAGACGCATGGCCAGAGGGCGCACCGAACGCCGCACGGACGTGGCCTGCAAACGCTGTTTCTGGAGCTTGGCGAGTTCATCGATTTCGTACTCGACCTCATCGCCCTCCTGCAAATCTAAGGTGCCGACTTTCGTCACCTTAGAAAAGTGGAAGAAGACATCTTCGTGCAGATCTTCGGAGTGAATGAACCCGATCTTCTTTTCGGGTATGACTTTGACGACTTGGCCAATTCGCATCGTGGACTCGCTTCACACGCTCGTGTTAGGGATTTTGAACAAAGATTGACAAGCGGTGAATGGTGTTGGTCCGCCCGGCCACAACTTTAGTTTGCCAAGACGCTTGAGGGTAGACCTGAAACGCCCGTCATCGAGGCAACCAGGCTATTCCCTACCGTTCGGAGGGCTCGATGCCACAAATACTCCGCCTCTTCGAATACCAAACTGGGGGAGATTGGGAGCGGGAGCCATTTGCCGGCCGCAAACTGCTGATCAAGCTCGCCGGTGCCCCATTCCGTTTGGCCGACGATTAGCTTGAAATGCATCTGACTTGGAGTCTTCACCAGGGTTTTCAGGTTTTCCAATTGAGCGGTGCAGTAGACCCCCTCGGCACATGCGTGCTCGGACAGCTGAATTTGATCGTGCAAGGCGATGATGGGACCCGAGTGGGGGCCGCCAAAGTTCAAGGTTGGCCGAGTTGCTACGGCTTGGCCTCCCGACAATTGCTTCCACAAGCCATCCGCGGTGACGGGGAGTTGTCGATTCAGGAAAATGCCCACTGCTTGATCTGGAGAGTGGTGGACAACTAGGCACACAGAGCGGCCATAAAACGGATGCTCCCAGGCCGGGGCTGCCACGAGCAAGTGCCCTGCCAAACAATACTGTATCTCTTGTGGTAAGCGATTAGTCATCTCTTGGTTACTCAGATCCTCAGTTCAAATGGATTGAATACGGAACTGTCAGGCTGGCAATTGGCCAACCGGTCCAGATGCTTAATAGCAATAAGTGTGCCAAAATGGGGATAAGAGTGGTGGCCGCTGCGGAGGATCGCGTTGACATGGGACACCTTCAAGCTTACGACTTAACCGATCGTTGATTGTCAGTCATTGTGGAGAAAATAGATGGAAATCGAGAATATGCGGCGCAACTATCAGGAAAATTCGCTTGAATTGGCGGATGTTGCCAGCGACCCAATCCAACAATTCAAGATTTGGTTCCAACGCGCCCAAGAGGCCAATAGCACCCCTTGGCTAGAAATCAATGCAATGACCCTCTCCACCTGCAGCGGAGAGGGGCGGACCACCTCCCGCATCGTGCTGCTCAAACAGTGTACGTCGGAGGGGTTCGCGTTCTTTACCAATTACGAATCTTCCAAAGCTCAGCAGCTGCGGCAGTACCCCTTTGCGAGTCTAGTGTTCTACTGGCCACATCTGGAGCAGCAGGTTCGCGTGGAGGGCCGTGTCGAACGGACGTCGGCAGAGGTTAGCGATGAGTACTTTCAGGCCCGTCCGCGGTCGAGCCAGATTGGTGCGGTGGTTAGCCCTCAGTCTCAGCCGGTGGCCGATCGTCATGAACTTGAGAAAGCGATGACCGAACTAACTGAGAGCGTAGGGGAGGGACGCGTGGAGCGTCCCGACTATTGGGGCGGCTATTTGCTTAGGCCCGATCGCGTGGAGTTTTGGCAAGGCCGTCCCAGTCGCCTGCATGACCGTATCGTCTACGAATTGCAAGACGCGCAATCCTGGAAGACTTTCCGTATCGCCCCCTAACCATCTAGGCTTGAAGCGGGGGGATCGCCCTCGGCCACTTCACGACCGCGCCGAAGCTGCAGCGAGTGAAACAAATGCGTATCTGCCCCCACTCACTGGCTTGACCGAACCCGTAACCCGCCACGTGACGGGCTGTTGAAATAGTAACCCGCCGCGTGAGCAAGGAAAGATAACCTCCGCTACAAGTCAATTAAGGACGCAACCTCCGCGTTAAAATTCAAATTGCGATTAAATCAACAGCCCGGTGAGCAAGGATGGGTGGTTGTCGTGACAAGGTGATTGGGGAACTGCCTTCTCGCGTTAACTAAAACGCTCTTCACTGATAGTCCGTGGTTGAATGTGGGGGCGAACACGGCCCGGGGGGCCGCGCTACGAGTGCGCTGCGGTGGCCGAAAAGCGGTTGGCAGCAAGGTGTTTGGGGACGGTGCCTTCGCGGTAAGATTGGAAACGCAATCCATCGCCAAGCCGCGTTGGAAGCGAGGGGGCGGCCACGGCCCGGGGGGGCTGACGATCATGTATCCCAATAGGCAGTTTAGGCATCGTTACCGGATCGAAGCGACACAAATTACTTCCTCCCTCTCCCCAAGTACTCTGGGGAAGAGGGCCGGGGTGAGGGGGCTCGAACCTGCCTACAAAGCTGGGATTATGCGTCAACTCGCGAGACTGTTTTTCGCTCAGCCCAGGCCACATGCACCTGCTCCTCCGTAACCTAGCACGAGTTGGGAGGTCTTGCGATTACTGTTCCCCCGTCCTCTTTATGTTCGGTTTCGTCGTTGCGGATTTGCTGGAATACCTCAGGTAGTGCTTAGTTAGGGTGTTGAAATCCTTCGTGAGGGGGGTTAGTCTGGGGAGGAATGGAATTTTTTGTTCAGTGGAGGATAGCCATACGTTTCAGTACCTAAGTACGAATTGGGGAGATATTTATGCGGCATACTTTGTTGTTTCATTCATGCCTAGCACTCGCGTTTGCGGCAAACATTGGCAGCGCAGCTGCCGGGGTATTTACTGCCATTCGGATCGGTGATGTTGATGGTTTTGGTTATGGAAATGCAGCGGGCTTCCAGGGGGCCGATGGAGCGGCAGCGAATCGCACAGGTGGAGTCCTGAGTACTGGAGATCTTCTCCCCGATCTCAACAGAAACGGGGTCTTAGCAACTGGAAATGGTGACGATTTTGACAACCGTAGTGTCGCCGAAGTGAGCGGAAGTTCCGTGACAGGCTCTGGTTTTATTGACAATGGTTCTACGGGGGCGCAATACACCGACATTGCATTGTCGCAGAGTTATGACCGCTCGAGCTCAAGGGGGCTGGTTTACAATGCGGATAGTAATACATCCGGAGCAGGTGGTGCCTTTCCGAATGCACCATCAAATTCGTTGCCCAATCAACCAGGCTTTGTGTTCGACTACAGCGTAGCCGTGGGAGACATCTTGGATGGTACAGATGTGTTCTTGAATCTGGTCTTTGGAGACTACGATGTAACCCCTGCCAATGTGCAAGTTACCTTCGCTGACAACACTAGCACAATCGTTAGTCTTACCCGTCAGGCTGGTAAAAAAGACGGTTTGGTTCAGTCAGCATATGCAGTTCTGGAATTCAATAAAGTCTATACCACAACTGTTGCCGGATTCGACGGATACGCAAAGGTTGATTTTAACGCAGCCAACGAACCCTACACCGCGTTTGATTTTGTGGAATTGAGCGTTGAGCCGATAGCGTTGAATTCCGTTCCAGAGCCAACAACGCTAGCAGTTTGGACGATTTTGAGTGGCCTAGGCTTAGTCTCTGGTAGGCGATCTCGCCACAATAAGTCGGCGTAGGTAAATAGAGAAGCATCAGCCAGTTGCCGCGATTTTGTGGCAACTGGCTACGCGGTCGACAGTGCACCGTTCGCTTCATAGGGGAATAGCCTACTGCGGTGTTGCCGATCCCGTCTTGCTGGTCATCAGGGAAACGATGACCAGGACGATAAACGAGAGGGGGATGGTGACGATACCAGGCTGACTGAACGGAACCAGCATCGCTAGCCATTCGGGCCGCTCGAGGCTGTACACCTGTGAAAAAGTATCCGAGCTGAGCAGGATCCAGGCCAGCGAGCTCGACATGCCTACCAAAATGCCAGCGATGATCCCCTGACTGGTCGTTCGCTTCCAGAACAGCAGCATGACCAAGGCAGGCAGGTTCGCTGAGGCTGCTACGCTAAACGCCCAGCCCACCAAGTAGCTCACATTCATTTTCTCAAAGACGATACCCAGCACGATAGCGATGATCCCCACCACAACGGACGCCAGCTTGGCGATTTGAACTTGCCGCGAGTCGGACATTTCGATCCGCATTACGTTCTTCATGAGATCGTGGCTCACCGCTCCGGCAGACGCCAGAATCAACCCGCTTACGGTTCCCAGAACGGTGGTAAAGGCAATGGCGGAGATGATTGCAAAAAGCCACTCATTGATACTGCGGGCAAGAAGCGGAGCGGCCATGTTGCTGTTGGTGACGTCCATCGCGCCGCTCGTCATCGCCCCCAGCCCAAGATAGAGCGTCAGAATGTAGAAGAAGCCGATGGTGGCAATTCCCACAATGGTGCTTTTGCGAGCTGCGGATGCATCCTTGACCGTGTAGTAGCGAATTAAGATGTGTGGAAGTGACGCTGTTCCGCAAAACAGGGCCAGCATGAGTGATAGGAAGTTGAGTTTGGGCCACACGTCGTCTTGCCGTATTCCCGCAAATTTAGGGTGCTCCCCGGGACGTAGCACGTGAGAACCCGGCGTTGGCTTGGGGAAATAAATAGTGCTACTGCTGCCATCGGAAGAGGTTAGCTTATCGCTACCCCACAGGACGACTTGGCTCTTGCTCAGCACTTTGAAGAACGACAAGGGCCCAATGGGGCCGGTCGATTCTTCGCCGTTGGGCAATGCCGAAACAGTGCCCACCGGGTGTAGCGCCGGCTGCTTGCGCTCTTCCCCAGAACTTTCTTCAGAACTCCCTAGTGGAGCCTCCTCATCAGTGGTTCTCAGCTCACCGTTGATCCAAGTCTGACCATCGGAGGCTATGCGAACCTCTTGGCATTCGGCCAGTAGGACTGCTGAAGGGTCTTCGGAATTCTGTTTGCGGAAAACCAGATTGCGTTGGTCGTTCATTTGGATGCGAACATAGGGCGTCTCCAACCAGTCGGAATCGAGTGGTTGCAATTGATGCCCCAAGGCAGCAAGCTGTTCGTCGAGTGGGCTGTCCGCTTGAAGCGTCAGGTTGGTGAATTCATACCCATCAATACCGCCGTCGGTGACCTCAAATCCACGCTGCAGGATCGCGACCGTTAGGATCGCGCTGAAGAGTACGAGCAAGGAGCCTTTGAGGAACTGGACCCAGGTGGTGGACACCATGCCTGCAGTGACTACGATCAAGATCACTACGGTGCCCACGATGGTAACACCGGCCCAGTGAGGGTATCCCAGAAGTGGTTGGACGAGCACGCCAGCCCCGACCATTTGCGGTATCAGGTAGAATACGCTCACGGCCAGCGTGCTGATGCCAGCGGCAAGTTGAATGCCTCGCGAGTTGTAGTTGGCATTTAGAGCATCTGCGAAGGTAAACTTTCCCAACCGTTTCATCGGTTCGGCGATTACGAACAAAGCTACGATCCAACCCGCCAAATAGCCAATCGAGTAGAGGAAGCCATCGTACCCATAGAAGGCGATCATCCCACAAATACCGAGAAACGAGGCGGCCGATAGGTAGTCGCCAGCGAATGCGATCCCGTTCACAAACCAAGGGATCTGTCCGTGGGCAGTAAAGTAACCCGCGGACGATTTGGCTTTGCTGCCCAGATAAAAACTAATGCCTAAGGTGACACCCACGAAGGCTAGGAAAATGACAACGGCGATAGTTGAGGTTTCGTGGATCATGAGTTGCTCTCCTCTTTACCCGCCAGCGAGGCGTCATTGCTCGGGGGCGTCGTCGGAGCATTGACGCAAACCGTGCCATAGATCAACGCCAGGATGAGAGCCAGGGCGATGAGCGAAAATCCCCACAGAATGGCCAAGTTTAAGCCGGCAATCGGCTCCCACTCCGCCCAGCTTGCGGCAAATGCATTGACCAGCACAAAGCCGAGATAAAACACGGCATAAATCAAGAACAGTTGAATGCCCAGGCGTGAGTTAATATCTTGCGTGATCGGTTTGGACACCGGAAATACCTATGTTTTATAGATGGGGCTAAGAATGCACAGGCATCCTAGTCTTAGCTGCAGAGGCAATCAAGTCGCCCTTCAGTCTTGTGCCGAGGGATCGTTGGCAATCCACCTAGGACAGACGCCGAGCACTACGTTCGAGTGATTCAGATGGCCAAAAATCGCGACGCGCGGTGGAAAGAAATACTACGGTGCTGCTGCGCATTCCAGTCGAGTCTCTCGATTGGTCTCTCGTCGTCTTTGTCTGTCTGAACATCCGCAGCGCTGGCCGAGAACGCCGGTGAAAGAGCGTTGGGAGATGGCATCGGTGTGAGGACGCCGTGTGAGTGGATGCCGTGTGAGGACGCTGGGTGGTGCAAGTGCGGTTCTGAGGGGCCTGGCGGTGTGGTAAATTATTGCCTCATCGCAGCGGATGGGGAGGAGGTGCCTGCTCATCCTGGCACTGCTTGTCCACTCGCGCGTGCCGCTGTCCCCGTCCTCGCTCTTACTGTATCGCCAAGCCATTGTCCAATGAAATGCAACCTCGCGAACTATTGCGTTTGTGGGATGAGGCGGAGAGTATTTGGTCGCAGCGGCAGGATGACGACGCCTTTCATGGCTACGTGAGCGCCGATTTCGAAGCGATTCATCACTCCTTGCGGAAGCTACGAAAGCGAACCCACACTTTTCTCGAATGGGGTTCTGGGCTCGGTGTGGTGGCCATCATGGCTAGTCGTCTGGGGTTTGACGCCTATGGGATCGAAGTGGAGCCCGAGTTGGTCGCGCTGGCGGATGAGTTGGCGGAGCGCTTTGCAGCCACACCCACCTTTGCCGTCGGCTCATTCATTCCCGATGATTTCGATGAGCAGCTCGCCAACGGTGACGAATTTCATAAGACGGTAGTGACCGACCGGGATGCCTACGGGGAGCTCGATATGGAATTGCGAGATTTCGATTTGGTGTACGCTTACCCGTGGCCCGAAGAACACGGCGTCTTCCGCAACATTGTGCGGACGTGCGGTGCCAAACACACGCTTCTGCTCCGCTACGATGCACGGGAAGGTTTGACGCTATCCCGGCCGGCAAAAAATCGCCCCGAAGCCTCTCGATAGTAGCCTCTCGATAGTTGATTGGGGGCCGCCGTGCCGTGCCGGGCCAGACAAGTCAAAGGGTATCTAATGGGTCAATGTCGATCACGTATTGAATGTCTTTGGGTGGTTTGATGTCGGGAATCGTTTTTACCAAAAGGCGATTGAGCGGTTCGGCCTCCGTGGTTTGTAGCAGGGCATGGAAGCGGTAATTGCCCCGCAATCTCGAGAGCGGGGGCGGCGCGGGACCGAGGATGCGACAGTCGATGCCCTGCAGCTCGCGAGTGGCCGTCAGCTTGCGAACAACCGACTCGGCAAATCCCTCGGTTTCGGTCAAGTCCGGGCCACGCATAATGACACGCGCTAAATGTCCATGAGGCGGATAGCCAAACTGGGCTCGCTGCTGCAGTTCGGTGTTGGCAAAGCTGATGAAGTCGTGTTTGGCGGCGGCCACGATGGCGGGATGATCGGGGGAGTAGGTCTGCACGAGCACGTGTCCCGCCTTCTCGCCTCGTCCCGTGCGACCGGCGACTTGAGTCACGATTTGAAAGGTCTTCTCACTCGCGCGAAAATCGGGGAAGTGCAGGGCGGTGTCCGCGTTGATGACTCCGACCAATAGAACGTTGGGGAAGTCCAATCCTTTGGCGATCATTTGAGTGCCTAAGAGGATGCGAATCTTGCCGTCCCGAAAGTCGGTCAGGGTCCGCTCGTGACTTCCTGGCTTGCGCATCGTGTCACTGTCCATCCTGGCGATTCTGGTTCCAGGATACCGCTGTGCTACTTCAATCTCCAACCGTTGCGTGCCCAATCCCGTGAAACGCACTCCCTGAAAATTGCACTTCGGGCAACCGGGAGGCGTCGGAATTTGGAAATCGCAGTAGTGGCAACAGGCCTTGCTGCCGTCTCGGTGATGCGTCAGGGGCAAGTCGCAGTCGGGGCAGGTCACGACATGGCCACACTGCGGACACTGAATGTTGGTCGCAAACCCCCGGCGGTTTAACAGCAGGATAACCTGACCATCATCGCGCAGCGTTTCTTGGATCGCTTGGTTCAACGGGCGTGTGATCGCTCCGCGATTGGGCTCTTGCTTTTCGGTCCGCAAGTCAATGGTGGTGACTTGTGGCAGGGGGCGGTTGTGCACGCGACGCGGTAGACTGGCCAGTCGATACGATCCTTCCTTGGCACGTTTCCAGCTCTCAAGACTCGGAGTTGCGGAGCCAAGTACCAGCGGTATCTGCTCGAGGAACGAGCGATGGAGGGCGACGTCACGGGCGTGGTAACGGGGTTGCGTGTCTTGTTTGAACGACGACTCATGCTCTTCGTCTAAGACGATCAAGCCGAGCCGAGGCAGGGGAGCGAAGATCGCGCTGCGAGGACCGATCACTACCGGACTGGCCCCGGCGGAGATCTTCCGCCACTGGTGATGCCTTTCCACGGGACTCATGTGACTGTGCAGGACGGTCACATTGCCGAAGCGAGCTAAGAAGCGTTGGCGTGTTTGCGGAGTAAGGCTGATCTCCGGCACTAAGACGATCGCTTGTCGACCGTACGAAATGACTTCGTGGATGGCTTGCATGTAGACTTCGGTTTTGCCGCTTCCCGTAACGCCATGCAGCAAAATCGTCTGTTGCTTGGCGGAATCGAGCGCTTCCAGAACGTGGTTCAGAGCTTGCCGTTGATCGGCGCTGAGCGCCAGGGGTGGGGCAGGGGGGAGGTCGGGCGTGGTGGTGAATTCGTTGAGGATTCGTTCCTGGCGGGCGTCGATGAAGCCCGATTCACGCAAGGCGTTGATGGGGCCCGTTGAGCAATTGGCTAGCTTTTGAAGCTGGTCGATCGTGACGCCGCCAGCGGTCAGAATGAGTTGCCCCATTACGGCTTGTTGCTTGTCGGACAATTGGGCGATGCGTTGCGGATCCGCAGCCAGCTCGCCGGGATAGAGCATGACGCGCTGCCGCGAGCCGGCGGCCGCCCGAACTCCTGCCGGAATGGCCGCCTCAAAAACTTGGCCCAGTGGCGCAATGTAATAGCGACTCATCCATTGGAAAAGTTCCAGCAGGCGGGGAGTGCACAGCGGCTCGACGTCGAGGACTTCCAGCACCGATTTCAGCGCATCGGGAGCTTGTTTGACCATGGAAACGGCGATGCAGTAGCCTAACATCACTCGATTTCCACGCCCCAGGGGGACTTTGACCCGAACTCCCGGTCGCACTTCCTCCAGCAGCTCATCGGGCACTCGATAATCGAGCGGGCCGTAGGGCGCCTCTGCAAACACGATTTTCGCCGCGCGACACTCGCTCAATGCATCCAATTCCCAAGGCGGGATATTGGTGGCGAACAATTCAGGCTGCTGCGAATTCATTAGTGATACACTGGTTCGGCATTTTGGGCTACGATTGTGGCACTCATGCCGCGTTCGAATCGTGTTTGTAGCCTCTGCGGGACCCTAAGTTATATGTCGGAATCCTCGAATCGTCAGCGCGTGGGAATTTTCGGAGGGACATTCGACCCAATCCATCTTGGACACTTGCTGTTAGCCGAGGTTGCTGCGGACTCCTTGGAATTGGATGAGGTTCGATTTGTGCCGGCCGCCATTTCCCCACTAAAAACCCACCAACGCCCCATCGACGACAAACACCGCTTGGAAATGGTGCGATTGGCAATAGGCGGCAATTCTCGCTTTCGAGTGGATGATCGCGAAATTCGGCGTGGTGGTACCTCCTACACTGTCGATACGTTAGCAGAGCTTCGGCAGGAGAACCCCCAAACCGAATGGTATTTTTTGATGGGAGCCGACTCGCTGGTCGATTTTCATTCGTGGCGGGAACCGGAGCGTATTTGCCAACTGGCCCGAGTCATCGTGCTGTCCCGAGGCGGACAGGCAGCACCTGATATGCAATTGTTAGCACCATACCTTCCTGAGTCGCAAAGAGCGGATCTCGCTTCCCATTGCCTCACGATGCCTCAAGTTGATGTGAGTAGCAGTGCGATTCGGGAGAGCCTGCGTCAGTCACGCAGCGTGCGTTATCAATTGCACCCCGCCGTGGCAGCCTATATTCAGGCCCAACAGCTCTACCGCTAATGCCCGAACTCTTTGAGCCAGAATTCAATTTCCTCGTGACTCGGCAACGGCTCTGTGCCGGTCGGAGTCTCCGCGGAGACGGGCGGTGGGACGTGCTTGGAAGGTGGGCGGTGCAGCTCATTAAGAAAGGATTCTGCGTCAATCGATTGAGCGCGTCGTGCAATCGCGCGCCGCCGAATGCGTTGGTCACTGGAGATGACACGCAGATTTTTGGGATGGGAATGCGTGCGCAAAATCTCTTCGATTAGATCATCGGCTTCAGGGTATTCCGTCGCAAATGTGACGGTCAAGCCTTGGGACGTCCTATAGCTGTTCGTTGAGTCTGAGACGCGGCTGGCGTCAAAAACGATTTGGGTGGCGCGTTGCTCGCTCGCTGATAGTTTCTCTTGCAGGAGCGTCAAAAGTCTTTCGCGTGCGCGCTGCAACCAGAGTTTTCCTCGCCCCTTGCCAACTAACTGGCTTTGGAAAAGTACGTTGTAGCCATCGATGAGCAGTCGCGGATCGCGAGGCGGAGTGGATGGTGCGGAGGAGGAGGCAGATGCGTTCATACCTTCCTACCATACCGGGCGTGGGGGAATTAGGCGAGCGGCAAATGAGCTACTGCCGCACGCTGGGTAGGGCTCAAACCGTCGGGAGAGCCTCTTGAAGCGGTGTCGGAGCCCTGCGGTTGCGGTGGTGCAGCGAGGCTTCGCTCCGGCGTTACCGCCCAACCTCTTCATGCATAGCGTTGGACCCCGCACTGCTGGTAGCGGACCCAACGCTGGTCTGGCCCCCTCCGCGGCGAGCGGGCTGTGCAGGGAAAGTACACGCTTTGCTCGAGCCATGAAAAAACCTCCGCCAGTAGCACTGGTGGAGGTTTCATGAGTACTCGGGACCGGTGGAAGGTCCCATCTCTCGAGTTCAATTAGTTAATCGTCCCAGCCCTCTTGGGCGAAGACCGCGTTGACCGCATTCAGGTAGTTCGAGAAGCCGCCTTCGGATTGGAAGCTTCTGTCCTTCAATCCCTCCCAGCTACCCAGGACGCGAACCAGATGGTTGTTGGCCGAGTCTTGCGTAGTGAAGAAATCTTGTCCTTTGATGAGAGTCACCGTCGATACGGAGTGATCGGCATGCACGACTGTCAGCAGGAGTTGCTCACCATTGTCGCTCAACACCGCTTCGCTGAATTGAACACCATCGAAGCCATCGAAGAGCGTGCCCCAACGCAGTTCGTTACTGCTGCTGAGCGAGAAATAGGCCCCGTTGTAGGCATAGCCGCCGTTTTCCTTGGTGTATCGCGACGCAAGTTGCTCCAGCATTCTGGCATTGCCAGACTGCAGTCCGAGTACGGCAAAGTTGTATTCGGCGGCTTGCACTGCACCAGGCTCTACAATGTCGATCGTAAACTGGTTGGCGACTGTGTCTGATTGATCGAGAACCCCATCATGGACGTCCTTGCCATCCATCATGAAATTCGGCACCGTGTAATGGACGGTATACTGACCAGGGCCCAGGTCCTCGAAGCTGTACGTTCCATCGGCCAGCGTTAGTGCACTGCGTGAAACGGTTTGATTCAACGAAGTCCCAGAGAGTGAAACTAGTACTCCACCTAGACGTCGCTCGGCTGGCTGAATGAAGCCGTCGTTGGTCTCGTCGATCCAAACCTTGCCAGAAATGATGCTTGGCTGGAACTCTTCGACCGTCAAGTTTACCGTACCGGTTGCCGTGTCTACATTGTCGCCCGTTGCACCACCGGAGTCCTTGAGGGTGTACTCGAAGGATGCCGCACCCGTAAATTCTGCGTCAGGGGTGAAGGTAATGGTGCCGTCCGCATTGAGGACGACTGTCCCATGTGTGTCAGCGGTAGCAGCGACAGCGGTAATGGACAGAGTTTGTGCTGACTCGTTGGCCGGTCCGGCTGAATCATTGCTCAACAGCGTGGCAACAGAAATGCTTGTCGCAACATTCTTGAACGTTTGGACCGAGTCGGTGCCGGCAATCGGTGCGTCGTTGACGGCCGCCACGGTTACGGCAACAGTGCCTGTCGCCGTACCACCTGCTCCGTCGCTAATTGTGTAGGTGAAAGAATCTGTGCCGTTGAAATTCAGAGCCGACTTGTACGAAATCGTGCTGCCCGACAGGGAGACCGTGCCGCCTGAGGTGCTGGTTGGGCTTACCCCAGTGAGGGTCAGGACTTGAGCTGACTCGTTGGCGGCACCCTTGGTGTCGTTCGCCAGCAAGGTGTTGGCCGCAATTTCGAGGGTGACATCTTCCACCGCATTGGCGTTGTCGGCATTGGCAACGGGAGAATCGTTGACGGCTGCAACATTGATCGTGACTGTCCCAGTCGCTGAGCTAACGGGACTTCCATTGTCTTGCGCAACGTAGGTGAAAAGGAATTCGCCATTGAAATCAGCCGCAGGCGTGTAGACCACATTCGTTCCGACAATGGCCACGGTTCCACCAGCTCCCACCGGTGCAACGCTGGCGACTGACAAGGTTTGCGAACCCGCTTCGCCTGCTCCCGGGGAATCGTTGGCCAGGAGTGCGGAAATCGCGATGGTCGTATTCGTGTCTTCGGTACCGGCGAAGGTGTCGTTAACGACCACTACCGGATCATTGACGTTGGTTACCGTTACAAACACGGTGCCAATGGAATCGAGACTCCCCGTCGCAGAATCGTTCATGGTGTAGGTGAACGAGTCGGTTCCAAAGAAATCAGCATTGGGGCTGTAGAGCAGCGTATCGTCCGAGGGATCCCCGGCGGTACCGTTGTCGTCGATGCTAACCGTTCCATTGGTTGGATTGGTCGTGATCCCCACCAGAACGGCCGTTGCTCCTACGTTCAAGCGGTCGTTACCCAGCACGTCGATGACGTTGTCGGTGGAGTCCTCCGCAACGGTCGCTCGGTCCGTTCGAGCACGCGGCAAGATGGTGGCTTCCACCTCAATCGTTACCGTGGCGGTATCGGTCAGTCCACCGGAGTCCGTGACGGTATAGGTGAATGTTTCCGTTCCCAAGAACCCATCGGCGGGAGTGTACAACAGCGATTGGCCGTCCGTAGCGATCGAGACGGTGCCTCCTTGGTCGGGAGTGCCCACAGCGGTCACGTTGATGGTGTCAGCTGCTTCCTCGGGACCGCCATTGTCGTTCACGAGAACGTCCAATTGGTTGTCGGAGGTCTCTTCGTCAATCGAGAAATTGTCATCACTGGCTACGGGAGCATCGTTGACCGCAGCGATGTTAATGGTGATGGTGGCCGTCGAGCTCAACCCAGTACTGTCTAGGACGGTGTAGGTGATTTCATCCTGACCTACGAAGTCCGCCTTCGGCGTGTAGGTGAAATTATTCAAAGTCCCACTGGTGGTTCCGGCGATGGAATCAATCGAAGAGACTGACAAAGTACGCGGGGAAGTGACCGTGTCATTTGCAGTTAAATCAATGCTACCACCAACCAAGAGGATCGATGTGTCTTCGTTGGTTGCGACCGTGTCATCCGCAGCCACCGGGACGGTGGGATCGGTAATGATCGTGATCGAAGCGGAACCGTAGGAAATCATCGAGGGATCGACGCGGAAGCCATCCTCACCGGTGGCGTTGGGGTTGTATACCAATACCTCGGTAACGTTGTCGTCTTCCGCAGGGTTCAGGTTGAACGTTACCGTGCCCGCATCGGAGGCCAAAATGTCTGCGGAGAAGAATAGGTGTACGCCGTCAACGGGAGGGAATGGCTGACCGGAGCTGATCGAGAATGAGCTGATTTGATCAAAAAACTCTTCGGACTCACTGCCGGCGGGGCCCGCAAATGCCCGCGGGCCACTGCTGTACACGAAGCTGAAGTCGATGTTGCTGGCGAAACTACCGCCGTCCGATGGGAAGGTGATGTCTTCAAATCCGTCGACTCCCACGTCGACAGCGTTTTGAAACACGCCATTAGGTGAAGGACTGGTGTCCTGCACAAAAACGTTCAGTCGAAACTTTTGGTCCACTTCAATTTGCGTGATGGGGTTTCCATCCAAATCGGTAATAGTCGCCGTGTAGGTTACCAAAGCGCCGACTTCGGCTTCCGCATTGATCTGGTTGATGACCATCAACGCATCTACTGGCGACAGGTGCCCATCGCCATTGACGTCGACGTAGCCGTAGTTGGTCCCTTCACGGGTTGAACCGAGCTCCCCCGAATTGCCGCGGTTGAGTTCGTTGATGACCAGCAGTGCATCCACGGGGGATACATTGAAGTCATAATTCACGTCTTGGGCTATCAGCGGATTGTGGAAGGGGACAGGCGCTAAATCGGCAGCCAGCAAACGGCGCCCTTCCAGCGGCTCCATCTGCAGGTTTCTCAAACGCGACTTCCGCGTCCGTTGCGCACTCTTCATTCCAGCCAATAGTCTTCCAATTTGTTTTTTCATTACTGCGCCCATAGACGTCGTGAGGGTTTGCGGTCGAAACGTGTCAGGAACGGCGACCTGAGACGTTTGCCGCCAACAGGAGAGCATCTTTTAGAAGAGAAAATGTTTCGAGATGTCTAGATTAGTCAGCTCTGGTTGTTTTTGCAATTAAAGCGGACGGCGTAAATTGGGATGAATAGGGAAAACTGCTGGGTGGTCCGTCCAGCCAGAAAAAAGCTCATAACCTGCTCCATACCCCCACCGTCCGTTCGTGTTAGAGGGGAAAGTTGGCGCGAAGTTCCAGGAAAAGCTGAATTTCCAGAGCGATTTTGACGGGATTGGGTCTGCCTAAGTGGGGGGCTGGGTTGCCCTCTAGGCCGCTTCTCCAGGCTCGAGCGTCAAAAATCCAATTGCCTTTCAAATCCCCAGCCAGAATCGGCTGGCCCTTCGAGCGGGTGGTGTCTTCTGTCTGTGCAAGGCGGGGTTTTAACAGCAGAAGCGATGGGGGAACGCAAGGTTTGCTAGCAAGTACTACCCCCATGTAGCATGGCCCCCCCGGGCCTTGTCCCACCTCCCGGTAGCATGGTCCCCTGGACCGTGTCCTCAAGTTTACGCACCGATCCATGCGGTAAACCCGCGGAGATCAAGAGTTCCTACTCGAACTCGAACTTGTCTTCATTCCGGCATTCGCACTCGGGGTGAGCATGAGCATGAGCATGAGTAGGAGTAGGAGTAGGAGTAGGAGTAGGAGTAGGAGTAGGAGTAGGAGTAGGAGTAGGAGTAGGAGGCACAGTCAGCCGCTCGGTGGACTATCCACTCCCGTCCAGACCACCACTCCAAAGCGATGACGAGTCATCGCACTCCATATGGAGTGCTGCGACTTGTCGCAGCTTTCTTGCCCGGCAACCGGGGGGGGGGCAGTGCGAGAAAATGCAGAGCACCCAATCTAGCTGCCAGCCTCCGGTAGATTTCAGTCCGCCTCCCCACGGTAGCATGGTCCCCCGGACCGTGTCCTCACGTTTCCCCACAAACCATACGGTAAACCCGAGGAAATCAAGGGGCCATCCACGGGAGAATGCGGCTGAAGCCAAGACCGCGATCATCCTCTCGCACGCATTCCATCTTCCTGCCTTCACCTTCCTGCCAAAGTGTCTGTCTGGGACCACCGCAGGGGCGAGTATGCTTGGAGATACATTGCGCCGTTGGTTTTGATGGGCGGGGTGGTGGCACATTGGGAGGACCGTAGAATCCAGGAGCTTCTGTCGAAGACGCAACGTCGGGAGCCTCGTGAGGGATGACCGTACTTGGCTGGGGACGACTCCATGCCCGCTCTCTCGCCTAACCTAGTTTGCTTCGCATTGATAAATCGCTAAGCGTTTTGGCTATTGAGATGGTTGATGACTAGCAAGACATCGATGGGAGCAACGAATTCATCCCCGTCCACGTCGAGGAAGGGGGAGAATGGGACGTCGGTACCGGTTAATAACCCACCACCACGCTCGGAATTGAGCTCATTGATGATCAGTAAGGCATCGATGGGGGAAACGAAGCTGTCGTTATTGACGTCCAATCGGTTCGTCGGATTTTGCCAACTGCTGGCGCTGGTCTGAAATCCAAAGTCAACGCCCGTCGTAATCTCACTCGCTAGCACACTGGCGGTTCGCGTCGCGTCCTCGGAAGCCAGACTTTGGTAATTCCCCAGTGGAGTGACTCGTACTTGGTAATCCCCCTCGGGGAGCGCAGGGAATTGGAACAACCCCAATGCGTCTGTAGTTGTGCTGCTTTCGGGACCGAACGACAGGTTGTCCAACCTGACGCGAGTCCCAGCGTGGCCGCCGATGGTTACCCAGGCGATGTCTGCCGCGGCGCTTTCGATGGTCATGGTTTCAAATTGTCCATCGTCCATATTGGCCGTGGTGTATCGACCGATCAATTGCCCATTCGAGTTGTATGCGTCCATCCGGCCGATGGCTCCGTCGCCCGCGGCGATCCCATCAATGGTGACGCGAGTGGTGGGGACCGAAAATGTTGCTTGCAACTGCCGCGAACTGTCGTTCCAGAGAGCTTGGTAGGTGTTGGAAGACCTTGAGAACAATCGAAAGTTTTTGCTACCGGTGCTGGTTGAACTGTCGGCAAAGACCCCCACGCGTCCATCGGTGTCGGTGCCCACCGCAGCCAGGGTAAGCTGCGGGTTGAAGTTGCTCGTCAGCGTGCCGTCTGGATAGTTGTCGGGCTCAATCGTCGTTTTCAATGGAACGCTTTGTCCCAAGTTATCGACTAAGTCGATCTGCCAGCCCTCTCTTCCAAATTCACTGGTGTCGCGCAGGCCGTTACCATTGGCGTCGATCCAAACCGAACCGTTAATACCTGGCGTTAGGGTCGCGTCGGCTCGGCTCAATTGGCCTGTAAAGAGGTTGCTGGCCACGGTGGTCTTCGAATCCCTCGCTCGAATTTCGATTTGTGTAACGCCGGAGGGGACCGGAATCGACATCTCTAAAGCGACTTCGTAGGCATCGGGGGTGGAGTAGATTTGCCATTCGCCGACATCAAATCGGTACTCAATTTCCCGAATGCGGTTGAGGGTGATATCGTTCCCCAATCCCGCTGGGTTTTGGTTGGCGAGGGTTTGCACCGTTGCGTTGCCTTGGAAGTGATAGATCCCGTCTGAGCTGTCGAGGTATCCGGTGCCCGTTAATCGGTGGGGAACGTCGAGCACATCAAAAATGCCGTCCTGGTCGGAGTCTTGCCAACCGAGCATCGCCAGGGTGCTGGCTGGGGAAATATAGTTTTCATAGGCCGTATCAAGCAGGGTGGAGGAGGCCATGATGCTGGGCTGCTGCACGAAACCTGGAGTTGGATTGTCGGCCGAATTGTCATTGGAGGTGTTGTAGTATCCGCGTTTGGCGAACGAGGAGCTGCCTCCCAAGTACTCATCTCGGGCCCAGAAAATGTGTCCGGTTTCGTGGGCAAAGGTTGAGGCTGGACGCGTGGAGGGCACGACCATAAACAAGCCGCCCGCAAAGGCAAACGCGCGGCTAAAGGAACCGCCACTTGCAAAATTCCCATCCGTGTCGTTCTCCGAGGGGATCACGAACATCGTGTACGACCAGTCGGTGCCCAGCTTCTCGCGCTGCGCTTGATTGAAGGAGCGAATGTCCGTTTCGATATTGCCGGACGTGAATCCAGCAGAGGTTAGGAATTCGGTGACGTAGAGGGAGTAATCGTTCGAGCGGCGCGCGATGGGCTCGTATTTCGTCTCCACTGGAGTCGTCGCGTAGGTCGTGTCCAACGTAAAGGAGAGCTCGTGGACCGAGGATTGGGTTGCAAGCAGGTCGACCCACCAATCCAGGCCTTCGTCAATATTTCCCAGCACTTCGGAGATATGCGCCGGAGTCCAGTCCTCTGAACTGGTGTCCAATTGGCCGTTGCTCTCAAAGAAGACGGGCGTCACTCCAACCGTGCCCAGCATGAACTCTCCCAAATCCGCTTCGGTAGCGCCATAGGGGAGGGCAGCGAGGACTCGTCGGTTTTCCAGTGACTCCAAGGACAGCTGCCGGCGACGCTTGCTCGATCGACGGGGCTTCTGTGCCTTGAAAAATAGGAAATTCAACGAGAAAGCCATGCAAACGGGCTCCAAGACGAGCAATAAGCGAATGAAGGGAGGAGGTGGCGCCACCCGCGCGATTCCGAGAACCTGCCTATTTGACTCTAAACCGCCGTTAAGGTTCCCTCAACCAGGAATCTGTCCCCAGATCGAACGATTGAGCCACTCCGCCCGCCTCACCTTGGCGCAATCGCTAAACCCCTTGCAGACGCACCCTTACTCCTCTGTGTTCCCTCTCGCTGTCCGGGGGGGCTTGTCGGCCCGGTACAGTGTTGCATTGCACCAAAGGGGGCGAGGAAAACAGCTGCTCAACGTGAATCGGTGGCCGGCCAGCAGGCATGTTTGTGCTTTTAAGGCACCATGCACGGCGGTAGAGTCATCGGGTGGTTTTTGACAAAAAATGAGAAGTCTACCTCCGATTTCGGGAGTAGGGTTCTTATGGGGTTTGTTGCAGGTTTTTCGCGAGATATTCGGGGTTAGCGGTTGCGTTGCAGTAGAATGCCTGGCGTTAGAGTGTGCATCAGTTCCGACGTGGGCGACGACAATCGCGGCTGCCTACTTGGACTTCCAGGACCGCATGCACTCCGTGGGTCGGAGGGAGGAGAGAATCGCGTCGTAGTAATGGATAGAGCACTCGATCCCTTTGATCTACAGTATCTGAGGTCCGTTGCACCAACGAACCATCTGACGTTTCACCTTTTCTCCAAGCCTGAACCTAGAAATGCTTCGTAAGAGTTTGAGTCAGAACACGTGATTGAATCACGAGACTTAAATTCTCTTGTCCCGAGCTCAACCTTTCCGGCCGATTCTAGTGCTTTGTCACAGCTTAATTTTCGGGTTGCCCGGAAAAAGGTGTCGGGCACCTTTTTCCAATGCATGCTGGACCCTAATTCTAAGTTGGGACACAGCACTAGGCTTCCTCAACATATAAGGACCAGTACTATGCGGATTCGTAGACTTCTTCTACCGTATATCAATATTTTCGGATTTGTAGCCATGGTTTCCTTGTTCGGCATGGCCCGTTTCGCAGTGGCAGCCGATCCGTTAGGTTCCTGGAACGAAGGCGCGGCCAAACAGTCGATTCTCGAGTTTGTTGAGCGGGTTACGCGTGAGGGTTCGCCAGCTTTCGTGCCATCAGCCGAGCGGGTTGCCGTGTTCGACAACGACGGAACGTTGTGGCCGGAGGCTCCTCTGCCGTTTCAAGCCGCTTTTGTATTCGATGAACTCCGGCGCCGTGCGCCGCTGGAACCTGAACTCGCCGACGACCCGTTCGTCCAGGCGGCCTTGCAGGGGGATTTGTCAAAATTACTGGCGGGTAAAAACCACGATGGTTTGATGCATGTTATTGGAGTCACGCATGCTGGAATGACGACGGATGAGTTCGACCAGCGGGTCAACGATTGGCTGGCAACGGCCAAGCATCCTCGGTTCGAAAAACCTTATTCGGAATTAACCTACCAGCCCATGCAGGAACTGCTGGTCTACCTTCGGCTGAAGGGCTTCAAGACGTTCATCGTGTCGGGCGGAGGAGCCGATTTCATGAGAGTCTGGTCTGAACGCGTCTATGGGATACCCCCGGAGAATGTTGTCGGATCGATGTGGCAGGCTAGATTCGAGTTGCGCGATGGTTTACCCGTGCTGGTAAAAACGATGGACCACCTCTTCGTCGACGACAAGGAAGGCAAGCCGGTCGGCATCCATCAGTTCATCGGACGCCGGCCCATTGCCTGCTTTGGAAACAGTGATGGCGATCAAGCCATGTTGGAATACACCACAATTGGCAATCCGCGTGCGAGTTTTGGATTGATCGTGCACCATACCGATGCGGAGCGTGAATACGCTTACGATGCGAATCCCCAAAGCTCAGGCAAACTCACAACGGCATTGACGCGAGCTGACGAGTGCGGGTGGACGGTTGTCGACATGAAGGTCGATTGGCAGAAAATATGGAGTGACCCAGCGGGTGCTCCTTCCGAAGGTGTAGCCCTGAGTTTAGTGGGTAAATGGCTGGCCGAGGATATCGATTCCGCTGGTGTAATCGATCTCGCGCAGAGTACGCTTGAGTTCTCCGCCGACGGGGCCGTTTCCGGCAGCTCAGCCGTCAATCGCTTTCAGGGGCAAGCCAAGGTTGATCACAACTCCTGCACCTTCGGTCCCTTGGCGATGACGCGGCGTGCCGGGCCCCCGGCACTCATGGATCAGGAATCCAAGTTCATGGCGGCTTTGCAGCGCGTCGTGCAGTATCGAATTGCCGAAACGGGCTTGCTATTCCTGATCGATGCTGAGGGCACTGACGTCCTTCGTTTCTCGAAGATGGAAAATTGATCCCCATATGCGTGCGGCCGGTAGGCGGTAGTGCAGTGGAGTGTTCCGAAGCGGCTCACTTCACAGCTCCAATTGCCTCCCGCGGTTGCACTCCACAGGGGTACCGCATTGGCGGGAAATGCGTGCCTGTCGCATTTTCGCGTTTGCAACAAGAAACTCTCGAAACCGTTCAGTGCCAGCGAGATTCAGATTCATGAAGCACCAGTATCGGTCATTCTGTGGAGTGCGTTGGGTACGCTCGTTCCCCAGTTCCTGGAGTCTCCTCATTTCGAAATCTTGCGCCCAGATGATCCGGCCTAGCGAATCCGGCTGGGGCCTTGCCGATTCGTTGCTGCGTTTTTCAAGCAAATTTAGTTCAGTACGTTGTCCGTTGTGTTACGCACCCTGCAATTCGTCTTGGTGTAACTGTTGGTTGGGAGTTGATTAAATGAAGTTTAAGTTTCTAGTTCTGCAGGCCCTTGGGCTCTGCTTGGGACTCAGCTATGTGGCGCAGGCACAGGATCAGCCGAATGTCCTCGTTATCTGGGGAGACGATATCGGTACTGAGAATATCAGCCACTACAACCGGGGGATGATGGGCTATCAGACTCCGAACATCGATCGTGTGGCCAAGGAGGGGATCTTCTTCACCGACTACTACGGCCAACAATCTTGCACCGCTGGACGTGCGGCATTCATTAGCGGAAGTGTGCCGGTTCGTAGCGGGATGACTAAAGTCGGTTTGCCGGGCGCCAAGGAGGGGTGGCAAAAGACCGATGTGACGATGGCTACCGTAATGAAGAGCCTCGGGTATGCGACTGGTCAGTTTGGGAAAAATCACCAAGGGGACCGCGACGAGCATCTGCCAACCGTACATGGCTTTGATGAGTTCTTGGGGAATCTATATCACCTCAACGCGGAAGAAGAGCCCGAGAACGAAGATTATCCGGGCGACATGGTGCTGGCCAACGGCAAGACGTTCACTCAAGTATTCGGTCCTAGAGGTGTGATCAAGGCGAGCGCTGACGGAAAGATCGAAGACACCGGACCGCTGACTAGGAAGCGAATGGAAACGATTGATGAGGAAACGGTTGCTGCAGCCAAGGACTTCATTACCCGTCAACACAAAGCTGGGAAGCCCTTCTTCTGCTGGTGGAATGGAACGCGGATGCACTTTCGCACTCACGTCAAAAAGGAAAACCGTCACAAGGGCAATGACGAGTATACCGACGGTATGATCGAGCATGATTTGCAGGTTGGCGAGTTACTCGACCTGTTGGATGAATTGGGCATCGCAGACAACACGATCGTTCAATACTCCACCGACAACGGACCTCACTACAACACCTGGCCCGATGCTGGTACGACACCCTTTCGAAGTGAGAAGAATTCGAATTGGGAAGGTGCCTACCGCGTGCCTTGCTATGTGCGTTGGCCAGGCAAATTTCCTGCTGGGACCGTGCTCAACGGAATCGTTGCCCACGAAGATTGGTTGCCAACCTTCGCTGCCGCTGCTGGCGGTACGGATATCAAAGAGAAGCTTCTTAAAGGTGTTGAGCTCAATGGACGCACTTACAAGAACCACATCGATGGATACAACCAACTCGATTACCTAACCGGCAAGTCCCAGGAATCGCTTCGCCAGGAGTTCATGTATGTGAATGACGACGGTCAGATCGTTGCCATCCGCTTCCAAGATTGGAAGGCGGTATTCCTGGAAAACCGCGGCATGGCATTCGAAGTTTGGCGCGAGCCGTTCACCGAACTTCGTGTACCGTTGTTGTTCAACTTGCGCCGCGATCCGTTTGAAAAGGCGCAACATAGTGCCAATACCTACAATGATTGGTTTTTGGAACGAGTGTTTGTGCTCGCTCCGATGCAACAACTCGCCGGTAACTTCCTGATGACCATGAAGGATTTTCCGCCTAGCCAAACTCCTGGATCGTTCAATCTGGAAAAAATCCAGAAGCAGATCGAAGCCAGCTTAGGCGGCCGGTAACTCAGGTGGATGCAGAAGCATTTTTCTAAAAGCACGCCCCGTTGTCATTCTCCGCCCTGGCGGCATCGTCGTTACGCAGTCACCGTAGCTACCGTCGCCAGACGGTGGGCGTGCAGCGTTTCCCACGCTCTGGCGAGCGTAGCTACGGAGCGTTATTTCCCTGCAGCTGCCGTCGCTTTCGTCTGCAGTCGCATCCGCACGGTAGCTACCGTCGCCAGACGGTGGTCCTTCCCTCCCACGCTCTGGCGAGCGTAGCTACGGAGCGTTGTTTCCCTGCAACTGTCTTCGCTTTCGTCTGTAGTCGTATCCGCACGGTAGCTACCGTCGCCAGCCGGTGGTCCTTCCTTCCACGCTCTGGCGAGCGTAGCTACGGAGTGCAATTTCCCAGCAGCTGCCTTCGCTTTCGTCGGTAGTCGCATCCGCAGGGTAGCTACCGTCGCCAGACGGTGGTCCTTCCCTCCACGCTCTGGCGAGCGTAGCTACGGAGCGTTATTTCCCAGCAACTGTCTTCGCTTTCGTCGGTAGGCGCATCCGCAGGGTAGCTACCTTCGCCAGCCGGTGGTCCTTCCTTCCACGCTCTTGCGAGCGTAGCTACGGAGCGTTATTTCCCTGCAGCTGCCTTCGCTTTCGTCGGCAGTCGTATCCGCACGGTAGCTACCGTCGCCAGACGGTGGGCTTTCCCTCCCACGCTCTGGCGAGCGTAGCTACGGAGCGCTATTTCCCTGCAACTGTCTTCGCTTTCGTCGGTAGGCGCATCCGCAGGGTAGCTACCGTCGCCAGACGGTGGGCGTGCGTTGTTTCCCACGCTCTGGCGAGCGTAGCTACGGAGCGTTATTTCTCTGCAACTGCCAAAGCGAAAAAATCAGCCAAAAGACTCTCGTAGATTCGTTACCAGGCTCGAGACGTAGACGGTAGAACGTAGAATGGAGGTCGCACGCGCTTTCGAATCAGCCCCTCACCCTAAGAAAGGAGCTTGGCAAGATGCCTGAGCCTCTATCGCCTTCCCCCGAGTCCTCCAACGCTACATTGATCCTAAACGCCTTGGCGGCGAATTGGTGGATCCTGCTGCTGCGCGGCATCGTTCTCCTAGCTATCGGTTTATACGCGCTCATTAATCCCGGGCTAACGTTGCTAACGTGGGCGCTGGTGGTTGGAATCTTCTTGGTCATCGATGGTGTCTTAGCGGTGATCGCCGGGCTTGCAGGATGGACGCAGGCGCGCGGCTGGACGATTCTGCGAGGTGTTTTGGCGATCGTTGCAGGCGCATTCGCTGCAGGGCATCCAGCCTTGTTTGGTGCGATAGCCGCAATCACCGTCGTGCTGATTATCGCAGGGCTCTCGATGGCCAGTGGAGTACTTGAAATTGTCGTTGCGATCCGTGAACGCAAAGCCATCCAAGGCGAAGGATGGATGATGTTGGACGGGCTGTTCTCAATTCTCTTTGGAGTCGCCTTGGCGCTAGCTCCCCTGCTTTCGGCCAGCCTGTTGATTCGCATCAGCGGTGGTTTTGCCATTCTGTTCGGAGCTGTGGCAATTTACTGTGCCTTCAAAATCCGTGGTTTGAAGAGCCTCTAAATATCTCACATCTGCGGAATTGCCGAGCAACAAAGCTACGACAAGTCGCAGCACTCCATATGGAGTGCGATGACTCGTCATCGCTTTGGAGTGGTGGTTTGAGCGAGAGTGGTTATCCCACCGAGCGGTTGCTCGTGCTCGTGCTCGAAATTCTCTCGTGCGAACCATCGATTTCCTCGGGAGAGCACATGGAGATTGGTTGGGTGCTTGAGGCACGGCCCGGGGGACCGTGCTACTTGGACGGAGGGCCACGGCCCGGGGGGACCATGCTACCTGGGAGGAGCGACACGGTCCGGGGGACCATGCTACGAGTGGGGAGAGTCTACCGAAGGCAGGCAGGAAGGTGGGGTGCTCTGCATTTTCCCGTCATTGGAAAAATCCCCAGGTTGCCGAGCAACAAAGCTACGACAAGTCGCAGCAGTCCCTATGGACTGCGGTGACTCGTCATCGCTTTGGAGTGGTGGTTTGAGCAAGAGTGGTTATCCCACCGAGCGGTTGCTCGTGTTCGCTAGAGGCCTTTTCCCCTGGTCTCCCACGCCCGCCACTGGAAAATCTCCAGGTTGCCGAGCAGGAAAGCTACGACAAGTCGCAGCAGTCCCTATGTTGCACTCCGTTCCCCATGGCATGGGCAGAGAGCTTTTCAACCCCGGCTGCCCCTGCTACGTCGGCAATTTAAGTCGCTGCCCTACGGCGAGGTCGTACACGCACTAGGGACAGCGCGCCGATGCTAAAGACAAGCAGCGATGTTGGTTCGGGTACAGTGGCCGAGGATGGATTGAAATTGTTAAACGCTAAACCAACAATTTTATTCGTTCCAACAAACTCAATAGCTACCTTCTTAATCCCGCTACCGGCAATCGAAAAAATCCAGGGCAAGCTATCGCCAGAGGAGGAGTTTGTTTGCAGGGTGTCTCCCTTTGGGCTAAGCAGCGAGGTGATTGTTGTTCCTCCGGCATCGAAAGCAGTGACCTTCCATTGCTCGTACCCAGCACTGCCTGTATCGATGTCCCAGATTTCACCACTCAGGGCCGAGACTACTTGGGCGTAGTCAATAATGAAAGGACCGGGAACTGATCCAATGGATGCAGGTTGCCGCAGGAAAAAATTGCCTAGCGAGTAGGCTGAGCCTGGCCGTTCGGTGTCGTGTTTGGCGCCGCCGTTCAGTTCGGCTTGTTTGGACTCAAAACCATTGAACTTATCTGAACCGCGTGCTTCAAACACGGCATCGGTATCCGCATTGAAATCATTGCCAGAGTAGTCGAATCCAAAAGTGACGCTATTCGTTCCATCGAACGTAAATCCGACAGTGCGGTCAAGTGCAGCATCGTCAGTTGGTGCAGTCAGACCGTCCTGGAGCGTTTCGAAATCGATTACGCCAGCAAGGGCTGGAGATGCGTAGGCGAGGGATGACAGTACTGCGATAGAACGCAAAAATGAAAGGGGATCGTAGACTCGGGGTCGAAAACGAAACCTCATGGCGCATTACTTTCCAGAAATCAAAGAACCAAAAAACGTGCCCCGGTGCATGCGACTTTCCAATCGGGAAGCGACGTGGCGATGCCGTCTGTATCGCAAAGTCGCTGCTGTTGCACTAACGAGGCAGGCAGGGGCTTTCTCACTAGAAATCTAATCACTCCAGTGCTAGCTGTAAATGTTTAGGTAAGGCATTCTGCCGAGGCAGGGCATTGCGTGGTGGAGTAAGCAGAAGTAGTGGTGGATATTGATTTTGTTGCTATCGCCCTCTGTGCAAGTCACTTCTGATGTTGGTTCTTTCCAGCAATGATGAAGCATGTTGTTGAAGGGGCAGGGGAACTCTAAACAGTTGTGCGCGCTGTTCCTCTTTCGGTTCAATGTTGTGGAAGTGCGAGCAACTAAGTGGGCTAGCTCTGAGTTGCTGTTAAGGGTGAGTGGTATTTTCTTTCGCTGTTGGGAGAGTGCGGTTGCCCTCAATTTGGAGGGTAGCTATTCCTCGGTTGGCGTGTTTCACAGTGTTGCTCCTACTCCTACTCCTACTCCTACTCGTGCTCGTGCTCGTGCTCGAAATTCTCGGAGTGCGAACCATCGATTTCCTCGGGGGAGCACATGGAGATTGGTTGGGTGCTTGAGGCACGGCCCGGGGGACCATGCTACCTGGGAGGAGCGACACGGTCCGGGGGACCATGCTACGAGTGGGGGAGTCTACCGGAGACTGGCAGGAAGATGGGGTGCTCTGCATTTTCCCGCCACTGAAATAATCCCCAGGTTGCCGAGCAACAAAGCTACGACAAGTCGCAGCAGTCCATTTGGAGTGCGATGACTCGTCATCGCTTTGGAGTGGTGTTCTGGACGGGAGTGGTCATCCCACCGAGCGGTTGTTGGTGTTCGGTAGAGGCCTTTCCCGCTGCCCGCACATCGGTCGTTGGCAAAATCTCCAGGTTGCCGAGTCGGATGCTACGACGTGTGGCGGCAGCATGGTCGGACGCCCATAAAAAAAGCTGCGTCTAGACGCAGCTTTTGTTGGTTTATGGTGGGCAATGCACTGCATGGGTAGATGCTATTGCCGCGAGCGGCGCCACATGCTGGCCAGGAGCACAAGTCCCGCAAGTCCGGCGCTGCTCGGCTCGGGTACTGACGGAACATCGCTGACCGTCAAATTGAAGGTACCGCTGTTGATGATCTGGTCGACCGGAATGCTGCGGTCGTTGAACGAATCGTAAACTTCAAACCGCAAGATTCCATCAGCCAGTGTGGTGACCGGACCAACTCCTCCAGCCACCTTGTCGGTGAAGACATTACCACTTCCGAAGTAGTTACCTGGGGAGGTTGTTCCGGAAACGGTGAATTGCCACGACTGGCTGCGATCGGAATTCGTGAAGTTGAATACAAGTTCACTTAGATTGCTCGGAGCAGGAGCGTCGTAATCCAAATCGGTCCACGAAACGTCGCTCAGTACACCGCTGGGCCCGAGGTCGAATGTTTGGAAGGAATTGCCGGGAGCTGTGTAGCCTCCCACTGCTTGCCAACCACTAACGTCGACGTTGATCACGTCCGCGTGTGCTACCGAGGTGGCAAACATAACTATAACTGACAATACCAGCGATCGCATTGCTAAGAACTCCATGTTGACTTCAGTGGGGGGCGGGCGTCTAAGTAGCACACATTCCATTCTGTTGTGCCTGACCCTCATGATAGTCGAAGGGGGAGAATACGCAACGATTAGGTAGCTATTGTGCCCTACACAATCTTTGACGCATATACAATCAGGAGTACCGGTAGAATCGCGATATTTAATACAATCCTCTTGCTGTTGTTCCGTAGCCATCGGGGGGGCGGCTGTGCGTGGTAAGGTGAATCACAGCCCGCAGAGAGTTTGCTAGCAAGCGAGCAGGTGGAGGGAAGTCACTGTAAAAAATCGATGAATCCGGCGAGTGAGACTGGGTAGGTTGTGCAACTGTTGCGGTGGGAATGCGGTGGATTGTCACCTTGTAGCAGAATGAGGTGGTGGCGGTTGCCCTTTTGGGGATCGGTCGCGGTTGGCGCAGGATTGCCATTCAAACACCAATCTCTTGACGCTTAAACATTCGTGTCTAGTATGGAATCCACGTTCGCTTTGGATACGAACGCATCTCATCTTCGTCAAACGGATTACAGGGACCGCCACATGTCGCATGGTGTAGCAGAGACCTCAGATCGCTTTACGCCAGATTCTCATGAAGGACCAGTGGACGTGATTCGACAACGATCGGACGCTGCGCACTCGTCCAGTGGAGACGATGCTTCGGGCGTTCAAGCCCCTGTGGCAAGAGAGGATGCTCTTTCCCCGGAATCCGCCCGATACCAGCGGTTGAATATTGTCGATCGCCACTCCGCTGAGGCGCTAAACCAGTATTGCAAAGTCAACACGGTGGTTGGCAACGTGCCAACGCGGCTGGCCAATTTGGCTGCCCTGCAGAGTGTATTGACCTCGCTTCCGTTGGCACTGGCCGATTTCGCGGCGTTGTTTTCGTCGCTTTTCTTGGCCACTGGTATCGCCGAGCGTTTGTTCGGGATTTCGACGCAGCAAGCGGAGATGCAAGCGGTCTTTTTTGTGTCGCTGGTCATTCTACCGATCGCCCAATTGGCGGGACTCTATCCCGGTTTGGGGATCAGTCCCGTTGTCGAATTTCGGCAGCTTTCACGGTCGCTGTTTGCATCCTTGCTCGTATTCTGTGGTATTGGGTGGTTTGCCCATCCGCAGATGTGGTTGTTTTATGTTGCCTCTGGCTTGCTCGCCTTCTGCCTAGGTACTCCCGCCTCCATCGCCGCCCGGTATGTTGCCCGACACCTGGCCAAGCGATTCCGGTTTTGGGGAGTCCCCGTACTGGTGCTGGCCGACCCGGAGCGTGGCGAAGAGCTTTACCGTAGGTTGGCGAAGTCCTCGGAGCAGGGGTTTCGTCCGGTTGGTGTATTGCTCGATGCAGACAATTACTGGCGAGCTGGGAAGCGTTTGGAAGAGCAGGGGGTGCCCGTCTTCGATATTCGTCGGACGCATGAATCGGCTCTTGAACATAGCGTGACCTGGGTCATCGTTTCCAACTGTGCGAATCGCGAAAACGCTCCTTCACTAGACCCACCGTTGGCCGTCATTCCCAATCGTATTCTGTTGTCGTCCAACCAGCTCGATATGGGGCTGTGGGATCGTTTGTATTGTGTCGGGTCCACCAGTGGACTGCGGCTCGGCGGCGGTCGCCCCAGCTCCTACAAACTGGCGATGAAGCGGGTGATGGATCTGACGTTTACGTTGGCAGCCTGCCTCGTAGGCTTGCCGGCATTGCTGGCCATGTACTTGATGGTCAAGCTGAGTTCGCGGGGCCCGGTGTTCTACGGTCAGAAGCGAATTGGACTCGGAGGGCGTGAGTTCACCGCTTGGAAGTTCCGGACGATGCAGCAGGATGCAGACCGGGTGCTGGATGCGTACTTAGCCAAGAATCCCGCCGCCCGCAAGGAATGGGATGAGAAGCACAAGTTGTCGAGCGACCCACGCGTTACCCGTATCGGGCAACTGCTGCGAGCGACCAGTTTTGATGAGTTGCCACAGTTGTGGAATGTGTTGACGGGTGAGATGAGTCTGGTCGGGCCACGTCCGATTATCAATTCCCCAACCTACGACGCCTGCTACGTCGAGCACTATCCGGACGAGTTCGAAGCTTACAAATCGGTGCGTCCAGGGCTGACCGGCTTGTGGCAAGTCGCCTGCCGAAATCGCGGCGTCTACGACTTGCGCATCTACTGGGACATGTACTACATTCGCAATTGGTGCGTATGGCTCGACATGTATCTAATCCTACGAACCGTCAAAACCGTCCTATTCCGCGAAGGTTCCTAGTGCCAAATTTGCTGTAACACTAGTTAAGTGTTATCGCCGCGTGAATTAGTGCTAAGTGCTATTGTCCCCTCCTCTAAGATACAGCGATCGCTGAATGTGATTTCAGGGATGGGGAGAGCCGTGCCGATTGCGAGAGTCGGCAGTAGTATGAGCCGTTTTTTTGGTGCGGGTTGCGTTGAACTTGGCCAAGCGTTCCGGTAAATCGTCCAGACGCGGCGTGCTAGTCAAGGCGGTCAGGCTAGTCCTATCGCCCTCCCTTAATGTAGTTGTTTGCGCGTCGATCGTGCTGGAGAAGTGGAATTGAAGATCTCATTTTTTGGAGCGGCACCAGATACCGCGAATCGGGGGGTCTCGGCTCTTTATGCTTCTACAGTTTCCCGCATGCTACAGCTTGTTCCTGAGACACGTTTCGTGGTGTTTGACTATGGTCTGAAAACTAGGTCTTCAACTTTTACTTTAGCAAATGGTACCTCTGTTGAAATAGAGTTGCGTGGTGCTAGAGGTGGGCGTAGGTATGATCGGGTTGAAAATCTCGCGACGATGTATTGTGCAAGTAGGCTTGGCTCGTTGGGTAAATTGTTGAATACAAACGTTGCCGCCATCGATCAATGTGACGCGGTGCTCGATGTCTCAGGAGGCGACAGTTTCAGTGATATCTACGGCTCAAGGCGTTTCTACGACATTGTTTACCCCAAGCTCATTGCTATACAGCGGAAGATTCCCTTGTTTTTATTGCCCCAGACCTACGGGCCGTTCCAAGGCCTGAGGTTTCGCGAGTTAGCTGCGCGGGCCGTGCGTGGTGCGGAGATGTGCTGGGCACGCGATCAGCACAGCTTTCAGATTCTGCAAGAATTGTTGGGGGATCGGTTTGACCCAGCTAATCATCGTTGTGGTGTCGATCTCGCTTTTGGACTTGAGCCGCGACCTGCCCCTGAAGTGCTGAGCGTCGACTTGCAGCGAATGCTGGAACTCAATCGTCAGGAGCGTCCGTTGGTGGGCTTTAATATTAGCGGTTTGATCTATAACGATCCCGTGGCGGCGGCGGAACGTTATGGTTTCAAGGCCGATTATCACGCGGTCGTCAGACGGTTTTTGACTTGGCTGTTGAGCGACACCGATGCCAATGTAGTGCTTGTCTCGCATGTGATCAGCCCCGCCGGTCACTACGAGTCCGATCCAGGCGCTTGCCAAGCGATGGCCGATGAACTCCAGCCTCAATTTCCCGGCCGAATTGTCTTGTCCCCATCAACATTGGATCAAAGTCAATTAAAGTGGTTGATTGGGCAGACCGATTGGTTTTGTGGCACACGGATGCACGCCACGATCGCTGCGTTGTCCTCGGGCGTCCCAACCGCAACGGTTTCGTACTCAGATAAAGCGCTGGGAGTTTTCGAAAGCTGCGGTCAGGGGGGGGCTGTGATTGACCCCCGCGTGCTGGAGACCGAACAAGTGCTGGAGCAATTGACCGACGCTTACCAGAACCGGGCCTCAGCGCGACAGTCGTTGTCTCAGCATCTACCGAAGGTACTCGGTCAAGCCCGGGAGCAATTGGATTGCATTGTCGAGAGGATTCGATCTGCGGCGCAGCAGCGTCACCGGTGCGAGGGGTAGTTCCATGAACCTCCGCAAATATCTGGGTGGTGGTGCTTTGCTAACCACCGGCGGGCTATTGTCAGCGCTTTGTTCGTTTGTGCGCAATATCTTCATTGCCCGCATGCTCTCGTTAGAGGATTTCGGGATCGCGGCTACGTTTGCGATGACGACGTCGCTGATTGAAATGTCGAGTGACATGGCACTGGACCGGTTGTTGGTGCAAGCCGATGATGGCGATGACCCCAAGCTGCAGGCCACTGCGCAGGCCTTCCAGGCGGTGCGAGGCCTCACTGGATGCCTCTTTATGATATTGCTGGCTCAACCATTCGCTGCGCTCATGGGGATCCCAGAGGTCACCTGGGCGTTCCGCACGTTGGCTATCGTGCCACTAATGCGCGGATTCATCCATCTGGATATGTATCGCCAGCAACGCGAGATGAAGTTTGCACCTTCGGTGGGGGCGGATGCTGGACCACAGCTCGCGATGACCGCCCTGGCGATTCCTTTGGCCGCCTGGTTCGGGGACTATCGCGCCGTCTTGGTGCTGACGATTTTGCAGTTTGCATTGCAGTTGCTAATTTCGCATTATGTTGCAATGCGGAGATACGCATGGCATTGGGATGCTGTCGTCGTTCGTCGCATTCTGCATTTTGGCTGGCCTCTATTAACCAACGGGTTCTTGTTGTTTGGAATTTTCCAGGGCGATCGCATGATCGTCGCGACTTGGTTCTCCATGGAAGAGTTGGGCTGGTACAGCGCCGCATTCTCGCTGACCATGATGCCGACCTTGGTGCTGGCCAAGGTGTTACGCACCTACTTCCTACCATTGCTGGCGCGCAAGAAAAATGACCTGCCCGAATTCTCGATCCTGTTTGAACGCGTCTGCATTGCCGTTGCTGGTTTGGCTGGATGCTTTGTGCTCGGGTTTATCCTAGGAGGCCCCGCCTTTCTGCAAATATTATACGGGGCTCGCTACGCACCCGCCGCTGCCGTGATTCCCTGGTTTGCAATGCTGCAAGCATTGCGACTATGTCGCGTGGGACCCAGTATTGCAGCGATGGCGCTGGGGGAAACCAAGAATATGATGTACGCAAATTTCGTACGTTGTATTTCCATTCCCGCCGGAGTGCTGTCTGCCTACCTCGGGTATTCCATTCCGTTCGTAGCCGGTTTGGCGGCGGGGGGGGAATTGCTAGCGGTCTTAGTCTCAATGTACTGTCTGTATCGGCTCTGCCACGTTCGTCGGTCGTTTCAAGTTACTACAATCACCGTATTTTTCTTCTTAGTCGCATTGGCATTGCTAGGGCGAACTACGTTTTACGGCGCGTTGAACGACTGGGGGGAGTTGACTGTGGCAGCATTGCTTGCCTTGGGGGGAGGCCTTACGATTGTGGCACTATCACCGGGCGCTAAGGAATTGGTGAGCTTAGTGTTGCATCCAAGAACGGTTGCAAATCAGAACGTATCTACGTTTGCTGCTCCAGCTGGAGCAGTCAAGCGGGTAGAAGGAGAAGCCAAAGTTGTGTAGTAAGATAGCGACGAACGTCGAGGCGGAACAGTCGGATTGCAGCTCCCTTAACCTCGATTTTATGATTATCGGTGCTGGGAAATCGGGGACGACGTCGCTGTACGGGTACCTGTTGCGGCACCCTGGTGTGTTCCTGCCTGAATTGAAAGAGCCTGAGTTTTTTAGTCGTGGCGAAGTCTACAAGCGAGGGATGCAGTGGTATGCATCCCTGTTCTGTGACGCTCCCCCAGGGGTGCTTCGCGGCGAGGCATCCACGACGTACAGCAGATGGCCGCATACGTTGGATGCGCCCCAGTTGATCCAGGAGCACACTACAACGCGGAAGTTCATTTATCTCGTTCGCGAACCGGTGGCAAGGGCCTACTCGCACTACCGGCATCACATGCGTGATAAGGTGACCATGACGTTCGAGCAGGCGCTCCAACGGGATGAAATCTACTTTGATTGTGGCGACTATATGATGCAGATCGATCGCTACTTGAGATACTTCGAGGCAGACGATTTGCTGGTGATTCAGAACGAGCATTTGCAGAAAAAACCGCAGGATACGCTCGCTAAAGTGCAGAGTTTCTTGGGCTTGGAGGAACGCGATTTGACTGCTGCAGGGGTGGAGCGACGGAACTTGGGGGAAGATGACTATGCCTTGCGGTACAAGGCGAAACGCTTGATGCAAAGTCTGCCGGGTGCGATGGCATTGAAATCACGTATCCCTCAGAGCTGGCGAACGGCGGTGTTTGACCGATTGCGTAGGACACGCTTTGCTGCACAGGTGCGTGAGGAGAATCAGCCTAGTCCTCTTTTGCCTGAAACGAAGAAGGCATTGAGTGCGCGATACGAACCTTCGGTCCGGCGTTTGGAGGCGTTTTTGCAGTGCGACCTTAGTCACTGGCGGTGCCACTAATCTCATGCAATTACCAGTAACCACCATTGAGGAAGTTTGCGCGCGGCAATTGTGCACGGGGTGTGGCGTTTGCGCGTCGGTCGAGCCCAAGCGGTTTCGGATGGCCGATGCGCTCGAGTATGGGCGGCGTCCCTTTCTGGTTGAGCAGCCTGCCAAGGAATCTGGCTTGGGACTGCAATGCTGTCCCGGCGCTAGCCTAGAGCACACCTTTGATCCGTCCGATCCCGAATTGGAGCAGGAGTTAATCGCTGGCTGGGGGCCTGTCTACGATGTATGGGAAGGCTTTGCGACCGACGATGCGATTCGGTTGGCCGGTTCCAGCGGTGGTGCGGCCACCGCTCTAGCGCTGTATTGCATCGAGCAGGGGGGCATGAGTGGCGTTCTGCACACTGGCGCTCGTCAGGACGCAGTTCACTTGAACGAGAGTGTCTATAGCACAAGCCGAGAGGAATTGCTCGATCGCACCGGTTCGCGGTACGCACCAGCCAGTCCTTGCGATGGCTTGCATTTTATCGAACAAGCCGCTGGGCCGAGCGTCTTTATCGGCAAGCCTTGCGACGTGGCGGCGGTGAAGCGAGCTCAGGAGGTGCGTCCGGAACTATCCGGAAAAGTAGGGGTGACCCTTGCCTTTTTCTGTGCGGGAACGCCTTCGACGCAGGGTACGTTGGAGCTATTGAAACAGGTGGGAGTGGAGGATCCGCAGAGCATTGAGGGGTTGCGGTATCGAGGCAATGGTTGGCCAGGTAAATGGACCGTTCGCTGGCGTGAGCCAAGTGGAGAGCTGCGCTCTTCGGAAATGACTTATGCGGAATCGTGGGGGTTCTTGCAGAAGTACCGGCAATGGCGGTGCTATATCTGTCCTGACCACACCGGTGAGTTTGCGGACATTGCGGTAGGGGACCCCTGGTATCGGGAGGTGCAGCCAGGCGAGCCGGGCAAGTCGTTGATCATTGCGCGCACACCCCGAGGCCGTGAGATCATTCAAGCAGCCCAACGCAGTGGCTATCTCACTTTGGAGACACGTGATGCAACGCTACTCCCACGTTCGCAACCCAATCTACTAGGAACCCGAGGCGGTCTTTGGGCGCGGCTCAAGGTGCTGCACGTTTTGGGCGCCGCTGTGCCGAATCTCAAGGGGTTCGAAACGTTTCCCTTTTGGTTAAGGGCACTTGGGACCAGCCAGAAGGTCCAGTCCTTTACAGGGACAATCAAGCGAGTGTTCACAAAACAATTGCGGCGCAAAGCTAGTATCATCGAGACTAAAGGGGAGGCGTGATTGTTTGATCTACTGATACTAGCGGCGGCAAAAAGCGAGTTGCATGCAAAGCAAATCGTGGAATACCACGATACCATGACCCTGAACCCTCTGGGCGCACTGGTTATGTGCTTGAGTTGTATTTGGCTGCTTTGTTCTAAACGACATGCAGCGATCTATGCGATGTTAGCGATCATGTGCCTGGTACCAGAAGCCCAACGCATACTTGTTTTGGGAGGCGACTTTCGATTCCTTCGCATACTTGCCATCTGCGGTGCCATTCGTGTGGTTTTACGCGGTGAGTTTCGATCGATTCAATGGAATCGCGTTGACCTGGCATTTGCATGCTGGGCTGTACTCGGCGGAGGGCTTTACATTGCCCAACAAGGCTCTTCCGAATCGGTTATCTATATTTTGGGTGGTTTGATTGATAGTCTTGGCGGCTATTTCTTTTTCCGAGCCGCGATGAAAGAAGAGTCGGATTTTCGAGTTTTTATTCGCGCCGGGGCTATTTTGGCTGCTGTGATCGCCGCCGTTTTTCTGGTTGAAGCGTCAACTCGATACAACCTCTTTTCGTACTTCGGAGGAGTGCCCGCGATTACCTTGGAGCGGGAGGGGAGGCTGCGGTGCCAAGGCGCTTTTAGCCATCCCATCATTGCTGGAGTTTTTTGGGCTGGAATGCTTCCACTTTTCGTGGGGCTACTTTCATTCGCAAGTGAGCGTTTGTTCGCAATTGTGGGCATATTCGCATCACTGATTATTATTGCAACAACGGCCTCTAGCACTCCCTTGCTCGGTGTGGTTGCCTGTTTATTGATGCTAACTCTGTGGTCAGTCCGGGGTGTTGTAAGATGGGGGTGGGTCGCTCTACCCTTCCTACTGACAGCCTTGCATTTCGTTATGGAAGCGCCTGTATGGCATCTCGTCTCACGGGTAACTGCAGTTGGCGGATCGACTGGAATGCACCGTTTTATTCTGATCGACTGCGCCATCAAGCGGTTTCCTGAATGGTGGCTCGTGGGAAGCACGTCAACAGGCCATTGGCATCAATTCTACCAAACGTGGGACATAACCAATCAGTACATTCTTGAAGGAGTGAAGGGTGGGGTGATGCGGCTAATCTTGTTTGTTTGGTTGATATATAGCGCAGCAGAATCGATCGCGACGGGATTGCGTAAAAGTCAAGACAGGCAATCGCAGTGGTTGTTGTGGTGTCTTGGGACCTCACTTTTTGTGCATGGCGTCTGTTTCATTGGTGTCGCCTATTTCGGACAAATTACATTTCTATGGACGCTCACACTTGCTGTGGCTGCATCGGTGAGTAGCGATGGATTTAGTGGGGACTCGAACGAATACTACTTGATTGACGATCCGCAATTTGGTCCCAGTGAAGTCACTTGTTTGAGCATGAGCGTGCCTGGAGAGTCTGATCCAAATTAGTTCAGTTGCATTCGTACATTAGATTGCCGCGCTAACTTGCTGCAAAATTTAACTTGAAGAAGATAACAGATGAAATCAGCTAGATTTTCGCGGAAACTGTTCCTAGTGTTCATTTGGGGTAGAAATGTTTTGTTAAAGATGCGTACGCAGGTCTTTCGCAAAATATATGGAATGCAAATAGATCCAAGTGTGCGAATTTCCTTTAAGGCCCGCATGGATAAGACCAATCCTAAAGCGATTATGGTCAAGGAATTTACCTACATAGCATTCGATTCGATTGTCTTGTCGCACGATTACTCCACGGGACGACACAACGATGTGTTCACGGGAGTGACTCGAATCGGTAAATGCTGCTTTATCGGATGTGGTTCGATCATCTTGCCAGGAGTGCAGATTGGCGATCATGTGGTGGTTGGTGCGGGGGCAGTTGTTACCAAGGACGTTCCCTCCGGTTCAGTGGTCGGTGGAAATCCAGCGCGGGTTATCCGCAGCGGCATCCACACCGAAACCTACGGGCGTATTTCGAAGGATTCGAGTTCTTGAAAAACTCAGGCAAGGCAGGCCTGTATTGCTAGAACGCCACTTGCTGACTGCTACTACCGCTCTACCGATTGATTGAAATGTCCGCGATGCGTCCCTTTGAGACCAAAGTTAGTATTCTAATCGTTGGTTACAACTCCAAGGAATTGATCCGAGACTGCCTAACGAGCTTGTTTCTCAACACCTCACGGGCGGAACTGTCGTTCGAAGTCATTGTGGTGGATAATTCAAGTGACGGGACTGCTGAAATGGTTTCCGAGCACTTCCCAGAAGTGCATGTCGTGGCGAACTTGGATAATCGAGGCTTTGGAGCCGGAAACAACCTAGCTGCGAGCCATGCATCTGGAAAATACTTACTTTTGCTGAATCCTGACACAATCGTCCGCTCCAATAAAGCGCTTGTAAGGTTAGTAGAGTTCGCAGATTCGAATCCACATGCCGCTGCTTGGGGCGGTGTCACTCTGCTCGAAAGTGGTGAGATCGATCCTGGTTGCTACCTGCGTCTGCCTTCTCTAGCTCTGGCATTGAAAAATTTATTCGGAATCCATGGGAAATCTCATCAACTTGTTGATCGAAGTCCAACTTTTTGTGGCGAGGTTGAGGTTCTCAATGGAGCGTACATGATGGTTGATCGAGCCGTTTGGAATGGAATTGGAGGTTTCGATGAGTCGTTCAAATTGTATTCCGAAGAGGTCGACCTGTGCTACCGGATTGGGCAGACGGGGCGGCCGATAATGATGACCGGTGCATCTCGCATCAAGCATCTTGCAGGGAGTGGGAATGCATTCCAATCGACACGCATGCTTGCAAGGACGCGAGGTCAAATGCACTATGCTCGAAAGCACTTTTCGACACCAGGATGGATCGCCATGGGATGCATTCTATGGATGCATGCGGCAGTTCGGTATTGTATCGGAAATGTCCTGGGTTGCCTTCCCAAACAAAAGAAGGCTGCACGTGTGGCCTCTGCCTATAGTCTCATATTCTGGCAGCCCACAAAATGGTGGCATGGGTGGAATGGGGTACAGTTGTAAAGCTCGATAAGGGATTTTGCGACTGAATTTTTTCGATTCCTTGAGTTTAGGTGCAAGTTGGAGTTGATGGACTGGCAGTAGTAATTGCAGATGATCTGGAGTTAATACACCCTATCGGGGTTGTACTCCATTTTTAGAAGACTGATTGAGGAGGAGTCGGATGAGCAAGTACCGATATCTCGATTTTCGAGCACTATTGAACGCGTCTTTTATCCTCACGTTTTCGGTTCTTAACTCTTTACCGTTGCTGGCGTTTGGTGTAAATGCGACGCTAAGCAGTTTTTCTCAGTCCTTCTGTGTTGATTGTCATGCAGGGGCCGATGCAGAAGCCGGTTTTGATCTTTCGCAACTCGAAACAACTTTTGAAGACGAAGAGTCTACGCAGAGATGGGTTCGTGTCTTCGATCGGCTTAGCCGTGGAGATATGCCGCCAGCTGACGCCGAGCAGCCGTCTGCCGAAGAGCGACGTGCGATCTTGGCCAAACTAGCGGAAGGCATCCAGCAGGCGGAAGAGCAACGAGCCGAAGTTGTGCTGCGGCGGCTAAATCGCGTCGAATACGAAAACACCATTCACGATCTATTCAATATTCAACTACCCCTCCAGCATTTGTTGCCGCAAGATGCTTCTACCGCCGGCTTCGACAATGTCGGCGAAGGACTGGTCCTCTCCCCGGAAACGATCCGAGCTTACCTAAAAACCAGTGAGCTCATCCTGGGGAATGTGTTAGGACCTCCTGAGGCTCCTCCTCAGATCAAACACCGTACCAATTTCCTGCGTGATCGAGATCATCGCGGTAACGTGGCACGCGCTTCCAAGTTCGGGAGCATGTTCCGCAAGACGCCAGAGGGAATCGTTATCTTTCAGTCCGATTACTGCCCCACCAATCTTATCGAATTCGTCAAACTCAAGGTACCTGCAGGTACCTATCGCGGGAGAGTGCGCGTGCGAGCCATTCAGTCTGACGCGCCGGTAACCCTGCGCATCTATGGAGGGGATACCCTTACCAGTCGCCGCGAGAAGCATGTGGTGGGCTACTACGATATCCCTCCCAATATTTGGACGGATCTTGAGTTTACCGATCGATTAATGGAAGCGGGCGGAACGTATAAATTTCAGTGCTACAATACGATCGATATCCGTAAGGGAGCTGATACTTACACCGGACCTGGTTTGGAAATTGGCGATATTACGATTGAAGGACCACTCGAGGAGTGGCCGCCGGCCAGCCGCCAGCAGTTGCTCGGAGATTTGGATGTCGAACAAGCCACCCTGGCAGATGCCGAGCAAATTCTGAAACGTTTGCTGCCACGTGCCCTCCGCCGACCGCTCAGGGATGGGGAGCAGGAGTTCTACGTTGGTTTGGTGGAGCAGCGTCTTGAGTTTGGGGATAATTTCGAAGCTTCCCTACGATTTGCCTTGCAGACGCTACTTTGCTCGTCCGATTTCTTATTTCTTAATGAACAGCCAATCGAGGATTCTCGCGGGCGACAGCGTATTAGCGATTACGCACTTGCAGCTCGCTTGAGTTATTTCTTGTGGAGTTCAACGCCAGATGTGGAACTTCTTCGGATCGCACATGCCGGCAAGCTCAGCCATCCAGCTATCCTCCGGCAGCAAGTCGAGCGATTGCTGTCGGCACCACGCGGTGAGGCACTGGTTCGCAATTTTGGCGGGCAGTGGCTAGGACTGCGTGAAATCGATTTTACGACACCGGATCAGGAGTTATTTCCAGAGTTCGATGAACTCTTGCAACGCTCGATGCTTGCTGAAACTGAGCATTTTCTGCAACACTTACTCGACAAAGATTTAGACGTGATGCAGGTCATCGACTCCAAATTCACGTTTCTGAATGAGAGATTGGCGGCTCACTATGGCGTCCCCGATATCACGGGGCAGGAAATGCGTTGGGTGCCCTTGCCAGAAGACAGCTGGCGTGGTGGAGTATTAACGCAAGCCAGTGTTCTGAAAGTTACCGCCAACGGGACGAACACCTCACCGGTTTTGCGAGGTGCTTGGGTGGCCGAGCATATCATGGGGCGTCCGATCCCACCTCCGCCCCCGACGGTTTCAGGGGTAGAGCCCGACATTCGTGGTGCCCGCACGCTGCGCGAACAATTGGCAGCCCACCGCGACAATAGCTTGTGTGCGAGTTGTCATGATCGCATGGACCCGCCTGGCTTCGCTTTGGAGAGTTTCGATCCCATTGGTGGCTACCGTGAGCACTACCGCACCCTAGGCGATGGCAAGAGATCCGGTTTAAGTCGCTCTGCTTTTACCCATTCATGGGTGAAATACAAAGTTGGCTTGCCCGTCGACGCGACGGGGACGACCCCCGACGGTATGCATTTCGAGGATGTTCGCGAATTCAAACGCTGGTTGTTGCTGCGCGAGGCCGACATCATGCGCTGCATTACCGGGAAGCTCATGACCTATGCGACCGGACGCGCCATGCGTTTTTCCGATCGGATGGAGATTCACAATGTCATCGATCGCACGCGCTCCGGCGGCAATGGTCTGAGGACGCTAGTGCACGAGGTTGTGCAGAGTTCCATTTTCCAGTCTCCCTAACAGCCTCAGTGTCAGGGGGGGAGTGGAACCGCGGTGGGACTCGCAGGGATTCTCCTGATTGCTTTGAGCAATTGCAGGGGCATTGTAACCGCAAAAGTCGCCAAATACGCGAAAGATATTGCGATTATCAAGCCGCGTTCGCTTGTCATGTTGGGACGCCTTGCTTTGGGCACCGTGCTGAGCTTACGGCGGTCTGGCAGCTTGTCTTAACTTTGCGGCTTGGCGTCTTTGCGCGAGATCTGGAACTGCAGACGGGTTGCGCGCAAAGCCGCTAAGATACAAAGGGAACAGGCATAGACGGAAAAATGGAGACAGAAAAATAGAGCTAATTGCTCTGAGCCGTCATGGAGACAAAGCAACCGCGAAAGACGCTAAATACGCGAAAGATATTGCGATTATCAAGCCGCGTTCGCTTGTCATGTTGGGACGCCTTGCTTTGGGCACCGTGCTGAGCTTACGGCGGTCTGGCAGCTTATCTTATCTTTGCGGCTTGGCGTCTTTGCGCGAGATCTGGAACGGCAGACGGGTTGCGCGCAAAGTCGCTAAGACGCAAAGGGAGGGGGGGGAGACTGAAAGATGGAGACAGGAAAATAGAGCCAATTGCCCGTTGCCGGAACGCTAGCTTCCCCGTGAGCATCCTGTTTTTCCGTCTCTATCTTTCTGTCCTAACGTCTGCCTGGATACTTCGCTGCGGTGGGCGCACCTAGCGCATGAGATTGTGCAGAATTCCGTTTTCCAATCTCCGTGACGGAGCCAGGGGTAGGAGTTGGAGTTGAACCGTAGTGTGATTCGCCAGAATTCCCCTGATTGCTTTGAGCGGTTACGGGGACATGGCAACCGCGAAAGACGCTAAATACGCAAAAGATATTGCGATTATCAAGCCGCGTTCGCTTGTCATGTTGGGACGCCTTGCTTTGGGCACCGTGCTGAGCTTACGGCGGTCTGGCAGCTTATCTTAACTTTGCGGCTTGGCGTCTTTGCGCGAGATCTGGAACGGCAGACGGGTTGCGCGCAAAGTCGCTAAGACGCAAAGGGAGGGGGATAGGCTGAAAGATGGAGACAGGGAAATAAGGCCAATTGCCCGTTGCCGGAACGCTAGCTTCCCCGTGAGCATCCTGTTTTTCTGTCTCTATGTTGCTGTCATAACGTCTGCCTGGATACTTCGCTGCGGTGGGCGCACCTAGAGCATGAGATTGTGCAGAATTCCGTTTTCCAATCTCCGTGACGGAGCCAGGGGTAGGATTTGGGGTTGAACCGTAGTGTGATTCGCCAGAATTCCCCTGATTGCTTTGAGCGGTTACGGAGACATAGCAACCGCGAAAGACGCCAAATACGCGAAAGCTATTGCGATTATCAAGCCGCGTTCGCTTGTCATGTTTCGACGCCTTGCTTGGGGCACCGTGCTGAGCTTGCGGCAGTCTGGCAGCTTATCATATCTTTGCGGCTTGGCGTCTTTGCGCGAGATCTGGAACGGCAGACGGGTTGCGCGCAAAGTCGCTAAGACGCAAAGGGAGGGTGATAGACTGAAAGATGGAGACAGGAAAATAGAGCTAATAGCCCATTGCCGGATCGCTAGCTTCCTCGCGATCATTCTATTTTTCTGTCTCTATCTTTCTGTCAAAACGTCTGCTTGGATACTTGGCTGCGGTGGCGCGCTTTGAACGACAGCTTGGCGTTGGGGTAGCTGGGAGGGATTGTTTTGCTTTGCATTGAATGGGAGGGTCGAGAGGTCGAAAGTGAATTGTACGTCTGAGGAACAAGATATGAGGTTTGCCACCCGTCTGGATTTTCGTACTGAATTTTCGACTGCGCAAGGATAACTGGGGACTGTACCGGAAAATCTGCAATGCGTGTGATCCACCCCTGCATGTTGCAGGTAGAATAGAGCATGGGAAGCTAGCAGTTCTTCGAAATGGTATCCCGCCGTGTGAGCAGGGCAGGGGAACTACCGCTACAGCGTGATTTGGGGAGTTGTCTTCGCGTTGAAAGCGAAATCGCTCCTAAATCGACAAACACTTGTGCCGCGTCGATTTGTCAGATGGACGGCCTGCAATCCGCTGGGCAGCTAACACCTTAACTTTCAGGGAACTGAAATGAGCACGGTACGACGCAGATTTTTGCAGGCATCTGGGGTCGCCTTGTTTCTACCAGTACTGGAGGCATGCCAACGCTCGACCAATTCCAATTCTCAGGTGGCTGGTTCGCATGTGGCCCCTGAGCCACAGACCGCCATTGAAGAAATGCCGGTGGTGGCGCAAGAGGCTGAAGCGGACGCTCCGGTGGTGCCCGAGCCCGAGCCGGGCGGAATGCGGATGGTAGCCATTAACGTCGGCCTTGGTTTGCACGCCCCTCACTTCATCCCCAATCGGAGTGGTCGCAACTACGATCTGCCAAGGTATTTGAGGCTCCTTGAGTCGCATCGCGACCACTTCACAGTCATTTCGGGGGCTTCGCATCCGGAGGTGGATGGAGGGCACTACTCGAGCAAGTCTTTTTTGACGGCTGCGCCGCACCCGCTGAGTGCGGGGTTTCGCAATAGCATCTCCCTAGATCAATTGGCTGCTTCAAAGTTGGGAGGGACGACTCGCTTTGCGTCGCTCGCTCTAACGGAGACAGGACCAGGGTTGTCGTGGTCGAGTAGTGGTGTGGAAGTCCCCACGGAGTCTCGTCCGTCCCAAATTTTTCGGCAGTTGTTTTTGGCCGGCAATGCACGAGAGCAGCAGCGGCAGCTACAAAAATTAGAAGTGGGGCAAAGCGTCTTGGATGCGCTGGGCGAGCAGCGTCGCGGGTTGACGCCGCTGGTGAGCGGACGAGATCGGCAGAAGCTGGATCAATACTTCAATTCGGTGCGTGAAGCGGAACAGCAGCTTGTCAAAGCTCAGGCCTGGACGCATCGTCCCAAGCCGGTGGTGGATCAGGAACCACCGCGAGATATACCGAGCGCAACGCAGATCGTTGAACGCATGGACTTGATGTACGACATGATGCACTTGGCTTTGGAATCCAACTCAACGCGATTTTTGACCTACTTCATCAATGGCTTTAATCAAGTACCTGACATTAATGGAGTTACGATTGACTACCACAATTTGTCGCACCACGGCAAGGATCCTGAGAAGCTTGCGCAGTTGACTGTGGTGGAGGAGCAGGTTGTGGGAGCGTTGGGGCGGTTTTTGAATAAACTCGCGCAAACACAGGAGCAGGGGCAAGGTTTATTGGAAAAGACAATGGTTCTGTTTGGTTCGAATCTAGGCAATGCCAATAATCATGACTCGCGGAACATGCCTATTCTGTTAGCGGGAGGTGGATTCCAACATGGCCAGCACTTATCGTTTGATCAGCCGACAGACTATCCGTTGCCGAATCTGTATGTCTCAATGCTTCAGCAACTAGGATTGGAAATCGACTCCTTCGCGTCATCGACGGGTACGTTGAGCGAGTTAGCGTGAAATGTTGAGCTCAGTCCAGGTAGCGAGCGTCCCGCTAGTTTTTATAAAGTTGGAAAGTGTCTCTCACTGAAAAGTATCACCTTTTGCACGTTTCATGCTTGCATCAGTTGCCGCCGACACGGAGATCAATATGAATGAAAGCTAGTTAGTTGCGGGGGCTTGGGCCTGTTTCAGGTGGCGCAGCTGGCAAAATGTGTCACGATTGTCTGCGAGGCTTAATCGTTAGGTTAGCTTTAAAAGTGTTGGCTGTGGAAAAGTGCCCCAATTCTGGAGGTTGGCACTTGCTCCAATTGGCCAGCGTAAGCGCAGTGTTTTTTGCGAGGCGAAAGCTGAGGATGGGCCAACATTGGCTATAGTATATGTTTAGCTGAAATTTCAATATCCAAGGAGTATGTACCCGATGAAACCGCTGTCTATCCTGATCATAATGCTGTTGGCGGTATTAGTGTCGAATACAAGCCAAGCTGCATTCATTAGAAATGGAAGTTTTGAGACCGGTAACTTTATTCAATGGAGTATCAACGATAACATCAGCCCGACCTTTGCGATTGAGGTGCGACAGGATGGTTTTGTGCCTGGACTGGGATTATTCACGTCTGAAGCAACTGAAGGGATATATTCCGCAACACACGGATTTGATAGTTTTGGGATTGGTGTGATCCGTATTTCCCAAGACGTGGGGCGAATTGATCGCAACTCAGATATGTTGAATTTCGATTATCGAATTGGCTGGGACATGCTCAATGAGGGGGGCGATCCGCTTGGTAAACTTGACAGGGTTTTTAGCGTTGCGATCTACGAACCTGGTTCGTATGTCAATCTCCTCGACCGTGTCGAAGTGTATCGGCTTGTAGGTGGAAGTATGAACCTCGACACAGGCAGTCTGACCGCGAGTCTAGATTTGACACGGTTCCGCACCAGAGAAATCAGAGTTTCGTTCGAAGCGTATGTTCCCGAGTCTCGAACTGGACCAGCTTTTTTTCAGTTGGATAACGTGTACCTATCACGCGCGACTCCACAAGCTGTACCCGAACCCTCTGCGTTTGTTTTAGCAATGTTAGGGATTGGTTCGTTAGCAATTGTACCAGTCTCTCGGAATGCTGGTCGAAAGATTAAGTTGCCGGTCGTTGAGTAGTGTTGTGAGTAACTATGCTGATTTACTTTGGCGGCGGATCGGTGCTCGAGGTAACGGTGGGGGGGTAAGCCAAAACCGAGTGGGCAAATGGGATTCACGAGGAGATCTTGCCCCGCCGCTGTCGGAAAGGGAGCAGGCTAACGCTTCTTCCTAAGAATTTCTGTTCAGCTAGTTCTTGACGGTATAGCGGGTGACAGAGGGATTTTCTTGGTTTGAAAAACGCATTGAGTGGTCCAGCATTCGTTTCAGATTCGTGCGCGGTCCCACTTTATGTCCTTCTGCTGTTTCCAAAGCTGCAATGCAGCGGTAACTAGGGCTGCCGTATAGATAGCAGAAAATACGATCGTCGAGATGGGGTTCGTAAAAAGCGTCCCCAAAAAGCGACCGTCGATAGCAAATCTACGAACGTCATTTTTCTTTAAATACGGATAACGGGATGCGAGTTGCAGGTTTCCGCGTGTCCAGCGGGTGCGGACTCGAACCAGGGTTCGGAATCCTTGAGGCAAGGGCCAGTAGTAAGCCGCAGTTGCTTGCACTCTCTCTTGCGCATTGAAGTGTAGGCGAACGAATTTGTCGTCGGAATGGATGGGCGGAAAGTCAGTCCAGCGTTGGCGGCCTGGACCGTTGACTGCGTAGCAACCACATCCGGGGATGGTATCGCGTATGTACGGAGTGGCTTTCCAAATTTTGGCGTAGCATCTTCCTACGAGGTCCCCTGTAGCGTCGATTTGCATGGTCCCGCTTGCATAGGTTGGGGAGGGGGCGGAAAGGATCTTGTTGATTTGCGATAGCAAATAGGGTGAGCACCGAACATCGGCATCGAGATACACGCGAGAGGGGAATCTCGCCGCAGCATCTCCCGCGTTCAGGGCTTGATTCTTGTTGCCTGCTGGTAACGACAGGACGCGTAGGGATATGCCGCGAGCGGCAAATGCCGAATTGAAGGATTTTCCTATCGCTGCAGTTCCGTCACTACATCCATTGGCAATAATTAGGATTTCGACGTTTGAAATCTCTTGCTGGCGAGCTAGGCTTGCGAGACAGTCTCCGATTACGGACTCTTCATTGCATGCCGGAATAATCACGGTGAGCATTTTCGAAAGTCTCTTGGGGGCATTAGTGGACTCGCCTAGCCGAAAATGCACTAGGCACAAATTGTGTAGGGGATGAGGGAAGGTCCAGTGGTAAGCAGGTTTATTGGCTTGAGGCTGGGAGATTGTCTGAGTGACGCGTGAATCAGTGTACAGACCGTGACGCATAAACTTCCGCGGACCAAGTGTGACCTAGAACACACGTTTGCTAGTAGGCAAAGCGAGCATCCCTTGTACGCCAATAGTAATCCCGATTCGCATAAAATGCACCATTTCCTCTTCCTCGAGCAGTAGCGGGGGAGGGTAGTGCTAAGCGCGGGGTGAGGGGCAGATTGTATGTTAAGCCAAAGCAGTGGGCTGAAGACGCTGCGAGCGAGTTGGCTCGAATGCAAGCTAATTCGCTCGATGTTACTACGTAGGGCGCCATTGATGGCAGTAATTGCCCTTGCCTTAGTCGCGACTTATTCAGATTTTGTAGACAGTTTTGCTGGTTCACTTCGAAATCTGCGTTGGCTTCATTCCATCAATGCAGCATGCAGTCGCTCTGGTTAACTATTTCCTGAACTCCCCTTTTGCAACTGCTGGTCCAGGAATAGGGGATGTGGCAATCTGTTTAAATATAGATGAGTTGCTAATCCAAAAGCATTTGCGTACCCTATACCCGAGAAATCATCGCAGTTGCTGAAGTCTAAATCTCTGAATCACAGCGCATGCACTGAATCGCGAAGGTTGACGCAGGAGTGGTTCTGAGGCAAATGATAATGGCGTGGCGATTGTCATGCTAAAGAATATTGACTTCCAGCGATTTTTATCTGCACTATATTTTGGCTTAACATGGGGTCTCAATGAGAGTTTCAGTATTCGGGATGGGGTATGTTGGGGCTGTAACTGGAGCGTGTTTGGCCCAGATGGGACACGAAGTCATTGGAGTGGATCCTTCGGCAGTCAAGCTCGATCTAATCAGTTCAGGTAAAAGCCCAATTCTCGAAGAGGGATTGAATGAGCTATTAGCCGAAATGGTGAAGTTGGGGCGGTTGAAAGTGAAGTCTAGTTGCGACCAAGCGGTAGCCGAGAGTGATGTTTCGCTGATTTGCGTTGGCACACCCTCGCTTCCCAATGGCGCACTCCAAACACGTTTTGTAGAACGTGTGTCCGAAGAGATCGGCGAAGCTCTTCGCTCGAAAAATGCGTATCATTCGGTAGTAGTGAGATCAACGGTTCTTCCCGGGACCACAGCCAGTTTAGTAGTTCCTGCATTAGAAAAAGCGAGTGGTTTAAAAGCTGGACGTGACTTCGGGATCAGCATGCATCCTGAATTCTTGAGAGAAGGCACATCGATCGCTGACTTCTACAACCCTCCTATGACCGTAATTGGCTCCTCGTCAAAATCGGAGTTTGATAAGCTCTGTGGTCTATACGAAGGTGCGTTGAGTGTATCTGGCGAGCGTTTGCATTGCAGCGTATCCACGGCAGAGGCAATGAAGTATGGATGTAACATTTTTCACGCGTTGAAGATTACATTTGCAAACGAGATGGGGATGTTCTGCAAGCGTGCAGAGGTTGATGCACGTGAAGTGATGGAAATCCTTTGCAGAGACAATAAACTCAATATTTCCGATAAGTATATGAAGCCCGGGTTTGCATTTGGAGGAAGTTGCCTACCAAAAGATTTGCGAGCTTGCATTAATTTTGGAAAGAAAGCGGATGTCGCGATGCCAATGGCCGAAGGCATACTTAGCAGCAACCGCTTGCAGATAGAGCAAGCATCCGAGCGAATAATGGCTTTCGGTAAGCGCCGTATATCCTTACTCGGGATTAGTTTTAAAGAGGCGACTGATGATTTGCGGGAAAGCCCCCTGGTTCATCTGGCAGAAATACTGATTGGTAAGGGGTACGATGTCAGGATATACGATCCCAACGTAAAGTATGCGTCGATTTTCGGCTCAAACAAAGATTTTATTGACATTGAGCTTCCACACTTAAAGTCCGTGCTTGTTGAGTCGGAGCAAGCGTTATGCCATGCGGAAGTACTCGTTTATGGCCACAATGCCGAAACCTATCGTAAAACGATTCCGATGATTACTCCCGATCAAATTGTTTTAGACCTTGCGAATATCACCTCGGTAGACTGCGTAGCCGGGAAATACGAAGGATTGTACTGGTGAATGCCTCTGAACGCACCGAGCGGCAGCCTCATATTGTCATACTTGTTGAAAACCTACCAGTGCCCTTTGATCGTAGGGTCTGGATGGAGTCTCTTGCACTAACCAACGCTGGCTATCGCATTAGTGTAGTGTCACCCATGGCACCCGATGATGAAGTTGCCAATCGCGAAATCGATGGCATTCACGTCTATCGGTATCCTCCACCAGCACTGACACGCGGCAAACTGAGCTTCATCCGCGAGTTTGCGTATTGCTACTGGCAGACTCGTAAGTTGTTAGCGAAGATTTGGCAAGAATCGAAGTTCGACGTAATTCACTCGTGCAATCCACCTGATACTTTCTGGCATATCGCGAAGTCATATAAGACGCGTGGTGTGAAATTCGTCTTTGACCATCATGATCTTTGCCCTGAGCTCTACGAGTCTAAGTTCGACCGAAAGGACTTTTTGTATAGAGCTCTTTTGTGGCTGGAGAAAAAACAATTTCAAACTGCGGATGGTGTTATTGCGACCAATGAGAGTTATAAACGCATTGCGGTAGCGCGCGGAGGTAAGGAAGAGTCTGATGTCGCAGTAGTGCGATCCGGTCCTTTGCTTAGCCGCTTCGAACGCGGATTGCCGGTTCCCGAGTTGCGGCGTGGTCGTGAAAAACTGGTTGTCTATTTGGGAGTTATGGGGGCGCAAGATGGGGTGGACTACGCGCTTCGTGCGGTTCGCTACGCAATTGATGATGGATTGAAGGACACGAGCTTTACGTTTATTGGAAGTGGGGACGAGTTTGATAATTTGATTCGTCTGACGGAAAGCTTGGATCTTGCTGGGGTTGTGCATTTTACAGGTCGGATTTCAGATTCAGACCTTAAGCAGTACATGTCCACAGCCGACTTGGGGATTGCGCCTGACCCTAAGAATCCATTGAATGACGTGAGTTCTATGAACAAGATCGTCGAGTATATGGCGATGGAGCTGCCTTTAGTTAGTTTTGATCTTGTGGAGTCTCGGTGCACCGCTGGCGAGGCTGCTGTTTATGTTAGTGGGGATAGCGAGCAGGGAATGGCGGACGCAATGCGGATGCTTCTAAGTGATCCTGCGAAACGGCAGGAGATGGGGAGGATTGGTCGAGCTAGAGTCGAGGAAATGTTGGCATGGGATTACAGTCGGCAGGTGCTTGTAGACTTTTATGACAAGCTCCTGGGGCGTTTGCCAGTCAGTAACTCTCGTGTTGATTAGGCGGATATGCGGATTGATGTTCTGCTTCGAGAGTTAATGCGTAGGGTGAATTGTTGGAAGCGTCCGATCCGTTGTTACAAGTTGAAAGGGTGGCTCCCGGAAGGCAGGTATTGCCTTCTGTATATTTCGATTTACATCGGTTGCTGGCGATGCGAAGACCACCATGACTGAATCTAGTTTGGTGCGCGAACTTGGTTAAGTTTCGAATGCTGAGCTTGGCGAAGTGTTTCGCGAATTCTTGCGGGGGAAGGTTAGAAGTGCGTCGTCTACTTTGCCCAGGCTTGCATCGCAAACGCCTTCTTAGCGAACAAGTTAGTTGCTTGTGTAGTCCCCACTGGTTTACTTGCTTACAGCGATTGATAGATGCGTTAGACGCAAGCGTTGTTCTTCGCAAGCCATTCAAGGAGGACTTGCTCGATTCGGTCAAGTCGCGGTGCGTTGTCCAGATAAATAGTTACATCCGTGGTAGGCTAAAGAGGCTTCAAGCTGCACTTCTAGTTAGGTTTGTAAGCGAAATCTCTTGCAAATTGAACAGGAGCTCATAGGATGAAATTTAGGGTTGTGCATTTGGCTGAAGATTGAAAAGTAAAAGTCGCTGATTGTATTAATGAACGAGAACTACTTTTAGGCCAATGAATGCACCCAGACAATGTGGTATCACAGTTGCCTGTGCCGTTGAGCGTTCGAGGGGCTCAGGTAAACGGTTCGGTTGAAATATTGAGGCTGTTGGCTGCTTGGGGAATCGTTTGGTTTCACGCGGGAAACACTGGTCGCTCAATTGGATATGCAGGACTACCGCTGTTCTGTGTAATTATGATTGCACTGGCTACCAATGCCAATTCTAAGGGGAAAACGCTTGCAACAGTCGTATGGCGGCGCGCCGAGCGACTTTTGGTGCCGTGGGTAATTTGGTCACTACTCTATGCGATCGCGAAAGTTGCAGAAGCATTGGTCGAGCATACCGCCATTTCCCATGAGTTTTCCTGGTGGATGCTGAGTACAGGTCCGTCTCTGCACTTGTGGTTCCTTCCCTTCGCATTCTTCTCGACCTCCGCAGCATACCTACTGGTGCAGGCCTTGGGGAGGCGGAGTGGAAGAGTTCTCTTTTGGGCTCTTGTGTTGACTCTGCCCAGTTTGGGATACCTTAGTGCGAGTATTGTTAGTCAGGGCGACTTGTCGATTCCGTTCTTGCAATGGTGCTTCGCATTTCCATCAGTGATGTTAGGAATGATTGTGGGAATTCGGGGCAAACGGTTCGATAATGCGATCATTGTTGGGGCCATCCTAGCCACAGCCTTGTTAGCCTTCATGGGCGGATTCCTGTCGTGGTCCATTCCCTTTGCAATTGGTGGACTGGCCGCAATGATCGGCTGGGTTTTCCCCTTGCCAGCTGGGAATTCGGTTCGCTTCCTTGGGGAGCTTGCCTTACCGATTTACTTGATCCATCCGCTAATAATCTCGTTGGTCTCACTGACGCCCATTGACCAGCTAGCAGGCGATGTTCAAGGTGTAGTTGTGGTTTGCTTCTCAACCGTGTACGCCATCGTTCACGTATGCATAGGTGTCTTGGCGGGGAGGGCCGCGTTTAGTACCCAAGCTACTGCTGGTTAGAACGGCATTTTGTATCCTTTCTAACTTTGGACTTCATCTGAGACGGATCGTCTGTCAGGTGTTGGAGGACTGGATGTTCCGCAAGCTGCTAGGCGAGAAATGGAAGCCATGTCAATTGTGCAGCAGAACAATTCTCGATGCTCTCTAAGCTGTTGAGGAGTCAGTTGCCACCAGTTGGTTGCCTCCAATGATTCGATCAGTTCAGGATTGAAGCGATACTTTAATATCTTTGCAGGAGAACCGGCCACGATGGCGTAGGGAGGTACGTTACTGGTCACAATGGCGCCGGCTCCAATGATGGCTCCGTTACCAATTCTCCGGCATCCAGGCAGTAGTATCGCATTCCAGCCAATCCAGACGTCGTGGCCTATGTAGATTGGCTCGTAGGCCGGAAGTTGGCTCTCGGATACAATTCCGAGGTTGGGTTCGTAAAAGAAGGACGAAGTTGAAACCCTGTTATAGGGATGGTTGCGTTCAATACACCTGACTCCTGCCGCGATGGAGCTGTAGCGTCCGACATATGTCTTTGCCGGAAACGCACCTGGCTTGAATACACCTCCGTAGCTGTAGCTGCCAATATGTACCCCATAGTAATTTGCCAAGAATTTTCTTGCGGTGGGAGAGAAAGTTTCTCCGCCCTCAAGTTTGCAAATCGAGGTGATCAAGTGTCTTGCAATCGTCCAGCGTTTGCACAGCCTTAACATTCCAGCTAGCTGGAATAACGCAGTTGCAGTTCGCGACTGCTTGAGCTCCGGCCAGCTCGAATTGCTATTTGCGTCCATTGCATCTGCCCTCTTGGCGATAGGAAATTAGGGTGAAAACACGGTACACGTCCAAATGTACGAAAATTGGGAGGCCGCCATTGGGGCAACCAAGCTGTTTGTTGACCAATTTTATTGTCGGCTCGTCTCATCGCGTTCCCAGGTCGTGAATTGAGCTCGAGCAAATTGTCTCCGCGCTCGATATCGCGACGTCAGTACCACAAACCCGTACGCAGCTTTGTCAATCCAATTGCGCTCGCTAGTTTCATTGTTAGCGGAGTGTACGGAGTCTCTGTTGTTCTCTGCTTGTGCTTTCGCATTCATTTGCAATTCCGGATGCGTTGCATTCAACTGCAGAGTTCCTAGACGTGCACGGGTCTTAACTTTAATCAAGGATCGTACATCGTGCGGGGCGCGAATTGTAAACGTAGCCGAATCAATAACAGCTCGTTCCTGCGGTGTGAACTGGCGCCTGACGAATTCATCGTCGGCAATAATGTTGGGGAATTGTTCGAAACGTGAACGTCCAATTTCACTAATACCAACAAATCCGCTTCCCACGTGGCCCAGTCGATGGTAGGGACGGTCCAGCCAAGTGCGGTAGAAGCTGCGTACCATCCAGGAAGATTGTGCGGTATTGCATTTCATTCTAGGTGCGGCAGCGTGTATTCTGCCCTCGCGTAGTACCTTCGACGTATCGTGTAGTGCATTGGGGGACAGCTCAATGTCTGCGTCTAGGAAAAATCGAGGGAAACCTTGAGCCTGTTCATCACCCAGGTTGAGCGCAGCAATTTTAGATCCTTGCTCGATGTTGAAAACTCGTACCTGCTCTCCAAAGCTACTGGCTATGTCGAAGGTTTCGTCTCTACAGCCATTGCAAACCACAATGATTTCGCCCGGTTCAGCGGTTAGGGCTTGGGCGACGCTTTTCAGTGTCCTGGTTATTACAGAGGCTTCGTTGTATGCCGGTATTATTATGGAAATCATGAGCCAGGTGATCTGAGTTAACTGAGGTGGCGTTGGAGCGATGAAAAAATATGAACGACTGGTCGGGGATATCCTACAGATAAATTATTAGCGACTGTGGTCCCAGGGGCGGCGGAAGCATCGTGCATCGTTGGTGAATATTCTAAATTTCCAGCTTACTTGCGGTTAAGTTAAGGCTATCAGTATCGCTTCGATCTCAAGCACCGGTTTTATGAGGTGACGCTAAATTAAGCAAGTGGCGGAGGCTTTCCTGCTGGGGGGAAGCTAGTTGGCACTGTTTGAAGGTTTTCGCTGGGCTCGAAGGTTGATTGAAGTAGCTATGCAACATGATGCGATGCCTGAGAGTTCGATCAGCCATCCGAGGCGCGTTGTTCCCAACGAGATACCTAATAGAGCATCGACATGATGGAAAGAGACCATGCGCAGCAGCACATAAGTGGTTTGTAATCCCATTGCCAGCATGGCTAGATGGTACGCTCGCGGCCAGTGTCTCACTTGCCATACTGCCCAAGTGATGCCACCGATGGCTGTTAAGCCAATGACGCCGGATGCAGCCGCTTGCCATAGCCGTCGGTTGGCATACCAATTGCCTTGTCGCGCCCAGCTCCGTAGGGCCTCGGTTATGTGGACTTGCAGGTCTGCTTGCTTGTTGATTCCCAGCAGGAGGTAGGCGGCCGCTACGAATAGCCAAAATCGGAGCTGGGGTAGAGGGGTATTGGCCGTTTGCGATTGCCGGTGGTAGCGATGGAAGCAGAGGCCGGCAGCCAGGAAGTAACCGACTGTGATCAAAATCCCAATTGCATCGGGGTCTCCCAGGAAATTCATCGTTGCACTCAGCTGGGGGAGAGGGAAGTAGCGAGCTCTTGGTCGCCGCGATCAACGGGGGGCTGGCGAATCCCTTGACTCTGAAAGCCAGCTCGGATGAAGCCCTCGGTGCGGAATGCTAGTGTGGACTCAATTCTAACGACCAGTATAGAACCAGCGGCTCATCCAAAATGGATTTTGGGTAGGTGCGGGACGAGGTGGCATGTCCCCTCGATTTTTTAGCTCATTCGGCCTGTTCCATCGTCCACTCTCTTACATGCAAGTTTAGGTTGAAGGCGACGGGGAGAATAGCCTTCTTGTCGGGGGAGGTTGGTAGAGGGCCGGTGGTCCATGTGACGGGGTGTGAGGGAACAAGGGCCTGGGGGCGTGCCACGGGAGGAACACGGTCCGGGGGGCCATGCTACGGGAAGGGGACACGGTCGGGGCGACCATGCTACGGGAAGGGGGCGGGCTACAATTGCTCCGAAACAGTGGCTTGGCAGCGTGGGCAAACATAGCAGTGCCCCAGATCTTGAAGTAGGGCAGGGGGGAGCCACTCGTGGCAGCTCCCGCACTGGGCGCTCGCCGCAAAAAGACGCTGCCAGCGGTTCCGCAAATTGGCCCAGAGTGAACGCATGGTCGGTGAGTCGGTTGGCTAGCGACGGCGGCGCGAAACACGCACGCCACACAGGCTTAGCAGGCCCAGGCCAGCTAGAACTCCCGTTGTCGGTTCCGGAACGGCTGCTCCGGCAGACGTGCCGCTGAGCGCGATGTTGTCCCAAGCGCGTCCGTCGGAACTGAGTTGGCCATTGTCTTGGTAGGTGTCGTATTGTTGGAATCGGATGTATAGGGTGCTTACTGAGCCATCTGCAATTCCGTTGCTCGTAAGTGCATCGGAAACCAGGACGGTCGTCCCTGGCGTCCAGCCCATGGAGGCAGCGCCGCTGGCTGGACTCCAGATTGGCAGCCAATTGTTGTTGTCGGTGCTGATCGCGATGCCATCGCCATTCTTCGTTCCGGTGAACGGGGCAGTGCCCAGCACATCGTTAAAGTCGTAGAAGGTAAAAGAATCGAAGACCAGCGACATTTGGCTGTAGCCAGAAACATTGACTGCAAGTGTAGCGTGGTTGTAGTTAGCTGTTCCCGGCAATGTCTTGCTGTCCATGAAAAGCGACTTGCCATGGGCAGGGTCCGAATCGTAGATTGCCAGGTATCCGCCGTTAACTCCAGTCACTGAGCTGTAAGTTGTCCATTTTGTGTTGTCCAGTGAGCCCGAGTTGAAATTGGCTTGGTAGATCATTTCCGCACTGGCCACACCGGGTAGCCAGGTGCATAGGGCTAGTGCGAGACTCAGTGAAGTAAGGCAAACGGATTTCATGTGCACTGACCTAGAGAACTTGACGAGTATTCAGGAATGTCTTAGGGCTAAAAATCTCAAACAAAGCGATGATTTCCAGCCGGTTGCTGCAGTGATCTTAGTATAGACAGGCTCAGCACTTCAAGCCAGTAATTGGCGCCGATGTTTGGGAAGACTTCAGCAGTCATGCCGGTTATTACGTCTGTAGTGTGTAGGCAGGGCTGAAGGGGAGGGGCTTTTTATGGAGTGCTGCGATTTGTCGTAGCCTTCTTGCTTGGGGGCGGGTGGATTGGGCGGTCAAGGTAGAGGCGGCTGTAGAAGGAGGGGGGGGGCTTGGGGTGCTCAGTGGCGCTAGCTCGGTGGTCTGACTGCTCCGGCCCAAACGATTGCTCCAAAGCGATGACAAGTCATCGCAGTCCATATGGCGTGCTGCGACTTGTCGTAGCTTTCTTGCTTCGGGGCGGGTGGATTGGGTGGTCAGGGGTAGAGGCGGCTGCAGCGGGGGGGTGCTCAGGGGCGCTAGCTCGGTGGTCTAACTGCTCCGGCCCAAACATTTGCTCCAAAGCGATGACGAGTCATCGCAGTCCATATGGCGTGCTGCGACTTGTCGTAGCTTTCTTGCTTGGGGGCGGGGAGGAATAGACTGAAAAATGGAGACAGAAAAATAAGGGAGTTTCGTCACGGGGGGCGTTGGGGGAAATATATAGCTGGCCGGTGTGTTTTTTTGGGGGGGCTCGGTTCTGTCTGAATGCTACTGGAGAGTCGAGAGGCCGACAGTGAATTGGGCGTCTTAGCAAAGGGAGAGAAGCAAGGGGAGGGGTTCGAGACAGCAAAATCGCTTGTCCCTACCAGGCCTTTAGCAACCCACCATTCGGCCCCCCAGTTTTTATTTGCGTAAATTCGCGTTTTTAGCGGGCAATTCGGTAGCTAAGACATGCTCACTATGGACCGTCCTAGATTGAATGCTGAAGAAGGGAGGAGGAATTGGCAGGAAAATAAAAGAAGACGGCCAGTCTTGGAGTGCTAGCTCACGCATCGAATCTTCCTGCCCCCATCTTCCTGCCAAAACGTCTGCCTGGATACTTCGCAGCGGTAAGTGTGGTTGGAAGTGCATTTCGCTGTTGGTTTTGCTTGCGAATCGAATGGGATCGGCCGAGCCTTGGGGGGGACCCACAACTTTATGCGTCAAACCCAAGGAAATCAAAGGCTCCCACGCCTACTTGAACTCGTCTGTAATCCGACACTCGAGCACGAGCACGACTAAGACCGTGAAAAGTGGGTGAATCTAAGCCGTAAGCCCCTCCCCGCTGAGTTCGTGGTACTCATGTAGCGCTCCTCCCGAGAGAACACCGACGTTCGGCCGATCGCTCGCGCGGGAGGACGGGAGGATATGAACGGACGATGGCGTCGCTAAGTACTCCTCGGTCGGACGCTAGCGATCAGGGCGAGTCATCGCAGTCCAAAGCAAAATCCTTCTTACCGTTATTTTCACTACCACTCAGCGGTCGCTGAGTGGGGAAAAGCCCGGTTAACCACCTAGGAAACGGTTTTGTGCAATTATCCTGGGGGGGATTGCCCTCAAAATTGCATTTGCAATCTACAATTGTCCTAGCCCTAAAGGTCCGGTGGCGGACTGCATCGCGTTCGACGCGCATTTCTGTTTGCCACGCTGATAGGCGTTTGCGTAAGATCTGGTTCATTCCGTATTGCCTCTGAGCAGGGTTCCTGCAGCCGAAGTTTATCCCGATGACTGATTCAAACCCATCCCAACCCGCTGCAGTCGCGTCATCCACCAATAAGTCGTGGTGGCTGGTCCTGATTGTGGTCGCCTTTTGTGGCTGGATGTATGCCGATATTTTTGGATGGCTGGCGCGGACTTGGCAAACCAATCCCGACTACTCGCATGGTTGGTTGGTGGTGCTCTTCTCGCTTTATCTACTTTGGGCCGGCAGAAAGAAGTTGGCCTCGCTTTCGGATTCTGGGAGCCCATTGATTTCCGATGGTCTGTGGTGGGGCGTAGCGCTGCTGGTGGCGGGGCTGTTGCTGCGGTTGGTCGGCATCTACATGCGAGTCTTGACCTTTGAGGCACTGTCACTCATACCGTTTTTGCTAGGGGCACTGGGGATTTTGCTAGGGCGCCGCGCGATGCTCTGGGCACTCCCGGCGCTGCTGTTCTTGGTCTTTACCGTTCCGCTGCCTGGATTCTTAGCGGGTCGCATGAGCGGGGGATTGCAGGCGGTGGCTACGAGCATTAGTACCTTCTTCTTGCAGACGGCAGGGGTACCAGCCATCGCGGATGGGAACATTATCTCACTCTCCAACGGAGAGATCGGCGTGGCGGAAGCCTGCAGCGGCCTGAGAATGCTGTATGCATTTTTTGCTCTAACGGTCGGCGCGTGCTTGGTCATTGATCGTAGTCTGATCGAAAAACTCGCGATTGGCATGGCTGCAGTACCCATTGCAATCGCGGTCAACTGCATTCGAATCGTCGCTACCGGTTTGGCGTATGAGCACTTCGGCGCGGAAACTGCCGAGAAGATATTTCACGATGTGGCGGGCTGGGTCATGATGCCGATGGGATTTGCGATCCTCTTGGGCGGGTTGGCCATCCTGGAACGATTGATTATTGACGACGGGCACCGATCTCAATTGGGATCGGCGGCGGCGCGATAGCGGCCTTGCCGAAATTGCAGTCCGCCGTGTGACGGGCTGTTGATTTAAGCACGATTTTGGTTTTACTGAGCAGTATAGTTTTCCTAATTGACCCGTAGCAACAACCACTCGTCCTTACTTACCGGGCTGTCGAAATAGTAACCCGCTGCGTGAGCAAGGAAAGATAGTTGCCGCTGCAAGGCAGTATGGGACGCAACCTCCGCGTTAGAATTCAAATTGCTATTAAATCGACAGCCCGTTACGCGGCGGGTTACTATTTCAACATGCCGGTGAGCAGGGAAACGTTGATATAACGCCAACCGTGGCGAGACCTTTGCGAAATAACAGAACATGCGACAAACAAGTAAGCCGCGAGGGGCGACCGAATGGGGGGCCGTTGGGGGGAGGGTATTTGGGCTGTGCCTGCACATGCGATAGAGTTGCGAATGAGTGGCAAACACGGCCGGGGGGCCATGCTACGGTTGCGCTGTAGATACTCCAGGGTAATGTGAGAGGCAGCAACAGATTTCAACTGCCCTTGTTTGCACAGCCCAGGCACCGCCTGGGACCGAGAGACAAAAGATAAAGCCGGTGGCTAGCGTCCTTCGCTCGCTCAAGCCGAGCGAAGGATTTAAATTAACTTCAGAATTCCTCAGTGAAAAACAAGTTGCAATGGTTACAGACAGAGTCAACGGGACGAACGGCCAGCGAACAAACGCACAACAGCAAATCGTCGTAGCCCGACCCGTTAAAGGGGGGCCTGAACCAAGTGGTCCCAATTTGTCCGCAGCTCTAGGCTCCTTGCGACGTTGGTGGTGGATAGGTCTGCCGCTAGGGGTCTTGCTAGGAGTTGCTGGGGCCGTCGCTGGGTGGCTGGCCATGGTGCCAAAATATGCGGCCTCGGCCTACTTGCGGATCGATTCTGACAATCGTCCGCTGTTGTTTGAGACGGTCGATCAGGCTGGAGGTGGCGTATCGGGATTCAAGTTGTATAAGAGCACGCAGCAGCAAATAATGCTGACTCCCTTCGTGCTGAATGCGGCGCTGCGTGACGGTGAATTGTCCTCCCTGCCGATCATCGCGCAACATGATGATCCTGTTTCCTGGTTGCAGGAAAAGCTGGAAGTCACTTTTCCAGGGGATGGTGAGGTTATGCAAGTTACTTTGGAAACCCAGTCTCCCGCCGATTGCGTAAAAATTGTGAATGGGGTGGTAGACGCCTATATGAAGGAGGTGGTGGGGAACGAACGCAGCCAGCGACGCCAGCGATTGGAAAGCCTGGAAATAGTTCATGCGGAAGCGGAGAGCAAGGTTCGTATAAAGCGGGCTGAATTGAAATCCTTGGCTACACTTTTAGGTACGGGAGACGCGGAATCCCTGACCGTGGCCCAGCAGAATGCATTGCAGCAGTACGGTCTGATGCAAGAGAAGCTGAGTACGATTCAGTTTGCCTTGATGCAGGCCGAAGGAGAAATGAAACTGGCTTCAGAGTTTGACCAGCGTTTAAGGACCCAAGCTGCTGAATTGGCGGCCGACTCGCAATCGGAGGAAGGCGGGCTGGTTGCCGCACGTGAGCCTCAATCTGACGTTTCCGAATCGCTGCTGAGAACCCCTGACGTATTGCGGCTGGAGGATGATATTGCTCGTATCCAATCGCAATTGACAGTCATGCGAGCTTCGGTCGGCCCCGGCCACCCCAGTGCCCGAGCCCTGACTGTCGAGCTGGAAGCGCGGCAAGAGTTGCTGGACAAACGACGGGAGTATGCCCGGGAGGCTGCACTGGAATCGCTCGCCAAGACGAACGCAGAGTCTATGCTTCCACTGGGGCAGCAACAGTCTGCCACTAACCGAACTCCGTTGGGCGCACTCACTCAGCAAGATCTCATCAGCCGGGCTTCGCACATCGAAGTCTTGAAGCAGCAAGAAGCGTTGCTGCAAGAGAAAGTCGATGTCTTGTCAGACGAAACTCGCAAGCTGGGGCAATCGTCGATTGACGTCGAATTGATGAGGGCGGAAATTGCAGGACTGGAGGATGTTCTGCAACATGTAGGGGGCGAGATCGAGCGAACCAGCATCGAGCTCAAAACCGCTTCTCGTATCAAATTACTCAGTTCTGCCGATCGCGCGATCGCACCGGATCTCAAGAAACGATTTGCCGTGGCGGGCGCCGGGGGGGGGCTAGGGTTACTGTTGCCGTTGGTGCTGCTGGTTGGCTGGGATCTGACACGCCGCAAGGTAGACAATTTGGAGGGGGTCAGCCATTCGCTCTCGCTGTCGACCTTTGGTACGGTTCCCATGGTCGATCGCGATCCGTTGGTCTCTCCAGGCCAAGCCAAGAAGGGACGGGATTATCAGCGAGCGGTTGAGTTAGCTGAAGCCATTGATTCGGTAGCCGCCATGGTGCTGCACCGCGCGGCTGTGGAGAAACGCCAGGTGTTTATGGTCTCAAGCGCCTTGGCAGGCGAAGGGAAATCGACGATTTCCTGCCAATTGTCACGCAGTCTGGCCAAGTCTGGCAAACGGGTGTTGTTGGTCGATTTTGATCTGCGCCGGCCCTCGCTGCACAGTTATTTGGAGCTGAGTGAAGGACCTGGGGTATCGGAGCTGTTGCACGGTTCCACGAAACTGACCCATGCGATCCAGGAGACTACCACCCGCAATCTGCATGTGATTACGGCGGGTGGCGAATTGTGTTCGGTGACGGAGTGCGAATCGGACGGGAGTCTGGCGGCATTGCTCAATAAATTGCGATCCCACTACGATTTAGTGATCATCGACACCCCTCCCGTATTGCCTGTGATCGATGCGCGCGTAATTGGTAAATATACCGATGGCGTGATCTTCACGTTGGTGCGGGATCGATCGCGTCTGCCCAACGCGGCTAGGGCATGCGACCTGCTCAAATCGTACGGGATTGCTGTCTTGGGAACGGTAGTCATTGGCGGTCGTTCGACGGGCTATCAAGGCTACTACGCCTACCAAAATCGGAGTGTGGAGCGGAAGCCTAAGTTGATCGAGAATTGAGTTGCGGCCCCCCCCCTCGGTAGAGATTTAACTTTCGCTGAGCGGCTTGTTCAAATAGTAACCCGCTGCGTGAGCTAGGAACGATAGTTGCCGCTACATGGCAGTTTGGGACGCAACCTCCGCGTTAAAATTCAAATTGCTATTAAATCAACAGCCCCGTGAGCAAGGAAAGGTGGTTGCCGCTACAGGTCAGTTGGGGCACTGCCAGTACGTCAAAGTTATCGATGCTATTAAATCAACGGCCTGTTAAACGGGCGTCCGTGGTGATGCGGTGCCGAGCGGGTTAACGAGCGTCGTTAGAGAATCCTTGAGACAGAGACTTTTAAGATGATGAATACGTTCAGCGCGCGGGCGACGGTTATGATCGCTTGCTTGGCGATTACCTGGGGAACGGTCAGCTACGTGCAATCGGGCTACGATTTCACGGTGGAGTCGCCACCGATCGATCCCTCACAGATTCCGCTCAAGCTGGGAGAGTGGGTGGGAGAAGAGGTGGAGATTCGCGATGACACAATCCGCGTCTTGCACGCGGACTCCTTCATCAATCGCATCTATCGCGATTCTTTAGGTCGCGAGATTGGTGTGCATATCGCCATTTGGTCGCGCGCCAGTGAAGTGGGGGAGTCGACCCCGCACCACCCTCAGGTCTGTTACCCAGCCGCTGGTTGGGAAGTCATGTCGCGGCGTAGCCGGCAAACCGCTGCGGAACCCGAATCGGAAATGGAGATGCCCGTTGAGTTGATCCAATTCCAACGCAAGGATGAAACGGTGGTGACCTGCCATTGGTACCAGATGGGCGAGGATCGCTTCCATAGTCCCGAGGAGGCACGGGCGATGTTCTATCGGCTATGGGGAGAGAAGACTTGGCCCTGCACCATCAAGGTTTTGCTGCAGGGGCGATTTAGTTCCCTGGAAACCGCGGAGCGACCGATGCAGGAATTCGCCGATTTGCTCAACCAAGAGATGTGGGCCACGGCCAGCAAGCATCAGCCATAGGGGGCTGTGGAGTGCGATGACTCGTCATCGCTTTGGAGTGTCTGCCGGCAGCAGAGTCGTTAGGCCACCGACCGGTTGTCTCTATGCAATCTAAGCTTCTTCCGGCTCGTTGAGTTGAGAACGGTTTGTGCTTTCACGGCGAGCTGGGGCCCCTGAATCTTGTGTGGCGGAAACCACCTTTCCTTGCTCACGCAGCGGGAGCTGTTCAAACGCTCCCCTCCCTGGGGCGTGTTTGCGCCTACTGGCGAGTCTCCTGGTTGCCGGGCAAGAAAGCTACGACAAGTCGCAGCAGTCCATATGGAGTGCGATGACTCGTCATCGCTTTGGAGTGGGTGTTTGGGCGGGGAGTGGGTATTCCACCGAACGTTTGACTGGGTTCAATAGCGGCTTTTCCTTGGTGCCTCACGTCCGTCGCCACTGGAAAAAGTTTGTGGGCCGTGTCCCAAAGTGCATCTCCTACTCGTGCTCGTGCTCGAAATTTTCCGATTGCGCACCATTGATTTCCTAGGGGGGCATGGAATAGTGGAGTGTTTGAGGCCACGGCCCCGGGGAGGACACGGTCCGGGGGACCATGCTACAAGAGGGAGGGAGGCCTGAAATCTACCGGAGGTTGGCAGCTAGCTTGGGTGCTCTGCATGTTCCCGCCATTGGAGAAAGCTTCCGGTTGCCGGGCAAGAAAGCTACGACAAGTCGTAGCACTCCATATGGACTGCGGTGACTCGTCATCGCTTTGGAGTGCCTGACGGCAGCTGAGTCGTTAAGCCACCGACCGGTTGACTCTATGCAATCTAAGCTTCTTCCGGCTCGTTGAGTTGAGAACGGTTTGTGCTTTCACGGCGAGCTGGGGCCCCTGAATCTTGTGTGGCGGAAACCACCTTTCCTTGCTCACGCAGCGGGAGCTGTTCAAACGCTCCCCTCCCTGGGGCGTGTTTGCGCCTACTGGCGAGTCTCTTGGTTGCCGGGCAAGAAAGCTGCGACGAGTCGCAGCAGTCCCTATGGAGTGCGATGACTCGTCATCGCTTTGGGGTGACTGCTTGAAGCTGAGTCGCTAACCCACCGACCGGTTGACCCAACATAACCCAAGCCCTATTCCCCTCTGCAGCCGCCTCTATCCTGACCGCCGAATCAACCCGTTGCCGGGCAAGAAAGCTACGACGAGTCGCAGCAGTCCATATGGAGTGCGATGACTTGTCATCGCTTTGTGGTTGTTGTCTGGGCGGTTGCGGTTATCCCACCGAGCGGTTGCTCTTGGGCGAAAGGGGATCGTCTCTCTGGGCAGTATGGCAGACACTACATCGGATGCGTGGCTTTCCGTTCCGGGTATATCCCGGCGGGAGCATGCTTGGTAGCTTCCCCGTCGAAAGGAAAAGTAGCATGGCCCCCCGGACCGTGTCTTTAGGTTTACCCACGCATCCATGCGTCAAAGCCAAGGAAATCAAGGGTTCGTACTCTTATTCCTATGCGAACTCGAACTCGTCCGCCGTCCACAGGGGGACTATTTCTCCAGCCCCGCCAGCTACGGCATGGCGATTGCATAAAGCCTGGGGAGGCGAAACCGAGTTCCACGAGCTTGATGCCTAACCCTCAGGTTGCGAATCTTTTCGACAGAGATTCAATGCAAGTTGGTGTGCTGAATATGAATAGGGGCACCATGAACGAGGCGGCGCCTTGCCCGACCAACTGCGGTTAGTGTGCAATAAAATGGAAGTCGAACTTAGGACCGTCGGTACAATGAGTGTCGCCAGATCGCTCCGCCGATCGGCATTTTCCCGAACGAACCGGCGGAGCGGTTCGGCGACTATCCGCCATTAATTGTTCCGACGGTCCTTATCCCTTCTTTGCGGCTTAGCGTCTTTGCGCGAGAACTGAAACGGCAGACGGGTTGCGCGCAAAGCAGCTAAGACGCAAAGGAAAGAGGATATAGACAGAAAGATGGAGACAGAAAAATACAGAAGCCGGCCAGTTCGGAAGTGCTGCCTTACTGGTGTCCCATCTTCCTGCATCCATTTCGGTATCAACGTTCGGTAGGTGCCAGCAACTCCACCGCACCGGTTGCATGTCTCCAGGGCTGTGCTCTTCTTTGCGGCTTAGCGTCTTTGCGCGAGAACTGAAACGGTAGACGGGTTGCGCGCAAAGCCGCTAAGACGCAAAGGAAAGAGGAATAGGCAGAAAGACGGAGACAGAAAAATACAGAAGTCGGCCAGTTGGGAAGTGCTGTCTTACTGGTGTCGTATCTTCCTGGATCCATTTCGGTGTCAACGTTCGATAGGTGCCAGCAACTCCACCGCACCGGTTGCATGTCTCCAGGGCCGTGCCCTTCTTTGCGGCTTAGCGTCTTTGCGCGAGAACTGAAAAGGTAGACGGGTTGCGCGCAAAGCCGCTAAGACGCAAAGGAAAGAGGATATAGACAGAAAGCTGGAGACAGAAAAATACAGAAGTCGGCCAGTTGGGAAGTGACTAGCTAACTCCCGCATGCCAACTTTCTGAAAAGTCCGATGGGCGTCGGCAACCACAGCGCACCCCTAGTGCCCCCACATACACGAACCGGACCTTCAATAAGGCTATTACCTTGCAGATCCCCCAACCGGAACCTGCTCCCCTTCGTCCTGGTACTCCGGACCTCTCCCCTGAAGCACTTGGGGAGAGGGAGAGAGTAAATCGTGTCGTATCGATTTCATTACAGCGTCCAAACGGCCTATTTGGGTGGATTTTTCGTCAGGCTCGGTGGGGGGGACTGCGCTGAGCGGTTGCTCGCGGGTGATTTATGAAGGTCTCCTCTCTCTAGGCAGGACCCGGGCCGATGGGGGGCGTCTGGTTGCCGGGCAAGAAAGCTACGACGAGTAGTAGCAGTCCCTATGGAGTGCGGTGACTCGTCATCGCTTTGGAGTACCTGCTGGGAGCTAAGTCGCTAAGCCACCGACCAGTTTACTCTATGCAATCCGAGTCCTTCCGGCTTGTTGAGTTAAGAACGGTTTGTGATTTTCAAGGCGAGATAGGGCTCTTGAATCTCGTGTGGTGGAAACCACCGTTCCTTGCTCGCGCAGCGGGAGGCTGTTCAAGCGATCCCCTCCCTGGGGTAGTGTTTACGCCTGCTGGCGAGTCTTTTGGTTGCCGGGCAGGAAAGCTACGACGAGTCGTAGCAGTCCATATGGAGCGCAATGCCTCGTCATCGCTTTGGAGTGACTACTGGGAGGTGCGTCGTTAAGCCACCGACCGGTTGACTCCGTGCAATCCAAGTCCTTCCGGCTCGTTGAGCTAAGAACGGTTTGTGCTTTCGCGGCGAGCTGGAGCTCCTGAATCTCGTGTGGCGGAAACCACCTTTCCTTGCTCGCGCAGCGGGAGGCTGTTCAAGCGATTCCCTCCCTGGGGTAGTGTTTACGCCTGCTGGCGAATCTTTGGGTTGCCGGGCAAGAAAGCTACGACAAGTCGCAGCAGTCCATATGGAGCGCAATGACTCGTCATCGCTTGTGCTAGGGCGATTGAGGCTCGGCTACTGAGCGGTTAATTTCGGGGCAGATGAGCATTGGATTCTGGCGGGGTTACGCTTGAAGCTTGCCCCTGGTTGTTGGGGCTCCAGACGCGTGGAGTTGCTGGTCGCAAAATGTGACTGCATAAACATTCGGTAGCATCAAGACCGAACAAAATTTAAATTTCCTATGAAGAAAAATCGCTATTTTAGGCCCCCTGGCAATGGCAGATCGGAGGCTTCTGCACAGTAGTTCTTTGGGCCACTGGGGCGTGTTATGGGGTCTAAAGACACGGCGTTGGCGGTCAGTGGCCGTCCTTGCATCCTTGGTGCAGTCGTCGTCATTTCTGCCTTTAGTCATATTACCCCTTTTATCCATACCTCCCGCATTGCAAGCGTTGGGGGACCGGTCAAAGTAGGGAAACGTTTCTCTTGACTTATAATCGTCACCATTTAACATACCAATCTGATGTCGGCCATTTGCCCCTACATGTTTCTCTTTGTTCAACACCGGAGCGTCCTATGAAAAAAGTTTTGTTTAGTGTTTTGGCCTTGGCAGCTTGCTGCATCGCCGCCCCAGCTCAAGCTGGTTTTGTGACTGCCTATTCGTCCCAGTCGCTCAATGACGGGACCTTTGATTTCACTCTCGGCACAGCTGTCTATAAGGGCACTGCTGGGGATGACATGGGAATCGGCTTGGCTGATGGCGATTACGCTTACCTGTATCAGGTAACTCAGCAGTCCAACACGCTGTCCGGCATCGACAGTCTGACTGTTTCGACCGCGTCGCTCGCAGCAGCTTCCGGATCGATCGGTTCGGCCGCTAACGCCGCATTGAGCGGAAGTGGGTTCACCGCTGGAGGAGTGTCGCTGGATACGTTCACAGCCGGAACTCCAACCTCTCTCTTTGATTTGGTTAGTTCGCTGACTTCTCGCGGAGCTCACTCCAAAGTTCTGTACCTCGTCTCCAGCCGACGTCCCGCAGATATTGACGGCCCTGCCTTCGTTGGGCTCGGCGGATCGCCAAGCGGCAGTGTTAGTGCGCCTGGACCAGCAGCCGTTCCTTTGCCACCAGCATTGGCATTGGCTTTGGTTGGTGTGCCTTTCGTACGCATGCTGAAGAAGCGTAACGCCTAGTTTCGACTTGGCGTGATTGCGATTGAAATCTGAAAAGCTGATGCTGACTTCGAGTTGGTGTCAGCTTTTTTCGTGCGGTGCCCCTAAAGATCTGGCTTGAAATGCTCGCCATTTTTTCGGTATGGATTGGCGGTCCTGACTGAGTTACTCCGAGGTGTCGTTTTACCGGCTTGCTTACTCGACCGTTGCTCAAGTGCGCTTTCAGCTTTGCCGCGGAGCTGGTGCCGTAAACGAGCTTGTAGTGGCAGCCGCTGATCCTTGCTCACCGGCGTGTTGATCTTGTAACCCGCCGCATATGCAACACCGTATTAGTTGTTGGTGCAATTCGATTCGGGGCGGTTTCAGCATTTCCGTCGAAGTAGTGCCGTACAAAAGCTTGTAGCTGCGCCCGCCTTTCCTTGCTCACGCTGCGGGTTGCGATTCCAGCAAGTGGTCGCGGGGCGGCAGAGACCAAGCCATTAAGTGGCTTGTTAATGGAATTGCAATGCGAGAATTGCATGTGAAATGCTCTGCAGTATTGACGATCTCTGACATTGCTCACCGGCTTGTTGAACTGGGAGCGATTTTGACTTTGCCTTGAGGGGAGTGCCGTACTGTAGCTTGCATCGGCGACCACCTTTCCTTGCTCACGCAGCGGGTTGCGATTCCAGTAAGCGGTCGTGTGGCGGGAGGGCCCAAGCCATTAAGTGGCTTGTTGATGGAATTGCAATGCGAGAATTGCATGTGAAATGCTCTGCAGTATTGACGATCTCTGGCATTGCTCTCGGGCTTGTTGAACTGGGATCGATTTGGGCTTTGCCTTGAGGGGAGTGCCGTACTGTCTTGCAGCGGCGACCACCTTTCCTTGCTCTCGCTGGGGGGCTGTTCAAACGCTCCCCTCCCTGGGACGTGTTTGCGCCTACTGGCGAGTCTTTTGGTTGCCGGGCAAGATAGCTAGTGTCCGTCCGGAAATTGAAAGCGTCTGTAAATTATTGGCTAATTTTCAAAAAAGCTCCCCGAAGAACGAACCCGCGAGCGAGTTCGAGCGTTGAATTTGTTGACTAAAACAGGTCCAAACGCTTAATCTTCGAGGAGTAGACGTGGTTCGCAAGCCATATCAAAAACAGCAACGCTTCGATTGCAGCCCTATCGCACAAGTTGAACTCAACTTGGAATCTCGCGATGAAATCGTGCCCGTCTTGCTCGGGCTTCAATATCTTTATACCAATGCCAAGTTGAGAACGAAAGTCGTTCAGGCTGTCGCTGCGGATCTAAACCAAGACTCTCGACGGGATGTTGGAAGGCCAGGCATAGACGATTGGCATGTTGTTGTGCTTGCAGCAGTCAGACTTGGATGTAATCTTGATTACGACAAACTACAGGATCAAGTCGAGAATCATCGGCGTCTCCGCGGAATCATGGGAATCGGCGACTGGCAAGACACCGACGGTTTCACTTTCAGACGCATACGCGATACCATCTGTCTGCTCAAACCTGAGACGATTAGTAAGATCAACCAAGCTATCGTCACCGCTGGCCAGAGCATTGCTCCCGATGCCAGTTCCACAGTTCGGGCTGATTCATTTGTTATTGAAACTAACATTCACTATCCGACAGAGAGCAGTTTGATCTACGACGGTGTTCGCAAGTTCATTCCGTTCTGTGTTGAGTTGGCGCAACAGCTTGAGACCACAGGATGGAGACAAGTGGGGCATCTAGTCAAGAAGATCAAGAGCTTAAAGCAGCAGATAGGACGGATTGCTGCCAGCAAGAGCTCACGCAAAAAGGAAGCCTTGGAATCGCGTTATCGCGACCTGCTGCAACGCGTAGCACTTTTGCTCGAGCGAGCGAAATCACTGACGAATGAGGCGAAATCTCTCGGTGCATCCACAGTAACTCTGTCCCTAATCACAACAATCGAACATTGGACAGGACTGACCGAGCAGGTTTGCGATACGGCGCGTCGGCGTGTCCTATTGGGTGAGTCAGTCCCCAATTGCGACAAGCTGTTCAGCTTGTTCGAAACACACACGCAGCTTTACCGTCGCGGCAAAGCCGGACAACCCAATCAATATGGTCGATTGGCTTTGGTTTACGAGGATGGTGCTGGTTTCATTAGTCACTATCACTTGATGGCTCGCGACGTGCGTGACCAGGATGTCGTGGTGGAACAAACGAAGTTGGCTCAGAAGAAGCACGCAGGCGAGATTCACACCGCGTCTTTTGACCGAGGTTTCTATTCAGCGGAAAATGAATCAAACCTGCAGCAGATAATCGAAGATGTATGCGTACTACCGCGGGCTCCTGGTGAATACGTACAGCGGATTAAGAACGAAAGTGCTAAATTTCACCGAACCCGACTACACCACTCAGGCATCGAGGCAGCGATCGGAGTGTTACAGCGGGGCAATGGTTTGAAGCGTTGTCGCGACCGGACTGAACTCGGCTTTGAACGCTATTTGGGATTAGCGATTCTAGGTCGCAATATACACACGCTTGGAAAGCTACTGCTTTCTAAACAACGCCCCAATGCATCGGCAGCACAGAGCAAACGCAAAGCGGCTTAGGGCATGTGACTGAGGTTCGTCACTTTTGAATTAGCCAGCTGGCTACCGGTCCGCGCCAGCGACGCAAAGTCGGTCAAAACGGCTGGATTTGACTTCACCTAGCGGCAATGAATGCGAAGCGAAGGCAACTCTTCCTGATTGTCTGATAGCATCTGACTGCGTGAAATCCTCCAGCAAGGCAATTTCCGGACAGACACTAGCTACGACAAGTCGCAGCAGTCCATATGGAGTGCGATGACTCGTCATCGCTTTGGAGTGCCTGCCGGCAGCTGAGTCGTTAGGCCACCGACCGGTTGACTCTATGCAATCCAAGCCCTCCGGCTTGTCGAGTTAAGAACGGTTTGTGCTTTCACGGCGAGCTGGAGCCCTTGAATCTTGTGTGGCGGAAACCACCTTTCCTTGCTCACCGGGCTGTTGAAATATTAACCCGCCTAGGCTGTGAATTTTTAGCCAAGTGGTTTGCAAATTAATTTTGGGCGCTACAACTATAGCATGAATACTCAAAAACCATCGCAGCTTGCTCGTGTTTCCCGCCCCCATCGTATTCAAGTGGAAATGCACATGCTTTCACTTGAAGATATGCTTCCGCGCGACCATCGTGCTCGCATTGTCTGGTCGTTTGTCAAAACGTTGGACCTAGAACCTCTGTATGAAAAGATCGTTGTCACCAAGAGCACCGTTGGCCGCAATAGTATTGCGCCGGAGATACTGGTTTCACTGTGGCTTCTGGCAACCTTGGATGGCATCGGCACAGCCCGAGAACTTGGTCGCCGATGCGAGACGGACATAGCCTATTTATGGACGCTCGGAAATGTCACGGTCAATTATCACACGTTGAGCGACTTTCGAGTGGAGAACGGAGCATTCTTGGAGAAGACGCTCGTTGACACGGTTGCCTCGTTGGTCGCCCAAGGTCTGGTGCCCCTGGAGACCATTGCCCAAGACGGAATGCGCGTTCGGGCTAGTGCAGGCAGTAGTTCGTTTCGCCGCAAGCCGACGCTTGAGTCATTGCAGCAGCAGGCTCAGGCTCACGTAGATAGATTGAAGAAAGAATCCGAGAACGAATGCGATCGTTCCGATGGAGACGCACGTCGCCAAGCGGCAGTCGAACGAGCATCGCGTGAGCGTCAAGAGCGATTAGATGAGGCTTTGCGACAGTTTGAGGAGCTTAGTAAGCAGCGCGAGTCTCGGAGAAAAGGTGACGGCGAAAAGACTCGCGTGAGCACTACGGACCCTGACGCCCGTAATATGAAGATGGCCAATGGTGGCTTCGATCCGGCCTTCAACGTCCAGTTCGCAACCGATGCTGACTCGCGAGTAATAGTCGCTGTCGATGTTATCAACTCGGGAACTGACAGTGGCCAAATGGCACCAATGCACGAGAAAGTGTGCTCAACTTACGACAAGACACCAAAGACGCAATTGGTCGATTCCGCTTACGCAACCAAGGGCGATGTTAAGACCGTGGAGTCTAAAGGGACCGAAGTCGTCTCCACGATCCCCCGTGGATCGGTATTGGAAAGCAAAGGCAAAGATCCTCACGCGCAGCAACCTGGCGAAAGCGACGAATACACAGCGTTTCGCGCGAGAATGGCCAAAGAGGAATACAAAGAGCTTTACAAGACGCGCCCGTCGGTTGCCGAGTTTCCCAATGCGGACTGCCGCAATCGGAACCTTCGGCAATTCAAAGTTCGAGGACTGGTGAAGGTCAAAGCGGTAGCGCTATGGCATGCCGTGGCCTTTAACTTCACACGCATGGTAAACCTGGGGGCCTTGGCAATCTAAGCAGTTGCAAGGCAACCGCTTGGTTGAGAAATAACACAACTCGAAGAGATGAGCATGATGGACACGAGCTAACTTGCTGGCCAACAATCCGACCCAGTAAGACTTTCAGCCGCCAATTCGAAAAAATTTCGTGGTTGGAATACCAAAAGAGTCCGTTGGTGAAAAAACTTCACAGCCTAGCCGCGTGAGCAAGGAAGGGTAACCTTCGCTACAAGGCAATTAAGGATGCTACCTCCGCATTAAAATTCAAATTGGGATTAAATCAACAGCCCGTCACGCAGCGGGTTACTATTTCAACAGCCCGTCACGCTGCGGGGTGCGATTGCGTTGAGCCGGCATACGGTTGGGAGGGGAGGGAGCTCGCTCAGGCAGGTGGTCGCACTGTGGAGGAGCGGGGGGCTGCCTACAATCCGTACAATGCGCAGCACCCGCATGTGTCTCCCAAACTTTGGTACGAGAACGCGCCTGCGTTTGGACATCCCTGCAGGCTGCCGTAGAATGAGCTAGTCCCTTTAGACTTGAACGCCATTGCCATCAGGCGGTGGTACCCTTTTGCTCGATCTCTCGTCCATTGTAGAGTGCTATGCGTCTTAACGTCCGCTTTCTCATCATTCTGCTATCCGTCTCGCTTGTACTTGGTTTAGCCCTGTTTGGACTCAATCGTTGGCAGCAAGGCCGTAGTACCGACCGCCTGCTTGAAGAAGCTCAAATTGCTCAGGAGGAAGATCGCCCCGCCGACGCCATTCGCTTGCTGCGTCGCTATTTGGCCGCCGATGGAGGTTCGGCAGACCTTCATGCTGATCTGGGGGAGCTGCTGGTGGAGACGCAGCAGTATGAAGCCGGGTATTTTGAATTGGAACGGGCGGTGCGTATCGACCCCAATTTGCTGGAACCACGGCAGCAATTGGTGGACCTCTCGATGGCCATGCAACGCTATGATGACGCGCGAGGCCATCTTTCGGACTTCCTGATTCCCAGTGCCGCCGACAGTCCCGCCGATTTAGCGAAGTACCAATGGCAACTGGGCCGTTGTGAGCAAGCGGTGGGGGAGTCCGAGGAAGCGTTGAAGGCCTACGAGCAGGCAGTGCAACACGATGGAGCCAGTGCGGTCTATGCGGCCACACTAGCGGGGTTGCTGACCAACCAACTGAATCAGCCCGTGGAGGCATTGTCGGTGCTCGATCATCTGGTGGAAGATAATCCGCAATCTACGGAGAGTTGCGTTGCGCGGGGGCGCTGGAAGCTGGCCCGCTATGAAACGCTGCTGAGCTCTGCTCCCGATGCCGCGAATCAGATGTTGGATGGTGCGTGGAGTGACGCCCAGCAAGCGCTGCAGATCGATGCATCTCAGGGAGAAGCGGTGGTGTTCGCGGTTCGGGCCGCTTTGGCCGGTCAACGCATCGACGAGGCGTTGGCCATCGTTACTGCCGGACTGGAAGCCAATCCCACGATGGCTGACTTGTACGGCTCGGCGGCTCAGATCGAACTGCAGAAAGACGATATACCAGCCGCCACAGAAATTCTGCGACGCGGTTTGCGGGCGGTTCCTGGGCAAGCGGATTTGTTGTGGAATTTGGCGCAGCTAGAGTTGGATGCGGGGAATTCGGAGCGAGTGGAGGAGCTGCTGGCCGAATTGCGCGCCCAGAACTATGCCGAGGCGCCCATTCGCTTCCTGGAGGCGCGGATGCTGGCGGACAACGGGGAGTGGCGACAAGCGGCCACGGCCATCGAAAACTCCCGGGCCCTATTCCAACGCGATACCGAACTGGTCAAGCAGGTCGATTTTCTACTGGCGAATTGCTACCGAAGTCTGGGGAATACCGATCAGCAGTTGGTGGCACTGCGTCGCGCGGTCAGCGCCGATCCGCTGTGGCTGCCAGCGCGACTGGCTTTGGCCGATGCGCTCAACCAGTTGGGACGCACGCAAGAGGCGCGCAACGAGTATCAGCAACTGCTGGCGATGCCGAATCCACCGATTGCCGCAGTTCTCAACTTAGCCCGCTCACTGTTGGTCGAGGGATTGCAACTGCCTGAAAACCAACGCAATTGGGAGCGGCTTAAGGAAGTCTTGACCATTTTGAAGGAGAGTCCCGAAGCGGCCGCCGACGTGGCCATTTTGGAGGCTGAGTTGCTAGCGGGAACCGAACGACAGGTTGCTGCCGAAAAGCGGTTGGAAAAGGCGTTGGTCGAAATTCCCGATAGCCGGTCGCTGTGGTTGGCCTTGATTGCCTTGCAAATGCGATCCCAAGACTGGGCAGCCGCCGAGCAAACGCTGGTCCAGGCACACGAGGCGTTGGGCGATCTAGTGGCGCTGCGACTCGAACGCGCGCGGCTACTGCTCCAACGGGATGGATTAAACGTGGATCGTGAGCAATTGGAAGCGATCGCAGCTCCGGATGCCTCCTGGCCTCCAACCGAGCAAGCGCAATTGGCGGCGGGTGTTGCAAGTTACTTCTTATCGCTCGACGAGCTGGACCTCAGCGAAAAATATGCGCGTCGCGCAGCCGAAACGGCGGTTGGCCAGAAGAGTTTAGGGATTCAGCTATTGTTGTTTGATCTAGCTTTCCGTAGTAGCAAGCTGGGAATGATGCAACAGACGTTGGAAGACGTCCGGCGGATCGAAGGGGACGGCCCGCTATGGCGCGTCGGAGAGGCCACGCGATTAAGCGTGCTCGCTGAGGAATTGACCGACCAACCCTTGGAACGGCAACAGTTAATTTCAAAGGCTTTTGAACATCTGGCTGAAGCCGCGGTTGCCCGGCCTGCCTGGGCACGCATTCCGCGCCTACGGGGTGAAATTTACGATCGTCAGGGAGATACGGAACAGGCTGCGAAGGGATATGTGGAGGCTATCGAATTGGGCGAGCAGAATCCACAGATTATTGCCCGAGCAATTTACTTACTCTACGAGCAGGCGCGGTTCGTCGAAGCCAACGAAGTGGTGCGCCGCTTGCAAGAACGGCAAACACCGTTCTCACTGGAACTCGCGCAGGCCGCATCGCAAGTCTCACTGCAACTCGAGAATTTTGACCAAGCCTTGAGCTTGGCGAAGGGATGGGCCACGGAATCGGGGAAGCCTCAAGACCACATTTGGCTGGCCCAAGTCTACAGTATCTCAAGACAGAACAGCGAAGCGGAAAAGGAATTTCAGGTGGCGATTGAGATGTCGCCGGCCGAGCCCGCCGGCTGGGTCGCCCTGGTGCAAATGCTGGCACGCACTGGACAGAGTGAAGCAGCCACTGAGACGCTTGCGGAAGCAGCGGAAGCCATTGCCGCAGATCAGCGAGACAATGCACTTGCCCAATGCTATGAAGCGGTGAAGGATTTCCAGCGGGCGGAGGAGAGTTACGATCGCGCACTGGCCGACGCTCCCGGAGATGCCGCGCTGGCGCGTCGTTTTGCGGATTTCCTGATTAGGACTGAGGGGCAAAAGCGAGCGGAGCCGATCCTGGAGCGATTGGCTGCCGGAGAATCTGGGGAAGCCCGCTGGGCCCGCCGCAGTCTCGCGTTATTACTGGGCATGAGTGGTGAGCAGGAAAAATTTCAGCGCGCTCGCGAGTTGCTCGAGCAAAACCTGGCGCAAGACGCGAATGTCGAGGACCAACGCACGCTGGCGATCATTCTGAGCGCGCGGCCCGAGCCGGAACTGACCACCCAAGCGGTCGCCATGCTGGAGAAAATCGTTGGTGATCAGAAACGATTCTCCTTGCCCGACAATTACTTGTTGGCAAAGGCGTACGCGCGGCAGGGGGATTGGTCACGCTATAGTCGTACGATGCGTGGAGTCCTCAGCAATGGGGGGGCCGATTCAGCGGAGTATGTGAGCGAGTATGCCAACGCGCTGGACCGCCAGAATGAACCGGGCGAGGCCGATTTGTGGTTCCGACGTTTGCGAGACCTGGCGCCACAGGGCGCCATTGCCGACAGCATTGAGGCCAAGCTTCTGTTTAGGTCCAATGATTTTCCACGTTTGTTGACTCTGCTCCAAGGCCGTGCGCAGTCCGAAAATCGCATGCAATGGGCGGCGGAGATGGCGGAGACGGTGGGCATGAATATTAAGCACGGTCCAGCGGCGTCCGATGCCGAAGCGGAGCCATTTTTGGAGTTGGCTGAAAGGTTGTTCGAACAGTTCTCCTCTGTCGATCCGCCCAATAATTTGGCTGAGTACCCCGCCTTTCTGGCGCGGCAAGGGCGGGTGGAAGAGCTGCTCAAGTCGTTGCCCGAACTGCCTGAAATTGAACCGATTCGCTTGGCGGAGATTGGACATCTAGCCTTGCAAAGTGGTGCAGTCGGGGGGCAGCAATTGCAGGAGTTGATCGGCTTGATCAAGCAAGCGGCTGACCAGAATCCCACGCAGACGGAATTATCCATGTGTCTAGGTGATCTGCTGAGTTGGGAAGGGGATTGGGAAGCCGCGATTCGGGCCTACGACCGGGTCTTGGCCGTCGAGCCTCGCAACATTCCGGCGCTCAACAACAAAGCCATGTTGCTGGCGTTAGCCGCCAAGCGATTGTCCGAAGCGGTCAAGGTCATCAACCATGCTATTAGTACAAAAGGCCCCTACGACTACTTGCTGGACACGCAAGGGCTGGTGATCTTGGCTCTTGGCGATCAAGTGGCTGCAGAGTCCAATTTCCGCAAAGCCATTGCTGCCTCGCCTTCCCCCGATCGCTATTTCCATTTGGCCCAAGCCTTGGAGGCTCAGGGAAAGAAGGACGAAGCACGCGAAGCCTTTCAGCAGGCAACTAGCGCCGGATTGACAGAGGCTGGAATTCATCCCCTGGAACGGCCTGTGTTTCAGAGGTTGAGCAAGAGTTTGTAAGGTCAGAGTAACGTCCGTACCCCGTACCCCGCACCTCGCGCGACCCGTAGCCCGTAGCCTGGCCCCCTGGGCCGTGTCCGTCCCCACTCCTGTAAGGCGCGCGGCCCGGAAAAAGGTGTCCGACACCAAAAGCCGGAACGGCCCTTCGGGTGCTTTGCACTTTCGGTGTCGGACACCTTTTTCCGAACGCTACAAACATCCAATTTAAATCCTAGAGTTTCCGGAGTATTGCATTGATCATTTTGCTAGGTTCAACGGGCTATGTTGGCAGCGAGTTTGCACGCGTATGCAAGCAACAAAATATCCCCTACCAATGTGTTGGGCATCGAGACGTGGACCTCTACAACGTGGCGGCGTTGGCCGAGTTGCTGCGTTCCTCGGGCGCTAGCTTTCTAGTCAATTGCGCCGGATTTACTGGCAAGCCCAACGTGGATGCTTGTGAATTGCAGCGAGGGGAATGCTTGCTGGCCAATGCGGTTCTCCCCGAGCGACTGGCTGCGGCTTGCGAGCAAGCAGGCATTCCGTGGGGACATGTTTCTTCCGGCTGCATTTATACCGGGACTAAAGCGGATGGGAGTGGGTTTACAGAATTGGACCCACCCAACTTCTCCTTCCGACAAGATAACTGCAGCTTTTATTCGGGGACCAAGGCGCTGGGAGAGGAGTGCTTGCAGGGGGCAAAGGAGTGTTATGTGTGGAGGCTGAGGATCCCTTTCGATCATCGCGATTCACCTCGCAACTACCTTTCCAAAGTGATGAATTACCAACGTCTGCTGGATGCGACCAACAGTCTCTCGCATCTGCGGGAGTTCGTGGAATCGTGCCTGTATTGCTGGCAGCATTCGGTGCCCTACGGTATTTACAATGTGACTAACACCGGTAGTGTGACGACGCGCGAAGTTGTCGAAATGCTCCGTAGTTCGGGGCTGAGCAATAAACAGTTCGATTTCTTTGAGGATGAAGAAGAGTTCATGCGACTGGCTGCGAAAACGCCACGTTCCAATACGGTCCTCGATAACTCCAAAGCATTGGCTGCCGGATTGCCGCTGTCACCGGTGCGCGATGTGATTCAATTGGCCATCGACAACTGGCAACCTGCACCGCAGGTGGGGGCTGCGACTTAGTTGTCGACGACGGTGCAGAGAGAGGGAGTAGGGGGCGTAGGGGAGAGGGTGTAGGGAGAGGAGTACTTGTACATGGGGAGTTTCGAGCACGAGCACGAGCTGAGCACGAAATACGAGCGCGAGTGACACGGTGAAATGGAAGGGGATTAAACCCCAATCTTCTCCTGCAGAGTACTGAGGGGGAGGGAGCAGAAGTTTGTAAAAACCGCTCTTCGTTCCAAGGCGTTGCCTGGGAAGGGAGAGCCGTCGGTAGTTAACTCTTTACTTCCAAGGATTTGAGCATTGAATAGAACCATTCTGGTCACCGGAGGTGCGGGGTTCATCGGTAGCTGTTTCATTCGACAACTATTCCAAGATTCTACTGAAGTGCGGGTGGTGAACTTAGATAAGCTCACCTACGCCGCCACGACGCTTTCGACGCCCAATGCTCCGGCAGACCGGTATCAATTGGTGGAGGGGGATATCGGTGACGCCCAATTGGTCGAAGCGTTGTTGGAGGAGCATCAGCCTGATTGGATTGTTAATTTTGCTGCAGAATCCCATGTGGATCGTTCCATTGATGGCCCCGCTGCCTTTGTGGCAACCAATGTCGTAGGGACCTGCAATCTGCTCGACCGCGTTTACCAGTGGTGGCGACAGCGGGCGGAAGAGACGCAACGGGATTTCCGTTTTCTGCATGTCTCTACCGATGAAGTCTACGGATCGTTGGGGCCCACGGGGCTATTTCGTGAAGACACACCCTACCGCCCAAATTCACCGTACTCCGCCTCGAAAGCCGCCTCGGATCATTTCGTACGAGCCTACCATCACACCTTCGGTTTGCCGGTACTGACCACCAATTGTTCGAACAACTACGGACCCTACCAATTTCCTGAAAAGTTGATTCCGTTGGTGACACTGAATGCCATCGCTGGTAAAGCGTTGCCCGTGTATGGCGATGGAAGCAACGTTCGGGATTGGTTGTTTGTCGAAGACCATTGCCGGGCGATTCAAACGGTTTTGCAGCAGGGCAGGGTAGGGGAGGTCTACAACGTTGGAGGTGACAACGAGCAAAGCAATCTGCAAGTGGTGCAAACCATCTGTGACGTGGTCGATGAACTCTCTGGAGCCTTGCCCGGAGGACCGCGGCGGAATTTGATTACCTTTGTCAAGGATCGTCCTGGCCACGATCGACGCTATGCCATCGACTTTGGCAAATTGCACACCGAGTTAGGCTGGCAGCCTCAGCTCGATTTCGAAAATGGCTTGCGACAGACCATTGCTTGGTACTTAGAGAACCAAGCCTGGGTCGATGCGGCTTCCTCCGCCAACTATGCTGGCGAGCGTTTAGGCCACGTGGCCGATGCGAGCCGGTTGTCAAAATCGTAGTCCGCCGCGTAAAGGCTTGTTGAAATCGTAACCCGCCGCGTGACGGGCTGTTGAAATCGTAACCCGCTGCGTGAGCAAGGTAAGGTGGTTGTCGCTATAGGGCAATTTGCAGTGCGACCTCCGCGCTAAAACTAAAATTGCTCTTAGATCAACAAGCCGGAGGGACTTGAATTGTGGAGGGTCAACTGGTCGGTGGGTTAACGACTCGGCTTCAAGTAGTTACCACAAAGCGATGACAAGTCATCGCACTCCATAGGGACTGCTACGACTTGTCGTAGCTTTCCTGCCCGGCAACCAAGCAACTCGCCAGAACACATAGACGCGGCCCTAGGGAAGGGCTCGCAAAAATAGTAACCCGCCGCGTGAGCAAGGAAAGGTGGTTGTCGCTACAAGGCAATTAGGGACGCTACCTTCGCGTTGAAACTCAAAAAATGTAATTTAATCCACGTTTGACAACACCGATTTACCAATTGATCCTCCAGAATGCCAGGTAGTATTTCGATGACAGCAGCACGCAAGGGAATCGTATTAGCAGGCGGTTCTGGGACTCGTTTACACCCGATCACTCGCGCGATCAGCAAGCAATTGCTACCGGTGTATGACAAGCCGATGATTTATTATCCGATTTCAGTACTGATGTTAGCCGGTATCCGGGAAGTGTTGGTGATCAGCACGCCGCATGACCTGCCGTTGTTCGAGCGATTGTTGGGAGATGGCAGCGACTGGGGGATGCAGTTCAGCTATGCGGCGCAAGCCGAACCGAAGGGGCTGGCGCAGGCCTACCAGATCGGAGACGACTTCATTGGAGAATCCCCGTCGGCGCTGGTGTTGGGGGACAATATCTTCTACGGCCAAGGGTTTCAAGCGATGCTCAAACACGTGACGGCTCAATCCGAAGGAGCCACCGTATTTGCGTATCCCGTGAGTGATCCGGAGCGTTATGGGGTGGTTGAATTTGACGCTGCCGGAAAAGCTATTTCCTTGGAGGAAAAACCCCAGCGACCCAAATCACGATTTGCCATTCCAGGCCTCTATTTTTACGACCAGCAGGTGGTGGGAATTGCCAGAGATCTCAAGCCTTCGGCACGCGGTGAGCTGGAGATCACGGATGTGAATCTGGAATATTTGCGTCGCGGAGAGTTGAGTGTGCAAGCCTTTTCTCGCGGCTTCGCCTGGTTGGACACCGGCACGTTTGCCTCGCTCAATCAAGCAGCTGCCTTTGTGGAAACGCTCGAGTCGCGGCAGGGGATGAAGATTTCCTGCCCCGAGGAGATCGCATTTCGAGGTGGATTTATTGATCGTGCGCAGTTGTTGAGTTTGGCCAATGGCTTCAAGAGCGATTACGGTACCTACCTCCGGCAGATCGCCGAAGAAGGACGCTAGGGTTTTTATGGACAGCTGCGACTTGTCGTAGCTCTCTTGTCCGGCAGCCAGGGGATTTGCCAGTGACGGCCAGTCCCGCCCGAGAGCAGATCTTGTTTTGCTGGACATCAACTGCTCGGTGGCATATCTGCAGCCGCCCACCCGTTTACTCCAAAGCGATGACGAGTCATCGCAGTTCATAGCCATCAAGCATCGATCACTACATTGAAGTCATCCTGTACGCGAACACAATCTGTTTTCAAGTTGTAGATGGTGCGTACTTGGGCAGGGCGAGCAGTGCGTTCGAACCAAGCTGCGGAGCTCCAACGATACTGATTTGCTACAGATACAAGTCCGTGTCGCACTGCATTCTGATGGACATAGTTGAGACGCGCCAAGTAGGATTTCTGGTAGGTCAACTTGGTGTCGCGAAAGTTGTACCACACTTTACGACCGGGTTGCTGCTCTAGTCCTTAAACAAGCGTACTCCACTTGCTTGGCGGAGCATTTGCGCATAAAAAAACTCGAAATATCCTGCAGTTTGTTGGTCTTTTTTCACCAGCCCAACAAGCCGCTCGCTAACCACGATGGAGATTTCGAGTGAAGACGATTAAAGCAGATTTGATTCGAAAACGCAAACGACGTATCAAGAACAGGTTACAGAATTCGGCTGCTCACGATCGCGGACACCCCATGCTCAAAGGGGACAAGATTGCGTATGAGCTGGCACAAAAAGCAGGCGGGACCGCCTACGGGGGCGTCGCCGCCATCCATCGATTCGCAAAGAAGATCGGACTGCCGAAACGGATCGACGATGCCTTGCACTTGTTCAAAATCCATCGCCCCTATCATGAATCCGATCATGTTTTGAATTTGGCTTATAACGCGCTCTGCGGAGGAACTTGCTTGGAGGACATTGAACTGCGCCGCAACGATGAGTCATTTCTCGATTCGATCGGAGCCGAAAGGATCCCCGATCCAACCACCGCAGGAGACTTCTGTCGCCGATTCGATCCCTATCATATTAATCGTTTGCAAGATGCCTTCGATCAAGTTCGCTTGGATATCTGGCAACAACAAGACAATGCGTTCTTCGATCAAGCGACCATCGAGATGGATGGCACGATCGTCGAAACAACCGGTCAGTGCAAAGAGGGAATGGACATCAGCTACAAAGGCATCTGGGGTTACCATCCGTTGGTGATAACGTTGGCCGAAACGGGCGAAGCTTTACGCCTGGTCAACCGTAGCGGCAATCGTCCCAGCCAAGAAGGCGCAGCCGAGCAAGCCGACACGGCGATCTCGCTTTGTCGCCAGGCAGGCTTTCGCCGAATCGTTCTGCGAGGCGACACCGCGTTCACTCAAACGATTCATCTGGACCGCTGGCACCGGGCAGGCGTGAAGTTCACCTTTGGCATGAAGGCCTACCCGGGACTCGTCGATATCGCGGAAAACGTGCAAATTGACGCTTGGAAGCAGTTGCCTCGCTCGCCCAAATACGCCCCGAATACACCTGACCGAGACCGTCCTGAGAACGTGAAAGAACAGATTGTCCAGCTGCGTGGCTACCCCAACAAGCGTCTGACTTCAGAGTGGGTCACCGAGGTTCCTTACAGCCCCACCGATTGCAAAGAGACCTACCGCTTAGTGATCCTTTGCAAAGAACTAGAAGTCACCAAGCAGGGTCGATTGTTCGACGACTGTCTGTACTTCTTCTACCTGACCAACGAAGCGGGCGATGTGCTCAGCACCAATGACGTTGTGTATGCCAGCAACGATCGCTGTGACCAAGAGTACATCTTGGCTCAGTTAAATCAGTGCCGGGCGCTCCACGCGCCGGTGGACAACCTGGAATCGAATTGGGCTTACATGGTGATGACGGCCCTGTCGTGGAACTTGAAAGCGTGGATCGGATTGAGCGTTCCGATAAACGGACGCTGGCGTGAGCAACACAAGCAAGAAGGTCGGGCTGTGATCCGCATGGAGTTCAAACAATTCGTAGAACAGTTCGTGCGACTTCCGGCACAGATCGTTCGCAGTGGACGGCAGTTGGTGGTCCGTCTGTTGTCATGGAGCGAATCTCTGCATGTGTTCAATCGCTGGGTTCGCTTCGCGCTTGAGTGAGTGCCGAAATCACGAAGCTGAGGTATGTAAGCCTCAGTACCGCCGCCAGCCTCAAACCGCCCGCAGGGCACCTGACCGACCGATGCCTGAAATTCACGACCGAAAAATCCCCCGCTGGTCCCGCCAGCAGATCGCCGCTGCGCCTCCACCAACTGCCCAAAACACATCCGGCATATACTTATTTAAGGTCTAGTTCGTTGAGCTTTCGAGCGGTGTCGGCATGAAGATGTGTCAGGTATACATCCAGCTTTGTAGCATTTGCTTCACTGTGTGCAACGAAGTGGTAGTGATTGGAAAAACAGGCCCAGGCTTCAAGTTGCCAGCCGTATTGCTTTGCTTTCGCCAACAACTCTTGCTGGAGGGCGGATAGGCTGGTAGGGGAACGAAAGAAGTGCTGTTTCCCGTAAGTTCCGCTGGTAACAAAGTATGTTCCTGCTTCCGCGATGCGATGGATTGGTGCATGGGGCCAATCAAGTGACTTCGAATCTGAATTGCGAATTTCTAAACTTATGGGGCGTGCAGAGCCACTCGGTTTCGAGTCCAATCGCTTGGCTTCTAAATCCGAAAGCAGCTGCTCAAGCTGGTTAAGTTCAGGGGTGGTCAGACCTCGAAGCCTAGCAATCAATTTCTGCAACCGCGCATCGCACGATCCATTCCCCGAAAAGTCGCTTCCGCTGGAGTGTGAATTGAGCATTTTCAATCCTCCATGTGTCTGCGTGCGTCACGAGTAACCACACGCATTTTAAAGCAGAACGCCCCATGAATGCAAACAGATGACATACACACAGTAGTCCACTTGAGTAGCCTTGCTAGCAATCATGGTGGTGTGTGCCGTTGCGTTGGAACCGCCATATGGAGTGCTGCGTCTTGTCGTGGCTTTCTTGCCCGGCAGCCGGTAGATTGGCCAACGCCGGCGAGCATGGACTGAGGGAAAAGCTTCGATTGGACACGATCAACCGCTCGGTGGTTTAACTGCTCTGGCCCAAGCAATTGCTCCAAAGCGATGACGAGTCATCGCAGTCCATATGGAGTGCTGCGACTTGTCGCAGCTTTCTTGCCCGGCGGCCAGGGGATTTGTCAGTGACGGCCAGTCCCGCCCGAGAGCAGATCTTGTTTTGCTGGAGATCGCCCGTTCGGTGGCATATCTGCAACCGCCCACCCGTCCACTCCAAAGCGATGACGAGTCATCGCAGTCAATGGGGAGTGCTGCGTCTTGTCGTCGCTTTTTTGCTCGGCGCTCGGGGGGATTCGGTGGTAGCCGACTACTTGGTCGCGTCCACTTGCTCGAACAGGGAAAGCAGTGCGATGTCGACGCTATCCGTTTGGCTGATACTAGAATCTTCTGCAGGACTCGGAGACACGAAGGCTGATTGCTTCGCTGGACTGCCGGAAAGGGAGAGCAACGCCCGTCGCTCCGTCGCTTGCAGAGTCGCCCGCGACGGGCTTGGTTGGAGGGCAGTCGCGTGTGATGTTTCGGAAGTGAGGTTCTGAGGTTCGTGGAGGACCGTGCTGGAGAACATTGCCGGGGCAGGCAGGGGGGCTCCATACTGCCTTGATTGAAATAATCCTATATTCAGCGTTGAACCGGCTGTTGGCAGGGGACTGCTTGGTGAAGTTCGTAAGTCTAGATTGAAGTTGCTGTTCGTGCCCCAATTGGCGACGAGTGTCGTTCGGGTGAGCTCTTCGAGCGGAGGAAATATGGTGATTCTATCGGCAGACTTGGCGGTGATTTGGCGTTGGACTCCGTCAAAATTCACTTCGACGAAATCACCAACTTCGAACAGCACTTCATGGGTATTGAGTGCGAGAACTGAGTGGGTTGATTCACGCGATTTGGCAGAATCGAACGCAATCGGAGCGTTAATATGTTCGGGATTACCATAAGCTGAATTTTGATCATGCTCGTTACCCGATTGATATTGATCCCAATTGCGTTGCCAGCCTTCAGCCGTTCTGAGGAACATTGGATTTAATGCTCTCGAAGAATTCCAGTAGAGGTTCTCGTCTGCTTCATACTGCAATGCTTCATGCGACACATAGGCAGGTTTGCCATGCCCGACATTAAAAACGTTGCTTGTTATCGACAGTTCTTCTGGCGGCAGGCGAAGTAGACCGTAGCCTGAAAAGGCGAGAGTATTGCCATCCACACTGCTATTGGTAGCAAACAACGAAACGAGATAGCCGCTGGAGCCGTAGATAGTGTTGCCTGATAGGCTCACATCATCAGCTTCCTGGATGTGCATGCTTTGCCCGTTGGCGGCAATTACGTTGTCAATAATCCTAACGTTTGAGACGTCACGATAGAGCTGAATTCCATCGGGATGCCCCCAGTCGAGATGGTGGTGGATGTAGTTCGCTTCGATCAGGACATCGGTACTGCCCCAGGAAATGATGATGCCGTCGACCGCGTTGTAGGCAACTTCATTATTTACAACTTGAATATGACGACTGTCGTTTGCAATCATGCCATACTGATTCTCGACGATTTGGTTTCCTTCAATCAGCAGGTTTGTGGCCCCACGCATCCATACGCCAGCCTTTCCATTTTGTTCAACGATAGAGGTGGCAATGGTGACCGAATTGGCTCCAGTCATATCTACACCGTACCGTTCAAACTGTCGGACGGAGAAACCTTCCACTAGCGAAAACTGGCTTGCTTGAATCCCATCGCGTCGCCGTGGTGATTCAATTTGCGCAAGGTCTGCAGGACCTTCTACCTGAACAACAATATGTGTTGAGCCATCAATCGTCTCCCAGGCCCATTCTCCAGCTTGGGAGACCAAGGCACTATCGTTTTGCAGCCAATAGCTGTCCCCGGCGGCGAGTTGCAGGTACTGACTGGGGGAGTCGTAGGTTATCGTGCCAGTCGACGAATCAAACCCAGTGATCGGCACCGTGAATTGCGTGTTGCCATGCGTGGTCCATACGAAGAACTCGCTTCCGACTAAGTTGGCCTCGAGTCCAATTAAGGCTGAGTCGACGAAGGAACTCTCGCCCAGTGTGTCGACAGTCCACCAGCCATCGTCGGGATGACGCGCGTTGGTAGCTTCTTCTCCGCCGATGTACAACGCGGTTGGCTCCCAGGAAATCGTCGTTTCGTAGACGCCTCCCCCTAGAGAGGTCCAGCCGTCAATCAAGTCGGAGCCGCTGAGGATGGGAGTTGCCCCGTCGGCAGCTCGCAGAACCACGGGGGCTGTTGCCGTACCAGCCGGTAAGCGAAGTTCCTCGCGGTAAACACCATCCCTGACGACGATCTCCGTGCCTGGCCCGGCCAAAGCGACCGCAGAGGAAATTTCAGCAAAGGGAGAGGTTGGGGCGCCTGTCGGTTGGGCAACTTGAGCTTGCTGATCAACCCACAGGGTTGTCGTGATTCCCGATAGGTCGAAGGGGGTTCCCGACAAAGTTATCCGCGCGTCTAATTGCTCGGTCCGCAGCAGTCGGGTAGCTCGTGTGATGCTATTTGAGGTTCGCCGGCGAAGGATCCGGGGACTCGTAGAGTGCTGAAGACGCATTGATGTGCCTCGATGGGAAGTTAGGAAGCTGGCGGATGTACACAGTGCACGCCAGATAGCAGGGGGAGTCAACCCCAGTAGTGCGCGAAAATGGGGGGGCTGACTGTACTTTTGCGGACTCCCGGCCGGAGCTGTGCGGCTCCCCAGGATGCAAGCTGTGAAGGGCAGGTGTTGGAAAGGCTGTTGATCTATTTAGTAGCGTTTTGAGTTGAAACGCGTAGGTAGTACCCTAGTTGCTGTGCAGCAGCAACCATCCTTGCTCGCGCAGCGGCGTGTTTTCAACAAGCCCGGCCAGCTGCGGAGTCGCGATTGCATGGTGCCTGGGGTGACGAAAGCGAGTCCCAGGAGTCCCCAGGCCGCGATTTTCTCGCTAAAGATCCAACGCGAGCAGATGTGCTGAACATCAACGAGGCGGCGGCTTGGCGGATCGCCCCAGTTAATGTGCGGTAGATTGGCAGCCTTTTTCTTCTCTTTGCGTCTTTGCGTGAAAACTGAAACGGCCTGTGGGTTGCGCGCAAAGCCGCTAGGACGCAAAGGGAAGAGGAATGGACAGAAAGATGGAGACTGGAAAATAGTGAAAGGGCAGTTAGCAGGGGAGTGTTGTCTTTCTGTTCTCCCATCTTCCTGCCTCCATTTTCCTGTCAACCTCCCGTTAGTCGCCAGGTACTCCAGCGCCAGTAGCATGTTCCCCGGGCTCTAAAGATCCAACGCAAATTGATGTGCTGAACATCAACGAGGCGGCGGATTGGCGGATCGCCTGCAGTTGATGTGCGGTAGAATGGCAGCCGCTTTTCTCTGCTTTGCGCCGTTGCGTGAAAACTGAAACGGCCTGCGGGATGCGCGCAAAGCTGCTAGGACGCAAGGGGAAGAGGAATGGACAGAAAGATGGAGACAGAAAAAGTGAAGAGGACAGCTAGTAGGGGCGTTTTGCCTTTCAGTTCTTCCACCCAAGCTTGCTCACGCGGGGGAGGGCACTATTTCAACGGCTCGTTAGGCGGCGGGGTACTCTTTTGACGAGCTGTTGTGGCCAAATTGGCCACAATCCCATCGATACCTAGCCTAGCAGGGAACTCAGGTAGCCTGACTGTCCTATTTATCCCATGCCGATTAAACTAGCGGCTTGTCATAATTCGACAGAAAAAGGCAGGGGCTGAAGTAATTTCCCATTGGAAGGCGGACTAGGTAATCGTGATCAAGACATTGGCAGTGGTGGGTGCGACTGGGGCTGTGGGGCAAATCGTATTGGAGGAAATCCAAAAGCAGGGGGTGCAGTACGAAGCGCTGAAGCTGCTCGCGTCCTCGCGCTCGGCTGGTAAGACTGTCCAGGTCGCGGGCCAAGACATTACAGTCGAGCTGATGGAACCTGCCGCCTTTGAGGGGGTGGATGTCGTTATTGCCAGTACGCCCGATGAAGTCGCGGCCGAATGCGTTCCCTGGGCGGTTGAGCGTGGAGCGGTCGTCGTCGACGAAAGCGCCTTTTACCGGATGGACCCCAGGGTCCCCCTCGTTATTCCAGAGGTCAATCCGCAAGCAATTGCCAAACATCAAGGCATTATTGCCAGCCCCAACTGCAGTACGACACAAATGGTGGTTGCGCTCCATCCACTGCGCCAAGCGGCCGGGCTGAAAAGAGTGGTGGTCAGTACTTACCAAGCGGTCAGTGGTGCTGGTTTAGCGGCTCAGCAAGAACTGCTCAACAACACGCAGTCACGTTTGTCCGGACAAACCGGTTCTGCTGCAATCTTCCAGCACGATATCGCCCTTAACTTGATTCCTCAGATCGGCTCGCACAAGCATGCGGGGTTCACATCCGAAGAAATGAAGATGGTCTTGGAGACCCATAAAATCTTTGAGGATGACTCCATTGCAGTCAATGCAACCTGCGTTCGTGTGCCGGTGTTGATCGGGCATAGTGAATCGATCTATTGCGAAACGGCAGAGCCGCTCGAGCTGGAGCAGATCTTCGAGCTTTTCCGCTCGGCTGAAGGGGTGACCCTCATCGATGACTTGCCGAACAAGAGTTATCCCATGCCACGCGATTGCGCCGACCAGCCCGATGTGTTCGTGGGCCGTGTGCGCAAGGATCTGAACCATCCCTGTGGAATTAGCTTTTGGTGTGTGAGTGACAACTTGCGCAAGGGAGCGGCTACCAACGCGGTTCAAATTTGCAAGTTGCTGTCTGCGCGATGAACCACTCTTGTTCTGGGGGGGAGGATTCGCTGCCCCCACCGTCTGATGCTCCAGAGTCCTCTGCGGCCGGTCCTGCCGGATCGACCGAAGGGACGCAACGCGCATTTCTGATGACGATTGCCTACAACGGGGCGAACTACTTTGGTTGGCAATTGCAGCCGGACCATGTAACGGTCCAGCAGGTGCTAGAGAAAACTCTCTCTAAGCTCTTGAAAGAGCCGCGCGTAGTGGTGCATGGCAGCAGTCGAACCGATACGGGAGTGCATGCCCTCGCGCAGCGAGCGGTGATCCGTACGGTGAACTGGAATGCACCGGCCGATAAGTTGCCGTTTGCGTTGAACATCAGTCTGCCTCAGGATATCGTTGTCCGCGAGGCTGTTGAAGTCCCGCTAGCTTTCAATCCGATCAAGGACAGTACTGGGAAGCGGTATCGTTACCAGGTTTATTGCTCCCGCAAATCGGACCCGATCCAATCCAATACCCATTGGTGGGTTCGGCGGCGGGTGTCGGTAGACGCGATGCGAGCAGCGGCGCATCTGCTGGAAGGAAAGCACGATTTTACGAGCTTTCAAACCAATGGCAGCCCACGCTCCAGCACGGTGCGAACCGTGCGGTCTTTGACGGTCTCTGCGGCACCCTACATGGATGGCCAGCTGCTGACCATTGAAATTGAGGCCAACGGATTTCTCTACAACATGGTTCGCAATATAGTCGGAACACTGGTGCAAGTTGGAGTAGGTCGCAAGCCGCCCGAGTGGATCATGGAGGTAATTGCAGCTCAGGATCGCAGCAGTGCCGGAGCTACAGCTCCCCCCCACGGATTGTTCTTGACGGAAGTACTATTCTAAATGCGCGTGCTGCATGTAATTACCCGAATGATTATAGGGGGTGCTCAGGAGAACACGCTGTTTAATTGTTTGGATCTGCAGCAAGCGTATGGCGACGATGTGCTGTTGGTCACCGGCCCAGCCTTGGGGCCGGAAGGCCGACTGTTGGAGCAGGGGAGGGCAGGGGGGCTGCCACTGAGGTTTATCGATGAACTGCGACGCTCGATTCATCCGACGCGAGATCGGCAAGCCTACCGAGCCCTCGTGGACTGCATTCGTGAGTTCAATCCCGACGTCGTGCATACCCACAGTGCTAAGGGAGGATTTCTTGGTCGCGCAGCAGCCTGGAGTTGTGGGGTCCCGGTAGTGGTGCACACGGTCCACGGCGCACCGTTCCACCCCTATCAGAATGCGATGGCCCGTCATTTGTTCATCCGTCTCGAGCGCTGGGCGGCACGCCGCTGTCACCACATGATCTCCGTTGCGGATGCAATGACCGATCTGATGGTTGCATCCCGAGTAGCCCCGCGAGAGAAATTCACTACCATCTACTCGGGCATGGACGTCGAGCCCTTTCGGGATTGCAATCAATTTCGACAAGCGGCCCGACAAGAGTTGGGATTCGCAGACGACGATGTGGTGTTTGGCAAGATCGCGCGCTTGTTTCACCTCAAGGGCCACGAGTATTTGCTCGAGGCTGCTGAGAGTGCCATCCGCCAGAATCCGAAATGCAAATTCTTGCTGGTGGGGGATGGGATTTTGCGGCAGCAGTTGGAGTCGCGACTGGCGTCACGCCATTTGCAAGGCCACTTTCGCTTCACCGGACTGGTCGAGCCCGAGAGAGTTCCGTACTACTTGAGCGCCATGGATGCACTCGTTCACACGAGTTTGCGCGAGGGGTTGGCGAGGACGTTGCCTCAAGCCCTGATCGCTGGCAAGCCGGTGGTGAGCTACGACGTGGATGGAGCGCGAGAAGTTGCTCTTCCGGGACAGACCGGTTACTTGTTGCCTCCCAAATCGATCGAACCGCTCAGGCAAGCGATTGTCGAATTGTCTCTGGATGCGGAGTTAAGAAGCAGGCTAGGGCAGGGGGGCGCAGCCCGGTTTACCGAGCAATTCCGCCACCAGCAGATGACTCGCCAAATTCGCGCCCTCTATCAGCGATTGCTTCCCCAGCAGCGTCCCTAGGGCCGGGCCAGAGTATGTCTAAAGGCGCGGTTGAGCTTGGGGACGGCCCCCGAGGGCAGGCAAATCTCGTCCTAACCGCAATTCTAACCCCACCCCGCGTGCGGTTGCCTTGGGGTGCCGGATCGAGGGGGCTGTTTGGGGTGTGAGCGTACGCAGGCTGAGACGTTTTCATTCGGCGACTGTTGGATAGCCTGGCTGGGAAATTAATCTGATTGAGCGGTTTAGGTAGAAAAGGGCCTTGGGGCTCGTGCGAATTGCGTCCTGTCCCGCACCCCGGTCCCTCTCTCCCCGCATCCAGCTTGGTCGAATGGGAGAATTCATCTATGATATGAGGGGTTCTAACCCTCCCGATCGCTACAAATTCGCAGCGGAATCGACCTCGTTTAGCTGCAATCGCAATACCGTGAAGAATTCTGCATGACTAAGATACGCGACTTTTTAGGACCTTATCGACTAGCTCGACTGATCCGCATGGGAAGTACTTGTCAGGTATGGGAGGGGATTGAGACCGCAACCGGCGATCGCTATGCCTTGAAAGTCCTGCGCGAGGACTTTCGCACCGACAAATTGGAGCTATCGCAGCTCAAGACCGAGTTTGAGATCGCGAAAGCGATGAACCATCCGAACGTGATCCGCATGCACGATCTCGTGTTGAGCAGCAATACGCCCTTTCTCGTATTGGAGTTGTTCAGCGAGTTGAACATGAAGCAGGCGTTGCGGCGCGGAACCGAATCGATTGCCTTCATGTTGGAGAAAATCTGCCAGCAGAGTGCTGAGGGACTATTCCATATGCATGAGAAGGGCTTTGTGCATTGCGACGTGAAGCCCGACAATTTTCTGGTCAGCCGGGAAGGGGAGGTCAAGCTCATTGACTTTACCATCTCCCGCAAGATCCCTAAGGGCCTCGGCAAGTTGTTTGGTGGCAAGGCCAAGACGGTTCAAGGAACTCGCAGCTATATGTCTCCGGAGCAGATTCGCAATCACGTCCTCGATGGGCGCGCAGATATCTACAGTTTGGGGTGTGTCTTTTTTGAGCTGGCAACTGGCAAGTTGCCGTACACGGGCGACAGTCCCAACGACCTGTTGAACAAGCATCTCTCCGCTCCAATTCCGTCGCCGCTGGTCACTAACGACAATCTTACTCCTGAGTTCACGGCAGTGATCCGGTCAATGATGGCCAAGAAACCCGAAGACCGACCAGGTTCAATGTGGGAGTTGTTGAAGACGCTGCGTGTCACGCGAATTTTCAAGAAGCAACCGCGGATTCCTGACAAGAGTATTTTTGATGACTTCCAGAGTACGGGACGTGTCATGCCGCAACAGTAGAGCAGGGGGGGCAAACCCAGAATTGTTTAGCATTCCGGGGCGTCGCCAGCCTGCCGGCTGTATGTCACACCAGCCTACCGATTTAAGAGAGTGTATTCAGTTCACTGCGAAGGCCGCACATCCAATCAGCCTGCTGGGGTAACCACCTATCCTTGCTCACGTCGCGGGTTACTATTGCAACAAGCCGTCGCGCGGCGGGATGCGATCCGTTGCGTTTGGAATCCAATAAAGTGTGACTCGTTCAGCAGGCCGAAAGAGGCTGAGTGAGTTTCGAACAATCTTCATTTCACCTTCAACCCGCTGGGGATGATCCCAAGATGAGTCATACCGGTCCTGAGTTCGAACAGCCGATGTTTGAGATTGAGAGCAAGATCCAAGAATTGCTTGAGCAGTCGCGGCAGCCGCGCAGTGCAACCGACGATAGTTTGGAACGCGAGATCATTGCGCAGCGCAAGAAGTGGAACGAAATTGCGGCCGACGTTTACTCCAAGCTGAGTCCGTGGCAAATCGTGCAGGTGGCGCGACACAAGGATCGTCCCTATACTCGCGATTACCTGAATCTGGCGTTTGATGAATTCGTCGAGCTGCATGGCGACAAGCACTTTGGCGATGATCGAGCGATGCTCACCGGATTTGCAAAAATCGATCAATACAAAGTCATGGTGGTTGGGCACCAGAAGGGACGCACCTACCGAGAACGCGCGGCTTGCCATTTCGGATGTGCTCACCCCGAAGGCTACCGCAAGGCGATGAGCAAGATGCGCATGGCCGAGAAGTATGGCATGCCGATCGTTTGCTTCATCGACACTCCTGGAGCCTATCCGGGAATTGGCGCCGAGGAGCGCGGGCAAGCTCAGGTAATTGCCGAGAGTATGTTCCAGATGAGTCAGTTGCGGACACCCATTATCTGCATCGTGATTGGCGAAGGTGGTTCGGGAGGCGCATTGGGGATTGGTCTGGGAGATCGGATTGCCGTCCTGCAGTACGCTTACTACTCGGTCATCAGTCCTGAGGGATGTGCTGGGATTCTGTGGAAGAGCCACCAGCATGCGCCGAAAGCGGCCGATGCGCTGCGGTTTACTTCCAAGCATCTTCACGACATGGGCGTGATCGATGACGTGATCGAAGAGCCGCTGGGTGGCGCGCATCGCGACCACCACAAGATGGCTGCCTGGATGAAAAGCTATTTGCTGCATGCCCTGGGCGAGCTGACTGTGCAACCGGTCGATGAGATGATTGAAAAGCGTTACGAGAAATTCCGTAGCATGGGAGTGTTTCTCGATCCCGCGCAGCATGAGCCGCTGGAGTCGACGACTGCTCCTTGAGCGGTCGGCTGCTCAGGGAGCCTCTCGCTCTTGCGGGCTGGTTAGTTGAAATGCATTTTCGCTCTGGCTGCGAAGGTCGCACCGCAAATCATCGTGTAGCGGTAACCACTCTTCCTTGCTCACGCGGCGGGTTGCAATTGCTGAGATTTCGGCAGCGAGGCGTCGCAGATGGCCGGTGGGGCTGGGGTAGATACGGCTCATTACTGGCTAATAGCAACGTCCGATAATGTTTCTTATGTTCGGTTTGACCTGCGTTTTTCCCTGGGAAATACGCAATCCGCTGTTGGCCTGTACAGTTTTTCCCTGCACTGCTTCTTCGTGGAGTCACGTCGCGTCACTGTCATGTGGCTGTCACTGTCATGTGGCTGTCGTTGTCACTTGCTGGCTTAGCCCGGTGTGTGTCGCCCCGGTCTCTGTTCAAGCTGGTTGATTGGCTGTTCGTTGGGGCTGTGGTCTTCGGCTCGCCCTGATTGGATTGGGGCGCGTTGGGGTTGGGGGTCTCGGGCCGTGGGGCTATGTGCAGTCGCTGGTTTTACGGTGGTCGATTCAGAGTGTTTCTAGAATCCTGCGGGTACCACTCGCATGCCGTTGGCTGGTGGGTAGCTTGCGGCTGGAGGCGCGGCGAAATTCGCGCCCGATTCGCTGCCCGGTTGTGAGCCTAGTGGTGGGAAGTTTTGTGGTGGGAAGGTCGCGTTCGAGTTTTGCGACGGATAGTTTGGTGTTGGCCGTCCCGTTTCAGGATTGCCGTAGCCCCCCTGCCCGTTCGGTCCGACCCCGATCTGCGCGCTTGCTGGTTGTACGTTGCCTGGCAGATTGGGGAGCCCAATCGGAGGCAAGGCATTTCGGAGTTCCTCCGGGATGGCTGGCAAGCTGTTGAGGCTCAAGTTGTCTAGGTTGATGGGCCATGCGGCTTCGGCTCCGTCTTCCGATCCGTCGACCGTATGATCGTGACCGGTATGGTTGTTCAGCTTGTCGTCGAGTCCATCGAGGTAGGGGCCGACAACATCGTGGATTTCCTTCGGAAGGATTCCGATGCTGCGGTCGAGTACGTAGGAGATGTAATAGCCCGATCGAGATTCACAAATTGCAGTCTGCTGGCTAGGTCCCAGTAGGCTCATGGCGAACATCGTGATCAGCAGGCAGAAGACGGCTCCTTTGGCCAAGCCAAATCCGGCCCCGAGGTGCCGGTCAAACTCGCGCAGGCGAACGCGATCGATGGCGCTGCTAAACAGGCGAAATCCCACCCAGATCACAAAGGAGGTGCCGACGTATAGGATCAGCATCGCTAGGAACTGGTTCCATGGCGGCGCTGCCTGGATCATGTCCGCGACTTGCAGGCGGAAGTTGTAGGCGACGAAGTAGCTTACGATGATCGACGCTAGGGATGCAACTTGCCAAGCGAAGCCCTTAATCGCGCCGAAGATGGTGGCCATCCCGAGAACGATTAACATGATTAAATCATAGCCTTGCACGGTTGCAGGTTCCTTAACACTTAGTTGCGAAAATTCAGGCTCCAAAGGCCGGGTAGGGGACTTGTAGCAGATTTGAATCTGGATGCGAAGGGAGGATTTTGCGCGATAGCTAAGTGTTGGTCGCAGCGCAGCAGGTTGGGAGGGATTGCGTCCTCCCCTTCATGTTTAAAACTCCTTCGTCTCAGAAAAATGCTAGCACCAAATTAGCAAGCCTATTGCTAGCATCTCGGCTTTGCTGCCGATGGAATTGCTCTTCAACTCGCCGCCGCTTTATCGCTACGATTGTCGAGGATGTCTGACCGTAGAATGCAGGATGGAGTGGAATGGCTGATTTCAAAACACACATGACTGTTAGCAGCGCCACCGGCGTTGTCTATGCAATCGCAGGTTCTCAGGCGGGCATGCCGCTCAACTGTTGCCTGCTGTCGGGGATTCTGTGCAGCGTCAGTGGGATGTTGCCCGATCTGGATAGCGATTCGGGGCGGCCGTTGCGAGAAGCGACGACGCTGGGCGCGGCGGTCATTCCGATGCTGATGGTTCCTCGGTTTCAAAAGCTTCAGCTGGATCACTGTTGGATGGTATTGTCCGCCGCCTTGGTGTACATCTTCATTCGATTCTTTCTGGCGGAGATATTTCGTAGGTATACGGTGCACCGGGGAATGTGGCATAGTTTGCCGGCTGCGGCAATCGTCGGCATGATCGCATTCTTGGTAATGTCGGGTGAAGATATTTCCACCCGCATGTTTCAGACGATGGCTGTGGTGCTTGGCTTTATGAGCCATCTCGTGCTCGATGAGATTTGGTCGGTAAGTTTTCAGAAGGGGAGCTACCGATTCAAGAGTTCGTTTGGAACCGCAGTGAAGCTGTGGGGGAAGAATCGCTGGGCTAACTACGCAACGTATACCAAGATGGGAGTCGTCGCCTTTCTTGTTTACCAAGACGAAGGGTTTATGGCACGATTCGGATTCAACGATCCCAACGTGCCGCACACGGCGCAGCAATTGTTCAACGTGATTGTTGAGCAGAGTGGAAATTGGATGCGCTGAGAGCGAGGGGGGCTGTGCATCCAGCGACGCATTGTTGCATCACGTCACAACTGCCGCCCCCCTGCGCAGTCTTGCCCAAAATGACTTGCTCGGTGGCTTGTTGATCTAAGAGTGTTGTTCGTTTGGCCGCGAGGGTAGCAATTCCTAATTGCCTTGTAGCTGAGGTTATCTTTCCTTGCTCACGCGGCGGGTTACTATTTCAACAGCCCGTTACGCAGCGGGTTGCAATGCCGACAATCCATTGCCGTGGGTTGCGATGTCGGCAAGTTCGTCGCAATTGCGATTGGTCGGCGAAGCATCCGTTCGCCCTCCCCTGCCCTGGTTCAAAAAAGTTTGCGACTGTCCAGCAAGATTGTCACCGGTCCGTCGTTGACAAGTGCGACTTGCATGTCGGCTTGGAATTTTCCGCGGGCAACGTTGATACCGAGATGTTCGAGTTGCTGGCAGTATTTCAAGTACAACTGGTCCGCATGCGTGGGCTCAGCTGCTGAGGTGAAGCTGGGGCGTCTGCCGCGGCGGACGTCACCGAATAGAGTGAATTGGCTGATGACCAATACCGAGCCCTCGATGTCTTGCACACTGTGGTTCATCAGACCTTGTTCGTCGGGGAAGATTCGCAGTCCGGCAGTTTTGTTGACGAGATACTTCAGGTCGTCATCGGCGTCCCCCTGCTCTACCCCGAGTAGGACCAATAGTCCAGAAGAGATTGCGCCGACGACTTGTTCGTCCACTGTAACGGACGCCTCAGTGACTCGCTGCACCACCGCTCGCATCGCCCTGCCCTTCCTCAAAACGTGTCGTTGGTTAACTGCAGAAAGTCCGAGTCTGCAATGTTCGCGATTGCTCTTCAATGCTCTAGAATAGAGAACTTTGAATTTCGCCGCGAGCCGGGAATAGATATCTGATGTCGTTTCACTTCACATGTCCCCATTGCTATAGGAAGACGTTGGTTGAGGATTCCTTGGCTGGTCAGAAAGGCCCCTGTGCGAATTGTGGTAAGGTGATCACGATACCTCGGCACTCCTCGGTGGAGACTGAGGTTCCGCCTACCCAAGCCAGTGAGGGGGCTGTGGTGGGTGAGCAGTCGGCTGCTTCGGAGCGAGCGGTACGGGCAGCGGTTTTACCCGTTCGGTGGGTGCCGTTGTTGCTTAAGGCTGCGGGATTGCTGGCTGGGGTTACGGTACTTTCGCTGGTGGCGCTCAGTCTCTTGTGGCCCGTGCTGTCGCAGGTCCGTGGGAATCGCCACCGCGCGCTGTGCATGACCAACTTGCAGCGCATTGCGAGTGCTTTGAATGCCTATGCCGCTGAGTACGGGACCTATCCTCCCCCGGTTACCTACGATGCTCAGGGCCAGCCGATGTGTAGTTGGCGAGTGCTGATACTACCTCAGCTCGGTGAGACCGCGCTCTACCAACGGTACCGGTTCGATCAAGCCTGGGATTCAGTTGAGAACGCGCAGTTGTTTGCCTCTTGTCCGGCAGTCTATATCTCACCGGCACGAGATGATCCGCGGCTGTCGAACGAGGCGAACTATGTGCTACTCACCGGGAGTGGGACTTTGTTTCCGCCGGAAGGGCCGCTAGCACCGTCGGGCGTCCTAGATGGCCCGAGCCAGACGCTCTTGGTGGCCGAGGTCAAGAACTCGATCGCCGAGTGGTCTAAGCCTTGGGATATTGATACTCGCAAGATGACCGCTGCCATTGGCGGTTCACCCATTGGGAGCACTGCCAGTGGGCCGACCAGCCTTGGTGGGAATCATCAGGGAGGGGCCACAGCAGCCATGGCGGATGGGCAGGCGGTTTGGCTCCCCGCCGGCCTAGCTCCTGAAATCTTGAATGCATTGATTTCGCCAGCGGGCGGCGAGCCCTTAACGCCCGCCGAGATTCCAAGGCCCTAGCAGGCCGTCTGCCTGAGGGCATTTAACGTTCGTTTGATGCCAGCTTCGTTACTCGGAGCTCTTCTTTCGCCGCAGCCACTTCTGCAGACGCAGGTGGTGGCTTGCTATGTTGACCAGCGGCATACTGACCAGCGACCGACGGCGGCCGTCTGTTGCAGCGACAGGCCGCCGGTAAGGGCGATTGCGTTTAGCGAGTCTCGGTATCAGCCAGTCTCAGTATTCGAGGCTACTTGCCAAACTTTCTCAGCATGCCTTGGACGCGGTAAGGGAGTCCTTGGATGCGGATAAAGCCTTCGGCATCGTCTTGGTTGTAGGTACCGCCGGCTTCCATGGTCGCGATTCCTTCGTCGTACAAGCTGTTGGGGCTACTGCGTTCGAGTACGGTCACATTGCCTTTGTAGAGTCGGAGTTTGACTTCGCCGGTAACAACTTGGTGAGACTGTCGGATGAAGGCGAGCAAGGCTTCGAACTTGGCGGCATACCAGAAGCCGTAGTAGACCATTTCAGCCACGACGGGAGCGAGGGAGTCACGCAGGTGGACTAGATCGCGATCGAGCGTGAGTTGCTCGATGTGTGCGGCAGCCTCGTAGAGCAGCGTCATGCCCGGAGCTTCGTAAACCCCCCTGCTCTTCATGCCCACGAACCGATTCTCGATGATATCGATCCGACCGACACCGTTTCGACCGCCGATTTGATTGAGTTGCTCGACGATATCGAGCGCTGAGCAGGCTTGGCCATTGACCTTGGTAGGCACGCCCGCTTCGAACGAGATCGTGACTTCTTCGGGTTTTTCGGGAGCCTCTTCGGGGCTGACTGTCATTTCGAAATCGACCAAGTCGACTCCGCAAACGTCCAGCTTCTCAAGCTCGCCCGCTTCGTAGCTGATGTGCAGGACGTTTTCATCGGAACTGTAAGGCTTGCTGGTGGTCGCTTTGACCGGGATACCGCGTTCCTTGCAATAGTCGAGCATTTCGATTCGACCTGGGAACGATTCACGCCATTCTGGAGTGCGCCAGGGGGCGTACACTTTGATGTCAGGCCGCAGGGCCTCGGCGGCCAGTTGGAAGCGGCATTGGTCATTGCCCTTGCCGGTCGCCCCGTGAACGTAGACCTCGGCGCCCACTTCTTCCGCAATTTCCAAGATCTTTTTGGAGATCAATGGGCGAGCGATACTGGTGCCGAGCAGGTAGGGGCCTTCGTATTTGGCTTGCCACATCAGCACGGGGAAGGCGAAATCACGACACAATTCTTCGCGGGCGTCGATCATGCGTACGCTCTTCGCACCGATTTTTGTTGCCTTGTCCTTCATGACTTGGCGGTCTTCGCCAGGTTGTCCAAGATCGACATAGACGGCATGCACTTCGTAGCCGCGGTCGATCAACCAGCCCAGCATGCAGGATGTGTCGAGGCCACCAGAATATGCCAATACGCAGACGGTCATAGCGTTCAAACTTTCTTACGTGCAAAATGGGGGTGTGGCGAGTTCACCAACTTCATGGTCGAAATTGTCACTCCAGCCAGAATAATTGACAACCCACGCGACTTGCCGAATCCCCGCATTTCAGCTCGGATCGGAATAATTCCTCTTGGAAAGCACTGGAACACGATGAAACACGACCTCCTCAGCCAGCTTGCCACTGAGGCTCAGCAGGGCAAGCTGAGTTGGTCCGAGCTGGCCGAACAAATCTTGGCGCAGGAGACCCCGGCGGGCAGCGCGCATCATCCCGATCTTGATCGCAGGCGGCGGTGTGGCTTCGGCGAGGTGATTTTTGGCAGTGGCAAGAGCGCCGCGGACGTGATTGAAATCGCTCGTGAGCTGTTGGCGAGTGGCCAGCGGGAGGTGCTGGTGACGCGGGTCGCGGCCGAGCTGGCGGCGGCGGTCCAAGGCCACTTCGCGCGGTCCAAGTACGATGATCAGGGACGCACCCTACGGCTCTCCGAGGAGACGTTCTCCCCTGCCCTGCCCTCTGCGACAGACTCCGCTGCTCTCGTCACGGTTACTGTGGTTACGGCAGGCAGCACCGATTTGCCGGTTGCCCGCGAAGCGCTCGAAACCTTGCATTGGATGGGAGTCTCTGCTGAGCTGCTGACGGATGTCGGCGTGGCTGGGCCCTATCGATTGCTGGCGCATTTGGAGCAGCTTCGCAGTAGTGTGGCTGTGGTGGTTGTGGCTGGCATGGAAGGCGCTCTGGCCAGCGTCGTGGGAGGCCTCGTTCCCTGCCCCGTTATCGCCGTACCGACGAGCGTGGGCTACGGGGCGAATTTCGAGGGGATCACCACTTTGCTGAGCATGCTCAGCAGCTGCGCTGCAGGGGTTACGGCGGTCAATATCGATGCCGGGTTTAAGGGGGGGTATATTGCCGGCTTGATTGCGGCGCAGGTTTCGCAAGCTAGACCAAGTACTCGATGAAATTGCTGGCAAGGCTCAGGACGAGGAAGAATCCGCACATGTCGGTTACCGTGGTCAGCAGTGGGCCGCTGGCTACGGCTGGGTCGCGGCCAAACTTGCGGAGGATCAGTGGAATGATTCCACCGATCGATACGGCCACAATGGTGTTGAGTGTCAGTGCGCTTCCGATCACGATCGCAAGTGCTAGGTTGCCTTTCCAGAGGTAGGCGATGGTACCTAGGAGCAGTCCTACGGCAGAGCCGTTGAGCACACCGACGGACAACTCCTTCATCCAGACACGAAATACATCCGAGGGTCTGACCAGCCCAAGCATCAATTCGCGGATGGAAACGGCTACCGATTGATTTCCAGAGCAGCCACTCATGTCGGAGATAATCGGCAGGAAGGCGGTCAGGGCGATGACAGCCGAGAGGGTTGATTCAAAGCGGCTGATGATGGTTGCCGCTAGTAGATTGAGCACAATGTTCAGCGATAGCCAGGAAAGGCGGCCTGAAGCGCGTTGCCAAAGTGACATGGCGCGGATTTCTTCACCACTGACAATCCCCTGACGCTTCAGGAAGGAGCGGTCTTGCTGCTCGATCCAGGCTTGATCCACATCGCTGCGCTGCACCACGCCGACCAGTTTTCCGACTTCGTTGGTAACCGGTACCCCTAAGTAGTGATGCTGTTGGAAGAAGCCGTGAAGCTCCGCCAAAGAGAGGGTGTCGGAAACCGAGACGGGATTGGGAATCATGATGTCTCGCAACACACGACTGCGATCGCCGAGCAGCAGATCGCGCAGTCGCAAGACGCCTAGCAACTGTTCCTCTTGGCCGCAGACGTACGTGTACTGGATTTGATAATCGCGGTACTCGTCAGAACCGGTTTGCAGATCGTGAACAACCTCTGCGACGGTCCAGTGGTCTGGGTAACGCAGCAGTTCGGTGACCATCAAACCGCCAGCCACCGATTCATCGTACTGCTGAAGCTGCCGAGCCGATTCCGCTTCGTTGGGCAGCATGAGCCGCAGGATGGCTTCAGCGTCGTTGGAATCCAAGTCGCTTAACAAGTCAGCTTGCAAATCGCTGGGGAGTTCGTCCACGATTGCTGCAGCCTGCCCCGGCTCGGCTTCTTCGAGCAGCTGGACCGCTTGGACGGTAGGCAATTGTTCGACCAGCTCGGCTGCACTCTCGCTGTTGATGAGCTGGATGAGCTTGATCCGCTCTTCTTCGTCGAGCAGCGAGATGGCTCGCGCCAATTCGCCAGAGGAATGGTTTTCGAGCAACTCTTCAATCAGCTCTGCCGAGTCCGATTGGACCAAGTCCGACAACTGCTTCTCGAGGCTTTCCGTAAACTGAAATTCTTCAATGGCCACAGTTCAATCCGTGTTCTGTATTTTGTTCTGAAAATCGACCTGGAAACCTGCGTTGTGTCGCTCTTGGTTCGTCTGTGGAGCGCGTGGGCGGCGACCGGCTGGAGAAAGTGCTGGCAATGGTGGCTGAAGCCGTGTGCTTGTAGGGGTAATGCCGTTTGTCCTAGCCGAAGGATCTATAGGCTATTCCCTGGGGGGGATTTTGATGAGGGGCACTGCCCGAATTTTCTCGATTAAACGTAAGCTTCGCTGGTGACTTAATCCGCCCCATTCGTTGCGAAACTGGGGGGGAGTAAGTAGCCTAGTAGCACGCCGTACTGCAATTTCTGACTTTGGCAATCCACGACAATTATGCCCATCGAATTTACTTGTGAATCTTGCGGGAAACTTCTGCGCGTACCCGACGGGAGCGAAGGCTGTTCGTGTGAGTGTCCAGGGTGTAGCGCGGTGCTTGAGATTCCAGCTGCTCTTACCCGCGCACCGGCCGGGACGAGTCGTGCGGCGTCGGAAAATCGAGAGGCTGCTACGGGGCTTGCTTCAGGGCAGCCTGAGAATCGTCTAACAATCCCTTGTCCCAAATGTGCCTTTCAGTTGGTATGCGATCGCTCATTGCTAGGGACCAAGGGGCAGTGTCGCCATTGCCAGCACATCTTCCTCATTACAACCACTCCCGTTTCTGCGGTCGATTTGGACGACGAGTCTGAGCAGCGGTTGATTTTTAATTGCCCCGAATGCGACCAGTTGTTCGAGGGGCAAGAGGCGATGCGAGGCAGGAAGGGGAAGTGCCACTCTTGTGGTGCGGTCTTCCCCATTCAGCTCAAACAGCCGCAGCCTCACGGGCAGGGGCAGCAGGCTCCGGCTGTCAAAAAAGCAGAGCCGGCCACACAGGCACCGGCCACACAAGCACCGGCCACCAAGGAAGCACCAGCCGCAAAGAAGGCACCAGCCGCCAAAAAATCTCAGGCCTTAAAAAAGAAGCAGCCGAGTCCTGCGGCAAGTCCGGCCGCATCGCCACAATCCGTCATTTCCGCAGTTCCCGTGCCAGCGGTAATTCAGCTGACTTGCCACCAGTGCCGAGGGGTCATGGAAGTGCCGGGAACGGCGATTGGTCAATCGACGGCTTGCCCCTTCTGCCAGCAGATCATCTCGATTCGCCTGCCGCCCAGCCCGAAGGCGAATGCTGCCGCCCAACTGGGTGGGGGCCAAGCTGTAAACTCGCGGAACGCCCCAACGCAGGAGGAGAGCCTGGACGTCTGGGAAGATTTGGGTGACTTGAGTGGTGCGGGGATGGGAGCGAACGATCCCTTCAGCGCGCCGCCGTCCTCGAACTCTCAGGCGGGGTGGGGCAAGCCTGCGGGGGCTCGGAAGATCCAAGGCTTGACCTTCGCAAATGTGTTTGCCCTCGTGTTCCAGACCGCATTTCCAAGTTGCATGTACGGTTTGCTCCAGTATTTGGTGGTTGGAGTCTGTGCAGCACTAGTGCTCGTCCCTTCGGCCTACTTGGCACGTTTCATCATTATCTCCACCGTTCCGCTGGAGGATCCGGTCTCCAGGATGATCGCAGTTTACTCCTTAATGGGGGCGGGTATCCTGGCTTTGATGTGCGTGACAGCGCTAGTTATCTGTTTATTTTGCAATTTGGCGCTGCATGCCGTACGGAAGAAGAAGATCGACAGCCAGGTAATTTGGAGTTTGGGGGACGCCTATGGCGGCGTGTGGCTGCTGCAACTGATTTTAATGTCTGGTTCACTAATTGGGCTGGTTCTGGTCCCCTTACTGCTGAATTCCGAACCGCGGAGCCCTGAGCGTGAGGGGGCGGCGGGGCTTTTTCTAGCGATTCAAGCGTTGCTCCTCCTTTTTCAAATTGCCGGCTCCTTCTTACTTTGCACGGCACCCTTTGCTCTGTTGGACGGGCAGAGCTTTGGACAGGCCTTGCAGACCTCTGCATCAATTCTGTTCAACAACTTCTTGACCGTAGTGGGAGCCTGCATTTGTGGCTATTTAGGCTACCTGCTACTTTCTGCGGTGACTTGCGGTGTCGGGGGGGCACTATTTGTCGCACTTCCGGCCTATGTGTTGGCGGCCATTTATCATTTGGCCAAAAAGTAGGCTGCTGGCGGGGAACTGGCCGTACTGGCCGAGCAGGGCTTGTGCACGAGGAGCCCCCCACTCGAATTTAGTGCCTTTCCTTATTCCAATTGTTCTGCCAACCGTGTATAAATAACTTATCGTTATTGACATTGAGTCTCAATTGCAAGGCGGGCTTGCTGCATGTTTGCTCCCGAAATCCACAATACTGTCCTACCCATCGATTTTCTCCGCGCGAACGAGTCGGCTAAGGTTGTCGAGTTGTTAGGGGATGAGGGGCAGGTGCATCGACTTTCTGAAATGGGGCTTCGTGTCGGGGCGTTGATTCGCATGGTTCGCCCAGGTGCGCCATTTCTGCTGGCTTTAGATGGCAAGCGTTTGAGTGTTCGTCTGACAGATGGACTTCAAGTTTTAGTGGCAACCGCTTAGCCTCAGCCGTTGCATTCAAGCCTCGCCCCCCCCTGCCCCACTCAAATCCCTCCACCCACGGGCTGCTGCAATGCCATCGCTTGCTGATATATCGGCTGGCCAATCGGCCACCATTGTTGAGATCCTCGGTGAGGATTCGATCGCAATCCGTCTGATGGAGATGGGCTTGACCGAGGGGGAGACGATCTTGTTCGTCGGCAGTGCTCCGCTGGGGGATCCCATTGAGGTCTCGATCCGCGGATATCGTCTATCGCTTCGTCGCGCAGAGGCCCAGCGCGTTCAAATTCAACTCTCACCGGCGCCTTCTGTCAGCGATTCAAATTAATGGATTCTCGCCCCCCCTCCCCTGCCCCGGTCGGAAAATCTGCTGGCATTACCATCGCGCTCGTTGGGAATCCCAACACTGGTAAGAGCACCCTGTTTAGCGCTTTGTGTGGAGTGCCGGCCCGCATTGGAAATTATCCAGGGGTGACCGTTGAGAAGAAGATCGGCAGGTATCGCGACGAGAGTGGAGCGGTCACGGTTGTCGATCTTCCGGGGACCTATAGCCTTGCCGCTCGGACGCTCGACGAAAAGGTATCCGTCGACGTGCTGCTAGGGCGGCAAGCTGACGTGCCCAGTTTAGAAGTCATTGTCGTCGTGGTCGATGTGACCAATCTAGAACGCAATCTCTATCTGTTCACTCAACTCCGCCAGCTCGGCAAGCCAACGTTGCTGGTGCTGAACATGTGGGATCGGGCGACCGCAACCGGAATCAAGGTGGATCTGCAGGCGTTGAGCGAACGCCTGGGAACGCGCGTGGTAACTGCCTCAGCCAGTCGCAAGCAGGGAATCGGGGGCGTCAAACAGGCGATTCGCGAGCTGTCCGCACTTGCGGCCGCTGAGAAACAAAGCATTTTTAGCGCTGAAGTTCAGGCGGAAACCGCCGCAATCCAGCAGTGGACTGAGCAGCAGGCGGGCGTGGTTTTGGCTCCTTTTTTAGCCGAGCGATTGTTGTTCGACCGGGATGGGGCACACGCTCAAGAGCTGCAGCGCAAGCCGGGGCTGACCGATCTCTCCAATCAGTTGCAGGCGTCCCGACAGCGACTGGCCGACGCGGGGCAAAAGATCCCCGCCTTGGAAACTGCGACGCGGTACAGTTGGATTCGGAGCCAGCTCGATGGAGTGGTGCATCGGCCAGCGGAGACGCATGGCTCGACTTCCGATTCGATCGACCGCGTCATGACGCATCGCGTGTGGGGGTTGATCATCTTCGCCGCGATTATGTTTGTGGTGTTCCAGGCTATCACTTGGGGGACCGGTTGGGCCATGGACCGCATCAACGATGACGTTATGCCCGCCATTGCGGGAGTTGTCGAATCGGTCCTGCCGCCTGGTACGCTTCGTAGCTTGCTCAATGACGGCATTGTGGCGGGTGTCGGATCTGTGTTGGTGTTTCTGCCACAGATCTTGATGCTCTTCTTTTTCATCGGTTTGTTGGAGGATTGTGGCTATATGGCTCGGGCGGCGTTTGTCATGGACAAACTGATGACCAAGCTGGGCTTGAGTGGCAAATCCTTCCTTCCCCTCATGTCCTCATTCGCTTGCGCGGTGCCGGGCATCATGGCCACGCGCGTCATCGAAAATCGTCGCGATCGGATGGTGACCATTCTGGTAGCGCCACTGATGAGTTGTTCGGCTCGCTTGCCGGTTTATATCCTGCTGATCTATGCCTTCGTCCCTCAAATCACGTGGTTAGGGGGCTGGATCGGGTTGCAAGGCTTGGTGCTTTTCCTCATGCATATCGTGGGGCTGGTTGTGGCTGTGCCGGTGGCCTGGTTGCTCAAACGCTTTTTCTTTCCCGGGGATGTGCCTCCCTTTGTCATGGAGTTGCCAAGCTACAAGATGCCATCGCCAGGGGTGGTCTTCTTTCGCGTGTGGGAGCGTGCCGAGGCGTTTATTACGCGAGCCGGAACGCTGATTTTCTGCACTTCGATTTTGGTTTGGGCGGCAGGCTACTTTCCGGGGGATCATACTCGGCAGCATGAAATCGACCAGCGTTTAGAGGCCATGTCCGAGCCCGCCAGCGAGGCAGAGGTTGCCGAGTACGCGAGCTTGCTGGAAGAGCAGCGCTCGCTGAGTGGACGACTTATCGAAGGAAGCGCTCTTGGAATCGCAGGGAAGGCGATTGAACCGGTGGTGCGACCGCTGGGGTGGGATTGGAAGATCGGGGTCGGTGTGATCGCCTCGTTCCCCGCTCGCGAAGTCATTATCGCCACTCTGGGAACCATCTACTCGTTGGGTGGCGATAGTGAAGAGGCGTCGTTGCAGAGTGCGATCCGAGAGTCGAAGTGGCCAGATGGACGTCCTGTCTTTACGATTTCAGTGGCCTTGTCCATTATGGTTTTCTTCGCCTTGTGTGCACAATGTGCGGCGACCCTGATGGTCATCAAGCGAGAGACCAATTCGTGGCGATGGCCGGCCTTTACCTTCGCCTACATGACGTTGCTGGCCTATGTGGGCGCCTTGCTTACTTACCAAGTCGGCTCGCGATTGATTGGTTAGTGTTTCAGATAGCTCTAGCAGATGGGAGTGCAGCATGCCTACGATTGATTGGCAAACCGGTGTGGCCACGCTCGTCGTCTTGGCGGCGGCTGGCATGGCGGCTTGGAGGGTAAGCAATTGGTTCCGCGGGATTGGAGCTGAGCGCGGTTGCGGCTCGTGCCCCTCCAACACTTCGACAACCCCCGGGGCCCCCAAGGTGACTCCCTTGGTTCAGATCGACCTGCAATCCAAATCGAAGAAAGTGGGCCATTGAGGACTGGCTCAGCGGCTGCGCAGAACATCCAGTACCGATTGCATATCGGGTGGGATAGGGGATTCTATCGTCAGGGGCTTCCCTGAGATGGGATGCGTAAAAGCAATGCGACGCGCATGCAGGGCTTGGCGTGCAAGTAGAACTTCTTCATCCCCTGCTTGCGGTGGTTCCTTGCGTGCCATTCGCCGCAGCACTTCACCGCGGCTGATTCGCGAATGGCCTGCGTAGAGTCGATCGCAGAGTACGGGGGTGCCAACGTGATCCAGGTGAACGCGGATTTGATGGGTGCGTCCCGTCTTCGGCTCGACTTTAACTGAGGCGATTCCTTCGAAACGCTCCATGACCTCGTACCGCGTCTCGGCTTCACGGCTCTGTGGGTGATCCTTGCGGATTGCCATCTTATCGCGTTGGTAGGGATGGGGCCCGATGGGTTGGCGGACGACGTCGCGGTCCAACTCCATTCGCCCAACCACGATTGCAAAGTACTCTTTTTGAATCGTGCGTTGCTCAAACTGTTCGGAGAGACGCAAATGAACTGCGTTGCTCTTGGCGACCAGAATCACTCCAGTGGTGTCGCGATCGAGTCGGTGGACGATACCGGGACGCGTAACGCCACCGACGTCGCTTAGCTGCTGGAATCGGAAGGCGAGTGCGCTGGCTAGTGTGCCACTCCAATTGCCCTTGGCTGGATGGACAACCATGCCCGCCGGTTTGTCGATAGCGATCAAGTAGTCATCTTCGAAGAGGACATCTAGAGCGATATCCTCGGGTTGTGGACCATCGACAGGTGGTGGCGGCAGGTCGAGTTCGACTTGCTGTCCCTCTTTCACGCGAAAGCTAGGCTTGACGACCTCGCCATTGACGCGTGCCCCGCCGTCTTGCACGACTTTACGTAGAAACACCCGGCTGTAGGCGTCGAGCAGGATTGCCAGCATCGCGTCGATGCGCTGGCCGTTCTCTGCCTCGAGCACCGTATGCTCGAACAGCTCGGTTGTTGAGGGATCTTGGTCCACAGGTTCGGTACTTTATAGTGAGCGGGAGATGCGTGCCGAGTACCTGTTGCCGTTTCGCGGCGAACCGAGGGGACTGAGCGGAGTGGCTACGGGGACTGCCTCAGCCACTCACACCCTATACTGAGTAGATTGGGGGATCTTAAGGTTTGTCCGTGGTCTCGGCATCGCCAGCGGTAGCCGTGTCTGCGGCTGCCGAGGGTTCCAGTTCGAGAGCAGCCGAAGTGGGTTCGCTGGCAGGTGGCACTTCGTTGATGGCGGGCGGTACATTGGCGGCGGGCGTCTCTGCCGTTGGCACAACACTGGGGCCAGCAGGGGCCGGCGGTACACTCACTCCCTCTTCGGCAGGTACCTGCACGGGAGCACTGGATTCAGGCAAGTCGGTGGCCGGCGGTGGTGTGACAGGCGTCTCCGAGCCGGCGGGGCCGTCTGTGGGGAGGCCGAATGACATGCCGCCCGGACCCAGCGGAGGAAGGTTTAGGTTGCTAGGAAGGTCGATGGGGGCATCTGGCTTCGGGTCGAGTGTGCCGAACCATGCATAGAATTCTTTGCCCGAATCGCTGTTGAGGAATGCCAATCGCTCGCTGGCACTTCGCAGCAAAGCTTCCCGAGGAGTCGCTTTCATCAGTTTTTCGTAGTAGGCGATGGCGGTATCGAGATCGCCTAAGGATTCGTGGGCTTGGGCCAAGCCGTAGAGGGCTTTGGCACGCAGTTCTTGATTGGAGGAATCTTCCAATTGCTCGAACTCGCTTATCGCCTGCTTGATCAACGACTCCCCTTCGGACTTGTTGACGTACAGGGCATCGACGCCTCTTTCCAGGAAACCATTCCCGGCGGTCTGGCGAGCCCAGCCAGCAGCACTGCTGTTCGGATAACGCTCGGACAAATCCAAGAAGGCTTCGGCCTCTCCACCAGCCATGCTGAAATAGTAGTCTGTCCAGGCTTCGGCAGCCTGCTTTCGGGCGGAGCTGGAGTAGAGACCCCAGGCCAGCGAGCCGACGACCAGGATCGCTAATCCACCCAAAATCATGGGCCAGTAGGAGTGTACGGACTCAAGCCCGGCACCGACGCGATCCGCCAATACGTTTTTCTCAAGCTCGTGGCGGCGTTCGCTTTTCATCGAAGATCCTTCGTCCGCATTGTTGAAGTGCGGTATTTATCTGGAAATGCACTAACGGGTAAGACAGTTAAGGCTGCGCCCTGAGTGGCACAGTTGGCGTTAGTATAGGAGTCAATTCAATTATCCTCAATATCGCTCGCAGCCCGAGCGGCAACACTTCCTGTGAAACTTTTCGAAACGACGCGTCAACTTACGGGGTTTACCAAGTCCATGGAACGGAGGGTTGCCAAGCGTCATCGAAGAATCCGGTGTGGACGACTCGACCCGGCAGGGTGTCTGAGGGTGGTTGGTCCAGTCCGATAATCGCCCAGTCCGGCAAATGCGGGTTTTGCAGGGAATTCGTGCGATCGTGGGCTTGGCGAAACGTTGGGCCTGAATTCAAAACAATGTAGCGATGGTTTGCTAGGGGATTGGGGTAGATTGCTAGCAAGACATTTTGATCTGCTGAGGCGTTCCATTGGCCGACTCGCGCCGATTCCGTATTCCATTGCAGAGGCCAAACTTGTTGCTCACCGGCGGTAAATAAAGCGTTGATGACCCGATTGCTGTGCGGTGTCCCCCAGAGGATCAGGTGGTAGCGCTGCATGTCTTCGGGCGTAACATCTTGGTCGGATTTAATGCGGAGGTCACCGCGGAAGAGGTCTCGCCAGCGGGTTTTGAAGTTTTCCAGTTCGCAGGCGACCCATTGGTCGACGGCCGGATGGGCTGACTGGCCGCTAGGAACCACCACCAGGAAGGGATCGATGAACGCGTCATCGATGGGCCCCGACAGCCTTGGTCGCTTGCGCAGTTCCGGCAATTCGTCCACCACCCGCCACTGGTCAGCCTCGCGCGTTAGCAGCAATTCCGCTTCTCCGGAGGGGAGTTGCAATTGGTTGTCGTCTACGATCATTTCGCTTCCGATTGGATCGTCTTCGAGAATCCGGAGACGCAGGCGACTTACATTCTTAGTAGTGACATGCCAGTGGGAATCTACGAAACTGGCATCGGCGCGGGTGTCTGCGTATTGTTGTTCGGCGCCATCGATGACCAACCAGCGAAAGCTGGAGTAGCGTGGGTGCTGGGATTGAATCGAAAAAGGTTGCTGGCCGCGTCCCCTCCCCTGCTCGACGGCCGAATGCATCCGTCGCAGGATCTCTGCTAGCGTGTCGGGATGATATTTGTGCCCCATGCCAGGACCGATTAAATGTGGCAGCTGCCGGCCCTCTGCTGCAAAGGCTTCCTCCATTACCTGAGCGGCTTGGATCTGCTTGTCGAGCTCCCCGCTGTAGGCCACGAACGGGAAATTGAACAGGTTTCGCGTATAGCCTGGTACATCATAGATGCTCCATAGTATCTGCTCGTAGCGAGGCGGGAAGTGTTCCGGTTTGAGCCGTTGGTAGCGTGAGGTCTCTGCGAATCCAGCCCCGGGGCTGGCGGCCGCAAAGCGTTCGCCGTAGTGGGCAGCCAGATGCCACACGCCCGCTCCGCCCATGGAGAATCCCATCAAGACAATGCGTTCGCGGTCGACGGGGTAGTTCTCACACACAAAATCAATCGCCTCCATAACGTCCGTCTCGCCAGCCGACTTAAACCCAATGCATTGCCTGCCAAAGGGGTGAACTACGATCGCGTTGGCGGGAGCGATTTGTCCGGTTTTGTCCAGCCGCTCGCAGATGAAGTGCAAATCGGTCGATTTATCACCACGACCGTGCAGCCAGACGTACAGGGGAAGCGAGCGTTGGCTGTCGGTCGCCCAATCTTCGGGCAATACTAAGCCGAGCGGTTGTGCGGAACCGTCGATAGCGGAGGTAAACCCACGGACTTGCAAGCCACTCCCGGTCGCCCAAGGGGATTGCCCAGCTTCGATTGCAGTTAGACGCTCGGCAGCCAAATCCACTAATCGATCGACTTTGGCGAAATCCTTGGTTTGGTACAGCTCGTGAATGTCGAGTGCGTATCGGCAGGCTTTCAGTAGGATTTGAACATCGGGTGCGGAGGGACTCGTTGGCAGTGCGTCGAGTTTGGCCTGTAGGGAGGCGATCTGGCGATGCCACGCCGCGAGTTGTTCCGGCGGTACTGCAATCCCTTCCGGAGGGAGTTGACGCTGGATTTCTGCGCAGGCCTGTGGAGTTTGAGCGGCCAGCCGAGGGCCAGCGGCGCGTTCACTGGGGCAGGCCAGCGAGAGGATTCCAGCCAGAATTCCGCACAGCCAGATGCGCTGCCAGATGAGCCTCCCTGGGGAGAATTGAGTGGGGCAAGCTTGCGCGGACGAGCGGGGCGTTGCGAGGTGCCATGTTGCCTTGCCCAGCAAATGGGAGTCGCTACCTGACGCGAAGGTTAGAAACTGTATCATAGGTGTGAAGCAGACGTTGGAGAATTTAGTATCTAGGATTTCAACCATCAAGCGTGTGGTCCCATGTCATGGCCCTGGCTGGGATGCCGTGTTGAGAACAGTATAAGATCGTAGAGACTCAATGAGCACGAAAGATCGACCTATTTCACCACTTTCGCTGGGACCTCGCATTACTTGTTTACCCGTTGTGCATGGCAGCGGCAACTGTGCCCTAGCGGTTCGCAAGTGGTTGCTGGAGAACCGGTGCGACTGCCTCGCCGTGGAGCTCCCCGACTCCTTCCGGACGTCGGTGCTGGAGGCGGTTGAACATCTCCCGACTCCGAGCCTCGTTCTGCAGCCTTGCCAGCCTTCGTATCAATCGAGTTGGACTCCTCCGTCTGAAGGAGTTGGCGAAGAGGAGGACGATGCGGCTACCGAAGAGGCGTGGAGCTACGTGCCCATCGATCCATGCCAGCCGGTGATTATGGCCATGCGAGTCGCCATCGGCGAGCATTGGCCCGTCGAATTCTGTGATATGGAGACCAATGGCTTCCAACCTCTGGCATCGGTAATGCCCGACCCCTATGCGTTGAAGACGGTCCCGATTGAAAAGTTTGCCACGGCCATTCTCCCGAGCGTATCGCGTCCGTTTCAGGAGCAGACGGAGCAACGTCTGCAATTCATCGCTTGGCGTCTGCGACAATTGGAAAAGCAGCACAAGCACATTGTTCTGATTTGCTCCATCTTGCATTGGCCCTGGTTGCGGGAAGCTTATTACGAGGGGAGTCATGAGCCGCCGGTGCATGATTCGGTGTTGCCTCCTCGGTCCTACAGTTTAACTCCCAATTCGTTAGCGTTTTTGTTTGGAGAGCTCCCCTTTATTACCGGGCTCTACGAACGCGCCCGCGCCCAGTTGGAAGACGACGAGAATTTGGCAATCGATGGCGTTAAGCAGCTGTTCCTGTCTGCCCGCAGTAGCTACCTGCAGGACCTCGGCAAACGCGCCCGGCGGATCACACCGCTGCTGCTTACCCAGTGCTTAAAGTACACTCGAAACCTGACGCTGTTTGATCACCGTATGACTCCTGATCTGTATACGATGACGGTCGCGGCGCAACAGATTTTGGGAGATCAGTATGCGATTCACTTGATCGAAACGGCCCGTGACTATCCGTTTCACGAAGACCTGGGGTTGCCTACCGCAACGCTCGGCATCGATCAGCTGCGCTTGCCTGATGGAGATCGGGTCAGCGTGGTAAGCCGCTTGCCTGGGCAGCCTGTCTCCTGGCGATCGTTGGAACTGCGGCGAAGGCCTGAGCCGGAGGATCGCGAGCGTTGGAAGACGCAGTGGAATCCTTACTCCCAATGTTCCTGGCCTCCCGAGGACAGTTTGATTGAGAGCTTCCGCACGCGCGTCGTCGATCGCGCCAAAGCTCTACTGGGAGCGGATTTGGCGCGTAGCGAAAAGTTTTCAACGAGTATCAAGGATGGGATCGACATTCGCGAGACCATTCGCCATTGGTACGATGGCGACATCTACGTGAAGGTCATGCCGCCGAGTATCGGCACCATTGACTGCTGCGTCATGATGTTTGACACGCCGGCAGATCCGCGAGATTATCCCTGGAGAACGACGTGGTTTGCGGAACACAAGGAAGAGTCGACTCTCGCGTTTTTTGCCAGCGATTTTGCTGAGGAACTGGTGGGGCCAGGGATCGCCCTGGCGACCTATGGGGGCGCAATGTTTCTCTACCCGCCTGTTCCCATTCCTGATGTTTGGCATGATCCACGGCTCGATTTTGCGACTGATTTGGAAGACCGCTTACTGGCAGCGGCCTGTTTGCACTCGCGCGAACGTCAGGTGGCCTTGTTGAGTCCCAAGCCGCCAACCGCCTCGTGGCGTCGCATCGCCAAGCGTTTCCACAAGCAATTGGTCCATATTCCGTTGAGTAAGTTTAATGAAGCCATGCTGCAACAACTACGCATGGTCCATGTCCTAAACGGAACTGAGGTCCGCTCTTACGCGGAGCATTTTATCCGTAAAGCCTAAGGTTGACGCTGTCTGCTTGACTCCCTTGCCCAGCAGGCAGACAATCATCCCCTGAGTAAGTGGTCCGTTGGCATGGCGAGCCGGGCAGGCCTGTATTTTTTTAAAGAGATTTTCCCGATTGGGCTGCGATCGCCAGCCTAAGGCTGAGGGGAAAGTTGGGAGACCAACCATTGTTAGGAGCAAACAGTGAAGCATCTCGATCACCTTAAGAATCTAGTTATTATGGCTGCCGCCGACGGTAGTCTTACCGAACATGAAATTGCACTTCTGGTCGATCGATGTTCGACGTTGGGATTAGCAGAAGAGGATTTGGAAAAAGCGATCGCCTTTGCCCTCAGTGGTGAGGCAAAGCTCAAGTTCCCCGTGGACCGCGTCGAGCAAGATCAAATGCTCGCCGACATGATGCGAATGATGGCCGCTGATGGAAAGCTGAGCGAGATTGAAAAGCGTCTATTCGCCTTGGCTGCCGCTAAGATGGGCGTTTCCAAGACCGACTTGGATGCGTTGATTGACAAGCTCGTGCAGCAATAACCTCTATGCAGAGGCGACTGCTGCCAAGCATTCCGGATCATCGTGCCGAACATTATTGACGCGCGTCGAGACCTGGCGAATGCAAAAGAAGTCATCTGCGGCAGGTTGTAAGAGCTCCGAGGCCTCCTGAGCCTTGCAGCGAGGATCGATCCAACGCTCCGCCTCGGCGGGGTGGAGGACGACTGGCATGCGATCATGCACTTCGGACAGGGCATGATTCGCCGCCGTGGTAATGAGGGTGCAGGATCGGATAGGAACGCCTGTTGCGCGACGATTCACCTCCCACAGCCCTGCCAGCAACATCGGGCCTCCGCCAGCAGGCGCCAGCCAACATGGTTGTTTTCGACCGTCGGCTTGCTTTTGCCATTCGTAATATCCGTCGGCTAAAATCATGCAGCGACGCTCGGCGAGTGGCCCGGCAAAGGAGCGTTTTTCGAGTAGGGTCTCGGCCCGAGCATTGATCATACGACTGCCAATCGCTAAATCTTGGGACCAACTTGGGATCAATCCCCAGCGGAGTTGGTCGAGCGTGCCTCGCCCAGGATGCTCGCTGTCCAGTATCGCTAGGATGTTTTGGGTAGGCGCGATGTTGTAGCGGGGTGTCCACCCTGCAGGAGGCTCCCAATGCTCTAGTAGCGGAAGCAGGAGTTGTCCCCACTGGCTAGGCAGCGTTTGGAGTGTAAAGCGGCCACACATGGTTCCGTCTCGATCGGTGAAGGGGAGTTTTTGAGAATGACACAAATTGTAGAGCTCAGCACAACCACGGAAACCTTCGAGCAGGCACAGATGCTGGCTAGGTTAATGGTTGAATCGCAATTGGCGGCCTGTGTCCAGATTACCGGCCCGATTCAAAGTGTCTATCGCTGGCAGGGAGCCGTTTGCGAGGCGACTGAATTCCGCTGCGTTGCCAAGTCGACTCAATCTTGCATCGAACGTCTCATGGCGCTTGTCGACGAAAAGCATCCGTACGACGTACCCGAGTTGCTGGTGGTCGAAGTGGTTGGCTGCTCTCCAGCCTACGCTCAGTGGATTGTCGAACAGTTGGGGGAATAGCATCGTCGGTGTGAGGGGAGCGATCAAAAGCGGTGGGATACATTGCCTCGTCCGCCCGCTCCCGCCCCGACTTCAGGTTGGGATACCGCGTTGGGGCTAGGTTTTCTTCTGTTGGTCGTCACCCGTTAAGTCTCCCACATCGAGCAGTGGCACTTCTGCAGATAATCGCGGCTGTGGCATCGTGTGTTCAGGGTCTCCCACGCGTAGATGGTGCTGCTGGTGGAGTTTGCGTAGATGCTCGCGTGGAAACGCGTCTGGCAAGTGCAGGCCATCACGTTGCAGGAAGTATTCGTGGTTCTGATGCACTCGGTTGTAGTGGATGTCTTGGATGTGAAATAGTCCAGGATCGTTGTCACCTTGATGCGCCAATAGTTCGATTTGTTCGCCCACTTCCAGGTCGATGGGCGGGACTTCCAACCATAGAGTCGGTTGCAACCGTAGCGTCTGCTGGCCGTAGGCCAACCAGTAGTATTCTCCATCCCATTTTTCGCGACGGAATACGCGTTCGCTGGGGATTAGTTGCTTAGCCAATTCTCGATCTTCGGGATGAATCCACGCCTCGCCATCGACGGGCCAGCGATCGTAGATCCCGTAGTCGGGTAGGGCTGGGCTCATGTTGGTTATCGGTTGATCGCTCATCACAATTTCCTTCCATCTGTGGCCTGAATCATTCCAACGCACGGAGGTTAGCCAGCGCGCTGGCCCAGCCATTTTTTTAAAGTTAACATGTCATTCGCGATGGCTTCCCAACGCTGTTCGAGTAAATGGCTTGGACGATGGTCAATGTATTCCATATGTAGTGAAAGTGGGCCGACCAAGCCATCTTGCGCTATTTTTTGGAACAGTGGCTGAGCGAGCCCATCCCCCAGGGGAACGTTGACCGGTTTGTTCGATTCCCAGGCAAAATCCTTGACGTAAATGGCTCCTAGGTTAGGCCGCACTCTCGCGTAAGCGGCAGGCCAACTTTGCGAGAGCTCGACGGTGGTGTGCCGAGTGTCCATCGCGATGGCGATGGCGCTTGGGTCGAGGTCAAGCAACACGTCCTGAAGATCCCACAGTGCTGCCCCCACCATATTCTTGCCAGCATGGTTTTGATAGAGCCCCGTGATGCCTAGCGATTTGCAGAGCACCGCCAACTCGCTGGCGGCTTTTGCATGCCGTGCCAATTGCGGAAGTATGGGTTGCGCGAAGTCGTAGCGGTAGTATTCCATGCGGAAGTAGGGGATGCGATGTGCGGCGAGCAATTCAAGTTGCCGTTCGCTAGTGGCATCGACCGAATTGATGTTGCTGGCTGCGATGAGTACGCGTTGGTCGTACTTGGACAGCGCCTCGCACAGTCTAGGCAATTGTTCCCCCAAGTTGGCTGGCTCGATTTGACCTCCGGTTCGAAGAGTTGCTTCGATGCCATTGGCGCCAATCTGTTGCAGTCGCTCTCCCATGGCCTCAGCCGATTCCTCTTGGAAGGGCTTGGCAAACACGGCGATAGGATGGTCAGGCGGTGGTGGGGAGGGAGCTTTGGGGGTTTGCGCGCTGACGCCCCGGTGAGTCTGGAATGCAGTCGTGGCAGTGGCAGCGGCTGCAACGGTCAAGAAGTTCCGGCGGCTAGTAAACATCGTTGAAGATTCCAGTGGACTTGGGTTTTAACTGAGTTGGTGAGGCCACGAGCCTACGGCGGATCGGCGCCGCCGCGATTGAAGGGATGGCAGCGAAGGATGCGCCAGATCCCCTTCAGCGTACCACGAATGGGCCCGTACTTGCCAATCGCACCGATCATATATTCGCTGCAAGTCGGTTGAAATCGGCAACTTGGGCCAAGCAGAGGGGAGATTCCTCGTTGATAGAACTTAACCAACGCAATCAGCCCGGCTGCGCAACGACTCTTGAGCCAGCGCGTCAGGGATTTCAGCGAGCTTACGACCATGGTTGCTAGCTCAGAATGGAATGGACGACCTTGCCGGCCACGTCGGTTAGTCGGAAATCTCGCCCCTGGAAACGGTAGGTTAAACGCTCATGATCGATGCCAAACAGGTACAGCATAGTGGCGTGGAGATCATTGACGTGGACCGGGTTTTCAATGGCCGAATAGCCCAGTTCGTCGGTAGCCCCGTAGACCGTTCCTGGAGTCACGCCTCCGCCGGCCAACCAAGTGGAAAATCCTTTGATGTGGTGATCGCGTCCGGAGCCTTGAGCCATGGGCGTGCGCCCGAATTCTCCTCCCCAAATCACGAGAGTATCGTCGAGCATACCGCGTTGCCGCAAATCTTGAATTAGGGCGGAAGTCCCCTGGTCGACAAGTTTGGCCGTCACGGCGGCTCCCGCTTTGATGCCACCGTGGTGGTCCCAGCCACGGTGGTAGAGCTGGATAAAACGCACGCCACGCTCAGCTAAGCGGCGTGCCAACAGGCAGTTGGAGGCAAAGCTGCCGTCTCCTCCCTCGGTTCCGTATAGGTCAAGAATGTGCTGAGGCTCACCGGAAATGTCCATCAGCTCGGGCACCGAGGTTTGCATCTTGAAGGCGAGTTCGTATTGCGCGATGCGAGTGGCTATCTCGGGGTCTTGGAAGGTTTCGTCCCCCAATTGATTCATCCTTTGAACCGCATTGATGACCTCCCTTTGCCGCGTGAGATTGACTCCTTTGGGATTGCCGACATAAAGCACGGGATCTCCTTTGGAGCGGAATTCAACACCTTGAAATCGACTAGGTAGAAATCCACTGTGCCATTGACGCGAAGCGATGGGTTGGGACTGTCCACCACCCACGCTGGTCATGACGACGTAGCCCGGCAAGTCATCTGCCTCGCTTCCCAATCCGTACTGTAGCCAAGAACCCATGGAGGGACGCCCTGGGATACTGGTTCCCGTATTCATCAAGGTGTGAGCGGGATCGTGATTGATCTGGTCTGTATGCATCGATTTGATTACACAAATGTCATCCACAATCTTGCTCATATGGGGCAGGATGCTGCTGATTTCAGTCCCCGCTTCGCCGTGCCGAGAGAATTTGAACTGAGGTCCCATGCATTTGAGGCTGTCGCGTTGTCCTTGGAGTTGTGCGATTTGTTGCCCTTCGGTAAACGATTTAGGCATGGGCTGACCATCCAAGGCCGCCAGCTTAGGTTTGTAGTCAAAGGTTTCCAGGTGGGAGGGGCCACCCGCCATCGACAAGTGGATGACGCGTTTGACGCGCTGAGGGAAATGCAGCGGATTGACGACTCCCGTCCACTGCTCCATTCGCTTGGCTTGCCCTTGCCCGCGTTTCGCGTCCACCGGTTCGCCAAGCAATAAAGCTGGATTCAATAGCGAATTCAAAGCTAGGGCCCCCACTCCGGCAGCAGCTCTACCCAGGAATGAGCGTCGCAATTCGATGCGTTGCAATTCTTCTAAAGCATTCATCTTCCTATCCCATCGCTAATTACGAGTGATCGTTTCATGCATATTCAAGAGGGCTCGAGCGACGCTCGTCCAAGCTGCCCAATCGGCTACCGGTAACTTGGGGTTGGGGGGCGAGAGTCCAATCTCGAGCAATTCTCGAGCGGCGGTTGCATCGACTGAGTATTGGTGCAAGTGCGCATCGAGAAGTTCTAGCAGCACCTGTTGTTCGGCCGGCGTGAAGCTGCGACTCAGAGTTCGCTGCGCGAGCCATTCGAGCCGAGTTGTTGAGGTTTCGCCTCCAAGCTCCATTGCATGTTCGGCCAGCTCACGTGCGGCTTCCACGTAAGATGGATCATTGAGCAGGACCAGAGCCGCCAGAGGTGTGTTGGAACGCGGCCGTTGGGCGGTGCACTCCTCGCGCGCCGGAGCATCCATTGCCTGCAACGCCGGATGAAGAAACTGACGCTGCCAGTGAGTGTACACGCCTCGTCGATACTGGTTTTGATCGGTGTCCGCTAGATATTCGCGTGTCGGAAAATTGAGGTGCTGGTAGAGTCCTGCCGGTTGGTAAGGTTTAGCACTTCGGCCACCAATTTCCCGTACCAGTAGGCCGCTCACAGCCAGCGCATTATCACGCACGATCTCAGCATCTAGGCGGAAGCGGGCTTGGCGAGCTACCAAGCGATTGAACGGATCGGCTTCGCGTAGGTCACTGCGACCATAGGAACTTTGGCGATATGTGTGGGACATCACCATGAGCTTGATCATGGACTTAATATCCCAGCCCGATTCCATGAACTCCACGGCCAGCGTGTCGAGCAGTTCGGGGTGCACTGGTGCTTCTCCTTGAGAACCGACGTCGTCCAGCACCTTGGAAAGGCCTACTCCAAATAGCATCGTCCACAGGCGATTGACAAATACTCGCGCCGTTAGTGGGTTGTCGCGAGCGACGATCCAGTTGGCCAGGTCGAGTCTGGTTGCGCGCCGGGGAGTTTCATTTTCGGCGGACTGGGAGGATTCCAAGGGAGGAAGGAAGTGGGGGACCCCCGGTTGCACAACCTCACCTGTCTTGTCCATCCAATCTCCACGCTTGAGCACTCGCATCTCACGAGGTGCGGTCGCCATGGTAACTAGCGTGGTGCGAGTGTGTGCAGCGACGATCGTCTGCCGCTCCTGCATCAATGCGTCCAACTGTTGGCGCAGTGGCTCGAGCTGCGGTGCTGTCGCACGGAAGTAGTCCGACAGAATCTGCCGTTGAGACGCGGTGCGTTGAGAGGCCTCGATGGCTAAAACAGGGGGAATCGCTGCAGGCAGAGCTTCGGGGAACCTGGCTTCGGTAGCTGCCGTCAGCGCGGTGCCATGCAAGCGGAAGCAGCCCAGGGTATGGGTGGGGTTGGTGTGGTTTTGTTCGAGGACCACGACCAGCTTACCGCCGCTGATCGCTACTGCTTTCTCGAATCCAAGGGTCAGGTAATTTGTTTGTCCAGCTTCAGGGAGAATGGCCCAGCCCCATGAGGCGCCTTGCGCGTCGGCATCGATGGCCGCAGCGGCCGCCCACTTTCCATACGGGTTGTCTCCACCAGCTTCCTGCTCAATGGAGGCGCGCGCCCGAGTGAACGGGATGGGATGTCGCGTACCTTCGGCGTCCTCGAGGAACGCTTTGAATTCCGTCAGTACGAAATTGCCATTGCCGGCACGGCCTGGTCCGGAGTTGGGTAGCGAGGCATCGGGCAAAACTTCCAGGCATAGACCGGTAAGCGGCGCCTCGGGCAATTCGAATGATACCTGGTAGCTGTTTTGTTTGGGGTTCTTGCCCGAGGCGAGCAGGGTCGCATCTTCGCGGATGGTGAGCGATGTGCCCGCTTGGGCAGACGCCGAAGTGGGCTGGAGAGTTTGCCAGGCTTGCAGACCCAGGCGAAGCTCGGCTTCCCAAACTGCTTGGGCCTGCTGCAGCTCCGCAATTAATTCTGGGGAGGGAGCATCTATCTTTCGTTGGACCTGCTGAATCTGTTGGTCTACCGGAGCCAGCAAGCTTGGCAGCGTAGGGTCGGGCACCTGAACCGAGGGGCCCCATCGTTCCCCATCCACGACCGTGTCGTAGAGGCCTCGTTCCTTGATGTCCGCAAAAAAAGCGGCGAAGCGGTAGAAGTCTTTGGCGGTGAAGGGATCGAACTTATGATCATGGCACTCGGCGCAGCCTAACGTGGATCCAAGCCAGACGGTGGAGGCCGTGCGTACTCGGTCCGCAGCGTACTTCACCAAGTACTCTTCGGGTTGAACACCCCCTTCGGCAGACATCATGCCCAGACGGTTGTATCCCGATGCAATTTTCTGTTCTTGGGTGGGCGCGTCGAGCAGGTCGCCTGCCAGTTGCTCGCGGGTGAATTGGTCAAACGGCAGGTTGGCATTAAAGGCATTAATCACGTAATCGCGGAAGGGGGAGACCGACATGTCTTGATCCCCGTGATACCCGACGGTATCGGCATAGCGCACGAGATCCAGCCAGGCCATCGCCATGCGTTCACCAAAGTGAGGCGATTGCAATAAGCGATCAACGACCTTCTCGTAGGCTTCCTCGGAGTCGTCGGCGAGAAATTTGGTTACATCCACTGGATCGGGAGGCAGACCGACAAGATCGAAACTGAGTCGACGAATGAGGGTGCGTCGATCGGCATCTTGCGAGGGAGTTAACCCACGCTTTTCCAGTTTGCTAAGGATAAAGAAATCGATCCAATTGTGAGCCCATTCCCGTTGAGTCGTGGCGGGTGGGGCGTGTCGTTTGGGCGGCGTGTAAGACCAGTGCTCACTCCACTCGGCCCCCTGGGCAACCCACCGGATGAGTACCTCCCGCTCCTCTTCGGTGAGCTGTTTAAGATGGTCTTGGGGAGGCATCACTTCGTCTGCGTCGCTTGATACAATGCGACGTACTAGTTCACTCTTGTCTGGATCTCCTGGTGCAACGGCGACGTAGCCCCCCAGGTCAGCCAACGCCCCAGAATGCGTGTCCAGTCGCAAGTCGGTTGGTCTCTGGGTGGCATCCGGCCCATGACACGCATAGCACTTGTCAGACAGAATGGGGCGGACTTCGGAGCGAAAGTCGACCGATTGGGCGGCTGCAGTGAGGCTGCTGCACGCGGCGAGCAGCCCGATGGTCGCTTGTCGTGTAAAGCCCTGAAGGTTGATTCGATGCATGAAAAACCGCCTATGAAGCTGGAAATGCTAGAGGGCCTCAGCGCCCTGTCCCTCAGCGCTATGTCACAGCTAAGCATTTGGGAAGCAGGGATTCGCCACCGACGTCAACCTCGGTTTGAACCAAATGCAATCGCGACGATGCCAGATGTGTCGAACCCAAAAATCGGGTTTCGGCACGGTATGTAGGGTGGGAAGCGAATGAGGATTACTCCCCATTCTACTACAACCGCCTCCCTTGCGGAAAGCTTTGAGATGTACACGCGATGCGATCGTTACGAAAACTTGGCAAATGACTTGCATAGGGTCCGCGATGCGGTGTTTCTAATCGAGCAAGGTGTGTCTGCCGAAAAGGAACGCGACCTGTTTGACCAGGATTGCATGCATGCGGTTGCTTACAGTGAGCCCGAGTTTCCGGTCGCCACCGGTCGGATCGACCTGCAGCAGTTGGGGAAAGTTGGGCGTGTGGCTGTTTTGAAATCGCATCGAAGACGGGGCTATGGGACGCTAATTATGCGTGCTTTGGAGCAGGCAGCACGCGATGCTCAGTTGAGCCACATCTGGTTCCACGCCCAAGCTTCGGCAGTTCCCTTCTATCAATCGCTGGGGTACCAAGTCAGCGGTACCGAGTTTATGGAGGCGGGAATGGAGCATGTCCGCATGGAGAAATCCATCACTGATTGAAGTTCCCGCTAGTTGTTTCAGGCCTCCCAGACGGTATATATTGACACTCCGAGATCATTGCAGCGATTCGAACGCGATGTGGCGTTGAGGCTGGCAGTGATCGGTTGCCCAAACAAAGGTTTTGAACATGCGTTTTTCAATTGGCATGAAGTGGCTGTGCTCGATCGCCGCATTGGCGGCTCTGGCCTGTGGAACCGTGTCGAGCGTAGCTCGCGCTCAAGAAGACGGTTCGAAAGAAGCCAAGTACACGATCAAGGAAGTCATGGTTCAAGGTCACAAAGATGGCCTGTTGAAGAAGATCCTAAGTGGTGACGCCAGCCAGGAAGAGAAGCAAAAGTTGCTCGATCTCTACATCAGCATGTTTGAGTTTGAGCCCACCAAAGGCGATATGGGATCCTGGCAGCGATTGGCTGGTGGCGCCACTTTGGCCGCAGCCAAAGTGGTCGTCGGACGCGAAGATGGGTTGAAGGAACTTGAGAAAGCCAGCAACTGCAAGGCTTGCCACACGGCTCACAAACCCAACTGATGTTTAGGCCCTAGGGAGAGACCTCTATTCTCTATCCGCCTCTCACTCGCCCTGTGCGGTAGGGAGGCGGATTCTAAAGGGGCTCGTGGTCGGTACTGGCGTCCTCTTTACTCGCCGGTGGTGTGTTCTGCCGATTACGCAAGTTGTAGCAGTTGGAGATGGGGGAATGCGGAGCGCACTGGAGGCCAAGACAGGAGGCGACTCGTTTTTGTAAGATAGGCTTGAGGAAGAGTTGCCACGTAAACTGAACTCTACGTCTTCCTTGCCACGAGCAAAACATGAATGAGTCGACATTATCGTGCACGCCAGCTTTGGGGCAGGGCCTTCCCCAGTCTGACGCAGTCACCCTGTGGCCGGTGCGACGCGAGCGTTTGCCTCCAGTCACCTCTGAATCGCTGCTGGCTCAAGAGCTCGCGACCGTCCTGCCACCTCCCTGGTTGCGGCAGCTGAACCTTCCCAATTCTCGGACGAATGTCCGCTGCTTGCTTCCCAGAACGCGGGTGGCGAAACGGGTGTTGGATATTGTGGTCGCACTCACTCTGCTGATTGCCACCACTCCGTTGATGCTGCTTGCGGCGATCATTGTGAAACTCACTTCCCGTGGTCCGATCTTTTTCAGCCAAACCCGAGTGGGATTGAACTCGCGGTATGATTCGACCATGGCGGCAGCGAAGCAGCCCCAAGAAATGGAAGGGCCATGCCGCCGGCAGCAGGCGGCCTACGGTCGGCCGTTTCGTATCTACAAATTCCGGACAATGCGCGTCGATTCCGACGCTGGCGGCCCCCAGCAGGTCAAAGCGGGGGATGCTCGCATTATCCCCGCAGGTCGCTGGCTGAGGAAATTGCGAATTGATGAACTGCCGCAATTGGTCAATGTGCTACGTGGCGAAATGTCAATGGTCGGCCCTCGCCCAGAATGCATCGAGTATATGGAGGAGCTGTCGGCGAAGGTGCCCAACTATTTGCAGCGACTAGGCCTCAAGCCGGGGCTGACGGGCATTGCACAGATCGAGGCAGGCTACGCCAATGACCTGGAATCGTATCGTCGTAAAGTTGGCTACGACCTGGTCTATCTGCAGAACTGTTGCCTGTCGAACGACCTGCGTGTCTTAGCTCGCACGGTCCGCGTTGTCCTCACTGGCTTTGGCGCGCTGTGAGCTCCGTGAATGGGAAACTCCGGGGCCGAGCACTGTGGAACCGAGTGCTGCCGCCCTTTCGGCCCCGTCTTCAGCCGCGGCAATTTACTGACGGGCATTGAAGTAGTCCGAAGTGCCCGGTAACAGCCCCCCTGCCCTTTTTCTGGATTTATCGCGTCTGTAGGATCGCGAAAGCTGGAGATCCCTGGTCGACGCTAGGTCGAGCGGAAGCGGAGGGCGCTGGTCAGGGCTGGGATGAGCAAGGCGAGGACGACGGCTCCGAACCAGGGGCCCTCCCAGGCCAACACGACTGCGGCGTCGACCAAAATGAGCGTCAAAATTGCATGCCGCACCGCCAGCTGAACTTTGCGCGATACCGGATGCCAGACTCCAGACAGCCCACGATTGACGACGGTCAAGCCGATCAAGGCGATGAGCAGGGGGAAACCACGCACGGGGTCGAGCGTCCAGACCTGCTCTGCGGAGGTGAGCTTGGGGGCCAAGGCCACGGCTGCGAGCCCCGCGATTTCGAAAAGGATGCCGATGACCAGTACGGCGGATGAACTCTCGCGCTCTTCTTGGCTGGCGTATATCGTCACGCCCAGGATGTACAATCCGATGCCCGCGGCGAAGAGCAGCAAGTCGAGAGGCATTTGTGGGATGGCCTCGGCGCCGTTTACCGCCAGCATCGTGAAGCCGACCATGAGGATATTCAATGTCCGACAAAGGCCCATCAGGACGGGCCCCAACGGAGTCGACTTGAGCACCGAGTTGTAAGCTCGAACCGTCATCGACAGCAGGACCGAAGCCCCAAAAGCGGCTCCGAACCAAAGCTGTTGGACTTCGTGAAAGGAGTTGACCAACAGGATGATTCCGGGGCCGAGCAAAAGCATGGCGGTCGCAATATGGTTGGCCAGCGCGGGCGAAATTCGCCCGGCCACTAGGGGGCGAGAGGCCCGCGTCTCTCGATCTTCCTCGATATCCACGACATCGTTGAGGATCATGCCGGCCCAATAGGCGAACAGCGAGGCGACCACGGTGGGCAGCAATGCGGTCAGCGGCGCAAACCGACTTCCTGCGACAATGGCGGCAGCCAAACAGTCGGAGAAGAGGGTAAACGTATTGGGGAGGCGAACCAGTTGTCCCCAATCGCGGAGGGTGCCCCACTGCAGGCGATCAATGTCCAAGCCGTCTACGTCTGCATCAAGCTGTCGATTCAAAAGTCCAAATCTCCCTAAAATACTGCATCCATCGCAGTTTTGCTTGATGCACGTGGACTAGCGCCCTACCGGTGGAATTGCTACAAGAGAACCGCAGCTGCCGTCCGCTTGGCGGAAGCTGCGGTGGTGGTCCAATGCTGAGTACGCATTGTCGATGTGTTCCGTTGGCTTGGTGCTGGAGTGATCGCCGAGCATGGGAACACGCGGTGGCACGAGAAATGAATTGCCCGCGAGGAACCCCGCGAACTCTTGGTCACCAATGCGTTACTTATTTTCCGCTTCAATCTGTTTGGCCAGGGCTGGGTCGATCGCAACCTGCACACCACGCCCCTCTGTCAGACGCATCTCAACATCAAATTCAATGTCTTCGTGGTCGATATCCCAGAATTTTTTGATGTCATCTTCGTTGACGGCAGCGTAGGAGCGAAAGATGCGAAAGCCGACTCCACGCGCTGGATCGGTAGTGTACCACCATGGGCTGAGCGGCACGTTGGGATCTTCGGTTTTCCAATCTTCGTCGGCCGATCCGAGGCGAGCGGCGCTGCGGAGGAATTCCGCATCGTCTTGAAAGCTACCGCCACGCACCACACGGTTTTCCACCGATTCTGGCCAGCGGACCGACTGCATTAAGCTCATGGGCTGCTTCTGTACCGCGATCGCGGCATACCCCTCTTCGCTATAGCTATCGATCACCCATTCCATGACGTTGCCGTGCATGTCGTGGAGGCCAAAGGGGTTGGGCTGCTTGCCACCAACCGTATGTGGGGATTCATCGGAGTTTTCGTAGTACCACGCAAATTCATCCAGTTGATCGACGTCGTCCCCGAAGTGGTATGCGGTGGTACTGCCAGCGCGGCAAGCGTATTCCCACTCGGCCTCGGTTGGCAAGCGGTATTGATGTCCAGTCAATTTGCTCAACCACTTGGTGTACTGCTTGGCAGAGTACTGTGTCATGGTAACTGCCGGCAGTTTGTCGTCCTGCCCGAATTCGAAGGTGAAACTTGAGTCGTACAATTCCGTGGGGGCGGTTACCGCATCGACTAGGTTGGATTCATTGATCTTCTGGACTCCGGTATCGACGCCGCCTCGCGATTCCAGATCTTTGAACAGCTTGTACATCGACATGTACATTTTGTACTCGGCCCAAGACGTTTCGCACTTGGCGACCCACATCGGCCCTACTTCGACTTCAACTTGCGGTGCTTCATCTTCTCGATGTCCTTCCGCATCTGGGCTGCTGCCCATTTTGAAGGTCCCGCCGGGCACGGGAACCATGTCGATTTCGACCGCTGTACCGGGGATCGTCAGGGTGTAGGGGACGAGGAATCCGCCTTCCACCGCTACACTCGCACCTACGGCCGGTTTTTCAGCGGAAAAACCAAGCTTTTCTAAGCCAGTATCGGCCCCGGACGCTAGGTGGGCGGTGCCAATCCAGCAAGTGCAGAGCAAGGCGGTAATGGCAATGCGCATAAGTATTTCCTCAATATTTATATTGATATCTGGTTGAGCCAATCAATGTCTACTGAACCGTTGGTGCTACGGTGGGACCATTCTAGTCCGCAATGCGATTTCTTGCGAACGTGCTTGCCGGCAAAATCTATCATCTCGCTCCGCCGGCGGGCGTCCTCCGGGCGTTGCTGGGGCTCGGGGAGTTTCCAACACGAGTCCCATTTCGAGGAATTGCTCGTACGGCTGAAGTGTTGAACGGTGGGGAAACCGATGGGCAATCGCCGCAGGCTCAGTCAATCAACGCGCTGCTGAGACGGCCAGCCGCCCAGACTAAAGGAGGGGCTCATGTAGCAAGCAGGACAAGAGAGAGCCAAATCAGTAGGCAAGAGCCACTCGCCACGCACATCGACCACCGCAGCCTCTCAAGCCAAGGCAATCGCGGGAGCACGTCTCGGCGAATGACAAACTGTTCGTCGGGATCGCCCTGTTCAGAAACAAATTCGGGTACGGCAGGCGGGCGATAGAGTAAGACCATGGCAATCGTGAACCACAGAAGGGAGAAGCAGGTTGCCAGTGTGAACACCCGTTCGCCCATGTAACTGTAAATTGCGGCCAGCAACCCGATCCACAGTATCCCGCAGCCTACTTCCGTTTTTGCATTCATGACTTCGCACTCATTTTGGCAAGCCGATTTCTCGCTTGCCTAGGATGATTTTTACTTCTGATAACTGTGCATTGCGCAGGAAACCCACCACGGCAGGAGTTCCCACCTCGGTTTCACCGATCAGCCGCATCAGCTCGCTACTACTGTGGATCGGCTTATCCTCGAAGTGCACGAGTATATCACCGACTTGGAGTCCTGCATCGCGTGCGGGCGAGGGTTCGTGGACAGGAAAGCCCTCCACTCGCACGCCTGGCTGGATATTTCCATCCTGGTCGTACCGCTCGCTGTCTGCCAGTTCGCCCATGCTGATTCCGAGCCAGCCTCTGGCAACCTCACCCTTTTCGATCAATTGCTGGGCCACGCGGCGGGCCACATTGCACGGAATGGAAAAGCTGATTCCCTGGAACCGATCTCCCAGGATTGCGGCATTGACGCCGACGACCTGGCCGAGCGAGTCGACGAGTGGGCCGCCGCTATTGCCTGGATTGAGCGCCACGTCGCTCTGCATTAGGTCGCCGTAGACGTTCCCGGCGGGGATGGCTTGAGCTTCGCGTGTTTCCCGAAAGTCAACTCGATGTTTGCCGCTAATGATGCCGAAGGTGACCGTTTGCTGGAGTCCAAAAGGGCTGCCTACCGCCCACACCGGTGTGCCAATACTGACCGTATCGCTGTCACCCCATTCGGTAGCCATCAAGCCTGACGCGTTGATTTTCAGAACTGCCAAGTCGGTGGTGGGGTCGACGCCAATCACGCGAGCTTGCACGCGACGCCCATCACTCAATGTCACCTCAATCTTCCCAGAGGATTCAATGACATGGTAATTCGTTAGTATGTGCCCCTGCTGGTCGATCACGAAGCCACTCCCCTGCCCTTCCAACAGAGAGTTGGGAGGCATGTTGGGGAGCAGTAGTTTTTCGAGCTGGCTGAGAGACTCTTCTTCCCGCAAGAGGTTGATATGAACGACGCTGGGGCCAACCCGCTGGCTGACCAATTGCGATACATCGGAGAGCGAATTGATGGAGATGCTGCGCAGCCGTTGATTGCTCAATTCGTACTCGGCGCGAAGCTGTCCGCGGTACCAACCGTAGCGAATGTTTTCCACGAGTGAAGGGACCATGAGCCTCGCTAGCAGCAACAAGGCCAAAACCATTACCAGACTTAGGAAGGTAGAGGCGGCCAAGTGCATCGGGGTAGCACTGCGCGGTGGAGTTTCTGCATCGCCCGCTTGAGGCCGCTCCCCTGGTTCGGCCCGGTTGTCCAGTTCGGCCCTGGTATAGATGCGGGGCTCTGGCGCCGGAGGAGCAATCAGCGGGGCAGAGCTCACCGCCTGCGGAGGCTCACCGCTGGTCAAGGCATCAGCAGCTCGGTGGGGCGGAGAGAGAGGCTCCCCTGGTGGTGGCGGTTCGGCAAATTGAAGGCACAACTCAACGAACTTTGCCTCTTCTTGCTCCGCCTGGTCCCTGCTTTCACCTAGCACATCGGACGCGTCTGGTGAGCCGGGAGCGTTCATCGATATCGATCTCTGCTGCGAGGGAGTTGGGGGAGAAGCTCGAGCTGCAAACGAAGGGGCAGGCTCCATTCTATCCGGAAAGAGCTTTAAAAAGCAAAATTTATCGGGGGGAGTGGGCAAATTCGTCGGGGAGTCGCCCACATTCCCGCCACGCGTCCCCCCAGACTCGGCGTTGGTTGATTGCGAGGGACTGGCGTGGGTGTATCATTTCCGCTTCTCTGCCTACCATAGATACCAATACGCGATACTGCTGGGAAAACTGCTCGGTAAACGCCACCTAGGACACTCGCGACAGCGACCTTCCGATTGGGCTGGTCGAAACTCACTAGGTTCCTTCACTCATTTCACAAGAAATCCATGTCCGCTGCACTCAAAACTCGCTTGTTCGACGAACTCAACTCGCATGTCCTGATTGACCCGCACACGCACATCAACCCTCATAGCCCCGCTAGCGAGACGCTGGCAGATATCTTGGGGTACCACTATTACACCGAGTTGGCACATTCGGCCGGAATGCCGCAAAGTCGAATAGAAGACGCGACGCTGACGCCCAAAGAAAAAGTTGGGCGATTGGTCGAGGGGCTGGGGCACCTGGATAATACGGTACAGCTGAGTTGGTTGCTGGAGGCAGCCCGCGAGCTGTTTGGAGTGGAGCTCGACCGGATCGACGCCTCAAATTGGGAGTCGTTGTACGATGCCGCTCAGAAGAAATTTGACCAACCCGATTGGGAGGAGCAAGTCTTGCGGCTCTCCAAGTTGGAGGCGGTATTCTTGACGAACGATTTTGATGATGCACTTGAGGGATTCGATACAGGGAGGTACGTCCCCTGCTTGCGCACCGACGATCTTGTCTTTCATCTCGCCAAGCCAGCCGTGCGACAGCGGCTGCAGGCGTGCTCCGCGACGTCCATCGACTCGTTGGCGAATCTCCAGGTGGCGTTGCGGCAGCGTTTTGAGCATTTCACGGCCCACCAAGTACGGGCCTGTGCGATCAGCCTACCACCTCACTTTACGCCACAGAGGGTTAGCGATGCTGCCGCATCCTCTGCGTTGGACAAGGTTCTAGCTCAAAACGAAGAGGCTAGCGAACAGGAGCGCGCTACGGTTGGCTATTGGATTTTCTGGAAGCTAGCGGAGTTTTGTGCCGAATTCCGCTTGCCCTTCGATCTCATGATTGGCGTTAACCGGGCCGTCTATCCCGCCGGGGTTTTCCAGGGCCAAGACCTCTACGATAGCCGCGTTTCGCTGATTCAGTATCGCGAATTGTTCAACGCATTTCCCTCGGTGACCTTCCCCGTGTCTGTGTTGGCAAGCGTTACCAATCAAGAGTTGGTGAGTTACGCCTGGATATTTCCGAACGTGGTATGCAACGGGCATTGGTGGTACAGCAACACTCCGAGTTTTATTCGCCGCGATCTACAGGCCCGTCTTGAGGCCGTGCCACGCAATAAAATTGTGGGCTACTACAGCGATATGTATAAGCTCGAATTTGCACTCCCAAAATTCGCAATGTTCAAGCGCTGTCTGGCGAGCGTTCTAGCCGAGCATTTCGTAGAGTCGATGGGATGGAGCGAACAGCGCGCCGTTGAGCTTGGCTTGCAGACGCTGCGCGGAAATGTGGAGAGCTTGTTTTATGCTCAGAGTCGCTAACTGTCAGAGTCGCTAACTGGCTGGCAATTGTCAGCTTGAGTCGCCTCTCAATTGCAGTCGAAATGAAATGTGGCGAGTCGACAGCCGGGGCGACTCGCCCGCGAAACGGGCGCGTTTTACCGCTAGTCACGCTGTGAAGTGGTTCGGCGCCTCTCTGAATTCCAGCGTCTCTCAAATTTAGCGAGGGAGCTGTCGAACTAAATGGGGCGAACCAATGGGGAGTGAGCTTGGCTGCCAAGATGGAATTTGGATTGGCCTGCTCCCCACCCCCTCTTCCACTCAGAATCGACGCCGCTGGCTGGAGTGTTCCCGAGACACGGGAATGTCGAGGAGCGGGCAGCAATCGAGTGGGAGTGTGATTGTGAGCCGACAGATTCTCGCCGGCTGAGTTGGGGCCTCTCACTTTCCCTCACTTTCCGTTGCGCTAGCCTTAGTGGACCACTGCGCCGCGTCCAGCTGAGGAGCGTCGACAGCCCGTGCCCGCGTAACTAATCGCCAAGCTGCGGCGCAGGACTCCTTAGTCCTGCAACCACTGGAGTGCTGCAATCACTCGGTTCTCTCTGAGTGAAATTGACGTCTGACCGCGTCTGCTAGGCAAGTGTCCGACCGGTGTGCGGTCGAAAACTTACTGTTTCGTTAGTAATGGTCGGGGGTCATTCTTTCTTTTTCGCCATCCGTGCGGGAAGGCGATTCCGCCTTTCTCCTGGCCGAAGTTGAGTGGATTGCACAGGATGGGGGAGGAGAAGCTTTGCCATTACGGTCTTTAGGGAGGGATCGGAGCCCGTGTGTTGAGTTATTGAGGTGTTGCGGGGCTGTGTTCGTCAGCCTCCGGCGGTACGGGGAGACCAGCGGCCAACGTTAGTTTCTTGGCAAGTATCCGCCAATCGCCCGAAAGTTAGTTGATTAATGTTTCGTAAAAGATTACGTTTAGGAAATACCTAAAGTGGCTGTAGGAGCTTATTCGCTCCTACAGTTTCGTTTGTGTCGCGTATTCTTTCTTTAAGACGGGGTCTTTTTATGTCAAAACGTCACGGTTTTACACTCGTGGAGCTGCTGGTGGTGATCGCCATCATCGGCATCCTGGTCGGGCTACTTCTGCCTGCCGTCCAAGCAGCTCGGGAAGCTGCTCGCCGGATGCAGTGCAGTAATAATTTGAAGCAGATTGCCCTCGCTTCATTGAACTACGAATCCTCGTACGGGCGATTCCCAGCGCTTCAGGCAGGGACAGGGCACATTCACGGAAGCGGGGAAACGAGCAATACGCAACGTGGTTCGATGGGAACCAGTTTCTTCTTGCTCCCCTACATCGAGCAAACCGCTCTCTACAATGGCTTGTCCAACTTGGGCAATAAAGGTCAAGGAGAGCAACCTTGGAGTGGAAACGCACTTTACAAAACAAGGCTGTCGTTCCTTGAGTGCCCTAGTGATGCCGGTGAGTCGGATCCCTACAATGCGGGACGCACACGTACGCTGACCAGCTATGCGTATTGCACGGGTGATAACTATGCTGCCTCCGAATTGTTCTCTCCTGGAGAAGAGCGAGCGGATCAAGGGCTTTCTCGCCAGAAGCGTCCCATCATTCACCGCGGTATGTATGGCCGTTACCACTTCCCGAAGATGGGATCTCTGACCGACGGTACTAGCAACACCATTGCTGTCGCCGAGCGATCGCGTCCGCATGCGGTCAAATCCAAAGGTGTCGCTGTGGCTGTAGCAGGAACGGTATCGACGGTAACTCCGCTGAGTTGCAAAGCTCTGTGGATTGGAACGGGGTACACCGATGCCGCCACTGTGGTGCCAACCAACGACACGCAGCCTGGGTATCGTGGACTGGCCGGGAATACTTTCTTCAATGCGGTCTCCACCATTTTGCCACCGAACTCGGCAACTTGCATCATCCTAGAAGGTAGTACTTCACCTCACTGGTTCCCAGGAATTTGGACACCTACCAGCGAGCATACCGGAGGCGTTCAAGTCGCTTTGGCGGATGGTAGCGTGCATTTCATTAGCGATAGCATCGACTCCGGCAACCAGGCAGCGATTGCGCCGCTAGGCTCTGGTGGTGGCATGAGCCCTTACGGTGTTTGGGGTGCGCTGGGAACCAATTCCGGTGGTGAAGCAGCCCAGCTTCCTAACTAGTGGTACCTCGGAGTCAAGTTGAAATGGCATCAGTCGGATAGCCGTTTCCAGCTTCGCGGAGCATGTCGATTTGAAAACGGGTTCACGCAATTGCATGGGCCCGTTTCTCGTTCTCACTCCAATCGAATTGCGTTCGGAATTGCAATTCGCGACTACTGAATCAACAATGGTTTACACCTTCAGCACTCAAGGAAAATTAGTGTGAAATTATTATATTCTTTGGCGATCATGGGATGCGCCTTTTGCCTTGCCGGATGTGGTCCGGACCTGAGCCATCTCCCTGCGACTGTAACTGCGGAAGGTACTGTTACGTTGGATGGAGCTCCCGTGGAAGGTGCGACGGTGTCCTTCATCGCAGAGCAGGGCAACTACCACGCAACGGCCACCACCGATGCGAGCGGGCATTTCTCGCTCGACGCATTTAAAGAGAAGCCAGGTGCTGTTCCCGGCAGCTATCGCGTCGAAATCAACAAGACGCTGGTTGAGGCAATTGGCAGTGGAGGCGGTGGCGACGAAGGAGGCATTGGGGAAACCAATGTCCAGTTCGGCTTGCCCAAGAAGTACGCCGCAATGGCAACCTCGGGCCTCAGTCACACAATTCCCGAGCAAGGTGATTCCGCCATCACTTTCGAATTGAAATCGAAATAGCCCCCCCTGCCCTCTCTCGGTTTCGAGAAGTAGCACAAGTGCGTGAGGCTACCAGTTTGAGACTTGGTAGTCTTTCAAAAATTTACCCCACAGATGCTCTCCGGTGTTTAGGCCGGAGAGTATCGGGTCGCAAATTCTCGCTGCCGCATCAATCGTGTCCAACGGTGTGCAGAAGCCTCTCTCTGCTTGCTTACGGCGTGTTATCTCAATGGGGTCTTCGTCGGTAATCCAGCCGGTATCGACGCTGTTCATGTGGATGCCCGAGCGGATGTAATCCTGCGCAGAAGTTCGGGTGAGCATGTTGAGCGCGGCTTTGGCCATATTGGTATGAGGATGTGTGTCCCGCTTGAATGCGCGATAGAACACGCCCTCCATGGCCGACACATTGACGATGTGTTTGTCGGCGGTCGTCACTCGCTCCATCAATGGCTTCAACCGGGCGTTGAGCAGGAAGGGGGCGACTGCGTTGACCAGTTGAACTTCCAGCAGTTCCACCGTCGAAATTTGAGCGAGCTTCAGACGCCAGCTGTTGATGTCGCGTAGGTCAACCTGTTGCGCATCGCCGTCATATTTGCCAATCGGAAATACCTCTTTGCCGCAGTGCTGGTCCTCGCCTAAGAGGGCAACCTGTGAAAGCTCGGCGGCGCGCTGAATCCCTGCTAAGCTTCCGGTCACCAAGTCGGCCATCGCGGCGTCAGGTGTCTCAGTCGGTGATCTTCCTGGCTCGTTGGTATCACCAGCGAACGCGTTCGGACCGCCCGGGTTGATGGGGCTCTGGGGGAGTGCGGGAGAGCTCTGGGGTAGGTGAAGAGGTGAGGAATCGGCGGAGCCGGTAGAGTCGGTGGAGTCGACCAGCTGGTGGTAGGCGGCAAGTATGTGTTGCACGGCCTCCGGCAAGGATTCGCGAGGAGTCCGCTCGCCTACCATCAAATGTTCATAAAACCCGCTGGGGCGACGAACCGTTTGGCAGGCGTTGTTGAGGATAAAGTCGAGTCGGGGAAGCGTTTTCAGCAAATGCTCCGCCAACCCCTCAATGCTCGGAGTGTGCCTGAGATCGAGCCCGAAAACCTGCAGACGCTCTAGCCACTGTGCATGGTCTTCCACCGCTGCAAAACGCTCCGCCGCATCGGTGGGGAAACGAGTCGTGACGATTACATGCGCGCCGCAGCGGAGCAGCTTGAGAGCAGCTTCAAAGCCGATTTTCACTCGCCCGCCCGTCAGCAGAGCAAATCGGCCTGTCAAATCGGCCTGTTGATTGCGTTTGGACCAGTTGAATTCGGCGCAGTCCGGACACATTGCATCGTAAAAAAAGTGCACGCGCGTGAAGTCCCGTTTGCATATGTAGCAATTCCTGGGAACTTGCAACTCGGCGATGTAATCCTGGTCTTCGCCGTTAGCCGTGGGGGGCAGGCTGGTTTCAAAGGGTTGCGGCGGGGCGCTCTTCAGACGCCGGGGGGCTTGTCGCAAACGCCGAATGCCCGTTTGTTCCAGGACGCTTTCGTCTTGCTGCTTGCGGTCCGCCTCGGCTTGGCGTCGCTGTGCTCGCTCGGCCCGCACCAATTGTCGCCGGGCTGTGCGACCAGGATGAGCGACCAAACCCGATGCCCGCATGATCCGCTCCTGGTCGGCGTGGCTCAATTGAAGCAGCGGGGTGCGATCCTCGACAATTTGCTCCAAAACGCGAGTAGCGGCCAACAGATCCTCCACGGTGGGGGAAGCTGGAGGTGGCTTGGCAGGTAACGGTTGCGAATCCGGCATAGATAAAGCTGTTTAACTTCCTTTGAAGTTCCCTTCGTCGTCGTAGCGGATGAAGCCAAACCAAAAGAACACGCAGGTGCAGATGGGGAATGTCACCAGGAAGATGGGGCTGAACATGGACATGACTGTCCCGAACCCCAAGAACAGCAGCCACAACCACCAAGTCTCACGAATGAGAGCTAGAAATCGCTTCATTTCAACATAACGCCTTACTTAAATGTTGCGCGGTAAACAGGAATCCAGATCCGTCGAGGGGCGAACGCCAGTGACAATTCGCCATTCAATTCTTTGCTTGCTACAGAACCCGGCTGGAGCACCCAGGGCGCCCGCCGATGTACCCAACCCAGCTGTCCAGTCCCCGGGCAGTGGCCCCCGGTTCTCAGCAAAGCCGAATTGGACTCGACAAAAGCTTGGGCTGCAGGGTGTTTTTTGCTTGGAGACTAGCCGTCTCAATTGCCCTCTGGATTGGGGGAAGGTATGAGGGGGGGACGCTGAAGTCCTATATATCGTGCCACAATCGATGACTTTGTGAAGGTTTGCACAATCAGAATGCAGCGACTTTTCGGGATTCCGCCGCAAATCGTTAGGAAAAAATATTTTCTAAGTGGTGAACCTTGGGGGTGGAGTCGCGTCTTAGAGCTATTGAAACCGCCTGAAGAGGTAGAACGAAAGTTTGTCTTCCGTCGGTCGATAGTGTAAGTTGAATAGATCAACAGATTTCTGCCACTCGGAATGGGCCATTGCGGCCTGAAGTTTTCTTCGCCGTGTCGCAGCGAGTGATCTGTTCTACGGGGCTCGTAGGCTCCATCCCGAGCGTTGCTCGGTATCTTTGTTTCTGAAACTCTCTCTCAGTTCACGTCCTAGTTTGACGTGAGGGAGGAATGCTATGCGTATTACAACAATTTCTAGCGCAGTCGTCTCCGTGGTCGCCCCTGTGGCCCATTACGTGACAGTAGCTGGTATTGCCGTACGTGCATTCGTCCGTCTCGTCTCAATGCGTGGACTCTATGCATTTGGAGAGTTGGGAAAGCGGCTAGAGGATTGCCATTCGTGGTTCGCCTCCGTGGATTACCAGTCGGGTAGTCCGTACGGGTGGCAAATAGGCTCCGGTGCCAAACCGGGCTTATTCCAAAAACTACTTGGTAAACCGCAACTAGCGCTCTGCCCAGCCCCACGTAGGTTGGCTCCAGCCGAATCCAGCGACCGCGGTTAATCCCCGCTTCGCCGGACAAATCCGCTGCTTGGTGCAATACCCGGCAGTCGGCAACCTAGCCAGAGAGAGTATCCATCGGCTCGACGATCGAGAGATCGCTGGTCGTTAGGTATGGCCCCGAATTGATTCCACCCGCTCCCGTTGTGTGCTGGCGGATCGATCGTATTCCACTCGCCGCACTTAGGTGCTTGCGATTGCTGTACTGAGCCGTCTCTCTTGGACTCCCTGCCAGATGCACTGCCCCTGAAGCGTATCCATCCTTGGGGATGATTCGCTTCCATGAGTAAGAGAGACCTAGACATGATAATGGAAACGATCCACAGACCACTCACCTCGGTAGCACAACTGGTTGAGTCGGCTCAATTGGGAGACCGGGATGCCCAAACAGCCCTGTATGAGCGGTATCGCGAATCGGCGATCGCCTTGGCCTATCGCAAAGTGGGGAACTGGGACGAGGCGGAAGAGCTCGTTCAGGATGTGTTTATCCATGCCTTTGACCGCATCGAGCAGTTGCGAGTTCCCGAAGCATTCGGGGGCTGGTTGCGCCAAATAGTGCGTCGCATGGCGATCAACCGCCTAACGCGGCGCCGTACGGCAATTGCCATCGATAGTGAGGTTTTGGAAGCGATCCACACATCCAGCAATACACCACTGGACGGAGTCTTGGATGGCGAGCGTCACGAGCAAGTTCGGAGCGGTCTCCAGCGGCTCGGCGACGTGGACCGAGAGACATTGGAAGCGTTCTACATGGTCGGTCAGTCGTTGATCGAGATGGCAGAGCATTTCGAAGCACCGATCGGAACGATCAAGCGTCGTTTGCACGTGGCTCGCAAGCGTCTTGCTCGCGAAATGGAGAGCTTTCAAGCTCTATAGCCATCTCGCATAAAGCCGAGCTGGTTGTCGTGGCGCGTTGCAGCGTTTCCTCGGAAGTGCTGCAACGTGTGCTGGCGATGGCGTCCTGCATTGCATCAATGCGGGACTGCTCCTCGGCGGAATGCTGTGACCTAGTTGCCCGACTGCCCCGCGCGTTCCGGGTGGCAGCCGACTTGTTTGCCGAGCCGCTTGGCGAGCCGCCGCAGCGAGCGTCGCACTTGGTGAAAGTCGGGCATCGCGCCTTTGCGGGGCCGGATGATCAGACGCATCCCGCTTGGTAGTTCTGCATAGCTCGTTCGAAAGGCTTCGCGAATGACCCGCTTCCACCGGTTCCGCACCGGCGCGTTGCCTACCTTCTTAGATACGCTCAGCCCTAATTGTGTATGGGGTAGCGAGTTGCGAATCGCGTGCACGACTAGACTCTCATCGGCGGCGACTTTTCCAACTCGGAAGACGACGGCAAAATCGACCCCACGCTTGACGCGCATGGCTGCGCGAAACCGTTGGTTGGCTGGCGGCGGCTGATTGGAGGGCTTCATTACTTGGACCTAGCGGCTGTCGTCGATGGAGACACTTTGTTCGATGAGCTGGGGTGGGTAAGCCAACGCGTGGCGGCGTACTGATTGGAACACCGCTTCAGTTCTTCCACTTCAGCTATTCCACGAGAGCTGCCGTTGGATTCTTGCCGTCGTGGCCTGAGGCAACGACTCCTACCTGGCTCAGCGGCTTGTTGATTGAAGGCCGTGTTTGTCCCAACCGCGGAGGCGGTACCGTGGACTTTGCCGGCACGGCAAGCGTCTCTACCCAGCTCCTCGAGTTGTCGGCCTACTCTACTTGGGGGCACCCCTTCGCTCAGTGAAAGTTTGCCCACTTAGAGTTCCTGTGGAGGGGTGAGAGGCACACTACTTCGGCGCTTCCGGCAGAAGCGGCAACCAGTCGCGCTGCCGCGGGAGCCCGGCAAGCCGCGAGGCTGTATTACCAGATGATTTTATCACGGACGGGAGACTCGTAGAGTGTTTCAACTTGGGCGATGGCAGCTCGGACCGTATCATCCACGGCGTTGTCCTTCGCAAGAGCCTCTGGCAACTTGATCTGGAGCTCGACGTATAGGTCGCCTGCATTGTCGGAGGCTCCGCGAACTCCTTGTCCCTTCACGCGTAGGCGTCGCCCGCTGCTGCTGCCGGCGGGGATCTTGAGAGAAACCGTGCCGCCAGGGGTTGGTAGGTCGACGGTGGCCCCCAAGGCAGCTTCGCTCAAGGTAATCGGTAGTCGCAGTTCTAAATTGTTTCCAGAGCGTTTGAAGAATGGATGAGGTGCAACGGTCAGCGTGATGAGCAAGTCGCCCGCAGGAGCGTTGCGCCCGCCCGGACCGCCCTGGCCGCGGAGTCGCATTTTCTTACCCGACTGCACTCCCGCTGGGATTTTAAGTTGTAGCGACTCCGATTTTCCGTCGCGGCGCACGCCGACGGAAGCTTCGCCGCCGAGGACCGCAGTTGCGAAAGGAATGGTCAGCTCTTCTTGGATGTCCTGTCCCTTGGTTGGCGCGGCGCGTTGCCGACCGGACGTTCCGCCTCCGAATTGCCGGAAGATATCCCCCAGATCGCCTTCCACCTGGTATCCGCCCCCTCCCCCTGGCGCTCCTCCGCCGAAGAGATCTTCGAAGCTGAATCCGGCTCCGCCACCGCCTGGACGCGGCCCATGGCCGCCCTGGAAGGGATTGCCTCCAGCGCCCATGCGTTCAAAATCCGGACCAAACTGATCATACATTTTACGCTTTTCGGGCTCGCTGAGCACATCGTATGCGTTTTGGATCTCTTTGAACTTCTGCTTGGCCGTCTTATCGTCTGGATTGAGGTCTGGGTGGTACTTGCGCGCTAGCTTGCGATACGCCTTCTGCAGTTCATCCTGCGAAGCGGAATTGTTGACCCCAAGTAACGCGTAGTAGTCTTCAGACATAGTCTTCATGATTCGTCGAGTTCTGAATAACAGAGATAACGATCGGCCATGTCGCATTGCGAGGCGATCGTTCATCGGTTTGGCATTATATCGTCCCGCAGGGGCTGTGCAGAGTCGTGCAAGCTTGACAGTCCCTGCCTTGCTCACCACCAACGAGCAACGTGCGTGCCATTTCGGCAGTTTTGCGGAAGAAAATTCGTGAAGAGGGCAACCGAGCTAGTCCGCCGTCGCTTCCGACAGTCTTTGGGTCCAAAACATGTCCGCAGCAGCTAGGTAGGGGGCCGCCGCAGCGGCCGACTCGGCATCCGACGCCAATTCTTTGGTCGCTTTCGCCAGCCAATCCTGAAAGAAACGCACAGCACTGCGACTAATGCGTGCGCGCCCGTCGAACTCAATGTAGAACGGAGCGGTGCTCGCGAGGCGATAGGTGTGCTCGCGCTCAGTGACGACCCGCACAACGGCCCAGCCACTCTCGGTCACCTGCAATGGCGGGATCACCCCACCCTGCTTGGCGTATTCATCCAGGCGAGCTTGGTAGAGCGTCTTGCCATTGAAAATGACATCGAGATACTCGACCGGGTCGGAGGTGGTGAGGGTAAGAGTCACATCGAGGTGAAATTCAGCTTGCCCACGGGGAACGGTCAAAATGCTTCCCGCGTCGTAACCATTGACCCTGGCACGCAACAGGGGCCCATTGGTGACAAAGGAATTGCCGGCTTTCAAAGCCAACCACCAGTAGTTTGGCGAGAGGTGGGGCGTGTTGGCATAGACGCGGTTGTAACCCAGCGGGGAGTTTCCTTTCCCGTAACCACTGCCGGCACTGGGCGGGATTCGCAGCCCGGTCTCGAGGACTTGCCAGTACAAGTATTCGATCAGGCGGCCGGGGCCCCGAGGGCCACGAAAGCGCCCAGGATCGGGCTCCAGGTACGGGGTGAACTTGGTGGCATCCGTTCCGTCGCGGGTGAGGTGCTCACTGAGAATCTGAATCGAATCGACGTGTCCCGAGGCTAGCCAGACTGGAACGTCGCGTGCCCACAAGCGTTGTATTTCATTGTGCACGGGCAGCCCCCCAGCCGGCACCACCGACTGCTTGCTCATGACCAACAATCGGCTGGACGGCAGGTCCACTGGCACCTCTGCCGGTGGAAGCCAATGATGCAGGACGAGGCCGCTACCAGGACGCGTATCGTGATAGCTCCCATGCTCGACCCAGGCGGCATCCGCTGGGGAGGCGGTGGGTTGCAATACAAAACTCTCCGCGTCGGGAACCTCTTGTTCGGCTGCGGTTTGCTCGTCGACGATGACGGCTAGGTCGAGATCCTCGGCGGCGAGCCACGGGCGGACAAGATCGGGGACTCCGCGGGCCAATAAATCGGCTCCCCTCCAGCCCTCGTCGGCAATATTGGCATGCCGTTGGAGGCGCAGGGTATCACTCCCCGCCCCGTCATCGTGCAGTGTGAAACCACCGTTTCCGGCTGAGAATTGCGGGCCATGGAACACCTGATAGCGATAGTTGCCGGCCCGACCACGGTACAGTAGCGGGCCTTCCACGAGGTTCCAGCCTCTGGCAAACCGAGCTCCCTTAATCCTCATAGCCCGGCCCTTGGAATCGAGCAATTGAACGCGGGTTACCAGTGACTCTCCGGTCTGGTCTTCAACGATTCCAATTTCAATTTCCCCCAGTTCACGTGCATGGGTCGCAAGGCTCAACCCGCTGCTGCCTGTTGCAATCGCTAAGAATATCACTGTGACGGCGGAAGGACGCACTGTTTGAATCAGCTTTGCTAGCATAAGAATCACTGCGCCACGTTCTTGAGGCTTGGCTGGAGTTCGGGGAACCGGTTGGGCAAGAGGAGTTGCACATGAGGGAATTCCCCTACCACTATTCTATACGCCGAGGGGGGCGCTCCTGGAGACAGTTTGCTTAGTAGGGGGTATACTCCCGGCCTGTAATGACCTCTGTAGCGATTATTCCAATTTCGGCCGGAAGTACGCGGGCTTATGCCAGACTGGAAAGCACTCTATCCCTTCGAATCCAAGTTTCTAGAAATTCCCATTTCGGAAACTTCTGCCGACAAAGTGCGAATGCATTATGTCGAAATGGGGCCCACACCAGCTGCGGGAGAGGCTGCGACCGAGCAGACGGTGCTGTGCGTGCATGGCAATCCCACGTGGTCGTTTACCTACCGTGAGGTGTTGAAGCAAGTTAGCAATCAGGCGCGGGTGATCGCGGTGGACCATATTGGTTGTGGTTTGAGTGATAAGCCTCAAAACTACAACTATTGCTTGGAGCAGCATGTCGGCAATTTGGCGCGTTTGATCGAGACCCTTGATTTGCGGCGCGTCACTTTATTGGTCCATGATTGGGGCGGTGCTATTGGTTTTGGGGCGGCGCTCAAGCACCCGGCTCGGATCGAAAAATTTGTGGTGCTCAACACGGCTGCGTTTCCACCCCCCTACGTCCCTTGGCGCATTGCGGCCTGCCGCTGGCCGTGGATTGGGAATTGGGGAATGCGACAATTGAATCTCTTTGCGCGGGCGGCACTGCACATGACGCTCAACCGTCTGCCGCGACTCGCACCTGCGGTTGCTGCAGGTTTGATCGCCCCCTATGGGAACTGGCATGACCGAGTTGCCGTCGCCCGCTTTGTTCAGGACATCCCCAGTCGGAAGAGCCAGGCAACGTGGCAAGCGCTGACTCACATTGAGCAGGGCTTAGCACTTTTTGCCGACCACCCAGTGCGTTTAGTGTGGGGCATGAAGGATTGGTGTTTTCGTCCTGAATGCTTGGAGCGGCTGGAGGAAAAACTTCCGCATGCCAAAAGCCAGAGGTTGGAAGATGTCGGCCACTACGTGATGGAAGAGGCTCCCGAGGAGGTCATCGGTGCGGTGCGAGAGGTGCTGGAGTTGGGCGGAGACGCCGTGTAGTCATTTCGCTGCACGAGGTGACTGGATCGGAGAATGTCTGTTTAAGTCTATTCCTCGTTCCCATACAAATGTCGCACACCGAAAATCTCTGTTGCGATATCAGCTTCTGCCTCGCTCACAAGGCTTGCCAATATGGCAACCCACCGTGCAATGGCTTGTTAGAATTCTAACCCGCTGCGTGACGGGCTGTTGATTTAATAGCAATTTGAATTTTAACGCGGAGGTTGCGTCCCAAACTGCCTTGTAGCGGAGGTTATCTTTCCTTGCTCACGCGGCGGGTTACTATTTCAACAGCCCGGTGAGCAAGGGCGAGTGGTCGTCGCTCCTGGGGGATTGGGGATGTGCCTTCGTGGTAAAACAGAAAATACTGGCAAATCCACAAGCCGCTAACGTCATTCCGATTACTGGAACGCATCCAGTGGCGAGCATCACCGACGCACGCAACCGCTAGCTCACCTTACGAGCATTTTTGGGAACTTGAACACACTGCCATTCCGCTATGCCTCCCCTGCCCTACCCTTTCGATCGTTGCTGGTCGACCGCCGACGCGATTCCACTCGCTTGTTTACTGGAGGCCTCCGCTCCGAAATTGGGCAACGTCCACCCAGCGGCCGCTTTTAGTGATATGCAATTTTCGCATTTTGCGGGGGCTGCCATCGCGCTCCGCAATGGCTTCCAGAACTACGCATCTCACCCCGTTGGTCAGATCGTTCTCACGGCTGTCCAGGCTATGCGGGAGCAGGTGGGACGCAACACGAGTCTCGGAACAATTCTGCTATTGGCTCCGCTCGCCAAGGGGGTGGTGCAGGAGGGGACGCTGGAATCCCTGCAAGCTGCCGTTGGGAGGGAGCTCGACGGTTTGACTCCTGACGACTCTCGGCAGGTGTATGAGGCAATTCGACTTGCCGCGCCGGGCGGCCTCGGGCAACGGTCTACCGAAGACGTCGCGGGTGACGCACCGCCGAACTTGGTGGCGGCCATGCAGCAGGTCGCAGGCACCGACGCCGTGGCACGGCAATACGCAACGGGTTTTGCTGATATCTTTGAGCGGCTATTGCCCTGGTTCAACGAGGAACTCAATCGTCATGCCGACCCACTGGCTGCGATTGTGGAACTGCAGCTGCGTTGGCTGGCGCACGAGCCCGACGGGCTGATTGTTCGCAAGCTGGGGATGGTCGTGGCGGGGGAAGTGCAGCGACTTGCTCAACAAACACTTGCTTCCAAAGGGAAACAACGCGAAGCAGCCGTGGCCGCCCTCGATCGTTTCTTGAGGGAAGATGGGCATCGTCGCAATCCTGGAACGACAGCGGACTTGATCGCTGCTGCCGTTTTTATGCGCCTCGTACTTCCCTAGCCCAATCCTCAACTCTATTCGGACCAGGAGTCGAGCATGGGACGACGCGTCCTGGCGAGTTGGTGGAGCAGCGAGGCGGGGGCTTCGTAGCAAGCTTGCACGTTCGCCTCAAAGAGTCGTGCAAGGGCTCGAGGTTCACTGGCGCCGAGGCTGGCTGAACTAAGCGCGTTGCAAGTTGCTTAACTGACATTGGCTGAGGCACAGCTTCCACCGACAGGCCGGGGCCGTGCCGCACTGGCATGCAACCCGATCCATTAGTCGGCAGGAAGCCCTAGCTACCAAATTGCTTCTTGTAGATTGCTTGAATGAGCGTCTCGGTATCTTTGAATTTTCCGCCGGAGGCAAGTGCCTGCTCGATAAGCTGGCGGGCGTCCGACTCTCCATGGCCCAGTGCCAACAGGGCTTGAAACGTATCTTCGACGACTCCATCCTTGAGGACTTCTCCCGCGGGCGAGTCCCGTCGCACCAACAACGCAAACTTGGGCATTTTGCGTCGCAACTTGGCGATAATTCGCTCCGCCGTAGCTGGTCCGATCCCTGGCAAACCCGATAGGCCCTTGCTGTCTTGTTGTTCGATTTTGACGGCGATGTCCTGCACCGGTTGGGTCATGGCACGCAGGGCCTTCTTGACGCCCACACCATCGACCGAACAGAAGAGTTCAAAGAAGTCGCGTTCCGGCGTGCTTAGAAAGCCAACCAGGCGTGGGGTGAGTCTTCCGCCCGAGGTTACATTGCCGTCGAGGTAGTGGATGGTTTGCAGAGCGACTTCGGTCCCGACCAGAGGCTGCAAATGCCGACGCGAATTCTCGGTAATGTAGACTTCATACTCCATGGGTGGAATCGAGAATGTCGCTATCTCGTCGGCCACTGAAACGAGTTTGCCAGTGATCTTGGTAATCATGAATCCGCAGTCTTTATAGGACAGTGTATGTTTGAAATAGTAGGGAGATCCGCCGTTCGCGGGGATCCTGGCCAAGCTGCAATCACCGCTTCGTTGCAGGCGGTTGAATCTACACCCCCGCGATGTCGCGGGTCGAACCAGAGAGCTGCGACAGCGTGAATGTCCGTAGCCAACGAGCGGGACCTAGATGGCGCGAGCCCGAGTTCCTTGGGATAGTAAGGGGGAGGCTTGGGAGAAATGGTAGTGCGTAAGGGCAATCGCTAAAGCATCGGCCACGTCGGCTGGCTCCGGGACAACCGACAGACCCAATTGGTGCTTTACGGCGAATTGCATCTGCGTCTTGGGGGCACGCCCGTTGCCGGTCAGCGTTTTCTTGATTTGGGTCGCGGCATAGGAGTGCACCGGCAAGTTGGCTTGGGCGGCAGCAAGCAAAATTGCGCCACGCGCATGGCCCATGAGAATAGCCGTCGTGGGGCGATCGTAGTGCGAGTAGAGTTGTTCGATGGCAAAGCAGTCGGGCTTGAGCTCAGCCAAGATCTCGCACATGCCATCGTGCAATTCTTTCAATCGCTCTTCCAAGGGCCGATTTCGACGGCAGCGAATGACTCCTGCATCAACGAGTTTTAGGCGATTCCCATGGCAGTGCACCAGTCCGTAGCCGGTCGTGCCCAACGCCGGGTCGATTCCTAAAACTAATTGTCCATCAGCCATCGCTACCATCCTTAGTTGCAGGCCAGTCCCCGGGTTATGCCTTCTCCCAGGTTGTGCCTTCTTTTAAATCTTGCAGCGTAATGCCCACTCCGGCCAAACCGTCGCGGATCGTGTCTGAGGTTGCAAAGTCCTTCTTGGCACGGGCTTGAGCGCGCAGGTCAATCAGAACTTTCATTAGGCCATCGACAACTTGACCATCTGCCCCTTCGTCGGAGGCCGCATTTTTGGGCTCTTTGTGGAAGAGTCCGAGGATTGCTCCCAGTTCGCGCAAGACGCTCATGCCACTACGGAATGTTTGCATCCGTTCAGCCGTGCGCTGCGTGGAGTCTTCCAGGTTTTCGGCATCGACGTAGCGATTGATTGTACGCGAGGTTTCAAAGAGATCGCTGACGGCTGCACCAGTATTGAAGTCATCGTCCATTTTTTCCAGGAAGGAAGCGCGGAGCTTTGCGAGCTCCGTCAGCAAGCCTGCTTGGGCATTGGCTAGGTTGGCATCACCGGCGACGCGGGTCTTCGCGTACTCAAGTTCTTGGTCGCCGCGAAGATAGAAACTCTCTCCCGAGAGTCGTTCGAAGCGCGCGATGAGGCGGTAGAACGCTCCCAACGATTGCCCTGCTTCTTCGAGTCCTTCGGGGCCGAACACAATGGTACTTCGATATTGCGAACGGAGCAGGAAGAAGCGAATGCGGTCCCCCGTCTGTTCTTCGATCAGCTTGGCTAGGCCGCCCGCACCCTTGCTGCGGCTGATCTTGCCGGCGGTTTCGGCTTCGACATCTGCAGGGGGAGCGGTCGATTGGCGATCGCTCTTCCCGCCCACTTTGCCGGCGGCACCGGAACGCATCAATCCGTTATGCATCCAGTAGCGAGCCATCGGCTGGCCATGACAACAACGACTTTGGGCCAGTTCGTTCTCGTGGTGGGGGAAGACCAGATCGAGCCCTCCGCCATGGATGTCAAAGGTCTTGCCAAGTATTTTTCGGCTCATTGCAGAGCATTCAATGTGCCAACCCGGACGTCCTTCTCCCCAGGGGCTGGCCCAGCTTGGCTCCCCTTTTTTCGCAGATTTCCAAAGTGCAAAATCTCCCGCGGAGCGTTTTTTGGCTGCCGCGCCGCCCCCTTCGCCCAGCTGGCCTTCCAAGGTGCGGTTGGAAAGTTGCCCGTATTCCGGATCACGGGTGACGTCAAAGAAGACATCTCCCGCGTTTTCATAGGCGAAACCATTCTCGATCAATTCTTCAATGAAGTGAATGATCTCGTCCATGTTGTCGGTCGCGCGAGGCATGGAATCGATTTGATTGACTCCCAATGCCTGCAAGTTGGCCATGTAATCCATGGTCATTTCCGTAGCGACTTGGGACATGGGGACACCGCGTTTGTTGGCGGAGGCAATGAGCTTGTCATCCACATCGGTGATATTTACGACCCACAGAACCTGGTAACCACTGTAGACCAAGTAGCGTTTGATGGTGTCGAAAATGACTGGCCCCACCATGTGCCCAATGTGCGCTTCGGCATAGACGGTAGGCCCACAGAGGTACATCCCCACTTTGCCAGGTTCGACAGTCTGAAAGTCTTCTTTCTGTCGAGTCAGGGTATTGTAAACGCGGATTTTACTCGATGGTGCCATGGACTTGCTAAGTGATTTGAAGGGGAGATGATGCGCTTGCGACCGATTCTCGTTCCGAAGGAAAAGGACCAAGCAACCTAAACTGGGCAAATTATAGGGATTCCAGCCTTGGTGCGGAAGTAACGCAACGCAATCCGAGAGGCGCGGGATGCGGGCTGTGGGATGCGGCTAGCGATTGCCCTGGGCGCGAATCGCGTCCAGCAGTTGGGGAGAGGGGGAGTTGATGGTCAAGACTTGGTCTTGCCCCGTGCCGTCACGGACGATGCAGATCATCTGTTGGCCGGAGGGCGAGGACGCGAGAGGAGTCGTGAGGTCGGGGAGGTTCGCTGCGGGGCGGGGAGAGACCGTAGGGGCCGGCGTATCCGAAAAACTTGCCGCTTGAACCACGGGAGATCCGCTACTGGTCGCCAGTACCGTCGGCGTTCCCTGCGTTTGAGCTTCAAAAAGATGCGTTAATCCGAGTCGCTCGATTTGAGCGTAGACGACGTCGGCCGCAGCGTAGATCCCTTCATCATCGGCCGCGTCAGCCGCGTTGCAGACGCCAATCAACCGACCTTGGGTATCAAACAATCCTCCGCCGCTACGTCCCACTGCCGGGGCGCCAAAGATTTCAACGTTGGCGGCTCCGATGTAGCGATTGATATTTTTGATCTTGGTATCGCGTCGCGTGGGATCTGAGCCGTGGTCACAGCCGAAACTAAACGCATCCTGGCCGATATTGAGCTTGGTACCTCGGGGCAGCAATTCAACCGGATCGAGTGCGACGGGTGTGCGGAAGGTGAGCAAACCGATGTCGTCTCCCTCCGCTTTGAAATCGATCAGCAGGGCTGGCAGATTGATTTCTTGCGGCGTACCGGCAAACAGGTCGACCGTGAGCTGGGAGCCGGGCGTCATCTCTCGAAATAGGTGGCCGCAAGTCAGGACGAGCGCTTCGCTACCGTGCAGGTCGACGATGGTCCCCGTTCCGTAAGCGGTGCTGTTGGCTTCGTCGACTCGAATGCGAACCGTGGCTTGAGCAGCACGTCGAATCGCTTGTTCTGGAGACAGGCTGGTGCGGGCCGACGGCGTGGAGGCGACCGCTTGCGGAGGAGCGGCGTCACGGGAGAAACTTGCGTTCTCAACTGCCACTGGCGTGCCTGAAAAACTGGCTGGGCTCACTTGCGGTGTATGGGGAGGCGGAGCGGCTGGAGCTAGCTCCCTGGGACTCGCCGGATTGGAGGCGGAAAACCCTGCATTGGCCACTGAAGACAATAGTGGGAACGAGGATGTGGATGGAGACTGTCCGCGAACAATTGGCTGCTGCGGAGCTGGGGCTGGTAAGGCCTGAGTGCTCTGATTGCGAGCCGCCACGCGCTGCACGCGTTGCTGAATTACTTCGTAGGCAGCTGCCCCCACAATGCGATCTACTTCGCGACCGCTACTGAGGATGATAAGTGTCGGCAGGCTATCGACGCTGTATTGCTTGACCACCTCGGGTTGCTGGTCGGTGTCGACTGAGTAGACCGTCCAGCCGTCTTGCTGGAGCTGCTGTAAGGCAGGTTGCACTTGTTGGCATGGTTCACACCAAGTGGCGGTGAATTGAACGATTGCACAGTCGGAGTTCCCGCCTGTTACAGCTACCATGACGGCTGCTAATAACCATCCTGCCATTGGATTCCCTCCCAAAGGGCATAGAGTGACAACGGGTTGTCACTGAATTGCGAGCGTTGCTGCATTCACGCTTGGTTTTCTCGACACGGGCGGAAAAGCAACACTTCGTGAACTGCGAGACAAGTGCGAGAGCTTCCTGCTCAAGCTCGCCGGAGTTTGGCGAGATGTTCAGTTCGACGCAAGTGCAATTCAGCGGCGAAGCCATTTGAGCAAGTCGGTCCACTCGGCGCGATTGGCTCTGGTTAACTTCGCAAATTGATTATCCAATTCGGGCGGAATCCGTTTCAAGACCTGTTCGGCCTGGGCGAGCGTGCGACTGGCCTCGGCCTCATCCCCCATTTTCTGATGGCAGGCAACCAATTGCATGAGCGCCTCGAGTGCTTCGGGCCGATTCATGTAGCGGCTGGCCGCGTTGCGATAAACCTGCATCGCATCCTCCCACCGCTCAAGGTCGAACAGCGTGTCGGCCTCTCCAAAATAGCAATTCCGGAGCAACGACTGCAGGTGCTCGGACGCATCGAGCTCCGTTTGCCGCTTGCTGAGGGACTGGTGCAGAAAGCGGAATTCCTGGGCAGCCTGATCGAGGTAGTGCTTGCGCTTCTGCAGGAGATCGCGGCGGGCCGAATCGACCAGAATCTCTTGGGAGTTGGCCAATTGCAGGAAGGTTTCGCCCGCTAAACGATTGGACTTGCCCAGCATGTAGCGGGTCTCGTAGTGGCGGGGGTCCTCCGCAAAGCGAGTCACGGCGTGGCCTAAGCGTCGGATGGCATCGAGCAGATATTGCTGGCTTTCCAGGATCTTGGCTTGCCGCTCTTCGATTGTATTACCAGCATTGCCGGCCACCTTCATATCGAGCAGGAGCTGATTTCCTTGTTTGTAGAGAATATGCCCCCATTGGAATAGGCAGTCCCGCCAGGTGTCGCTGTTGGGCTCCAAGTCGTAGTCAAGCACATTGGATTCAAGCAATTCGGCAGCTTCGTCCAACTTGTTCAGCTCTGAGTAGGCCTTGGCGGCCAAGAGCCTCGCTTCAAAGAGGCTGGGATGGCCGGGGTATTCATTCAGGCATCGTTCCAGAGGAGCAACGGCGGATTGCCATTTGGCGGCGTTGAGTCGGTTGCGGCTGAGTGCCAGATAGCCTCGGGGACGCTTGGGGCGTTCTTCATATTGCAAGTAATTGGTGAGCAGGCGATTCGCGCTATTGAGATCATCGGCGCGTTGGTAGTTTTGGATCGCTTGCCAGAGGACATCGGGGTACTCCGACGAGGTCAGCTCCAATTGTGCGAGCTGTGCATACTCGTTGGCGGCAGCCAGATACTTGCTGTGAGCCGCTTGACGCTGTTGTTCGGGATTCGTTTCAGCGGTAGGCACATTGAGACGATCGCCCCATTGTTCGTAGGCCTCGGCTTTGAGTCGAACGGAGTCGGACAATGGGAAGGCCATCGCCAGGTGCTCAGCCAGTTTAACGACGCTGCGAAAGTCATCTTCGCGCAGCAGGCTTCGGCCGAGATCGAGCAGACGCGATCGAAGTTCTTCGATGGATAGCCAAAGTCCATTGTAGAGGGCCAAGTCTTCGACGTTTTTCAATAGCAACTTGCAGGTGGACAGCGACTCGTCTTTGCGGTCCAGCTCCATCAGGATTTCTGCCTCTTCCAAGCCGGAGGCAATGGCCTCGGCAGACTTGGAATTGCCTTGCCGGACGCTACTGAACATCCCTAAAGCTTCGTTGAGTTTTCCCATCATGCGCAGCCCTTTGGCCGATAGGAACATGGCTTGGCGCCTCGGCTCGATTGCCGATAGTGGGGACAGCACGATGTCGCCGAAAATTTGCTGTGCCTCGGAGAGGAGCAGCTCGCGTTTGGACGAGGATTCCGGAAGTTGGCTCGCTTCGACGGCGCGCCAGCGCCCCCGCCACAATTGGCTTTCGATATACTCCGGGGTATCGGAACCGACCTGCAAAAGCGATTCCTCACAGCCGAAGTTGTCTTCCTCTTGAAAAGCCAATTGAGCTTTGGAAAGACTGATTCTGGCCAATTCACTCTTGGACATGCCGGGGATTTTCTCCCATTGGTCGAGCCGCTGTTGTGCCATGTCCAATTGGGCTGGAACGGTCCTCAGGTAGGCCACCACCATCATGCGAAAGGCGTCACTACGGCGTTGGGGCCAGAGTTTTTCGGCATCGGCCAGCGTTTCATTGACAGCGTCCCATTGGTACGTATTGAAGTAGCACCAACCTAGATAGAATTTTCCCTTGCCTTGGTAGCCTAGGGGGAAGCCGAGCTCCTCGGCCTTAGCGAGATTCTCCGTGGCGGCCAGCAGAATGCGGCGATTGCGTGGGGTATCGAGCTCACCGCCTACCGACAGCGCATTGGACACCCCTTGGACGTAGTTCCAGCTGGCGTTGGCCGCTGGGTCGATCGCCCTGGCATCCTCAAGGTCTCGGGCAATGCGTCCTGCAATATCCCAGCGCCCCTCATCGAGAAGTCGCATGGCCAGGTTCAGCTCTTCAGTTGCCCTCAACCCGCCTCCCAGCAGGTAGGTGAATAGCACGCCAAAAACGAGGATGGCGCCGGCACCCGCCGCAGCTAGCAGAGGCAGCTTTTTCTTAAACATGGCTGGCGTATTAACAAAAAAGATCCGTGGCAGTTCCCAACAGCTACAGCTTGTAGCCCCCCGTCCAACTCAAGTGCTGTGTGGCGGAGAAGGCGCTGACATGCCGGGAACGCGCAATTGTGAATCGGCTCAACATTGAATCGGCTCAACGAAGTGTGGCACACGATTCGATGGATGGAGAAAACAAATTCGCTCACCCACGCTTGCCAATTGCATCGGAGGATAGCGAATTTAGCGATTGCGCAGTTCGTGCGGCAAGCCGGGGCACGTGTTGCCAGAGAAGATCACCGAGCCCTGCTGGATCTCGCCACCGCACGCACACCACCACTACAGGCTAGTTGCTTCGCAGGCGGGGGGAACGAGATCGCGTCGTTATAGAAGTCCCTAGTTGCGCGAAAAACTCTCTTCGGCACACTGCTCGACCGCCGCCGGCTGGCTGGTGACGCGTTCCATAAGCCAGCTGTTGGTATCGCTCAACATGTTGCTCAGCAGTTCGTTTCCGCACGGGTATTGTCGGATATCCACCGCCAGGCTGGCTGCGTGCATGACCGGCAGCGACTCGCATACCTGCTGGATACCGCACGTATTGGATTCGTTGCCGTAGAGCCACAACGAGGGGAGGTCTCGAGCGTTCTCGTAATTGGACAGTGGTCGATGTTCTTGCGGAAATTGTCCGCAAATCGAAACGACTCCAGCAAAGCGTTTGGGGTATCGCAAGGCAATTTGCCAAGCCATTGAGCCGCCGCCGCCGAAACCAGCTAGAAAGATCCGTTCTTTGGCTACAGAGAACTGGGAGCAAGCCATCTCGATCGTGTCGAAGACGATTTCTTCGGCAATGGCCGTTGAAGCATTGGAGCTTCCCCAGCGGAAGAGTTTTCCTTCGGGATCGCAAGCAACGGTCCCACGAGGTGCACAGGCCACGTAGTTCTGCAAGCTCAAGGCTGGCATCACGTTCTCTAACTCTCGTTCACCGCTACTGCAACTGTGCAGCCAAACGACCAGCGGGTATTCGTAGCGTGGTTCGTAGCGTTCTGGACCAAACAGGCAGATCTGATGCTCCAAGTAGGACGGATCTTCAAGTTGGCAGACAGGGTTAGAACTTTGCAACTTTTCGATTCGACCGACCAGCTCCTCAGAGCTACAGAGACGATTTCGCATTAGTCGCCAATCTTTTAGATTCGTGGAATGTAGGACAATCACTACAGGTCCAAGACGGTGGGGGCGGTCATCGAAAAACAGCTCTACGCTGCGCAACCAACTATGCCACAACCATCCTCAACTCTCTCCAAGGGTTTTATTCGCGTGAGCATCTCAAGTCAACGTCAGAGATCGATTGGAATTCCAATTCTATCCGCTTTTTGATGCGGCCCGTCGATAAGTTCGGTGGTTGACTGGAGGCGAGCGTTACTTGGCTTTTGCAAGCATTAGCTCCCCCCTTTGTCGAGTTGCTCGGCATCGGGGAGAGCTGCAGGAGGCGATTCGTGCGTGGTCTGCCTAGCCTTAGGCGTTGACCAGCTTGCCCATCGCTTCGACCAATTCTTGAACCGCATCGACGCTCTTCTTGAAGTCGGCTTGCTCTTGTGTGGTCAACGTGAGCTCAACAATTTTCTCGACCCCGTCGCTTCCCAAGATGACAGGTACACCAACGTAGAAACCACCGACGCCGTATTCTTTGTCGCAGTAGGCGGCACACGGGATCAAACGTTTCTTATCACGAACAATGGCTTCCACCATCTGAGTCGTGGCGGCGGCGGGAGCGTAGTAGGCACTACCCGTCTTGAGCAAGCCCACGATTTCAGCGCCGCCCTTGCGAGTGCGATCCACAATCTCTTCCAACCGCTTGGCGTCAAGGAGTTGCAAGATGGGAATACCCCCAACCGACGTGCAGCTCGGCATGGGAACCATTGTGTCACCATGTCCACCCATCAGCAACGCTGAGATGTCCTCAATACTAACGCCCAATTCCATTGCTAAGAACGTTCGGTAGCGGGCGGTGTCCAACACGCCTGCTTGACCAATCACTCGGTTGGATGGAAAACCGGTCACTTGCAAGACTCGCTGCACCATCGCATCGAGCGGGTTGCTGACGACGATGATAATTGCGTTGGGAGAAGTCTGTTTCACTTGCTCGGCCACGGAGCCGACAATCTTGGCGTTGGTTCCGAGGAGATCGTCGCGACTCATACCGGGCTTGCGCGCAATACCCGCGGTAATCACAACGACATCGCTATTGGCTGTATCGGCATAGGAGGTGGTACCGCTGATCGCGCTGTCAAAGCCCATGATCGGGGAGGCCTGCATCAGGTCAAGTGCTTTCCCCTTGGGCATGTCCTCGGCCTGTGGAATATCGAGCAACACGATATCGCCGAGCTCCGCTGCGGCGCACCAGTGCGCACAAGTTGCTCCAACGTTTCCAGCTCCGACAATCGTGATTTTGGCTCGACGCATTCGAATTTTCTCCAAGGGATATACAGCTAGCTGGTCGACGACCAGACATAAGAGTTCGGGATTCCATACCGGGAAATTTCCCAGTGCAGTTGTTTCGCACCGCAATCGTTTAAAGTGCGGAAGCTGGCGGGGTTGTAGCGGTTAGTGCGTCTAAAGCAGGACGCCTCTAGCTCTCCGGTAGCTTGCGTGGTGGTGCCAAACCATCCATGCATCCGAGTATGAGGTTCGTGGCAAGCCAGTCAAGCCGGGGAAGCTTGCAAAGTAGACGTGACGGCTGGAATTGCTTCCCCAACGAGCTTGCCAGAAGCGTCAGCGGGCTGGCAGAAACTGAAATCCACTGCCTTGATCCGAACAGAACAAGGTTTGCGTGGCTTCAAAATAGTGCAGAAATTGAGTCTGCATTTCAGGCTGGTTCAGCACGCCCAGTTCGCGACCTGTGGCTATGTCCCAAAACCGCAGCGTCCTATCGACCGAAGAGGAGACTAAGGTAGCCCCGTCATCGATGAAAATGCAGTCAGTGATAGCTTCTTGATGCCCCCGCAGTAGGATGGGTGGTTGCAATCCGTCGGTCGATAGCACGCGTAGGGTGCGATTGGATTGCACGATTGCAAGGTGATCTCCGGCTGGAGAGAATGTCGCCAGTCGGAAGAGACTTGCCGCCGATGACGCTTCGGCTAGGGGAGCGAGTTGCGGATCTCGAATCTGGTAGATCGCACCCTCCGCAACGACCAGGACATCCTCTGTTTGCGGCACTTGCAAGAGTTGCTTGGCATCCTTGGTGGGAAGCCAAAGCGTAGATTTGACTTGGTGCGAATGCGTGTCAATTAGCAGAAGGTGGTTTTGGTAAAGCGCATAGATTGTTTCACCGAGATGCAAGAGGTCTTGGCAATCTTGCTCTGCATCCGACGCCGGCAGACGGTTGCGGACGGACCCCGTTTGGGCGTCGAGGAAGAGCAGTTCTGCTTGTCCAGCAGCGACGATCAGGTTTTCCGAGCCAACGGAGCAGATGCGTCCAAACTCATCACAGGGATGTTTGGCGAGCACGCGGCTGGGGGAATCCTCACCATTGAATTCTACGATTTCGCCGCCCTGCAAGCGTAGATACATCTGGTCTGCGTAGCGATTGACTGCCCATACATCGGAGACTTGAAGAGCGGCTGGCGGCAGCCCAGCGATGCCTGGAGCGGGGGGAATGGGGCGAGGCACTTTCCAGAGCCGCACATCCCCATCTTCGGAAGTGGTCACCATCTGGAAGGTTGCTGGTTGCAACGCATTGCTGTCTGGTCGCAACTTGATGCTCGTGATGCGTTGATCGCTGGCTTGAATTACCTGCGGCGGTCGAAATTCGCCGGCGTGTTCCGCTTCGCGGGCATGCCAGACTAGCATGAGCCCTTCGTCACATCCAGCGGCCACGACTCGCCCGTCGTGGCTGATGTCGACGCAGCGAATTCTTGCCGAAACGTTATTCAAGCGTGAGATTTTTTCGCCACTCGGCCATTCAAAGATCGCGATGTCATCGACGCCTGCGACTGCGATCCACGACGTTTCGGAACCGGGACGGTGCCCCGAATAGGCCAGCACATTGGGACTGAATCCACATTCGAAATCCAAGTTGCGTTCGCTAGAGGTGCTCAAGACGCGGAGTTTGGCCGCACCTCTTGTGTGGCGATAGATGCATGCCAACCATTCTCCTTGATCGAGGAAGGCCAACGATTCATTGCGTGAGTCGTTGGTTAGGTTGCGAATGGATGCGCCGTCTGCGCTATGAAGCTGAAGCTCTTGATAGCGATCGGCCGAGGCGAAAAACTCACCATTGGGAGATACCGCTAGCGATTCCACCGTAGTCCAATGCCATTTCCAATTGGAAATTTCATTGATTGTTGCAAGTTGAGTAGGCGACTTTTGGTTGTCCAAATCGCGATAGGCGACGCGGTGAACACCCGTGGGAGCATGGATGCCGACCAGCATCCAACTGCCATCGGGAGCGACCGCAACCGCATCGAGTTTTCCTCCCATGGTATGGCGTCGCAATTCGGTACCTGCCTCAAGATCGAGCTGGTGCACCTCTCCGTCATGCCCTACTGAAAGTGCTTGTCGACCACCGTCAAACAGAGCGCTTTCAGTCGCCATCCCGCTGTGGTACGCTAATAAGATCGATTCCGGTGGAGCCGTCAGTTTGTTGAGTAGCCGCCAGCCAAAGCCGCGAAGATCCGGTTCCGCATCCTCCGCTGCGTAGGGCTCCAGCAGCTTTCGCGCGGTTAGGAACTTGCCGGATTCATAGGCCTTAAAGGCGACCGCCATATCCGATACATAGAGTTGTTGTTTCAGCTGGCTTTCGCGAGTCGCCAATTGCTCGTTGGTGATCCGTAGACGCTGGTTGGAGTGCTGCAGTTGCAGGTTGACGTTTCTTAAAGTTTTCGAGTTGAGCGACTGAACGATCAAGACACCGGCGATGGTAGCGCTGACGCCAACGAGCGTTACCAAGGCTACCAACGGATTGCGTTCGCTCCATCGGTAAAGGCGTTCTCGCCAGGAGGGTAGGCGGGCGAGCGTTGATTCTCCGCCCGCGAAACGGCGAAGGTCGCTGGCCAGTTCTGCGGCGCTGACGTACCGGCCCGTTGGCGAGAACGCCATCGCTTTGAGCGTGATGGCTTCAAGTGCTGGAGGGATACCCGAACGCACTCTGCGAGGGGGCGTTAAGTCGCCTTGCACCACGCCGAGGAGTATTTGATCACGGCTACCCAGGTAGGGTTTTTGTAGCGTCGTCAACTCAAACAGGGATGCACCAAGGCTATACACATCCGTCAGTGGGCTGACCCCTTCGGTCGATCCACTGGCTTGCTCAGGGCTCATGTAGGCCGGGGTCCCCAGCACGTCTCCCGTCAAGGTGAGTGCGGTGTGTTCGTTGCCGAGGGTTGCGAGCCCAAAATCGGTCAGCCAAAGTTTGCCTGAATCGTCGCGGAGGATATTGGACGGCTTGATATCGCGGTGGATGACGCCCGCCAAGTGGGCTGCATGCACGGCATCGGCAATGTTTGCGATCGAATGTGCCAGATCCTCAAAGGCTATGCTGGGAAGAATTTTCTTGTGCTCACACTGCGTCGGCTCATCATCGTTGGCAAGTGTCGCCGACTCGGTGGCCTGCCGGCATCGGGCTTGGTCGGTGATTAGATCAGCCAGCGTTTGCCCTGCAATCAATTCCATGGCTAGGAAATGGACGCCTTGATGCTCTCCCGATTCATGCAATGGCACAATGTGATTGTGTTTGAGCGATTGAACCGCTTGTGCCTCCCGCCGAAATCGCCTTAGATGCCTACGCTGTGCGCCGTAGCTCCGCTGCAACAATTTGAGAGCGACCGTCTTGCCCGTCTGAGTGTGGACGGCTCGGTAGACCACACCGATTCCTCCACGACCAATTTCGCTCAGCACACGGTAGTCCCCTACGACGCTTCCCACATGCGATTCCGGGGGGGCGTGCGATTCCGGATCTTGATATTCTGGTGAGAGATCGGTAGCCACTTCCCCATCGAATGCCGTCGGCGTTTCGAGCCTTTTCGATTTAGAGGAGTCGGGATTAGGCGTCATTTTCGACGATCCATGGCTTGGGCACGCTGCGGCACGCTGGTATTGATCCTCATGACGATTCTAATCTAGCAACACATCGCTCGTGAGCCAAAGAGTTCGGAATTTTAACTGAAAACTAAGTTATGCGCGGCGATCTTCTGTGGCGACGCGATGCATCGGGCGAAAAGACAAAGTACAGCAGGACACCCAAAAAGCAAAGCGTTGCTCCTGCCAAGCCGTAGCCAAACCATCCGATGGGGGCGGAGGTCACTCGAATTGGTGGCGTCGCCTGCGTGAGCTTAGCAGCTACGACTAGCGGAGCCGCCTGTCGCGCTGCTGCCTGAGTCTGTTCGAGCATTTCTGAGTGGTAGGACCACAGGCGGTAAAACCTGCCTTCAAGCCAAGCGTAACCTCCCAGGTCCCAACTTAATTCCCCCTCAGTCCCTCGCTGAGCTTCCACCAACTCGGAGCCGCCACTAAGCACGATCGTAATGGGGAATTCCCCTTCGAATTCAACGAATTCTGTGTCGCCATTCTCAGCAAGGTCTGAACCGGGCATGGCGTATAGAATGCGTTGGTTCCCGAGCTCTACAAAACCGTCGATTTGAAAGTATTCGTCTTTTCCGAGTGCTTTGCGGTCGGCTGGAGCGGAAACTGGAATGATACTGCAGGAAACCAGCCGGACACGCCAGCGTACTCGTTCTCCCAGGCTGTCCCGAGGCTCTGCCAATGCGTTTTGGGGAGTGAGCTGGTCGGGGCGTGGCTCGACGGGCTGTCCCGTCGTTGCAGGGCCAGCGTTTGGTGGCGTCTCAGTGCGTACGATGCGCAACATGGAATAGAAGGCTGAGGCCTCGTCCTGCTGCAATCCCCGTTGATTGCGACTGCGGACCAAGTCGGTCTGAGCTAGGTCCCACCCCTGTTCTCCCAGTTCCCGTAGAGTGGTAGGTATCGCTGGTTTGAGGTCCGCCTGCGATACGGATTGGGGGAGTAGCCATTGCGGAGGTGCTGCAAATAGGCATGTGGGGAGTTCGGCCTCGGTTGCGTCTACCGCCCCCTGCCCTTCGCTGTGGCGCCAAACAAGTCCTTGTAGCCGCGCAGGCTGCCGAAGCGTCCCACCGCCCAGCCAGAAACTGGGAACCGATGCACAAAAAACGTCGACGCTCTGGGCTGCGGCCGTAGTCGACGACTTCGGTGGCTGCTCGCCTGAGCCCTGCGGATCATCGCGAACGCGGGAGTTGGACCGCGCGGCGCCAGCAAGCAGGCTATCCGGTTCCGTGCGAAGGAAATCGGGCACTACTTCTAGCTGGAGATGGTATAGACGCTCATTGCGGACGGCGTACCAGGACTGCTGCTCTTCGGTCAATGAAACAGGGGAGACGGAGACGACGAAGCCAGCGATGGCCCGCGGCTCAAGGCGGTCGCTGGCTGAAGCGTTCTCTAGACCATTGAATTCAAGGGTAGGCAAGTTGTTGACTCTCTGCCAACCCAGCTGTGTTAGGCTGCGCATCGTTTGCAGGACGCCCACGGGAACGGGCGGGTTGCCGCCTGCTAAATACGTTTCTACCTCCTGTCCAAATTTGGGCGAGAAGATCGGCTCGAGCTTTTGGCGTGCCAGTGAATTCAGCGCGCTTAAGCTTGAGGCATCCGAGTTACCCCAGGGCGGGACGGGACCAACTGGCAGACCCTCGCTTGCTTGTGGGGTGTCTTGCTTGCGGCGATCCGGATTGCCATTTGGACCGGGCATGCCAAGCCTGAGCGTGGGCTGCTGGGCGGGGCCTGCTGATTGGGACACTGCCGATTGGGACACTGCTGGCTGGGGCGCTGCTGGCTGGGACGCTGCTGGCTGGGACGAAGCGGTGGTCAGTAGGTCTTCGGCGTGGACCTGAACCGCTTCACCTCCCAGCCAAAGTTGTTGGGCCAGAAGCAGGATGCACCAGCCTCCCAAGGTTGAGGGAGGGGGCCTCCGTGATGCGTCCGTTGACTTGGCACCGACGTTGATATTCCCTGGACGCGAGGCTGGAGATTGAGGAAGGCGACGTGTGGAGCGACGCTTCCAATTAGACAAAATCGGTGTGAGGACCAGTCCACTTGCCAGCAAACCCAGCAGGCCCGCCCAAAGGAGGTCTCGCCGTATTGCAGCGGGTTCTGCCGTTTTAAGGTTGTTCTCTGAGTGTGTTTCTAGCAGCTGGAGCGAGGAGGCAAAAAGCGTTGGTGCCACTTGTACGCCAGACTCCGAGGCGTACGCCAAACGCTTGCCCACCACCCCAATGACTTCAATTGGAATGGCTGCCGCCCCTGAAGGACTGCCGGCATGGGTAAGGTGCCGTGCAACTGGATCGAGCGTATAAACCGAGACTGGTTGACTGGCTTCATCCTCCCCCCGCATCCACAGCTGCCAATAATCGACGGCGGATCCGCTGAGCTCATTGATTCTCTGGCGTTGTTCGGCGCGATGGACGGAGCCTCGGTAACGCACCTGGCTCCCCTTAAGATCTCCTGCCGTGGATTCCAGTTGGAGCGTGTTAGCAAGGGGGGGCTGGGAGAGAGACTGTGGGGCTGCCGGCGCTGCGGGACGCTGCAAGAGACGCCAGAAAGCAACCGCTTCACTCGATTTCCAGACCGTTCCGTCCTCCGTGCCTTCGACCAAACGCCCGTCCAAATAAGTGGTGATCGAGCGGCGAAATTCCTCGCTAACCGAACTCGCCTCTGACCCCACCCCCTGGTTGAGTTCCTGCCACCACTGCTGCCACTCTCGTCGGAATCGTTCGAATTGGGGGCTCCAAGCTTGTTGCGTGGAAACAGCCTGTTGTGCGGAATCTGGGCTCGTGGGCAGACGGTCTCCCTGGGCGCTGGATTGCTGGAAGTCGTCCCACAATTGCTCCAAGCGTCGGGTCGATTCATCTTGGAGTGAGCTGTTTTCGAGTGGGGCTTCGGCGCGGCGTTCCACTGGGGGCGTGGCCGCATTCTTGTGTTCGGGAGGGGTGCCAAACCAGCTTCTTGCCAAGCTGGCAATTTGCGTGGCCGTAGCGTCTTGCAGCAAACGCGGCACAAGATCGTTGCAGGTAAGCTGCCAAAGTTCGGCGGAGGATTGTGCAAGCGCGGCATGCTCCCCTGCAGTCGTCGGTGGCAGGGGGACGGGTGGCAGGGGGACAGTGCCTGCTGGCGGAGGGACTCGGTTCAATTCCTGCTCGGTACTGGCGGAGTCCAACGGAACCCCCAACGCCTTGAAGGCTTGCCGCACGTAGCGAGGGTCGGTGGACTTTTGCATCATCACGATCACCAGCGCCAATAGGAAGCACAGGGACAGCAGCCGCCGTGAGCCAGCAACGTTCGACGCAACTCGCTGGCGGCTTCGCGATTGTCCATCCGAGGAGTACCACCGCTCTGATCGAAGACGCACCATGCTGACTATTGCCTCGAACTCAAAAGAGCTGATATTGGACTGTTGTGAGGTAAGAGACGCAATAATTCACTGCAGCGAACGGATTCAGCGGTCGTTTGCAAATGCCGTCGTCATAACTCTTACAATTGGTAGAACCGTTTGCGTGACTTAATACACCGAGTATAGGCCTAGTCATAATATGCCAAAAGCGGCCGGTTCCTAGAACAACATTTGCTTGAGTGTACCGCGCAATCAAGCTACGCTAGAAAAATGGGGTAGACTTATGCTCGTAATCTACTTTTCTCACGCTCCACCTTCTCTTCCGACACTCGACCCGCTGCCTACGCCCATGAGAGCGATATTGACTTGTCTGCTGAAAACCACTCTGACCGCAGTGTTATGCTGCGGGGTGCTAATGAGTCCCGCGAGCAATTCGTTGGTTCAGGCAGAGGAGCCCTACCAGCGTTTCTTGGCGAAGTTGCAGAGTGAACAGCTTTTTGACCTAGCCCTACTTTACCTAGATGACCTTGAGGCCTCTGGCGAACTTGGAGCCGAATTCGCCTCGGAACTGGAATTGGAACGAGGTTTGTTGACCTACCAAGCTGGGGCGGTGCTCTCCCCTACCAATCCAGTTCGCAGTAGCAAGTTGGATGAAGCGGGTTCTCATTTGCGAAAATTCCTCGAGACCAAGCCGAATCACAATCGGCGTGGGGAAGCTCGGCTCAAACTGGGGGAGCTTCTTCTCATTCGCGCTGAGGAAGCCAAGACGCTGGCGGGTTCCGAAGAGGCCGACGTCCCCGAAGCTATTCGGTACTACACCGAAGCGCATGAACTGTTTGAATCGACGATCGCCGAATTGGCTCAGCGACTGGAGGGGCTTAAGGGAGCTCGGGTCGCCGCCTCTGACTCGCGTGCAATCGCCTTTCGAGAGCGAGTTCAGCAAAATCTAAGACAGGCGCAGTTGTTGTCGGCCAAGGCCATTGACGACCGGGGGCATAGTCGGGCGGTGGAAAGTCCAGAACGCATCCAAGATCTAACTCGCGCTTTGGAAATGTTCAGCGAGCTCTATACCAAAGAACGCAGCATGATTGGAGTCCGCAATTATGCGCTCTTCTACCGCAGCAAGCTCCAACAGGAGATCGAGAAGTATGACGATGCTATTGATGGATATCAACGCATTATCGATCTCGAGAACGTCAATGTCCTGCGGCCTTTACAAACCAATGCATTGACCGAGCTGGTGCAGCTACTCGCACGACAGGGGAAGTATCCTGTAGCCGTGGATCGGGCTGATAAATGGCTGAGCAATTTATTTCCAGATGAGAAGGAATCGGTGGATACGCTCAAGCTCAAACTGGCGCTGGCCAAAGTGCGGTTGGCTTGGGCCGATAAGCTGAAGGCCGCCGATGGTCAAGACCGCGTTGCCGGTCGTCTGATTCGCAATAGTCGAAACGACCTGCGCGTGATGTTGAGAACGCCGGGTGCACATCTTGAAGAGACCCGAGCGCTGCTTTCTCAGCTTGGTATCGCCGAAGAGGACGCTTCAGGCGAAGAGCTTCCCAAGGTAAAGTCGTTTTCCGAAGCAGTGGCAGCTGCTGAAGAACGACTCAACCGCTCTGAAACGGCGACCATCGAATTGCAAACCCTTACCGATAGGCAGCAGGATGCGTCGTTGACGGAGGAGGAAAAAAACGAGGTCACTGCGCAGCTCACAGCCCAGCAGACACAAATTGACCGCGACCGAGAGCAGGCGATCGAACTGCTTCAAACCGGCTTTCGCCTTTTCCAAGCTGAAGATAGCCGGGCCGATTTAACCCATTCCCGTTTCCTGTTGGCGTACCTCCTCCTCAAGCAGCATCGCCCTTGGGATGCCATTGTCGTTGGAGAATTTACGGCGCGCAGCGATCCCGGCAGCGAACAGGGACTGAGGTGTGCGGCCATTACGCTCGGAGGTTATGGAGATCTACTCCGCACCGTGGGTGAAGAGCAGCAGGCGCAATTGACCGCAGCGCTCAAGCCGTTTGCAATGTATCTGAGCGACACTTGGCCCGCATCGGAAGAGGCCGCCGCTGCTACGGCGGCGCTGGTGCAATTGCATTTGAAAGCTGGACAGTGGGAGCAGGCCCAGGCACTGCTGAAACGCATTCCAGTGGAGAGCAGCAGCGGGACTGCGTTGCGCAGGGATGTCGGATTGACCCTCTATTCACAATACCTTCAACAACGAAGGTTGCCGGATGTCGACGCTCAAAAGCTGCAGGATACGCGCTCACAAGCTATTGAATTGCTGTCGAATGCGAGTGAGGCCTTAAAGCCCGAGGCAATCGTGGAAGCGGACATTTCAACCCTCAATGCACTGACGCATCTCTTGCTATCGGACCACCAAATCGACCGAGCGACTGCAATTCTGTTGGATCAGGAGACCGGGCCTTTGGCTGTTTTAAAAGCCAACCCCGATCTGGCCTCTGCTTCGATTGCGATGGATAGTTACCGCATGGCGATTCAGCTGATTGGCAGACAAGTTGCAGAGGGGAAGCTAGAGAATACGGCGGCTAACGATCGTATTCGTTCCTACATTGTGAGTCTTCAGGGCGTAGCCAATGCGGCCACCGATGGCCAGACAATCCTTGCAAGTATTTTTGTCAGCCTGGCTCGCGACTTGGAGCATATGTTGCAGGAAACAACATCCGCAGCTAGCCGCCAGCGTTTGGCCAGCCTTTTCACGATCGTCGCCGGAGAGGCGGCCAAAGCCGATGCGTTTAATACGCAATATTGGGCCGCCGATACGCTGTTGTCAGTCGGGGACGAATTGCGTCGTGATCCTAAGACTCGTCCCCAGGCTGGGCCCGCCTATGCGGAAGCCGCCAACGTCTTGGCCAGAATCGCCGACCGTAGCAAATCTGAACCTGATTGGATCGAAGATTCAGCCATGCAAACGCAAGTCAAATTGTTGTTGGCACGCAGCCGAAAAGGGGCGGGCGATTATGCTGGATCGGTCGCCGTCTTGGGGGAAGTGCTGCGTGAAACTCCGATGTTGCTCGATGTGCAAATCGAGGCGGCTCGGACGCTCCAAGCCTGGGGTAGCACGAAACCGATCTTCTTCAAGACGGCCTACGAAGGGGGGCCCCGAGACCGTAAGACCGGTCAAAATCTCTTTTGGGGATGGGGAAAGATTGCCCAGATGACGGTCGGTAAAGAAGACTATGCAGAACAATTCTTCGACGCCCGCTATCAATTGGCTTACACGCGGTTTAAGTACGGAGCCAGCCTCACCGATGCCACGCAAAAGGAGTCTGTTTTACGGCGAGCCGAAAAGGATATTCAGCAAACTTCGGCACTCTATCCTGAGCTTGGGGGGCCGGCTAGCAAGGCAAAGTTTGAGGCCCTCCTGAAAGAAGTTCGCAAGGCGATAGGTAACGGTTAGGAGTGTCCGATGAATCGGTGCCCGGGTCGATCTCGATCTTGTCTCCACAAAGCAGTCCCTTATTCAATCGATTTATGAACCATTTTGCAGGTTTGATTTTCCGGAATAGCACCATGCACACCGTCGCTTCCCAAAACGTCGCTCCCAAGAATATTGCCGCCAGGGATCCCGTTCGCAGCCATCTGCGGCTCGCACTCGCCCTAGGCTGTGCCTTGGTATGCGTTGGTTTGGCAGTGCGACCCGCAGACGCAGATGATCGAGTGTATCCCGTTCAAGGCTCGCTGGTGTCGGGGGACCTCCAGAAGATTACACCGGCCCAGGTAACGATTACCGTCCGCAATGAGCCTAAAAACTATCAGTTAAGCGATGTGCGGAAAATCACCTTCGACGATGAACCCAAGGAGCTCGATCGCGCCCGCGAGCAGGTCTTGTTGGGGCAATTCGATCAAGCCCTGGATGAAGTCAACAAGATTGAATTGAGCAGTATTCAGAATCCTCTCATTCGTCAAGACATTGAGTTCTACCGCGCGTACTGCGAGGGGAAGTTGGGATTGGCTGGAGCTGGTGACAAGAAGAAAGCCTACGACGGCTTGATGGCGCTCGTGCGGGCTAATTCGCAAACACACCACTTCTACCCGATCTGCGAAATGCTGGGGGAACTGGCTGCCGCAGCGGGGCAGAACGCCAAACCCTTTTATGAGAAACTCTTGGAGGCACCCTCACCGGAAACCATCGCGATGGGAGTGTACCGTTTGGGGGAAGTCGAATTAGCAGCAGGCAATACCGCAGCAGCCAAGACCCGTTTTGATCAACTAGCGACCGCCCAGAGTACTTCGCCCGCGATGACCCGCCTAAAGAACTTGGCGGAGGTTGGGTTGGCTGTTTGCAAATTGCAAGCTGACGATCCACAGGCGGCCCTTGACCAACTCAATTCCATGGTCAAGACGGGCGATTCGACCGATCAGGAATTGTTTGCTCGCATTAGCAATGCCAAGGGAGCCTGCTTCCTTGCCATGAAGCAACCCGATCGCGCCATTCTAAGCTATCTACATACCGACTTGTTGTTTTTCACCGAAGCCGATGCCCATGCGGAAGCTCTGTATCAGCTGAGCAAACTATGGCCTGGGGCAGGACAGGCGGCGCGAGCCGCAGATGCTAAAGCCCGATTGACCCAACGCTATGCATCCAGCACTTGGGCCAACAAACCCTAAAGAGAGATGCGTTAACTAGCGCTCACAGAGCATGCCTGATCGATCTCTTGGGGAACCAACTTCCATCCCTTTAATCAACCCACGCGATTAACACCTTATCTTGCTGGCGTGATTGTCAGCCCGTTTTCTGGAAAAATACAACTATGCAATACTCTCTGCTAGCTCGCTGGCCATTCGTAGCCATTCTATTGGGACTCTTTCTGGTACCGGCCCATGTCTCGCTGGGGCAAGATGAATTGCTGGATGCGTTGGGAGAGCAGCCCGCTGCAGAACCGGCCCCGGTCGCCGATGCTCCAGCGGACGACGCACCCGCGCCAGGGCCTGCTGGTGAGGCGGCTGAATCGGGTGGGCAGAAAGCTTCTTCCAACTTGTTGGTGTGGACGTTTCAAGCGCTCGGAATTCCCTACACCGTAATCTTTGCTGCTTTGTCGATCACGCTGGTGACGCTAATTGTCATGAACTTGATTGCAGCTCGGCAAGACAATATTTGTCCACCCGATTTGGTCGAGGGGGTGGAAGAGCAGTTGGCAGCAAATAATCCTCAGGGAGCAGCCGAATTAATTCAGACTGACGACTCTTTCTTGGGGCAGGTTGTTGCATCGGGGCTGTCGAAGATAGACCGAGGTTATGAGCATGCCGTGGAGGCGATGCAAGAAGTCGGCGAGGAAGAGACCATGAAGCTCGAACACAACCTGAGCTACATGGCCTTGATCGGGAATATCAGTCCGATGATCGGGCTGTTTGGGACCGTCCAAGGGATGATCAGCGCTTTCCGAACCATTGCCACCTCGGGGTCGACCCCGAAGCCCGATGCGTTGGCGATGGACATTTCCACGGCTCTGTTCACCACGCTGGCCGGTCTGGCCGTCGCTATCCCCGCCATTGCGGTTTACAACATTCTCCGCAACCGCGTGCAACGCCTGACGCTGCAGGTGGGCGTTACCAGCGAAGAACTCCTAGAGCGTTTCCGAGCTTAAGCAAACGGTTGTGTACATCGCCTACTGTGCCTTTTGCAGGGAAAACACGATGAGAGTTCAACGATGAGAATTAAGCGTCAGAATACTCCGCAAGCCGAAGCGGATTTGACCCCTATGATCGATATGACGTTCCAGTTGATAGCCTTCTTTATGGTGCTCATCAATTTTTCGCAGAGTGAGCAAAACGACAGGGTGGTGCTACCAACGAGCGAATTGGCCAAGCCCGTTGCGGTACCACTGGAGTATCCCATCATCATTCACATGACGCGCGATGGCACGCTAGTCATTGGAGGCGATGAAATCCCCTTGGAGGCGCTACGCTCTCGGATGTCGCCTGAAATTGCGGTGATGCAACTGGATAAGAAGACGGCTCGGGATGCGAACATCATCATCCGCGGGCACCAGACGGTACCTGGAGGCCGCGTCCAAGATTTGATCAACAAGTGTCAGGAACTTGGCTTTGAACAATTTGCACTGCGCGTGAAGGAGGAGATTTAGATGAAATTCCGCCATCGAAGTCAAACGGCTGACAAGACCGAGTTGTCGATGACATCCATGATCGACATCGTTTTCCTGTTGCTCGTGTTCTTTGTGATGACTTTCAAAATTAGTGCCCAAGAAGGGGATTTTAATGTCAAAATGCCTCTCGAGGGAGTCTCGGGACCATCCGACAATACCCAGTTGCCGCTCAAGCTACGGTTGATCTCTAACGGAGCTGGCGGACTGCAAGAAATTGTGCTCAACGACAATCTTTCCTTCGGTACCGACTGGGAGAAATTGCGGGGGTATATCGTAGGACTGGTCGGGGACGCGGCTGGCCCTGGCGAAGAGGAAGGCCCGGAAGTCGAGATCGATCTCGATTACGATTTGCACTACGTGCACGTCATCTCGGCAATCACCAGTGTCACTGGCTACCGTAGCGGGAATGACATTGTCAAATTGATCGATCGCATCAAATTCGCCAAGCAACGCAAGTAAGTCTGCGAGCCGCGTGTTTGCCATTGCAGAAATCCGACGAGGGAATCAAACAATCCCTAGGAGACTCCGCATCCGCTTGCTCCGCCACTAAGCCCTGAGGCGGGCACGCGAACGGTGCGAATTAAACGAGTCAACGCGCTGCTTCGTCGCACTCCTAGCGGGCGCAATGTATGTGTTCTTTGGCTTGCTCGCCGGTAGTGTGATGTTCTTGATTGCAATCTCGCAGATCGCGTTCGCCGGTAGCATTGCAAGCGCAACGGTCCGTTTGCTAATTGGCGGTAGCGGGGGGGCTGAGTTGTCTCACCGGTGCTGTATGGTCTGATAGGCTTGGTAGCTGGATTTGTCGGGGCGTTGCTCTACAACAACTTCGCTGCTCGCGTAGTGGCTGGCATTCAATTGGATTTAGAGATGTGACGCATTGGCGTCACGCGCGTGGGTGGAATTGACGGTGAATCCGCTTCAGGCGTGAACTTTCGACTTGGGTGTAAATCTGCGTCGTTTGGATGCTAGCGTGCCCCAGCAATTCCTGGATCTGCCGCAAGTCGGCACCGCCGGTGAGCATGTGAGTCGCAAAGCTATGCCGGAGGGTGTGCGGGCTAATTTCTGGATCGACATCAGCGCGCAGAGCGTAGCGTTTGACCAATTCCCAGATTGCCTCTCGCCGCAACCGTTTGCCAGTCCGTGAGAGAATCAGCCAGGGAGTCTTCTCCGGCAATTGCTCTCCAACCAGAGTGCTCCGCAGCTCCTCGAGGTAGAGCCGAATCGCCTTGGCCGCCTGCTCCCCAATAGGGACCATCCGCTGTTTCGAACCCTTCCCTTCGACCAGGCAGTAGCCTTCCTTGAGTTGCACGTTAGCCGTCAGCAAGTTGGAAACCTCGGAAACACGGCAGCCGGTGGCATAGAGCAGCTCCAGGATGGCGCAATCACGCTGCCAATAGGTATCGTATTTCTTGGGAGCTTGAAGGAATCGCTCGACCGCCGCGGGGGTAATGGCCTTGGGGATCCGCTGCCACATCTTTTGCGATTCGAGCAATTCGGAGGGGTTGTCTTGCACGACCCCCTCGAGCTGCAGATATTTGAAAAACATGCGAACGGTGACGATGGCCCGCGAGATGGAGCTGGGCGCCAAGCCTTCGGTTTGCAGCCAAGCGACAAACTGGCTTAAGTCCGCCATTTGTAGCTGTTGGACCGGTCGCCTATCGCACCACCGTAGCAATCGCTGCAGGTCACGTCCGTACGATTCGACGGTGTTTTTGGCTAGATGGCATTCGGAGCGGAGGTAGTCGGTGAATTTTTGATGCCAGTCGGAGGAGGTCTCCAGTGCTAGCTCGGGAGGTGCGGTCGCCCCACCCTGTTCACGTAATTTGCGGAGTTTACTTGCCACGCTTGCACCTTAATGTTCGTGGAGAGAACGTCAGTCTGCCAATCCTACAAATTCCCTCTACAATCGGCACGATCGCGGTTAACGGTTCCGTGCTGAGTTGATACATTGCCCATACTTGTAATTGTCGACGCTAGACAGCAGCGGTAGTCGATCTGCCACAATACTTTGTCCAATCAGCTAGACTTCCTGCGCGACTGCGCGCATTTGATCGAATGCGAGGTTTTTCCCGATGAAGATTTTGGTCATAGGTGGCGCGGGCTACGTGGGCTCTCACACCGTCCGCCAGTTGGTTCGCGCGGGGCACGAGGTGTGGGTATACGACAATCTCTCTCGGGGCCATGCTGCCAGCGTTCCCGAAGGCAAATTGATCGAAGGCGAAATCTCGGATCGCGCTCACCTTGAAGCCATCTTTGCCAAGCACCGCATCGAAGCGGTGATGCATTTTGCCGCCTTCGCTCTGGTTGGGGAGTCGGTCGCGCATCCGGCCATGTACTACCAAAATAACGTGACCGCTACGCTGGATCTATTGGAAGCGATGCGGTCTGCAGGGGTCTGGCGGATCGTGTTTTCCAGTACCACGGCAACTTATGGGCAACCCGAAAAATTTCCGATTGCTGAGACCACGCCACAACTTCCGATCAATCCGTACGGGTTCACAAAACTCGTGATCGAGCATGCGTTGACCGACTACGCGAAGGCCTACGGTTTCGGATGCGCCGCCTTGCGTTACTTCAACGCTGCGGGGGCCAGCCCAGACGGAGATATCGGTGAGGACCATGATCCGGAAAGCCACCTCATCCCCATCGTCTTGCAGACGGCGCTCGGCCAACGGGCCCGCATCGGGATTTTTGGTGACGACTACGCTACGCCCGATGGAACCTGTATTCGTGATTATATTCACGTCGACGATTTGGCCGATGCGCACCAACGCGCTCTGAGTCATCTCGAGCCTGGCACAAACATTCAGGTCAATCTCGGTACGGGGCGAGGCCAGAGTGTCTTGGATATCGTGGAGGCATGTCGTAAGATTACTGGGCACCCCATCCCCGTTACCTTGGAGCCAAGGCGGCCAGGTGATCCGGCCGAGTTGATTGCCGATAGCTCCTTGGCACACCGCCTGCTGGGGTGGTCTCCCAAGTATTTGGAAATTGAAGAGATCGTGGATACTGCGTGGAAGTGGCATCAGTCCCACCCACGAGGATACGCAAGCTAGACTCGCCACTGACATGCAACCGATCATTGTTGAGAAACCCTATCGCTTCATCTCGCCCTGCCGGAGTGGTTGGCCCTCCTCGATAATTCAGGGAACGAGACTCGTCGATGGCTATCTCAATTACTTTGAAGGGGTTCAGTCGTACGAGATTCGCGGGGCTGAACATCTGCGTGACTCGCTCGCTCAACGGCGTGGAATCTTGCTCGCCCCCAACCATTGCCGCTACGCCGATCCGCTGGCCATGGGATGGTTGGCGCGCACCGTGGGCGTCCACCTGTTCGCGATGGCTAGTTGGCATTTGTTCAATCAGCACTGGTTTCAGGCACTAGCCATTCGCTTGTGTGGTGGTTTCAGCGTGTACCGCGAGGGGCACGATCGTCAATCCTTAGAAACCGCCATCGGCATTCTGACCGAGGCCAAACGTCCTCTCGTCGTGTTCCCGGAAGGGACCGTCTTTCGCACGAACGATCGGCTGCAACCGTTATTGGAGGGAGTTGCATTCTTGGCGCGAGCCGCTGCTCGCAAGCGTCAGGCGGTAGACGGTGGGGAAGTCGTGATCCATCCTGTTGCGATTAAGTATCTCTTTCGCGGGGATCTGGAACGCACGACGCATCCGACGCTACAGTCCTTGGAACAGCGTCTGCTTCTCGGCAAGCCACTTCCGGAAGCTTCTTTGGTCGAACGCATTTATCGGCTCTACGAAGTCATCCTGTCGATCAAGGAAGTCGAGTACTTCGGCGCGTCGCAGGCAGGGACTTTTCAGATGCGCCAACAGGCGTTGATCGAGCGATTGCTGCGTCCCTTGGAACAGCAATGGTTGCAGGGCTTCCGTGGAGAAGCTGGGCAGGGTAAAGAGCCGGGGGCCACGCTGGCTCAAGGCTCTGGCGGACCATCTGGCATTGTTGCCGTGGGTGATTCCACCAGCGATGGAAGCATAAAACGCCAGCTCACGCTGCTGCCCCGCATAAAGCATCTCCGAGCAGTCATCGTCCCGCAACTTTTACGACAGAAAGTGCCCGAGTCCCGCCGTGGCGAGGTCTGGCAAGCCCTGTCGGAGATTTACCTCGCACAGCAGATTGCGTCGCACCCCAGTGACTATCTCGTCTCCCCGACGGACACTCGCATTCTTGAGTCTGTTGAACGCATTCAGGAGGATGTCTTAGACCGCGCCACAATCCCGCGTCCCTTGCATGCGGTCCTGCAGGTGGGGGCTGCTATTGTGGTTCCGACCGACCGCCCTCCCCGTGGCGAACGCGACCCGATCATGAGCCAGCTCGAGAGCTCCTTGCGTGAGATGCTGGGGCAGTTGTCGACGGAAGCGAGGCCCTATGAAGCGGGTGCTCTCAGCACGGTGCGGTAGAGGCCGGTTGGTGACCGGTTCGTGCTCTGCTGGCTTCGCGTTTCCTGCCAGTTGGGATGAGCCCGAACTGGCAGGGACGCAATGGTTGGAGCTTTGCTCTAGACGGTGAGTTGCACCAGAGCTTGGCCTTGGGTGACTCCAGGTGCCGGTAGGGTGCTGCCGCCTTGCAGATAGATATCGATTGCTCTGGCAGCACCACGCCCCTCGTTGATTGCCCATACGACAAGCGACTGTCCGCGCCGACAATCTCCTGCAGCGAAGACCTTTTCGACGTTGGTGGTGAATCGTCCATGCTCGCCGACAAAGGTTTGCCAATTACCACGAGGATTCTGTGTCTCGAGGCCGAGCATTGTGGCGACTTCCAGTTCGGGGCCGACAAATCCGGTGGCAAGCAAGACCAAGTCGGCAGGCCATATCTTTTCGCTGCCTGGCACTTCGCTAAAGGGAGCTTTTTCTCCCGGCTTGCTCCAGTCGACGGAAACGGTCTTCACCCCAGTGAGCTTGCCGTTTTTATCACCGATGAACTCCTTGGTGAGAATGTTGTAGGCGCGAGGGTCTTCACCCCACTTCGCCTTGACTTCCGCGTGGGAGTAGTCGAGTCGATAGATGCGCGGCCATTGCGGCCAGGGGTTGTTGTCGGCGCGCTCTACGGGAGGAGTATCGAGCAATTCAAAATTGGCAATGCTCTTGCAACCATGTCGCATGGAGGTACCGATGCAGTCGGCACCGGTGTCGCCGCCGCCAATGACAATCACGTCTAGATCTTTGGCTGATGTGTAAGCACCGTCGGCAAGTTTAGAGTCGAGAAGACTCTTGGTGTTCCGTGCCAAGAAATCCATGGCGTTGTAGATACCCTTCAGATCACGACCGGGACAGCGCGCGGTGGGATCGAAGGACTTCGTCGCACCCGTAGCCATTAACAGGGCATCGAACTCTTTCAACAAGTCATTCGGGTCGATGTACTGCATTTTGCAGCCACGCTCCTCCATGATCTGCGTCATGTGTCCTGCGGGGAAATCCTCTTTCTTACCCACATGTGCACAGGTAACAAATTCAATTCCCTCGTCCCTCAGCAGTTGGACTCGCCGTTCAACGACATCTTTGCCGAGCTTCATCCAGGGGATTCCGTACATCAGCAAGCCACCGATTCGGTCGGCACGCTCGTAGACGGTCACTTGATGTCCCACTTTGTTGAGCTGGGCGGCCGCGGCCAGGCCAGCGGGGCCGGACCCGACCACAGCGACACGCTTGCCGGTGCGGGAGGTTGGTGGTTCGGGTTTCACCCATCCCTCGGCAAAGCCGCGGTCGATGATGGCATTCTCAATGTTCTTGATGGTCACTGCTGGTTCAATAATTCCCAGCACGCAAGCACCTTCGCAGGGAGCGGGGCACGCTCGTCCGGTGAACTCGGGGAAGTTATTCGTCTTGTGGAGTCTTGCGAGCGCCTCGCGCCAACGCCCACGGTAGACCAAGTCGTTCCATTCGGGGATCAAATTCTCAATGGGGCAACCCGTCGCCGATTGGCAGAAAGGCACTCCGCAATCCATGCATCGGGCACCCTGCGATTGGAGATGTGCGGGATCTCCTTCGGTGAAAATCTCGCCGAAATCGCCAAGTCGTTCCATTTCATCGCGGTAGGGAAGTTGCTTGCGAGGAATCTCTTTAAATCCAGTTGGCTTGCCCATAACTTACTTTCTGTATGCTTATTCCAATCAATGTCTGCGTTAGGGTGGGGGGCGAGGGTCTGCTCTACCCCCCTGCTCTTCTCCCTCCCCGCTGGTTGCTGCGGGGGAGGTGAAGCTGCAAAGTCTCAGCGACCAGGAGCCTACTTGATGACAGCTTCGCTGTGCACGTCGGCCTCTTGTTCCTCGTCGTGCTGCGACCGCTCCAGGAGAACCCGTTTGTAATCCACGGGCATGACTTTGACAAAGTTCTTCAGGGAGGCAGGCCAGTCTTGGATGATCCGTTCAGCCACCGTGGAGCCGGTGAACTCGCGGTGATCGGTAATCATCTCCAGCAATTCGGCTTTGTCGCGATCTTCCACGACTTCTTCAAGCAGAACCGTGCCCAAGTTGCACTTGAGGCGGAAAGCTTCCAGGTCTGGTGCCCACACGTAGGCGATTCCGCCCGACATGCCGGCCGCAAAGTTTCTGCCGGTGGAACCCAGGATGATGACGCGTCCGCCGGTCATGTATTCGCAACCATGATCGCCAACCCCTTCGACGACCGTCCAGGCACCACTGTTGCGAACGCAGAATCGCTCGGCTGCTTTACCGCGGAAGAAGGCGCGACCCGTGGTGGCCCCATACAGGCAGACATTCCCAACCAGGATGTTTTCTTCTGCCGCAAAGGAGCTGTTCTTGGGAGGGTAAACAATCAGCCGCCCACCGGACAGCCCCTTGCCGACATAGTCATTGCAGTCGCCTTCCAATTCCATAGTCAACCCGCTGACGGCCCAGGCCCCAAAGCTTTGACCTGCTGAGCCGTTGAACTTGAGGTGGATGGTGTTGTCTGGCAGACCGTCGGCGCCCCAACGCTTGGTAATCTCGTGGCTGAGGATTGTGCCAACGGTTCGATTCGTATTGACGATCGGCAATTCCATCTCGATCGGCTTGCCATCCTGAATCGCAGCCTGACAGCCGGGAACTAGGGTGGTGGAATCGAGAGAGATATTCAACCCGTGGTCCTGGAGTCGCGTGCAGATAACGTCGGAATCTTCACGCAGCTTTCGGGCGGGAGTGAGCAAGGAGGTTAGGTCGATACCGTCGGCTTTCCAGTGCTCAACGGCCTCTTCGACATCCAGCACGTCCACTCGACCGACCATCTCATTCCAAGTGCGGAAGCCCAACGCAGCCATATGCGAGCGAGCTTCTTCCGCCACCATAAACAGGAAGTTGACGACGTGCTCTGGCTTGCCCTTGAATTTCTTCCGCAAGACGGGATCCTGAGTCGCAATGCCCACGGGGCAAGTGTTGAGGTGGCATTTACGCATCATGATGCACCCGAGGGTAATCAATGGTGCGGTGGCAAAGCCGATCTCCTCAGCCCCTAACAATGCACCGAGGACGACGTCGCGACCGGTTTTCAAACCACCATCGGTTTGCAGCACGACTCGGCTCCGCAGGTCATTCATGACCAGCGTCTGATGCGTCTCTGCAATCCCCAGCTCCCAGGGGAGGCCGGCGTGTTTGATACTGGTCAGTGGCGATGCCCCGGTTCCGCCAGAATCGCCGGAAATTAGGATGTGGTCCGCCTTGGCCTTAGCAACTCCCGCCGCTACCGTGCCGACTCCGACCTCGGAAACCAGCTTGACGCTGACTCTGGCTGAAGGATTGGCATTCTTCAAATCGTGGATCAGCTGGGCCAGATCCTCAATCGAATAAATGTCGTGGTGAGGGGGAGGGCTGATCAAACCTACTCCGGGAGTGGAGTAGCGAATGCGGGCGATATTGTCGTCGACCTTATGGCCAGGCAATTCCCCACCTTCACCAGGTTTTGCACCCTGAGAGATTTTGATTTGAAGCTCATCTGCATTGGTCAAGTAGTTCGCTGTGACTCCAAACCGTCCCGATGCGATTTGCTTAATGGCGGAACGCTTGGAGTCCCCGTTGGGCATGGGGATGAAGCGTTCTGGATCTTCGCCACCTTCCCCGGTATTGCTCTTTCCACCGAGCCGATTCATCGCGATAGCTAAGGACTCGTGAGACTCGGCCGAAATCGACCCGAAGCTCATGGCACCGGTGCAGAATCGTTTGACGATCTCGCTGGCCGGTTCAACCTCTGCCAATGGAACGGGACCGCCGTTGACATTTTCTCTGAACTTCAGCAAGCCACGCAAATTGCAACGCCGGCGATTTTCCGTGTTGATCTCGTCGGAATAGGCCTTGTACGCATCGCGACTGTTGGTGCGGGCTGCCGCTTGCAGATTCGCAATGCGAGTAGGAGTCCAACCGTGGCTCTCACCTTGGGCACGCCAGTGAAACTCACCGGGGTTGGATAGGGTAGGCAGTGCGAATTCCTTGCGGAGCGGAAAGCCGATAGAGTGTCGCCGGAGTGTCTCTTCAGCCAAGACACTAAAATCGACGCCTTGGACGCGACTCGGTGTATGGGTAAAGCACTTGTCGATCACTTCGTCCTTGAGCCCGATGGCTTCGAAGATCTGCGCGCCTTTGTAGGATTGCAGCGTCGAGATGCCCATCTTGGCCATAACCTTCAGAATGCCCTTGGCCACACTCTTGCGGTAGACGGCCACAATTTTGCTGTCGTCCATGCCTTCCTTGGATTCGATGAGCCCATCTGCGTTGGCTTGCCACAACGCTTCGAAGGCCAGGTAGGGGTTGATGCCATCGGCACCATAGCCCACCAGCAGGCAGAAGTGATGCACTTCTCGCGCCTCACCGGTCTCAAGGATGATCCCAATTTGCGTCCGGAGGCTGCTATCAACCAGATGGTGATGGACACAACCCGATGCCAATAGAGTTGGCAACGGGACGCGATCTGCACTCACGGCACGATCCGACAGGATGATTAAGGAGAAGCCAGCAGCAATCGCCTGTTCTGCCTCTGAACAGATGCGGTCCAGTGCTGCCATCATGCCCGCTTTGCCTTCGGCACGTGGGAAGGTGATGTCGATCGTCTGCGTTTTCCAGCCTCGATGGTCCATCTGCTTGAGCGAAGCGAGCTCTTCGTTGGATAGGATCGGGTGTGGAATCAATAGCCGATGGCAATGTTCGGGAGTCGCTTCTAGCAAGTTCTGCTCTGGCCCGATGTAGCACTCCAGAGACATGATGATCTCTTCGCGAATGGAGTCGATCGCGGGATTCGTCACCTGTGCAAACAATTGCTTGAAGTAGTCATACAGCAATCGAGATTTGTCGCTCAAGCAAGCCAACGCACTGTCATTGCCCATTGAGCCAACGGGATCACGCTTCTCACGAATGAGGGGGAGCAGCATGAATTGCATGGTTTCGGTAGTGAAACCGAAGGCCTGCATGCGGGCTAGCAGCGTCTCGGGAGAGAATCCATGGGCATCTGGGGCCTGGGCTAGATCATTCAACTGGATGCGTTGGTCGCACAACCATTGTCGGTAGTCCTGTTTGGCGGCGAACTTCTGCTTCAGTTCTTCATCAGGAATCAACCGACCCTCGTTGAAGTCGACCAAAAACATTTGTCCAGGTTGCAAGCGTCCCTTGGCTTTGACGTTGGCAGGATCGATCGGCAGCGCGCCCACTTCACTCGCCATGATCACGCGGTCATCGTGCGTGATGTAATAGCGACTGGGACGCAATCCATTACGATCCAAAACAGCGCCGATGAAATTACCGTCGGTAAAGCTAATGGAGGCCGGCCCATCCCAGGGCTCCATCAGGCACGACTGGTACTCGTAGAAGGCACGCTTGCTCTCGGACATGGTGTCATGCTTCTGCCACGCTTCGGGCACCATCATCATGACTGCCTCTTGGAGAGAGCGGCCGCTCAGCAGCAAGAACTCCAGCACGTTGTCGAAGGTTCCGGAGTCGCTGCAGTCGGGTTCGCAAATCGGATATAGATCCTTGATCTGCTCTCCGAACAAATCACTACTGACCTTACCCTGACGTGCGGTCATCCAGTTCTTGTTGCCCCGTAGCGTATTGATCTCGCCATTGTGGCTCATGTAGCGGAAGGGTTGCGCGCGATCCCAACTCGGGAACGTATTGGTGCTGAACCGGGAGTGCACCATCGCCAGGTGTGTGGTGAAATCGGGGTCTTGCAAGTCGGGGTAGTAGGGCACAACTTGAGCCGTGGTCAACATGCCTTTGTAGATGATGACCTTCGTCGACAAACTGCAAATGTAGAACAGCTCGCGTTGCTCGATGGCTTCATCGCCACGCAATAGATGACTGGCTCGCTTGCGAATGATGTACAGCTGACGCTCGAAGTCATCGCCCGCCAGGTCGCCCCCGGCGGCCACGATTAGCATTTCCATAAAGGGTTCGGCGGCGCGTGCCGCAGGCCCGATGTTGGCCGCATCTGTGGCTTGAGGTACCTTCCGCCAGCCAACCAACTTCTGACCACACTCAGCGATTAGCGCATTAATGGCCGTTTTGCAGGCTTCCCGTGCAGCTGCAGCCCGGGGTAGGAAGACGATGCCTGCCGCGAATTTTCCCGGCTCGGGCAACGTTGCACCAAGCTCCGCTTGGGCCACCTTGGCTATGAACTCGTGCGGAAGTGCGGTCAGCATTCCAGCACCGTCACCAGTATTGTCTTCACATCCGCAACCGCCACGGTGCTCCATCGCCATCAGTAAGACGTGTGCATCGACGACGTTCTGGTGGCTGCGCTCGCCTTTAATATGAGCCACAAAGCCAACACCACAAGAATCATGTTCAAAGGCAGGGTCGTAGAGGCCGTGAGCGTCTGGCAGATGAGTTCCTGGTTTCATGATTCGGTCCGATCTGTACTTGATAGTTTCTATGCAATATTCTTTGATGTATCGTGTTGTTGGGCAATCGCAGCGACTGCTTTCAGCAGCGTTACGCGACCACCTTGTTACTCGGCCACATTGACCGCCAGGGGATTAGCCTTAGAGCTGCTCGCGGTGGTCGGGGCCTGATTCCAGGCTCCTTTCAGAATGAAATCTGCGACACCACGGGCCGTTCTGCCCAACGTGTCGTTGCGCCGCTGGATAAGCCCCAGCGGACGCTTGAGATTCAACCACGGGCACCGCAGTTCAATCATGGTGCGGTCAGTCAACTCTGCCTGGACCGTCGGGCGCGGTAGGAAGGAGACTGCCGAATTTACTTCCATGGCATGTTTCACCGAATCGATATTGTCGAACTCAGCGGCAACCTGCATGGTGATTCCCAAATGTCTTAGGTACCGATCAATCTCGTGCCGAATTCTCAAATTGGGCGCAAAGGCGACGAGGGTTTCGGTGGCCAAGTCCTCCGGCAGCAACTCTGCTTTGGACTGCAATGCGTGGCCTCGGACCGCTGCCAAGACCATTGTCTCCTCACGCCATTCCGTGACCAAAATGGTTTTCGAGGACTCGGGGTAACTCACTAAACCGAAATCAACGATCCCCTGCTCCACCAGCCGATAGACTTCATCGGGCTGTCCAAACTGATACCGCACATCCGCTTTGGGGTGCTGGCACTTAATCGATCGCTGCAACTCTGGTAGGTAGCTCAGACCAATACTGTATATCGCAGCGATGGAAGCGCGTCCGGTCAAATTTTCACGGCCAATCGAGCGAACCTCTTCCGTCAGCGCCTCGAACTGCCGCAGCAACTGCAGGCAACCTACGTGGAACACCGTACCTTCGCTCGTGAGCAAAAAGGGACGTTTGCTGCGGTCGAGCAGCTGGACTTGCAAGTATTCTTCCAATTGTTGAACCGCCTGGCTTGCACCAGATTGCGTCATCGAATTGTCCGCCGCCGCTTTGGAAAAGCTGCGTCGACGAACGACATCGCAAAATACTTGGAGGTTCCGAATGTGCATCGGCAATCTCTGGAAGGCCTACGGTTGCTGAAAATAGGCCATCCATGACCGTGCTATTATTAGAGGTGCTAATTCTGTTTTTGTAAATATCATAAAGTTAGATTCAGGAATTTATTCACAGCTACTTAATAAGTCAATACGCAGTTTCGAATAGCTCGAAAGTCGACTTCGCTAAGGGGCAGTAAGTAGCCATTCCGACTGTCAAATCCCCGCTTGACCACTGTGGGAATCCTTCGAATAGATGGCTCGGTTGCTAGTTCGGAGCGTCTCTCCCCCCGATTGAGAGTCGGGGTTTCTAGGGATTACGGGGGGCGGCCGCTCTTGGGAAGGAGCGGAAGGCGAATGGACCACTCGCTACCCATCGGTGTTGCGCCCAGAGAGCTCCGGTGCGCCTCGTGCCGTGTCCGGACGTGGGGGCTGATCGGAAGAGGTGCGTAGCTGCCTCGGCAAAGCGTCGAGCACAGGCCGGAAAGCGGCTGGTTGCGGGCAACTACTGCCGTATCGCCCCCACTCAAACCCAAGCTCTTCGGGCTACTTGAGCTGGTTTGCTTCTCGGGAACCGAGTCTCGTTAGCTCGCTCTAGCCCTTGCCCCACCGTGCTGGAAGAGTCATGGCATAGAGCACAACGACCGCGCCGGTCGCAATGGAGCTCCAGGGGATCCATTCAGGTGGTTTGACGACCCGTTTTCGGGCTGATTGCATCACGGGGGGAGTCTCGAACCACGATTCGTTCTTCACTTGAACGGGGGCTGCAGGGGCCTCCGCAGCAAACGTTGCGCTATCGATGAGCATGCATTCAACGCCCAGGATAATGAGCATCGTACCGACCGCTAGAAAGAATGAACGCCACATATCAGAAACCTCCGAACAGACTGCGAAGTGGGAACCGGTAGCAAGCTGAATCGGAGGAAATAGGGAATGCCCACCGGGCTGGCTACGTTGGCTGCATTCCATCCGTGGTTTCTGCAGACACTGAACGTCTTGTAGTTTCGACGTCCTAAACGCGCCAACTTGGGCAAACTGTGCTTAAAAGGGAGCAGCCTGTGGCAAGGGCAGCTAAAAACCGGCGCTATCCGCAGAGTTCCCCTGGCGTTGAAAGAAAGGCCTGTTGAGCGGCTGTCGATTGGGAGGCTTCCCCGCGTAGAGGCGTGGGTGGCTCCACCTGGTGGTGGACGGGGGGACTTTTGCCTGGAAAGCTGACAGAGCACCCTGCGGGCGCTGTCACGGAAGCTGCCCACGGCAGGCTACGCGGCGGATCGCCTCGCGGCAATCCGGCTGCGTCTTGAAAGCGTTGATGTCCCGTGCCGTCCCCTGGGGAGTGGCGCTATTCGGTTACTTTTAGGGTTTCGCGCGAATCGATCAGTTCGCCGGCGCCGTTGTAGCCAATTCCACTGTTGCTAACGTCGATGGAGGTTAGCTTGGTGAGTTTGAGAAGTTCGGGAACGGCATCATCGCTCAGCCGAGTCCCACCGATGTTCAGTGAGACAAGGTTTGGGAAACCGCTGATGACCGAAGCGGACTCGTCAGTGATCTTGGTAGCTTTGAGGTCCAACTCCTCTAGGTTTTCAAGCCCAGCTAGAGCGGCTAAGCCAGCATCGTCTAATTTGGTTTCCCACAATCCCAAGTAGGTTAGCTTGGTCAATTTTCCGAGCTTGGCGAAACCTTCGTTCGAGGGCAACTTGCATTCATTGAGATCGAGATAGGTCAGTTTGGGATAGCCGGCAATGATCTCGAGAGCATGATCGTCGACGGACGTTGCACGCAATTCGAGTCTTTCGATCTCCTTCAGGTCTTTTAGCTGTTCAAAACCCTCCCCGGTTATATCGCAGAAGCGAATTCGCAGCCGTTTCAGTGATTTGAGCTTGGCAATATCGGCCATGCCAGCGTCGGTGATGCGGGCGTCGTCGAGTTGTATTTGTTCCAGGGTGGGCATATTCCCCAAGATTTTCAGGGTCGCGTCATCGACGCCAATCGTATTCAAATTGATGGATTTGAGCTTGAGCTGGCTTAGATGCGAGACTCCTTCGGCCGAAATCTTGGCTCGTTCCAATTGAAGGTCGGCGAGACTCGCTATCTTGCCTAGGGGAATCATCCCTTGGTCGGAGACGCCACTGGTATTTCGCAAGTCGAGTGCTCGCAGCTTCTTCAATCCGGCGAGTTCGGCCAAACCGGCATCGGTTACGCTGGTCATGCGGAGGACGAGTACCTGCAGTCCAGAGAGCTTTCCGATGGACTTCATGGCCACATCGCTGATGCCTGCGTTTTCGAGGTTCAGACGCGTGAGATGGGGGAGTTGCTCAATGGCTTCGAAACCCTCATCGGTCACGCCAGCTCCGGCCAGCTTAAGGTTCTCGAGGCTGGGCAAGCCAGGGAGCAGTTTGAGGAACTCACTCATATCTTCGGTTTGATTTACCGAGAGTTCGACGATTCGGCCGTTGGCACCTTTTTTCAAGGCGAATCCAGCCGCTTCGAATTTTTCGATGGCGGCCGCATCGTCTTCGGGCAGGGGAGCTGGAGCTAGTTGTTCGGCAGCGGCGTCCGAGTTGTCGGGCGTCGTTTCGGGTGCCTTGGGTTGGCAGCCCGCCGTCAAAGCGAACGTCGCCAGAAAACACCACAAAATTGAGCGAGAAGGTACAGTCGGCCAGCGTGTTGCCATCGGATTATCGGCTCCGTGAAACGAGGGGATTCTTGGATTTTTGCGGGAAGGCGCCGGTCCTACTGGGAGGGAATGCCGACGACAGGCTTTATAGAGCGGGCGACATCAACCTAGTGTTGAAGGCCAGAACCCGCAACTACTATTCGACACAAACTGCGCGCTTGGAGGCTTGTTTATCCTTCCCAGCTTCACGTATAATGCTGAGGCGCCTTGATGCCCCCCTGCCGGCCAGACATGGCCGCCCTTCCTCCCTTTATGCGGCAAACGAGCTAGTTTCTCTGGACTGATAAGTCGCGGAGACGACGTGTCGTGCTAGGCGAATTGGGGTTTGTCCCTAATTTTAGTTTGCAATAAAAATCCTAAATTCTTTGAGGTCGATTGAAATGTCAAATCAGAAATCCCGTCGTCAGTTCGTAGGTCAATCGGCCGCACTTGGCGCCGGAGTGTGGGTGGGAACGAGCCTACAAAACAAGTCGCATGCCTCGGCCCTGCAAGGCCCTTCTGCGGCATGTATTGGCGTGGGTGGTAAGGGAAGTAGCGATACCAGTCACATCGCAGATCAAGGGGTGTCGATCGTTGGATTGTGCGATGTCGACAAGGGAACCTTGACCAAAAAGGGCCGTGAGTTCAAGGATGCAGCCCAGTTCCAAGACTTCCGCGAAATGCTCGACAAACTCGGTGACAAAGTCGACATCGTGACCGTCAGCACGCCTGACCACACGCACGCCTGTGCGGCCATGCAGGCCATGAAGATGAAGAAGCACGTCTATTGCCAAAAACCACTCACGTGGTCGATTCAAGAAGCCCGTTTGCTACGGGAAACGGCTGAGAAAATGGGCGTGGTAACCCAGATGGGCAATCAGGGAACCAGCGAAAATGGCCTCCGCGAAGCGGTGGAAGTCATTCAGAATGGTGCTATCGGAGATGTGCACGAAGTACACGTGTGGACGAATCGCCCCATTTGGCCACAGGGCAACGGCCGGCCAGCGGGTGAAGATCCTGTGCCAGAATCCCTCAATTGGGACGGTTGGATCGGCCCAGCTCCCATGCGTCCCTACAAGGGAGACAATACCTATCACTCCTTCAACTGGCGCGGTTGGGTGGACTTCGGCACCGGTGCTCTAGGGGATATGGCTTGCCACACCACGAACATGCCCGTCAAGGCGCTCAAATTGTGGGATCCAACGGCCGTTACCGCCATGGTAAATTCGGGCATCGTGGACAATGAGCAATTTCCATCGAATTCCACGCTCATGTTCGAGTTCCCTGAGCGCGAAGGCCTCGTCGCCACCAAATTCTACTGGTACGACGGTGGCAATTTGCCAGCCGATTCCATTCTCGAGCAATTGCCAGCACGCTTCCAAAAGCGAGTTGCCGAGCAACGCTCCGGTAAGGGAAACCGCACCAGTGGAGCGGTATTGATCGGTTCCGAAGGCGCCATCTTCTCACCTGATGATTACGGTGCACGGTTCGATCTCATCCGCGGCGGAAAAGTCGTTAACGATTACGAAAAGCCAGCGCAAACCCTGCCGCGCATCCCTCACGAAGCTGGTGGAGACGAACGGCAAAAGTGGGAATTCGTGAAGTCGGTTACTGGCGAATACGAGCCTGGCACCATGTCCAACTTTGGCTACGCAGGCCGTCTGACCGAAACGATGTTGGTCGGTATCCTCGCGCTACGCGGCGAAGTCGGCAAGCGTTACGAATGGGATGCAGCGAATCTGAAGTGCACCAACGTTCCGGAAATGAACCAATACACCGGCCGCGAATACCGCGAAGGCTGGACTCTGTAGTACGCCGAGTGCAATGCAGTGAGAGCTTGGTGCGCCGAAAAATCGCAACGAGCGATTGACCAAAGGCGGCTCCGTAGGGGGCCGCCTTTTTTTGGGTAGAGGGGCAATTGTCAGCACGTGTGCAGGCGTTTTGCCCACTCGTAACCCACCGCATGACGGGCTGTTGATTTAGTCCCAATCCGATTTTTTTGCGCAGTGGTAGTGTCCCCAATCGCCTGGTAGCCGCAACCACATTTCCTTGCTCACGCAGCGGGAGACTATTTCAACAGCCCGATAAGCAGGGCACGAGTCGTCGCTGCTAAAGTGCATTGGGGCGCGACTTGTGGGGAATGAAGCCTTGAAGAATGGTGGGTACCAATTGCCGGCGATGACCGTGCTCAACTGTGCAACGAATTCACCGTGCAGGTGCAGCTAGCTGTTGCAATCAATCGTTGTCTCGAATCGGTGATGCGGCACTCCACGAAGCCAATTCTCAAGCCGCGTTGGACTAGTTCTGCCGTGCCACGCAGTCGTGAAGCTTTCACGGGCCGCAGGTAGCTGGTTTTCATCTCTACCGTGGCAAAACTGTTCTGGTCGTCGAGCGTGCGGCCGAATGCGATGCCCATGGTGGCGTCTGCCAAGAGTGCAATAATTCCGCCGTGAACAAATCCCATGGGGTTGTGCATCCGTTGGTCGACGTCGAGGAACACCTCTGCCATGCCAGCCTCGCCCGGCTGGACTTCCAGACCAATCAGTTGGCTGATTGGTGCATAGGCGAAGGCATCGGTCATGGTGATGGGTATTTCTCTAGAGTCTCAAGCATGGGACAGGTCTGGGACCCGCGATGAGGGCTCCCCTAGTATCGTAGCTGGAATCCGAAGCCCAGTGAATGCAGCCAGAATTGTCCCGTTTCCAGTTTGAATTCGGGATCTAAGGCTCCCACCAACGGATCGGATAGGTTGACCCGGAGATTGTCGTTGACCTGATGACTGGCCTGAGCCACCTTAGGAATCATCATGTAGTTGTAGCCAATGTTAAAATCGAAGCCCGGGCGAATGGTCCAAGCTGCGTTCAGGCCGACCTCTGGAATGACGACGAAGGTATCGTCATCGAAGGGGTGGTTGTTCGTATTGCGAACTAGCAACCCTTGGGAGTCCGTGCTAGAGGCACCTGCGGTCGAAGTCGTCGTGGTCGATCCGGTGAGATTTACTCTGCGACGCAGGTTACCAGCTCCTAATCGAATGAGCCCTTCCCATTTCCAGTTGGCGAACCGCCGAGTGCTCATCACACCGTACGAAATCCCATGGAAATCGTTTTGGGTTTGGAAGTCGTCAGTGATGGAAATCGATCCCAAAGGGGCGGTCAAGGAACGCGTATTGCTGGAGATGTTCATCCCCTCCTCAATACTGACGTGTTGGTATCCGTAAAGCCAGTCCACGCGGCTGAAGCGATCTTGGTAGAGTCGTCGTTTCAACGTCAGGTCAAGTCCCTCGACTGACGAGCTGGTCTGCACCGTCATATCCCCGGTACTCACTCCCGGAGCCCGGATCACTACGGTTTGCAGTGCAGGTGTACCGGAGGTGTCGATGAACGGTCGTGACACGGTTGGGAAGAGTGTAGGATCGAAGCCGAAGATGTCGTCTTGGTCGCCCGCGGTCCAATAGCGGAACATCAGCCCCAGCTGCTCGTCCCGGCCGAGCCAGGTGCTCATCGTCCAGCGAAATCCCGCTTGAGCTTGATCATCCAGCGGACCATTGCCCAGCAGGATGTCGCCACTGCCGTCGGTGGAGTTGACCGCCAGTGGCGGTGGCCCTGCGGCGCGGCGCCAGTAAAGGGGCACTTCTGCTCGAACGCTCAAGCGGTACCAGAGCGACATCAAGGGGCCGCAACCTGGCTGGCAAGCAGTCATGCAGGTGGGAGCCAAGCTGTCGCAGCCTCCTGAAAACCCGCTCTGGCAACTGTCGCATCCGCAACCACTGGCCAAAGTGCTTCTCATGGGGGTGGGCTGGAGCTCGCGATAGTCATCATACTCCTCGTAAGGAGCCTCCAAAGCGGACGGGCCATAGCTGTCCTCGATGACATAATCGTCATCGGAATAGCTTGCGGTCCGGACTGCGTTCGAATCGTCGCTGGCAGTGTGGGATGGCGAGTATTGATGTGGTGACTCGCGATAGCGTTCACGCTGAGCTCCGCCGCTCCGCAGCTGAGCATGCGCAGGGCTGGCGCACAGCAGCGTGACCATCACGCAGGCCAACCGAGGGACGGCCTGGCTCAGCCAATTTCCTGCAGGCGTGGCAGGGCACGTGGGCTGTCGGTCGAATTGGGCTGGACCATCCGCCGCGTGTGTCAAGGTTTTCACGACTCGATTTCGGTTCGAGACATCCATCTTTCGCACCCCTGCGAACAGCATTGAAAGCATTAAACAACCCCATAGGTAGGCGGGAGTCGCTGTGGCTACCCAATTGGCAGCCTGCAGCGCACGCACTCGAGAATCGACATGCGAAATGCACTCCGGGCCAATGCTGGACCGAAGATTCTCCCGTACCTACAGATTCGGCTTTTCGGGTCGGGTGGGATTAGTAAACCTGGTAAGTTTTGACGATCACGCGGAGTTTGCTGGTCGGGCGGCGCGTCGAGGTTTCTCAGGAAGAGGATTGCAGAGTCGGCGTTGATGCGCTCACACTCAGTCGCTTACCTGATACGAATTGGCCCTCTTACGAACTGGCACCGCGCAACTCCCCGTCGATGTCCGCCTGCCAGAGTTGGCCCGTGTTGACTTCTAAGGCGGTCAGCCAGCCACCTCCGTAGCAATAGGTGTCAATGCATACCAAATGCCCAAGATCAAAGATTTCTCCACCTCGATCGTGAGTGTGCCCGACAACGGCTTGTTTTCCACTTACGTGAGGGCCCGGGGTGGAGTCGGTCAATTTCTGCCACCGCAACAGAAACTTGCCTTGCTCCTGCAGTGGCAAGGCAGGGTCGTAGTTCGCATGGACAAAGAAATGTCGCTCGGTTTCATAGAAGTCGCGCATTTCGTCGAAAAATTGGCGATGTTCAGGGGGGATGACGCTCATGTCCCCGGCAAAAAGGTAGGAGTCGAGGGTCTCCACTCCGCCGTACTGCAGCCACCGAAAGGGGGGCTGCCCCTCCTTGACCACATCCAGCATCATTTCCTCATGGTTGCCGTGCAGTGCCACAAAGTTGCATTGATCCTTGAGTTCGATCAACCGCGAGATGACTCCTTTCGAATTGGGACCACGGTCCACGTAGTCTCCTAGTGCAACAATGGTGTCATCGGCTTGAGGCGCGATGGCATCTAGAATAGCATTCAGGGCAGCGGCGCATCCGTGGATGTCGCCAATAGCGATTGTTCGACCAGCCATGCGTATGTTATTGTTCGTTACGGCGATTGGAAAAAAGTAGGACGCACCAGGGCAGTTGAAGCACAACACGAGGCACGTCTGACGATTGTGGCGGCAGAACGCTATCCCGGCAAGCGCCCCGAGCTGGAGTTCAGCAATTCACGTCCTTTGGCACTCAAGCTTAGATTACCTTCTACGGCCCGTCTCCTTCAACCACGCGAGTGTTTAAAACTGGATCCTATCACACCTCCAGTCGATCCGACTCACAAGCTTGGAGAGACTGATCCCATTCTTCCGACGACTTCGGTAGCTAGCGGCCTGATTACTGCTCAGCAACTCGATTACTGCTTGCGCGTCGCTCGCCATCGGCTGAAGCAACAGGGGTTGCCCGAAGCGACCACTGTGCCTGATTCGCTATTGAGCGAAATCTTGATCGAGCAAAAGCTGCTGACCAAGTATCAAGCAGACCAATTGTTGGCCGGCCGCACGAAGTTTTATTTGGGGCCCTATTTAATCACGGACTGGATTGGTGCGGGAGGAATGGGGCAGGTCTTCAAAGCCGTCCACCAAGTGATGGGGCGTGAATGCGCGGTGAAGGTGCTGCTTCCCAAATCGCGGGCCACCGCAGAGTCTCGCGAGAGTTTTGCGCGTGAGATTCGCATGCAGGCAAAATTGGATTCCCCCTATCTCGTGCGCGCCTTTGACGCGGGCCAGGATGGCGTCGTGCACTACTTGGTGACCGAGTACGTGCCAGGCATGGATCTGCGACGCTTGGTGAAAACTCAGGGGGCCCTGCCCGCTCATCAGGCGGCCAAAATTGTCATGCAAGCCGCACTCGGATTGCAATATGCCCACTCTCAAGGGATGGTGCATCGCGATGTGAAGCCGGGCAATGTCCTCGTCACCCCCGCTGGCGACGCAAAGGTCTCCGATGTCGGGTTAGCCGGTTTTGCCAAGGAATTAATGAGCGATCCACGCGCCGGGAAAATTGTCGGTACTGCCGACTATTTGTCCCCCGAGCAGATCAGCACGCCTCTAGAGGTTCAGCCCACTTCTGATATCTATTCATTAGGATGCACGCTCTACTACGCCGTGTGTGGCAAGGTCCCGTTTCCAGGCGGAGACACCACTTCCAAATTGCGCCGCCACTTGGATGAGACTCCTTGGCATCCTCGCAAGTTCACTCCGGATCTGACGGAGGATTTTGTAGATATCATTGCCGACATGATGGAGAAGGATCCCCGCAAGCGGATTTCTAGTGCGGCAGAGGTGGCGGCGCGGCTCGAACCGTGGGCGGCCGAATCCTATCAACTCGGGCCAGCCACCATGCCTCGCTCGCCCTGGATGGCTCCTCCCCTACCCTCGCATGCTGCAGACCGAATCGTTGACGAGTTGAATCCAGCAGGTGGTCTGAATTCAAGTTCCCTATTGAGCGAACCGCAGCAAGTCGACACCAGTCGTGGACTGAATTCCAAAACCTTGTCCGCCACTGCGGCGGGGCCCGCAGCTGGAACTCAATTCGATTCCGATTCATTATCAGCGGGCAATCTGCCTTCGGGGAGTTTGGCTCCCGAGGTGGCACCGCCAGTCCCCGCTCCCCCCCCTGCCCTGCCCTCCTCATTCGCTGAGGCTACCGCCCAGCCCGCCGCGCATGCTGGGATGATGAGCACGGGGATGATGATTGCCCTGACCCTGGCAATCGCCGTCCCACCCACGCTCCTGCTCGGTGCAATACTTGGCTACTTGGCTGCGCAGTAGCAACCGTCCGCGTTTCGTAGAGTTTTCATGTCACCTCAATCCTTGCCACTGCTCAATCTTCATTTGCTCGCGATGCCGGCAGAGGCTCGTCCATGCGGCTCGATCGTAGTCCATGGTCAGGCCTTGGAACTGGTGGAGGGTTGCAACGCGGCGGTCCCTCCCATTCCACGCACCTTTGAAGCGGTGGTCGGTCAATTGATGGAGTTGGATCGCCTGTACATCGAGTGGGATGGATCGTTCGTGTGGTGCGGCAAGTCTTCCGGCGAGCCCAGCGATTCGGTGTGGCAGTTGGATGGCATGCTCTACGACGATGGCGCGGCCGTCCGGCGGCTCGAACTGCGCGGCAGTTGCCCTTGGATCGAGTGGACGCAAGTCCTCCACGCCTTGGCTCCAACAGACACTCCACTGGTGGCCTATCTCCAAGAGCAACAATGTTTCGTACAGGTCAGCTCCTTGAAACAACTGTGGCGCCCCAGTGAGCTACCGGCCACTTAGGTTGAGTTCTCTTTCAGACAAACGAATCTAGAAACGATGCCATGCCCCTGCCGGACCCACCCTCGCGGAATACCGCAGAACTATTGAAGCATAACCAATCTGCTTGGAATCGCATGGCGTCCGGTGGGCACGTATTGGCCAAACCCGCCTCGGAATCGGAGTTGCAAAACCCGTTGCAGACGGTCGATGGGCTGGGGTGGCTGGAGGGGGGCATCCAGGGCTGGAATGTGCTCTGCCTAGCCGCAGGAGGAGGCCGCCACGGGCCCTTGTATGCTGCAGCCGGCGCGCAGGTAACCGTGGTGGATCTAAGTCCCAACATGCTCGAGCTCGACCGGCAAGTCGCCAAGCAACGCCAGTTGCCCATCCGAACGTTCGAAACCTCGATGGACGACTTGCACATGCTGGCCAACGAGTCTTTTGATCTGGTGATTCATCCGGTAAGCACCTGTTACTTGGCGAGCCTCGATCGATTGTTTCCTGAGATAGCACGGGTTACACGGCCGGGTGGGTTGTACATCAGTCAACACAAGCAGCCGGCGAATTTGCAGAGCTCTCTGCAGACCTATACGGGGCAATACGTGGTGGAGCATGCGTACTACGATAACCGTCCTGTACCTGCCGCCACCGAGCCGAGCAAACTGCGCGAGCCCCACACTCGTGAGTATGTTCACAGCTGGAATGCGCTCTTGGGCGGTATCTGTCGCAGTGGCTTTGCCATTGAAGCGGTCAGCGAACCGCAGCACGCTAAGCCCGATGCACCGGTGGGAACTTTCGGTCATCGCTGCTACTACATTGCTCCCTACATCCGACTCAAGGCGCGACGTCACGGAAGTTCGTCGTTAAAACTCGAGCTATAGTTGCGATCCTTGGCGGGAAATCATGCTGTTCGGCACGGCTTGTTGAACTAGTAACCCGCCGCATAGTGGCTTGTCGATTTCATGGCGATCGCAGTTTTGCTGAGTAGGTAATTTCCCGAATTGGCCTGTAGCGGCAATCACCCTTCCTTGCTTACCGGGCTGTTGATTTAATCGCAATTTGAATTTTAATACGGAGGTAGCATCCTTAATTGCCTTGTAGCGGAGGTTATCTTTCCTTGCTCACGCGGCGGGTTACTATTTCAACAGCCCGTCACGCAGCGGGTCACTATTTCAACAGCCCGGTGAGCAAGGAAGGGGGGGCGTCGCTGCAGGATGATAGGTGGTGCTACCACTGTGGAAAAACTGCAAACGCTCGCACATCATCCAGCCAGGCAAGCCGAGATTACTCGGACCATGGGTTCGACCAATCGCCCCATTGTTCCAGGTATTGCCGATAGGCCGGATGCTCCTCGGCCTGCGATTCCAGCAGTTCCTTGGTCTGCAGTACGTGGGACTGCTCCTGTTCGAGCGTCAGCTTGCCCATCATCAGCATGCTGCGCAGAAACACGAAATAGGTGTCCAACACATCGCACCGGCAGTACTCGTTGATTTCTGAAATTTTACCTTGTAAGTACAGATCGTAGACCATGTCACCCGCTACATCCATCTTTCCCGGCTTGCCAAGCAGGCTGGCGGCCAGATTCAAGCCGCCACGGTACCAGGTCGCACCATAGTTGGTTAACACGTCGTGCAAATCGATATGCGCGCCGAGGTTGTACCGATTGCGGTTTTGCTCATAGGTTCGATGCTCGAGATTAAACCACTTGGGGATCGGAATTCCGTAACGAAAGGCGGCTTGTTCCATGAGTGGGATATCGAAACTTCGACCATTGAAGGTGACCCAGGTCGGTTGTCCATAGGCCTCCCAGCCAGCCCAGAAATGCTTAGAGATCACATGGGGGCGGTGCTCGGGTTGATCCAGCGACACGATCTCGATGAGTGAGAAGTCTGCGCGGAGCTTGGCAACCACCACGGATATGGGGAGGTGATAGGTGTAGGGGATGAAATCACGTCCGGACGTGATTAGCAATTCATTGCGAAATTTTCGGATGGCTTCAGCAGCAGAAAGCCCGAGCGCGGCGTACCGTGTCTTGGCAACTAGGTCGCCATCAGGCACACTCTCTACGTCAAACACTAAGTAACGAACGTCCTGGGCCACTGAATCATTCCTGTTGAATTCCGAGTTCTCAGCTCGTGATTGCGTTTTTCGCACTGGTCGCAGTATGGGACGATATGCACAACATCGCAACGGGGGATTCGTTCCGTTCCCGAGCGATTGCCGCCCGTGCATTGTCTCAGCCCCCGTTACTGCATCAACTCCTAAGCTATTCCACAGAGGTAGAAGGTTACCGTATGTCCAACTCGAGCCATATCAATCGTCAGAGGTTGCTCGAACGCTTCCTGCGTTATGTCCAAGTCGAAACCACTGCGAATCCCGACAGTGAAGAATATCCAAGCAGCCCAGGGCAATGGACACTGGGGAAAATACTGTACGAGGAATTGCGTGCGATGGGGCTAGAGGAGGTGGAGCACGATGCGCATGGCTTGGTATGGGCCACGCTGCCTTCAACTGCCGGGGATGGAGCCTCGAACACGCTGCCCACTATTTTATTCAATGCCCACGTCGACACCTCGCCCGATGCGTCGGGGGCCAATGTGAGGCCTGCGGTCCTTGAACGATACCCGGGCGGGGACATTCCACTTGAGAAGAATGGCAAAGTGATCGATGTGGCTAGTTGCCCCGCCTTAAATCAATTGATTGGGCATACTCTGATCACTACCGATGGCACCACGCTCCTAGGCGGGGACGATAAGGCGGGCGTGGCAGCGATCATGGAGTTGGCAGAGCATCTGCTAGAGCATCCCAATTTGCCGCACGGTCCGGTCCGTATTTTGTTCACCTGCGATGAAGAGATCGGTCGCGGTGCCCTGCACATGGATTTAGCGAAGGCGGGGGCCGCCGCCGGATACACTCTTGACGGAGGCGGCCAAGCGGAAGTGGAGAATGAGAACTTTTCCGCCGATCAGATGACGGTTCGCGCCTATGGCAACAATATTCATCCTTCGATCGGCAAGGGGCGGATGGTCAATGCGCTGCGTGGGCTGTCGAAACTCATTGCCGCCTTGCCAACCGAAGCGCTCACGCCCGAGTCGACTGAGGGACGCGACGGATTTATTCACCCGTATTCGCTTTCAGGGGCCGTCGACTACGCCGAAGCAAAATTTCTTTTAAGAGACTTCGTCACCGAACGACTGGACGACCAAGCCCTGCTCCTTCAAGCGACGGCAGATTCCCTCGTTCAAGAAACTCCGGGACTGCGTTTCGAACTGGTCCGCCAGCGTCAATATCGCAATATGGCCGATGCACAACGCAGTGCACCCCATGTCGTAGATTTTTCGATCGCAGCCTACAAAAATCTGGGGCTGACACCCCATCTGGGAGCCATTCGAGGTGGGACCGATGGAGCTGTCTTCAGCGAGATGGGGCTACCCACCCCCAACCTCTCTGTCGGGCAGCACAATATCCATAGCGTTCTCGAGTTTGCTTCTCTCGATCAAATGGTGCTCGCTATACAGCATGCCATCGAAGTTCTCAACATTTGGCAGCAGCAAGGACGGAGCTAGTCGCCTCACCGGCTACTGACGGTCTTAGGAGAGTGCACCGGGGAAGAGGCGTTGGCGCTGTTCGGGACTCAGGCGGGTGGCGTATTCGCTGATCTCGTAAACTTCTAACAATTGGGAGTCGGTCCACGAGATTCCCTGGGCCTGTAGCTCGGGTTGGAAGTGTTGAAGACGTTGGCTGTAGAGTCGCTTGAAATGATTGGCTAGCCATGTCCAGCGGTCTGCGTCGGATTCGGGGAGAGAATCGAGTTCACCGTCATGATAGGCCAACCATTCAAAGAACTGGGACTTGTGGCAGGCAGCCATGGACGTGAGCCCATCGAGCTCGGCGGCGACGTCCAGGATCGCATCGGCGCGCAGGCGATTGGGGCGGGTAAACAAGTCGCACATAAATCCCACGACGGGATCGGACCGCAACGCTGGCGTTTCCGGACAGACGTGGGGGACCGTAACGAGATAAGATGCATCCTGGACGGCCGTACCGACCGCTCGGTGATCGGGGTGGTAGTCGTTGGGGCGATGGGTCATGACCAAGTCGGGCGCAAAGGTGCGAATCTCGCGAATGATGGCCGCTCGAACTTCTAGAGTGGGCTGCAGGGTTCCGTCTGGGAAATCCCAAGTCAAATACTCGGCCCCCACGCTCTCGCCAGCTTGACGGGCCTCCTCACGGCGGATCGGCACGAGCGCCTCAGGCGGAATTTCATGGTGCCCACTGCGACCGTCTGTCACCGAAACGATTCTGACCACAGAATGTTGTTGGCAATGTCGAACCACCAAGCCACCTGCAAAAACTTCAGCGTCATCTGGATGCGCACCTATCACCAGTACTTTACACGGTTCCATCTCAATCCTCAGGCTATTCGGGCTTGCATTGAGCGTCGCTCAATAGAGTTCGACATGCGGAGTCCACTGACTCGGCGGCTTAACCGGTTCTCGGTAAGCAGCCCCATCATACAAAGGGACTCGGCGGGCGGAATAGCCAAATGGTTGGACCCATACGCTCGGTGTGGGTGGGTAGGTCGGACGCTGGACCTGAGGTTCGGTCCAGTTCGAATTCGGAGCAACTTGGGCCGAGGGCTCCTGCAACGCTGGTGCCTGTTGGAATGCCGCGGGGTGCGATTGGACCTGTACTGGCGGAAGGATGCTCTGCGTTGGCCGAGTTGGCTCGGTAGAAGGGATGGAGGTCTCGGCGGCAGATTGCGGGGGGATCTCGTTTAGCGGTTTCACCCAATTTGACAATATCGACGTCGTGCCGAGGGTGTTCGACTCTGCTGCCTCCAAGGGCTCGATCAGACCTCTCGTCCAGGTGGGTTGGGCAATTGCGACAATTCCAATGAGCGTAAATGCCTCTAGAAGAAATGCAGAAGCACCACTAGTGCGACGCTTGCGTTTACCTGCCATGATTCACCCCTCCGTGTTTTTCCGCCAATTTGCGAGCGGACTTGTTGCGATCCATTAAGCTCCCCACTGCTGCATCCGCCTTGGTTTGAACGGCGGATGGGCCAGTGTGAGGCCATTATTCGCGTGACTGAGGATCCAACCTAGTCAAAGGACTCATCCAGCAAATGGAATACCAATGGGCGTTCAGTTCGCGGTATTGTTTGCAAGTTGTTTGTTGGTAACTGGTTAGGACATTGGGCCGATTTGCGAGAACTGAACGAAATGGGACCAGATTTACAAAGGCATTCCCTATTTTGCTAAATGTCTAGCGGGTGGGGGGCGGCGAGAAGGCAAGATTCGAGCACGAGGGAGGGCTGCTCCTCCCCAGCAATAACCGTTTTTACTGTTCCAGTCGTACGGAACCTCCCAATTGATTGCCTTGGAGGTTTGAAGGGAATAGGCTGGAGCCTTCGTTCGCAGCCAACAGCCCGGTTAACTCTGAAAGAACTTTTGAATGCGCCATTTTGTGATGCTGGCAGCAGTAGCAGCCCTGCTTTTCGGAGGGAGTGGACTCCTGGAGACCGAGGCGTGGGGCCAGAGAGTACAGGGGGTCGATGTCTCCTATTGGCAGGGGACCATGGATTGGAACAGGACGTACGATGCGGGTGCACGTTTTGCGTTTGTCCGGTCGTCGCGAGGCGAGGATTTTGAGGACACCTTTCTAACGACCAACATGGCGGCGATCGCACAACTGGCGACTTCCGGCAAGCCGATTTTGGCTGGGGTCTACCATTTTGGGCGACCTGGTTTGGCACTCAGCACCGCTTCGACAGCGGCTCAGATTCAGTCCCATGCGCAGTCGGAAGCAGGGCATTTCGTGCAGACTGCTGGCGAGTACATGAAAGCGGGGTGGTTGCGGCCCGTGTTGGATTTGGAGGAAGGAGGCGCCGAGCTCACGCGAGCGCAGTTGTCGCAGTGGGCTACTGAGTTCACCAATCACGTGATGACGTTGGCTCAGGTTGAGCCGCTCCTCTACATGAATACGAATTATGCAACCAACGAAATCGATTCGAGCTTGGCTGAGCGTGATCTCTGGGTGGCCAACTACAACTCGGGGGATCGCTACGGAAATCCGCTGACCGATGGCAGTCCTCCGACGGGAAATATCGACGACTGGGCATTCTGGCAATACACCAGCGAGGGCTCGGGGCCGCTCTATGGGGTCGACCCCAATTTCAACGACTACATCGATCTCAATGTGGCCAATGGCGATATGGACTTTGTCCGCAGCTTTGTAATTACTTCGTCAGTGCCCGAACCGGGCTGCGGCCTGTCGCTGTTGGCCGCCGGCCTTTGGGTGTTGGGAGTTCGACGCCGAAATGCCTAGGATCGATGCCAATCGAGGCTTCAATCATGAGTCGATTTTCTCAAATTTAAGTCAATCTCGGAATTCTCTACCGGTTTAATCGTCACCAACGGCTTCAGCGGATTCCTTTCGCTAGCCGGACTGGTTTCTGTGACGAGAAATCTCCTATCTGACCGGCAAACTCGATTACGTGCTGTATGTTTTTCCATCGAAACAAACAGTTTGGCTCAATATGTCCAAACGCCGCACCAGTCAGTCGTAGTCTTCACCATACGCCGAGGAAACCGATGCCAAAGTCCGCCAAAATCAGCGACCAAGAAGTTAAAGTAGACCGTCGTCGCGATGATCGTCGTGCCAAAACACAAGCGGATGGAACGGAATTCAAACCACCACGTCGCAAGCAACAGCGTCGCCGCCAAATCGACCCGACTACTTGCGAACGGGATTACAACGGCGACGAGATCTTGTTCATGCAAGCTTTGGATGCCTACAAGCGTTCGAGTGGTCGAATGTTCCCAACCTGCAGCGAAATCCTTGAAGTCGTCCGCGGATTGGGATACGTCAAGCTGTCTGAAGAAGAGCAGGAGTTGATTGCCAGCATCGCCGCCGTGGAAAGCGATCTAGCTGCGGCAACCGATGGTTTGGATGATGATGAAGCAGAACTCGAAGCCGCTTACGGCGAGTCCAGCCTCTAGAACCGAAAGCACCACGTCGTATTCTCCCGAATCAATGAAAACGCTCGCTTGCAGATTGCAGGTGAGCGTTTTTTCGTAACTGCTGACGATTATCAGCGACCCCAATCGAAACTCAAGCCTGAAGCAATGGTGGAAGTTGCCTGGTGGCTGAGGAGGGTCGTGAGTGAGGGATGAAATGCTGCGCAGCGGTCAGCTTGTGTGGTGTTACTCCTCGCCGCTGAATTTGGCTGGTGCAGTAGAGAGCGTTGTTGGCAGGAAGATGTTGGCAGGAAGATAGCTAGAGCAATTCATTTTCCTGCCTCCATGTTCCTGTCAAACGTCCGTCTGGATGCTTCGCAACCGCTGACAATTATCAGCGACTCCGAGCGAAACTCAAACCTGAAACAACGGTGGAAGTTGCCTGGTGGATGAGGAGGGGCGTGAGTGAACGGATGAAGTGCTGCGCAGCGGTCAGTTTGTTTGGTATTACTCCTCGCCGCTGAATTTGGCTGGTGCAGTAGAGAGCGTTGTTGGCAGGAAGATGTTGGTAGGAAGATAGCTAGAGCAATTCATTTTCCTGCCTCCATGTTCCTGTCAAACGTCCGTCTGGATGCTTCGCAACCGCTGACAATTATCAGCGAGTCCGTTCGAAACTAAAGCTGAAGCAACGGTGGAAGTTGCCTGGTGGATGAGGAGGGTCGTGAGCGAACGGATGAAGTGCTGCGCAGCGGTAAGCTTGCTTGGTATTACTCCTCGCCGCTGAGTTTGGCTGGTGCAGTAGAGAAAGATGTTGGCAGGAAGATGTTGGCAGGAAGATGTTGATAGGAAGAAATTGGTAGGAAGATAGCTAGTGTCTGTCCGGAAATTGCCTTGCTGGAGGATTTCACGCAGTCAGATGCTATCAGACAATCAGGAAGAGTTGCCTTCGCTTCGCATTCCTTGCCGCTAGGTGAAGTCAAATCCAGCCGTTTTGACCGACTTTGCGCCGCTGGCGCGGACCGGTAGCCAGCTGGCTAATTCAAAAGTGACGAACCTCAGTCACATGCCCTAAGCCGCTTTGCGTTTGCTCTGCGCTGCCGATGCATTGGGGCGTTGTTTAGAAAGCAGTAGCTTTCCAAGCGTGTGTATATTGCGACCTAGAATCGCTAAACCCAAATAGCGTTCAAAGCCGAGTTCAGTCCGGTCGCGACAACGCTTCAAACCATTGCCCCGCTGTAACACTCCGATCGCTGCCTCGATGCCTGAGTGGTGTAGTCGGGTTCGGTGAAATTTAGCACTTTCGTTCTTAATCCGCTGTACGTATTCACCAGGAGCCCGCGGTAGTACGCATACATCTTCGATTATCTGCTGCAGATTTGATTCATTTTCCGCTGAATAGAAACCTCGGTCAAAAGACGCGGTGTGAATCTCGCCTGCGTGCTTCTTCTGAGCCAACTTCGTTTGTTCCACCACGACATCCTGGTCACGCACGTCGCGAGCCATCAAGTGATAGTGACTAATGAAACCAGCACCATCCTCGTAAACCAAAGCCAATCGACCATATTGATTGGGTTGTCCGGCTTTGCCGCGACGGTAAAGCTGCGTGTGTGTTTCGAACAAGCTGAACAGCTTGTCGCAATTGGGGACTGACTCACCCAATAGGACACGCCGACGCGCCGTATCGCAAACCTGCTCGGTCAGTCCTGTCCAATGTTCGATTGTTGTGATTAGCGACAGAGTTACTGTGGACGCACCGAGAGATTTCGCCTCATTAGTCAGTGATTTCGCTCGCTCGAGCAAAAGTGCTACGCGTTGCAGCAGGTCGCGATAACGCGATTCCAAGGCTTCCTTTTTGCGTGAGCTCTTGCTGGCAGCAATCCGTCCTATCTGCTGCTTTAAGCTCTTGATCTTCTTGACTAGATGCCCCACTTGTCTCCATCCTGTGGTCTCAAGCTGTTGCGCCAACTCAACACAGAACGGAATGAACTTGCGAACACCGTCGTAGATCAAACTGCTCTCTGTCGGATAGTGAATGTTAGTTTCAATAACAAATGAATCAGCCCGAACTGTGGAACTGGCATCGGGAGCAATGCTCTGGCCAGCGGTGACGATAGCTTGGTTGATCTTACTAATCGTCTCAGGTTTGAGCAGACAGATGGTATCGCGTATGCGTCTGAAAGTGAAACCGTCGGTGTCTTGCCAGTCGCCGATTCCCATGATTCCGCGGAGACGCCGATGATTCTCGACTTGATCCTGTAGTTTGTCGTAATCAAGATTACATCCAAGTCTGACTGCTGCAAGCACAACAACATGCCAATCGTCCATGCCTGGCCTTCCAACATCCCGTCGAGAGTCTTGGTTTAGATCCGCAGCGACAGCCTGAACGACTTTCGTTCTCAACTTGGCATTGGTATAAAGATATTGAAGCCCGAGCAAGACGGGCACGATTTCATCGCGAGATTCCAAGTTGAGTTCAACTTGTGCGATAGGGCTGCAATCGAAGCGTTGCTGTTTTTGATATGGCTTGCGAACCACTTCTACTCCTCGAAGATTAAGCGTTTGGACCTGTTTTAGTCAACAAATTCAACGCTCGAACTCGCTCGCGGGTTCGTTCTTCGGGGAGCTTTTTTGAAAATTAGCCAATAATTTACAGACGCTTTCAATTTCCGGACGGACACTAGCTAGAGCAATTCATTTTCCTGCCTCCATGTTCCTGTCAAACGTCCGCCTGGATGCGGTTCGCAACCGCTGACGATTATCAGCGACCCCAATCGAAACTCAAACCTGAAGCAACGGTTCAAGTTGCCTGGTGGATAAGGAAGACGCGTGAAAGATCACATTTTTTGCTGTGAATTCCTTAAAACGCACGCTTGGTTGCATTCGGGACGCGAGGCGGAGGGAGTGGCAAGACCTGCATCGCTAGCCGCTGCAGCTCGATTTGCAAGCGACCGATCTGCTGGTCCCAATTGTGAACATCTCGCACCGCCTGTAGCTCCTCAGGCGAAGGGGTGAAGCCGACCAGCAGCTTTTGCTTACTTTCAACATTCGCGACTACCCTTGCCGCCTCTTTGCGCAGCGCCATCCAATTTGCAAGCTCGCGCAGTTCTTGGAACAACTCTTGAGCTTCCGTTTTCCAACCCGCCGAATCGGGAATGCTTTGCTCCAGAATCTCTAGCTTTGCTACTGGAATTAGTCTTGCATCGCTCCATTCTCGAATGACTTGCTCTGATTCTAGGGTAAGGGGTTGAGGGGCAAGGAGATCGTAAATCTGTGCATCGGTGACCGTAGTGGAATCGAACGCCAAGCGGTAGTCGGCTACTCTCGGAGTTGTGTTCACAAATCTAAGTTTGCTTGGCGTTAGCTTGGCGGCATCGTAAGTGATCTTGATGGGCTGAGTTGTCTGATGCGTGGACAGCAGCCACACACCTTGAAGGGCTTCCACCTTCGATTCGGTCGCACCGGACGAATTAGTTCGCGCAAAAATCATCGGTGGGGGACTTGGCAAGGCAAACGCAACGTTTTTCTGAAAGCTGGCATTGGTAGACCACACTCCGTGGATTCCTGGGAACGCGACCATGCATTCACCTGCTGGAAACTTGGAGAGACGCTCCGGTAAATCCACGTGCAATTCTGGTTGCTGGGCTAGTCCGGTTGTTGCGGAATAGGCCCAGCGCCAATAGGTATCGATACCTTGACTCATGAAGGGAATGGTGCTGGATTGCCCAGGTTGCAGTGCATCGCAGTCCAGATGCCAGCTGGCGGACTCGTGCGTCAATGAAATCTTGCACTGGCGATCCCAGATTTGTCCCGAAACGTTCGTGACTCTGGCACTACCGTGCAAAACGTCCCGGTCGTCTGGACGGGAAAGCGGACGGACGTGCACATCGTAGTTAAAGACGGCGTTTGTCCAGGGAACTACGTAGGTGATCGTAAGGGGCGAGGGGCTGGGCGGGCGAGGCCGTTTTACTTTCGCTGGAGTGAAAATCAGCGAGCCTGACGCGGTCGCAATGTCGTCCAGTCGTCGGTAACTGGTGATCTTCGAGATTGCAATGGGATGCCAAGTGGGACCGACGGTAGAGGTGTGTTCGAGCGTAAGAGTTTTCGAATCGCGGCTGACCAATCGCCCTGCAATCGTTGTGGAACCCGCGCTGATTTCCAGCTGATCACCGAGGGGAATGTGCTCTAGGACTGAGGCTTCTTCGGGGGCTGTCGTGTTGCCTCCGCGGTAGGTCCAGGCCTCTTGAGGTTCTACCCGGAAGTGCGCTGGTAAGAGCCCAGAGGTGGCTGGCAATTGGATTCTAGCGGAGCCACTTACATGTTCTAAGCAGTGGGTGATTTCAGCCTGCCAAGCACCGTCGCGTTTTTCGAAACGAACGTTGGTGATGGGAATGAGCGCAGGCGGTGAGGAAGGTGCGGCAGGCAACGCCGAATCAAGTTCGGTGCCAGTGACGACCGTCGCCAAAATAGCACTAAGCAAACCACTGGCTAGGAGCATATGCATGGAAATTCCTTTCGCTGACCCTCGGTCTCCCGTTCCAGCCCACGGGTGAACGTGATTGGGAAAGGAGTCGTTGGGGAAAAGGTGCCCATCACCAAAATTTGAAGTTCCCGGATGGCCATTGGGGCTTCTGGTGTTGGACATCTTTTTCCTGTCATTCCAAGGATTAAGCTTTACCGAAGCGTGCGTTGTTGAGAGATCTAATTGCTCAGAGTAATCGTGAGAGGAATGTGCCCCGTGACCGGTTCGTCTGACACGAGGTTGCCGATTGTCAGCGTCCCCGTTAGGGCAAAGGCCCGTTTGTCATTGCGCAGTTGACGGTCGGAGACTTGCTGACCGAGGAAGCTTTTGAGGGGGGCTTGCAGCTTTGCTAACTCTTCGCGCGGAATGGTCAGCACGTGCGTGTCCGTAGAAATTTCACCAGTCAGGCTAACCGCCGAGCCAAGGTCTACCAGCTGGAGTCCGGTTGCCAGCGATTGGTACAACTGAACCTTTAAAGTGGCGGTGCCAGACAAGGCATCGAGTGCAGGTAGTTGGAGCGAAATGGTCGAGTTGTCTTCGAACTCCAACGATTCCAATTGGTGAGTAGCCGATGCTGGAGGGGCTGCGCTCGTAACGCTGATCTTCCCCAAGGCTGAGAGATATCCGTTGCGAAAGACGATACCAGTGGGCGCTGCCTGTTTCTCGGGCTGTACAGCAGGTAGCAGCATATGACCGCTGACTCCGTAGGGAGTTGCGAGGTGGATGTCGACATAACCCGAGTAGTCTCCAGGGGCCATTTGTGCGAGACGGGAGTCTTTCAGGATCGGGAGGTTGGGGGGCAGATGGACTTGGATTACCTGTCGACTCAGCATGCTATCAATCTGGATTTGACGGTTCCCCGCTAAGACGGCCGTTTGCCGTACATTGAAATTATCGCCAACCAGAAAAACAGTGGCACCTTTCGCGGAGTCATACCCAGGAGTTCCGTACCAACCCAACAGTTCGGGGGACAGTTCTCGTGTGCCATTGGAGAGAATTTCGAAGCCCCCCAGGGAATTTTCCATGGGCACTTGGCAGTGTAATGTTTGTAGCGGAAGGGTGGCGTCGAGTTGATTGACACGCTGCAGGAGACGCTCGAGTTCTCCCGGTCGGTAGCGATCGGGATGACGCACACACGCGAGGGCATTATTGCGCATCGCTTCGATGCTCCGGCTGTATTCTAGATTTTCTTTGACCGAGATGGCGGTATGTCCGGGGCGAGTCAACTTGAACCAGTTGCCACGCGTGTCGAAACGCACACTCGGTACGAAGGAGGGCATCAAGACCAACGCGGTACATTCGCGGATGCCAGGCTCAATCTGCCGACTTCTGAGGAGTTGGTCGTCTGTCGGCCCACCCGCCACGAGATCTCGGAAGAAGACCTTCAAGTTGCTTTCAACCGGAGCGTTTTGAAAACGTGGGTAGAATTGCCAACCAAAGCTATTGTCGGTGTGGCTAAAGCCCACTACCGTCCGGTTCAAGTCAACCGTCGCCATTTCACGTTTGATTTTACGGAGTGTATTTAGTGCGGCTCCAACCCCCAATTCGCCTCCTGCGACAGACATCGCGATGGCCAGTTGCATTTGACGGCTGACCGCAGAGAAATCGGCGATATTCTGCTCAGTGGAAACTGGATCGACGGTGAATATCTTGATGGGCCATTTCGCTTGTACGTAGTCGGCAAATGCCTGACGAGCCTCAAGCGATGGATTGGGACCGAAGAAAGGCATCCAGTAGTGAGGAGCCATGTTTCCGCCAGCCGAGTTGGCGGTTTGTTGCATGTCTTCCCGCAAGCGTTCATTGAGCAAGATGGACTCTACATACACTCCCCAGGCAATCGGGGCGTTATGGAAGTTGGACGGCACGAGGTCTTCGAGGTGCGCGTTGAATCTCGACGGATGTGGTGAGGGATTGAGCGCCGGATCACGGGAAATCGCTTCCAGGAAATCATTCCGGATACTCCGTATCGTATTAGAGTCGTTGCGCCGGATTGCGAGATATAACTCTCTCTGGCCGCCCGATTCTCTGTCCCAAAGGTGCTGTGCCGATTCCAGGGAGAGTCGCTCGTAGGCCGCTGAAAACTCACTCCGTAGCAAGGCCTGTACGTCAGTAATGTGCACGATTTGCCGATTGATGATGTCGCTCTTGAACGCCTGGTAAGCCCAGTTGGCAACATGTGCACTCTGATCAATACTCATCACCGTGGTTAATTGCGATGGCGGAAATGGGAGTGTTGATTTGCGTCCCTGATGGCTGGGGATACTTTCATAAGAAGCAAGCTTTTCGCCAGATTTTTCAATACTCTTGATGTGCCGCTCTAAGTCTTGAAATCGTTGCCACAGAGCGTCCAGCAATTGTCTCTCTTGGGATAGCTTTGCCTCCTCGAACTTTCTTGTGGCTTCCCGACTTTGTGCATCGGGCAACATGCTCAAGCCAGGCATTTCCTGCTCAGAGGACGACTCTAAGGAAGCGGTCGCAAGCTTCGTGCCCTGGTAGAAGGCGCCCCATATGGCACCGGTTTTCCCCTCTGTATCGCTGTAGGTGTACCCTGTGCTATCCAGTGGTTGGGCAGAGGCGATGGAGCCACTATCGATCCTGGGGGACATTTCTTGGATCGCTTCTAGACCTTCGATAGGCTTAAGGACCGTGTAACTCTCTCGCAGGAATCGGACTGGGTGCATGGCCATCAATTGCTGAATCTCGGGCGCGTCGATCATGAAGTAATTGGAGCCCGCGTCGTAGAATTCGGACTCGATGCCCTTCAAAGCATGGGAGACCTGCTGCCCGAATTGCGGTTGCTCGCTGATCATGTAGTTCAACTTGTGAAAGATGTCTACGAACAACGGAGCCGCTGGTACCGCCCATTGAGTCCATCCCTGCAAGTCTTGCTCGTATGCAGTAAAGGAGTCGAGTGCCTCTCGCGACACGTGGGGGTCGTCATTGAGAAACCGTGTGAGCGGGATGGACCATTGATCCACTAAGTCGTTGATGACGAAGTCACGAAATGTGGGCAGCAGCAAGTCGGGGCCAATTTCTGCTGTGGCGGTCACGGTGATCTCTGCCCCGTAACCTTCGCGGCTGTGCGTTCCTGGTAGTATCGAAATGGGAATGCGAACTAAGCTTAGAGAGTATCCAGGTGCATCAGAGACGTCGTCCCCCTCGTTGATGCGGCGCAGGGCGTTTAGGTGATCGAGGTACCCTTTCAGTTGGTTTAGCTGTTCCGTTTGTTCGAGCTTAATCCCACTCGTAAATCCAAGGATTGGAGGGGATGGTAGGAACGAATTGCCAAGCGTCGTATCGGCAATCGTACTCGAGATGTTGATCCCCGACTCGCTTGCTTCCGCTGCCGTTCCGCCGGGGACGGTGACCGTCGTATTGTTGAGAGCGCTACTAATCGGCAAGGGGCGGACGGTGTTACCAGCGGGCGCAAAATTGAAGGACATGGCGGCTGACAGGGCTGCCTCGTCGCTAACAAACTGAGCGCCACTCAGATGGTCTTTCTGAAAGCCATTAATTTCGTTTTTGAGCTGTTGTTCAACTTCGTATCGATATTGAGTCAGCCTGGCCTCTCCCCACACATCGGGCGTCTTGGGAACCACCGTTCCCCATTGGTCCAGTTCGTGTTCAAGCCAGTCGATGTTCGACGCCAGCTCTTCCAATGCGCCGTCGCGACTCGTCTCGGGTGGATGTCCTTGCCGAGGACCGAGTTGCTTGATCTTGTCCCACAGTGGATTATCGGCCCAAGCGGGGGGAGCGAAGGATTGTGTGATGATTAATGATATCAATGCCCAAGCAATTGGACGCAGCGACTGCACCATCTCCGTTCCTCCATAAAAGTCAGGCAGAGGAGTGGCGTGCGAGTTTTGTCCACCCTCCATTCACCCTATTTCGGGTACAGATGGATTGAGCTGTATGACTATTCTGACTAGTCGTGAGCATTACGATGGATAGGACTGCGGCGACCCGCATAATCGCTTTAGGTTAACGCTGAGATGCTTTCCAGATCTGTTGAGCGGGCCCTCAATTCCGTATTCCGATGCATGTCTTCAAGAGAGGGGCGTGGGGCGCCTTGCAGGCAATTGTGGGGATTGCATTTCCATGCCTGGGGGACGCTAGCGCGCCCCTGAATCGGTTGCGACAACCACTCTTTCTTGCCCACGCAGCGGCGCACTATTTCCAACCTTGCTTACGCGGGTGGGGCAATATCCAGCTCCGCAAGTCGTCCCGCGGTGGTCTACTGTTTCAACAGACGGAGAACGTGCGTTCTTGGAGAAATAAGGGCTGCCGGGGCAAGCTTTCCTTTTTCCCATGGGGCCGGGAGAGCTACAATGGAAACCTGCTTGCCGAGCTACTTACCCGTCGGCTCCTACCTGCCTGGCTCCCTTCCTGCCCGGACAACTGATTGAACCCCAAATGCTTGCGTACACTTCTTGCCGGCGTCTCCTTGGTCTGCTGGTTCTAATACTCACTCCTAGCAGCGTCCTGGCGGCCGATTCGTCGCAGATTGCGCTGGAGGCCCGAGCCATTCTCTCCAACCGCTGTTTTGCCTGCCATGGACCGGATGCAGCGGAGCGTCAAGGTGGATTTCGGCTGGACGCGCGTGAGTCCTACTTGGGTGAGGCTGATTCGGGGGAGCTCCCGATTGTTCCGGGCGAACCGGATCGTAGCGAAGCGCTCCGCCGCATGCTTTCGGCCGAGGATTCCGAGCGAATGCCCCCTGCGGATTTTGGATCGGGGCTTACCCCAGTAGAAACCGATATTATTCGCCAGTGGATTGCAGATGGTGCTGAGCTACCGGAGCATTGGTCGTTTGTGCCGCCGAAGAGACCCAGCCTGCCTCTCGCCTCCCAGCACGCAACGTCCGACCATGAGCATTCTTGGACGGAGTCGGCCATCGATCGATTCGTGTTGGTCGAGCAAGAGAAGCATGGCTTGGCCCCTTCCCCCCGAGCAGGCCGCGGGGAGTTGCTGCGGAGACTTAGCTTGGACCTTATCGGCTTGCCTCCCACGGTAGACCAGATCGATGCCTTTGAGCAAGATCCACTTCCCGGTGCTTATCAACGCCAGGTGGAGCGTCTGTTGGCTTCACCCGCCTATGGCGAACACTGGGCCCGTAAATGGCTAGATCTAGCACGCTACGCCGACTCGGCTGGCTACGCCGATGATCCGCCACGGACTATCTGGGCGTATCGAGATTGGGTCATCGACGCGCTCAATGGGAATATGTCTATCGAAGAGTTTACGGTCAAGCAATTGGCCGGCGACCTGCTTGACCATCCCACTCAAGCAGATCTCGTGGCCACTGCATTCCATCGCAACACGATGACCAATAGTGAGGGGGGGACCAACGACGAAGAGTTTCGCAATGCGGCGATTGTCGACCGAGTCAATACGACTATGGCCGTTTGGATGGGAGTTACGATGGCGTGCGCCCAGTGCCACACCCATAAATACGATCCCTTTCTCCATGACGAGTACTTCCAGCTATTTGCGATTTTCAATCAAACTGCTGATGCCGATCGACGTGACGAGAAACCGGTCATCGAATTGTTTACGCGCGATCAACTATTCGCTCGAGAGGCTTGGGACGCACGGCTGGAGGAAATCGACCGCCAACTCCATCAAGTTCCTAAGGTGGTGCACTCCGAAATGAAGCAATGGGAGGAGGAGTGGACGGAACCTCACTGGACGACGCTCCGGCCGCTCGCGTTCGACTCTCAGGCGGGCGCTGCTGCCAGGGAGCTCGATGGCAATATCCTGTCTGCTCAACTTGCTGAGGGGCAGGCAACCGATGCTGAGAAGGGTGACGTCTACTCCGTCGAACTGCAGCTCCCTTCCGCGTGGGTTGGACAAACTCTAAGATCGCTGCAGTTGGCCGTCCTGCCAGATCCGCTGCGCGATGGTGCCGTGGGGCTGACGAAGCATGGTAATTTCGTGGTGACGAAGATTTCCGCAAGTCTGCTTCCAGGCAACACTTTGGACCGTGTGCGTGAAGCTGAACTCGGTACCCTCCTGCCTTCCGCGAGGAGCATCGCCGCAGCCACTTCGCGAGTGCCAGCGAGGTTTGTTCGCGTTGAACTGCCTGGCAAGTCGCGATTGTTGTCCTTAGCTGAGTTGCAGGTCTGGAGTTTTGACAAGAATATCGCCCTGCAGGGGACGGCATCTCAAAGCAGTACGGACTACGCGGGGGACGCGTCGCGCGCGATCGATGGCGATACGGACGGGGACTACAATCAGAACTCTACCACGCACACAAAGACGAGCGATGCTCCATGGTGGGAGGTCGATTTGGGGTCACCGCAGGCGATCGACCGAGTCGTCGTGTGGAACCGGACTGATAGCAATTTGCAGTCGCGTTTGAACGGTGCTGTAATTAGCTTGTTGGATGAGTCGCGACAAGTATTGACGCGGGAAACCTTGCGCGAAGCGCCTCAGCTGAGCCAAGAACTGGTGTTCGAACGGTCCACGCCGCTCGCCTTTTCCCGGGCCACTGCAGACTACGAGCAAACTGATTTTCCGGCGTCAGCGGTTATCGATGGAAGTGGGAAGTCGGGCTGGGGCATTGGTGGACGCTCGCAAGCGGAGCACGCACTCACACTACTCCTTGACCGTCCGCTGTCGATCACCGAACCAGGGCGTCTGCGCATTGAGATTCGTCAAGAGTCGGGGTATGGTCAGCATCAATTGGGACGGTTCCGCGTGGCCGCTTCGATCGATCCTGCCGTTGACCGCTGGACGGCAGTTCCAGAAAATCTACGCTACATTGTAAAACAACCATCCGCCCAGCGCAGTCTAGAAGACCAACAAGCTTGGTCGCTCTTTTTCAATCAAAATTTGGCCGCAGCAACCGAGTCCCTGAGGGCCGAACGATTGGAATTGGAGTTGCAGCTTAAGGAGTTGAAACCGGAGACCAGCGTCCCGGTGCAACGCGCGGTGCCTGGGGCCGATAGCCGCGAGACGTTTGTCCAGATTCGTGGTAACTACAAATCACTCGGAAATCGAGTGGAACCCGGCACGCCAGCTATCTTTCATCCTCTACCCGACTCCACAGGGCCGCCCGATCGCTTGGCACTGGCGAAATGGCTGGTCGATCGACGTAATCCCCTGACGGCGCGCGTCTGGGCAAACCGCTTGTGGGAATCTCTGTTTGGACTTGGGATCGTAAGATCTAGTGAGGAGTTTGGAGCGCAAGGCGATGCTCCAACCCATCCCCAATTGTTGGATTGGCTAGCGGTGGAGCTGATGGACAATGGTTGGGATCAGAAGGATCTGCTTCGGCAGATTGTATCGAGTCAAACTTACCAACAGACCTCACGCGTGACTCCACAAGTGCTGCTGCAAGACAAGGACAATGAATGGCTGGCGCGAGGGCCACGCGTTCGGCTGAGCGCGGAAATGGTGCGTGATCAATCGCTGCAATTGGCCGACTTATTATCGCAGCAGATGTATGGCCCGCCGGTACGCCCTCCGCAACCCAACCTGGGCCTCAAGGCTGCTTTTGGTGGTGATACGGATTGGCAGACGAGCGATGGAGGGGATCGCTATCGGCGTGGTTTGTATACGACCTGGCGCCGTTCGAACCCCTACCCTTCCATGGCAACATTTGATGCACCGAGTCGCGAGGTCTGTACGCTGCGCCGCGATAGTACCAACACGCCCTTGCAAGCACTGGTGACTCTCAATGATCCAGCCTTTGTCGAAGCGGCTCAGTCGCTGGCTCGACAGGTGGTGCTCGCCGCTGGCGATGGACATGCTGCGGTGCCGGAGAGTGAACGGTATGAGGAAGGGGACTCTGATTCTAGGCGACTGGCCAGGGTCTTCCGTCGATGCACCTCTCGCACGATTACGGATAGGGAATCTCACGTTTTGCTCGCGTTGTTGACCGATGCTCGAGCCGGACTGGTCCAGGACCAAACTGCGGCTGAGAAGCTAGCCACCGACCCACTTGGCCCGGCTCCTGACGGTGCCGATGTGGTTGAACTGGCTGCTTGGACCGCAGTTTGCAATGTGCTTTTAAATCTAGATGAAGTCCTAATGAAACGGTAGAGTTTGATGCATCCCATCGTACAGAACATGCAGCAACGGACCCGACGCTATTTTTTGCGCGACGGAGCCATGGGATTGGGAGCCATTGCCGCTAGCTCCCTTTTGCGTGGCGAATCCTCGTTGGCCGCTGGCGGGGATTCTTCTCCCGCCGTCAAGCCGAAGGCCAAACGGGTCATCTATCTCCACATGACTGGCTCGCCGCCCAACCTGGATTTGTTTGACTATAAACCTGAACTGGTGCGGCGCAATGGTGAAGATTGTCCGCAGTCTTTCTTGGAAGGACGCGAGTTTGCGTTTACGACGGGGACCCCCACGCTCCTCGGTACACCCCAGCAGTTCAAGCAAGTCGGGCATGGCGGGGGATGGATGTCTTCTGCCATTCCACATTTGCATGGAGTCGCCAACGAAATGTGTCGCGTGCATTCGATGTATAGCGACCAATTCAATCACGCTCCTGCCGAGCTATTGATCTATACCGGTTCACCGCGCACCGGCCGCCCCTCGATGGGCTCGTGGGTGACCTATGGTCTGGGATCTGAAAACGAAAATCTGCCGGCTTTTGTCGTGTTGATTTCAAGTGGAGTTCAACCCAATGGAGGGAAGAGTTCGTTTGGAAGCGGCTTTCTTCCGAGCGTCTACCAGGGAGTCCAATGCCGCTCTCAAGGCGATCCCGTGTTGTTTGCTTCCGATCCGCCTGGGATGGACAAGGCACTGCGACGAAGAACATTGGATGCACTCAATCAACTCAATCACTTCCAAGCCTCGGATATGGGGCATCCGGAAACGCAGACACGAATTGCCCAGTATGAACTCGCCTATCGTATGCAGGCCAGCGTTCCTGAGGTTATGGACATCACGCGCGAGCCGCAGTACGTGTTGGATGACTATGGTGCTCAGCCTGGTGCAAGTAGCCTAGCCAACAATTGCTTGCTCGCGCGCCGTCTGGTGGAATCGGGCGTTCGATTTGTGCAGTTGTTTGACTGGGGGTGGGACTATCATGGCACCAGTCCGGGGACCGGGATCGGCGATGGTTTGGTCGAAAAATGTGCCACCATGGACCGACCAGTGGCGGCGCTGCTACGGGATCTCAAGCAACGCGGTTTGTTGGAGGATACACTGGTCGTATGGGGAGGCGAGTTTGGCCGGACGCCGTTTCGCGAGGGGAGAACGGCAAATAGCGCCGTCCTCGGTCGAGATCATTATCCCGATTGCTTTACGATGTGGATGGCCGGGGGCGGTGCAAAGCCCGATTTTGATTACGGAGCAACGGATGAACTCGGTTTTGGCGTGACGGAAAACCCCGTGCATGTGCATGATTTTCAAGCCACGATTCTGCATCTACTTGGAATCGATCACACGCGTCTGACCTACCGCTTCCAGGGACGCGACTATCGATTGACCGATGTGCATGGCGAAGTCATCCAGGACTTGATTGCCTGAGCCTACAGGCTGTGCAATGAAAATGCGTGCATGCAATCCGCGTCGCGACGCCCTTTACTTGGCAGGCAATTCAATCACGCCTTGCCAGCCAGGCGGCGGGGTGCGTCGATGTTGTGCGATGTAGACGGTTAGGAAATCCTTGACCTGGTCTTCTGCGGGAACTCGGTGGAGTTGCTTAAAGGCTTCGTGCCAGTCCCCTGCCAAGAAATGTTCAAAGGCCGTTTCGTAAGCGACGACATGCTCGTTGGTTAAGAAGCTCTCGGGACCCGCCGGTGGCAGCAATTCGCTGACAACCAAGGGGATGTGCATTCCGTAGGGCAGAACCTTGGCCACGCGCCGCACTCGCAGCACCTCCGGTGGGACATGTTTGCGCACCCAATCGGCAGTGACTTCGTCCATCAAGATGGAGGCTTGCAATTGTTTAGTCATGCCCTCTAGGCGAGAGGCTAGGTTCACCACGGGACCAAACACGGTGACTTTGACTTGATCGGTAGTGCCGATGCGGCCGGCAACGGCGGAGCCCGATGCGAGACCCAAGCCCGCCCGGAAATTGGCAAGCGGGTGAGCCGGTTGGGCTGAGGCGAGTTCAAATTCGCGGCGTATTGCCAGTGCCGCCCGACAGACGAGTTCAATGGAGTTCTTGGCGGCGATGGGCCAGCCCCAAAACCCCATGGCCGCGTCTCCGTGAAAATCGCCAACCACTCCCCCATTGGCCAGGATGTGATGAGTCATGACGCCCAGCGCGTCGCTGACCCGTTGCAGCAATTCCAGCAGTCGGTCGGCTGCGTCTTCACTCTGTTGCGAAAAACCCCTTAAGTCACAAAACAGGACGGAGACATCGGTCTCCCTGGGGGCTAGGACTTGATCTGCGTCGCGACCAGCAAGGGCGTCGAGGACGACGGGAGCAAAGAAGTTTCTCAAACTGTCTTGGCGACGCTGGAGGACTCGGACTTGCCGCAATGCGCCTAGCGTTGTGGCGGTCAGTTCGGTGAATTTCAAGTCGTCCTGGAGGGCATCGGAATCGCCTGAGGCGCCGCGCGGAGAAAGGCTCAGTGGGCCGGCAAAATCGCCTGCCACGTAGATCGCCCAACCGGGACAAGCGTCGGAGACGACGGGGGTGCAGAATGCCCAGTCAACGTTCTCGCTTTGAGTAAAAGAGGTGCTGGCGGTTACGGCTCGGTTCCAAACATGTAAGACGCTTTCGCCCGTTTGAGTCGCATTGCGAACCAGTTGCGCACTGGGGCGGAAATTCTGCCCGGTGAGTGTCCGGCAATCCCAGTGCAGGATATCCAACTCCTCACCCGCTTCAGCTGACTTGGGAGTTGCGGCTCCCGCTTCGTGGGGAGGAACTCGTTGCTCGGAAGTGAGGATTTCGGCGGAATCGTCGCTGCCGGTGCGCAGCGTGAGGATTGCCACGAAGGAAGCTTGGGGGACTCCTTGGAGTAGCAGGTTGACGATCCGGACGCAGAGTTCTTGGTCGGTACCGGCTCCAGCGATAATGTCTGGGAGTTTCCCCAACGCCTCAATGCGACGATCTGCATCTTTGTATTTGGTTTGCCGCAGCACCCCAGGTGAGAACGTCTGCTCGGCGTAGGCTGGAGAATCCGCCTGCGAAAAATGAACGCGTTGATCCAGTAGTGTAAACGTGGTTTGCCCGATGACGAAGTGCTCGCCCACGGATGCCTGAAAATGTTCTTGTTGTTGGCCTCGATAAAATATCGCATTGCGAGCGCGTGGTGCTTTGGTAACGACCAAGTGCGTGCCTTCCCAGCAGAGCGTCGCGTGTTCACGTGAAATGCGATCATCCCAGGCCACATTCCATGGTTCAGCGATGCGCCCTAAAATGACCGGAGTGCCTGCTTCTGGCAACGAGCGACGCCAGCGATCGGTTGGGCGAGGGCCTTGTGCGATGAGATCGGGCATATTGCTGCTTACCATCTACTTCAGTTGGAAGGGCGATTCGAGCGATCGGAATCATGCCGCAAGGATAAAGTATCCACAATGCTAGCTGCTCAGCACTCCCCCAGACCGATGCGCCTCTGGATTGCGATTCCCGCACCACGAGGCGGTTGAGTAACTACTATAGCTATCGATAAGTTTTACGCCCACACTGCTTTTTGAATGAGTTGTCGCAGATGGATTCGACCAGCGAGCTAATGCATCAGGTGGATGCCGAAGTGGCCCACGTGTGGATGGTACGCACGTTTCTGAAGCACAGCGATGAAGCGTCTGAGGATGAAGAATTGGCTTCCGTTCATCGCGATCTCTACGATTTTATGTTGGCTCTGGGGCCTGCGTTGGATGCCAACGATGCGGCCGCGTACCTGAAAATTGCCCGCAAAAAATTGTCCAAGCTTCGGCTCGCTACCGAGCTTTTCCTCGAAATTCAGCCCGAAGTCTCTGGCCACACCAATTTTAAAATGGCGGGGCGTTCCCTGACGTTGGCCGTAGAGCGGATTATCACTCTGTTGACAGTCGAGCCTGCAAAAACGCCCCAGGACTAGGGATTCAAGCGGACAACGACCCGACCTAGGCTGTGCCCGGTCTGCATGCGATCGACTTGTTCGGGGAGTTCCCGGAGCGTGACCTCGGTGACCATGTGAGGCAATGTCCGTGGCTTCCAATCCGTGGACAGTCGTTTCCAAATCGCCAGCCGCTGTGGATAGGGGCACTCGGCCGATGCCACGCCGCACAGGGATATACCCCGTAAAATGAACGGGTAAACCGTCATGTTCAGTTCCGCGCCCGCCACTAAGCCACAGGTGGTAACACAGCCACCAAACTGAGTGCCTCGCAGGAGACTCGTCAACATCTGACCACCCACGGTATCGATGGCACCCGCCCATTGGGCAGACAGCATGGGACGTGTGGAATCGTTGGACACCTCTTCACGCGATACGACGCGAGTGGCCCCCGCTTGTCGCAGTGCATTCCGTTGATCCAATTTCCCGGTTACCGCGACGACTTGGTATCCCAGGTGTGCTAGGAGTTTGACGCCCATGCTTCCCACTCCCCCGGTTGCACCGGTCACCAACACCTCGCCCTGTTCGGGCAGAACTCCATTGCGTTGGAGGGCTAGGACCGATTGGGCAGCGGTAAAACCGGCAGTTCCAATGATCATGGCCTCGCGAGTCGATAGACCGCTGGGGAGTGGGACGACCCATGTGGCTGGTACGCGTATGCGCTGCGCCCAACCTCCCCAATGCTTTTGTCCCAAATCGTAGCCCGTGACCAGTACGCGATTGCCCGGCTGATAGTCCGGTGAGGTCGATTCGAGCACGACACCAGCAGCATCGATCCCTGGCACATGTGGCAGCGAGCCAATAATGCCACGGTGCCCCTGGCAGGCCATGGCATCTTTGAAATTGAGCGATGAGTACTCGACGGCGATGGTAACCTCTCCGGCCGGCAGATCGTGGAGAGTTAGGGAGGTGATCTCAAGTCGCGTGGTCTGCTCGACTTGTTCCACCATGAGGCATTCAAAAGGTGTGTTTGGCATCTAACGCTTTGAGTGTTCCGGTCCAAGAATATCAGGAAGAACGTTTAGTATAGCCCTGCACAGCGTTGTTGGTGTGGCAATGATCTACGGCCACAACTAGGTAGCTGCCAATTGCTGCACCGCCCGGGCAAGCCGGACGGGCGCCACTGTGACTGATTTGTTGGGGACCAATGCAAGAAGCCTCCGCGTCTGCTTCCGCCGGGCTTGCCCCGGAATCGGAGTGCACAACTACTGGCTACCGTAGAGCCTATATGGCCAATCGGCTTCCGCTGCGGGCTCGTCCCGGTGGAGCCAGCGACATCTTGGCTTAGAAGTGCATTGCAATCGACCGCATGGGATTGCACCGGGGAGCCCCTGGTTCTACTGCGCCCCTTTTCGACCCGGACGGTAGCCCTTTGAATTGCGACTGCGGCGTTGCTTTTTCGACTGCTTTTTATCTGCAGCACTCCCATCCTCGGCCTTAGCGGCGTTGGGTATCGTGTGCACATACTCGCCACGGAAGCGCTTGTTGGCATCATTCTGACGACGTATGCGCGCTTCGCGGGGAGGTTGCGAGGGGATCAGGGCATCGCAGCCATCACCGATTAAATCGGTCCTGCCAGCTTGCCGAAGGGCTTCGCGAACTTCGAAGTAGTTTTCGGTTTTGAAGAACTGCATCAGTGCGCGCTGCGTCTTGCGATCTCGCAGTCCCTTAGCAATAAACACTGGTTTCTTGGTGAAGGGATCGATGCCGGTGTAGTACATGCAAGTGGCGACATCCAGAGGTGCGGGGATGAAGTCCTGGACTTGATCGGGCTTGTAGCCATTCTGCTTGAGGAATACAGCCAGGTTGATCATCGCTTCCAGATCACTACCGGGGTGACTGGCGATGAAATATGGAATTAAGTACTGCTTCTTGCCTGCCTCCTTCGACTCCTCTTTGAAGATTTCGGTGAAGTACTCGAAGTCATCGTTGGCCGGCTTGCGCATTTTGAACAAGACCTCGGGGTCGACGTGCTCAGGTGCAACCTTCAGGTGTCCGCCGACGTGGTGCTTGGTCAATTCGCGAATGTACTCGGGACTCTGGCGGGCCAGATCCATGCGAACGCCGCTGGCGACCAGCACTTTTTTGACCCCTTTGACTTCGCGCGATTCCCGCATGAGTTCAATGACGGGTTGGTGATCGACTCCCAGCAACTTACAAATCTTGGGGTGCACGCACGATTGGCGACGGCACTTGGCCTCGACCTCAGGTTTCGTACATTTCATTTGATACATGTTGGCGGTGGGGCCACCAATATCGCTGACCGTTCCTTTAAATTGTTTGTCTTGAGCCAAGTTCTCGATTTCACCAATGATGCTCTGCTTGCTCCGCGACTGAATAGCCCGTCCCTGATGTGCGGTGATGGAGCAAAAGGTGCAGCCCCCGAAACAGCCACGCATAATCGTGACGGAGTCCTTGATCATTTGGAAGGCAGGGATCGACTCGGTGTAGCTGGGGTGCGCACGCCGGGTATACGGCAGCCCATAGATTCGATCCATGGCGGTTTCTGAGATCGGCAATTGCGGAGGATTGACGACGATGGCTTGCGTTCCATGCTGTTGGATTAGGCGTCGCGCGTTGTAGGGATTGGTCTCTTGGTGGATGATGCGAGTGGCCTCGGCAAACTGCAGTTTGTCGGCCACGACTTCCTCGTAGCTGGGGAGAGCTAAGACATCTTCCGGTGCTGTTTCCGATGCACCCAGGGCATAGGCCACGCCTCGCATGTCGCGCAGATCCTTGACCGACTCACCAGCTTCCAACCGCTGTGCCAATTCGACAATGGCGTTCTCTCCCATGCCGAAGACCAGCAAATCGGCTTTGCAATCCAACAGGACACTTTTGCGGACTTTGTCACTCCAGAAATCGTAGTGCGCCAATCTGCGCAGCGAGGCCTCAACACCCCCGGCAATTACTGGCACTCCCTTGAAAGCTTCGCGAGCTCGCTGGCAATAGCTCAACGTGGCTCGATCGGGACGCAGTCCAATCCGCCCACCCGGTGAGTAGGCATCGTCGTTGCGGACTTTGCGATTGGCCGTGTAGTGATTGATCATGGAGTCCATGTTCCCGGCGCTGATGCCGAAGAACAGACGTGGGCGGCCAAAACGCTTCCAATCCTCACACGAATGCCAGTCGGGCTGGGAAATAATCCCAACGCGATATCCAGCCGCCTCAAGGACCCTGCCCAGGATGCTCATCGCAAAGCTCGGGTGATCGATGTAGGCATCGCCGGTCACGATGACGACGTCCAATTCATCCCAGCCGCGATCCCGAGCTTCCTGCATTGACATGGGGAGTGGTTGCAACGCCACTTTGCCAGTCGGCCCGCAGGTTTGCGGTAGGTTCGTAAGGAAGCGATCGGCAATTTTTGCTTCGCCAAGTACGGGAAGTTGCATGAGTTTGGCTTGCGGTGCAGTGCCTGCATGAGCGATGCAGTCGGAGGAGCATGGTAAAGACTCCTCACAGTATATCCCGCTGGCTGTCAGCTGTCGAAGAGCAATTGCCTCCCTCACTAGGGGGTGCGTTCGCTTCGCCGATAAGCTAAGGCTACCGAGGCCGTTGTTGGAACGTTCCTGGCTTGTCCCGTGAGGGGCATTCGCTCGGTTTCTAGGCGAAGATTGCACCCCGCATCACGTTGCAGCAACAGTCACAGCGGCCTTGCCAGTGTGGCGAGTCGCTGCGGTGGCAATTCGCGCGCGTTGCTGCCGCAGCCTTCATTGCTCCATTGCTCAACCGCGACGGATTTGGGAGCCTTTGAAATTGATTTGGACGCGGTAGACAATTTTTTCGCGGTGATCGATGCTGCCGGTCTCCAGGTTGACTCGTTCTGGGATCGATTGGATATGTTTATCGACTACCGCGTGATATCCACGTTCGGAGAAAATATCAATGAGCATGGAGAGGGCGAGTGGATTGTGGAACAGTGAGTCTTCGGTGTTGACTTGGGCGCGACCGGAGAGGGCGTGGCGTTGGATGATGGGCATGAACTTCGACTGCAGCATGTTCACCACGCGGATGAAGAGGTCGGTGTTTTCGAGTTCATAGCTGTCGAGTCGATTAACGAGTTGTTGCCTGGCGTGGAGGACGATGTCTTCGGCCAGTGGAAGCGGTCGCAGGCGATCGTAGGTTCGCGCATGGAGTTCAAGCGAGCTCTGGTATTGAAGTTCGCGTAGGATGTTGGCTTCGACCTCTTCGATGGGCCCTTCTGCATTGACAAAGTGGTAGTGGTAGATTTCTTTGAGGGATTGCAGAGCGCTCCAGGTTTGTTCTTTGAAGACGCGATAGCGGTGCTTGGCGGTTTCCGATTGCAAATCCGTGGAGCGGAGGGGGAGCAGCTTGCCGACTCCCGTTTCCTCGACTTCCTGATTGTGTTTGGCAATTTGCCGTCCGCGAAACAATTGCCGCTGCACACTGGTTTTCTCGGTGACGAACAAGACCATTGCGTGAATGGTGGGCCGCCGAAAATTAATAGCAAACTCGGTATCGGCAAAGTCTTTGTGGAGCTTGTTGACGTTGTCCACGAGCATCTTCAGGCATTCAACCTGGACCCGCGTCCTGGGAAAGCCGTCGAGGATGGCCCCATCTCGAAACTCTTCGTCCAGCAGGCGTCGCAAGAGGATGTTGATGACTTCTTTGTCACCCACCATGCCACCGCGATCTTTGAGAGCGACCGCTTCCGGTGAGGTGAGTAGGTCGCTGACGACGATGGGCTTGCAGGTCAGCCCGCGAGCTTGCATCACGAAGGCCGTGTGGGTCCCCTTGCCTGAGCCCGGAGCACCACCCAATAGGATCAACTCCTTGGGGAAGCGTAGATTCACTCGACCGTATTGCTCTTTGAGTTCCTCCCAGACTGCATTAAAAATCAGTTGCGCATCTTTGATTTCAAGATCCACTGGCTGAATTGGGGGTGTTTCAGGATTCATGGAAATCGCACTTCATGCACGGCGGTAGTGGACGGAACAATGCCTGGAAATGTTGGGTTGGTTCCACAGCGGCGACCTCTGGCGGAGCGCCCGCTGTCCAGGAAGCCACGATTCTACTTCAAAAAATTGGCAGAGGTAGCCGCACGCACTTGCCGCCCCCTCAATTGTTGGTTGGTGGTCCGCTAGCAGGAATGGCTTGTCGAAATAGTAACCTGCTGCGTGAGCAGGGAAAGGTGCTTGCCGCTACAGGTCAATTATTGAAATTGCCGACTCCGTAAATTTGAAATCGCGTTTAAATCGACAAACCGGTAAGGCTCGGGTCGCGCAATCCGTTTTGCTCGAAACCACGAATGCGCAATAAACAAGCATCACAGTGCTGACAGGGGGCCATATTCGGCCGCGGGTCGTAGCAGCTGATCGTTTGGGAGTAATCGACACCTAGCTCCAGTCCCCGCGCGATGATTTGCGCTTTGGTGAGTGCGATTAAGGGAGTGTGGATTTTCAGTCGCATGGTTCCTTCTACGCCCGCTTGGGTCGCCAGGTTTGCCAGCGTTTCAAAGGCAGCGATGTATTCAGGGCGACAGTCGGGGTAGCCACTATAGTCGAGCGCATTGACACCGATGAAGATATCGCTTGCGGCGAGAGTCTCCGCGTAGGCTAAGGCGAGTGATAGAAAGACCGTGTTGCGAGCGGGGACGTAGGTAATGGGGATCGCAGTGCCAATTTCATCGGCAGACTCATGCTTGGGGACGGCGAGGTCTGACGTCAAGGCGGAGCCACCAAAGCGCGCCAAGTCGACATCGAACACGATATGCTCAGCCAATTGCAATCGCTGGGCCGTTTGGCGGGCGCGATCGAGTTCGAACAGATGACGTTGGCCATAGTGGAAGCTAATGGCGTGCACTTCGAAACCTTCCGCTTGGGCGATGGCGGCAACGGTCGTGGAGTCGAGGCCGCCGCTGAGCAAGACGACGGCTGGCTTGGAAATAGTCACAGGGCGGAACGCCTCAAGTGAAAGGATCACATTGAATGGATGCGTGGGGAGTGAAACGATTCCGAGTTCTCGGTTGCACGTCGGTAGGAGCCAGTGTAACTAATCGCTGTCGGAACGATCTAGGTGTCCCGAGCGGTTAATGGCTAAGATTAGGCGTATACCGGCCAAGAGGCTGAGTACGTACCCTAGGATGCCGAACAAGCTTAGCTTTTCGATGCCGAGCCAGGTCGGTTCGATGAAGAGCAGTGGTGGGACTTTATAAGCTAGCAGGAGGCTGGAACCGAGGAACACGGCACTGATCAGCATCCCGAGTACCAGGCGATTGACCGAAGGGCTGAGTCCCTTGTGGGCTAGGTGAACGTCGAGTCGGCCTTCTTGGACAAGTTGCATGACGCTGCTGATTTGCCCTGGTAGGGTTTCCAGCAGTCCTTCAAATTCCAAGTAGATACGCCGCATCCGCTTGATCTGCCGCCTTGGTGAGAGCCGCTTCAGCCACATTTTGCGGAAGAAGGGCTGCATGACCTCGAGCAGGGAAAACTGCGGAGAGAGCTGCCGAATGGTCCCTTCCAGCGTAATGAGCATTTTGATCAGTAGGGAGGTTTGTGGCGGCAGGGATATTTGATGACGGTGCATGATCTCGGTCACGTCGTTCAAAGCGCCACTCAGGTCAAAGCTCTCCAGAGGTTGCATGCCGTAGGTGGCGACCAATTCTGCCACGTCAATCGAGAGAATGCTGTCATCGAGCCTGGGAGGGGGATTTCCGACACGCTTGATGAGGGTCGTTAGCAGCGATACGTCGCGCGAGGCGACCGCCAACATCATCTCTTCGATGGTTTCGCGCAAGCGGTCATCGATTCGACCGACCATCCCAAAATCGAGCAATCCCAATTGTTGGTGGCTGCTGCCCGGGATATCTCCGATCAGAATATTGCCAGGATGCGGATCCGCATGATATACGCCGTGCGTAAAGATCATCTCCACATAAACGTTTGCGGTCCGTCTCGCAAGTTCTTGGCGAGCTTCTTCGCTGAACTTACCTTGTTGATTTTTGCGTGCCAAATGGTTGATCGGAACGCCATGTACCAATTCCATCGTCAACACTCGAGCGGTCGAGAGTTTGGGGAATGGTTTGGGGATGAGTACACCATCCAGGTGATGCAGTAGTTTGCGGAAGAGTTGCAGGTTTTGCAGTTCGCGATTGAAGTTGAGTTCGCGGCGGAGTGATTTGGAGAGTTGTTCGACCAGAACAATGGGCTTCCAAATGGCGATCTCTGGAATGTGATCGGCCAGTGTCGCCAGGCCTGCCATGACTTCGAGGTCTTCGTGAACTTTGTTTTGGATATCTGCGTGCTGAACCTTGATCACCACTGGAGTGCCGTCGTGGAGGCGAGCCATGTGGACTTGACCGATCGAGGCCGAGGCAATGGCTTCGCCGTCGAATTCTGCATACAGCTCCTCGACAGGGGCTCCCAGTTCCTCGCAAATGATTTCGCGAACTTTCCCAGCCGGGTCGGCGGGGACATGCGTCTGAAGGGAAGTCAATTCCGACGCCAACTCGGGACCGATCAGGTCTTGGCGGAGGCTGAGGACTTGTCCTAGTTTGATGAAGGTCGGCCCGAGTTCGGTGAGCGCCAGGCGGATTCGCTTCTCCCGCGAATAGCTGGCGAGCGGCACTCCCTGCTCGTCTTTGATCCAGTCGCGAATGAAATCAAATTTCAACTGGCTTAACCAATCGGCCAAGCCATAGCGGCGCAAGATTCCTAGGATTTCCTGCCAACGGCGGAAATTTCGGTAGAGCTGAGGTATGGAGCTGATTTTCATGCGCTGCTTAGGCGTCCAAGCACGAGAGGTTCCGAGTGCATTCCAGATTGCAGGAGCATTCTACAATGACTGGTTGTGGCGTGCATTGCCGTTGTGGGGCAATGCATCTCCCCCCCCCCATCGGTCACACCGGCATTCTACGTTTACTTGTTGTTTGGGTCATCGCGAAGGCCGAGATGGTCCAACCAGCGTCGTTTCCGAGAAGCTCCCGGGGTAGCGTTGTCGGAAGCCTCTGCATCGCTCGAAGCGGCCAATTGCTGTCGCAGGTCTTCAGCCTCCGATTCCAGCATGGTTCGCTCTCGGGCCAAGCGAGCCCGCTCCATCGATAGATCGATTTCCGCTTGGCGTAGTTTCTCCTGCCATTCCGTTTGGATGTCTTTTAGCTTCTGGCGTTCTTGTTGAATGAGCGGCTCAGAATCAAACATTTGCGCGATCGCTGCTGCTCCGATGGCGACTCCCTGTTTCGTGTCCGACTGTTGTTCGATAATTGAGCGGAGTTCTTGGATTTCATGATCGCGGGTTTCAATCTCGTGTTCCGTGGTCGCCAGAACTTGTTCAATCTCTAGCCGTTTGACGGTGGCTCCCTCGCCCTCACCAGTACCGCTCTCGTCCTCGCACTCCTCTTCTAACTGTCGCATGATGAGTCGCTTGCGCTCCTCCCAACTGAGACTCTCATGGTCGCAAGGCAGGTTGGTAGCCGCGTTCTCTCTGGCCAGTTGGAATTCGGATAATTGGGAGGATAGATCGGAATTCAGATTCTGCAGTTCACTGAGTTCCTCACGCGATTGTTGGAGCAGTTCTCGTAACGATTCGTACTCGCTATCGGTGTTCCCTCCACTGGCCGATTCCAATACCGACAGATGGATGCGAGCTTCCTCTAGTTCATTCTGAAGGTTGACGAGCTGCTCTTGGGTGGATTGGAGTTCCTGTTCTGCAGACTCCTTCTGTTGAGCCAGTTCTTCGGCTAAGGAGTGTTCCTTATTCTTCAGCGACTCATGCTCTTCCAGCAATTCAGACTCGGTATTCAGAGACTGGCTCAGCTGTTCGGATTGCAGAGCCAGTTGTCGTTCCAGTTCATGCAATTTGCTTTCTAATTCAGCATGCATTTCGGGGTCGATGACTGGATTGTTGCACTTGACTTCCAGATCGAGGTTGGTGGTGCGGAGCTGGAGGTTCTCTTCCTCGAGCAGTTGAGCCACGACTTGCAGGTCTGCCAGGGCAGTGGCTGCCTCGTTGTTGGATTCGTCGGAGTCTTGATGCTGCTCACGGAGACTGTTGAGTTCTTGTTTGAGAGACTCGATTTCAGCTTCAGTTGCCTCTTTAGCTTGTTGCAACTCGCTGCTATTGGCATCCACGTTCTGCTGCTGTTCGCGGAGCGAATTGAGCTCTTGTCGGAGCGACTCGATCTCTGCCTCGGCAGCCTCTTTCGATTGTCGCAGTTCTTGGGTGCTTGCATCCGAATCTTGGTGCTGCTCGCGGAGACTCTGGAGTTCTTGTCGGAGTGACTCGACTTCAGCTTCGATCGCTTCTTTGGCTTGTTGCAGCTCGCCGTTGCTTGTGTCTGTGTGTTGGTGTTGTTCACGAAGCGAATTGAGCTCTTGTCGGAGCAACTCGATCTCCGCGTCGGCAGCCTCTTTCGATTGCCGCAGCTCTTGGGTGTTCGCATCTGAGTCGCGATGTTGGTCGCGGAGTGCATTGAGTTCCTGTTGGAGCGATGCAATTTCCGCTTCGGCAGCTTCCTTCGACTGGATAAGGTCTTGGTTGCTTGCGTCAGAGCTTTGATGCTGATCTCTCAGCGCGGCGAGTTCCTCCTTCACGGCTTGGACCTCGGCATCTGCGGCTTCTTTCAACTGCGTCAATTCACTGTGTTGAGATTCGGCGTTCTGCAGGCGTTCTTCGAGTTCACCACGCGAGGCGCTCAGCGACTCGACTTGCTGCGTCAACTCGGCATGTCGGTTTTCGGAATCCGACGCTTGAGAGCGTTGTTCTTCTTGGACAGCCAATGCGGAGTCGAGCTGTTCTTGGAGTGCCTGTTGCTGTGCTTCCGCGGCGGTCAGTTGGTTGCGGATTTCCAGAATCTCTTCCGAGGATTCGAGACCAGCGCGCTGCTCGAATTCTTCGCGTAGCTCCTCGCGCACTTCCTGGCGAACGCTTCGCGTCAACTCCTGCCGCTCTTGTTCGAGCGCTAGGGCAGCTTCTGCGCGGCGAAGTTGCAGGGTTCGCGCCACCGACTTGCGTTGTCGCGCCAATTGAGATTGTTGGCAGTAGAGCTTGGCGCGTTGTTCTGAAAATTCGCGATCTTGTTCGTCCAATCGCCGCTCGCGCTCGTCGAGCTGCTGCGTGCGATGCTGGGCCTGCTGCAAGAGGTCGGACAACTCGTTGGCGGTCGAGTGTTGGAAGGCTGTCGCAATGTTGACCTGCCATTGCGAGAGAGATTCATCGATCGAGTCGATAATCTGGTTGATCGACAATTCGCTGCTTGGGGGGGGCGTGTGGCTGCCTGCGAGCAACTGTTGCAGGCCGTCGAAGAGTTCTTCATAGAGCGCATGAGGAAGTGTTACATGGTCGCTCGCTGCCTGCGTCTCAGAAATCTCCGCGCGAAGCCGCTCTTGGACTTCGGAAACCCACGTTGCGACATCAGGAGCCAAGTTCGTAGCGCGATTCATAGTTATCCAGATCCGTTCAGTAAGAGCAGCGACTATTGTTTCTTAGTCTTTTTTTCTCCCCGGAGACCAAAAAGTCAGGGCACTAGATTCATGCAATTCCAATTGCCACTAGGCTAAACTCTGGTTGTAGCGATAATTCCGACCAGCGAGCGCACAGCTTTGAATGAACAACCGGCGGGGAATCACCGGGAAGCTGGAAGCGATAGACCGTGAAGTACTGACCCGAATGGCAAATCTGATGGCGAAAAAGAGCAAAGCGAAGCAGGATTCGAGCGAGCAGTTCGAGGGATTGGAGTTCGAGGAAGCCTTGGCAAGCCTGGAGTCAATCGTGCGTCGGTTGGAGGATGGCGGAAGCTCCCTGGAGTCTTCCCTGGAGGACTATTCCCAAGCTGTTGGGCTGCTCAAGGGATGCCATCAGCAACTTGAGCAAGTCGAGCGAAGGATCGAATTGCTCAGTGGGGTCGACGCGCAGGGAAATCCAATCAGCCAAGCTCAGGCGGACTCGACCGACAGTTTGCAGCAGAAACAAGAGGGGCGGAGCCAGCGGCGGACCGCGGATAGCAGTCGGGCAAAGAAGCAGACCCCGCCGCCTGCGACTGGTGAAGAGTTGTTCTAGCGCGATTTATGTTAGAGAGTAAGGATTCAGAAAACCAAGGCATGGCCGAAAATATTCAACAAAGCTGGCTGACACGAATTACCCCCATGCGCGAGGCGGTCGATCATGCGCTCGCTGAGTACCTCGATGGGATCGTCGATTGTCCCCAGCGATTGACCGATGCACTGCAATACAGCGTATTGTCCGCCGGCAAGCGACTGCGCCCCATCCTGGTCCTGCTCGCCTGTGAAGCGTGCGGCGGTGAGTGGCGAACTGCCTTGCCGGGTGGATGTGCCGTCGAGTTTGTGCACGTTTACTCCTTGATCCATGATGACTTGCCAGCCATGGACAACGATGATCTGCGGCGCGGCATTCCCACGAGCCATAAGAAGTTTGACGAGGCAACTGCAATTTTGGCTGGCGATAGCCTGCAAATGCTGGCGATGGAGGTCTTGAGCCACCAATTGCCAGCAGGCGTGGCCCTCAAATGCTGCCAGGTCCTCAGTGTGGCTGCTGGGCGTAGTCGGTTGGTGGGGGGGCAGGTCGATGACTTAGCCGCCGAAGGACGTTGGGGGGAGGAGGCTCGAGGCGCATTAGCACTCGACCCACTCGCCTACCTCAAAAGTATCCACCGCCGAAAAACTGGAGCCCTAATTGTGGCTAGTCTCGAAATTGGCGCTACAATTGGGGGGGCAAGTCGGGCGCAACTCGACTGTTTGACACTTTTTGGACACAATATCGGCCTGGCGTTTCAAATCGTCGATGATTGCCTAGACGAGGAGTCGACAAGTGATCAACTTGGTAAGAATACTCATAAGGACGGTGGTTTGGGTAAGTTGACCTATCCCGGCCTGCTGGGGCTCAAGGAGTCCCGGCAGATGGCGGAACAACTCGTGAGTGATGCAATCGATGCGATTGCGGTATTGGGTGAGAGAAAAGGTAGTCTGGTCAAGTTAGCTAGATTTGTGGTCGACAGGAGCAATTGAGACATGCCAGAGATCCTTGAAACACTCGACTCCGCGATCGACCTGCACGGCAAGAGCGCGAAAGAGTTGAAGCAGGTTGCGGACGAAATACGAGAGGTCCTGTGCGGCCTGTTGAGTATTCGGACGGCCCATTTTGCTTCGAATCTGGGGGTAGTCGAGCTTTGCTTGGCATTGCATAGCACCTTTGATTTTCGTCACGACCGCTTAATTTGGGATACAGGGCACCAGGTCTACCCCCATAAACTGGTGACCGGACGGTACAAGGATTTTGCCAATATTCGAACCCGTGGTGGATTGATGGGGTATCCCAATCCCGCGGAGAGCGAATATGACCTGTTCATGACAGGCCACGCCGGCTGCAGCATTTCAACGGCTTTGGGACTCCAAAGTGGCGACGACATTCGTGGCGAGGGGAACCGCAAGAGCGTGGCGGTGATCGGCGATGGCGCCTTTCCGTCGGGAATCGTCTTCGAAGCTCTCAACAATGCTGGTGAGTTGAAGAGCGATTTGTTGATGATACTCAACGACAATCGGATGAGCATTTGTCCGCGGGTTGGTTCCGTGGCTACCTACCTCGATCGCTTGCGCACCAATCCGTTCTACACCGGATTGAAGACGGAAGTGGTGCGGATGCTGAACCACGTCCCCGTTTTCGGGGATCCGGCCGAGCGGATGCTGGCGCAAATCAAAGAGGGGGTAAAGGCCGGGTTGCATGGCGGCATGCTGTTCGAGGAACTGGGGATCCGCTACGTGGGCCCCATCGATGGTCACGACATTGAATTGATGCGCAAGTACCTCAGGATGGTCAAAGACCAGGAAGGCCCCGTGCTGTTGCATGTCGTGACCGAGAAGGGGCACGGTTACCAACCTGCCGCTCAGGATCCGGTCTTCTTCCACACTCCTCCTGCGTTCCGCGACGAGCAGGGGGAAGCCAAGATTTTGGTGAAGAGCGGGTCACCGGCCTATACGAATTTCGCTCGAGATGCCATTGGCGCTGCCATGCGGCGCGATCCGCGGGTGACCGTCATGACGGCTGCCATGTGTCAAGGAAATAAACTGGAACCGGTCCGCGAAGAGTTCCCGAAGAGATTCTTTGACGTGGGGATTTGTGAATCCCACGCCGTTGCCTTTGCTGGAGGCCAAGCGAAAACGGGGCTGAAACCAATTGTGACGATCTATAGCACATTCTTGCAGCGGAGCTACGACCAGATTTTTCAAGAGGCGGCCCTGCAAAACCTGCCGGTAACTTTCATGATGGACCGTGCGGGGCTGGCCGGACCCGATGGCCCTACGCACCATGGTGTCTATGATATTGGCTACATGCGAGTCTTTCCCAATATGGTCTTAATGGCTCCTGGCACCGGAGCTGAATTGGGACAAATGCTCGATTTTGCGATCGAGTTGGATTGTCCGGTGGGCATCCGCTATCCCAAAGCGGCGGCAGCCGAGATGGAATTGCCCGAACAACCGATCAAGCTTGGCAAGTCGCAAGTCGCCCGCTGGGGTACCGACGGTGCGATTCTGGGCTTGGGCCCCATGTTGGAATTGGCCCTGGCGGCTGCAGAGCAGCTCGCGCAGGAGGGAATTGACATTGCCGTGATCAATCCACGCTTCATCAAACCGCTGGATCAAGAGCTTTTGGCCAAGGTCTTCAATGAGTGTCGATTCGTAATCACCGCTGAGGAAGGGGCTTTAATGGGTGGCTTCGGTAGTGCCGTCCTAGAGCTGGCCTGTGATCAAGGTTGGGACACTCGCGTGCTGAAACGCCTTGGGATCCCCGATGAATTTGTCGAGCATGGTGAACGCGAGGACTTACTCGCGGATGCAGGCATGTCGGTTGCCGGTTTGGTCGAAGCGTGTCGCGAGCTAGCTAGTCGAGCGGCGCTCTCGGTCTAAGACGCTTCCCGTCGATGCCCCGCTTCTCGTGCACCAGCGGGCCTACTCACCGGCCTGAGTGTTCCGCCCCAATGCGTTTCGGGCCGAGTGTGTTTCGGGCCGAGTGTGGTCGCGCAGGCAGCTCTGGGGGAGAATTCTGCCTTGCCCAAAATCCCCAGCCACCTAGCAGACTTGGTAGGCGATACAATTCAGGACTTGACTGGCCTAGCTCTTCGAAGTCTGAGAATACATGACAACGCAATATCCATGGAATTCGGCCGCTGGCGCAAAGCCACGCGTTGTCGTGCTGGCGTCGGTAAATCGCGCACGTGTGCGGACGGAATTGGGGCGTATTGAGAGAATTCTGGCCAAATCGGCAGACATCGTGGCCATCGACGAAGATGAGTCGTTTGATTTCCAGAAAGAGAAGGCCGATCTGGCGGTCGTCCTAGGGGGGGATGGTTCGATCCTCTCTGCCGCCCGGCGGATGTGTCTGCAACAGATCCCCGTGATCGGGGTGAATTTGGGACGACTCGGCTTTTTGGCTGCTCTTGGCGAAAATGAGTTGGAAGCGATTTGGCCCGAGGTCTGCATGGGATGCTATCCCATTGACGAGCACGCCATGCTGCAGTGCACCATTGTGCGCGGATGGGGAGCCTCATCTGAGTCGGGCGTGTCAGAGTCGGGGTATCAATTGGCCCTCAATGAGGCGTCGATCATGGGAGGGCCGCCCTTTTCAATGCTGCAGATCGATCTTTACGTGGATGACGAATTGGCGTCTACTTACAGTTGCGATGGACTGATTATTAGCACACCGGTGGGGTCTACGGCACACAATTTGTCTGCAGGAGGCCCGATCCTGCATCGCCGCTTGGAAGCGGTGGTGATCAGTCCCATTAGCCCCCATACGTTGACCATGCGGCCAGTCGTCGATCGGGCGGACCGAAAGTTCGAGATGGTGATTCGGCAAGGCCATGAGTCGGTGGCTGCGGTGTTTGACGGTCGAGTGCTGGGCCCATTGAGGGAAGGGGATTGTTACCGCATCACGCGCGCACCCGTTTCCTTCCAAATGATCAGCGTGCCAGGTAAGGGCGAGTACAAGACGCTTCGCGATAAACTTGGCTGGGGGGGCAACCCTCGCGTAAATAAACGCTAGCAATTTCATTCCTGGGACGGAGTCCAGAACTATGTTGTGCATCACCCGTTGTTTTAAGCTCGTGGGGTTCAAGCTCTTACTTCTCTCGACCGTGTGCGGTCTGGGTGGGCTTCCTGCTACGCCCCTGCATGGCCAAGCGAACCAGAGTCACCTGATCCGCTACAAGCTCAAGCCGGGCGAAACCTTGGTGTCCAAAGTGGTGCACTTCGCTGAAACCAGAACGGTCATGTCCGATCTGGAGGAGGAGAGCACTTCGAGAACAACCACTGAAAAAGTGTGGGAGGTGACCGATCTGGCAGCCAATGGCGACATGACGTTTGAGTATCGCATCAATTCGGTCAGCATGGCCCAAACGGTGGGCGAAGGTGAGGAGCTGAGCTATGACAGCCAATCCGATGCTCAAGTCCCCGACATTTTCAAGCATGTGGCAGAGACGATCGCCAAGCCCTTGGCACTGATCACCATCAATGCGCGTGGGCAGATTGTCAAACGCGATAAAGAGCTGCAAGCGCCACAGTTGGGAATTGGTGAATTGACGATTCCCCTCCCGGAAGAAGAGATTGGGATTGCGGGCCAATGGAGCGTTCCCCGAGAACTGCGGGTCAAGTTAGAGAGTGGTGCTTTCAAGACCATCAAGGTGCGCGAACTCTATACTCTAGAAAAGGTTTCTGCGGGGGTGGCCACGATTTCCATTGTCACCCAACCACTGACTCCCGTGAATGATGCGGCCGTCGAAGCTCAGTTGATTCAACAACTCAGTCGGGGGGAGATCAAATTTGATCTCGATCAGGGACGCATGTTGAGTAAATCCCTGGTCTGGAAGGACGAAGTGCTCGGATTTCGCGGAGCCGAGACGTCGTTGAGCTACGATGGGAAGTTCACGGAAGAATTGCTGCCAGCCACCAAACGGACCGCAGCGAGGGCGGCTGTGGAACGCGCAAAGTAGTCGGCTCATGCAGCGAAACAACCCGTGCGATCCGTTGCACGGGTGGCTGTGGAAAGACCGAGCATACTTGGCCGCGTTGTATGCACTGCTTTGGGGGGAGCCCCAGGGCCGTGAAGACGGTTTTCCACCCCACCGGGCGGCGCGGGGCATTTGCTTGAAACTGCCGTTCAATCGCCTATACTGCAGTGACTACCAAAATCGGTTGGCCATTGCATGGAGGTGCGTTAGCGCCACCAAGTCGCACCGGTCAGCTCGTTGAGAACTGTGTGAACGGATCTGCCAGTCCCCTACTTGCCGTGGTCTACCGTTGGTTGGATGCCAATGGCTTGTCCCTCGATCGCAGCTAGTTTTGTTATGAATAAACCAGATCCCTTGAACGCCTTGGCTGTGGCTGCGATCGATTCGTTTGGCAAGCGAAATCGCAAGCGTTCTGGGCAAAAGGTGAAGGTGGAAGAGCAGCTTGAGAAAGCAGCGGAGCAGCCAACGGCTGACGACGTCGGCTCGCGTCGCGATGCATCGCATTGTATTCCAGGGCCGCGGCAGCCCTCCCCTCCCCTCCCCTGCCGCATCGGCCGCTTTCGCGTGGAGTCGATTGCCGGACAGGGAGGATTCGCAATCGTCTATTGTGCGTTTGATGAAGTTTTGTGTCGTAACGTTGCGCTCAAAGTGGTCAAGCGAAAGACGATTGCGGATCTTGAAAAGGTGTCTTTTCAGATTCGTGAAGCCCAAGCGGTCGCTCGGCTTAGTCACCCCAATATCGTACCGCTCTATGAGGTGGTCGAAGACGCCGATCAGTTCTGCTTGGTTTCGGAATATTGTGAAGGGGTAACACTCGCAGATTGGCTGGAAGAGCATCCTGGTCCCTGTGCTCCCCAGGTAGCCGTTGAGATCGTGCAGCAGCTGGCCGCCGCAATTGCACACGCGCATTCGCGAGGACTGGTGCATCGGGATGTGAAGCCTGAGAATATCTTATTGGTTCCGGTGGAGCGTCGAGTTTCGAGTCTGGAGCTGGTTCCCCGATTGACCGATTTTGGATTGGTTCGCGACCTGCGAACTCCAGTCGATGAAAAACACGACGGACTGCTCGGGACGCTTGATTACATGGCGCCAGAACAGATTATGTTGGGGCCGGAGAATCATGGAGCGGCCGCGGATATTTACACGCTGGGGGTCTTGCTCTATCGCATGTTGGTTGGCCGTCTGCCGCACGAAGGGCTCAATGCACTGGGGATTATCCGCAGTACTTGCAGTGACGGAATTGTTGCACCTCGCAGCTTGCTTCCACAAGTATCGCGCGACCTCAACGCTGTCTGCCTGAAATGTCTACAAAAAGATCCGGAACAACGCTATGAATCGGCACAGTTGTTGGCCGCCGATCTGGAGAACTGGCAACAGGATCGCCCCGTGGCAGCCAGACCCCAGGCGTTCAGCGAACGTTGCTTCCATGGGATTCGTCGCGCTCCGATTCAAGCGGGGTTGGTCCTGCTCATTTTTGTACTCTCGTTTGTTACCGCACTGGCCTTAGCTGGGCTCAACCGGCAACTCGAGGTCAATAGCCACAAACTCCAGCAGGCCTTTGGTAAGGCTCAAGATCGTGAGTGGGATGCCCGGCGGAATGAACGGAAAGCCAACGAATTACTGATCGAATCCGAAAAGCATCAGTTGCAAGCGGTGAATGCCGTCTATCAGATGGAAATACCGCGTGGTTTCAAAGCCTTAGCACGCAATTGTCCCTGCGATGCCCTAGCAATCTGTCGCTCATTGGCCACTTACGTGGGCGACACAATTCCACTCGGAATCGATTACAGAATTCTTCACGGTTTGGCTTCCCAAGACTGGGTGAACTTGCACCAGTCGGAGCGTTCAATTGAAGAGGTGGTGCGTGTTCCCAATCGGCCCTGGGTAGTCAGCGCTGGAGAGGCTGGGCAGGTCTGGATCCACAATTACCTGACGGGAGAAGCCGTCGCCGAGATCACCTACGAAGCCGGTACGAGCATTTATGCCTTGGCTTGTTCGGCGGATGGGACCAAGCTGGCCGTAGGTCGCGCCTGGTCTCCGGATGCGCTACGAGAGAACAGCATCAATACCGTTTGCATTGAACGGCTCGACGATTTCTCGGTCGACGAATCCTTGGTGGTGCTTGAGGGCTTTGATACGACGGTGGAATCCTTGGCGTTTAGCCCCGATGGTACGCAACTCGCCATCGGCACGCGCTACGAACCCATTCAAATTCGTTCACTGCTGCCTGACCAGAATACGGTTGTCCGGACGGAGCTGGCGGGGCCGGGAGGCTTGTTGCGACGCAACGAATCGTTGAGCTTTATGGCGGGCGGAAAACGCTTGCTGGTCAACCGTGTGAAGGGGACCATGTCGATTTGTCACCCGGAGTCTGGCGAAGAGCTGCGGGTGTGGGAGATGCCCAATCGGCCCGCGAGATGGGCGTTGTCGCCCGATGAACGCTGGCTAGCTTGTGATGTGGAAGCTACGGACAATGTGGAGGTTTACCATTTTGACAAGGGCCTTCGGTCCGCCCCCAAGTTGCGATTCATCCTCACTGGTCTTGCAGCTGGAAAGAATTTCTTGGACTTTTCTCCCTCGGGAGAACGCCTGGCGGTCGGGCAAGCCAATGGCGCAATCGCAGTCTGGAATCTTCCCATCCAACGCAAGGGTCGAAACCGAAAACCCGTGGAGCTTGAGCCGTTCTACGATGTTGTTTTGCACCATGCTTCTGTGACTTCCATTGCTATGTTGAGCGAGGATGAGATTGTCAGCGGTGCCAAAATGGGAAGCTGTGTGATCAATCGAATTCCGGTGGCCAGAACTCGTCTCGCCGCAGCATCTGATCTGCCAACCCAGTGCGCTGCCCTAACACCAGACGGTGACCATGTCTATCTAGGTGCTCACGACGGACGCCTGATGCGCGTCGATGTGGATACCTCGGAGACCACGGAGGTCTTGCCTGCTCAGGGGAGCCCCTTGGTCTATCTAAGCGTTGCACCCAACGGCAAGTGGCTGGGAGTCGCATGGGAGAATGGAAAGACCGCTTTGCTCGATAGAGAACGACAGGAATTGTGCTTTGAGCAGATGGCTCAGGGAGAGATTGAACGGAGACCCAATCCCGTGGGGATTCTATTCAGTGGCGATTCGCGAAGAATGTTGGTAGCCAATGCGATCGACGTGATCCAATCTTGGGATCTGTCGGCATGGCCTGGCGATTCTCGTGCCGCTAATTCACCAGCGCCCGAGAAATCTCCTTTCCCGATCGATACCTTGTTGCTTGAACGCGAAGCAGAATCGATGCAATTCAGCGCCGATGGACAACTTCTGATTTATGGGGGGCGAGCGGAAGAGTTGCGTTCAGTCCAGCTGAACGATTCTGCGGAGTCGATTCTGATGAGTGGGCCTCAAAACGCAACCTCCCTACACTGGGACCACTCCCGAGAGCTGTGTTGGGTGGGGTACCGCGATGGACGCGTGCGAACCTTCGATCGCCAGGGCAATTGTGTCTTGGAGAGTCCGCTGATGTCGCGCTCTTCGTTCCATACTGTTGGAGAGGGCTCCGAACATGCTTCGGTCACCGCACTCACTCTCTCCGCCGACGGGAAATATCTCTTTACTGGAGATTCAAATGGCCGGCTGCTACTTTGGAATGCAGCAGAATTGAAATTGATCGCGGAACTTAGCGATGGGCAGCAAGCCGGTCAAGTCAATGCACTTCAGCTTTCCCAAGACGGCAAGACCTTGATGTACCATCAGTTGAAGCCCGACGATTCGCTCGGGCATGGCTTGAATCTAGTTCGCATGTAGCTCATCCGTCGCAGGCGTCCTGGTTGGCTGTCGGTCGATGCTCGCTAGCGCCAATACAGCGGACTAATAGCTCCACCAACCGCAGTACTGCCCTAGCTGCATGATCCAGGGACTTGTCCAGGGATTTCTCCAGGCGAACGAGGCTGAAAATACGCTGATCGCTAACAAGCCGATTACTAACATGCGTTTGGAGGGGGTGGAAATCGTCCGCAATTGCGCGACCGCCAGCCAAAACCAGAGCGGGATGAGCCAGAAAGCCCAACGAAAGCCACTGCTGACTCCACCGTAATTGCGGTCCTCGAGAGGGCGTGTCAAATAGAATCCGATGGAGACTAAGCTTGTGGCGACAATGGCGCCAGCCAGTAGCAACTGGTAGTTCTTGAAGAAACCAACTTCCGGTCGTATTCGGCAGATTGCAAGGAAACCTCCCACGGCCAGCAGCCAGAAGGGAGTTAGACTGAAGATACCGTGGTGTCCCAGTAGGCTGTGGAAAACGTATTTGGCTTGATTGGGCTCTCCACGATCGACTCCTTGTTTGCGATCGTTTGTCCAGTAGCTGCCTGGGTAGTCGTACCAGTCGTCCCATTCATAGACGCCGATCGCGCTCCCTGCTTCGTCCCGCTTCAGGCCCAGCCGTACCTGTGTGAGTGGATCCCACAATTCGAAGACTTCGGGGCGCCGTGCCTTGCGCAGGACGGCACTGGACGAGCAAGGGAGTTCCAGGGTCGACAGTTCTTGCCGCACTTGCGATAGTTCCAATTCGAGCAGATTGGGAGAGGCTTCGATGGCGAGTGTGCCAATTCTTGGTCCCAATGACCGATGGCCATAGGCGGGGACAAGTTCTCCATGGGCTGCAAAGTTGGTCGCAAAAAAGGCGATCGCAACTGGCAGTAGAGCTGGAGCGTAGCCGAGTAAGGTTTTCCGCCAGTCGACGAACAGCAACATGGCACCAGCGGCAGCCACCCAACTGAGGGCGGGCAATTCATTCGCCGCACCAAAGCTGGTCGTCAATCCGCACAGACAGAACCACAGCCACCGCCGCTCTCCTTGGATCGCGATTTTATGGAGACACCACAGAGAAATTCCCACTGCTATCGCGGCAGGTAGATGGTTGTTGAGGGTGTTGACGAAGGTCGTGAGATAGGTGCCGAAGACCAAAAAACACGCTAGGGTAAGCGTCGTCCAGACCCCCAATTGCTCGTTTTCTAGCCAACGTAACCAGAGCCACCAGAAAAGCATGAGCGGAAGAAGGTTCACCAGGGCCAGCATTGTGCGGACGACGACGAACGGCTCACCCATCAATGTAGCGCCGGTCAGCGAGCGAAGTCCCCAGTAAATTCCGCTGTAGAGGGTTGGAAGCAACGGAGGTTTGCTGCTATAGAAATGTTGCCTGCCGTCTGCCCCACGATGTTGGACGAGGTCGATGGTGTACCAATTCCGGCGCCGCGTTTGCGGATCGCGAATCTCCAGAATGTCATCAATTTCATACGAGCCATTCACCGCCAACGCAGCGATCGTGCACCATCTGCTTCGATCATTCGCACTCAGTAGCGGAGAATCGCCAGTGCTCGATTGAACTTGCACGATGCGGCTCAACTGCATCGCCCCCACCAGTGCCAGGATCATGATCAGTAGCCAACGCGTGGTGGCTGAGTCCGATTGGGGGGCTGGGGGGCGGAGAGACCGCTTGTTGGGCGATGCTAGGTTGTTGGGCGATGCTTTGTCCGATGTCATCGTCACTCTGCTAGTCCTTCTTCGGAATCCGATGATTGGGAATCTCGCGTGTCCTTAGCCAGACTGTAGGGACGATGGGTGGGGCGGTTTTGTGCAGTAAATAATTCAGCAAGGAATCCGATGGAAATTAGCTGCACCCCGAGCAAGAGTGCCACGATGCAGTAGTAAAAGATGGCCTTGCTATGCAAGTGAATCTCTTCGAGCGGGGTGACGCGAGTCACGATCCATAATAGCGTCAGCAAGACGAGTCCCGTGGCTCCTCCCAAGAATGAGAAGAGGCCAGCGGTTCCAAGCATATGCTGAGGACGATTTCCATAACCGGTTAAAAAGTAGACGGTTAGCAGATCAAGAAAGCCTTTGATGAAGCGTTCAAAGCCATATTTCGATTGCCCATGTTCACGAGCATGGTGTTGGACCACAATCTCCGACACGCGAAAACCTCGCGCTGCGGCCAAAACTGGAACGAAGCGGTGCATCTCTCCGTAAAGATAGACTTCGTCCATGACCCCGCGTCGGTAGGCTTTCAGTCCACAATTATGATCATGCAAATGGACCTGAGTCAGCCAGCTGATCAAGCCGTTGAACAGCCGGCTTGGGAAAACCTTGTGCCAGGGATCATGCCGGACTTTTTTCCAGCCTGAGACGACGTCAAACCCTTCATCTAATTTGGCGAGCAGATTGGGGATCTCTTGAGGGTCATCTTGCAGGTCGGCATCCATGGTGATAATCAAATCGCTGGTTGAGTTTTCGAAACCAGCGGCTAAGGCGGCCGCTTTGCCAAAGTTGCGACGTAGCTTAAGCCCTCGGACTTCCGCGTGTTCCTGAGCTAGTTTCTCAATCGTTTTCCAAGAATCATCTTGGGAGCCATCATCGACCATCAGAATTTCATAATTCAGGGGATGCGTCCGCGCAACATCGGCGATGCGTTTAACAAGTTCAGCCAGACTGTCTTGCTCGTTGTAGACCGGTACCACGATGGATACTTTGGCAGTTGGGGAATCTGAGTTCATCGCATCAATCAATCGGAATTAGGAAATGTCGAGTTTGGGGAGGGAACGCTTGGTGTTGCAGGGACCGAAGGCGATTCCAAAGGATTCAATCAGAGGGGCTGCCCGGTGGTGTTGAGCTTGGCAGAAGTGGTGTTGAGCTTGGCAAAAGACGAATGGCGGCGAGCCCACCGACGGTGGATAGTTCGGTAGTGAGCCAGACGATCCGCATCCACAGGGCTCCGCACAACGCGGCTGTTGGACCAACCACAGGGGCCAGGACCGTCGAGAGTACAACCTCGCGGACCCCTGCCCCGCCGGGAATGAGCGATACAAAACCGACTACGACCGCCAGGGCACAGGCGCCCAGGGAACTGAGGAAGAGCTGGAACCAACTGGAAGAGGCAATTTCAGTGCTTGGTAAACTCAGCAGGACGCTCAAAAGACTGGCCCCGAACAGTAACCAGGTGAGCGTTAGGGCCAGCCATCCGCGGATGGTCAGACGCCAACCGGCCCGTGCAACCCATTGTGCGACCAGCTGGGGTGCGACGTTCTTCTGCAATTTAGGGATGAGCCGCCGCAAGACTGGAGGATAGGTGGGGACAAAGGTGACGAGCAACAGGCCGACAGCGAGCAGCGTTAGCCAAAGCTCGACATCGAGCAGGATGAGGCAGATTGCAGCAATGGCTCCGCCGACCGCCATCATGGTCAACGTTTCCATGAAAATGGTGATGCTGGTCGCAATTTTCTGGACACCCGACTTCTCCAGTGCGGAGACTCGCAATACCAAGACCATGGCTTTGCCCGGAAAATACTTGCCCAGGTTGCCATAAAAGTATGCCCAAATCGTTGTCAGCAAGTCGGGGGTCTGACCTAGGGCTAGGAGGCATTGTCGCCAGTAAAGGCTGGCTGGCAGCATGCCTAGCGCGTACAGCACTCCTGCCAGCACAAGCCCTCCTGGACTGGCCTTCCAAAAGTTGTCGGCATTCGTTTCCAAAACCTCTGCTTGCTGTAGCAACGCCTGTTGTTGGGCTGGCGACAGTGTGGATTGTTGGACCTCAGCCTGTTCGCGGAGTTGGTTAGCCTGTTGACGCAATTCCGTACGCTGCGTTTGGAGTTGATGGGTGGAATTGCGCACGCTGTGGTAGATCCCCCAAGCGACGAGACTGAGCACGACGCACTTGAGAGCCAGTTTTACGGTGGAGGAGATCCTGCGTTTGGGGGTCAATGCCAGGGGCCGTTTCTTTTCTTACGCCATTGTAAAGTGGAGAGCGCCCAGATTTTCGCACAAATCAGCCCTTCTCACCAGTTGCCCTCCCGGCGTTCCAAGACATCTCTTAGTACACTTGTTTCGGCTCGACTCAGCCCGGGAGTCGATTTGCTGCTAGGGGGGCTTTGGCCGTCGCGCCGACTGGCTCTTTTCAAAATTACGCTTCTCGGTCTTGCTGGACTTCCATGTCACGTTTGATTTCGTTTGCGGTGTTGATCGCGAGTATTGTCGCGATTGGACTCCTGTTCTACAAAGTGCTGATTGGATTCTTCGTTCCCGTCTTTCTGGCCGCCGTTCTGGTCGTTGTCTTTCGCCCTTTGCATCGTTGGGTGCTCGAAAAAACGGGGCATCGGGATCGCTTGGCAGCCGTGGCAACCACGTTGCTCATCATGCTGACGCTCATGATACCGGTGGGCGTCGTTGTCAGCATGGCCGCCGTGCAAGGGCTGAGGTTGATCAAGGACAACAATAATCCCTCCGTGATTCGCCTCCGCATCGAAACGATTCGCGACTCGCTCGGTCTGCAAATGCCCAGCTATGAGGATGCACTGGAGGAGGTTGGGGTTGAGATCGATAAAGTGATCGACAATACCAATGCACCCTACGTCTCGGGCGATAACAAGGCACTTCAAGACAGTGGGCGTCGCGTGAAGCAGGCGTTGACGCGACTCCAAGAGCGGATACATGTGCAGTCCGGGGCGGATTGGGATGCCCAAATTACGGAGTTGTTGGAGCAGGCCGAGGCGATTGGCCAGCCCGATGAGGATGATTTCGTCGCCTCCAAAGCGGCCGTGCAACTACGTTCTCAATTCGGCAAATTGAAGACGGAGCTTTTGGGAGGAACCATCCGCTCGTTGGCTAAAGAATACGCCAATCCAACGGCAGAAAGTGTCAGGGGAATGACCGAAACGATGGTGAACTATGTTCGCCCTCGCTTATTGTCGATCACCGGGGCAACCGGTGCCTTTATGGTCAAGTTGATCTTGGGCAGCATCATTCTCATCGTCGCCACGTTTTTCTTCCTCTACGACGGTCCATCGATGATTAAATCGGTGATGCGTTTGAGTCCGTTGGATGACAGCTACGAAGAAGAGCTGTTGCTTGAATTTGATCGCATCAGTCGCGCAGTCGTGCTGGCCACCGTGCTGTCCGCCCTGGTGCAAGGGGTTACCGCTGGCGTTGGGTACTATTTTGCGAGCATGGATGTCTTGGTCTTACTGGTCATGCTGACCACTATATTTGCAATGGTTCCCTTTGTTGGGCCCGCTGTCGTCTGGGTACCCGTCTGCTTGTATCTGGGGCTCTATGAAGGGCGGATTTGGGCTGCCTCCCTGTTGGCTGTGTGGGGCGTGGCCGTGGTGGGGACGGTCGATAATATCGTTAAGGCGGTTGTGCTACACGGACAATCCCAGTTGCATCCTCTCTTGGCACTGCTCAGCGTCTTGGGAGGTGTGCAGACACTCGGGCCCATCGGGATTGTGGTGGGCCCGATGGTAGTGGCCATGCTGCAGACACTGCTCAGCATTTTGCAACGCGAGCTGATGCACTTCGAGGGGCAACGCGTCGTCTTCAGCACCGAGGGGGTGAGTGAGGAGGCCGTCGTCTCGAAATCTGCGTCTGCAGAATCTGTTGCCGCAGAGTCCCCGCCTACTGCAACGGCTCCCGCGAGCGACGCTTCCCAAGCAGGCGCCTCTGGTGAGGAAGCTAGGACCGAGCCCGATTCCCTGCCGAAAAACCAAGCTTCTAGCCCTCCACCCAAACGCGGTTCACGCGCCACGCGGCGGACGCGGTCTAAGAAACGCTGACCATGCCTGAGTTGCCAGAAGTTGAAACCATGTGCCGCGGTCTGCGTCCGCTCCTGGGACGTCGCATCGCAGATGTCACGCTTCCAGCCTGCCGCTATCGACCCATCGTGATTCAGCCAGCCATCGGAACGATTCAGCAACAGTTGGTAGGAGGGGCGATCGATCAAATTTCTCGACTTGGAAAACGGGTCGTATTGCACATAAGTCCCCATGTGCTGGTTCTGCAGCCGAAGATGACCGGATTGGTGTCGCTAGAGCTGCCGCCTTCCCACGAGCATGTGCGGTTGCAGATTGATTTTAAGGGGCAGCCACGCCTGAGGATGTTGTTTTGGGATCGACGTGGGCTGGGAACGGTCGAGATGCTGCTGGAGGAGGAGCTGCACCAGCGAATCGTCCAGGGACGCTTGGGGCCCGATGCGCTGGCCATCACTCTGGCCGAATTCCGACAGCGACTGTCGAGTACATCGCGGGCAATCAAAGTCGCCCTACTGGATCAAAAGCTGTTGGCAGGCGTTGGGAACTTGTATGCATCGGAAATGTTGCATCAAGCTCGTATTCATCCCGCGCGAGTCTGTAGCAGCCTGAGCTCGAAAAAGACTGCTGCCTTGCATGCCGCCATGCTCGAAATCCTGCTAACCGCTATCGAGCACGAGGGATCGACTCTGTCAGACGGCACCTACCGAAATGCACTCAACGATCCCGGTAGCTACCAAAACATGCATCGCGTTTACGATCGAGCTGGGGAGTTGTGTCCCCAGTGCCAGCGTTCCAAGATTGTCCGCATCGTCCAAGCTCAGCGGTCAACGTTCTATTGCCCCACCTGCCAGCGCTAAGGCAGCCTTGGCTACGCAGGTCTGGCAGGCCCCCAGCCAGCGTAGCTCTTCTGCAATCAGCTTGCCGCAATTCTCTCGCAACCGCAGGACGCGATCCGCCGTCATCCGGTCGAGAGCTCAAGGGGGGCAGCAAGCAACACTCCTACTCGTGCTCCTACTCCTACTCCTACTCCTACTCCTACTCCTACTCCTACTCCTACTCGTGCTCGTGCTCGTGCTCGTGCTCGTGCTCGTGCTCGGAGAGTTTCAAGCTAAAGCCCACTCCGCCGAGCCCCACACCGCCGACTACAACGACGCCTGGTACGTTGGCATGCTTGGCCTGTAAGTGTGGCTTGCCTGTTCCCCGCTGCATCCCAGGCACGGAAATTACTTAGCCGTGGCGTCGTAGAGCGGCAAGTGCCGATAGCTGACTTCGAGCGACAGCAGATTCAGAGTGGTGACGTAGAGCCGGCCGCCGTAGTTTGCCCACAGATCAGGGGTGGGAGAGAGGGGATCCCAGCTCCCCTCGAATTCGCCCTGCGCAACCTGGTGGTTGATCAATAGAGGGTAGAGTTCATCGTGCCACCGTTTCCAATGCGCGCCTTGCATGTGGAACATGACTTGGGTTGCGTAGTACCAGTAGTAGGTATCGCGCTGAGAACGGATGGCGGTGCCGTTGTTGGGTAAGTGGTCGAGGAGGTGGTCGGCTCCAGCCAACATGCGGGGCTGATTGCGATTCCAATCGAAATAGAGTCGCATCAGGAGCCCGACGCTCGTCATCACCGCCGTTGGCTGTAGGCCGTGTCGCTGTTGTGGAGTATCGGCTGCGTAGGGATTGTACCGGTACAGGTAAGGCACCTGCGGGGATTGTTGGCTGGCATCTAAGTAGTTTTCGATGCGGTCGAAGGTTTCTGAGGGGACTTCCAATCCGGCCAGCTGTCCGCTTTTGAAAGCCATCATGAACCAACCACTAACGCTGGTGTCGGCGCCAAACTGCGGGCGATACCTCCAGCCTCCCTGTTTCGGGTCTTGACTGGCCACCATGAAATTAAGGGCTTGCTGGGCGGCCACCTTGAGTTCTGGATCTTGCGTCATTCCATAGGCCTCGCAGAGAGCTAGTGTCGCGATGCCGTGCGAGTAGAGCCAAGCATTTTGGTCGGATGCTGGGTCTTGGGGGATGTAAAGGTCCCCCGAGGGCCGCTGGTTCTCGATCAAAAATTTGAGTGCGAGGTCGACCTGGTCGGCGTATTTGAATTGACGATGCGTGTACCCCGCTCCTTGGAATGCAAGCAGAGCCAAGCCGGTGGCCGCGGTATCGCTTCGGATCAGCACCGTGGTGTCAAAGTCTTGAAGACGCCACGAACCGTTCGGGCGTTGGAATTTGGAGAGAAACGTCAGGCCGCGTTCGATGGCCAACTCTGTTTCCGGCGCCGCGGTGGATGGATCTTGGGGATCGCGGTCCCGCAAGCGTTCAATCCGCTGCTGGAACGCTGGCTTGGGCACGGAGGCTTGCTGTCCTGCAGCCAGCGGTCCGCCCACGTCCTGCCTAGCAAAACGTTGGGCGTCAATCTGCGGCAGGGCCAATGGATCGCGCCGTTCGCTACGACGGGCAAGTACTGGTCCCGTTTGATCCAGTTGTGGTGCGACGCCGCCGGCTCCCAGGTTGGCGTCAATCTCGAGCAGCATCGCCGTTGTCGGTTCATCGGCCCATCGGCGATCGCGAGAAATTGATTCAAGCGGACTTCCCGACAAGGGGGCCAGCGAAGCAGCCGTTGAGTCGCGGTCGTCACCGGTGAGTTCAGGGATCGCAATTGCTGCTTGAGCGGGAGCCAACGCATTGTCGAGCTCGGTTCGAGTCGGGCCGTTACTGGCCACGTTCAAAGACGGGTCGGCCGCTGAGGGGGCAGCGGGGGCCAATTCCTGACGCTGCATTTGTGTGGCATAACTCTCTAGCCCGTCCACTGCAGCCGTGTTGTCCGCTTCAGCATGGCTAGGTCCGAAATCGTTCAGGGGCGAGAGACCTGTCTGGCCAGAGTCCGACTTGCGTTGGAGTTGTGCACCAGCCACCGCGTCAGCCGCCAGCTCGTCGGAGGGCGGCTCTGAGGTGGAAGGTTGAGTGGGAGATGCCCCGGCTACGATCTCGGCAATTTCGGACGAAATTGTCGGGCCAGCATCGCCTGGTAGCCCGACCGTGGCACGCTCGATCGGTCGACCCGCTCCTTGCAGTCCGGCAAAATCATCGCGAGCAGCGGCGCCTAAGTCGTCGCGATTGCGCTCGATGCGATGTTGAGCGCTGCCGGTACTATTCGTGGACAGGCTAGGAGTGCCTGTCCATCTAGGACTTTGTGGAAGGTCGAGGCTCGGCAGTTGCGATGCTGCGGGGCGTCGATCGGCAACTCGATTGGGCCGCGTCTCGGCGGGGGCAACGCTGTTGGCTGGAGAGTTCTTCGCCTGGGCGGCCAAGGTCTCCGCACCATACACCGGTTGAGATGCTGCAGAGGGAAGTCCACTCTGACCTCCAGCGGTATCCCTCGCGATTCTCTGAGCCTCCGTACCCGAGCTTGGCAGTGGGGAAGTTAAGGCGGTGGAAGCTTCCTGTCGCTCCAGTTGCACGTTCGACAGCGAACGTGCTGGGAGTGTTGAGACCGTGGGAGCGGCTAGAGGAAGTGGCGTATTGCGCTGCCTCGAGGCCGAATTGCGGTTGGTGGCAGCCGGAGAGGGGGCGATGCTCGGATTGTTCGTATTGGAGTCAACCACCAGTTCGGGGCTGTCGATTGAGGGACGTGCAAGAGGTGTGTTGGGCGGTGCCCGTTCGGTGCGCGGTAGAGCAGTGATAGGCTGGCTCGTTGCCGAGGGGGCATCGGGTTCGGCTCGCAGTAGTACGGCCGACTGGAGTGGCGGAGACACTGGTTCGACGCTGGAACTCGCCGGGACCCTGGCGATTGGGTTCGGGATATCAGAGCGTTGCCTCTGGGAGCGAGAGCTGGGCTCACTGGGAGCTAACGAGGGAAGCTGCGTGGACTCAAACGGCAGCGGTGGCGGCGAGGGGGCGGTCGTTGGCGTTCGCGGAAGCGTTTCCATCGTGCTCCGTGAAAGTGAGGCAAGTTGCTCGGCGGAAGCGGCTACCGAGTTGTTCGATTCCAATCGCTCGATCAAATGCGCGTTGGCCGTTCGTTCCACACGCGGGGCCGGACTGACTAAATTGGCTTGGGCTGAGCGGGTGAGTTGCAGGGCTGGCGATTCCGCCAGTTCTATCTCGGTGGGCTGGTGCTCGGTGGCGACGTGCTGCAGGTAATCAGGCTTGTGACCTGCAGTCGATTTCGTGTTAACGCGATGGTATTGATTGGCCAGCAGCGTTTGCCGTTCGAGCTGTTGCCGTTGAATGGAGAAGGCTTCAAACGCATCGGGCCACATGCGTGAGAATATCACAATGTTGACCGCGTAGACCAATAACAACAGGTGGATCAACATGCTCAGCAGAAATGCCAGTTGCATCGACTTTTCAACAACCCGGCTCACTAGGTTATTGAGCAACAGGGAGCAAGCGACGAGGGCCACGGGAATGGCAATCGCGTACAGCCATGGATTGCGCAGGGGGTTGGGGTCTTCTTGGTCCAGCAGGTAGAAGCCGAGTCCAATGACTGCAGCGCCCAGAAAGCCCAACGCCAGGTTGACTGGCCAAAAAGACGTCAACTCCGCATCTTCGTCTGCTGAAGAGATGCCGGCTAGATCGGAGTATCTGCGATGATCGGTCATGGCGCTAGGATTCGTCATCGGCGATGGAAAGGGAGTACGCTGCCCCACATTTGAGGCAGATGTCCATAACACTGACGGGAGTTTGGAGTGGTACGGATCGATCGGCGCGAATCATTACGGATTGCCCGAGTGGATTGTCAAGGACCGATTTTCGCAACAGTTGCTCGAACTGTTCGGATTGCATGTATTCACCGTTGACGTAGAGCGAGCCTCTTTGGTCGATATTCACGATCAGCTCTTGGGGTTCAACCGTCATGGGCATCGCATTGGCCGCACTAGGCAGCGGCACATCGAGTTCGCGGTCTTCTTGGTTGAGACGCGACGCCACTAGGAAGAAAATGAGCAACAAGAACACGACATCGATGAGAGGCGTCATGCTCAGCGCACTCAGTACTTGTCCGCGTTTTATCTGTGCTGCCATTGGTCAACTTTCAGGTGTGCGGCGCCCCCTCGGGGTGCAGTCACTTGTGCCTTGCTCGTCGGCTGGTTGTTGGGATCCGTCGCACCGAGCTGCGGTCAGATTCTCCATTGCTAACCGTGGGGTCGCGCCTTGCGGCTGGTTGTAGTTCGTACGCGAAAATCGATTCAATCAACAATCTGTCACGTGGCGGGTTACTATTTAGGCGAAGTGGCTGGAGGTGGTGGTGGCGCCTTCGATAGTTTTCGCTCCACCAACCCGGCTGGGCTCATGACGTAACGCGACTTTCCTTCAAGGGCTTCGATGGCTGGCATCAACCGCCGTATTTCGGCATCTATCTTTGCCAACGTTTTCGTGATGCGTCCTTCGAAGTAGTGTGCAAAGATGGCGGCGGGAATCGCAACGGCCAAACCACCCAGGGTGGTCACCAACGCAACATAAATGCCTTCAGCCAGAAACTCCGCTTTATTCATGCCCGAGCCAAGCTGAGTTGTATTGTAAAAGGCGATGATCATGCCCCACACGGTTCCCAAGAGGCCGATGAGCGGGGTGACCGCGGCCGCCAGGGTTAGCCAGCGGACGTTATTGTACATCGCATCCGCTTCGCGCTGCGTGCTCTCGTTGATCGTCATCTCAGCTTCTGGAATGGGGCGACCGAGTTTCAACAGGACGTCTTGGAGGATTCGACCAGCGACCGACGGATACCGTTCGCTGGCTTGAAACAAGAGCGGTGGTGAAAATTCTTCGGTGACGCTGGCGGCGGTCGCGCGGCGCAGCTCACGCCGGAGCCCTGCGGGAAAGAGGCGTCCACGTCGCAGCGCGAAGAAGCGTTCTAGGGCTACCGCTACGACCAAGAGGCTCATGATGGCAATGGGGATCATGAGCACGCCCCCTTCGACTAGCAAGGCGAGAAAGTTAAGGCTGCTTTGCAGGCCCGCGGTCGGGGCCGTTGAGTTCGCCCGGTTTTCGGCTGCCTCAGCAGCCAACTGTTGCAGTTCCTGTTGGGAAATACCGGTGGCTGGATTGGTCGCCGCGCCGGTTGTTGCCGTTGCGGAATTTTCTGTGGTCTGCGCGGTGAGGCCTGGACGGACCGGATTGGGGATTGCCGGCGCTTGCCCTCGAGCCGGCGTGGTCTCCAGCCCTAGACTGAAGGCCAAGATGCACAATGCAGGGATACACAATCGGAATCGGTAGCTGCCGGGCGCCCCGTGGGAATAGCGAGCGGTCATGAGGCGGTCACCCATGTTGCGCGAAGTGGTACAGCCAGCGGTTGGCGGTTCAAGTTGCGGGACACGATGTGCACCATCTTCCATCGAGTTGCCTGAAGGTTAGTAGTGTGTGGTAGCTAGGTTCCGAAAGCTTCTTCTGCCGGAGCGGTAGCACTGCGGCGGGTGGTCGCAAAATGCAGTGGCGTTCATTTCTGCGGGCTGCGGCCCAAACCGTTGTTAGCGTAACTTCTTGAGATCACCTAGACGCGTCTGAGCCTTGGCAGCCAGGTCGTGCTGGGCATGTTTCTCAACGATAAAGTTGTAGAACTCTTGGGCTGTCTGGATGATCTTTTGGCGTCCATTGCCCTTGAGACTCTCTAGGAGGACCTCACTACAGCGAGCCGCTTCGAAAGCACTTTTGGCTTGCCAGTTCTTGATGTCCTCAGGAGCCCTTTCCCCACCAAAGCCAAACATCACGCGTTGGAATTCTGGGATGGCTTTTACGAAATCACGCTGGGAAAAGTAGACTTCTCCCATCATGAAGCGTGAGCGAGCGGCCAATTCGTCGCGATAGTTGTTGGCCACTTCTGCGTAGTACTTGAGCGCCTCTTCGACTTGCCCTTGATTTTGCTTGCAGTACCCCATCTCGTATAGGGCGGTTGGCATGTATGGGCTTTCGGCATGCTGTTCCAGCACGATTTTTAACCATGTTTCGCATTGCTCCCACTCCTTGAGTTCTCGGAAGCACTGGGCGGCATGGAGATAGATCAGGGTGCGTACCTGCGCGGAGGCTGCGGTGTTGGTGGAGGCTTCCAATTTCTCTCGAGCCGCCTGATAGCCCTTGGCGGCGGCATCAAATTGCTCTTGCTTGAAATCGCATTCTGCCCTCATGAACAGAGCATCCACTGCCAGGGGCCCGTTCGGGGCTTGTTCGACTTGAGATTGGAAAGAACTAGCTGCCTGGGGAAATCGTTCCTGCTGGAAGTGTGACCAACCGAGTTTGTAAGTCGCTTTTTCGATGAGTGTTGGATCTTGGGTTGAGCTCAGCACTGCTTGGTAGGTCTGCGCCGAGTTGGCGTAGTCCGCCGAGTCGTATTGTTGCTGTGCGAGCATGTAGGTGGCGTCGCCAACAAAAGAGCTTTGAGGGAAGTCTTGGACCAAGCGATTGAAGTACTTCGCTCCAGTGGCCGCCTCCCCTTTGTCCTGATAGTTCCAGCCCAACTCGTAGAGCACTTTATCCATGGCTGGATAATCAGGTGTCTCCGCCAAGATCGCTTCAAACTGGGTGGTTGCCGCGTCCCACTGCCTCAGCTCGGTGTAGGCCAAGCCCAATTCATAGCGCGCATTGCTCAGCGATTTTGCCGAGGGTTGACTTTCGATGTATTCTTGTAGGGCGGCGATGGCATCTTCGGTCTCACCCACTTTCCTTAAGCAAACTCCGTGGGCCAAGCGAGCTTCGCTGCCAATCGAATCGGTCAGGCGTTTCTCCAACAGCGGAGTTAAGGCATCCAGGGCCGCCTGGTAGTTGTCCTGTTGCATGAGGCACCACACGATGCCATAGCTGGCAAAGTTATGGTACTGGGGAGCCTGAGGGTCTTGGACGATTCGACGATAGCCCTCGATGGCTTCCTCGAAGTGGCTCATGGCGGCTGAGAGCTGAGCGAGCTTGTAGTCTACTTGCGACTTGAGTCGCGAATTGGGGTATTTCTTGAGCAGTGATTGGAGCGTTTGCTTGGCAGCCGCATCGTCCTTGTTCCTCTGGTGGGCTTCCGCCAGCAGGAGTAAGACTTCATCCGCCGAGACCCAGGCGTCGTCGGTCTGGTGGCTGGCCGTCAGCTGCTCAATGGCAGCCGGAAACTCCTCCTGGTACAGCAGACTTGCGCCCACGATAAACTGAGCTTCCGCATTTTGCGCAGGAGTTTCGAACGTTGTCATATCGGATTTGAGCAATTCGATAGCGGATGGGTATTCTCCATCGAGGTAGTAGGCCATGCCGAGCCGTAGCGTCCAGAGTTGATAGGTTGGATTCTCGGGGTCGGCTTCGCGCAATTTCGCATAGGCTTGGGCGGCAGCGGCATGTTCGCCCTGCTGCAGTAGCGCTTCTGCAGCGATGTAGGCCACGTCGTTGCGGAGTGGATCTTGAGGGTATTTGCCCAGGAACGATTCGGCTAGGCGGCGAGCATCTGCGTGCAGGCCACGCTGCAGGGCTGCAAAGGCCGCATTGTAGGTCGCTCGGGGGGCCAGCGGGTCCTTGGGGGAATCGATGGCAATCGACTCGTAAGTCTCCTGAGCTTTTTCCAACTGGTCGGGCTGGGCATAGAGGGCATCGGCCAAGTCCATTTTCAAGCTTGTCGCACTCGGGGTCGCAGTGGCCCACTTCAAGCTTTCCTCGATCATGGTGACCGCCTGCTGAGGCTCGCCTTGCTTGAGCAGAGTGGTGGCTAACCAGTGTGCCGCCTCGGCCGATTGGTTGTCTTGGGCTGCCAGGATCGACCGGAATTGCTCTTGCGCCTGCTCCAATTGACCCTTCTGAAACAGTATTTGCCCCAGCGAGAGCGCTGCGGTGGCGGCATGTTTTGATTCGGGAAATTGCTTGAGCAGTTGGGAGTAGTATCCGGCCGCTTTTTCGGTGTCGCCTTGTTGACCGACGGCGTAGCCCATCCGCAGCAAGGCGTAGTCGGCCATCTTCGATTGTCCGGGCGCGGTGTTGATCTGGGAGAGTAGCTCCTCTGCCTCCGCCGACTTTCCATCTCGCAGTAACAAATCCGCCAGCCGCACTCGCACCTCTCCCACAAGCCGGTGGTCGGCGTGCTCTGTGGCAAACTGCTGGTAATTCTTTTGCGCTTGATTCAGCAATTCTTGCTCTTCATACGCCACGGCAACCGCGTAGCGAGCTTCCGGCCGCAAGCTCGACTGGGTCAAGGCTTTGTTGTCCAATAACGCGTTGTAATGTTTGATGGCATTCTGAGTGTTCCCCAGCGAATACTCGATTTCGCCGAGGTAAAATTGAGCTTGGTCCAGATGGCTCCCCTCACCGTAGCTTCTGAGGAAAGTCGTCAGGCTGTCTCGAGCTGCCTCTAATCCAGCGCGCTGGGCTGGCGAACCGGCCGGGGCCTGACGCGCTTGGGTGAACTGACACCAACTGAGATTGATGAGCGATTCTTCGCGTATCTCGAGCTTCTTGTCTTGAAGGGCGCGTGTGAACGCATCGATCGCTTCGGGATAATTGGGCGGAGTTAGTTGGATGGCGCAGACACCTAGGTAGTGCCACGCCTTGCTCGCCAAGGGGTCGTCCGGAAACTCCTTCAACAATTTATGCCATTCCTCGATGGCCAGCTTATGGGCTCCACTATTCTGGAACGAGGCCGCGTCGGAGTAATAAGCGATTGCGCGGCGGTTGGAGGCCTGCCCGGCGGCTGCTTGATCGGAATCTTGAGCCCTGAGGCTGCCCATCGATCCCAGGGAAACCCAGCACCCGAGTAGGCTGAGCAAGCTATGAACCAGCAGGGAATGGTGCGTTGAAGGGTACGTATTAACTGCCATGGCTTCCTAAAGTATCTGGGCTAGAGATTTTCAACATCACGAGAGCAATATCGTCATGATGTCATTGCCGAGTTCGATGCGGAGCATTCGTCGCTTTTCTAGTCCTACGCCGCGCCCAAAATATCGGATGTCCCGTGATATCAGCCGAAAGACGCTGGCTCCGGTAAGAACCGGTAGAGCGCGCGCTGCGACTGATTTCGTCGAACCCGAAAAAACTAGGTTGTGGCACAGTACTAGTACCGCTGTATCGGTTGTCAGGCAATATGCAGTGTACAAGTTTGAGTCCAGCACGCAAAGCTTGTAGCGCAACCACACAGCTCACGATTGCGGTATGCCTCCCCTGCTCTACGCCGGAAAAGTCGCCCCGGCTTCTCCAACTTGACAGCTTGTGGCTGGCCCACCCGCCGACTGGGGTGCGCGTATGGAATCTGACTGCCGAGACTGAACCGGCAATCACGCCTGAGCTGCCTTCAGCCGCTACGCGCATTTTGCCCCCGGAATTGACCGGTAGGGGGAGGTTTTGCCGTCTTGTTCGCGGTGCGGGATGCAGTTTCAACCTCCTGTGGTGCCGATTCCTTGGCTCGCCACGCCGTTGCACGCTGCCGACGCTAAGCGGCCGTTTCCGGAAGTGCAATTTGCTCGCGTTGGTGGCACCATTTTTCTAGAAGCCCCTAGGCTACACGTACTTGCGATGCTGAGTACAATTGCGTCCACGTGCCAGTTGGCCTGCCTCCGCGAAGTGCAGTTGAGTGGGGATTGGCGCGTTGTTCCTTGGCAAATTGGCGATTTTTGTACTCGAGCGGGTACCTGGAATGACTGTATTCTGGGGGGCTGTGATGTCTGGGGCTGTCATTTTACCGAATGGAGTCTCCGGTACCATTAAGAGTCAATCCAGCCTCGCAATCCTGCCCCCGCAGCAACGACCGAAAGGTACTGGCCGATGTCCACCGCAGACCGATCAGAGACAGTGAAAGAAACGGCGCTTACGGCGTGGCATGTAGCCCAAGGCGCAAGGATGGCAGAATTCGCCAACTATCAGATGCCGATCCAATATTCTTCCATTGTGGCTGAACATCAGGCAACTCGAACGGCCGCCGGTGTGTTCGACATCTCCCACATGGGCCGCCTGCGGTTCGAAGGCGATCGTGCGGCCGAACTCCTCGACCACTTGCTAACGCGGCGCGTTTCCGACATGGTCCCTGGCGATGTGCGCTATTCGATGATGTGCAACGAGCAGGGGGGGATTCTGGACGACGTGCTAGTTTCCAAGCTGGAAAACAACAGCGGTCACATGTTCTTTCTCTTAGTCGTCAACGCTGGGAACCGAGCCAAGATCTTGCAATGGATCGCCCCGCATGTCGCCGACTATCCCGACGTAATGTTTCATGACGTAAGTGATGCTACGGCGATGATCGCGGTTCAAGGGCCACGCGTCCAAGAGATCCTGGGCCGGCTCTTTCCCGACAAAGTGCTGCAACTGGGATACTACAAGACGACCTTGTGCGACCAAATGCAGAAGCCGTGTGTGGTGAGCCGGACGGGGTATACGGGTGAAGATGGTTTTGAATTGACCCTCAAAGCTGAAGATGCACCCCGAGTGTGGGAAAACGTCTTGTTGGCTGGACGCGAGCACGGCATTTTGCCGGTCGGTCTAGGCGCACGCGACACCCTGAGACTCGAAGCTGGCATGCCGCTCTACGGACACGAACTGAGCGAGGAGATTGATCCCTATTCCGCGGGGTTGGGGTTTGCCGTCAATCTAAAAGATCGTGATTTCCTCGGTCGCGAGGCTTTGGAACGCAGCAAGGCAGCCTCCCATGCCAGCATGCGAGTAGGCCTGAAATTGGTGGGGCGGCGCTCGGCGCGTGAGGGGGCTAGCTTGCTCGATGGTGACGGCCGTAAGGTCGGGGAGGTCACCAGCGGTACCTATTCACCCACCCTGCAGTGCCCGATTGCCATGGGATACTTGCGCAACGAATTGGCGGTACCTGGGACATCGGTAGAGGTCGATATTCGTGGAGCCAAGGCCGACGCTGAAGTGGTCCCCCTGCCCTTCTATCGCCGTTCCAAGTAGTGGGCTATGCAGTGCGTTTTCCCATTTCGTTTTGATTTAAATTTAATCTCTCCTTCCACAAATATTTACGCGGAGTGACCTCGTATGAATCCACAAGAACTTAAATACAACGCCTCGCACGAGTGGGTTGGGATGTCTACTGAGGATGGTAGTGACGTCGCGGTCATTGGTATTTCAGATTTCGCGCTCGAGCAACTTACCGACTTGGTCTACATGGCATTGCCTGAAGTTGGGGCATCCGTTCAGGCCGGTGAGGAGTTTGGCGAGGTGGAATCGGTCAAGGCCGTGAGCCCGCTGTACAGTCCGGTGAGTGGTGAAGTCGTGGCCGTGCATAGCGAGTTGGTTGACAAGCTTGACCAGCTCGCGGCAGATCCCTTCGGCGAGGGCTGGATTATCAAGGTCAAGTTGGCGGACGGAGCATCGTTGGACGGGTTGTTGGATCGCGAGGCCTACCAGAAGCAGTGCGGCGAGTCGTAGGACTCGTCCAGCCTGGCGTCGTGGGACACGAAAGTGTCTAGTGAAAAAAGAGGCGTTTCCCGGGGCGTCGGGAGCTGAACTGCGTTAGCCGCCGGTTCGTTGAGGTGCAGCTCGCCGCCACTTTGATTCCGGAGTGTACCGGGCGGCGCATTTCGGAATGCCTGTTTCAGCCTTGGGATTGAAAAGCTCCTCAATTCAGCAACGCACGACAGTGCCAATGTTGAACGTCTGAGTTGGAACGGTAGCTGAGACCACGCCCGACTTGCTCGCGTGGCGGGTGGAGTCGGGGAAGTTCGCGGTGCTAAGCAGTGTCTGGCACCCGAAATATGAGTTGTTCTTTTGAAATTTAATCGATTAGTTTCGCTCTTCAGCGATAGTCCGGGTGTTGGACCGGGGCTGAGTTGGAATGAGTCAATGGGAGTCCCTACATGGCCTATTTGTTCAACACATCCGAAGATGTGCACGAGATGCTGTCGGTGATTGGAGCATCGAGTATCGACTCGCTCTTCGATTGCATTCCGCCGGAAGCCCGGTTCGAGGGCGAGCTCAAGATTCCCGCCGCGCTTTCCGAGATTGAACTCACTCGTCGCATGGAGCAGTTGGCGAGCCGCAATCAAGGGGTTGGTCAGGCTGTCTGCTTTCTAGGTGGCGGCGCCTACGATCACTTCATTCCCGCTGTCGTCGATGCCCTTGCAAGCCGTGGGGAATTTTACACTTCCTATACCCCCTACCAACCGGAGGTCAGCCAGGGCAATTTGCAGGTCATGTTCGAATACGAAACATTGATTTGCCAATTGACCGGCATGGATGTCTCCAATGCCAGTCTCTATGACGGGGCAAGTGCCACGATCGAAGCGGTCTTGCTGGCGATGGCCAGTCGCCCCAAGTGCTCGCGCGTGGTGGTTGCCAGTAGCCTGCATCCAGAGTACCGCCAGGTTTTGGAGACCTATTTGCAGTGGACGCGTTTCGAACTAGTGACTGTCGATTGTCCTGACGGGAACGTGCCTTTAGCCGAGTGGCAGGAGTCGCTCGATGAGTCGGTGGGCTGTGTGGTGTTGAGCCAACCGAACTTCTTTGGTGTCATCGAGGACTTGACGCCTCACGCGGAAGCGGCCAAGGCCTCGGGCGCCGTCGTCGTGGCGGTTTGTGACATGATTTCACTAGGCATGTTTGCAAGTCCAGCGCAGTGGGGAGCCGACATTGTGGTTGGGGAGGGACAGGCACTGGGGAATCCCCTTCAGTTCGGCGGACCCTACCTTGGGATCATGGCCTGTCGTGAAGCCTTTGTGCGGCGCATGCCAGGTCGTATCGCTGGTCAGACCGAAGATCGGCAGGGGCAGCGATGTTGGGTGCTGACTCTTCAAACGCGTGAACAGCACATCCGCCGTGACCGGGCCACCAGTAACATCTGTACCAATCAAGGGCTGTTTGCGCTGCGGGCCGCGATCTATCTGGCGCTCCAGGGGCCCCAGGGGCTGCGTGAAACCGCTGAGCAGTGTGCTTGGAAGATGCATTATTTGGAAACGCAGTTGGCTGGGAATGAGCGATTCGAAGTTCGTTTCCATGGATCCAGTTGGCGAGAAATCGTCGTGCGTGATCGCCAGCAGGATGTGCCCGGCGTATTGGCTCATTGCCAGCAACATGGCATGCTGGCTGGGCTGGATCTCGGTAGATGGTATCCCGAATTTGCCGATTGTTTCATGATCGCCGTTACCGAAAAAAGAACCCGCGCAGAACTGGATCAGTTGCTGCAGCTACTCGTCAGTTCCAGTCACCCGACGGAGGTCGCCCATGCGTAATACTCAAGCCACTCAACTGTTGTTCGAACTTGGCAAACCAGGGCGTCGCGCCAATCGTTTGCCAGAGTGCGACGTGCCCGCTCCGGATCTAGCCAGCCTTTATCCCCGCGTTTCGTTGAGAAGCGAGCCACTAGGGCTTCCCGAATTGGGCGAGGGGGATGTCGTGCGGCACTTTACCAATCTCTCGACGTTGAACATGTCGGTCGATACCCATTTCTACCCCCTGGGCTCTTGTACAATGAAGTACAATCCCAAGCGGAATGAACGCCTGGCCAGCTTGCCAGGAATCGTCGATTTGCACCCCTTGCAACCCGATGATACCGTGCAAGGCATGTTGGAGCTGTTGTACGAGGTGCAAACCTATTTCGCCGAGATTTCTGGCTTGCCCGCCGTCTCGCTGCAGCCTGCCGCAGGAGCGCACGGCGAGCTAACGGCGTTGATGGCTGCGGCTGCCTATTTTCGCGATCGTGGGGAGGCACGCACGAAAGTCCTCGTGCCTGATAGTGCCCACGGTACGAATCCGGCTAGTGCCACCATGGTTGGATTTCAAGCCGTGACCATTCGTTCGCGCCCCGATGGTTCGGTCGACATGGAGGATCTACGGAGCAAGGCCGATGATCAGACAGCGGTGTTCATGATTACCAACCCAAGCACCCTGGGGTTGTTCGAGAAGCAGATCCATGAGATTACCACCTTGGTCCATGAGGTCGGGGGGCTGATCTATTTGGATGGTGCCAATATGAACGCCATTCTAGGGATCTCACGTCCGGGTGATTTTGGTGCGGATATGATGCACTACAATCCCCACAAGACCTTTAGCGGGCCGCATGGTGGTGGTGGCCCCGGTGCCGGACCGATCTGTGTACGCGACTTTTTGGAGCCCTATTTGCCAGTCCCGCGAGTCGCCAAGCATGGCCAGACATACTCGCTGGAAAGCGATCATCCGCGATCCATTGGCCGCGTGCGAAGCTTTAATGGAAATATCGGCGTGTTGGTCCGAGCCTACTGCTACATTCGAGCCTATGGTGCCCGTGGAATGAAAGAGGTGAGTCAGCATGCGGTGCTCAACGCGAACTACTTGCTCGCTCGACTCAAGCATGTGCTCCCAATCCCGAACGGTGATCGCTGCATGCATGAGTTTGTGGCATCGGCCAGTCGGTTGAAGAAGGAGAAGGGAGTGACGGCCATGGACATCGCCAAGCGACTCCTCGACTTTGGCTTTCATGCTCCCACCGTCTACTTCCCGCTCACCGTGCCTGAAGCGATGATGATCGAGCCGACGGAAACGGAAAGCAAGGAAACGATGGATGCCTTCGTGGTGGCGCTGGAAACGATTTTGGCGGAACCGGCTGAAAATCTACACCACGCGCCCAGTTCGACAGCGATTGTTCGACCTGACGAAGTGAAGGCGGCTCGACAGCCGGTGATGCGATGGACGGCTTCCACCTAACCACTGCGTCGCTCAGCGGCGCAGAGAATATGGCCATCGATCAAGCCATGTTGGAGCACGCGGCAGAGCACCGGGTTGTTCTGCTGCGAGTCTACCAGTGGGCGGAGCCGACGGTCTCCTTGGGCTATTTTCAGAAGTACGGAGACTTTCTGCAGCACTTCCCTCGCGCAGGGGATGCGGTGGACGCGACGCCCCGCGTGGTTCGCAGAGCGACTGGTGGTGGGGCCATCGTACATCACCACGATTGGACCTACTCCTTGGCCGTGCCAGACAATCTACTGCAGGGAGCCGATTCGAATCGAGCGCGTCAGGGGGTGGGGGCCTCGCAGCCGCTGTACGATTTTATCCACCAAGCGATGGTCGAGTGGCTGGATGGCATGGGGTGGCAGGCCGGCAAATGGGATTCTGACAGTTCACGCCCGGCACCCAAGACGCCAGCCGCTGACGGTCCCAAAACCGACGTTTCGGTAGCCGAAGTCTCAAAACTCGAAGTCTCAAAACCCGGTGTTCCAGGACCCGGTGTTTCAGGGGGTAGTGCGGTAGCTGGCGATAGCGTCGGCTGGCGGCGGGCTAGCGCTTCCTTCTTGTGTTTTGAGCGTCGCAATCATGGGGATGTGGTCGTCATGCCCGGGGCGGAGGCCCCAGCTGGTGCCTCATTCCCTCAAGACCCGCAGCTTGAGCATGCCAAGGTCATGGGGAGTGCGCAGCGGCGTGTGCGGGGTGGCTTGCTCCAGCATGGAAGTCTTTTGCTAGCTCGCAGTCCATTTGCCGTTTCTCTGCCCGGTTTGGACGATTTACCGTGCGCCGGCATGCAGGTTGCTCCCTCTTCAACGATGCCGGCAGACGCGGGGCAAAATGGCCGACCGGCGGTAACACACCCCAATTTGCAATTGCATGCATTTGAAGAGGTCTTGCTGGATGCGGTGCAGCGCTATTGGGGGAGGGCGTGGCAGCCAGCCGACCCGCATGAATTGAGTCTATCGCAACTAGCTCAGAAGGTGGCGAAGTTTCGAGAGATGGGCTGGCAACGCAGGGTCTGATGCCCATAATGGGGGTGTTTGGGGCGGATTGGCGGCATTCCCCGTAGTTTCGAGGGCGATCCACCAAGTTTGGGTCTTGCAGTGGCATGCTCCCCTGATGAATAATCAAGATACGTACTCACCAAAAACTCTAAGTGTCGCCAAAAAAGCTTGCCGTCCCTAATTGTCTAAGGATAATTTGGACGATGTCCATTGCAATATGACGGTTAGAGAGCCTAAGAGGTTTGAATATGCAGATGCAGCTTAAGGTTGTAACGGGCGGACACAGCGGAAAACTCATCTCCGTAAATCACGATAAGTTCTTGATTGGACGAAGCGATGAGTGCCACCTGCGGCCCAAGAGCGAGTCCATTAGCCGACGGCACTGCGCAATTATTCGCAAAGATGGCCGCATTTTGTTGATCGACTTGAAGAGTCGCAATGGCACTTTGGTCAACGATAAGAAGCTGGACCCTGCTCGCGCGAAAATTCTCAAAGACGGCGACCATATCCGTGTTGGCAAGCTAGAGTTTATTGCCGTCATTGAGGCCGGGGTTAGCAACGTCAAGAAGCCCGAAGTTAAGGACGTTAAAGATGCGGCAGCGCGCACGGCCGAAAATACCGGCGATAGCCGCTATGACGAAGTCAGTGTAAGTAGCTGGCTTGAAGAGGCCGATCAAATCGAACGCTCGCAAGATGATCCCGAGACTCGGCAGTTTCACATTGCCGAAAGCAAGGATATTCCTGAATCGACGATCATGGAGCTCAAGGCGGAGGAAGAAACTAAATCGGATGTCGCTAAGGGAAAATCCAAACCAGGCAAACTGCCACCGATTCCAAAGGGGCCCCAGTCCGGCAATTCGAAGGATGCAGCCTCTGAAACGCTTCGTAAGTTCTTTAGCGGACGCTAGTCCCGCATTCTCGGTCGACCGCAGCGCGGAGGACGATCGCAGCGCCTCTTCAGAGGGCTGGCTTTCGCCTGCCACCTCAATGGGGGGTCGGCTGTGGGGCCTGCTCCTGGTAGTTGCGTTCTGTTCTTGGACGGCCTCGGCTCCAGCGTTGGCTCAGCAGCAGTATACGGTCGAGCTTCGCAACGGTTTGCGGCTGGGGCCTGGGCAAGTGACCGCGGTCGCTTCCATCTCGACGAATTCATTCCAAGCGGGTTCTCCAGCGGGTGAAGTCCAGGGGATGCCGATCCAACGCCTCGATAATGGGGTTACTGCCACCTATTACAACGGCAGTCCCATGAACGTGTTGGCTGCCCGCGAATCTACCATCGCCTCCTTCGAAGAAATCGTATTTCCCTCTTCGATGGAAGTAGCCACCACCGGTGTAGCTCCCGCGATCTTAGGCGTCTTGGGCGTTAGCGAGTTCAGTAAGTACGGACGTCGCGAATACAAGTTGATGACCACCCGCGGGCCGGTCAGTCTGACGCAAGGCATTACGTTGCTCTCTCCCGTATTTGCCAAAGTCGAAGTGCTGAGATCCGACGCGACTCAATTCGCTTGGGACCAACGACGCACCACCTCGTCCATACCAGCCCAAACGCTTCGTGAAATTTTGATGCAAGTCCTCGATATGTCCAGTTCGGGAGACTGGCTGCGGATGGTCCGCTTCTACATGCAAGCGGAACGCTATGTGGAGGCGCGTGACGTCATGGAGGAGGCGATTAGGAAGTTTCCACTGGAGCTGAAGGATAGTCGCAACTTACTCACGCAGTTGGAGCAGCTTCTCTCCCAGCAGAAATTCAATGAAATCAAGCTTCGGCGGCAAGCTGGACAACATAAAGTTGCAGGCCATCTGCTATCCATCTTTCCGAAGGATACGCTGCCGTTGGAAACCCAGGTCAAGCTGGCCGACGAATTGCAAACACTGCAAGCGCAGATTCGTGTGGTGAGCGAAGCGACCGTAGCACTGCAGGAGAAAGTGGCAGAATTGCCTGAGGTGGAGCGGACGTTTTTGGCGCCGACTGTGACCGAACTGTTGGAAGAGGTTAATCTTGAATCGGCCGCTCGCTTGGCGGATTTTCAGCGTCTCCGTTTTGATCCCGATCTGCCTCCTGAGAATATTGTCGCCTTAGCACTGGGGGGCTGGTTGCTCGGTCCGGGCGAAGGGTTGGATAATCTGGCTGTCGTCAAATCCTTGATTCGCGTTCGCGAGTTGGTCCGCGAGTACCTCAACGGGTCCTCGCCAGCGCGACGCGAAGAGATTTTGCGTCAGTTGCAGAGTGAGGAAGGGGCTCAGCCGCAGTTCTTAGATAAGATTTTGGAGGTCATGAAACCGCCTCAGTCCCCTCCGCAGGTGAAGGATGGGGATCCCGAGGGCATGTACCGCCTGAGTGTGCCGCGGCCTGGTGGGGATCCGGTGCAATATGTCGTGCAACTGCCCCCGGAATACGATCCCAATCGGAAATATCCCTGCGTGCTGGCCATGACAGGGCGTGGCATGAGTCCGGAATTTGAATTGGATTGGTGGTGTGGACAGCAGGTAGATTGGCAAGACACTCAGGTTCGCTTTGGGCAAGCCACACGCCACGGCGTGATCGTGGTTTCTCCAGACTGGATGCTCGATCGACAGACCGAATACGAGTACTCCGAAGGCGAACACGATCGCATGTTAGCTTGCTTGCGAGATGCGTTTCGAAAGTTCTCGATCGACACCGACCGAGTCTTCGTGTCTGGGCACTACGATGGAGCTACTGCCGCCTGGGATTTAGCTCTCTCGCATCCCGATTTGTGGGCTGGGGCCATTATGATCAGCCCTGGAGCCGACAAATACATCGTGCAGTATAGTGAGAATATTAAGGCGTCCCGGCGCCTCAAGGACCAGATACCGGTGGCGACCTACATCGTTTACGGCGATAGCGACGGGACGCGTGCGGGCAGCCAATTGGGAACGGTGGGGACGCGCTATCTGTCTTCACCCCTCTATGACTCGATGGTGGTCGAGTACCGCGGCTGTGGCCGCGAAACCTTCTCCTCGGAATTGCCTAAGATCAGTGAGTGGATGGTCTTGTCCAGCCACCGTCGGCTGCGGACGCCGCAAGTCATTGATGTTACGACGATGCGCTCGGGAGATCGGTTTTTCTATTGGCTGGAAGCTCCGCAGATCATTCCCACCGCCACGGGCAATGCCTATCAATTTGACCCCAGTGCCAAAGCCGGCTTTGAGGCTCGACTGCTCGCCCCCACGATGAACGGTATTGTCGTCAGCAAGATTCCGTCGCCTGGGAACTCCACGATCGTCTGGCTAACCCCTGACATGGTCGATTTTTCGCGTACAATTACGATTAATGTTCAGGGGGACTCCTCGCGCTTGGAATTATCACCCAGTATTAGCGTAATGCTCGAGGATGTTCGCCAACGGGGGGATCGGATGCACGTCTTCTGGCAGCGCGTGGCTCTGTAGTTTACCGTTGCACCCAAGGGCAAACTGCCGCAACCCACGGGATTGAGCTTGAATGGAATTCAATGCAGAACAGCAGACGGCGTTGACGAGTGAAGCGCGCAATCTGCTCGTATTGGCAGGAGCTGGGACGGGGAAAACTCGGACGATCATCGGCCGAGCGCGGCACTTGCTCGCTACCGGTGTTTCTCCCAAACGCATCGTGATCGTCACCTTCACTCGGCGTGCGGCCAGTGAAATACGCGGGCGTTTGATCAAAGCGGCCGGAGAGGATGCGGCTACCGTTGTCACGGGCACGTTCCACAATTTCTGCCTGAGGATCATGCGGTCCCGGCAGCGTTGGTTCGGTTTTACCGATCTGACGGTTATGGATCGTGATGACCAGTTGCAGTTGATGAAGCTCGCGCGAGGAGAGATTGTTGGCAAGGACTCGTCCATTGCCAAAGCCGCTCAGCTCGTAAGCTTCTACTCCTACGCCCGCAACACCAACCAGCCCCCGCGGAAGTATCTGGAAAAGTTTGCTGAGCTCGATCCACCTGCCGTTGAAATAGTGCTGAAGATTTTTGCGAAGTACAAAGAACGCAAGTTGGCGGGATCCTACTTCGATTACGACGATATCCTTCACCGCTTTGCCAAGGTCTTGCACGATAGCGACGAAGTCCGTCGCAAAGTGGCTCAGCAATTTGACCACGTGCTGGTCGATGAGATGCAGGATACCAACCCGCTGCAGTGGTTGATTCTCGAGAGCCTAGCCGAGTATGCGCATTTGTTCTGCGTGGGCGACGATGCGCAGAGTATTTACGCCTTTCGCGGCGCCGATTTCAAGAACGTGCACTCTTTCAACTCGAGGCTGCCCAATTCGGAGACCTTGAAGCTGGAGCAGAACTATCGATCGACTCAGCCCATCCTCGATTTGGCCAACTGGCTGCTCGAAGTCTCCGACCTCAAATACGAGAAACGCCTGCGGGCGGTGCGCGGAGCGGGCGATAAGCCACAGTTGCTCGATTTTGAGAATGAATACGATGAGGCTGAGTGGATTGTCGGCCGCATTATGAAGAGGCACGCCGAGGGGGCAAGGTGGGACGATCACATGGTGCTTTGCCGCTCCGCCTACGTAGCCCGACCGGTGGAAGGGTTGCTGATTGAACGCAAGATCCCCTATCGCTTTGTCGGTGGCATCGGCTTGCTGCAGATGGCCCATGTCCGTGACTTGCTGTCCGTGCTGCGGGTTGCCGTCAATTATCGAGATGAGTTGGCTTGGATGCGCTACCTAACGCTATGGCCTCGAATTGGCGAAGTGACCGCTGCAAAAATGGTTTGCAAGATTGTCAGCACTTCATCCTCTAGCGAAGCGGCCAGCGTGTTGGATGAAGCGGTGGGCAAACGCACTGAAATTGCAGAGGCAGTGCATCTCGTTGCTCGCCAGCAGCGAGCACCGAGTGAGGCCATCCAGCAGTTGACTCAGAATCTGGAACCGCTCTTTGAAACCCGCTACGAAAATTGGGAATCGCGCAGTAAGGATTTTCGTCTGCTGGGGAAATTGGCTGCCAAGCATCAGGATGTGGCGACGTTTCTGGAAACCTACACGCTTGATCCCATGTCGGCTAGCGAAGCCAGTCCCTCCGAGGGCGATGATATCGTCACGCTGATCACCGTGCACAGCGCGAAGGGAACGGAGTCCAAGGCGTGCTATGTGGTGGGAGTGCAGCCCGGCAATTACCCGCATACCCGCAGCCTGGACGATGCCGAGGCAATCGAGGAGGAACGCCGCGTTCTGTACGTAGCACTCACCCGAGCCGAAGACGAATTGGTGCTAACCCGGCACTTTTCGCGCGGCCCAGCCCGCGTCTCTTGGAATGCTCCGGTCCAAACCCACTACTTTCTGGAACGCTTGCCGAAAACCTTGGTGGACTCCAAGTCGCTCTTCGGATCGCTCTACGATGTTTCTTGGGACGACGATTACATCGGCTAAATGGGCCTGGTCTCACATGGTATGATTGTCTCTGATCCAGCTTCCTAAATCTCAGTTGGTCTTCCGCGACACCTCCCCTGCCCTCCTCTGGCAATACCATGACTCTCATTGACTATCTCGTACTCGGCGCCTATTTCCTGGTGATGATTGCTATCGGCGTTTGGGCCATGCGGCGCGTGAGCGATCAAGAAGATTACTTCATGGGGGGGCGAGGTTTCGGCAAGATATTGCAGACGTTTGCGGCGTTTGGTGCCGGGACTGGCGCTCACGAACCGGTTCAAGTCGGTAGCACTGCATGGACCAGTGGACTGAGCGGCGTGTGGTCAGCTTTGATGTGGCTGTTTGTTACGCCCATCTATTGGATTACTGCAGTCTGGTATCGGCGAATGCGGCATTTGACGCTGGGCGATTGGTTTGTAGAGCGTTATGAATCGCGGGCCATGGGAGTTGCCTACACTCTCTTTGCAATCGTGTTCTACATGGTTTACTTGTCCACCATGTTCTCCGCCATTGCCGCTTTTGCCGTCCCGTTGGTTGGCGTTGAGAACGGATTGTTTGGGTTGGAACTCAAGTACACTTTGATCCCTGGGATCGCTGCAATTGTGATTGTTTATGGTGTGCTAGGCGGGCTAACCGCTGCATACTGGACAGATTTGATTCAAGGTTTGTTCATTATCCTACTGTCGGTTCTGCTGATTCCCTTCGGTCTGTGGGCGCTGGCCAAGAAGTATGGAGCAGAGGGGCAGCAGGGATTGATGGATGGTTTTCGGATCATGCATGAACGCGTTTCCAGCGACCATTTCAGTCTCTTCTCCGGGCCGAGCAGTGGTGAGTTTCCCATTCACTACATCATTTCCCTCTCGCTGCTAGGGATGGTCGGAATCGTGGTTCAGCCGCACTTTATTGCCACCGGTGGTGGTTCCGCGAAAACCGAAGATGAAGCCCGTATCGGCTTGGTCGTTGGCAATTTTCTCAAGCGACTTTGTACAGCCGGCTGGGCTCTCACGGCGCTGATCGCGTTGGCCTTGTTGGCCGGCAGTGCTGAAATTGCAACGAACCCGGATCGAGTGTGGGGTGTGGCCGCTCGCGAGATACTCGGCCCACTCAACTTGGGGCTCGTGGGACTCATGCTCGCCTGCCTATTGGCGGCGATGATGAGCTCGGCAGATACCTACATGATTGTGACCTCCGGCTTGGTTGTCAGAAACGTCTATGCCGCCTATATCGACTCCAATGCCAGTGAGAAGAAATACGTGCTCGTCGGACGACTCACCGGACTCTTGATTATCGTCGGTGCTGCGGTATTCGCGATCATGTATGCTGATGTGTTTGCGCAGTTCAAAATCGCAATGGAGCTGCCAATTTTGTTCGCGGCTCCCTTCTGGGTTGGCATGTACTGGCGGAGGGCCAATCGGACAGCCGTGTGGGGAACGATTCTATTTTCGCTGTTGCTATTCTTTGTCTTGCCGGTGGTCATCCCCAGTGCCTGGCCAGGTCTGCGCGAAAACCCAACGCTCTCGACGACGACGCATATCGTCACCAAAACGTTTGAGCGCGAGGCTACGGAGTCCGATGTCGCTCGACACGAGGCTTGGGTGGCCGCTCAGGCGGCGCTGGCACAGGCAGATGCTGAGGGCAAGGTATCGCTGGGCCCTGAACCACCGCAGGCCATCTTGGGAGAACCCATCACAATCCAACTGAGGAGTGGTGGGACGTCGATCTTTTGGAAGGGAGATGTCAAACCGGCTGGTGAGCCGCAACTGGAGCTGGTAGAGGAGCATCAGGAAGGAGAAATGTTCGTTCGCGTTGAGCGGAAGGTTGGGCCGCAGGTTGGGCAGGGAAGTTTCAATTTTGATTTCTTGCTCTATTCGGCTCTCGGCATTGACCTTTCGGGAGCGTCCAAGGCAACCCTCGAGACACTTCGCTTGCCTACCCGCTTGCTGATGCCATTCGTCGTCTTACTGCTGCTTAGTTTTCTGACGCCGCGCGGAACCGACGAAGCCTTGAATCGCTACTTTGCCAAGATGAATACTCCGGTATTGGCAGACCACAAGGCGGACCAACTTGCGCTGCAGGCAGCTTACGCCTCGCCCAAAGCCACCGAGGGACGCAAGATTTTTCCCGGCTCGGATTGGGAGTTTGTCCGCCCGACGATCATGGACGTGGGCGGATTTGTCGCTTCGTGCTGTGTGTGCGTGCTGATCATCGGTTTGCTCATGTGGCTAGCTAATATTGGCAGCTAACGGCGGGAGCGGAAAAAGGTGTCGGACACGAATGGCACTTAATCGGCGTAAGTCCTATGCCTCCCCGGGTTTGTATTCGCTTCTTGGCTTTTGCATCAGCTTGTATTTCTTCGGTCTTCGCTTGAGCACCCTGGGCTCGTAGCGGTCCGGTCGATTGCCAACTGCGTGTTGCAAGCAGCAGCGGTACAACACCGTGCATAATTCATCGGCGTTGCTGATTAGGCCTAGAACCGGAAGCATATCCGTCACCGTTGTCAGTGTTGACTTGAAACTGATATGCCAAGGTTGAACGTCGCCTTCGACGGCCGCTTCAGACATCACCCCGCGAATCAAATTGTAAGCCAACATGTGCGTCCGAATTTCGTTCCGCACTCGATGCGGCTTTTTACAGCGCAAGTGTTCCATCTGCATGACCGTTTTCAAGCTCCGTAAATGAAGTTCTGCTTGCCACCTTCTACGGAACAGGGCCGCGATGTCCTCCCTCGTGTACTCCGTATCGTCCGACAGCGATGTGTGAACGATAATCTCGCGAGTGCGAAATCCGTTGTTCTCAACTCGGATACGGATCTCGCGAATGGTGATGAAGTCCGGGTACGTCTCGTACTCTTCAATGCTCATCCAGTCGGGACGAGCTGGCTTGTCGATTTGGATGGAGTGATCGTCTTTGCCGTAACCAATTCCAGTCCGAAAATCTGACTTGCGCAACTGGTGTTTGCGAACAACGACGTGTGCACCACGTTGAATCATCCTCGCCATCTCGAACCAACCCGCATAGGCGCGATCAGCTAGGAAAATATCGGTTTCTTCGATGATTGCGTCGATCTGACGAAACAAACTTACTTCGTGAGTGAACTTACCTTTGTATCGGCCCATCGCCATGTCGAGCACAACGCCAGTCGACAACGCGAACAGTACAACGACTCGCAAGATCGGAAATCCACAACCGGGTGCTTGACTACTAAGTTGCGGGTAGGCGGCTTGATTCTCCGACGTGTCTGCCATCGTAACGGTGGCACCATCGGCGGTGATCACGCGGTGCCCCAGCCATCGCCAATGGTCGGGACTGCTGTCTTCAATCGCAAGTCCGCTGGCCGTCACAAGACGTTGCATGGATTGCTCGTCGATTTTGTCTCGAGCAATGCAGTAAGCACCGGTTTCGGCAGAGCAAGCAGTTTGGTTGTTGGCGACTCGATGGGTGATCAGCTTGGCGACCGCAGAGACGCAGCCGTGGTGGATGCTCATGACTTGCGAGAGGAAGACCCACAGCGTGACCGATGTGTTGTAAACTCTGGCCGAATCGAGAATGGCACTTGCATTGCCAAAGACTGACGCGATAGTCTCTTTGGAGATCAAGGCGGCGAAGTAAAGATCGCCGTGTTGGCGCGCATGTTGGACTCGACAGCGGAACGAATCAAACGGATGATGGCACACGGGGGCTTCCTTGCTTGGTGTGTTCGGGAGGTAAGATTACCCAAACTCATCGCAAGTGAAGCCCCCTGCTGTCAATCGAACTTAACTCTAGAAGCACCAGTACCTTAGGCCGATTAAGTGCCATTCGTGTCGGACACCTTTTCCGCGGACACCTTTTTCCGTGCTAACCCAAGACTAAAGTTTGAAAAGGCACTAAGAGGCCATTCTGAGGGAAGCCTGCTGATGCAGGCTCTCAATTCTGTTTTCAAAGGTAACCATCGATTGAATAAAATATTTCTTGTTGGCAGTATGCTCCTGTTGCTGGTCGGAACATTGGGAGCGGCAAGAGCCTCTGAGAAGGCAGTGCGAGTGATCGTCGACGCGGATACCGCGAATGAAATCGACGATATCTATGCGATTGTTCGAGCTCTGGTTGCGCCCGAGTTTCGAGTCGAGGGGGTGACATCGGCTCACTTCACGCGCTCTACAGAACCCAACGAAACCGTCCATCGAAGCCAGGTGCTCAACGAGCAAATCTTGGATTCGATGGGGCTGAGTGGATCGATTCCCCATCCAATCGGAGCCGATCGTTCGATGGCTGCACCGACCGAGCCCGTTGATTCGCCAGCCGCTCGGTTGATTATCGAAAGAGCCCACGCCGGAACCGCCGACGATAAGCTCGTGGTGTTTGCACTTGGAGCGTGCACGAACCTAGCGTCGGCCCTTGTTTTGGATCCCTCCATCGAGTCGAAAGTGGTCTTCGCCTTCATTGATGGCGATTACCAAGACAGTCGCTGGGGACCAGGGATCTTCAACTGGAGAAATGACATCCACGCCGTCAAAGCGATTTTTGAATCGGATGTAGAATACATTCACATGCCAGCTCGCTCGGTCAGTGTGGAGATGGTCCTGCTCAAAAAAGACGTGGACGCACACTTTAAGGGCCGGGGCGGCGTTTGGGATCTGATGGTAGACCGCTGGGAAACCTTTTCTCGCACTGCCGGAAAACCCTCCAAAGTCATGTGGGACGTGGCTCTCATCGAAGCCGTGTTGCGCCCGAAACTAGCGACCCCTGTCGTCGTCGGTGCGCCTATTATCCACGATGCTCAAAATGTCGCGCAATTTCCCGACAACCCGCGACGCGTCAAAGTCTTTGAAGCGATCGACTCTCAGGGGATGGCTCGCGACTTCTGGGACGCCATGGACGCAGCAAGCTTGAAATAAGCCTCGCTGCCTAAATCGAATGCCGCGGGATGCCCGTTAGGTCTTAGACTGCTTGGCAGGCGGATGGGCAGGAGGTCTAGGGAGGAGACGGCGGCTGTTTAGGGGAGCTTCCCCAGGGCTGCTCCGAGCCTGATTTTGCAGCCTGCCGCATATCGCACAAGCTTGTGCCTGTGGCTGAAGAAAGTGGCTTTGGCCTAAAGATGGAGACGGAAAGATCGAGACGGAAAGATGAGGACGGAAAGATGAGGACGGAAAGATGAGGACGGAAAGATGAGGACGGAAAGATAAGGACGGAAAGATGAGCCGCTAGCATTCCGTCGCTGGGCTGGCTTCTCTAATTTCGGTCAGTATCTTTTTCTTAGCCCGCGAGGGCTGCAAGCACAGCGTCTCAGGGAGACGCTTCTCAAGCTTGCACGCTGACGTTCCCCAGGAATGGTGGAATGTGTCAGCCTATGGCAGGATAGTGTGACAGGAGAGCGGTTGAGGTGAAGGCGACCAGTCTTAGGTCGAGCTGTCCCAATGGACTCGGGAATTCTTCTGCTTCCTGCTGCCCACGAAAAAATCCCTGCGGAAATCTGTTTCCGCAGGGATTGAGAATTTTCTAGAGTGGGCGAGGAGGGATTCGAACCCCCGACATCCACGGTGTAAACGTGGCGCTCTAACCAGCTGAGCTACTCGCCCCTGTGCACTTGTGAGACAAGTGCAGGAGTTGTTTTGTTCGGGTCGGCTACTTCTAGGTAGCGGACAGTTGACGGGTGCGGCGTGCGCGACGCTCTGCTCGAAGTCGGCTGCGACGCTTCACTTCACTTGGCTTTTCGTAATACTCGCGGCGACGCATCTCTTTCTTAATGCCACTTCGCTCTACTAGTTTTCGGAAACGTCGGACCGCTTCTTGAATCGTTTCGCGGTCGCGAACCATCAACTTGACCATTCAGTTACTCCAAACCCTCTTAATTTCATGCGGCTACAAATTACAAACAGAAGTCGTCTGCCGAAAACACTCGATCCGACTCTCTGCACAAAATGCCTGGACCGAACTGTTATCGTCCGAATCGTCACTTAGACACTCTGCGAACCGGACCCGAAGCGGGTGATCGCGGCACACTACTATACCACTAAATTGTCATTGCGTTGAGGGATTCTGGCGTAATGACACTAGTGGCCCCGCAGTGTACAGGGCTTTCCTCGGCCCGTCTAGGCGTTTTGGGATAGCAATTTACAAGCAATCTAGCAGCTTATTCACCAATCCTGCCGGGCCGTGTTCCGCGAGGAACCGATATTTTGCGCAACCTGTAAATTTTGCCTAGAGGGGCCACCCGGAACTTTCGGAGCAATTGTCGATCTCGATACCTTGTCGGTTCGATGGTCAGTGTTACGGGGACAGTCCGGTTGCCAGCCCCGGTTGCCAGCCCCAAGGGGTGTGAGCACTGCCAGGAGTGCGTCGCAAACATGGCTGGCCCGGCCGGCTTGTCGATGCGAACGCGTTTCTAGTTTCGACGCGATCGTACCGCCCCAGCTGGTCCTGCAGCGGTAATCACCCTTGCCTCCCATTGGGTTGGGGGGTGGTGTTTGAGGGGCAGCTCTCGTGAGCGTAGGCCTGGAGTCATCCAGTTCTCTTAGCTGCCCGCAATTCGTCCATTGATGTGTGTTTTCGCCAAGGCTACGACAAATGACTGACCAGCAGATACCAGCCAACTGCGACGCGAACCTCAAGTTGGCGGAAGTTGCGGAGGACGAGTCTGAAGGCGTTACCGCAGAAGAATCGCTCGACAGCGTGGAGCTGAGCTTGGCCCAGGTCGAGGATGCGGCGGAGGATGAAGCAGTCGCCGTTGAGGAGGAGGGGGAGAGCGAGTCTCAGAAGATTGCTGAACGGAAGGCAGCGGAGCTTGCCGAGGACAGCAATGCGAAGGGGCTGGCTTTTCTGGAGGATCTGGAAGCTCGGCATACCCGCGTTCTGGACGAATTGGACGAGCTTAATACGCGTATCGAAAGCGTGTTGGAGGGCTACCTCCAAAGCCATCAGCCCAAGCCCTCAGCGGAGCAGGCTGCGCAGCCGGCAGCGACAGGAGAGAGCTCGGCCGCTCTAGCCTCGGCTGAGATGTAGCCGCCCCTCTACGGATTCCAGTAGCAGGGCTGGCTACTGATTGGCGACTGGGCTGAGAGGGGTGCGTCGCGGATGCCCCTCGGGGTGATGCGTCACAGCCTGGTGGTGAGGTTGCTTGGGTGGGGCTAGCCACTGTCGCGAGAGTCTGTCTAGCGATAGGCGATGATTGGGCCGTCGACGCTGGGGCGCCGGAGAAGTGCTATATTGGCAGCTGCTTCAAATCGGCGATTGGTATCCGCATGGGCGCATGCCGTCGGTCGTCTATTCTGTTTTCTGTACGAGGTGTCTCGATGCAACGCCGTAATTTCCTACAGGCTTCTGCTGCCGCTGCGGGGATAGCTGCTTCCGCGAAAGAATCTTTGGCGGCTTTGGCGGACCAGCCTGTCAAACGCGTGGGGCTGATTGGTACCGGTTGGTATGGCAAGATTGACTTGCTCCGCTTGATTCAAGTTGCACCGGTGGAGGTTGTTTCGCTGTGCGATGTGGACAGTCAGATGCTGCTGGAGGCTGGGGAGATTGTGGCGGGGCGCCAAGCCAGCGGCCAGGTCCCTCGGCTGTACGACGACTATCGAGAAATGTTGGCTGAGAAGGACCTCGATTTGGTCCTGGTGGCTACACCGGATCATTGGCATGCGTTGGCCATGATTGAAGCGGTGAAGTCGGGGGCGGATGTATATGTGCAGAAGCCGACCGGAGTCGATGTGGTGGAGAGTCGCGCGATGTTGGCGGCGGCGCGCAAGTATGAGCGAGTGGTGCAGGTTGGCACGCAGCGACGGAGCACGCCGCACCTAATTGAAGCGAAGCGACGGGTGATCGATGAAGGCTTGCTGGGGAATGTGGGGCACGCTGAGATTTGTTGCTATTACCACATGCGGGCCAAGGGGAGTCCGCCGGATATGCCCCCGCCCGAGAATCTCGATTACGAAATGTGGACGGGCCCTGCCCCGCTACTCCCCTATTGTTCATTGCGGCATCCACGCAAATGGCGAGCAAACATGGAGTATGGCAATGGCATCGTGGGGGACATGTGCGTGCACATGCTCGATCTGACCCGCTGGATGTTGGATTTGGGTTGGCCGCAGCGTGTTTCGAGCAGTGGTGGGATCCTAATGGATAAGGCCAGTCGCTCTAATATCAGCGATACGCAAACCGCCACGTTCGAATTTGAGGGGTTGGACGTGGTGTGGAACCATCGCAGTTGGGGAGCTAGTCCGGATCCCGATTATCCGTGGGCTAGCATCATCTACGGCGACAGGGGGACGCTAAAGATGGATGTGCATAAGTATGAATTCATCCCCAACGGCCGCGGCGAAGCGCTGCGTGGCGAAGCTCTGTTTGAGTATGACAAGTATCCCGAGGATGAGACCGAGAAGGACCTTGAGCGGCATGTTGCGTCGGCCGTTCGAGGGCACATGCTTGATTGGTTAGCCGCCGTGGAAAGCCGCGGCCGACCGGTGGCGGATATTGAGCAGGGGCATATCTCATCGTCCTCTTGTATCCTGGCAAACGTGTCGATGGAGCTGGAGAGGACGCTGGAGTGGGATGCGAAGCTGCATCGCGTTGTGGGGGATGCCGAGGCAAATCGCAAGTTGTCGCGTCCCTACCGTGAGCCTTGGGTGCATCCGACGGTCGACAAGGTGTGAGCTCCTTGTTAGTGGGCTGGCCGGAGCCTGGTGCTAGCTGAACATTTGTCCGCGCCCGGTTGCTTCGAAGGCATTGGGGAAGTGCCGAAGCCTGGGCTGCCCCCGAGTGGGGTGGGGCCAGACGATGGAGACCACGTCGAAGCGAGCTGGTGTTTCAAGCAGATTTCGTTTCTTGAGGTAGACCAAAGCAGCTCGGGTTAGCTTGGTTTGCTTGCGGAGGTCGACGGCTTCCGACGGATCGGCGCCGAGGGAGGAGCTGCGCGTTTTGACTTCGACGAATACGATTGTCTGACCATCCAGAGCGATTAGATCGATCTCCCCGAGGCGCTGACGATGGCTGCGTTCTAGAATGCGGTAGCCCTGCTTTTGCAGGAAGCGTGCCGCTAAGCGTTCGCCAGCCGGGCCGAGGTCGGATGGTTGGTTGTTTGGGGGAGCATTGCTGGTTGGCCAAGGCATCGCTGCTCGCAGCGTTTTGCCCATGGTCCAAAAAAAACGGCCAGTGCCACGAAGGCACTGACCGAATGATTTTTTTATCGAAGGGAGCATGGGCTCGACCCACAATACCTCTGTTCCTGGGAGCTAGGCGGCAACTGGGGCTGCCTGGCTAGGGAGCCAAGGGAACTAGATGCGGCGTTCTTTGAGGCGAACCGCCTTGCCACTGCGTTCGCGTAGGAAGTAGAGCTTGGCGCGACGAACCACGCTGCGGCGCTTGACTTCGATTCGTTCAATGCGAGGCGAGTGGACCGGGAACTTACGCTCGACACCTTCGCCAGCTACGATCCGGCGGACGACGAACATGGAACGCGTTCCGCTACCGTTGCGTGCGATAACGACACCCGAGAAGACTTGGATGCGTTCCTTGTTGCCTTCTTGGATCTTAGTGTGAACATCGACTGTGTCCCCAATGTCAAATTGTGGAACTTCAGTCTTCATGGCGGCCTGTTCGACCATGGCCATAATCTTCTGGCTCATCTGTTACTCTCCGCGACTTGCTGCCTAGTTGGGGCAGCCGTGTTGACATTGTATTTGAATTGGCTGGTTTTAGCGCATTTACTCAGGAACCTAACGTTCCTGCTGCCTCTTATCGTCTTAAGAGGTAGAGCTGGGTGATTCCCACATCCTACTTTTCGCTAAGGGCTCGGACACCTTATAGTGCCGGAAGTTGTCGTTCTTGGATAGGGCAAATTGCAGACTTGAGGCAAGTTTTCAAGTTGGGGGAGTTGTGGGGCAGTTTCGTTGGGCCACTTCTACAATGGGGCTCAATTTTTGGGTGGTAGGTGATACAATCCCGCCCTATCACCGTCCGCGGCTAGAAGAATCGCTGCCGAGAAGGCCGCGAAAGAGTGGCACGCGTTCGTTGGCAGGATGCCTGTCCGGCGGCCGAATGCTGGTGCTTGCAGTTCCTGTGGGGGGCGTTTGCTCGCGTGGCTGCTCGCGGCGCAGGTTGACTAGTCGATTTCTTGAGGGGAATCGGAAGGCCTCGCACGGCCGGTGCACCTGCTTCCGAGTTGCTTGCGCGGCGGAGGGCGTTGGGGAGCCTTGCGAAGGCGGTGGTGGTGATTTTTGCAAGCTGCTGGGCCAGCCGCTCGGTGGGACCGGTGGACCGGCTAAGACTAGATCGATATGTTGCCAGCGGATCGGCTGGCCGCTGGTGGTGTGAGTGCATTGTTTAAAGGAATGTGAAGTTGGTCACGAAAACACGAAAAATATTGGTGACGGCGGCGCTCCCCTATGCGAACGGCCCGATTCATATTGGGCACTTGGTGGAGTATATCCAAACGGATATTTGGGTGCGCTTCCAGAAGTTGCGTGGCCATCGCTGTGTTTTCGTGTGCGCCGATGACACGCACGGTACCGCCATTATGCTCCGAGCTCGAGCTGAGCAACGTAGTGAAGAAGCGTTGATCGCCGAAACTCAGGCCGCGCATGAGCGAGATTTTGCTGGCTTCCAGGTGGCTTTTGATAATTACGGTAGCACCAACTCGCCCGAGAACTATGAGTTGGGGAAGCAGATTTGGTCCGCCCTGCGGCAGTCGGGGTTGATCGTTGAACGCGAGGTGGACCAGCTGTTTGATCCCGTCGCCGGAACGTTCTTGGCCGACCGCTTTGTGAGAGGCACCTGTCCGAAGTGTGCTGCCAAAGACCAGTATGGGGATAATTGTGACAAGTGTGGAGCGACCTACTCGCCCGCCGATTTGATCGACCCGGTCAGTACGCTCTCGGGGGCGACGCCGGAGGTTCGCAGTGCCCTGCACCTGTTCGTAGAGTTGGAGCAACTGCACTCCTTCCTGGAGGAATGGACGCAGAGTGGTGAGCACTTGCAGCGAGAGGTGGCGAATTACCTGAAGGGGCATTTCCTGTGCGACCCGCTTCGCGACTGGGATATCTCCCGCCCTGCCCCGTATTTTGGTTTTGAGATTCCCGATGCACCCGGCAACTACTGGTATGTCTGGTTTGACGCTCCGATAGGCTATATCGCGAGTACGTGGCAGTGGTGCAAACGCCATGGGGAGGAATTGTCCGCCTGGTGGCAGAGCCCCGAAACCGAAGTGCATCATTTTATTGGCAAGGACATCACCTACTTTCATACGTTGTTTTGGCCTGGAATGCTCAAGACGGCTGGCTTTAGTCTGCCGACGAAGGTCCACATTCATGGGTTTTTGAATGTAGGCGGGGAAAAGATGAGCAAGTCCAAGGGGACGTTCATCAAGGCAGAGACGTACCTCAAGCATCTCGATCCGGCATATTTGCGGTACTACTTCGCCAGCAAGCTTGGGCCTCGCCTCGATGATCTCGACTTGAACTTGGAAGAATTTGCCACCAAGGTGAATGCCGATATGGTCGGCAAGGTCGTCAATTTGGCGAGTCGGACAGCCAAGTTTGCAGCCAAGACCGGGCTGGCAGAACGCTATCCCGAGGATGGCGGCTTGTTTGCTGAGGCGGCAGCGGCTGGGGAGGCGATTGCTGAGGCCTATGAGGCATGTGATTTTGCGAGGGCGATGCGCTTGACTATGGAATTGGCCGATCGGGCCAATCCCTATGTTGAAAATGCGCAGCCCTGGGTGCTCGCGAAAGATCCCGAGCGGCAACAAGAATTGCAGAATGTCTGCACCGTAGCGCTGAATCTGTTCCGGCAGCTAGCTGTTTACCTGGCGCCCGTGCTGCCTCGCCTAGCGGAGCAATGTGGACAGTTGTTGGGGGACGAGATCACTGCTTGGAGTCAGAGTCAGCAACCACTCACTGGTATTTCCATTGGTAAGTTTGAGCATATGCTCACCCGCGTAAAGCGAGAGGATATTGAAGCGATGATCGACGATAGTAAAGAAGAAGCAACCCCCGCAGCTCCAGCCGACGTGGCAGGCGTTCCAGCGTCCGATCTGTGGAACGACTCGGGAGATGCCTTGGCGGCAGAACCGCTGGCCGAGACTTGTACGATCGATGACTTTGTGAAGATTGATCTGCGAGTTGCGAGAATTTTGACAGCAGAACAAGTGCCCGACGCGCGCAAGCTATTGAAGCTGACGCTAGGGTTGGGCGGGGATGAGCAGAAAACCGTCTTTGCTGGCATCAAGGCGGCCTATGAGCCGGAGTCGCTAGTGGGGCGGTTGGTGATTTGCGTAGCGAATTTGGCACCGCGCCAGATGAAATTCGGCCTGAGCGAAGGGATGGTCGCAGCAGCAGGCGGGGGAGGAGCCGAAGTCTTCTTACTCTCGCCTGACTCGGGAGCGAAGCCCGGCCAACGCGTGCACTAAGACTTGCACCGTAAGACTTGCACCGTGTAGGAAGTCGCGGGTTGCCATTTGGGGGGACGCGTGACACTGGGCGGCAGTTAGCACCGTCGGAACAATAAGTGTCGCCAGATCGCTCCGCCGGTCTGCATTTTCCCGAACGAACCGGCGGAGCGGTTCGGCGACTATCCGCCAATAATTGTTCGGACGGTCCTTAGTTCGACTTTCGCACTTTTAAGCTGCGAGTGACAGCAGAACTTCCAGGGGCTTGATTAATTTCTGAGCCGCTGGCGGTAAACGCCCGGCTGAGAAAATAGATTGTCGTGTTTCCTCGACTGAATCGCGACGCAGCGTCGCGAGCATATCCGCGAACGATGCATGGCGTTTGCCACGCCACATTCGTATGAATGGACCAGGCTCTGGCCGGACGTGTTCGTGCCACAACACAATCAGACCATACAGATAGAACATTGATGGCGTCGTGCGGCGAACCGCTGCGCGGACTCGGTTCTGCGGTTCGCCCAGACCGAGGTGACCCTTGGCTTCTTGGAACGTCGTCTCGACCGGCCAACGAAAAGAGAACCGCTGCAAGATTTCTTCTTCGCTCAAGTTGACATCGGTGCTGTAGAAAACTTCGATTCCCCGCCCGCCGCGAAGGTGCTCCACCGCGACCACTTTGACTTCTCGTTCAGGGGCAAGGTACAACCGGCAGACCACCGACGTGATCCGAACATGAAAGCTCGATTGGCTGTACAGGTTGATCGTGGTGCGACGAAGTCCCTTGGTCGCTAACATCTCGGTCGGCTTGGGCAGCACCGGTCCACGTCGTGGTGGACGGCCTCGCCCGGGTTTCTTGGGTCGTGGACCTTCACAGAGTCTGGCGTCTTTGCCAATGCGACCGGTGACGTGCATGCCGCTGGGGATTTGCTCCAGCATGCGACCACCGGTGTAAGCTGAGTCACCCAGGAAATGCAGGGATTTCTCGCCCGCATGCTGGGTCAACAGTTGGATCATCTCGAGCATTAAGTCGGTCTTCTTGCGATGCTTGCGACGTAGCTTTTTGTTGGTCTTGGTGTTCAGATAGAGCCTCATCAAAACCGGGATCGCGTACTTTCGCGTCGGATCTTTTCGTGAAGGGACTAAGACACACAGTACGACCCAGCAGTGGCCCCAGCGAAACGACGTGAAGCCACTGGAACTTTGGCTGGCATCCCGGTGCATCCCTGTGCCGTAGATTTTCAAGCCTGTCTTGTGAATCAGGGTATCGTCGCCGACAAGATAGCAATGTTGCTGATCGGTGAGCTTGACGACGAGATCGAACATTGCCAGTCCCACTTGGTCGATTGACCACCTCGCTCCGGCAAAGATACGGTGATAGGCGCTGTGATGTTTGGTGGGATCAATCGCTCGAAGCGCCCCAGTGATATTCCTGCGAGGTGCGAAGATCCATCCTGCGACGAATTGCTTGAAGGACTGTGCGGTTGGCTCAGTCATCGCGGCAGTAAAGACTTGCAGAAGTGGCATGAAAGATGTTGTAATGTCCATTGAAAGTGGCCTCCTTGTTTGGGTTAGTTAACACAGGCGAAAGCCTGCAACCCGGGGGCCACTTTCTTCACAACCATTTGCTAGCAAAGGGCTTAAAAGTGCGAAAGTCGAACTTAGTTGGGCGGCGGAAAGCCGAAGGATTGAGGGAATGTCGCATCTACATTGTGAGTGCGATGTGCCTCGGCTTGTGGCGTGTAGAACTCTCGTGGACGCCCCCCGATTACTTCGGGACCGATGTCGTTGAGTGGGTAGGGGTCGTGAATCACGGCCCGCGCCTTTTGACGGTCGGTAGTGCCTTGCATGCCGCCCCAACCCCAGCCAGGACGACTAGCGCAGCCAGCGGTAAAGCAGAATAAAACGCCGAGTGCCAACATCCTTGGCATAGTATCGTTCCTCTCCGAGCATCCATTGCTCTGGGGTTTTTCAATTGCTTTACCGTACGACACTTTGGTCGTTGGTGTATGAGGCGCGGTGGCTTGGGGGATGGGTGTGTTGATGCAACGTGGTGTGTGTGCTAGGCCGCGGGGGGGCTAGCGCTTCGTTGATTGAAGAGCTTTTCTAGCTTTGACGCGAAGGTCGTGCCGAAAGACACCGCTGTAGCGGTAACTACTCTTCCTTTGCTTACCGGCCTGTTGATTTAATCGCAATTTGAATTTTAATGCGGAGGAAGTAGTATCCTTAATTGCCTTGTAGCGGAGGTTGTCTTTCCTTGCTCACGCGGCGGGTTGCGATTTCAACAGGCCGTCGCACGGCGGGTTGCTATTTCAATAGGCCGCCATGGGGCGGGTTGCCATATCGACAAGCCTTCACACGGCAGGAGGGCCGTGTTGGTCAGTCGAACTTGGGTCCGGTTCGATCGTAGATCTTGCTGGAACCTACCGCCAGACCAGAGTGCTACTGGACCACAGGATTCTTATCGGAGTTTGCTAGCAATGATCCTGCCAGAAAATTTTGGGACAGGTGTTATGCAAATAACCGTCACAAGCAAACGTCGGGTTAGCCCGGGGGGAGTGACATGTCGAGTACGCAGGCTTCGGGGCTGAGCTCCAAGGTCACTTTTTCCAGGGCTGCAGGGAGCAGCACGGACTCACCGCGAGCTAGCCGTTCGCTGTGGGTGTGTTGATCGTCTGTCCAGTACAGGGTCGCGCCGCCGGTGGGTGAGGTGAGCAAGTGGAATTGCCCCGCAAGTAGGACTTCAATTTCGGGAGTCATGGCGAGGCGATCGAGCACGAACTTGTCGCATTCCACCAAGCGTTGTCGGCCGACCTGCGCGGTCGATTGGGGCGATTGGAGCAGGCGTGGCCCGGACGTGAAGTCGGTCACCTCCAGGGCCTGGTCTAGATGCAGTGGCCGCGGTTGGCCGTCGGCGCCCACGCGATCCCAGTCGTAAAGCCGAAAGGTGGTGTTGGAAGCCTGTTGGATTTCTGCAACCAGCAACCCGGCTCCCAGTGCGTGGACCGTTCCTGCAGGGATGAATACGCAATCTCCAGCTTGGGGGTGGATTTCGTGAAGGCAATCGACCAGCGTGCCGTTCGAAACGGCGGTGCGGACTGCCTCCGGCGTAACATCGGACTTTAGGCCTGCGTAGAGTACCGAATTCGGCTCTGCTGCGACAATGTACCAAGCTTCGGTCTTGCCTAAGTCGGGGGGCGTCATGGCTTGCGCGTAGGCGTCGTCGGGATGAACTTGGACGCTGAGATCGCGCTGACAATCGAGGTACTTAAGCAACAGCGGAAGGCTGGTGAATTGTTGTGCAGCGGTGCCGAGTAGCCATTCGGGGGCCTGGCTGAGGATGGTGTGGAGCGACTGGCCTGCGAGTGGTCCGTTGGCGACGATGCTGCTGTGATGCGGGTGGTCGATGATTTCCCAGCTTTCTGCCCAAACGCCCTCTACTGGAAGGGGCTTACCGAGGTCGGAGGCAAGTCTCCGCCCCCCCCACAGGTAGTCTTGGAAGTGGGGGATGGTCTTGATGGGATAGGGTGCAGGCATGGTCGCTTTGGCAATCTTGGGGGACGCGTGGTTTGGCAAGGTTGAAATCTAACTTGATTTTGTGGAGGGCAGACCTTGGGGTACGGCTCGTACCATGTATGCTGATAAAGCGAGCGGTTGAACACAAGTTCACTTCTCTCCTCCCCCCTAAAATTACGCTCCGCCTCGGTTGCTAAAGCTGACGCGGAAGCAGTTCCATATTCAACAGTAATCAGAGGAATGGCCAGGATGCTAAAGAAGCAGGCGGCGGACGATTTGTTCGAGAAGAGCTCGATGTCCTTCGGCGAGCATTTGGAGGAGCTGCGCAAGACGCTCATCAAGTCTGCAATCTGGCTCGGAATTGGCACCTGCATTGGTCTGTTTTTTGCCAAAGCGATCGTGCGTTATATCGAATCCCCTCTGAAAGATGCGATTCAAAATTTCCATGTGGTGCATTCGGAGAAGGAATTTGCCAAGGCCAATGGCGTTGAGCCTTCAGATGAGTTCGCTGCGAAGCTGCGCGAGCTGCGGGTGATTCCAGAGGTGACCTATGCCGATCCTGGTGTGATCGCGATGCTGTCGCGGGCAGGTGCTCTGATTACGCCGATCGAGCCAGCGGCACCTCCCACCGATGCTCCCGAAGCCGCAAGCCCCAAGGCCTCAGCCGCAAGCCCTGTAGTCATTCCGCCGAAGGCTGATGAGGGAGCTAAGCCAGCACAGGCTGGAGCTAAGCCGAAAGAGGAGGAGGAGAAGGCAGCCGAGCCGAAGGAGGTTTCCACTCCAGAAGTCCAAGAAGAAACCAAGGCAGAAGAAGCCCAGGCAGAACAGGCCAAGCCTGAGGCTGAGGAGAAGCCTAAGGAGGAGGCTAAGCTTGAAGTCACGCCAGAGGCTAAGGTCGATTCCGTGCGAGTGAATCCCTGGGTGGGAGTTACCGAGCAGAAGTTGAACAGCCTTACCCCCTTTCTGCTGTGGAAGCCGATTCCGAATAATTTGGTAACCCTGGATGCTACTGAGGGGTTCATGATCTGGCTGAAGGCTGGCTTGGTAGCGGGGGTCATTATTGGCAGCCCAGGCATCTTTTGGAACATTTGGCAATTCTTTGCAGCCGGCTTGTATCCGCATGAACGCAAGTACGTGTACTGGTATTTGCCTTTGAGTCTCGCATTGTTTTTGTCGGGAGTGAGCCTGGCTTTTTACGTCATCTTTGAATTGGTGCTAGGGTTTTTAATGACCTACACCGCCGAGTTGGACGTTGATTTTATGCCGCGACTGAACGACTACATGTCCTTTGCGCTATTCCTGCCGCTGGGGTTTGGGATCGCATTTCAACTGCCGCTGGTCATGCTCGGAATGCATCGTTTTGGATTGGTTTCGGTAGAGACCTTTATCTCCCAGTGGCGAATTGCCGTGTTGGCGATCGCATTCTTGTCCATGATTCTGACGCCGGCAGAGGTGTACAGCATGGTTGGCTTATTCTTGCCGTTGACCGGGTTGTACTTCTTCGGAATTTTCCTCTGCAAGTACATGCCTACCGGCGCTGGAGTTGGGGCAGCAGCCATTGATCCGCAAGGCTAAAGGGGCTTGCCTGCATCGGAATCCGCTGGGTGAGCAAGGCTGGAGTGCCTGCTCTTGCTCACACCGGTTGGGCTAGAATCGCAACCGGTTGTCCGCACTATTCTTCTTTGTTGGAATACAATGTTCCGCCTACAGAGGCCGTCAACGACGGTGCCTCGCTGGCGGGGGCCGGTCGGAGCTTGCCGCAGGAGGGCTTGAGGGTTGAGTATGCCCAGTTGTGGGCACTCCTCAACCGGGACGCTCGCCCGCGTGGCGAACCCCGGATTTCTAGTTTCGACGGAAGCGAGAAGCCGTAAGGCGCGGGCTTAAAACGGTACTTCGTCGTCTTCTTCATAGGCGGCTTCGGAGAAGGCGTCGTTGGGGTTCGCGCCTGCAGCGGGAGCCGCTGCGCCTCCGCTGAGCACCACGAAGTTCAGTGCTTCGCAGCTCAGGAAGTACTTCACTTCGCTGGCAGCATCGCGTTGCCACTTGCGCCCGCCAAGGCGGTAGGAGACTTCGACTTCGTCACCGACATTGAGATTGTCAGCTTGGTCGCACCCATCTTGGATGAAATCGATGGGAATGTAATTCTGGAATCGTCCGTTGTCCTGTTCGAGAACCACTTGGCGCTTGCGAAATCCCTTTTGCCCAAACGTCTTGGTATCTTCGATGACGTGGACGATCCCTTTTACTTTTGCTTCACTCATATCCCTGGTACTCGGTTTGAAATGGCACTCGGTTAAAAATCCGACGCGAACAGTCTGAGGGGATTGTTTTAAGCATGCCGGGTGGCATTCCCACGCCAGAGTCGCAATCCGGTAGGATGTGTTGTTGGGACAAGCTTACCCGTCTTGCCAAGCTTGGGAAAGCCGAACAGGGAGAGCTGGCCGGCATGGCAGTAGCAAGTTTGAGCCGTTGGAATCGTTTAGATCAACTCACACCACTGCGTGAGATGTAATGCATTTAATCATTAGGGGGCGAGGATGTCGCGGGTGAGAACTGGGCTGGGACAGGTGGTTTGGGGGGTGATGATTTGGGGTGTGTTGGCCGGTCAGGGCCTAGCTCAGCAGAGGGTAAATCCGGCCTATGCGGACATTGAGGAGCAGGCGGGATTGCCGAGAGTGCTCCTAATCGGTGATTCGATTTCCATTGGCTACACCTTGGGCGTTCGCCAGGAGTTGAAGGGGGTGGCCAATGTGCTGCGTCCGAAGACCAACTGCGCCTCGACCAAGACTGGAGTGGCGGAATTGAAAAAATGGTTGGGCGACGAGAAGTGGGATGTGATCCATTTCAATTTTGGTCTCCATGACGTGAAGTATGTTGTGGGCGATAAGGCGGATATTGTGCCGGTTACCACTGCAGAGGCGCATCGCCAGATCGCACTCGATGCCTATCGAAGCAACTTGGAAGAAATCGTCCAGCAGCTGAAGCAGACGGAAGCAACGTTGGTGTGGTGTTCGACGACCCCCGTAGCTGCGAAAACGACGGGCCGCCGGACTGAGGATGTCATCGAATACAACGCCGCGGCGCTGGAAATTATGGAGGCCAACGACATTGCGGTGGATGACTTGTATGCATTTGCACTGGAGCGACTCATCGAAATTCAGCGTCCTAGAAACGTGCATTTCACAGCTGAGGGCTCCGCCATTTTGGCAAAACGCGTGGCAGAGGTCATTCGAGAAAAATTGTAGCTGCCTCCATCGTGGAATCGCCATGGAGGGCTGTTGGGGGTGCCGCTGGACGGCGAAGGTAGTGCGGTGGCCGTGTGGGAAGTGCCTTTGCTCTAGGTGGCCCGCCTGGTGTACAACGCTGCTAGGAAATGAATGAGTTCGCGGCAGGATGCCAAGGGATTGCGATGTCAGCGTTGAGAACAGCATGTCTATGGCCGGGCTTTGTGGCGGCCTGGTACCAAGGGGTGGCCCGTGGCCTGTTTGTGGCCACCCTCTTCGCCTGGACCTTATGCGTGCTATTGCTAGCAACGTTTATTTGGCCGGAATGGCTGGCCCTGAGCCTGGTGCGCGGTTTGTGGGTTGTGGTCCTCGTGGTGTGGGGCGTCGAATCGGTCCGCAATTATTGGCGCTTGCAAAGTCTTTTGAAGCCAGAGAGTGCGGAGAGTCAGACCGCTTTTTCTAAGGCGCAGAGCGAGTATTTGCATGGAAACTGGTTTGAGGCGGAGGCGCTACTGCTCGAGATCGTGCATCAGAACCCGCGCGATGCGGAAGCCTTGCTTTTGTTAGTCGGCGTCCTGCGGCATTCGCGACGCTGGCAGCCAGCGTTGCGGCGTTTGAAACAGCTGGAACTCCTCGATACGGCTGCTCGCTGGCATTTTGAGATGCAGCGTGAAATGCAGCTGATCGATCGCGAAATGGCGCGCGAGCAGGAGCAAGCCGTTGAGGAGCTGGCCACGGCAGTCACTGAGTCCGTGCAAGCGGAGTCTGAGCAATCCGCGTCCGAGCAATCCGGGGGTGAGCAATCCGGGGGTGAGCAATCCGGGGGTGAGCAAACTGAGTCTGAGCAAGCTGGCTTGCAGCAAGCAGAAGCTGAGCAATTGGGCGTGGAGCAGCCGGAGGCGAAGGCTGCAGAATCTACGGTGAGTCTGGAGCAGGTAGAGCCGGAGAACGCTGCAGCGCCGTCGAGTGTCCAGTGAGATGTCGATTTGCTGGTAAATATCTGTCGATTTTCTGGGCTGCTACGTACCGTCACACACCGCCATGAATTCACCCATTGCCGCACATTCGGCAATGCGGATGGTTCGGATTTCCGCAATTGCAGCCACGGCAGCGCGTCGTTTTTTTATTGCAGAAATCGTGACAAACACTGCGAGTCCCTAAAACCTGCTCTCACAATTAATTGTCAGAATCGCTACGATGGGAAATTGTGTGCTTCAGTTCGAATGAAGTGCGGCATTTGTCGCGCAAACGGGGAGTTCGAGGCAGCTCGACCCCTATTTGGCTGGCACGTAAAGTATGGGTGAATAGATTTGTGGAGCGTTGCAATTGTTCCACAAGTCATTTTGACACCTGGGGCTTGTGGCATGGCTTTTGCTCCCATAGTCGATCGTCGACGCAGAGGTATTGTAGGCGTGGCAGTTGCGTGTCTTTCACCGACCGCTATCCTACGATGCTACTTGAATTAGAAACTTCTCTCCCAACTGTTGGTTCGCCAACGGGTAAAATCGGTGGCCGGGCCACTTACTAAGGGGTTTGACATGTACGAACGTTTTACCGACCGAGCCCGTAAGGTCATGCAGCTTGCAAACCAAGAGGCACAGCGGTTCAATCACGAATACATTGGCACTGAGCACATTTTGCTCGGTTTAGTGAAAGAGGGGAGCGGTGTAGCTGCCAACGTCCTCAAGAATTTGGATGTGGATCTACGCAAGATTCGTCTCGAAGTTGAGAAGTTGGTGCAGAGCGGTCCTGAGATGGTCACGATCGGCAAACTTCCCCAGACGCCGCGTGCCAAGAAGGTGATTGAGTACTCCATGGAGGAGGCTCGCAATCTGAACCACAACTATGTGGGGACTGAGCATATTTTGCTGGGATTGTTGCGCGAACAAGAGGGAGTGGCTGCCCAGGTTCTAATGAACTTGACGTTGAAGCTGGACGACGTTCGCGAAGAGGTCTTGAACCTGCTCGGTCATGGGATGGAGAGTGGTGAAGGAGGAGAGCGCGGTGGACGCGAGGGGACACCCGATCGCGAGTCGACCGGTTCGTCCAAGGGCACCAAGAGCAAGACGCCCGCGCTGGACAGCTTTGGTCGCGATTTGACCGAGTTGGCCAAGCAAAACAAATTGGATCCCGTAATTGGCCGCAGTCGTGAGATTGAGCGTGCCGTCCAAGTCTTGTGCCGTCGTAGTAAGAATAACCCAGTACTGCTCGGTGAAGCAGGCGTGGGGAAGACCGCCATCGTCGAAGGGTTTGCCCAGCGTGTCGTCTCCGGCGAAGTGCCTGAGATTCTGGCTGACAAGCGGATTGTCGTACTCGACTTGGCCATGATGGTCGCCGGTACCAAGTACCGCGGGCAATTCGAAGAGCGAATCAAAGCGGTGATGAACGAGGTGCGTCGCGCCAAGAACACCATCCTGTTTATTGATGAGTTGCATACGTTGGTTGGAGCGGGAGGTGCTGAGGGTGCCATTGATGCTGCGAACGTGCTCAAGCCTGCTTTGGCACGTGGAGAGATCCAGTGCATCGGTGCCACAACCTTTGACGAGTACCGCAAGTACATCGAAAAGGATAACGCGCTAGCGCGTCGGTTCCAAGAAATCGTCGTCGAGCCGACCAGCAAGGATGAAACGATCGAGATCCTCAAGGGACTGCGCGAGCGTTATGAGGAGCATCACCGGGTGAAGTTCACCGATGAGGCCATCGTGGCTGCCGTCGAAATGAGCGAGCGTTACATCACGGCGCGTTGCCTGCCTGACAAGGCGATTGATGTGATCGACGAAGCGGGCGCTCGAATTCGCCTGCGCAACATGTCGAAGCCACCCAATTTGAAAGAGTTGGATGACGACATCGAGAAGCTGAACAAAGACAAGGAAGATGCCGTTGCCAATCAGGACTTTGAGAAGGCAGCAGCGCTGCGTGACAAGGCAGACAAGCTTCGCAAGAAGAAGGAAGACATTACCAAGGAGTGGCGTGAAAAGAGCCGCGAGACCGATGGTATCGTCGACGAAGATGTGATCTCCGAAGTCGTATCCAAGATGACCGGCATTCCATTGACTCGACTCAGCACCGAAGACAGTGCTCGGTTGATGAAGATGGAAGAGGAATTGCACAAACGCGTTGTCAGCCAAGAACAAGCTGTGACAGCGGTAGCTAAGGCCGTTCGCCGTAGCCGTAGCGGTTTGAAGGATCCACGCCGACCGACTGGGTGCTTTGTGTTTGCCGGCCCGACAGGCGTTGGTAAGACGTTGCTGGCGAAGGCGCTGGCAGAGTTCATGTTCGGCGATGCCGATGCACTCGTGCATATCGACATGAGTGAGTACATGGAGAAGCACAACATCAGCCGATTGATTGGTGCACCTCCCGGCTACGTGGGCTACGAAGAAGGCGGTCAGCTGACCGAGAAGATTCGCCGTCGTCCCTATGCCGTCGTGCTCCTAGACGAAATTGAAAAGGCGCACCCTGACATCTTCAACATGTTGTTGCAGGTTATGGAAGAAGGGCGACTGACCGATTCGTTTGGGCGCAACGTGGACTTCCGCAATGTGATCATGATTCTGACCACGAATGCGGGGGCGGAAGCGATCAAGAATGAGTCTGCATTTGGATTCCAAAAGCCAGATGGAGATTCCTCCTACGAAAGCATGAAATCGCGGGTTATGGACCAGATCGAACGGGTCTTCCGCCCTGAGTTCTTGAACCGCTTGGATGACACGATCATCTTCCGTCACTTGAACAAGGATGACTTGAAGAAGGTTATTGACTTTGAACTGTCCAAGGTTCGCGAACGCTTGCTGGATCGCGGTTTCGGTTTGGAATTGACCGATGACGCCAAGGAATTCTTGATTCAGAAGGGTGCCAACCTGGACTACGGAGCTCGCCCACTGCGTCGTGCACTGGAGCAACGCATTGAGGATCCGATGGCCGAAGAAATCCTGCGTGGCGCCTTTGAAGGAGTCAACATGATCATCGTCGATGCCGTGAAGGATGACGAGGGTAAGGCGATTCGCCTTGACTTCCGAGGTGAGAAACGCGAGCCGGTCGAAGAACCCGTTGCAGTTGCCTCAGGCGAAGAATAGAGCGTTAGAACAAGTGCTTCCATCTCCGGATCGAAGCCATGAATAACAACAAACGGCAGCAGGTAGTTTTACCTGCTGCCGTTTTTCTTTTGCCTTATGCCCTATCCCCTACCTCATGCCCTGCCCCATGTTGGCCGGCAGCGAAGTGGGCCGGCAGCGAGCCGAACTCAAAGTGCGTTGGGTTTGCCGCAGTGCTTACGGCCCAGATCTAGTTTTTCAGGCGACACTTGGAGCTTGGCTCACTAGGCTGGCTGCCGGAAGCATCAAAGACGTCTTTCCCGTAACGAAGGTCTGCGCTGCTAGTGCTGCTTTCGTCGCAAAAAGGGCGTCTTGTTGCGCTGGGAGGGCGCTGGTTCGACGGCCCGTCACGGCAGCGGTCTGCCGTTTGTGCAAGCTACGTGAGCTAGCCTCAAGAAGAGGCTGGCTATTTTGAGGACAAGGCGAGATACGCTCCACTGCCGCCATGGAAGGGACGCTGGCCAGGTCAAGGGCCAGCCGTGGAGCTCCGTGGGCTTGCGTTGACGGTTACTTCGAGGAAAGCTCGAGAGGTACCTCATTGCTACCTGCAACTACCGTGTGCGTTAAGCCGGAGGTGGTTTTCGAGGCATATTTCTTAGGAATCAAGTTCTTGGTTCTTATTGGACGGTTCGCCATTTTCGCGTCTGCGGCCGAATACTGTGCTTCGCGGAGCTTGGATTCTTCTTCTTCGGTAAGTTGAGGGGCTGGTGATGTTTCTGCGCTGGCTGCCGGCGTATCTGATTCGCTGTACTTGGCGACGGTGATTTGGTAGGTCCCGGCTAGGGCACCATCTCCCGAGTTGAAAGTGGTGAGGCTGAAGTTACCTTCGGCATCGGTTTGCGCGGTGGCCGGTGTTCCGTTGGCTTGGTCGTCAGGCAGGAAGGTGACCATCGCCATGGGGACTGGGGCGCCATCGAGCGTTACCATTCCCGTTACCGGCTCTGTTTTCGGGAGGGAGTCACCACAGCCGACTAGAAAGCTTACGAGTAGTGCAGAGGTTAACAGTCGAGTAAGCAAGTGTATTCGCCTTTCAATAAGAAGAGCGACGCCGGAGGGCCTCGCTCTAGTGCTTCGGTAGAATGGGGGGGAGGAGGACTTCAGGCCCTCTGGCTCTGTCCGGGGGCGACCGCCTTGCAGGCTTTGAGTCTGCTCGAGAGCTTGACGGTTGACATGGTTCCCTCGGAGAGCAGTGCGTTCCCAGGTCGGGCCCGAGAACGCGGTTCGATCGTCAAAGTGCAGGCTGCTGTGCCCACCAGGTTGGCTGTCCCGGTGCTGGGACAGCGCTGTTCAGGACTTATCGCAACCCCAGGCTGGGGAACTATTCAGGGATAGAAGCAGGTTCACCACCGGCCTTCGTACCGAGAGCTCCCCAAACGCCGTAGGGACTGCGTCCGAAGGCGGCGAACGCTGGAACCGATAGGTCACCAGTGTCGATGCTGCTGCTAAAGAAGTGAACCGAACCATCTGCCATGGTCACGTTGACCCCGCCGGTATGCTGGCTGGAAGGTGGGAGGATCACTGGATTGCCGTCGCCCCATGAAATAGCGTTGACGCAGGAGGGCGAGTTGGGGGCCAGGATGGTATTGAACCCAACGTACGTCGGATTCCCATCGTGCCATACCTTGCCGCTGTTTCCCTGATGTCGAGTACCAGCCACCAGGTATTGTCCATTGGCTACCGATTTGCAAAGCAGTGGGTTGTTGTGCACGCCAGATACCATGGCAATGGTGGTTAGGTAGGGAACATTCTCATTCATTCCCACCGCCGGATTGCCGGCCTGGGACGAATAAGGAGCTTGAGCAATCAACCGCTCGCTGTACATAATGGTATTGCTGGTACCATCGGCAATGGAACCGTGCGAAGCGTGCCCGCCGTTATGGCCGTGACTGAAAATCCCACTCAGATCGCCATCGGTATTGACGTTACTGTGCCCGCTGATCGAGGTGCCATCGCCACCCAAGCACATGGAGTACGAATTCGGCTTGGAGAGGGTCGAGGAAACTGGGTCAGACGGGCATCGCATGAAGGATGGCGATGTATTCCAAGGGGCCCAGGAACTCCAGCCCGAAGGACCGCCGGGGGGAACCGTTGCGTCGCCAGCCTCAATAACATTGAATTGGTTTCCGCCTTCAATGAAGGGCAGGATGGCAATGAAGCCACTCTTGCGGCCGGAATTGGTCGAAGTTCCACCCTGACGGTAGGGGAATTTCTTATATGAGCTTTCGTAATTGTGTGCCGCTAGTCCGAGTTGTTTCAGGTTGTTGGAGCACTGCATGCGTCGCGCCGCCTCCCGCGCAGCCTGCACGGCAGGAAGTAGCAAACCGACTAGAATGCCAATAATAGCAATGACTACGAGTAGTTCTACCAGAGTAAAACCATGACTCCTCTGTGAGCGATGCATGAACTGGGGTCTCCGGAATTTATTGAACGATGGGTGTAGGATGAGTGTTCGGATGGGCCGTATAGAACCTGGGTGTGATACGACTTGGTTGTAGCGATTGGGTCAGGTTGAATGTACTCAGCCACGCCGAGGCAACGCGAGGGCGTCGTTGGGTAGGGGCCTTGATTTTTGCTCTCACGTACCCTGCGGGCAGATGCGATTCCACGGACTGGTCCGAGTGGGGTTGCGAACGAGTCTAATTGGTAGGTGTGAAGCGGGCAATATTAGGGGAGTCGACCTGTCAGGCGATTTTATCTTTAGGTGAGGGTTATGCCGAGTATGCGAGTTAGGTTGATTCTGCTCAGGTGGGGGGTGAGTGTCGCTTGCCTGCTCTGCCTTGGTCTGTCGCTTGGTAACGCACAAGTCATGCTTGGCTGCCCCAATTTGACGGAGAGCAGTGGCGTATGCGTGGGAACGCTCCAACGCTCCACTCTGGACGCCGAACTAGGACCTGATGCACCGCAGGGACGGGTGATTTGGAGCCACAATGACTCGGGAGGGAAGGCTGCATTGTTTGGTTTTTCTCCTGATGGAGAGTGGCTGGCGCACGTGGTGCTGGAGGGGGCCAAGGCGGTCGATTGGGAGGATATTTGCGCTTTCGAGCAGGCTGGGAGGCACTTTCTGGCCGTGGCGGATGTAGGAGATAATTCTCGCCGACGGGAGCGTGTGGAAGTCTATGTTATCGAAGAGCCTGTATTTGAGCTACCAAAAAATTTATCCGCCGATGGGAAGGCAAGCAACAACGATATCCCACTCGCGATGCGCAAGCCCAATTTGATGTTGCGGCAGCCGCTGTGGGGGGTGCTGCGACTGAAGTTTGATACTGGTCCCGTGGACTGCGAGTCGATTGCATTTGATCCGCGGGCGCAAGCGTTCTTGTTGCCCAGCAAGGAGTTGTTGGGCTGCCGTTTGTTTTCGATGGACGCTACCGAGATCAAGGGGGAGCAAACGCGAGTCGCAACCTCGCGCGAGTCGCTATTTTTGCCGATGGTGAGTGGCGCGGATATCAGCCCCGATGGACGTTTGCTGGCGTTGAACACCTATGGGCCGGCCTGCATCGTTCGCCGCCCAGATGCTCGGAAAAGCTGGTTGTTGGCTGAGGGGGAGACCGTAGAGGGGGCGACTAAGGAGATCGTGAGCGTACCGGCGCGCAAGCAAGGAGAGAGTATTTGCTTTGCAGCCGATGGGGAGCATTTACTGCTAACCAGTGAGTTCTTGCCGACTCCCCTGCACCGCGTAAAGATTCCAGCGGAATTGTTGGAGGTTGATGATGCTCCCTAGATGGGGGGGGGGGCTTCTAGCTGGCGGGCCTTCACGCTCCGAGAGCAACGCTGCCTCTCGATCTGGTGCCTCTCGATCTGGTGATTGAGTGGCAGGAAAGCAGGGTCTGCTAAAGATGCGGGGTCTGCTAAAATCGTAACGGGTGTTAGTTCGCCCCAAGTTTTTAACCTCAGAACGCGTAAATTAAAGTGATCCAGGCCATGCCCAAGCTCAATGTTGAAGGTGTCGGGGAATTTGAAGTCGAAGCTGGCAAGCGGCTAGTCCTGGCGTTAACCGAGGATGCGGGAATTGACCAATTGCATGCATGCGGTGGGAACGCTCGGTGCACGACATGCCGCGTCGAGTTTGTCGACGGCGAGCCGGATCGGATGACGGAAGCCGAAAAAGTCTGTTTAACCGAACGTAGCTTGGATAAGGTGCGACTCAGCTGTCAAATTGAGTGTGTGGGGGACATGACGATACGTGCCACCAGCCGTTTGGAGGGAAGCGGTCGCAAAGATGCTGGGGGAGCGGTCAGCCCTGAGATGACACCCACGCCAGTCTGGACCGAGAAATAGTTGCGGCCGTGCCTCGCCGGACTATTGTCTTTCATCATACATTGAGGCAGGAGCGACCTCCTGCCATGCCTCCTCCCGCGCAAGATCACTACTGATAAAGAAGAACGTAGATGCTTAGGTATTGGACCGCTGGCGAATCCCACGGAAAAACATTGCTAGCCCTCCTCGATGGATTTCCAGCAGGGCTCGAAATTGACTATGAAATGGTGAATGTCGAGCTCAAGCGACGCCAGGGTGGATACGGACGTGGTGGTCGACAAAAGTTGGAAACCGACAAACTGGAGGTGCTCACCGGCATTTGGCAGGGAAGGACCTTGGGCAGTCCACTAACACTGCAGGTGGTTAATGCGGACTACAAGCTTGAGCGACTCAAGGAGCTGGAACGCCCCAGGCCAGGGCATGCGGACCTTGTCGGAGCAGTCAAATATCTTGGATCGATCCGAGGAGTCCTGGAGAGGGCCAGCGCGCGGGAAACCGCGGTGCGCGTGGCTGCCGGTGCCATCGCTCGGCAGTTGCTCCGGGTTTTTGGAATCGAAACCATCGGCTACGTGACCGAAATTGGGCGACTGGCGATCGACACCCCAAGTGGTAGCTTGGAAGAGCACCGCGTCGCTCGCGATCAAAGTTCGGTCTATAGCCTAGCGCCCCAGCGGGATGCCGAATTTGAGAAGTTGATCGACGATACGGCCAATGATGGAGATACACTGGGCGGTGTCATCGAGGTCCGAGTAGAAGGATTGCCGATAGGCTTGGGGACCCACGCCCAGTGGGATCGTAAATTAGACGGGAAAATTGCCCAAGCGGTGATGGCGGTCCAAGCGATTAAGGGAGTCGAAATCGGCTTGGGATTTGAAGCGGCGCGCCGCACGGGATCCAATGTGCATGATGCGATCCATTACGATCCATCGCAAAAGCATTTGCCGAGCTTAGGGTACACCCGCCCCACCAACAATGCAGGTGGTTTGGAAGGCGGAATGACCAATGGGCAGCCACTCGTCGTGCGGGCTGCCAAGAAGCCGATCAGCACGCTTCGCAAGCCGCTCGATTCGATTCGCATGGACAGCAAAGAGCCGCAACGGGCAAGTTACGAACGTAGCGATGTGTGCGCCATTTCAGCGGCGAGTGTCATCGTAGAGCATGTGGTGGCCTTTGAAATTGCGGCTGCACTGGTGGACAAGTTTGGCGGAGACAGCGTTGAGGAGATGCAAGGTCGCTATCAACTTTACCTGGAACGCGCCGCTCAGCAGTAGAAAACTACCGCTGAGCCGAAGATATCCCCGGCCGAGTGGTGTTGTTCAGCCGCAAATGGGGGCGTGCGCGTTTTTCAGTTTGATTTCGGAGGCAACTCTCCAAATCGCTCCGCAGAGGAGAGGTTCTCTGCCTTGCTTACCAGCTTGTCGATTTAAGCGTCTCTTGAGTTGTGCTGTGAAGGTGGCACACCGAAGCGCGCGGCAGCGGTAACGCTAGCAATGGGCAATTCGCATTTCACGGTAGACTTGGACTAGCACTCCCAAGTAATCTGAGGGCGTGTACGGTAGCGGTGGTCGCAAAGACCCTTGTTTCAACTTTGCCGGGGTGTTAAACGCTTCGTGGTTGGCTACGGATGACCGTACCATTGATAGGGGCAAACTGCTACGGATGGCAGCTCACAGAACAAATCGTTGGCAGGTGCATGAGTCGACAGCACGTGGCCTCACGCGACTCGCATTCCTAATATTAGGTGTGTTGCCGCTGGCGTTTTGTGTGGCGTGGACTCTCTTGCATGCAACTTCTCTCTACGGCCGATTCAGAACCGCCCAGTGGGAAGCTTGGTTGACTGGCACCCTAGGGGTGTCTGTCGAAGTCGCTTCTTGGGAGGGCAAGTCGCCCGACCGCTTTGTGCTACATGGAATTCAGCTCAAGCATCCTGAAACCAAGCAAATCATCGCCCGCGTCCAGTCTGCCGATGTCGCCTTCTACCGAGGGCAGTGGTTGGTCCAGCTCGATCAGCCCAATTTGGAATCCGACCAAATGGCAACTGTGTGGAGAATTGCTCACGATTGGATGCTGTGCCGTCCGTCGGCGGCTTCCAAAGCGGCGGTCTTTCGCATGCAGCAAGTCGTCGTCAGAAGTGAAACGCGTGAGCAGACACTTCGAAACGTATTGGTCAGCTTCTTTCCAGAATTCGATTCGCAGTGGCTGACCATTGATTTTCAGTTTACGGATCGTCCCGAACATCTTGTGGGTGCGCAGTCGCACGAGGCACTCGCTCAAAATGAAAGCCAGCAAGCTGAGCAAATCGATTCGTCTCGGCTCATGATCCGACGGCATCATGGAGAGCAGCAATTGATGACCGAAATGCAATTGCGGACTGGCGCAACTTCACTCCCCTGCTCTCTCGTGGTGGATCTGCTACCACAACTCAAGGCGTTGGGGGATCAGGCGCGTTTTGCCGGCGTCATCGATTTTAGGCAATGGAATCGAGTATGGGGGCTGTGGATTAACAAACCCAAGTCTACGCCTGAGGCGAACTCCGATGATGAATGGAGTCGCTTTGAGGGAATCGATTTTGGGCGGCTGACCTGGGGTTCAGGGGCGGCGCTCAATGGCATGGGGAATCTGCTAATTAAAGAAGCGTTCCTCAGCAGCGAAGGTTTGCAATCGATCCACGGGGGACTTGAGATGCCGACGCCAGGATTCATCAGTGGGAGGCTGCTGGAAACTATGGGACGGTACATGGATGTGGTTACCCCTGTAACGCAATCGATGCCGGATGGTGGTTATGCATTCCGCGCCGTGCACTGCTTCTTTCAGATTAGTCCAGGCAAAATTCACCTGGTGGGACGACAGCCCGATGGCGTGATCGTGGCCGGGAATCAGGGGGTGTTAGCAACGCGCGCGATCGAGAAGTGGTCGCAACCAATCGAACTGTCGCGAGTTGTCGCCGCGCTCAGTGATTCGGCTAAATTCGTTTCAGAGAGTGTCGTGGATGAAGACTCCACTGGCCTTAGAAGCACGCATCGCGAAGTGCTGGGGTGGCTTCCAAAACTGGCCATGGTGTGGCTACCGTTGGAGACGCCTCGAACGGACGTAGCCGTCGAGGATTCCAGCTTAAGTGACTTGCGCTAATCACCTGTCTGATTAGTCGCGTAGTCAGCTGTTGCGCAACGGTCGCTCCAGGGCGTGTGGTGAGTGGTTGCGTTGACTTGCCATGCCGACCGGCGTAGCTATGAAAGAACGGTTGCGGTGGGGACGCCCTGTCGCAGCCGCTCCGGCCTTGCTTACGCGGCGGGTTGCGATTTGGACAAGGCGTCTTGCGGCGGGTTGTGATGCGGGCAGGTCTTGTAGGGTTATGGATGATTGAGATCGGGATGCTTTTGCTTGAGTCGATCAATAGTTCCGGCGATTTCTTCAGACTTAGTGAAGATTTTGCAACGAGTTGTGCCGGAGATTGTTCGCAGTTTTCGCAGACGCTTAGCGTCGAGTGGTCGTGATTCGAGATTTCGGATGAGGACTGCGACAATTTGCGTGGGGAAGCGTCGCGCCAGAAAGCGGTAGATTTCTGGGTCCTTCTCTCCGCTATCTCCGACGAGGATGAATTTGCGCGCGGGCAACGTCTTGAGGATTCCCGCAATGATGCCGACTTTGCTATTGCGTCGGATGGGGCGGAAACGCTTGAACATTTCGTCTCGGACTCGGAAGTAACGTAGGTGCATGCTGCCCGACGGGAAACGGCTGGCGGCGCACAGTTCAGCCAGTGGCTCGTAGAGTTGCCAGGGGCTGCTTGAAACGTAGTGGAAGGCGCAGCCCTGCGTCTCCCAGCTTTGGTACAACTGTGCCATTCCCTCAATGACTTCGAACGGACGCAGGAAAGTGTTCGCAAGCATCTCCTTGCGACTGGTCGCTTCGGTCATCTTGATGGTGTCGTCAATGTCACTCACCACACTGATCCCATGCGTGGGCACCAGGTGGATTTCTCCGCGCGTGGCGGAAATGGTGCCGACCTCGTCGGTGGAACGCAGCAGTTGCATTGCCAGAGCGGAGGGGGCGTTTTTCGAGCAGGCGGCCGTCGCGTCCTGGGGCAGGGTTAGCGTGCCATAGAAGCTACCGTTGCGCCTCGTCCTGCGACGCAAGCGATACTGTCGAGAGCCGATCGCAAGTACGATTCTCCTTCGCCTACCAGGCGCGGATAGAAAGCCATCAATTCGGCTTTGGAACGTATCGCTGGCGACTTCCTCGGGAGTCGCCCGCATGGCCTTGGTCAAGCCTTTGAGCAACAGTCGGGTACCGATAGGAACCCGACCGTCGATAAAGACTCTGCCATGCACGAACGCACGCCACGCGGCTCGCTGGAAATCGTAGTAGCCTAGCGAGGGAAAGAGCTGTGCCTGGTGCTCGGGCTGCAAGTCAGAGGTCGGAAGCGGTTCAGCAAAATTCACGCGGTCGGCATCTATGGCTTGAGGGCAAGGAGACAAATCGGGAGTGGTGACCCGCAAGCTAGGGTTGAACCTTTGCTGTGCGGCGCTGGGCAAAGAGCCATTCCAGGGTGTCGGGATTCGCATAGGTGGCTGTCCAGCTATTGTGTCCAACGCCGGGATACTCTGTGTAGAGTGGCTTTCCGCCGGCTTGCCGAAGCGCTTCAATCATGTCCCGTGAAAGCTCGACATTGACGACGCTGTCTGCTCCGCCATGGTAGCAAGCTAGCGGTATGTGTTTGATTTGTTCCGCCGTGGCTGGGTCGCCACCGCCGCAGATGGGAATTGCCGCTGCGAAAAAATCGGGCCGACGCGCCAATGCATCCCAGGTACCATAGCCCCCCATCGACAGGCCGGTAATGTAGACGCGTTTTTTGTCGACCGCTGCATCGGCCAACATGGAATCTACGAGAGCCAGAGTCAATTGCATCGATTGGCTGGCGTGCGGCGGCAGCGCAACCTGGTCGGCGGACCAATCGATGTCTGCCCATTTTTCACCCTTGGGGCATTGCGGGGCGATCACGTAACAGCGGTATTTCTTACGGTTCTCCGGAGAGCAGAAATCCGCCATGCCATGGACCAATTGAGCCGTATTGTCGTCGCCCCGCTCTCCAGCTCCGTGCAGGAAAACGACCAGCGGATATTTTTCGCCCGGGTCGTAGTCCAGCGGTTTTAGGAGTCGGTACTTGAGAGATTTTCCCGCTAGGGGCCCCTCTTCGCCGATATACTCGCGCGGTTCAAACAATTTTTCCGGAGCGGTTTCCGCAGCGTCGACCTTGGTGGTCTGTGCTGAGGCCACGGGGGCGGTGCACAGCACAATCCCGAAACAAGTGCTGAATGGTAGAAAGGTTCGCAAGATGGAACGGAGCATGGATCGTTCTTCCCCAGGGCAAGGTAGGTATTGGTGATAGGAGGTCATTCGAGGCTGAGTAGATCAGGCTATCGCTCCTAGATCTTACCAATTCCTCCAACGCTTTACCCAAGAAACGAGGCACACTTTACCAATTCTTCTTCGGTCGATTCGGCTCGCACATGAATCTGCGATCGCTTACTGGGTCATTTCGCGTGCATGGTAGCTGGAGCGGACGAATGGCCCACTGGCGACCTTTTCAAAGCCCATCTTTAAGGCGATTTCGCCGAGTTCTTCAAACTCCTCTGGGGGAACATAGCGAACCACGGGTAGGTAACGCTGGCCTGGTTGGAGATACTGCCCCAGGGTGAGGAAGTCGCAACCGAAAGTGCGCAGATCGGCTAGGCATTGCAGCAATTCGTCACGAGTTTCGCTCAGTCCCAGCATCAGGCCACTCTTGGTCTTAATACTCGGGTTGAGTTCTTGGACTCGCTTCAAGAGTTCGAGCGTCCAATTGTAGTCGCTTTTCGGGCCTCGGACTCGGCGATAGAGTCTGGGAACGGTCTCCATGTTGTGATTGAAGACCTCGGGAGCCGCTTCGACGACGCGATCCAAACCGGCTTTATTTTTAATGAAGTCTGGTGTCAGGACCTCAATTGTGGCCTGGGTTTTGGCGCGCACGGCCAGGACGGTCTCGTAAAAGTGTTCAGCACCTCCGTCGGGCAGGTCGTCGCGGGTAACCGAGGTAATCACGACGTGTTTGAGGCCGAGTCGGTAGGCGGCTTCGGCGACGCGATCGGGTTCATCCAGCTCGAGGGCTTCCGGTTTGCCGCGCGACACCGCGCAGAATCCGCAAGGACGCGTGCAGACGTTCCCCAGGATCATGAAAGTGGCCGTTTTTTGCGAATAGCATTCCATGCGATTCGGGCATTTGGCGTTATCACAGACCGTCTCTAGTTTCAATTCCTCCAGTAAGCCGGCGGTGAAGTTGTTGAAATTTCCCTTAGGAAGGTCGCGACGCAGCCACTGGGGAAGGCGTTGGGTAGGGACGAAGTCCGCTCCTGAGGCCGCGCTACCGCAGCTGCCGGAAGTCGCGTTCTCAGTTACGACGGGAAGCTCGAATGTCATCGTTTTCACCGGGGATACAGGATGTCGGGGTACAGGATTTCTTAGGATCGGCTGTCGGTCTGTTGCCACCGAGAATTGGTGAGGCCGGATGCTAAATTTTGAAAGACCTGTAAAAGTGCTGCCAGTGGCTGCGAGAGTGCCGATTGTAATCCAAGAAGCACCGACTGCTTACCCCTGTTCGCATTGCCCAGCGATCGACGCCGCCATTTCCCGGGCAACTGTATTCCCCCGATGACTGGAGGTTCGTGAACCACAGGGCGGCGTTATTGCGTATCATTGGAGGTTCGGCGAAGATTGGGGCCCCAATGATGAGATTGGTTGGCTCCCGAATCACCCTAGCGCGACCTGCGACGACTGAGCGAAAATTGAGCAAGAAAAAAGCAGCACCCACCAAGCCCAAGCCTACGAAATCTAAAGGGGGCACTAAATCTAGCGGTAAAGGGACGACCAAGGGGGGCAAGACTCCAGCTACTCCCAGCATCAAACCAATTTGCACCAATCGCAAGGCCCGGCACAAGTACGAAATCTTGGACACCATCGAATGTGGCATGATCCTGGTCGGCAGCGAGGTTAAGAGTCTACGCAATGGCAAGTGTCAGTTGGACGAATCGTACGGGCGTGTGCGGGGAGAGACTCTGTGGTTGTTCGGCTGCGACATTGCTGAATATCCTCAAGCGACCGTTTGGAATCATGAGCCGCGACGTCCTCGGCAGCTGTTGATTCATCGACGAGAAATGGGCAAGTTTGTCGGGCAAGCCAAGGAAAAAGGGCTGACGCTGGTGCCATTGCAGTTGTATTTCAATGAACGAGGGATCGTGAAGTGTCAGATGGCTCTCTGCAAAGGGATGAAGTTGCATGACAAACGCGAAAAACTAAAGAAAGCCGATGCACGACGTGATATTGAACGGGCCGTCCGCCGAGGGCGTTAGAGGCAAATGGAATAACCCATGCTAAAAATTCAAGATCTATACAAGTCTTTCGCGCTCCCCGACCAATCGCGGTTGCCCGTGTTGGACATCCCTGAGTTCAAAATCGGTCAGGGGGAACAGGTGGTATTGATTGGTGAGAGTGGCGGTGGCAAGACGACGCTGCTGCATTGCATCGCTGGCATTATGGCCCCCGACCGCGGCTCAATCCAAGTGGACAACATCGAGCTGTCGAAGTTGAGTGAAGCGGGCCGCGATCGCGTGCGTGCGGCCAAGCTCGGGTACGTATTCCAGACCTTCAATCTCCTCTCCGGATTCACGGCGTTGGAGAATGTGCGTCTGGGCATGACCTTTGGAAGCGGCAAACACGACTTGGCACGCGCTACCGATCTGCTGCAAAAGGTCGGGCTGGGGGAGCGGTTGCACCACAAACCAGCTGCCTTGTCGGTCGGACAACAGCAGCGAGTGGCTGTGGCGCGCGCGCTGGCCAACCGCCCTAAGTTGCTGCTGGCGGATGAGCCGACCGCTAATATTGATCCCAAAAATCAACAAGTGATCATCGATTTAATTCGTGCGTGTTGTCGTGACGAAGGCATTGCGCTGTTGATGGTCACCCATTCCCTGCAGGTAGCCGAGCAGTTTGAACGCGTCGAACGCTTGGAGTCGCTCAACAAAGCCATGCAGACCGTTGCTGCCAATCACTCGTGATTGATGCGCTAATCCATTTGTTTTTGGTCGGAGAACGAACAACGTGAATTTGTTTCACATCGCTTGGCGAAATATGCAGCAGCGAGGGCTGGCAACGGTCCTGACGATGTTCAGTATGGCGCTGGGAGTCGGACTGGTTGTCTTGGTTCTAAGTCTCAGCTGGATCATTACCGAATCGTTCGATCGCAATAGCAATGTTGGTTACAACTTGATTGTGGGAGCCAAGGGGGGATCGCTCCAGCTTGCCTTGAACACGGTGTTTTACCTGAGTAAGCCCATCGAAGTGATCCCCTATGAAGAGTACTTGGAACTCATCCCAGGAAGAGGTGGTCGCCAAGCGGAGATTGAGAAGATTGGTGGCTTGGTGGCTGAACCGGAACGCAACGGCTTGTTTTGCGATTACACGAATGGAGGGTTTGCAATCCCAGTGTGTTTAGGGGACTTTCTCGGTCCCTTTCGGGTCGTGGGGACGACGCCGGCATTCTTTGAAAAACTCCGATACGGGAGGGCGGCCGACAGCGAGTACACCTTCTCGGAGGGCCGCAATTTTGTTGACTACTCTCCAGAAAATGGGTACTACGAGGCGGTCATTGGGGCTCAAGTCGCCAACTACATGAAACTCAAGGTCGGTGACTCGTTCAAGACGACGCACGGAGATCCCGACGGTGAGGGACACGGGCAGGCCTTTGAGGTCGTGGGCGTACTGGCACCTACGGGAACGCCCAACGATCGAGCTGCATTCATCAACTTGGAAGGCTTTTATTTGATGGAGGGGCACACTCGAGTGTTCGAGGACGGTGCCAATCCAGAAGATGAGAAAGAGGCCGTTGGGGCTGAAGCTGAGGCGGGGCAACCACCGCGTCTGCCGTTGGAAAAACGTGATTTGACGGCTGTCTTGGTCAAAGCCGGATCGCCAATTTACGCAGTGCATATGCAGCGCCCGATCGACAAACGCTTGAGAACTCAAGCCGTTTCTCCGGTCAGCGAAATTACCAACATGCTCACCACGTTCGTCAATCCGATTCGCTACGCATTTCTGGCTCTCACCGTAGTGGTATGCGTGGTGAGCGCCATTAGCATTTTAGTTAGCATCTACAATTCGATGAATGAACGCCGCCGCGATATCGCCATCATGCGGGCCTTGGGGGCTCGACGCGATGCGGTCGTGATGGTGATCTTGTTGGAATCGCTGCTAATTGCTGTCGGGGGGGGGCTTGCTGGCTGGATCTTTGGGCATGCGATTGGCGTTGCCTGTAGCGGTCTGGTCGAGTCGATGACTGGGATCTCGATCGGATTTTTCAACACGATTACCATCCAAGAAGCGGTGTTGATTCCAGGCTTGATGATCTTAGCCACCTTGGCCGGAATTGTGCCAGCCTTTGTTGCATACCGCACGAATGTATCCGAGAATCTAGGCAACTAGGGGATTCCCTCGAAGCCAAAGACCCTCTTGGATGCACCGCCATGCCTGGAAGTGCGAAGGCCGAATCTGAGCAGGTACCCACTTCCGGCACTGCGGCTGAGAAAGACTTTGCTGAGAAAGACTTTCTACGGATCGGAAGTTGTGGGACTGCCAAGCGGTGGTTATTGGACCATTGGCATCCACTTGCCTGGTTGCCTGCCGAGCATTGGGCGCGGGGGGAGCCGTGGGGCTATCACCTCTACCGTTTTCCGATGGTATGGGCCTTTCTGGCAATGTTCGCGGGCGTGGCAGGCGCTCGCTGGTTTTCGGAAGAGACCGTCGAGTGGTGGGGGCTTGGTTGCCTAGTGATGCTCGGTCTGGCGACTCTTCTGCTGGGAAACCAGCGACTGGGAGCGGCCAGTGCTCTGGCGTTATGCGCCATGGTCTTGTTCGGCGTATTCCACGGTCTCTCTCAAACGCCCTCGACCTACGATTCGCTATCGCGGGTTGCTACACGGCAGGGGCGTCCGCTGGCAGCGCAGTGTGTGATTGAGTCGGCGGCGATTTGGAAACCGAATCCCTACTACCGTCCTGAGGATCCTGCTAGCGAATTGTGGAGAACGCAGTGGGACGTGCGGGTTGAAAAGGTGCGTGATGGTCGCTATTGGCAGACTGCTACCGCCAGCTGCACTCTGTCGGTTCTCGGCCGTGTCCAACATCTCTTTCCCGGTGACGTCTTGGAGGTGTTCGCTGAGGTGCGCGCCATCCAACCTCCTACCAATCCAGGGACGTTCGACTTTGCGGAGCATGCCCGGCAACGTGGCGTGTTCGTAGGTCTAACGAGTAAATCGGTAGGGCAGATTTCACGCGTTGGGACACGCCAAAATTATCCGCTCTCACGCTGCCGCGCTCATGCCGTAGCTGCCGTCGACGGCTGGCTGCATCGCTGGGTGACGTGTGGGCAAGCTCCGTTGGCCGCGGCGCTGATTTTTGGTCAGAGGGAGCAGGTGGATCGAGGGGATGTGCAAGATTTGATGACCACCGGTACGCTCCATCTCCTCGCCATCAGTGGGCTTCATGTGGAGATAGTGGCTTCCGCCATCGTACTCATGAGTAGTCTTCTGTTATTGCGGAATCGTACGAGTCTGTTGTTGATCATTGGGATTTGCGGCGCTTATGCGGTTCTGGCTGGAGGCAAGCCGCCGGTGTTGCGAGCGGTCATCCTGGTAATCGCGTTCAGTTTGGCGCGAACGCTGGGCCGCAATGCACGATTGGCGAATATCTTGGGAGGAGCCGCACTGGTGCTCCTGTTTGTCAGAACCAACAATGTGCACAACATCGGAGTGCAGCTCTCTTTTCTAGCCGTTGCAGCCATCGGCTTGTTTGTCGTGCAGGGAGACCGCAGCAGTACGCGCCGGTCTGCCCTGCAAGCGGTGGTCGAGGAGAGTTTGAGTCGCAGAAGTCGCTGGTTTTTGGTGGCCACCCGCACACTCGTGAGCATGGCGCGTCTGAGTCTGTGGGTTTGGCTGATTACCTGCCCGTTGGTGTGGAGTTGCTTTCATGTTGTTTCACCGGTGGCGGTCCCCTTGAACGTGGTGCTGGCGGTACCGCTCAGTCTGAGTCTGTTGAGCGGTCTGACGACCGCAGTGCTGGGCTGGATTCCCCCTCTCGGTTTTCTAGCGGGAGGGATTTGCGGTTACAGTTTGGCGAGCATCGGTTGGCTGGTGGAGAGGGCAAGTCGTTTGCCGCTGGGGCACCTGTGGCTGCCAGCCCCTTCGCCGGGCTGGGTGCTCAGTTTCTACGCAATATTATTGGGCTGGTTGATCGTCTACGGTCGCCAACGAAAACTAGGGCTGGGACTGCTTCTAGGCGGTTGGATCCTGATTGGAGTCGTGCCCATGTGTTGCGGCTCCCGTGGGTATCTCACCAGCATGGGAGGCGACCTGCGACCGGAGCGAGTGTGGGCCGAGTGGAACGAGTCGGCTGAGGACGATGCTGAGGAGTTGCGTTGTACGTTTATTGATGTTGGGCATGGTACTAGCGTGATGCTTGAATTGCCGACCGGAGAAGTGTGGCTCTATGATGCCGGTAGTCTCGGTGCTGCCCAAACCTCGTATCAAGATGTGGCGGATGTGCTCTGGCAAATTCCCACTGCTTGCATTGACACGCTGATGGTTTCTCACGCAGACGCCGACCATTACAATGCGATCGGAGGGCTCGTGGAACGATTTCGTGTCCGACGCATCGTAAGCACCGATGCCTTTTGGAAAAGTAGTGATCGCGATGTGGCGAACCTTCTGGAAACGCTGGACCGCCGCAGGCTGCAACGAGAAACATGGAATGCGCCGCATTCCGGAAAAGTGGGAGCCGTGCAGTGGCAGATTCTGCATCCCAAACTGGGCGAGCAGGCCGAGAGCGACAATGCTAGCAGCCTGTGTCTGCTGTTAAACTATCAAGGAATCCGCATACTCTTGCCTGGCGATCTTGAGGGGGCCGGGTTGCTCGATCTCGTGGAATTGCCGCCACGACCCTGTCACGTACTGATGGCGCCGCACCACGGCAGTGTTTCCTTCAACCCCAAGGCCTTGCTAGAATGGTGCCGACCGGAGGCGACCATTATCAGTGGGAATCACCGTGCACTGCAGCCCACAGTGCTTGAGAAATACGTCGTCCCAGGCAATCGATTGGGCATTACCTATCGTGACGGTGCGGTGCAAGTCCGGGTTCGCAAACGCATTGGCGGAGAGGGAGTACTGTCGCTATGGCATTGGCACGAGGGGCAGTGGGAAGTGGTCGACCAGTAACGAGTAATTTGAGGCGAACAAAATGTGGAATCCACAGCTTCAATCAGCAAATCCGGTATTCCACGAGGATGCTGAGGGAGGGCACCCGGCTACGCCCGCTGACGACTGGGCCACTGATTCGTTTGAGTTGGGGAAACTGGACAGCGTTCTGAGGGAGGAGCGGGCGAGCCCACGTCCGGCGGTGCAACTCAGTATCAAGGAGTTGTTTTTTGTAGTGACGTTGTCCGCCGTTTTCATTGGGACATACACCAACATCAGTGCGCTGCTGGCACTGCTCGGCGGAGGGATTCTGTTGGTCGTTGCCGTCCTCTGGTACGTCGATTGCCAAAACCTGATTTCCGGTGGCCTGACCGGTTTCCTAGCTACGGGCGCGATGACCTTTTGCATCGTTAATGTCGGCCAAGTCTCGGAGAATATGGCGGTGGTCTTGTTGGTGATGTGCCCAGCGGTAGGTTATCTGGCTGGTTTTGCCTATGCTGGGTATCAAGCGGGCGACCTGTGACCCGCGTTTAAATCGCTGTGGACGCTCCCTCGGAGGATTCGCACGGGATCTCGATCCAGACCTGGTCGCCACGAACTTCGACATCGTACCGATCGAGCATTTTCTTACCGGTTCGCAAATTGTTCCCCGTGTTTAAATCGTATTGCCAGCCATGCCACGGGCAGGTGATGCATTCACCATCAACAAGTCCCTGAGCTAGCGGTCCGCCTTGGTGGGCGCACATACCATCGGTGGCATATAGCTTGGAGTCCTGCAGGAAGAGGGCTACGATGGTTTTTCCCACGAGAAATTCTTGACCTTGCCCATTCTTGAGCGTGGAAAGGTTGCACAGTTGATGCCAGGCCATGTCGAGGCTTTCGTCATGAAGTGAATGCGAGTTGCGAGGACGCAATTTTATCGTCGATTGGCGGATGAAGGAAACACTCCCAGACTCGAGTCTTGTTGCTCAGCGGGATTGCCCGGTTTGGAGGGGACGCGGCTGAGGCCCTATCGCTCCAACTCTAGAGCCGTGCACTGCTTCATCGCATGATCTAGCTCTCAAGTTTCCGTCGAAAAATATTTTGAAATCTGTAATGCGTTCCACCACCATGGGGGAAGCTGGCCGAGATGTTGGGGGCGCACCGCGCCGTTGCCGTTTGTTCGCGCGGCGTGAATTGCATGCAATCGACGGCTGCTTATGGAGGAATGAGGGACTATGGAGCACTGTATCGGATTCGCAGAGGACCTTGTGGCGTGCCAGTAGGATTCAGACCGGCGCCAACGGGGCTTGTCGAGAGCCCTAGAGTTTCTCCCCTGCTCTCTTCTTGAGGCGGGCAGCGTTGTCGGAATCAAACTTCCGCACGTGCATTTCCCAGTATGGGGACTATACTTTTTCAGGATTTAACATAAATCTGTTGCAACGGCTTAATGCTGTCGCCTTTCCTGTGAGCTTTCCTCTGCGGAGTTGAGGCTAGGGAAACGTGCGGGCGTGGCCCTTGCTAGAACGCTGTTTCACACGAGATCGATCGCGACCGAAATCATGTCAAATTTCCAATACCGCGCGGGCTGCCAGCGCACCTTGAATTCATCGGCTTTCCGTTGGCTCGCCTGCGCCGTCTGCGTGCTTGTGGGAGCAATGGCTGGATGTCGCTCCGCCAAGGAGAAGCCCGCTGCCCCGCCACCAGCAGAGATTGCAGTTGCTCACCCATTGGTGGTGCCGATTGTAGAGTGGGACGAGTACATTGGCCGCCTGGAGCCCATCGACACCGTTGAGGTTCGTTCACGGGTCAGTGGAATGTTGGAATCAACGCACTTCACCGACGGGCAATTGGTGAAGCAGGATGATTTACTTGCGATTATCGATCCCCGCGAATTTGTGGCAGAAAAGCATGCGGCGGCGGCACGTCTGGAAGAGGCCAACGCGCGCTTGACCGAAACGGAGGCATTGCGCAAGCAAGCTGATGCAGAGTTGGCTGATGCTACCGCGCAGCTTGCATTGGCAGGCCAGTTGATGGAGCGTGCACGTCAATTGGCGGCGAACAATGCGTTGTCTCAGGAAGAGTTTGACGTGCGTGAGAGTGCACAATTGCAGGCCAAGGCAGCCTTTGAGGCAGCCAATGCAAAGATTGAATCCGCCAATGCCGGAATTGCCACAGCGCAGGCAGCGATTGGCACAGCCAAGGCCAATTTGGAAGCGGCCGATCTGAAGATCAGCTACACCCAAATACTGGCACCAATCTCCGGCAGAATCAGTCGCAGATTGGTTACCGAAGGAAACTTGATTAGTGGTGGGACAGCGGGGGCTACTCTGTTAACAACGATCGTGTCGGTGAACCCCATCCATTGCTACTTTGACGCCAACGAGCAAGACTTTTTGAAATACGCGCGATTGTCGCGTGAGGGGAAACGCGAGAGTTCGCGGGATGTGAAGAATCCAGTGTACATGCGCTTGATCAATGAATCGGGATTTCCGCATTTGGGACACATGGATTTCGTCGACAATCGGATGGATGCCAATACGGGAACGATGCGCGCTCGAGCGATTTTTTCCAATCAGGACGATACCCTGACTGCCGGATTGTTTGCGGAAGTACGCATCCCTGGCAGCGGGAGGTATGAGGCGGTTTTGATACCCGACAGTGCCATCAACAGCGATCAATCCGAGCGGTTCGTCTATCTGGTAAGTGGGGAAAACAAAGTCGAGAGGCGACGGATTGAATTGGGGCCAATGGCCAAGGGATTGCGCGTGGTTCGGTCTGGCTTGGTAGGGACGGAGCAATTGGTAATCAACGGATTGCAAATGATTGCTGAAGGAGCCGTCGTCAAACCTAAGGTGGTGGGATTGTCGGTCAGCACCGGTCCTGAGGAATTGCCCGACGATTACCAGCCTGTCTCCGAGGAGGATTGGCTGTCGCATCCCATCTCGGCAGCACCCCTTGGAGCTGGAAACACCGAGAAAGCGATCTCGGTCTGGCCAAATCATGGACAGGGAGCGGCACGATGAATGTTGCACACTTTTTCATCGATCGCCCACGCTTCGCCAGCGTCCTTTCCATTCTGATCGTGTTGGTGGGCAGCATTGCTTACTTTCAGTTGCCGGTTGCCCAGTACCCGGAAGTTGCGTTGCCAACGGTCGTGGTGCGGGCCAGCTATCCTGGAGCCACGGCTGAAACGATTTCCAAGACGGTAGCAACGCCGCTCGAACAAGAGCTCAATGGTGTCGACAACATGGTTTACATGGAATCGCAAGCCACCGCCGATGGTTCGATGAGCTTGACCGTTACGTTTGCACTTGGGACCGATATCGACCAGGCGCAGGTACTGGTGCAGAATCGAGTTTCCATTGCAGAGCCTAAGTTGCCAGCGGAAGTGCGGCAGATTGGGATCACGACGCGCAAGAGTTCACCTGACCTGATGATGGTGATCCACCTGTTTTCCCCAGATGACTCGCGGAACCAGCTCTACATCAGCAACTATGCCTACCTGCAGATCAAGGATGTCTTGTCCCGCCTCGATGGCGTGGGGGACATCCAAGTCTTCGGGGGTACTGAATACAGCATGCGTGTTTGGCTGGATGTCGAACGCCTAGCGGCTTTAGATCTCACTGCGGGGGATGCCGTGCAGGCCATGCGGCAGCAGAACATTCAAGTGGCGGCCGGTATTATTGGGCAGCAACCGATGCCGGATAACCAAGAAGCCTTTCAGGTAAACGTCAACACGCTGGGACGGCTGCAAACGGCGGAAGAGTTTGGTGACATCATTCTCAAGTCGGGCGAAAACGGGCGCTTGGTTCGCTTGAGCGATGTGGCTCGCATTGAACTTGGTGCAACCGATTACTCGGTGCGCAGCTACATGGGAGATAAGAATGCCGTAGCCCTGGCGATGTTCCAACGTCCCGGCTCCAATGCCATCGCGGCCGCCGAGCGGATTGAATCGACCATGGAGCAGCTGGCAGGAAGATTTCCGCCAGGCCTGGAGCACACGATCATGTACAACCCCACCGCTTTTGTGGAGGAATCCATTGACGAAGTGTTCACCACACTTTGGCAAGCAGGCGCGCTGGTGGTCCTGACGGTATTCGTGTTCCTGCAAAATTGGCGCTCGACCATCGTGCCAGTTATTGCCATTCCCATCTCACTGATTGGAACATTCGGTGTCATGCTGGCGATTGGTTTCAGTCTGAATAACTTATCGCTATTCGGCTTGGTGCTAGCTATTGGGATCGTGGTCGATGACGCGATCGTCGTGGTGGAGAATGTGGAGCGACTGATTGCTTCCGGACTTTCTCCGCGGGAGGCGACGCGCAAAGCGATGAGTGAAGTGAGTTCGGCGCTAATTGCCACGACTCTGGTGTTGATCGCAGTATTCGTTCCCACCGCCTTCATCGCTGGTATTAGTGGGCAGTTCTATCGTCAATTTGCCTTGACCATTGCTGTTTCGACCGCCATCTCCACGCTGGTCTCACTCACGCTGACACCCGCCATGTGTGCGCTCTTGTTGCGACCGAGCCAGAGTGAAAAGAATTGGCTGGGACGGTTGATTGACCGCACTCTGGGGTTGCCATTCCACTGGTTCAACAAGGTCTTTGATTTTACAAGCGACTTCTACGCGCGGATCGTAAGCAAGATCTTGCGTTGGAGCTTCGTGATGTTGCTGGGATACGGAATCTTGCTGGGCATGACCTGGTTTGGCTTCCGGCAAACACCGGTTGGATTCATTCCCTCTCAAGATCAGGGATATGTGATCATTGCGATTCAGCTTCCTCCGGGAGCGAGCCTAGATCGTACCGATGCGGTTACGCGGCGGGTGGTCGAGTTGGCGCGGAAGGTGCCAGGGGTGCGCAATGCCGTCTCCTTTGTGGGCTTCTCGGGTGCGACGCGAGCCAATAGTTCCAACGCGGCGGCGATTTTCCCAGTTCTAGAGGATGCCAAATCTCGAGCCGCCAATGACCAAGAGTTTCAGACCGTCATCCAAGCCTTGCGCGCCAGTGTGGCGCCGGTCAAAGAAGCGGTTGTCTTTGTCATCCCGCCTCCGCCGGTTCGGGGAGTTGGCACCGGGGGTGGTTTTAAGATGCAGATCCAGGATCGCTCGGGCGCGGGCTTGCTCGCACTGCGCGATGCCACCAATGCGGTCTTGGCGAAAGCCCGGCAGGAGCCTGGCTTAGTTCAGGTATTCACGAATTTCTCGATTGCTACGCCACAATACTATGCCGACATCGACCGCACCAAAGTCCGCATGTTGGATGTGCCGATCGACAACGTGTTCGAAACCCTCCAAATCTACTTGGGCTCCGCCTATGTGAACGATTTCAATTTTCTGGGGCGGACCTATCGCGTCACTGCGCAAGCCGACTATCCGTTTCGAAATCAACAAGAAGATATTTCAAGGTTGCGAACTCGCAGCAACAAGGGGGCCATCGTGCCGCTGGGGTCGCTCATTACCATGCGGGAAACGACAGCCGCCGATCGAGTGGTTCGGTACAATCTGTATCCATCCGCAGATGTGAACGGTGACACCTTGCCTGGAGTGAGTTCCGGTCAGGCGATCGCCGCCATGGAACGCATCGCCGAGGAGACGTTGCCGCCTGGTTTTGGCTATGAGTGGACTGATATTGCGTACCAGCAGCAAGCGGCGGGGAACACGATGATTTACATCTTTCCGCTGTGCGTGCTGTTTGTGTTCTTGACCCTAGCCGCTCAGTATGAAAGTTGGCTCCTGCCCTTGGCGGTCATCCTCATCGTCCCCTTGTGCCTGCTGTGTGCCCTGTTGGGGATATGGTTCCGGGGGTTAGACAATAACATCCTAGTGCAGATTGGGTTTGTCGTTCTGGTCGGCTTGGCATGTAAAAATGCGATTTTGATCGTCGAGTTTGCGAAGCAAGAGGAGGATGCGGGACGCGACCGTTTTCAGGCAGCGATTGAAGCTTGCCGCTTGCGATTGCGGCCAATTTTGATGACTGCATTTTCCTTCATCTTGGGGGTCATCCCGTTGTTGATCGCCACGGGAGCTGGATCGGAAATGCGACAGGCACTCGGGACAGCCGTCTTCAGTGGGATGCTGGGAGTGACTCTGTTTGGACTGTTCCTGACACCGGTCTTCTACGTGGTGTTGAGAGGTTTGGCCAAGAGCCCTCAATGATGAGTCGCGCGCAGACTCTAAGGGTCCGAATTGAGGTTCTCCAGCTGCGCCTTCAGTTGAATCCGCGCTCGAGATAGTCGACTGCGAACGGTACCGATGTTGATGCTGAGGATCTCGGCAATGTCTTCGTAAGAGGTGTCTTGCATCTCACGGAGGATAAGGATGGAGCGGTGTTCCTCCGAGAGTAACTCGAGGGCTCGGTGGATCAGAGCCACGCGTTCTCCGCGGAGCATCGACTCGTCCGGGGGCTCATGGCGATCGACTGGATCGGAACCGGTGATTTCACGGCTTTGCTCGATCGAGAGCTCGTTGCGGCGACGGCGCTGCCGGCTCAGGGCATTGTTGAACGCGATGCGATAGAGCCAGGTGTAGAACTTGCTGTTTCCCTGGAAGGTATGCAGCTTGACGTAGGCTTGTACCAGAGAGTCTTGCACGACGTCTTCGGCTTCATCGGGACTGCCTACGACATGCAGCATGGCGTTAAAGAGTCGATCTTGATAGCGTTTGACGAGGACGCCATAGGCTCCTCCATCACCGGTTAGGGATGCCTGAATCAGATCTTCTTCGGTTTTCACGTGATCTGACTCGAGGTGAATGGTTGTCCCATGACGGGGCGGGGCAAGTGCATACAAGAGGTTCCTATTATTCTTGCAAGCATGATCCGGTGTCAAACGCTGCGCGGGGGAATGTGTGTGAATATCGCGGGATAGGGCCGTACAATCGCTAAAACTTGAGCTATGGCAGCCAACCAAAGTGCGGGGCGTGAGCCGCCGCACGGCCGCCGGAAGTTCCAAAAAAAATGGACCGTCAGCAGAACTGACGGTCCAATAAGAATCTGGGATTGGGTGACTCGCTAGGGAGCCAGCGACTAGCTGGCAGGGCCAGCGTTTGCCGCTTTTCTCTTCAAAAGCCTACTTGGCCAACAGTAAACTTCCGAATTCCCAACCGTGATCGGTGGTGCGTACCATCATTCCGCTGGGCTGAAGGAAGTGAGAAATCGCTTCGAAGGGCGGAAGAGTGCTGCCCTGCACAGCTTGCTCTTTGACCTTGATTTCCGAGTTGTCCTGAAGCAGCCGATCAAGGAGGCTAGCCAGCATGCTTTGGGATTGCTTCAATTTGCCTTCGCGAAACAACTCATACTGAATGCGGTAGGCTCGATCGGTCCGAACGATTCGCCAGGCGCTGGCGTCCTGATCGCCGTAGGCGTCATGAACCGCTTTGACCACGCGCTGGAAATCATTCTCTTGCACCAATGGTGAAGTCCCGCCTTGCTTGGCCTGCAGAATGGCTTCTTCAATGACTTCGGCGTGGGAGGCAAACATCAGGTACTCGCCGTAGACGGTAATGGCCCAATCGCTCAACCAAGGTTGAGGCTGGTTGGATTGAGCGGCCGGTGCGGCTCCGAAGTCATCTCCGAAATCGTCACCGAAATCGTCTCCGAGCCCCCCCAGCATTTCATTCTCGCGATGGACAACCTTCCAGATTTCTTGTCCTTGGAAGGCAACCATTTCGGCGTCTGGTTCGTTGCGCATGACGCGGTTGACTACCTTCGCCATGGCGGCGGAATCGGTGACTTTTAACGCGATCAGGTTGCGTTGTGAATCCACGCTGGCAGGGCCTTCACGACTATCGGAAATCGAGTAGATGTCATTGGTGAAGAAGGGCAAAACGTCCTTGACGATATCGATTCGAGGGCCGTTGGGATCTCTCTTAAAGCCCTCGATGACCTCATCGAATACCCCTTCGGTACCAGCCAGTTCATCCACGAGTCCCGACGATTTCCAGAAAGCGACTTGGGCATTCCAGTTCGTGGCGAGTACTGAGGAGATCTTGTTGCTGATGAAGTTTGGAATTTCGCGACTGGCTTTATTGGGGAAGTCGAAGATTCCAGCAGCTAGGGGCAAGGGTTTTTCGGCGAGTACATAGCCGCGATGTTTGATATCGAGCGTGTCTAAACCGAGTTGGATTTCCCCGCAGACGCAGAGGATGGATTCGAAGCCTTGGTTGTGCAGGACCGCCAACATGTCGGAGCTGCTCTTCGATTGCTTGCCGCCAATTGAGCGGATGACACGTGCGAAGCCCAATGGTCGGACGAAGTATTCGAGTTGTCCATCACCACTGACCTGCAATTTCTCGCGTCCGGAGAGGAAAACTGGGTTGGCGGCGAGACGTGGTGAGGCTGCGGGGCTGCCTTGGATAATCGACAGCATCTCGCGAATGAGGGCTTCGTCGTCCGTCGACAAAAAGTGTCCGGCTGCGATGGCGTAAAACGTGTCTTGGGCTAGGAACTCTCCTGCGCGAGCTGGCAGGGTGTACTTGGCAATGGCGGTCCCGCCGTGTTCCAGTTCGCTGCGTTCCGCACCGCGGGCGAGCAATTCTTGATCGATATGCTGGAGCATCGTTTGGTTGGTGGCGGCATTGTCGGAGACATCGGCAATCAGAGTCATTGCAAAGGGCTTCCGCACCTCGGGCAATTCCATCCAGGCCACCGCGATCTGTCCATTGAGGAAGTCGGCAAGATCCTCGGGCTTGAGGTTAAGTCTCCAGCCTGCATCCACGAACCGTTTCTCGATTTCCTGGCGTTGTCCTTCGAAGAATGGGGCCACGGCGGGATCGGCGGCCAATTTGGCGAGTTGGGTGCGATCCCACTGAACTGCGAGTTTTTCACCGTCGGGTACCCACAAGACAGCTTGCGTTGTCTCTGGAAGCAAGTCGTAGGCGGTTTTTTGCTGCCCTATCGCTGGCGAGAGAGTGACCAAGCTCGACAGTAAGAGAACCGCTGAGAACGTGCAAACTGCACGATGTGAAAAGCGGATCATTGTGCGTAGATCTCCTTGAATCATGAACGTCCCTGTAGCAATAGCGTCGCTATCGTTCCCGTTCTACCATCCCTGGGCCTAATACCCCCCGTCAACTTGGTTGGGTGGTGACTAGTTAGAATTACAGCAGTGAGAACAAAAAATGGTTCGGCAAACTTGTCAGTATCTTACTCCATGGGACATTCGACCGAAAAGGCGTTTTGACGGTCCAAATTTGCCCATTTAACGCTTTTCTCCTGATCGTTGCAATCTTTTCGCCTCAAATGTGGTTTTTAGGGCTTGCATCCGAGAGGAGTCGGGAAGGCGATTGCATTTATCGGCCTGCGATGGACGGGACCCTGGGAGGGCGTAAAATGGCACCCCATGGACGCACATCAACTCGAAAATCTGTCACACGATCCGGTTCACGGATACATCCGTTTTGTAGCACCCCAAGCGGGAGCCGACAATAAAGTCTGTGAAAGAGATGTTATCGACCATCCGTGGGTGCAACGGATGAGACAAATTCGGCAATTGCAAACAGCTTGGTGGGTGTTTCCCACCGCCGAGCATAGTCGTTTCCAGCACATTTTGGGGGTGATGCACCTGGCCAGCGCGGCGGTGGAGCGATTGTACGATTCCTTGAAAGAAGTCGATCCCAGCACTCCCTCGAAGCCGTACGTCGACGGCCTAATGCGGATGGCCGGGCTTTTGCACGATGTGGGGCATGGACCCTTCGGACACTTCTTTGACGCCAATTTTCTCTCCCGCTTCGATTTAACGCATGAGCGACTCGGTGCCTTAATCATCGAACAGGAATTGGGGGAACACCTAGCCGCCCTGCGGAGTTCTCCTCTAGGAGAGTGGCCGGAGGAGCATGCTCTCCAGGCGACCGATATCGCCTGGCTCATCCAGCGGCCTGGAAGCGGTGCCCCTAGCTTGGACACACTATCGGAGCGACCACGCTGGATGCATCTGCTCAGAAGCTTGTTTTGCGGTATTTACACGATTGACAATATGGATTTCGTGCTCCGCGATGCTTTCATGACAGGACTCAACCCCAGAGCATTTGATCTCCAACGCATCTTGCACTACAGCTCCTTCACGCCGAGCGGATTGACCATCCATGAGCGTGGGATGCCCGCGCTGGTGCACTTCCTGTCGATGAAGGCGGAACTGTTTCGCAGCGTGTATTTCCATCGTACCGTGCGGGCCATCGATCTCGAGTTGGCGGAGTTGTTTCAGGAGAGTGGCAGCTACCTGTTTCCTGGAGATCCTCGCGAGTACTTGACGGAATACTTGCAGTTGACCGAGTTCTCCTTGCTGACCGACGTCCGCCGCTGGCACGCCAGCCCAGACCCCAAATTGGCCAAGATTGGTCGACGGTGGCTGGACTGGTTGGGGCGACGGGTGCGGTGGACGATGGTTTGCCAACGCAATTTGAGTTTCGAAGAGGGGCAGTCGGAGAACAGCTCGGTCTTCTCCTCTTCAAGCATTTTAGCAGCCTGCTTACGCGACCAATTACCTGCTGAATTTCGAGAGGTGCAGTTCCGTGTCGACTTGGCGCGGCACATTCACCGGCCACACACAGTGGGAGCTGCTGCGGGGATGAATTTCTACTACGAATCCTCCACGGATAAAGTACGAGCATTGACCACCCATGGACTCTACCGCCGCTTGCCGATTAGCCACACGATTGCCCGCGTCTATACGCAAGATGGAGAATGCGAGACCATTTTCTCGAACATCATGGAGAAGCTCATTGGTGCCCCCGGAGACGATGACCTAACGAATATGTAGGTTTGCCTATCGCCGTAGCGTGTCGACTCGTGGATAGGTGTCCCTGTCGGGCAACGCGGCTACTTGCCTGTTTTATTACTTCTTTTAGTTGAATTTCTAGTACTATGTCAGACAACGCTGTTTACGAGAATCCACTGATCAGCCGCTACGCCTCACGTGAAATGGCCCAGTTGTGGAGTTCCGAATATCGTTCCCAATTGTGGCGCCGGTTGTGGATCATTTTGGCAGAGTGCGAGCAGGAATTAGGGCTGCCCATTAGCGATGCACAGATCGCGCAGTTGAAGAAGTTTGAGAAGCAGGTGGATTTGGAAGCGGTGCAAGCCTACGAGCGGCGCCTGCGTCACGATGTGATGGCACACGTTCATGCCTACGGTGATCAATGCCCTGACGCCAAAGGGATTATCCATTGGGGTGCGACCAGTTGTTATGTGACCGACAATGGCGATTTAGTGTTAATCCGTCAAGGTTTGGAGATGGTCCAGCGACGGCTTGCGAGCGTGATTCTGAAGATGTCGGAGTTTGCCCTCAAGTACCGCGACCTGCCCTGTTTGGCATTCACGCACTTGCAACCCGCGCAGCCGACCACGGTTGGAAAGCGGGCTTGTTTGTGGATGTACGATTTGGTCTTGGATCTACAAGAGGTGGAACACCGCTTAAGCAGCCTCCTGGCCCGCAGCGCCAAGGGGACGACCGGGACTCAAGCTAGTTTTCTACAACTGTTCGAGGGGGACCACGAGAAAGTTCGCAAGCTGGAAGCGATGATAGCCACCAAGCTTGATTTTCCATCCAGCTATGCCGTGACCGGTCAGACCTATCCGCGGAAGGTGGATGCCCAGGTCATGGACGCGCTGTCCGGTGTGGCACAAAGCATTCACAAGATTGCCACTGATTTGCGAATTCTATCGAGCCGCAAGGAGGTGGAAGAGCCGTTTGAGAAGGATCAGATTGGTTCTTCAGCCATGGCCTACAAACGCAATCCGATGCGTAGCGAGCGCATGTGCTCGCTCGCACGTTTCGTCATGAGTCTGCAGTCCTCGGCCGCTCAAACAGCCGCCGTCCAATGGATGGAGCGAACGCTGGATGATAGCGCCAACCGTAGATTGGTGATTCCACAAGCGTTTCTTGCCATCGATGCTTGCCTCGTGCTGATGGAGAACGTGGCGACAGGTATGGTCGTCTACGAAAAGCAAGTGGCCAAATACTTGGCCGAAGAATTGCCTTTCATGGCCACCGAAGCCATCATGATGGCCGCCGTCGCCGAGGGGGCCGATCGGCAAGAGGTCCACGAGTTGATTCGACAGCATAGCGTGGCGGCCGGTCTAGAAGTTAAGCAGGAAGGTAAGCCCAATAATCTGCTCGATCGACTTAAAGCCGAATCGCTGTTCGACAAGGTGGATATTGATCAACTCGTGGATCCAGTCGCCTTTGTAGGACGCGCACCGCAACAAGTCGATGAGTTTTTGTCGAATATCGTTGGTCCCATCCGCGAGAAGTTCGGCGATCAAGCCGGAATGTCGGTAGAAGTCAACGTATAAGTGGCTGCTTGCAGACGCACAAGAATGCGATCGTGCACTGCCGCTGGCGGGGCGCAGTGGTAGTTTTCCGAACCGCTCTGAAGCGGTGATCACTCTTCCTTGCTCACGCGGCGGGTTGCAGGTTTGGGCGAGTCGATGCGTGGCTGGGGCGATTTCGGCGTGCGGCTATCAGGTGGGAGACTGCTTTGCCTGACCGCCTGACTTACTCCGGCTGGAAGGGACGCGACCGCCAACCCGTATTAACCAGTCGCTTGAACTGAGCGTCGCTAGGAAAACGAAAAAGGGCCCGCTGGGTGTGCTCATTGCTGAGCGTTACCGAGCGGACCCTTTTCACCGTGAAAGCCGGGCCTGGGCAATTGCTGCCTTATTTGTCGCCATACTCGGGCGACTGCGCCTCTAAGGTCACGGGACATCCGTGTTCGTGTTGTGGCAACCTAGCTCCGCAACGGGCCTCGGTGTCTCACCACGCTTTTAGGTAGATGCACATGGCGTGCCAAACCTCGATCGTCGGCAGGTTTTAGTCGGCAACTGCCGTTTTCCAAGGAGTTGCGGAGGTTTGGCATCTGTTCGACCGAGCTCGGAGACGAGTTTTGAAATAACTGCATTGTAAAAATTACAACGCAGAGTAAATCTGGCTACAAATGCCCCGTCTGCCTGGGAGTACTTCGCCCTGAGAAAAGTCGTGCAATAAGCGGCCGATATGGGGCCGATATGGGGCCGATATGGGGCCAGGGCCGAGTTCAGCCGGTGCTTGAGCCTGAAACCGACGCGTGTCGCGCAGCACGCAGCAGAGGTGAGCGGTATGGCGGCCGCTGGCTAAAATCGGGTTCGATGGCCGTGGGGCAGTCGGGATGACCGGGCTGCGACCAGCGGAGCAAGCGCCCTGCGATAGAACCTAGCTAGTGTCCGTCCGGAAATTAAAAGCGTCTGTAAATTATTGGCTAATTTTCAAAAAAGCTCCCCGAAGAACGAACCCGCGAGCGAGTTCGAGCGTTGAATTTGTTGACTAAAACAGGTCCAAACGCTTAATCTTCGAGGAGTAGAAGTGGTTCGCAAGCCATATCAAAAACAGCAACGCTTCGATTGCAGCCCTATCGCACAAGTTGAACTCAACTTGGAATCTCGCGATGAAATCGTGCCCGTCTTGCTCGGGCTTCAATATCTTTATACCAATGCCAAGTTGAGAACGAAAGTCGTTCAGGCTGTCGCTGCGGATCTAAACCAAGACTCTCGACGGGATGTTGGAAGGCCAGGCATAGACGATTGGCATGTTGTTGTGCTTGCAGCAGTCAGACTTGGATGTAATCTTGATTACGACAAACTACAGGATCAAGTCGAGAATCATCGGCGTCTCCGCGGAATCATGGGAATCGGCGACTGGCAAGACACCGACGGTTTCACTTTCAGACGCATACGCGATACCATCTGTCTGCTCAAACCTGAGACGATTAGTAAGATCAACCAAGCTATCGTCACCGCTGGCCAGAGCATTGCTCCCGATGCCAGTTCCACAGTTCGGGCTGATTCATTTGTTATTGAAACTAACATTCACTATCCGACAGAGAGCAGTTTGATCTACGACGGTGTTCGCAAGTTCATTCCGTTCTGTGTTGAGTTGGCGCAACAGCTTGAGACCACAGGATGGAGACAAGTGGGGCATCTAGTCAAGAAGATCAAGAGCTTAAAGCAGCAGATAGGACGGATTGCTGCCAGCAAGAGCTCACGCAAAAAGGAAGCCTTGGAATCGCGTTATCGCGACCTGCTGCAACGCGTAGCACTTTTGCTCGAGCGAGCGAAATCACTGACGAATGAGGCGAAATCTCTCGGTGCATCCACAGTAACTCTGTCCCTAATCACAACAATCGAACATTGGACAGGACTGACCGAGCAGGTTTGCGATACGGCGCGTCGGCGTGTCCTATTGGGTGAGTCAGTCCCCAATTGCGACAAGCTGTTCAGCTTGTTCGAAACACACACGCAGCTTTACCGTCGCGGCAAAGCCGGACAACCCAATCAATATGGTCGATTGGCTTTGGTTTACGAGGATGGTGCTGGTTTCATTAGTCACTATCACTTGATGGCTCGCGACGTGCGTGACCAGGATGTCGTGGTGGAACAAACGAAGTTGGCTCAGAAGAAGCACGCAGGCGAGATTCACACCGCGTCTTTTGACCGAGGTTTCTATTCAGCGGAAAATGAATCAAATCTGCAGCAGATAATCGAAGATGTATGCGTACTACCGCGGGCTCCTGGTGAATACGCACAGCGGATTAAGAACGAAAGTGTTAAATTTCACCGAACCCGACTACACCACTCAGGCATCGAGGCAGCGATCGGAGTGTTACAGCGGGGCAATGGTTTGAAGCGTTGTCGCGACCGGACTGAACTCGGCTTTGAACGCTATTTGGGATTAGCGATTCTAGGTCGCAATATACACACGCTTGGAAAGCTACTGCTTTCTAAACAACGCCCCAATGCATCGGCAGCACAGAGCAAACGCAAAGCGGCTTAGGGCATGTGACTGAGGTTCGTCACTTTTGAATTAGCCAGCTGGCTACCGGTCCGCGCCAGCGACGCAAAGTCGGTCAAAACGGCTGGATTTGACTTCACCTAGCGGCAATGAATGCGAAGCGAAGGCAACTCTTCCTGATTGTCTGATAGCATCTGACTGCGTGAAATCCTCCAGCAAGGCAATTTCCGGACAGACACTAGCTAGAATCTGCTATTTCGCGGCGCGAGAGGCCCAAGTGCACGCAGTTGCGAGTTTCCCGTTGCCCGGTGCCGCTCACACTGCTGGAGACCCTGCAATAGAGGCCCCAGGAACGCACATCCTCAGCCACGGCGGCAGGCCCCGTGACTAGAGGGCAGCACGCTTAGAGTACTGCGGACGCTTTCACGGTTATCGGATGTTCAGCAGTTCGTCGAACAATTGTTGAGTGGCTGTGATGACTCGCGAGTTGGCTCGATACTGAGTCGAAGCGAGGACCAGGTCTACCAAGTCCCCACCGATGTCGGTGTTGGAGAGTTCCAATGCACCGGACACGACAGCGCCGATTCCATTTTCCCCCGGGCGGCCTTGAATGGGCAATCCGGTGTTGATGCCTTGTGAGAAGAGATTCTGCCCCCGTTGTTCGAGTCCTTCTGGGTTCGAAAATTTGGCCAGTTGGAGTTGGCCGAGGTCCCGTGCGATCCCGTTGCTGAAGACTCCACGGATCGTACCATCTTCACCGATGACATAACTGGTTAAAGTACCTGGAGGCGAACCATCCTGACGCGATGCGGCAATCGAGGCTTCACTGGTGGCCAATCCTGACATGCCCGTGAAGTCGAGTTTGAACTCCATTGGGGAAACACTGGGCAGATCGAAGCGGTCGATTGCGACGGTTGTGTTGGTAGCGGAGATGTAGTTACCATTGCCGTCAAACTGAATGAGTCCCGTTCCGACACTAATTTCGGAACCGTCACGGGCTGAGTTGTCTGCGGAGTCTGCGTACCAACGGTAGGTGGTTGAGGTGTCGGTGCGGCTTTCCAGCACGGTCGTGATGCGTGTGCGAATCGGGACGCCAAGTGTGTCATAGGCAATGAAATCGGCGACGGCGCTCTGCCCCTTGGCGTCTTGTACTGAGCCAAATGCCATGTTGGGAACATTGACGACGCCGCTGGAATCGGTGACGCGAAAGCCAGTTAGGTCAATATCCAGTGCGTTGTCGACACCGTTGTTGGAGACGAAGCGAATGCGCCCGTTTTGGATATAGGCACCTGGAAGGAGTGTACCCGTTTCGCCGGGGATGGTGTTCTTGGAACCTGGGACCGGGTTGGTGGTGTCAGAACCTTGGGTTTGAATCCCCATGGCTTCTTCCATGAAACTAACTAGATCCTGTAGCGTCGAAGTGGCGGTGACCTCAAACTGTTTCGACTCAAGGGTTCTGCCCCCCTTGGCAGCTTCAAACTCGAGTGAACCGAGGGTGAAGGGATTGATGTAATCCAGACCATCCCGCCGGACAACATTGGTAAGTAGCGTGTTACTATCGATACTCGGGCCATCCAAGTCGATGCCCTTGTTTCCGGGCAGAGTTAAATTGGATATCTCGGCATCGCTCTTGCTATCGGTGTAGTCTTGCCCCGGTGCGACGGTATCCACAAGATAGAAGGAGTTCTGATCGCTGGCCGTATTGCGATAAATTCGAACCGAGTCGTACGGTGGATGCCCGCCGCCGGATGGTGGGACCGGTGGAGCCGGGAAATCGGACAGTTGCACGCGACCATTGACGATGTTTTGAGGTCCCATCACGATGGAAGGACGCGTTTCAGGATCCCCCGCATGGTAATAGGTGATCATGTAACTGTAGTTGCCATTGAGCAATGTTTCGTCAAGCGTCGCGCCAGGCACTGTGTTGCCATCATCGACATAGACGCCGCCAGTTGCCACGGTATCTAGAGCCTTGAATTCTGATCCGTTGGCATCCGTGCGGTAGACGCGTACCTGAGAGTATTCACCCGGAGCATCGGGTAGCCCTGTTAGGGTGATTGCATTGTTGGGGAGGCTGTCGCCCGGTGGGACCGTGACCGACAGCGGTGCGCTGGGGACGCTTTCGTGGCCCGAAGCATCAACGAAGGAGAACTTGTATTGGTATACCGCGCCTTCGACCAGCGAGCCGGAGCCTTCATTGTGGGCGACCGTTACACCGGCGGTCGATGCGATGGCGGAGCTGGCCAGTGAGATACCGCTGGCATCCGGCCGCGGCACTGCAGCATCCCCTAAAATCGGACTCTGAATCACCTCCGCAGTATCAGCCACGTCTCCGGTGGGAGTGAGTGTTCCCTCCATCACAACATTCTTAGTAGCTTGTGCCACCGCTTCGCTACCGAGTGGGATTTCCAAGGGCACCAGTTTCGTCGACTGCACTCGGAACTGGTCGTCGATCCCATAACCCAGGAGGCGATTGCCCGTGGGGGTCACCAACTGGTTCTCGCTATTGAGTTTGAAGATGCCGGCGCGAGTGTAGAGTTGTTCGTTGGACGAGCCTTGTACGATGAACAGCCCGTCGCCCTGAATTGCTAAGTCCGAGGGACTGGAACTGATTTGCACAGTACCTTGGGAGAAGTTGGGCGAAATGCCTGAGACCTGCACCCCGAGTCCCGTTTGACGTGGATCGGTTCCACCATTGTCCGTGGAGGGGGCAGCCCCCAGCGACAGCGTTTGTAAAAACTGCGTCGCGAAGATGACTTCCGAGGACTTGAAGCCCACGGTCTGGGAGTTGGCAAGGTTGTTGCCGAGCACATCGATTTGAGTTTCGGCAGCGTTGATGCCGGTCAGCGCCGTACTGAGAGACGAAGCTAGGCCCATCGCAAATACCCTGTATTTCCTGCGAGTACACCGCTAACGCGATGTACCAGCTATATCTCGCATGGAAGCGGGATACAGGGCGGGGGAGCGCGCGGTCAGTTTTCTAAGATTTCACGGATGTTGTTAATATCGACAACTGAGTCTCCAATATGAACTGATACTTTGCGAATACTCGGATCTTCCTCATCGGTCTGTACGGAAACGCGGTCTACCACACCTTTTACGTTGTTCGCATTGTTATCCAACGCCGTGACTTGTTTGCCAATCATCCCACTCGCCATCGTCAGCTCTTGACCAATGGCAAGGGTCGACAGCGTTTCAGTGAGTTGGTTGGTGGAACCAATTTCGCGAATCTGGCTGATCTGGGTCAGCATCTCACCGTTGTCCATTGGGTCCAATGGGTCTTGATTCTGAAGTTCGGTAATCAGCAAACCTAGGAATTCATCCAGATCAACGTCGCTGAGGTCGTTGCCGGTAAGGCCACTTCCAGATTGAGAGGAAGAGGAACTGCTGACGCCTGGAATACTGGTCATGCTTCTGTTTCCCGATGGATTACTACGTATCGATACAGCTTGACGAATAGCCGGTTGGGAAGCTCGGTGTCAATAGGAAACTCCGTGCGCCGGCGGCTTGTCGCTTTGAGAGAGTCGGGAGTTCTACCGCAATGACTAGCCCGCCCCATCACCCGGCTGCCGCAAACAGCTCAGCCTTGTTGATCGGGCTGTCGATGTAAGTGGAATCCGAGGAGCAAGGTTGCCTTTCGCTGGGCGAAAGCCGGGGCAAATGGAGTAACTTTCGTCGATCAACAAACGAGGCTGATTCATCGACAATCCGTTGCACGGTGGGCTGCTCTAGCAACCAACCGGAAGGCAAGGTCACGCTGGGTTAAGCATGAAAGTCGATGCCCGTGGTAGATTGCCAGCTGAGTGAGGTGGCCGCATCACCGGAGCTGCCGTCGGCGAGAATTGGCGAGCTGGAGGAACGCCAGGCTGCGGTGGCTTGCAACTGTCCTTGGCGGCTTTGGTGTTCGTTTTGGTCGGTAAAGGATTGGCCGTCCGAGTGGGGGCCCAACGCTTGGTTACTCTCGTTGTCCGCCACCTCGACTTGGAACTGAGAGATGTCAAAGCCTTGCTCCGCGAGGCGTTGGCGAAGCACGGGCAGGCCTTCCAGGATCACATCACGCGAAGCGGCTGATTCGGTGGTCAATTTGGCCGTCATGCTGCGACCCTGCAGACGAACTTGCACGTTCAAAGAGCCGAGTTGGGGAGGATGGAGACGTAGATTGATCTCCCCTCCGCTGGGCCCGAGGCGAGAGAAGCTGCGGGAGACGCGTTGGATGAGCCGTACGCGTTCTTGTTGCGTGACTTCGGGACTATTGCCTTCAGGGGCTGTCGGCGTAGCAGCCGATTCCTTGTTGGGCGATCCTTGGGTTGTGCTGGTCGTGGGGGAGCCACTGGATACTGACGACGATGTTGGTGCGCCGGCAGAGTCTCCCGTCAACTGAGTAACCATGCTGGCGTCTGAGCCTCGATTAACTCCCACGACAATGCTATCCAAAAGGTTGGGACTGGCCGTCGCGGCATTGGCCGCAATGGATGCCGCATTGGTGGACGCGGTTGTTGAGGAGACGCTCGGTAATGCTGCAGGATCCGAGGGCTGGCGATCCCCCACGGGGGCCGTCGCATTCACCGCTGACTCCACAGTGGATGGCTGCGCAGGGGACGCACCGTCGGGTGTTCCGGGCTGTGCTATTTCACCCTCTGCCAGCGGAAGATTTGTCGAGGGAGCCTTGGGATCTCGTTCATACCACTTCCCGCGTTCGTTCCCCTCTTGCTGGGAGCGATTGGATTCCAATTCCTGAACGGACTCGGTGGTTGATTCGGCCCCCTCCTCGCCCAATGCCGTTTCCTCTGATTCCTGCTCAGCGGCTTCCGTACCTTGTTGGCTGGCCACGGCATGTGTGGCAGCATTGGCCGAAGTCTCAAAGGCGGACTCCGATGGTTTTTGATTCGAATGCTGCTCTTCCGAGTCCCCTGAGATCTCTTGAACTGGAAGTCTTGCTGACTCTGCTCCCTCTTCGGTGGAGCTCGCGTCCGCAGAATCTGTTGCAAGGGAGCTGGGGACTACCTCGGAATCTGCTGGAAGAACTTCAGCTGAGTCTAACGCATTGGGAAGCAGGGGGACTGCGTCACTATCCAGCTGTGGTGCTGAGTCGTCAGACAGAGAGACAGCAATGGTCTCAACGGCAGCCAAAGGGGCTTCGTCGACCAGCGGGGAGGCTGAAACATTGGCAACCCAAGTCGCGGCACCGTCGGCGTCCTCGACTTCGTCCTCCTCCTTTTTTTCCGAAGAACTGGAGGAGCGGTTGGAGGGTTTTACCGAATCGTGGGTGTGATCGGGAGCTCGGTGAGACTTCACCGACAGTGGGTCGGAGGTAGGACCGAACGAGAGTGAGAGCAGTTGGTCGAATAAGCCTGCCTGAGAATTCGATTGGGTATCCCCTAACGAGCCGCTCGGCAAGAGCTGGTTGCTTGCGCGGACCGCATGGCGGTTCGACGTCGATATGGCTCCATCCATGGCCCACCCCCTGAGGTAGATTCGATCGCAGCGACGGAAGTTTTAGGAAGCTTGTCCCTGGCTGCACGGCCCGCTGTACGAAGAAGTTGAGTTGCCACGTAGTACTGCGGTCTCCGAATCCAAGCAAGCTCTTCCCTCCGGTGCAATTATGCGAATTGCGAATCGTTAGGCTGGTGAGCAACTTTCCTAGGTATTCGGTTGGTTTTGGCGTGCGTTTTGGATCACCCCTTTCGTGGGTTCTCCTTCTCTCAGTCGCATTAGTATTTTGTGGAGTTGTTCTGGTTCTTTGTCCGCTTCGTTGACGAACTCCCCAAAGATCTTCTTTCGTTTGTCCATGGGCATTTCTTTAACAATTGCAACGACATCGTCGAGAAGATCGACTTCCAGCATTCGCAAGATTTGGTCTTTAGCCTGTTCCGGGCCGAGAGCTTCGAGCGTCAATTTGACTTCAGTCAAACTAGCCGCCAACAGCCCTTTTTCTTTGGAATCAAGCAGTTCATAGAATTCCTTGGTTCGGCGATCAAAGGCGGAGGACTTGGCTTGCAGCTCCGCTAACATGGCTGACACTTGATCTCGTTGGTGCTTAATGGAGCCCTGCCGCATGTCTAGGTTGCGATCTTGTTGGGCTCGTTCCTGTTCGACGTCCTCGTAGGTTGGATTGGGGGTATTCCTCGAGCGGTTGAGTGTTTCTTCGAGTTGGTCGGCAGAGATGTCGATGCCATTGAAGAGTGCCAAGCCCTTCACCAGGGTTTCTTTTTTAAGGTTGCCCCGCGCTCCGGCCATGGCAAATACAATTGCTTGAGCGACCACTGTACCGACACAGAAAGCAACAAATAGTCGAGTTAGCATTTGCATGTTGGTTTATTCTCCGGTTTTGGGGGTCAACATCCAGTGTTTGAAGCCCGCCCATTCGTCCAAGACGATTTGTTCGTGGCGAATTTGGTCGGCATCCCAGGCTTGATGTTGTTGCTCTCGCAATTTCTCTAAGCTACTCAGCGCTTGTTCACGTGCGACGAGGGCTTGGCGGCGTTTTTCGCATTCCGCTTCGATCAACTCAATTTGCGAGCGAATCCCGGCAATTTCCTGTTGCAAATGCATTTGAAACCGCTGCGACTCCATGATTCGCTGTGGAGCCACGGTACCGACGGTAAATTGCGATTGCCAAGGGGCTTGTCCGTCGTGCTCGGCCTGCAAATCGGCAATCTGTTGTCCAAGTTTTTCAATGGCCAGCAGGGCTTGTCGATACGATTGTGCGGCCGCATCGCGTTCCCGTTCACGCAATTTCACAACATTTTGGAGGCCGAACTTAAACTCACTCATGGAAAACCTAGCTCATTATTGTGGCGCTGGGGCTGAGGCGGGGGAGGAAAGAGCGGCTGGGGCGTTGGGCTGACGGGCTGCCGTGGGGGGGGCGGTGGGTACACTCGCTTGGGAAGCGAGTTGCTGCAATGCCAGCAACGTCGCCTGCCATTCGCACTTGTCACGCGCCTTTTGCGCCAAGAACTGATCGATGAGCGGCTTGAGGGCGATGGCGCGATCGACTTGTGGATTGGAGCCGCGTTGGTAGGCCCCGATATTGATTAAGTCCTCATTCTCCCGATAGCGGGCAAGCATTTGTCGGACTGCGGCGGAACCCGCTTGCTGTTCTGCGGACGCTAAGTGGTGCTGCAAGCGACTCAGACTCTTCAAAATGTCGAGAGCCGGATATCTGCCCTGCTGGGCGATGTCTCGTGAGAGCACGAAGTGGCCGTCGAGCAGACCACGCAGGGTGTCGCTAATCGGTTCATTGGTGTCGTCACCCTCGACCAGTACGGTGTAGATGCCGGTAATTGATCCGGTTGGCCCGGTGCCGGAGCGTTCCACCAATCGCGGTAACATGGAGAAGACACTCGGCGGATAGCCACGCGTGGTCGGGGCCTCTCCGGACGCCAAGCCGATTTCGCGTTGGGCCATTGCGAAACGGGTCACGGAATCCATCATCAGTAAAACGTGTTTTCCCTCATCGCGAAAATACTCCGCGATCGCCGTGGCCGTCATTGCGGCCTGCACGCGCCGCAAGGCGGGTTGGTCACTGGTGGCAACCACGGTCACGCATTTTTTTCGAGTAGCCGGGTCAAGCTCGCGCTGTAGGTACTCTTGCACCTCACGGCCCCGCTCGCCGACAAGCCCAATGACTACAACTTCCGCATCGGTACCACGGGCCATCATGCCCAGCAGTGTGCTTTTGCCTACGCCTGAGCCGGCAAAAATACCGATGCGTTGTCCACGCCCGAGCGTCAACAATGAATCAATGCTTCGCACGCCCGTGGTGAGAATGTCATCAATCGGTGGCCGTTTCATCGCGGAGATCGGTTCAGCATCGAGGGGGGCTTTGGCCGAAGCTGTTAGCTCGCCTAAATCGTCGATGGGCTTTCCTGCTGCATCAATCACACGGCCGATCAGGCCTTCGCCGACACGCACCGTACTGTTCGATTCCACGAAGCGAACCCTATCACCCGACGTGATTCCTTCGGCTCCGTCCAGGGGAGCCAAGAGAGTGGTGGAGCCTGAGAATCCGATCACTTCCGCTGGGATGGGAGAGCGATTGCGACGCAAAATGGAGCAAACACTCCCCATGGGAACGGGAAGGGATACCGCTTCAATCGCGTTGCGGCCCACCGACCAAATCGAGCCTTCGATGGCGCTCGGGAGCGCGCGATCGAGTGAGCCTAGTAGACGCGAGAGGTCGACGTGTTCGGGAGGGGGGGGCAATGGTTTCATTCGTTCTAGGCCAACGCCAATCCTACTGGGTGAGTTGTTCCACGAGTCGATCTAGCTGGACAAGCAATTGTTGGTCGATTCGTCCGTTGTTGCTGAGTACGATGCACCCCCCCTGCTCTACTTGAGGATCGGGCAGAATCTCTACATCGATAGCTTGAGGGACCGATTTGGCCAGTTGCTGGAGAAAGCGTCCGGCGACTGCAAAATCGTCGGGATGGACAGAGAGTCTTAGATCGCGCGAGTCTCGCATCGCGACCAGGGCCTCTTCGAGCCATACTCGCAAGAGTTCATCGTTATCTTGCATTTCTCGCCTGACAATTTTTTCCGCGATGCGAGCGGCGAGAGCAACTGTTTGGTTGCGCCAGGTGGCAAGCCATTGCGTGGTGCTTTCGGCCACTCCGCTGACAGCCGCTTCGCAGGCGGCAATGGCTGTCTTGCACCGGGTGTCGCTCAGTTTTTGTGCCGAATCTTGAACGCGTTTTTCGAATTCTTGATTGGCTGCCGCCAAGGCCTTGGCCTTGGTTTCGGTTAGGAGGCTGGCTGCTTCGAGCCTCGCATTCGCCAAAATTTCATCGGCTTGCCGCCGGGCATCTTCCAGGTAGTTGCGAGCACGAGCCTGCACATCTTCAACGTTGAATGCAACGGGTTGAGGGGAGGCGTCTCCACGGATGAGTTCGTCTTGTTTGATGACTGAGGCCATGGGCTCTGTTGATGCTGGAGAAGGAGCGGTTTAGTGCTGGAGGATGGCAGGACGGCGGCGGATTGCTAGTTCTTCCTGCGGCCTGCGGATGAGTGGCTGTCTGGCTAGGCGGCGCGACGCAGGGGAGCAGCCGCACTTGTCTGAGGGCGACGACTAAACGGCAGGGTGCTTGGAGCGAACAGCGTGTCGGCGAGTTCGACGATTCGGCGCTGTGCCTCATCGACATCGCGCAGCTGAATGGCTCCAATCCGTTGCAAACGAGACTTTAGGGCCTGCGCATCCTTGGACTTGAGCATGGCGTAAAACGCTTTCATGAATTGAGGTGTTGCACCTGCCAAGGCCAACAATACCGTTTCTGTTTCCGTTTGGCTGAGAAGTTGTGCCAGTTGATGTGCCGGGAAATCGAGTAGTCTCTCAAACTCCATTTGCACCAGTGAGCGATCGTAGGAGTCTTCGCGCGAAGGTTGCTGCTGGGGCGGAAAGGGAATCGAGGCGCTGTCCGAAGAAGCGGGCGGATCGACGTGCGGCGAATCCAAGGAATCGATGGACGAGTGGATCTCTGCAGACGCGGCGTTGGGGCGAGCTGCGGTGGGGTGTTCCAGTTCGCGACGGAGTAGGATTTCTGCAGGCGTGCGCTCCAAGAAATCCTGAGTGGAAATACTTGCTTGGTTGTACAGCTCGTCTAGCGACTTGGCCGGGCGATTGGGAACTTGGCTGTTTGGCGAAATCGCAGCTGACGCGTTCGCACCGCTTGGTTGAGATGCTGCGGTAGTTCCGGATTGCAAGCGACTGCTCGTGGGATCGAGGATGTCCGACCATTGTTCGCGGAGTGCCGAGGGGGCCGCCTGCAGCAAGGCTTGGAGTCGCTTGTTGTTGTACGATTCACTTTCAAGTGTGTGTTGGTACTCTGTGAGCCGCTCTGTCAGATGCTCATCGATCGTCGCCATGGCATCGGCGTCGATTTCTTGAAGTCGAGTGAGTCGCGTCAGGACTTCGCGATGCATTTCGGTGGGGAGGTTCTGTAAGATCTGAACCGCAACTGGGGCTTCCAATTGGCTTACCACGACTGCGATGACCGCCGGACGTTCGTCACGCACGAATCGCAGCAGCGCCTCAGTGCTGAGCCGCGTCCAGGCTGGCCCCTGCTGAGTCTTGCTGGGGGCTGGAGTGGTCGCGGGGGCCGTGGGGTTGGCAACGCTGGCAAGGGAGGCGGGATTCTGCGGCTGTGGAGCTTCTGCAGTGGAATGTGCGGGAGTCGTTCTGGGGGAGGGCGCCGCCGACTGCCGAAACGCGGCTAGGATCGATTGCTTCTCTGCATCGGATACTTGGCCAAGTTGCGATGCCATCCCACGCACTTGTTTGGCCGTCTCGGTCGGGAGATGTAGGATCAATTGCCGCGCGGTGTTTGCGTCAACGCACGACACCAAAATCGCAATTTGGCGAATTCGGTCAGGAGTGAGTTGCGGAGTGGACATCGGTGGAGCGACCTAGCGAATCATGGAGCAACGGCAAGCAGATGCTGTTTGAGTAAATCTTTAACATTGTTTAGCCTTTTTACCTAAATCCTGTCGAGACCGATCGTAGGGTTTTGCAGGAGCCTGCCAATGTGCACCGACGGAAAGAAAACAATGCACTAACAGAAAAGCACTAACAGAAAAGCACTAACAGAAAAGACAGTGCCCCAACGAAAAAACGGGATGCTACTTACGTGTAGCATCCCGTTGGTGGATTTTTGGGAGGGAGACTGACCAGTGGAGGAGGACTGGCTGCGTACAGCAACAGGCCTCGTCAGACTCGCATAGAAGCGGACGAGACCGTTCTCCCAATGGTGAGGCAACGTATCCTCAGTTCGACCGCAGTAGTGGACGAGGTAACAAATCCCAAGCTCGATCAGGGCCTGACTGGACTCACTACCTCGTCCACTACTCTCAATCCGAGGATGGACGGTGACCCTAGGTCCCAAATTCTGGACGTCGGCGTCCCAGTTGTTCTTGGAGTCTGGCAACAATGCTCGAGTGCATTTGGCTGACGCGACTCTCGCTAAGATCGAGGGTGGCCCCGATCTCCTTCATGGTCAGTTCTTCATAGTAATAAAGAATGATGATCAGCCGTTCGTTGCGGTTGAGTCCCTTGGTGACCAATCGCATCAAGTCGCCCTTTTGGACGCGACGGGTTGGGTCTTCCCCCTTCTTGTCCTCGAGAATGTCAATTTCTCGCACGTCTTTATAGCTGTCGGTTTCGTACCACTTCTTGTTGAGGCTGACCAAATTGACGGCACTTGCGTCGGCTTGCATCTTCTCAACTTCGGCGACACTAATCTCCATATGAGCGGAGATTTCTCGTTCAGTAGGAGCGCGACCATAGCGAGCTTCCAACTTCTTTTTTGCTTCGCCCAATTTGCTGGCTTTACTGCGAACGAGACGCGGTACCCAGTCCATGGAGCGAAGTTCGTCGAGCATGGCACCGCGAATCCGCGGCACGCAATACGTCTCGAACTTGACGCCACGATCGGTGTCAAAGGCATCGATGGCATCCATGAGGCCAAAGATTCCCGCGCTGATCAAGTCATCAAGCTCGACTCCGTCGGGTAAGCGTTGCCAAATTCGGTCGCCGTTATAGCGAACGAGTGGCATGTACTGTTCGATGAGTCGATTACGCAAATCGACGTTCTCGGAATCAGCTTTGTATTGTTTCCAAACTTCTTGGATTTCTTCGTTCGGCGCGGTCTTCGTTGCCATCCAATCCTCCGTGAGCTGACTGCAGAGTCGGCGCTGATTCGTCCTAGAGACAGTTAATGCCGGGTGTGCTCTGCCCTTACTACTGACCACTTCAGCAATCTGCCAGCATCCTACAAGTAAGATTGCTAGCTATTGTTTCGGTTGAGTCTATTTTGAACACTTTTGGCCGCACTTGAATCTTCGAGCCACCGAAGATTCGAGTGATAGGGCACAAGTGCCGTTGCGAATTTTTTAGCTAGATCTGCGACTGGTCGCTATGCCAACTTGACCTCATTTACTCCGAAGATTCAGAGTCGTTGCTAGCGGCTGCCGATTGAAGGCGTGCCATTTCACTTCGGAAACGATTTTCTACCGATTCGCTGACAGTTTTCTCGGCCGCGAAGCCGATCCAATAGCCTAGGAATGCAAACGATATAAAAACCACCAAGCATTGAGTGAGGATCTCGTTGGGGAGCATGCCCAGCAACAAACCTCGAGCTATGATGAAACTGACAGCCAGGGACCCTAGCACGCCAGAATATGCGCGGCCCATCTACTGCCTCCATCTCGCTACGACATCCTTGCCGATTAACTTCCCTTACCCGGTGAAATGGTTTGTTCATTAACGTTGAACAGCATTCCCCCGCTTAAAAGTAATCATCGACATCGTTCCGCCAAAAGTTTAGCAATTATTTTTTAGATGCTAGATCTTAACTGGCTTGCCGAAACGATAGCTTTAGTGGGGTCTCTTCCAACTCGTTCCACAGTTGCGTTGCCAGGTTTGCAAGGCTGCGTCGAGCCAGCTTCGAACGCCACGATGCGCTGGAGTTCCTGGGCGAACTGTCTGGCCAAGTGATCTGGAACTGCTCCAGCAGGAGCCCCGTCGCCAACCAAGTTGTGGCGAGTTTCGATTGCTTGAATTGCCGTCTGCTGTGCGAAGGGGGAAGGAGTAGCTGGCGTACGCGCCACGGTTGTTTGCGTAGCAGGAGTCGGCGTTGTCTCACTGGAAGCTGTGGTAGACTCGCACTCAAGATGGGGAGCAGTGTGGCGTCTTCCGGATCTTCGTGAGGTGCGAGCAACACAATGTCGTCAGCCAGTTGCCAATAGATACTGTCTCGGGGGGCCGTCCTTGCATCGGTTAGCAGTATTACGGTGTGCCAAGGCACAGGGCCGTTACTTGCGCCTGCAGCGAGTGGTGCCGCTTCTAGGCGACGCACGAATTGGTGCCCAATCTTCCGCATTTGTTCTTCCGTGGGATAGGGACCCATCGGTTGGGCAATCACATCGATCGCCTGTTGCGGCGAGGATTCCCAGGAGGCTAGTTCGCGACCTGTGGTTGAATCGCTCCACAATGGTTGCGGCACAATAGACGCAAAGACTTGATCGGATGCGAGAACGGCTGGTAACTGGCTGCCCACAGGCGAAAGGTCGATGAGCAACGCGCGTTGGTCGCAGTCCGCTGCCGCTTGCGCCAATTCCCACGCCAAGCGGATCGCGTGCCGATTCTCCGGTAGCTCGCTGATGAGAATGCAACGCGGTTTGGCAGTCTTAGGCTTAACTGAGAAAGTGTCGCTGACCGGCGCATGCAAGGTGGCCCGCTTGGCTGGCCCCGCGGAGGGGATCGCAAGTTGCCGCAGCCGACTGGCCTGGTCTCTCACGAGGCGATGTCCTTGATCGGGTTCGGACGGCACTCTAGCGGAGGCTCGCGGATTCATCCTACGCTCGCTTCCTGGTGGTGCGTGTGCCCAAGTATCATGCTGGATAGGCGACGGCGACTGGCTACCAGGATGTCTTCTGGAACGTGCTGGCCGGTGGTGATGTAGCTGATCGGAAGTGGTTGTTCTCTTAGGAAAGGTAGCCAACTGCCAAACTGGGCTGCTTCGTCGATCTTAGTGACGATCAGATTGGTGGCTCGAACGCGGTCAAATTTCCTCAGCGTTTCCTGCGCATGAGCGGCGGAACTGGTCGCACTCAAGACGATGTGCGTTGCGTCGGGCTGTGCCGCGTGAAGGAAATCGCCGAGCATGCCTATTTGTTCTGAGTCTCTGGGGGAGCGCCCGGCTGTGTCGATCAGGATCAAGTCACATTCGCGCAAGCGTTGCAGTGCACCGGTTACTTGATCGGGTGAGTTGACAACTTCGAGCGGAGCCGAAATCAACTCGGCGTATTGCAAGAGTTGGTCAACAGCACCTAAGCGGAAGGTGTCCAGCGTGATGAGTCCGACATCTAGCCCTAAGTCAAAGCGAAAGCCGGCCGCGATCTTGGCGAGAGTGGTCGTTTTTCCTACGCCGGTCGGACCGACTAAAGCCACCACTTTGGAAGAATTGGGTTGCACTTCGATTGAGCCACTGACCTTCAGATCCCGCGCCACAATCTGGCTGATCTGACCTTTGACAAGCCAGGTGTCCTGTTGTTGGGAGGGCGTGCAGATGTTGCAAACCTCTTCGATCAGAGTTTGGGCTTGGTGCGCCGGCACACCGTTATCCAGCAGTTCAGTCAACATCTCCAACATGGTGGCGGAGAGTCCAGCGTGGGAGCTCGGTGTCTGAACGCGAGGAGCCTGTGGCGAAGTTGATCCTTCTCCGATCCGCTGATGCTGGCCGAGTGCCATGCTCGGCGGCCGCGCTGTTGGGTGGTCCTCTAAGGGGTTGTCTGCACCTGGGGTGAGGTTTCCGGAAACACGCGACGACAGGGCTGGTGAATCGGAAGTACTGTTGTGCAGTGGGAGTGGACCTGCCGTTGAATCCGACAACACGGAGTCGGTGGCGGGAGACGTGGGAGGTTGCTGGGAGGTTGCGGATGCTGGCATCGCTGGTGTGCGAACACCGAAGCGGCTGGCTACCGAAAAATCGACACTCGCTTCCACTTCAACCATCGACTTTTTGAAAAAGCCCAAGGGGCCCGGGCGACGTTCCCGCGTCTGCAAGATCGACGCATCGGGACCGAGCGTCTCCCGGACTTGTTGCAATGCGGCTTGAAGCGATGCGGCACGAAAAGTTCGAACTTCCATGTTCACTGACTACGCTTTATTAACGGGGTCGGAAACCATTCCTACAGAAACTGTCTGCGTCTGCAGTGTGATTTCCGAGTGACTTAAAATGCGAAGATCTGGGAGGTGTGTTTGGGTCAAGAGTCGCAGCGCCGGACGAATCCGAGGGCTGACCAACAAGATCGGACGGTGTCCAGCGTTCTTGAGGAGTCGCAGTTGCCCTGCAATCTGTTGGCAAGTGATCTCAATCGCTTGAGGAGACATGCGGATCATAATACCGCGATCGGTGACCTCGAATCCAGCTGCGATGCGATCTTCCATCGCGGGCGCCATGGTCACGACGTGGAGCTGACCGGCGGTATCGGAGTAGCGTTGGCAAATGGTGCGCGCCAGACGATTGCGCACATATTCGGTGAGGAAGGTCGGATCCTTGATGCGCGACGCATAGTCACCCAGCGTCTCGAAAATCAAACCGAGCTGACGAATGGGAATGTCTTCCCGCAACAGCATTTGAAGGACTGTCTGGACCTCGGACAACTTCATGACCGAGGGAATCAATTCGTCCACGACCGTTGGGCTAACCGAATGCAATTGATCGACAAGTTGTTTGGTGGAGTCGCGGGTGAGCAATTCGTCAGCGTACTTACGGGCCGTTTCTTGGAGATGTGTGGCAATCACCATGTTGGGTGTTGCCAGCTGGTAACCGTACATCTCGGCCTGCATCTTCTGTCCCTGGATAATCCAAACCGCGGGTCGACCTGCGGCCGGCTCTCGCGTTTCAAATCCCTCGACGATGCCTGAACAATTGCCGACGTCAATCGCCAGTAGACGGTCGGGGAACACCTCCCCTTTGGAGACAAGGTTGCCCGCAATTTGAATCTCGTAGACCGTTTCGGGAAGACTGAGTTTGTCCTTGAGCCGAACCTTGGGGAGCAGGATGCCCATCTCACTGGCCAAGATCGACCGAACTCCGGTGATCTTGTCCATGAGATCTCCGCCGCGCCGGGGATCGGCCAGTGGCAGCAGTCCCGCACCAATTTCAACCCGCATGGGGTCTACGCTCAGGAAGTCTTCGGGACGCTTCTCGGGTGGCTTATTCTTTTCGGCCGCCTTGTCGTGCTCGTTTTGAGCATCTTGGGCGACTTGTTGCGACTGCTGTTTGTTGAGCATGACCGCTAGTCCTACACAACCTCCTCCCAAAGCAAGCAAAGGAAGCGTGGGGAGTTGGGTGAAGATCAGCAGGATCAGGAAACCACCGGCAACGGCCAGAGCTTGCGGGCGGGAAAAGAGCTGCGTCAGGAACTCGGTTGGCAAATTGACCTTCTGGGTACTCCGCGTAACCAGCAACGCGGCGGCGAGCGATACCAGAAAGGCGGGGACTTGACTAACTAAGCCGTCACCAATGGTCAGCTTGGTAAACAAGTCGAAGGATTGACGTAGGCTAAGGCCGGCGTACATCATGCCGACATACAAACCACCAGCGATGTTGATCAGGGTGATTAGAATCCCTGCAATCGCATCGCCTCGCACGAACTTACTTGCACCATCCATGGCTCCATAGAAATCGGCTTGGCTGGTGACTTCAGCACGACGTTTTTGAGCCATCGCTTCATCGATGGCTCCCGAGTTGAGATCGGCATCAATGGCCATTTGTCGACCAGGCATTCCATCCAAGGCAAAGCGTGCGGCAACTTCACTAACGCGAGTGGCACCCTTGGTAATGACTAGGAATTGAATCAGTACGATGATCACGAAAATGATCAAACCAACTTCCAGTCGATCCCCTGCGACGAAATTGCCGAAGGCTTCAATCACTCCCCCTGCAGCGGAAAAGGAATCGGAGTCGGCCCGTGTCAAAATCAATCGCGTCGTGGCCACATTCAGCACGAGTCTACCGAGTGTGGTTGCCAAGAGCAGCGATGGGAAAATATTGAATTCCAACGGAGCTTTGATGTAGATCGTCGTCAACAAAATGATCACGGAAATCGTGATATTGGCTGACAATAGGATATCCATAATCCAGGGAGGGAGTGGAACAAGGATCACCCCCAGACAGGCTATCAAGGATATCGGTAGGACCAGTTCTCGGTAGCGTGAGAGGGAAGACAGGGTATTCATCGGCTGAATTTGCCTTCTGAGAGCGCTTCGATAAGAATAGGTAGCATCGGAAACAGATTGCTAGCGTTGATTACATAGATTGGTTTCCGGACAGAGTAGTGAATTTCTGATGACGCTGTCCAGGTCGAATGGACGATCAACAGGTGGGGAAGCCCTTCCCGTTTTCTGCCATGCTAGGTGTCGAACCGTTCGAGTAGTGAGTTTTGTAGCACGCCGATGACGTCCCATCCGACCCAGAGTAAGACCGCCCATACTTCCAACCGCCCGACCAACTCCTACCCCATGTGGAGCCCACGCTTTTGGCACGGCATGCGAACGCATGTGTGGTGGAAGCTGGTCAGTGGCAATCGGTTTCGCATCGCACCGCTCCGGATTCCCCTAGCGGTGGGTGTGACTCTGTTTACACCGTTCAACGATTTGATGGCGGGATTGCAATGGTGCGTCTACGGCCGCCGCATCCGAGACGCCAAAGTCGCACAGGCTCCCGTATTTATCTTGGGGCACTGGCGAAGTGGGACAACCCTGCTCCATGAGTTGCTGGTGACAGATACGCAATTTGCCTCGCCCAGTACTTACCAATGCTTCGCCCCTTCCCATTTTCTGTTGAGCGAGTGGTTGATGGTGACCTTTGGTGGATTTCTGCTTCCGAAGAAACGCCCCATGGATAACATGGAAGCGGGTTGGCAACTTCCCCAAGAGGATGAGTTTGCGCTTATGAATCTGGGAGTTCCGAGTCCGTACCTGCGAATCGCGTTTCCCAATACTCAGCCTCAGGAATTGGAATATCTATCCTTGCGGAATGTGCCCGCTGAGGAATTGTCGCGTTGGCGAAAGGCATTGCAGTGGTTTATGCGCGCTCTGACCGTGCGCTATCCTGGTAAACGCTTGGTGATGAAAAGTCCTCCGCACACGGGGCGAATCGCGGAGTTGGCCAAGCTGTACCCGGATGCCAAGTTTATCCACTTGACGCGGAATCCACGCAAGTTGTTTTTGTCGACGATGCGTCTTTGGCAGTCCTTGGACGAAGTCCAGTCGTTTCAGAAGTTGCCATCCGACGCGGAACGCAAGGAATACGTGTCGGTTTGTCTGCAACGGATGTATGAGAGTTTCGATGCGGGGCGGAAAGAAGTGGCTCCGAATCGCATCGTGGATGTGAGCTATGAAGAGCTCGTCGCCGATCCCCATGGCACCGTCAAGATGCTTTACGAAAAGCTCGATCTCGGTGATTTCTCGACTGTCGAGCCCAGCCTCAATGCACGCCTGGAAAACCATGCTAGCTATCGCCCAAACAAGCACAGCATTGACCCGCAGCTTGAGCAGGAGATCTTGAGTGTGTGGGGCGATTACGCGGCCAAGTATGGCTATTAGGCCGCTTCACCGATCCAGGTCTTGAGAAGATTGACGGCCGCGTCCGGGTTTTCTTGAATGAGCGACGAGAGGTCCTCTTTCATGTCGGAGCCCGTTAGATTGAAACTGGCTTTGGGACGCGCCCCGCCGGCGACGCCATCACCCGTGAATTCGCCCGCTTCACTCAACTCCAATTCATCATCAATCTGCGAGGGAATCTCGAGTCCAAAGCCCTCGGAGAATTTTTCGTCGGCCGGGGCCGTCGATTGTGCGCGAACCCAACTGAACATCATGCCCAGACTCATGACCAGGACCAACAGCAGGGCCAAGGTACTCCACGATTCTCCCAACCATGCCATTGAGTTTTCGGCAAAAGTAGGACCTGCAATTTCAGGGGCTGGCAAGTCGGCGTAGGTGGTCACGTTAACAAACGGCTTGGTCTCCTCGCCAGCTCGAATGCCAACTGGAATTCCCGCGACGGCAGTGCGAATTTGAGTTTCGATCTCGGCCTGCATTTCAGTAGCTGCTGCCAACGTGTATTCGGTTTCTCTCTCAGCTTCCGGTAGTAGTTCTTGACGGTGCAACCAAACCTCTCGGTAGTAGGAATCTGGCACGCCAACAAACACCGATACCTTGCGTGGAACGAGTCCCGCCATGCGCTTGCGAGTTGCCTCGTGCCCTGCAATTCGCTTCTCGTTTTCTTCGGATTCTTTGGTTTTGGAGGATTGGTCGAGGGCGGACGCCGTGAGACTGGCCGCTCCATTGGTCGTAACTTCATTGGGATAAGCGCCGGGACGTCCCCCGGGGGAAGCCCGTTGGTTCTCCACATCCTTGCGACTCGTCGAGGATTGAACTGAGACCGCCGTTGGATCGTAGGACAGCTTTTCGGACTCTTCCTCTAGTGTTGGATCGAGTTCAACATTCACATCCAATTGAATGTTTCCATAGTTGCTCAACAGACTGGCCACTTGATCCTTGTATTTTTGCTCCCATTCCATTTGTTGGGTCAAATAGGGGTTCTCACCCAAGCTGTTCGGATCGTCACTGGCTTGGTAGAAATTGGTCGATCCCAGGTCAATGACGCCAATCTTTTCCTCGGGAAGTCCAGCAAAACTGCGAGATACCATCTTGGAAACCGTTCGCAGCGTGGACGGCGAGATCTTTTCATCGAATGGCCCCCGCACGTAGACGCTGCACACGCGGTCGGTGTTGCGTGTAAAACCCGTTCGCATCTCGTCGGTAAACACCGCAGCGAACTCAATGCCTCGGATCTGCTGTAGAACCCCTGCCAATTCTCGCTCTTTCGCGTTCTGCTTGCGTCCCGCGAGTTTTTCGGCCGACTCAAAGATGCTGCTGGCATTGAGAGCCTTCTCCATCTCACTCCCCCAGGTCGCGGGAGTAGCATTGCTTTCCGCCAAAGCTTTCAAGTACAGGTCTTTCTCGCCCGAGGGAATCTTAATTTGCCGTCCCAGGCGGGTGTATCCTCGCAGTTGGGCTTCGCCAAAGGCATATTCCATGCGGTCCAATTGCTCATTGGAAAAACTGCCTCCCAGGAGCGGTTCATACTGGGTGGTATTGGATGCGTTGAAGATCCAGCCCAAGCTGACAACGATGACGCCCACCATCAACCCCGCCATAATTCGGGCTGAAGGCGTCATGGAAGCCAACAGGTCAGTGATTTGCTTGCCGATTTGAGATAGTGCGTTCATGGATTATTCTCCGCTGGGAGTTCTCTGCTCAAATACGAATCGCTTGGATTTCTTCGTAGGCTGACATCAGCTTGTTGCGCACTTGGACTAGCATTCGAAACGCCATGTCGGCCTTTTGAACAGCGGTGAGCACTTCGACCTGAGAAACGTCGCCGCCGGTCAGCATTTCGTGAACCTGCGAGTCGGCGTCGTGCTGCATGGAGTTCACTTGAGACACGCCGGACATGAGCAGATCGGGAAACGACGAAGGCCGATCCGACTGCTTCACCGCTTCAGAGTGCATCAATCGACTTGACAGCGGCAATTCCATCCGCGGCGTCAGATTGCTTCCGATCGAGTGCATGAGTGGACGTGTTCCCTATGTGCAGCAGGCGACTTTTCGACGCTTCCCACTAGGCCAGGATGGAGAGAGACTGACTACCCAAACTCTTGCTAATTTCCATCACCCCAATATTGGCTTCGTAGGAGCGGGTGGCTTCCAACGCATCTACGAATTGTTCGTTCATGTTGATGTTGGGATAGGCCACGTAGCCTTTCCACTTTCCCTCTTTGACAGCCAAGGGATGGTCGGGTTGATAGCGATACAGGGGCTCTTTGTCATCGATTTCTACCGAGGAGACTTTCACGCCCGGCGCATTGCCAGTTGCGACCATGTTTTCATCGGTTTGGAAAATGGTGTAACGCGGCTGGTAGGGCTTCGCATCGCCATTCTCGTCTTGTAGCGTTGAAATGTTGGCAATGTTGCCTGAGATTGTGTTGAGTCGTGTGCGCTGTGCGACTAACGCACTCGTACTAACGTCTAAAGCACCGATCATCCGACCACTCCTCTTACTAACGATTTTCAATGCAAGCATTGGGCTAGGCCCATTCAGCTGCCATCAAAATTCTAACGCCAGTCAAATTGCTGTTGTTTTTCAAGAATGTCTCAAGTCGACAGTAGCGAATTCCGAGACCGGCGTGAAGGCCGAAATAGCCGCTCCCCGGCACCCCGGCGGCGTCTCAAGTGCTTCCACTCAAGCGGCACTCCGCCTAGCTCATTACGGCCTATCTGCATGCTGGGGGGATTCACCCGTTGTTGCACCGAGGCTTTCGTGGCTGGGGCACTGGTGACGTCACTCCGCCGGGATTTCCCTACCCTGTGCCTCACCGTTTCCCACCAATGTTCCTGCTATACTGGAAGGGTAATGCTCAATCTGGACGCCCAGGCAAAACCGTGGATGCGTCGGATGATTGGGTTGAACGCAGTAACGGTGGTGCGTGTTCAGAGGAGATGCATGGCGTCTGCCGCTACTCGCGGAGGCCCAACGTTGACTGGAACGTTGGCAAACGCTGCCCACCAAACGTCGCGCGAGAGGTTGCTCCTTCATCGATGTTTTCCAATACCATGCATCAGTCTGTACCACCCCGCGATATCGTCTTGGGTGTCCTGGGGGGCATCGCCGGCGCCTGTCTTGGGTGTTTCCTTTTTCATGCGTTCACCCGGCAGGGCTTTTACGCAATGGTGCTCCCCGGTGCTCTCGCTGGCATCGGTTGTGGGAGTCTTTCGCGTCACCGGTCATTGATGCTGGGTGTCGCGTGTGCCTTCATTGGTGCAATTGCCGGGGTCTTCGCAGAATGGCAATACGCGCCCTTCATCAAGGACAAGAGCCTTGGGTATTTCCTGATGCATCTGCATCAGCTCCGTCCATTATCTCAATTTCTAATTTTTGTTGGGAGTCTCCTGGCGTTCTGGTTTGGTATGGGACGCAACGGTGGCGTATGGCCGAGGAGGCAAGCGGTTAAACGCGACCCTTGATGGCTGAGCCTTTTTGTCGGAGAAAGAGCGACTCGGTTTCCCGAGCTATTCCGTTAACCGTGCGAGGAGATGAGTTTCACATCAGTGAATGGACTTCCAAGTGGGGAGTCATTGTCCCTGGGGGGGAGTCGCCTGGTGTTGTGTTGGCCCGCCTCGATTCACGTCTTTTCAGCAGCTCAACTCTTCTGACTGCGGCACCGCTGGCTCTCCCTCGACGCGTTCGAGCCGGCCCTCTTTGAACAATTGCAGGACGCGCAACATCAAGGTGGCCTTAGGGCGGCTTTTTCACGGCGATGTTTCTGAGGCGTCGCTTTGAAGTCCGTCTGTGGCAACGCAGGATTAGTAGGCTGCCGATTTCGTCGAGGTACCGAGCAAACGCAGCACGACGACGATTGAAATCATACCGGCGGGAAGCAGGAGCCAGCTGCTCCAGCCGAAGCCGGCGGGTAATGTTCCAAAGAGAATGGAGACACCTCCGATGGTCAAAGCATACGGCATTTGTGTTCTCACATGGGCAATGTGGTCACAGCCGCTGCTCCGAGAACTGAGGATCGTTGTGTCGGAAATGGGGGAGCAGTGGTCGCCAAAAATGGCGCCAGCCAGCACGCTTCCAATCGAGGCGGTCATCAAGAAGTGGTCTGGGGCCGGAGGACTGCCCGTTTGTTGAGTCAACAGGCCATAAACCAGCGGAATAACAATCGGCATCAAAATGGCCATGGTGCCCCAGCTGGTGCCGGTCGAAAATGCGATGACGCAGGCGAGCAAGAACACGATGGTGGGCATGAACGCTGCTGAGAGATTGAGGGCGGTAAACTGCTGCGCAATAAAGCTACCGGTGCGCATGTGATCATTGCCGGTCAATTTGCTCAGAGTCCAGGCGAGCCACAGAATAATCATGGCTGGCAGCACATGCAGAAAGCCTTGGAGGAAGCCTCCGCGGATTTCAGGAGGTGTCAGCTCGCGCTGAGAGAAAGCTAAACCAAGCACCACGGCTAGGCCAGCGATACCGCCGTAGAAGAGTGCTACAGGGCTGTCCCCTTGTCCAATAATCTCTCCCCAGGCCTGCAATGTTGAATTTGAAAGTGGCGTATCGCCAAGCTTTTGCTGCCCGGTCAAGATCAAGAGCCAGACTGCCACCACCACGGTTACCGAGATCGGCAAGATCGCGTTGATTCCACGAGGCTTGACCTTGGAGGTCGCCTGAGGCACGGCGGATGGCGTCTCTTCCAGGTCATCCTCCTCCTCCATCCGGCGACGTTCGGCCGCCAGCATGGGGCCAAAGTCGCGGCACATCCAGGCGCAGGCCAGCACAAAGAAGAGTGCGTACAGAACGTAGAAGCGGGTGGGAATGGTTTTGAGGAAAATGCCAAAGGTGGAAGCCCCGATCTCGATTCCGGCATCTGTAAAACCGGCTTGCATCGAACTGATTTCGGCGGCGACCCAAGTGCTCACCAACGCCAAACCAGCGACGGGGGCGGCGGTGGTGTCGACCAAGAAGGCCAGCTTTTCGCGGCTGATTTTCAAGCGGTCGGCTACTGGCTGCATGGTCGATCCCAGCAGCAGAGTGTTGGCGTAATCGTCAATGAAGATGACAAGCCCCAGCAGCCAAGTTAGTACTTGACCGCTCCTGCGAGATTTAGCCAGTGGGCCCAGCCAAGCAACGATCCCCAGCATGCCGCCGCAGCGATGGATCAAGGCGACTTGCATCCCCAGCATCATCGTGAAGGCGAAGATCCGCAAGTGTCCCGGATCGGTCAGGGATGCCCACAAGTAGGTTTCCGACAGCGAGTGAAAGAAACTCCCGGCGGTGTCTTGGAGGTAGGGGAGCCATTGAAACTCTTCACCCGTTATCTTTTGGTAAGCGGCTGGTGAAGGCAGCAATATGGCAATGGCTGAGGCAATGCCAATCAAGAGCGAGGCGACGACTTGCCGCGATGCGATTGCCAGAAAAATGGTAAGTAGGGGCGGGACGAGGCATAGCCAGCCAACTGGAGAAGTACCTTCCACACATTTCCTTCCAGGGGATAAATACTGGGCAAGTCTTTAAACCGCCCAGTATAGCGTCGCAAAACTCCTTGGTGGATGCCCCGCGCGTGTCGAGGCTGAAGCGGTCTCGACGCGGGTACTCAAGAGAGGTACTGCCTTGTCCGTGGCTATCTGTCAGGCCCAGCCCGAAGGTACCTGTAAGAAAGGTGTAACTAGTTAAGTAGTATTGTGCTCATCCAAAGAGAGGCTTGGGAGCTACAGGCCCAACGACCGCTTCGTTTGCAAGAGTTCGTCTACTGAACGCCTGCAAGCAAACATCCTACGCATCCCACGGGGCAGAAGGTGCCACGCAATTCGGCTCCTTGAACCGTATGCCTCTCGCGGTGTGATATCTTGCGAACGCAGCCTAAGTGCTCGGGGAAACTGGGAGCCAAATAGTCACCCGGCAGCCACGGGCCGGTCCATTGGCCAGAGTAAGAGTGCCTCCGAATTGTTCGATAATTCGCTGAGATTTAGAAAGCCCCAGTCCCAGTCCTCGCCCCGCTTCACGGCCACTAAAGTAGGGGTCAAAGCAATTTGCCAATGCATGGGGACTCAGCCCAGGTCCATCGTCCAGAACTTCAAGACAAATCATCGGCGTGGCATTGAAAGGCGACTCAACGGCAAGAGTCGCATTTATCGAGATTGTTCCTCGTTCGCCCAAGGCTTCGATTGCATTGCGAACCAAGCACCACAGCACTTCTTTCAAGGCGCTGGGATCCGTCTCCAATACTTGGTCGGTTGGTAGAGTTGTCTGCCAATGGACGTCGATGTTGCGACTGGATGCCAGAGGGGCGATCTTCAGCTGCAGCTCTTCCAATAGCGAGGCTAGTCGAACGGGCTGTGGGGCGAGTACGGGGGGCCGGGCAACTTGCATCAGATCGCCGAGCATCTCACAGCCACGCATTGCGTTATCGATGATGGTGCTCAACATAGTGCGTCGCTCGGCGGCCGATTCGTCTTGCAGGAGGACCCCAGCGCGAGTGGCAATGTTCGCCAGCGGGTTATTGAGTTCGTGACTCAGACCGTAGGCGAAATTATAAATGGCCGCCTGCTTACGAGTTTGTAATTCCGCAGTAAACCGCTCCTGGACCGTTTGCAAGCGCACGACGAGATGCGCAGTGTCCATCAATAGCTTCGCGGGAGATGGTTGGGATGGTTCTAGTTCAACCGGAGAGGGAAGCCAGGCTGAATGACGGATGAGCAGCTGAGGAAGTGCTCGCGCGAACTGATCGCAGGCTTCGATCGCAATCGGCTCGGCGGAGGCGATACCCGCGGTGGTTGAATTGTCATCGATGGGGCACTGATGGGAGCGACACCAAGCGGCAAAGTGGGGGTCTTGTGCAGCCAGCGAGAGCAGCTGCCGTCCGGCAGGCGTATGGGGGGGCAACCCATCGCTTGAGACCGGTCGAGCAACGTCGGTGATTGGACCTTCGGCCGCTGGCCACGCGCTTTCAGACTCCCTAGCTTGAGAGTCCAAGTCGCAGCGTGACTTCGGCGATTCTCCCGGTCCGTTTGCCGCAAGGGGCGGTGGGGCTGCCATCTGCAAAACGATGGCATGCAATTGCGCCACAGTCGCACCGGAAAAACAAGGGGCTTGCTGAGCCGATGCGTGGTTCATGACAGTGGTCGCTAGTGAATCGCCGGTTTGTCCATCTCAAGCAGATCGCAAACGCGTTCGACTAGGCGATCGACGGTAAACGGCTTTTGCACGAAGTCATCTGCGCCTGCCGCTCGCAGGTCTCCAACCTTATCCTGTTCAATCATCCCAGAAATGCAGATGATCTTGACGGAATCGAGGGTTGAGTCGCTTCGCACACGTTGGCAAACTTCTTTGCCATTGATATCGGGCAGCATGACGTCGAGAACCACCATGTCTGGTCGAAACTCTTTCACTTGCATACCGGCATCGAAGCCATTGTTGGCAGTGCGAATCTCGAATCGACCATCGCGTTCGAAGGCGTCAGCCATCAAATCGACCAAATCCTGCTCGTCGTCGACGATCAGCAACTTCTTTTTGCCGTTCTCAAGGGCATCCGTGGGGATGCCATTGTCCTTCATGAAGGAAAATAGCTGATCCCGAGGAATGCGCCGAAATCGGCTGCCCGGTACCCGGAATCCTTTGAGACTTCCATTGTCAAAGCAACGGATAATTGTTTGCTGGCTAACCTTGCAAATCTTCGCTGCTTCGCCAGTGGTAAAGACCGTTTTAGTTGTCGACATGCTCTCCACCATCCTTCCTGATCGATGGCCATGCTAGTCGCAATCGGGGCAAGTGGGCTACGCTATCCCATCCATAGGCCGTTGCTTTCGATCTGGAGCAGATCAACTAGCGTGTTTAACTTGTTTCCGTTCCGTATTCTTCATCATCTTCCGCCACCGCCAAGCTTACCAAGTTTGACAGTCTAGACGGATTATAGCGGATGGGCTGACTGGGTCAATATTGATCGTTTTTTCGTAAGTCGTTGTCGGTAATGGAGTTATGGATTACTCCCCGCAGTGGCGCGAAAAAACTCCCTCGTTTGCTGTACATTCCGTATCGGCTCCAGACTCCATATCCCCTTAATCTTGTTTGCTCTGCGCAGTCGTTTTTTATTATCTAAACCCTCAGGTCCTCGGGTGCACTCGGTGGTTTAGGTGGGTTTTCAAGATGCGCGAGTACGAGAGCGATGTCGGCCGGGGTGATCCCGCTGATCCGCCCCGCTTGATCGATGTTCAAAGGTTGGATGCGAGAGAGCTTTTGTTTGGCTTCGGTTCGCAGCCCCCGAATGCGCTCGTAGCTGAACGTACTGGGAATCCGCTTCTGAGACATCCGCTGCTGGCGATCGATCTGCATTTGTTGTCGGGAGACGTAGCCTTCATAACGAATATCCCACACAACTTGGTCCACCACGGTGGGTGAGTAGGCCTTGAGTTCGGGGATATGCCCACACATTTCTTCCCAAGTCGTAGCGGTGCGGCGCAGGTGTTTGGTTCCCGTTCCCCCTTCCATGCGGCTGGTCTCAATCTGCTCTTTGGCAGCTGCAATGGCCGCTTCCTTCTCGACGAGCAAAGCGTGACGCGCGTTGTCGACCAGGCCGAGTTCATGACCGAGCTTGGTGAGCCGGCGATCGGCGTTGTCCTGGCGCAACAGCAAGCGATATTCGGCGCGGCTGGTAAACATGCGGTACGGCTCGTCGACGCCGCGGGTTACCAAGTCATCCACCAAGACTCCCATGTAGGAGGAATCGCGGGTAAGGATCAACGGCTCGCTTCCCTTGGCCTTCAGTGCTGCGTTGGCACCAGCCAACAGGCCCTGGGCGCCCGCTTCTTCATATCCGGTGGTGCCGTTGATCTGTCCGGCAAGAAACAGACCATCGACTAGCTTGGTTTCCAAGCTAGGGGTGAGTTGGTCGGGAGGGCTGTAGTCGTACTCAACCGCGTAGCCGTAACGCATGATCTGCGAGTTTTCCAATCCCGGGATCAATCGCATGATGGAATCCTGCACGTCCCTCGGGAGGCTGGTTGAAATTCCGTTAACGTAGACTTCGGTGGTGGAGCGTCCCTCGGGTTCAAGAAAGAGTTGATGTCGATCCTTATCGGCAAAACGCACGACCTTATCCTCGATTGAGGGGCAGTAGCGTGGACCTGTCGAGTTGATTTGTCCGCTGTACATCGGAGCGCGGTGCAGGTTGGCACGGATCAAATCGTGCACCGCCGAATTCGTGTAGGTGATGTAGCACGGAATTTGGGGAGTGGTAATCCCAGAGTTGAGATAGGAGAACGGCTGAGGATCGTCGTCTCCGGGCTGCAGTTCGGTTGCAGCAAAGTCAATCGATTTTGCGTTGAGTCTCGGGGGGGTGCCCGTCTTAAAGCGTCTGAGCTCGAAACCGAGTCGAGTGAGGGCTCCGCTGATTCCCTTGGTGGTGCCCTCCCCTGCTCTGCCCCCTTCGGTCTTGGCTTCCCCGGTATGCATGATGGCTTGCAGGAACGTACCGGTGGTCAACACGACGGTGTCGGCGCGGTAGTGTGCGTCGCCGCGGGTCAGCACGCCACGAATGCGAGCGCGGGGGCCATCCTGTTCGACCAGCAAGTCCTCAACGAGCTCTTGCACCAAGTGAATGCCGGGATAGTTTTCAATGGTTTCTTTGATCGCCATTTGATAGCCACGCTTGTCGGCTTGCGCACGGGGGCTGTGCATGGCGGGGCCCTTGCGACGATTCAACAATCGGAATTGGATGCCGGTCGCATCGATGGCCTGTCCCATAAGGCCTCCCAGGGCGTCGATTTCGCGGACGATCTGCCCCTTGGCCACTCCCCCAATGGCCGGATTACAGCTCATCTGCCCGACGGTGTCGAGATTTCCGGTCAGCAGGGCAACCTTGGCTCCCAGTCTGGCCGCCGCCGCCGCCGCTTCGGTCCCAGCGTGACCAGCGCCGACCACAACAACGTCAAATTCATAGAGACACGCAGATGGGGACGAGGGGGTAGCCATTAGGATCGTTTTTGCCAGCATTAACGTTAGGAAGCGGGAATCGGCGGATTAGGCACATTTTAGTTATGTAATAGATTCTGTGCGACCGACCAATGGACTACGGGGGCCCAGTTGCGCCTATTCTAAACGCGTATTGCACGAAGAATACTGAGAAGAAGCCGTATGATGAAACGCCGTTGGACGTCAGTCGCAAAATACGTCGCGCTGGGTTGCTCGTGTTGGACCCCCGGTTTCACCATGAGTACGCTGGTTGCTGGGGAGTCTGCGGGCGGAGCCCACGAAGCGGTTGCAGAGGAATCGGCGGAGGCAATGTTTCTCCCTTATGCCCGCTTTAAGATACCCTTCAGCATTGATGCGCACGGCGCCGAGCCCTCGCAAGTGCAATTGTGGGTCTCGACGGACGAAGGGGCCAATTGGCAAATGCACGGAACGGCGAACTCCGAGCAACGGTTCTTCGAATTCCGCGCCGCCTCCGAAGGGATATACTGGTTCTCAGTTCGCACCCTGGATCCCGGGGGCGTTGAAACGCCCAGCGACAAACCACCTCTAAAAGTTCAGATTGACACCTCCAAGCCACGCGCGGCCGTTCGAGGCGATATCGATTCCACCGGCCGCTTTATCGTCGATGTGCGCGTCCAAGATGAGTTCTTGAACTTAGCGACGGCAAGCCTACGCATGCGAACCGATCGCAATTCGAATTGGCAAGATGTATCCCTGGAAGACTTTGAGTCCATCGATGGCATCTTCGAAGCCCACGCTTCGCCGAAGCTGGAACCGTGCCGCGAGGTCGCATTGGCCTTCACCATTGCGGATCGGGCGGGCAATGTGGGGGAAGCGACCTTCAAATTGGATATGCCGCGAACCGCCGCCAATGCCAGCGAAATGACACTGGCCAGCAATCGAAATTCTAAGACTTCGGTCCAGGGGAGCGATGCCAAAGCAACGGCTGTCCCCCCAGCCTCAGCGGACCCGAAGTATCCTCAGTTGGTGCCACTGGCCGGAGCAATCCCTTGGGAGCCAACCGGGACCGCGCGGAGCGCGTCGGAATCGCGTGAGATTGGACAGCCCAAGCCTGCTGCTGACGGTGAAGTGCGTCCTGGGCAATTGGTCTCCACCAACACTCCCACCCCGTCCAGCGTTCAGCCCCAAGAACCTGGGTTGATGTTGTCGTCTCCCGCAACGACTGCGGAAGAGCTGCCGCTGCCAAAGTCCTACACGTCGCATGCTGTGCCCCCGACTCCACCAGCAGTGACTCCAGCGGGGCCAACCTCCAACGCAACTCCAGTCACCGTTCCCTCGCCGCCAGCGGTCTTCGAAACTTCGCCACTGAGCCTTAAACCTGAACTCTCGCTTGAACCAGGCGCAGCGCAGCTCGCTCCCTCGTTAGCAGCCGAAGGTGCCGCTACGGAGCCGGGCGTGGGACCAGTTGCCGGTCGGCAGCCAGAATCTGGAGAGGCAAGAGAGCGGCTTGACGAACGGTTGCCGGTGACCTCTCCAGGAGTTCCACCCGATACGAATGGACCACTGAATCTCGGTAAAGCGTTTCACTCGAATTCCCGCGCCTTCAGTCTCGACTATTCCGTCGAAGCGCTCGGTGGGGGGAGTTTGGCCGAAGTCGAGTTGTGGGGCACCGAGGATGGCGGCCGTTCTTGGCAGAAGTGGGGCGTGGACCCAGATCGCGTCAGTCCCTTTGACGTGCAAGTTGGCAATGATGGGCTGTTCGGGTTCCGCATGGTGATCATTGGTAGCAATGGCTTGGTCAGCAATCGTCCGAAAGATGGCGAGCAAGCCGATGTATGGATCAATATCGACACCGTTCAGCCGACGGCCAAAATTACTCGAGCGGTCTATGGGGAAGGTCCTGAGGATGGGATGTTGGTAATCGATTATGCTTGCACCGATTCGCACATCGTCGATCGCGCCACCTCGCTATTCTATAGTCCGCAGGTTGAAGGTCCTTGGACCACGATTGCGACAGGGTTGAAGAACACTCAGATTTACCTGTGGAAGCCGGCTCCCAACATGCCGAATCGAGTCTATCTCAGGCTGGAGTCCACCGACAAAGCGGGCAATGTGGGGCAATACACCTTGGACCTGCCCATTGATGTCAACGGCTTAGTACCTCACGGTCGCATTCAAGGCTTTCGTCCCATTAGCTCCAACTAGATAACCTTGGGGCTTGCGCCCCAGGCTATATGCGATCGCTGCTCCGCAGCTAAGGGGCGAGTGGGAGTCTCGTGGGAAAACGCCTGGACTCGAAGGGGCTTTCCTGGTCGCTGGAGGCCGCCCCTCCCGCTGAGAGTGGCGCGATGGATGTGTGCTGGTGGTGCTGATCCGTGTCTTCCCACTGGCAATCTAGTTTTCAGGGACGCCCGTGTCACGCACTGGTATCTTTCGGCCCCAAACTATATGCGTCCTTCCCAAGGCCCATGTTTCGGCCGTTCTTGGAGTGCACCGCCCTGTATGTCCTTAGGCTCCGTTCGTCTGTTACGATTGACGGGAGACTACCGGCGCGACGCTCTTCAGGGAGGAGCAGCACGCCGTCACTCAGCCGCGGAGCGGCGGATGCGTAAAGCCTGGGGCGCGAGCCCTAGGGAACGGGTCATCCCAAGCCGAAAGCTGCGGAGCAGCGGCAGTAAGAGGCACCGCCAATGTCCAGCACACATACCAACCTGTTATTTCACATCGTTTACAGCACCAAGTATCGACGCAATATCATCAATGTCGATATTCGAAAACGACTCTATGAATACATCGGTGGGATCCTGCGGGAAAATAAGGGCACGTTGCTGGAAATTGGCGGTATGCCGGATCACGTTCATCTCCTTGCGAAACTCAGTCCATCCTTCGCAATTTCCGATGTTTTACGATTGGTCAAAACCAATTCCTCGAAGTGGGTGAACGAAACGTTCGCGATGAATTCCCCATTTGCATGGCAGCGTGGGTTCGGCGCATTTTCGGTAAGCATGTCGAGTGTTGCCGACGTGGAAAAGTACGTTAAGCTGCAGGAGGAACATCATCGGAAGCTGACGTTTCGCGACGAGTATCGATTATTGCTGAAGCGGCATGGAATCGAGTTTGACGAGCGATATTTGTTTGAAGAAGAAAACGTTTCGTGAAGATTGGCTGTCGCCGCTCCGCGGCTTTCGTTTTCCTATCGAAGGTAACCTGGGGCTTGCGCCCCAGGCTATATGCGATCGCTGCTCCGCAGCTAAAGGGCGAGTGGGAGTCTACCATTGATGGGAGACTATCCGGTCGACGCTCTGCGGGGTGGCGAGCAGCGCGCTGTCACACAGCCGCGGAGCGGCGGATGCGTAAAGCCTGGGCGCGAGCCCCAGGGAACGGGTCATGCCAAGCCGGAAAGCTGCGGAGCAGCGGCAGTTAGCGGCATCGCCTGTCGCCGCTCCGCGGCTTTCGATTTCCTATCGACGGGTAACCTGGGGCTTGCGCCCCAGGCTATATGCGATCGCTGCTCCGCAGCTAAAGGGCGAGTGGGAGTCTACCATTGATGGGAGACTATCCGGTCGACGCTCTGCGGGGGGGGGGGAGCAGCGCGCTGTCACACAGCCGCGGAGCGGCGGATGCGTAAAGCCTGGGGCGCGAGCCCCAGGGGCGAGACTGGGACGTGGGAGGTTGCAGCGTTAGGCGAGTCGCATGCAAAGCTCTTCTAGGGCGAAGATGGCGCGTGAGGGAGTGGAATGACTGCCCTTGATCTTTAAATCGAGTTCGAGCAGCCACTGCAGGATCTTGCTGGCGCGTCGCAAGCCCATGCGACGCAAACGGCCTTCGGCCAATGCTACATCGGCGCCCCAAAATCCGCAAAAGCCAACGGCGGCTTTGCCCGACAAATTCTGGCCCGTGCGTTTCGACTGCAGGATTAAATGGGCCGCGTTGCCAAACCGCCGTAGGCTCCACGATATTTGAGGAATGACTGCGGCGGGATGCTCACCTGCGGCGAATACTCGCTGGAGCTGTTCTAAGGCGTCTGCCACCCGCCCGTCGGCGATCGAGTCGGCAATCTCCCACATCGTACGTGTCCGCCAGCTTCCCACGTTTTGCCGAATCAACTCGTCGGTCAACACGAGCTTGTCGTCGGCGTAGAGTGCGAGTTTAGCGAGTTCTTGATGGAGCAGCCCGCAATCGGGGCCGACTGCGTCGAGAATCAACGTTGCCTGGGCACTGGTTAGCTTGAGCTCGTGTCGCTTGGTACCCCAGGCGACTATCCACTTCTTCAACGCTCCCAGGTCGGGAGTTTTGCTACGGCTACTGCTGGTTGGCAGCCCGCAGTTGATCAGCCAGCCCGACTTCTCGATAACCTTGTAGAGCTTCGTGTTCGATGGAAACGAACCCAACATGAGAATCAGGAGCGAGCCCTCTGCTGCCGCCGCACTCCATTTTTCGAGTTGCGGACGATTGTCTTTGAGCAATTTGTCGGCTGAGTTGACCAGAGCGACGCGATGGGAATTGTCAAACAGAGAGAGGGTGGCAAGTTCATCATGCACATCGACCCATTTGCACTCCTCGCCATCGTAGGAACGGACCGCTTCCGTATCCACTCCTCCCAGACCTAACGCGGTATCGATCGATTCCCGACGCAGAAATGCGTCTTCCCCATAGGCGACAATGACTCCTGGCAGCCCCGCGCCGGAGCCGCCGGGAAGCTTGTCGTTCATCAAGATTTCAAAGCAATGAGTGCCCTTGGCCATCGTTTCTCAAATCGCAAAATGCATACAGCTCATCGAAGGACGAGCAAGGATCGTTTCTTGCCAGGTTGCGGCGTCGCGTCCAGACGCTGCTCCGAATCTCGGTGGGAGGCTATTCTCAATTGCCGCAACTCACTGATGAATGCGATACATTGCGTTGGCGGTACGAATCAGCAGGTCCTGTTGGTAGACGGCGGGGGAAGCCAGCGTGCGTTCCTCAAGCTTGTTCACAGCGACTTCCGTCGGTGACGTGGAGGAAATGTCCAGAATCGTGCATTCCCCCGTTTCGCTCAGCAAATAGAGATGGCTACCTGCCAGGATTGGCGAAGCAGAGAAATTGCCGCCGATACGCTCCTTCCACAGCTCCTTGCCAGTCAGGGCATCAAAGCACACCGCTATGCCACTGTCGCTAATCATGGCGACCCGTTGGTCGATACCTACCATGGAGGGAGTGTTGGGGATGCTGGTTTTCGCCGTCCATTTGAGATGCGTATCGGTAACGTCTCCGCTGCCAGTGGGGTCGATCGCGAGCAACTGTGGCCGCATGTAGCCGGTGCTGAGGAAGACCAAGCCCGATTGGTAAATCGGCTGTGGGATGACCGAGAAGCCCTCGTAGCGGACTCGCCAGTACTCTTCGCCATTGGCCGGATTGAGGCTTTGGACAACCCCCGAGCCTGGAAAAATGACTTGTTGACGCCCTTCCAGGTCGAGCAGCAGTGGTGTGCAGAAGGAAAATAGCTTGGCTTCGGTCGTGTCGCGCGGTGTGCGCCATGCAACTTGACCGGTCGCTTTATCGAGGGCGATCACTTCGCTAACTTGGCTACCGTCGCGCGAGAAAATCAAATGCTTGCCGACCAAAACTGGTGAGCCACCATTGCCATGTACAGGTTCGTAAGAGAGCGAATCATTTTTCCACAGGACTTGGCCGTCGACGCGCACGCAGGCGGTGCCCAGGTGACCAAAGTGCACGTAGAGCAAGTCGTTACCGTCAAATTGAACGGAAGGGCTGGCGTGCGAGTTCTTCTTGTGGATCTTGGGTGCTGAATTGTCTTGGTGAAAGAGGTTGATCTGCTGAACCAGTTTCCCGGACTCAACGTCGAGGACCAAGAGGTCGAGGGTATAGTTGGCTGGGGCGGCGGAGTTGGAGTCGGCGGGAATGGCTGTGGTGACATAGATTCGATCCGACACCACGACGGGTGTCGACCAACCTTCACCCGGCAATTCCGATCTCCACACAATATTTTGCTCGCGGTCCCAATGGGTCGGCAGGTTGGCGACATCCACTCGTCCATTGGCATGCGGCCCACGGAACTGAGGCCAATCCGCTGCCGTGCTGACGCTGACAAGGGCAGCCAGGAGGAGCGGTCCGAGCAGGAGCAGGCTTGGCAGCCGAACGCTTGTAAGTGGCATTTCTATTTCCAATCCTTAGGGATCTTATGCTGGCGGTTTGCCGATGACTTCTTTGCCAACCCAGGGTTGCAATACTTTGGGGACTCGAATGGTGCCATCGGATTGCTGATGATTTTCGACGATGGCAATCATAGCGCGGCTGATGGCAAAGGCGGTACCGTTGAGCGTGTGGGTGAAATGAGTTCCCTTTTCCCCCTTGTTCTTATAACGGATGTTTAAACGACGGGCTTGGTAGTCGGTGCAATTCGAGGTGCTGGTGACTTCACCCCATTCCCCGTTTTCTCCGCGGCCAGGCATCCACGCTTCCAGGTCGTACTTGCGGTAAGCGGGGCCTCCCAGATCCCCAGTGGCTGTATCGACGACACGGTATGGGACTTCGACGGCATCGAAGAGATGGCACTCGATCTCGCGCAGCTCTTCGTGCAGTGCGTCGCTCTGCTCTGGCAAGCAGAAGGCAAACATTTCAATTTTGGTGAATTGGTGGACGCGGTACATGCCTTTGGACGCGCGGCCTGCGGCTCCGGCTTCGGTGCGGAAGCAATGGCTGATCCCGGCCAGTTTCAATGGGAGATGCTCAGCCTCCAAGGTCTGGCCGGAGAGCATGCCGCCCAAGGTAATCTCGGCGGTGGCCACAAGATTCAAGTCGGTGTTTTCGATTGAGTAGATTTGCGTCTCGGGACCGCGTGGCATGAATCCAATGCCGTGCAAAATTGAGGTGTGGGCCACATCGGGCGTTGTCACTGGGGTGAAGCCGCGGGCGACCAGTTGTTGGATGGCGTACATTTGCAGCGCCAGGTCCAGTAAGACCGCTTCATTGCGCAAAAAGTAGAAACCGGCTCCCGCCACCCGAGCACCCGCTTCGAAATCGATCAAATCGAGGGACTTACCGAGTTCTAAGTGATCTTTGGGTTTGAAATCAAACTTGGGAACTGGTGTCTTTCCAAAGCTAACTTCGGTGTTGTGGGTGTCATCGTGCCCGATGGGGGAAGCGGGGTGGGTCAAGTTGGGAATCTGGGCCTGGATTTCCAGGATCTGCAGCTCGAGTGCATCATGTTCGGTTTGGGCTACGTCCTTGAGTTCGCGCAGAGCGCGTCCCTTCTCTTTCAGCGCGTCACGCTCTTCGGCGGTCTTAGCGCCTCCAATTTGCTTGCTGGTTTCATTGGCAAGCCGATTTTGCTCCTGAGCTTCACTGAGCTTGTCACGCCGCTGGGCCTCGAGTGCGATGAGGGTATCGATATCCGCAGTGGCACCTCGAGCAAGGCAATTTTGTCGGATAAGTTCAGCGTTTTCAACGATAAATTTTCGGTCGAGCATGTCCGGAACTTGATTGAGGCAGAGGGCAAGGGGCACCGACGGTGCATGTAGCAAGAGATTTTACGGGAATTCAAGCACTTGCGGGAGTTGGCAGCTGCTTTTGACCTATCGCACGCTGCAGGCTGCGATCTGGGGGCGGTCTTGCCTACGCGGCTTGACGTTTTCCGGGCGGTTTCAATTGCCAAAACTAGAATCGTACCCCGCTCCGAAATTTTAGCAGCAGCTAATCTAGCTTTACTCACCGGCAGTTGATTGGGAGGCGGTTTCAGTTCTACCACGTGGGTAGTGCCCAGATCTTCCTGCAGCGGCAGCCAACGTTCCTTGCTGAACGGGCTGTTGATTTAATGGCAATTTGAATTTTAACGCGGAGGTAGCATCCTTAATTGCCTTGTAGCGGAGGTTACCTTTCCTTGCTCACGCAGCGGGTTGCTATTTCAACAGCCCGTCACGCAGCGGGTTGCTATTTCGACAGCCCGTGACGCGGCGGGGTGCGAGTTCGGCAAGCCGTTGCCGGGTTGCCATTTTGGGGCGTGAACTATTGAGCGAGCGGCGCAATGGGCTCTCCGTTGGCCGCCTCTCTCAATTCCCTAGAGCATGGGGCAAAGCCTACTTGGCGACAGTTGCTAAGTGCTGCCAGAGGTGAGCGCTGGCGCGGATGCCCAGATAGTAGTCGGCGATGTTGAATTTCTCGTTGGGGCTGTGCGCCCCGTCATCGCTAAGCCCCCAGCCGAGCAGCAAAACGTCAGCTCCCAAGCGTTCGACCATGCTGGAAACGATCGGAATGGAGCCTCCTTCGCGAATTAGAACGGCCGGTTTACCAAAAGCGCCGGTGACTGCTTTTTGTGCGGCGGCAATAAAGGGGCTTTGGGGATTTACCACGACGCCAGGTCCGCCGTGCAAGTCGACGACTTCAATGCGAATGCCCGGGGGCGTGTTCTCGGCCACGAACTGGGCGAGTTGTTCCGCAACCTCGGCGGGTGTTTGATTGGGGACAAGTCGGAAGCTGATCTTGGCCGCTGCTTGGGCGGGAACAATCGTTTTTCCGCCCTCGCCCTGATAACCGCTCCACAAGCCATGAATGTCGAACGAAGGACGTCCCCAACGCCGTTCAAGTGTGGTGTAGCCCGTTTCGCCCAGCAAGGCATCTACCCCCAACTCTTTGGCAAAATCTTCGTCGCTGAAATTTAGGCCAGCCCAGTTTGCTCGCTCCTCTGGCTGCAAGGGTTGAACGGCATCGTAGAAGCCGGGGAGCTGGATGTGCCCGTCTTCATCGATCATCTTGGTCAGGAACTTGGAGAGAGCAATCGCTGGATTGTTGACCGCACCGCCGAAAGAGCCTGAATGCAAATCCTGCTTGGGACCTTTGAAGTGCAGTTCAAAGTAAGCGATCCCACGCAATCCGTAGGTAATGGCGGGCTGTCCTTTGGCATACTGCGACGAATCGCTAATGACGACCACGTCGCACGCCAGTTTTTCAGCCGCTTCGGGCCGCGCCAAATAGTCCGCAAACTGCTCGCTGCCGACCTCCTCTTCGCCCTCAATCACGAACTTTACCTGCATGGGCAGTGGTTGACCACTGGCGATCCAAGCAGCCACCGAATGCACGTGTGTCAGGACTTGGCCCTTGTCGTCTGTAGCGCCGCGCGCGTAGAGGTTCCCGTCACGCTCGGTCGGCTCAAAAGGAGGGGTTTCCCAGAGTTCTAAGGGCTCTGGAGGCTGGACGTCATAGTGCCCATACACCAGCGCTACCGGCTTGCCTGGAACCGGGGCCGTCTCCGCGTAGACCAGAGGGGGGCCTGCCGTCTCGATCAATTCCGTTTTCAGCCCAGCCGCTTGAAGTGTTTCCAGTACCGAACGGGCTGCAGCGGCTACGGCGTCTGAGTACTTTGGGTCGGCGCTAACGCTGGGGATACGTAGCAGCTCTTTGAGGATTTCAAGGTGTTTGGGTTGAGTTTGCTGAAGATGCTGGTCAATTGCTTTCAGATCGGTCATTTTGTTAGTTTCATTGGGAGAGTTATGACAATTCTGCTTGCGTGGCAGGGGGTACCAAGGGTTACAATGGTGACTGTTGTAACAATTATGCACAGCGGCCGAGAGTCGTACCGGCCAACAGAAGTAGAAGGAAAACAGGATTATGTCGGATTCACAAAGTGCGGTTGTTGAGCAGGATGCGCCAGAAATTGCAAAGCGAAGTGCGGCGTCTCCCACCAAGCCACGCCGTCAGCCACGCTACAACGTGATTTTGTGGGATGATTCAGAGCACACGTTTGACTACGTAATTTCGATGCTCCAGCAATTATTTGGGCACGAACTGGGACGCGCCAAGAGCATGGCCGCCGAGGTGGATGCAAATGGCCGCGTCATTTGTTTGACGACCACCATGGAACACGCTGAGCTGAAAATGGAACAGATTCACGCTTTCGGCAAGGATCCTATGGCGACCAAGTGCGCAGGTAGCATGTCGGCCAGTATCGAGCCGATTAGCTGAACGCTTTCCCCTTGAACGCTTTCTCTGCGTAGCGGGCTGCTGTTTTCACCAGTCGCCTGCACACGGGCTAATTCGTCCTCGCTTGGACCTGGGTGCGCCGCGGTTGCGGCGCCAGCTGGCACTAATGTTCGTGGGGATGGGGATCACGGTCGTGATGCTGTTGGTCCACATGGACATGCAAGTTGGGTTTGGCTGTAAACAGACGCTGCCAGGCATCGTCATTCAGTGGGCAGTCGTCGACGTACAGTGACGTTAGGCCAGGAGACTCCGCCAAGTAATCGAGTGCCAGATCGGTCAGGTTGGGACTGATCAGGTGCAAGGATCTCAGACTGCCACTTTTCGCAATGACTTGCACTGCTGCATCATCCAACTGCGATCCACCGAGACGCAACTGGCTCAATTTGGGAAGAGCAGCAATTGGCACTAAGCCGGCTGCCGTGATCGGCGTTTGAGGAATATTCAATATCCGCAGTTGTTGAAATGCATTCTCGGCGGTGAAGGCGGCTTGGATAGCTGCGTCGCTGAGCGGGCTCTCGCGAATCCTCAAATGTTCGAGTTCCGATAGCTGCGCTAATAGAGGGAGAAGCGGGTCGGAGAGTCCGCCCGCGTCAAGGATGAGATCGCGCAGCTGATGGCTGACCGCATGAAGCTGATGGACTTGCGTTTCGGTAATGGGTTGGTCGACCAGCTGAATGGCATCCGCTTGTCCAGACTGTACGGCTGCGAGCTGAGTTTCGAAGGAAGGGTGCCTGGATTCTTGGCTGGAATTCTGCTGTGAGGAGGCGATGGGGCCAGGGACAGTGTCGGGTGACGCAGCCAGGGGACCGGGGCCGAGTTCCGTTGCAGAGCCCCCAATAGCTTGCCGGTCGGACGTGTGATCGGCTTGGTCGGCCACAGGCGTGGGGCCAGCGGGTTGGCAGGCCGGTAGGCACAGCAGGCCGGCTAGCAGCCAGCCATACGCGGTCGTCCAGCAACGCGTCGCCGCCCAGCCGTACGCAGTAACCTGGTAGAAGCGGGCGGCATGGACGCGAGATGCAGGGGAATAGGGCACTAGGGTTCGTCCCGACTTAAAGCTATTCGCTGGCTACGTTGACGTAGACTTTGAGTGCAGAGTTGTCTTCCACGAGCCGCCGCATCATTTCGGCATAGTTATCAAGCCCATCCACGGGAGTCGTCAGGATTTTCTCCAAGACTCCAGGGTACATGACCTCGCCGAGGGCCATGTCTTTGATGCCGGACTCAAAGTACTCGCGGTTGGCATTCACCGAACCCAGCAGCAGTTTATTTCCAAGAACCCATTCGATATTGATTTTATCGGAAGGGATTTCGGCCATTTTCTTGCCGCCAGTGATACTCGTCCAGACTAGGACACCATTATGGCCGAGAGCTTGCATGGCTTCGAAGGCGACGTGGCTGCTGCCGGTAGCGTCGATGATCAAATCGGCCTTACCGACTTTCTCAGCAAGTTCTAGCAGGCTCGTTTCCTGGGTGCTGATGTAGGAAGCTTCGAGCCCTTCCACAATCTCGCTTTTGAGGTGTGGGGCTGGGGCGCGTGCTAGTGTGAAAACCTCGAGTCCCTTGAGTTTCAGGACCAGGGTGGCCAGCAATCCGATCTGCCCCGAGCCCAGTACAAAGGCGCGTTTGGGGCTCCAGACTCGCATGCGCCGCTGGCATTCGTAGGCTTGATGAATCGCCTTGGCTGCACAGCTCATCGGCTCCATCAACACATGCAAATGCTTCAATCCCTGCGGTACGCGGACAACGTACTCTTCGCCATCGACGATCTCTTCGGTCAAATAGCCGTGCAGTAGGTTGATACCACGTTCGTAGTAGGTCTCTTCGCTGGTCATGTCATACGTACCGATCGCATCGTAGATCGAGCTACCGGGGCGACGTACGGTGGCGGTCACGTAATCTCCAGGCTTTACCGATCTGACGTTAGGCCCTACTTCGAGTACGAGACCGAAGCATTCGTGACCCAGCACCAGGAAATCGTCACCGGGAGGTGCATTGCCATAGAGGGCTTCATTGATCTCGCGGTCCGTTGCATCGACGCCCACCTTCAGGACTTTGATGCGGATTCCCTTGCCGTCTGGCACACTGTTAATGTCGGGAGCGGGGATGTCGCGAAGGTGTACACTGTTCGGCTTGCCGGGTGTGACAGCGATGGCTTTCATAGGACGGGTTGCTTTCGGGATGCAGAATCATTTAAAGTCGCAATAAATCTATACCGATCTCGCGTGGACTTCGAGGGGTGGAGAAGATGGAAAAGTCACCAAATTGTTGCGGGCAAAGCGATTACCAGATAGTAAGTTATAAAAGAGTTCGTTCAGAGCGAGCGACGCCTGGCGGCCACGGCTAATGAGCCTGCTGAGTTTTTCGGGAATGATTGTAATAACGGATTATTCTTTGCCGCATTACCTACAACAGCGGATCGACCGGTTCCAAGGGGCCCAGGGATACGATGGACTAGCCAGAGCTAGTAAGCCATTGTTGGGGCTCGGGAGCTGCAGTGTGCGGGAGGTGGAGTGGCTGAGGGTGAAGAAATATTGGGTGGGAACAACTCAACGTGACTAAGCTGAATACCCGACCGAAGAAGATAAATCTCAATTTTTTATCCGACGAGGAATTGCTGGATCTGCGGATGTGCGACCTTGGAGTTTCCCTTGCGGGGACCTTTGTCGAATCTCGGATCGAGTTGTTGTACGAAGAATTGGCCGAACGAGGGCTAGCGTTTCGTCCACATTGTTGGCTCTCGGATGAATGGTTCTCGCCAGATGGTGTGCCTGGCATCGCCATCCCGTTTTATTTGGCCCACCCGCGATTGATGCGCCTCGAACGCAAGCAAGTGCTGGATGTCGAAGGCGGAACCCACGATTGGTGCATGAAGATCCTGCGGCATGAAGCGGGGCATGCAATTGACACCGCCTACCGCTTGAGACGCCGTAAGAGCTACCGGGAGACGTTCGGCCGCGTTTCGGTCCCCTACCCTGACTATTACCGCCCCAAACCCTATAGCCGCAGCTACGTGCTGCATCTCGACATGTGGTACGCACAGTCTCATCCGGTCGAGGATTTTGCGGAAACCTTCGCTGTTTGGTTGCGTCCGCGTTCCCGCTGGCGCGCTCAGTATCGGGAATGGCCTGCCATCAAGAAGCTCGAGTATGTGTGTGAGCTGATGCAAGTGGTGAAAACGGAACGTCCAGCGGTCAAATCGCGTGCGTTTGTGGATCCACTGCGGTCGATCAAGAAGACGCTCCGCGAACACTACGAGAAGAAGCGGGCTCACTACGGACTCGAACATCCGAATTTCTATGATCGTGATCTGCGGCGATTGTTTTCCGACAAGCCCGAGCATGCACGCAACACCACCGCCTCGGCATTCCTCCGGCGGTTTCGGACCGAATTGCGCAAGAGTGTGGCGAAGTGGACGGGAGAGTATCAGTACACTATTGACCAGGTCTTGTCGGAAATGATGGAGCGTTGCCGCGAGTTGAAATTGCGACTGGCGACCAACGAGGAGCAGACCCGCCGTGATGTGGTGGTCCTATTGACGGTTCAGACGATGAATTTTCTGCACGAAGGTAATCATCGGGTAGCACTGTGAGGAGATGCAGTACTGAGACCGCGCAGAGTGTCGTGTCCTCAGGCGTCGTGGCTAAATTCCTGATGTCGTGACCCCTAACATGACCCCTAAAAGGTGTTCGGCACCACAAGCCACAGCGGTCCTGCGGGAGGGCTTCTCACTGGGGGTGGCGGACATCTCTTCCCAGTAACTCCCCAAAAAATCAAGCAGTGACTCAGCCACTAGGATACAGGCCAAACTATGAGACAGCTCCGCGTACTCGCGCTGGTCAATGAAAATCTCGTTCCACCCGATTCAATGGAGGGAAAGTCGGAGAGGGAGATCGACGAGTGGAAGACGGAGTTCGATGTGATTACCACGCTCAAAGAACTAGGACATCAGGTCGAAGTCTTGGGGTTGAGTGATGATCTGAGCCCGATTCGCAACGCAATTCACAAATCCAAGCCCCACATCGCCTTCAACCTGCTGGAAGAGTTTCATGGTGTGGTGACCTATGACCATGCTATCGTTAGCTATTTGGAATTGATGCGTCAGCCCTATACTGGCTGCAATCCACGTGGTCTGATGATCTCCAAAGATAAAGCCCTCACCAAAAAAATCCTCTCCTACCACCGCATTCCTTCGCCTCGCTTTGCCGTCTTTCCAGTTGGTCGGAAGGTGGTCCGGCCGAAGAAGCTGCCCTTTCCGATCTTCGTCAAGTCGGTGATCGACGATGCTTCACTCGGTATCTCGCAGGCGTCGGTCGTCTACGATGACCGCGAGTTGGCCGAGCGGGTCGCTTTTGTTCACGAGCACACCATGGCCGATGCTCTGGCGGAAGAGTTTATCGAGGGGCGAGAATTGTATGTGGGAGTGATTGGCAATGATCGCTTGCAGACGTTTCCCGTCTGGGAGCTGTTGTTCACCAAAAGTGATATTCCTCTAATTGCGACACGGAAGGTCAAGTGGGATCGCAATTATCAGGAAAAATTAGGAGTGGTTACCGATCTCGCCCAAAATCTCGAACCTCAGGTCGAAAAGCAAATCGGCCGAATCTGCAAAAAGGTCTACAACTCACTCGATATGAGTGGCTATGCTCGCATGGACTTGCGCATGCGGCCCGATGGAAGAGTCTACGTCTTGGAGGCCAATGCCAATCCCAACTTGGCCTTCGGGGAAGACTTTGCGGAGTCTGCCGAGAAGTCGCAATTGACCTACGAGGATTTGCTGACCAAGATCGTTGCCCTGGGCATGCGCTATCGCGCTCCCTGGAAAATCTAACGCCAGGATGTAACGCTCTCGGGTAGACCTCCCAACACTAGTCTCTAGGATCTGCCTCGTGGTGCACGACGCTGGATGCCCAGCCAATCGTGGGAGATGGTGAGGCTAGCTCGTATCGGCGGGCGATGCGTTTGCCCGTACGAGTGCCCTTGAATGGGACCTTCAGCGGAGCGGTGGCTCGCCCACATGTGCCTCGTTTGCCGTTTCGACGGAAGCCACGCGCGTGAGCTTGAGAGATTTCCGCTGTGTCGGCGCGACTCCGCAGCTAGTGCATTGTCAAAGCTTAATTTTCGGGTTGCCCGGAAAAAGGTTCCCGACACCAAAAGCCGGAATGGCCCTCCGGGTGCTTTGCACTTTTGGTGTCGGACACCTTTTTCCGAACGCTCGCTAAACCCTAATTCTTAGTGTTGACAATGCACTAGTCCTTAAACAAGCGTACTCCACTTGCTTGGCGGAGCATTTGCGCATAAAAAAACTCGAAATATCCTGCAGTTTGTTGGTCTTTTTTCACCAGCCCAACAAGCCGCTCGCTAACCACGATGGAGATTTCGAGTGAAGACGATTAAAGCAGATTTGATTCGAAAACGCAAACGACGTATCAAGAACAGGTTACAGAATTCGGCTGCTCACGATCGCGGACACCCCATGCTCAAAGGGGACAAGATTGCGTATGAGCTGGCACAAAAAGCAGGCGGCACCGCCTACGGGGGCGTCGCCGCCATCCATCGATTCGCAAAGAAGATCGGACTGCCGAAACGGATCGACGATGCCTTGCACTTGTTCAAAATCTAGTTTGCTAAGTGGCGAGAGGCCGGTTCTAGGGCCTGCCTCGCGCGTCGAACTCCCGGAGACCGAGCAGCCTCCCGCCCAGCGAGGTGGGCGGGGGCATTGGGGGACTAGGCTTCTGGGATGCGGGTATCTTGCTGTTGCGGAGCGGATTGTTTGTCCTCTTTTTGCGTGAGCCCGATCAGCGCATCGAATTCATCATCCGCTTCACTGGACTGAGCATATTCCAGAAATTCCGCCTCAGCCCGTTTGGTGTCCATGCCGGCCAGTTCACGACTGACACGAGCTCCAGCATTGGCTCGGTTTCGCAATTCTCTCAATTCACGCAACTCTTCGCTGGTACGATCGTTGGACAGCCCGGTCATCATATCGCTGATTTGCTGCTCTTCTGTCGCCGATAGCACGTCGGCGACTGCATCGTGTTTTTCTTCCTTGATCTTCTCGAGCTCGCGCATCAGGGCTTGGATTTGAGTCTTGTGCCCGCCGACATTGGCAACGAGCTGTTTGAGATCTTCATCGATCTCCTGGGCTCTTTCCTGTTTCTCGGCAAGCGTGCTGGTGAAATCCTTGTACGCCGATTGGCACTTGAGATACTCTGGGTCGTTCCTCACTGCATTGATATCGCCGTTGTACCGCTCGACCAATTGTTTGGCTTTGGCAGCAGCCCCGGAGCGGAGCTTCTCTAGCTTTTCAATTTCGCTGGTAATTTGTCTTAGTTTTTCCTTCTTGCTCTCTTCCTGAGCAATCATGGCGCTAACGGCGTCTTTGTATTGATTGAGGCGACTTCGCTTTTCTTCGATGACCCGATCGTAATTGGCCGAGATGACCCCAGGATTGGAACGCAGCGTATCGCCAGCCTTCGTGACTCGGAACGTGACGAGATACCAAACCGCACGGAAGTATTTACCGACAGCTTTGAACATAGATGGCTTCCCTTAGAAATTGCTCAATTTGAGGCAATGGCGAGCTTAAATGAAAGTGAGCAGGCCCGGGGTGGGGCTGTCTCGGCCCAGCTTTGCGGCGAGGGAGCTGGATGTGGATATCAATGGCAGTGGACTACTTGGAAATGTTAAAGCCTCCGACCGGCGTTTGGCAACGGCTGGGGACTTTATTCTCGGATAAATGCTTCATGGGCGGCAGAGGGATTTTCTATTTCTCGCATCCGCTCCTCGGTTCGTTGGGCGACGCGCAAGTTGGCTTCCAATTCGGCTTGCATTTCCGCTAACCCCACTTGGTTTTCCGTGCGTACCAAACTCCGGAACTGTTCCACGATTTTTTGGATGCGCTCCACGGTGGGAGGCAACTCGGCAATCTCTGCTTCGCGCTCAGCCAGGACTCGGTCCCGCGTCTCTCCCGACAGGCTCTCGGCTCTTTCCCACAAGCGGAAGGAATTTCGCAGCTGGTCGGTCGCCGCCTCAAATACATGGCCAACTTGCTCCCGAACTTGGGCGCTACGGATTGCAAAACCTGGTTGCTGAGCCACCTCTTCAAATTCGGCGCGGAGCGATCTTAGCAGAGTCAAGCAGTCTTGGGTGCGATGATCGCGGTCGCTACGCAGTTGGGCCGCCAGCCGGTCTAGTTCCGCGTTCTCCACTCGCGCCCGCTGTTCCAGCTGCGCGGCTAAGGCCGCCTCGGTGACCTCGTTGACGTTGAGAAAGGTGCGAGCCACCATCCAGCCTAAGCCTCCGACAACGCCGATTGCCGCCACAGTCGTCAATGCCGGAATGCCTCCCAGCCCCCAGGAGAGACAGCCAGCGAGTGCTCCGCCCAAGATGGGGATCATCACACTGGGTGCCATGAATAATTTCGAGAGGACGGTGCGTTTTACGGAATCCACGCGGCAAGTCACTCATGCTTAAAGGGGAGAACTCGAGTTGTTCCAAGAGGTTGATTGTATGCCAGTTTTCGAGTCAATAGTAGGACCGGCAACGGAGCCTCTCTGGTGAGCTGCAGGGGCCTGAGACCCGTGACGTTGCCCAACGCTCCTAGATCCCGTCCTGAAATTTGCCGTGTCCGCTCTGGCCTGGAATGCGCGTAACGCGCGATGACAAACTAGGCATTTTGAGTTTGCCCTCGTTCACGGCCCGCGATGGGCGTGGAACCAAGCACTAACGAATTCCTTGGGCTTCGAGCAGATTGATCTCTTGCTCCCACAAATTGCGTTGTTCGTCCGTTACATGGGGATCGGGCAAGAGGCTGCGACGGGTGCAGTTCACCAGGGCCTGGAGCGTTTGATAGCGCCGAGTCTTGCCGATGGCTGGCTGGATGAAGTCGTAGATGGACGCCCGTAGCTCTTCCTCGGATGCGGGAGGGATGGCTTTGATTTGGCTGCGCAGGGCTGCAAATCCGGCAGCTGAGAATTCCTGAGGGAGTCCCTCTTCGTCAAGCCATTGAACCAAACCCTCAGCGGCTGGACCAGCCGGTTTAATCATCCAACGGATGAACTGCAGCCGATCGTCGTCGGTGGGGTCGAGCACCGGGACGATCAAATCTCCCACGCGTCCAGGGCGGCGAATATCTGGTGACAATAGATGGATGCGGGCGGTCATTAACAGCCAGATGACTTTTCCGCGAAGTGCCGGATCACTCATCATGCCCTGGATCTTGCCGGTCAAGCGGCGTTCCGTTTCGTGAGTCCCCTCACCAACACCACCGAACTGCGTGTCGGCTTCATCGACGAATATGACCACTTTCTCCAGAGCTTCCAGCACGCGTTTGAGACGCTCGAAGATCACATCGGTTTGACCAAACCACTGGCTCCGGATGCTCTTCAGTACCAGAACTGGCATGTCCAGTTCGGCGGCAACCGCTTCGAAAATAAAGGTCTTGCCACCGCCGATGGGGCCCGCCACGGCGGCGCCAGGTAATGCACGGTCATCCGGCAGCAGGAGCCTTGGGAGCATCTGCGTCTGCAGGAATTTCTTGAGATTCGTTGCTCCCACTACATCGGCCAAGGTGTGGGATGGTTTCTTAAACTCAATCACATCCTCGCCCAACTGTGCCTGAATGAATTGCTCAACCTGCGCAACAATTTGCTCGCGAGACACGGGGGCTCCGCGATAGGCGGCGGCAAGCAACAACTGTCGCAAGGCGTGAATGCTCAAGCCTGCTGTGGCTTCGGCCAGGCTGTCGAGTTGCGCTGCAGAAGCATCGCTGGAAGATTCCTTCAGCGTCTCATCGGCGACCGGGATTGCAGCGGCCGTTGGGCGACTGCCTTGCCATTCCATATAGTGGCGTCGCGCAGCTGTGTCCGGCGAGGGAACCTCAACTCCTAAGACTTGCGGCAGCCTTGCAATCCTCGGGTGAATCTGACTTCGCGATTCACAGACCAAGCAAACCGTGTCTCTACCGGCAAAAAATTCCGGATCGCTGAACCAGTCGGTTACGATGGCTACGCGGCGAATCTGCGCGTCTTGCAGTCTCGCAATATTGCCATCACCTACCGGTAGCAGCATGTCCGCTGCTTCGATAAATATCAGCAAATTTTCACGTAGTGCTGCTCGTGAGCAGATGGTCAACTGACGCAGAAACTCCAACGCTTGCGTGGCATTGCCAATCGCATCGCGAAGATATTGATCGAATTCGCGACGCCGCAAGTCAATCTTGCTGCTCTCGGCTCCCATATCCTTGATGGCGAGAGCGTTGAGATCGATGCCGGTTTTCCAAGCTGCCCAGGCTTCACGCAATCGAGCGCGATCCGCTTCTTCCAATCGAATGGGGCCATTGAGCTCATAGACGACTTGGATCAGTCCCGCGACTTGAGTTCTCTTGAGCATGAAAGGGACGATGGGTACATAGGTTTCACCGTCAAAATAGAGGTCGTTTACGTTTCCAGCGACGATGATCGAACGTGCCTGCCCTGAATTGACGATTCTGGCTAGTTGCGAGAAGAATTCGTATTTGGGAGGCTCGGAGGTAATGGCGTTCATAATGCATTTCATACGAGAGTTGACCGCGCGACACTCTGCAGACGAGGCTCAGGTGCCAGCCATGATTCTGACGCATGGGCGGTGTGTGGACAACGCCCATGCAGAGGCGCGCCGAACGCCTCAAATCCAATGGCTGAACTTGCTGTAGAATGCACTGCGCTCCGCAAATGTACCGATCGGAAATCAGCAGTCGAGGTTGTGTTAGGACTCGCCTGCTCGCAGACCGAATTTCGAAGGGCGGTCCTCGATGAGCTTTATTCGCAAAAAAACACCCTCTATGGCGGATTCATTCCCAGTCTAGAACCCCATGCAACAGAACCTCAAAAAAAATTGGCGTCTTGAAGATGTAACGCTAGCGGACGCCCGGCAGCGGGAGTGGCAAGTTGCCGTGCTGCCCATGGGAGCAACCGAGCCCCACAATCTACACCTGCCCTACGGTACGGATACGATCGAAGCCGGATGTCTGGCAGATCGCTGTTGTCACAGGGCAACGGAACTGGGGGGCCGAGTTGTGCAGTTGCCAGTGGTGCCTTTTGGTACGGAAACCAATCTGCGCCAGTTTCCATGGGCGATGAACCTGCAGCCCTCAACTCTGTTCCTGGTGCTGCGAGATTTGGTGGCTTCGGTTGAAGCCAGCGGTGTGCGCAAGTTGGTGATCTTCAATTCGCACGGTGGAAATGATTTCAAGCCATTCCTGCGAGAGATCTATGGCCAGACGAAGGTGCATGTGTTCCTCTGCAACTGGTACCAGATGATTCGCGATGCAGCTGCTGAAATTTGTGAACATGCCGATGATCATGCCGGAGAGATGGAGACCTCCTTAGTTCTCGCCTTTCGTCCCGACCTGGTGGCTCGCAAGCCCACGGGGGATTTGACCGCGGACGAGGGAGCAACGCGCCCGTTGCGATTTGAGGCGCTTCGCAATGGCTGGGTGGGCTTAAGCCGCCCCTGGCATCTGCTGACCTCCAATTCGGGATCAGGGAATCCGCATTCTGCGACTGCGGCGAAAGGGGAGCAACTGAGCGAGGTCATTGTCGAACGCATCGCACCGTTTCTTGCCGAATTGTCCCAAGCCCCACTCGATGCGACTTTTCCCTTCGAGTAGCCGGCGGTGATTCGAGTAGCCAGCAGTGAACAGCTTTTTGAAAGAGTTTCCCGCCGCGTGACGGCTTGTTGATTGGGTTGCATTTTCAATCCCAATGCTCAAATCGCACTTCGCCAGAAATAAAAATGCGACCACTGCACTAGATTCGTCGCAATGAAACTAGACCCTGCAGGGAAAAAGAGTCCTCTGGCGGCATGCAATCGAATGCTCGGTGGACTAACCAAACTCCCTCAACCACTACTCCACAGCGATGACGAGTCAACGCACTCCATAGGGAGTGCTGCGACTTGTCGTAGCTTTCTTGCTCGGCGGCCAATTGTCTCCTGCACCACAAATTGACTGTCCCCACCACCTTCCTTTGCAAACCAGAGGCCCGGAAAAGCCGTTCTGGCTGCCCCCAAACACCTGCTCGGTGGACTAACCAAACTCCCTCAACCACTACTCCACAGCGATGAAGATTCATCGCACTCCATAGGGAGTGCTGCGACTTGTCGTAGCTTTCTTGCTCGGCGGCCAATTGTCTCCTGCACCACAAATTGACTGTCCCCACCACCTTCCTTTGCAAACCAGAGGCCCGGAAAAGCCGTTCTGGCTGCCCCCAAACACCTGCTCGGTGGACTAACCAAACTCCCTCAACCACTACTCCACAGCGATGAAGATTCATCGCACTCCATAGGGAGTGCTGCGACTTGTCGTAGCTTTCTTGCTCGGCGGCCAATTGTCTCCTGCACCACAAATTGACTGTCCCCACCAACTTCCTTTGCAAACCAGAGGCCCGGAAAAGCCGTTCTGGCTGCCCCCAAACACCTGCTCGGTGGACTAACCAAACTCCCTCAACCACTACTCCACAGCGATGACGAGTCATCGCACTCCATAGGGAGTGCTGCGACTCGTCGTAGCTTTCTTGCTCGGCGGCCAATTGTCTCCTGCACCACAAATTGACTGTCCCCACCACCTTCCTTTGCAAACCAGAGGCCCGGAAAAGCCGTTCTGGCTGCCCCCAAACACCTGCTCGGTGGACTAACCAAACTCCCTCAACCACTACTCCACAGCGATGACGAGTCAACGCACTCCATAGGGAGTGCTGCGACTTGTCGTAGCTTTCTTGCTCGGCAGCCAAACGTCTCCTGCACCACCTCATACTACCTTCGCGGTAAACCTGAAAACGCTCGTAAATCAAAAAAACGTAAAGGGTGAGGACGTGTTTGCTTGTACTGCCCTCCCCTCGCTCATCGATGGGGACGCGAGGCCCCAGAACTCAAGCGTACTACCGCAACGTGCTACTGCTCGCATTGCTTGTAGTGAGCGGCATTCTCGATGTAATGCTCCGCGGCATGTTCAATCATTTGGCGATCTTCAGCAGTGACTGGGCGAACGACTTTGCCCGGGACTCCCATCACCATGCTTCCAGGTGGAATGATCTTTCCCTCCGGCACCAGGGCTCCAGCTGCGACAATCGAACCGGTACCAATCCGAGCACCGTTGAGCACCACGGCGCGAATGCCGATCAAAGAATCACGCTCTACGTGCGCTCCGTGCACAATCGCTCCGTGCCCGATGGTCACGCGTTCCTCGATCACACATGGAAAACCTGGGTCGCAATGCAAGCAAGCTAAGTCTTGCACGTTGCTACCATCTCCAATACTGATTTCGGAAGTATCGCCACGCAAAACTGCTCCGAACCATACGCTTGATTGTTCGCCCAGTGTCACATGACCCAGTACGGTGGCGGAGGGGGCAATCCAGCAAGTTGGCGCTCGGAGATCGGTTTGTGGCGTGGGGGAGTGCATGGGCTTTCCAGTGTGGCAATTGGTGAGGGGATCTATACAATCGGAGTTTTGCAATTCTTTCCGCCAGAGATCAATATGTCGCAACCCACCCCTCAGCAGCTACTCGATAGTCTGAATTGGCGGTACGCAACCAAACGCTTTGACCCTCTGCGGCGTCTGGACGCGGAGACCTGGAACGCGCTCGAGCAGAGCTTGATTTTAACACCTAGCAGTTACGGTTTGCAGCCCTGGCGGTTCTATATCATTACCGATGAGACGGTGAAGGCGAAGTTGCCGTCCATTTCATGGAATCAAAAACAGCCTCAAGACTGTTCCCATATGGTGGTGTTGGCTGCCCGCAAGACGATGGACGCGGAGTACGTCGATACGTACATGAAATCCGTTATTGAGACGCGTGAATTGCCCGGGGAGGCGGTGGAGGGCTATCGCAGAATCCTGGTTTCAACCATTGAAAAAATGGAGACGCATCTGGATTGGAACTGTCGCCAGGTATACATCGCACTCGGACAATTGATGGTGGCTGCCGCGCTTCTGGGAGTCGACACCTGCCCGATGGAAGGCATCGCGTTCTCAGAATACGACAAGTTGCTGGGGATTGAAGATAGCGAATTTACGACGGTGGTCGGTTGCGCAGTGGGGTATCGACATGCCGAAGATACGCAAGCAGATGCCAAGAAAGTCAGGTTTTCGGCTTCTGATTTAGTGGTGCATGTCTAACCAAGACTGCTTTGCCACGAAGCAGGCATCCAACTGCCTCGTGGGTATCGAATCACTTTTCCGATTGCCCCTGGCCTGAACGCAATGGGGCTTACCCAACCGCCAGTTTGGCCCGCTTGCTGGCGATTGTCGCGAGCAATTGCTTTTGAGGCGCGGCAAACTTCGCGATGCCTTCGCCCATCAAGGTCTTCTCAAGGTGGGACATGTTGACATGCGCATCGATATCATTCAGCACAGAGGCTGGTGGCAATTGGTCGACTTGTCGCGAGAACACGACGGAGCTTTCGGCTACCGCTGCATTGGTGGCTGGTGGATTGGTTTGAATATCGCTTCCCGCCAGAGCTTCGACATACTTCGTAGGGGGATCCGTCGGATTTTTGGTGCCCGTACTAGCAAAGATCATTTCTTGCTTGAGTGGAGTGGGATTGGCTTTCCAAAAATCTTGGTTGGCTTGCCATATGCGTTTGGCGTTCACAATACCGACTTGCCCCTGCGCATCCGCAGAGAGTTGCGCTACATGTTGGGCGGTATATTGGTCCACTCGTGAGACAAAAATACTGTAGACACTCTTGAACGTGTCGAGCGACGCCCGCTTTTGTGCGCCTTCCCAGACGTTGTTCCGCGCCTGTACATACTGGTCCATGGTGAATACCAGCGTTACGTTGAGCGTAATCCCAGCTGCACTGAGTGCGGACAAGCTGTCCAAGCCAGCTGGGGTGGCAGGGACTTTGATCATGCGGTTGTCGTGCCCAGCCGACCACTTTTTGCCCAGTTCAATATAGCGTTCGACACGATCTGCATGCGGCATGTTGGCATCGAGATCTTCGATGAGTGGATCGAGTTCGAAGCTGACCCAACCTGCGTCGCCGCGAGTCTTCTCCCAAACGGAGTGGAAGGCCTGTTGTGCTTGGCGAACCAGTTGGTCGGTCAATTCCCAAGCAATCTCGCTGTCGTCCTTACCCGACTTGAGCAGTTCGGCGAGTTGTGAGTCAAAACGACCACTCTCGATGAGACCTGAAATGATGATGGGGTTGCTCGTCGCTCCAACCGCGCCCCATTCAAGATTGAGTTTCACGAGATCTGGATCGATCGAATCCAGGTACAGATTGGTGCCAGAATTGATGAGACTGGTGATGGCCGGGTTGGACATGCAGCGTTTCCTACAGATGCTGAAAGTTGGAGTAACCGATTCCAGGTTGGGAAGATCGGTAAGGTCCAATATAGCGTCTTCAGTGGCATGCCGCAGGTGGACAGGTTGGCTGTCCCGGTTATCGCGCACTTTACTTGGTCAGTGGCCTGCGACCATGCGTTTCAATCGGCACTTGGCACTCGACGGAGTGCCGCTCTCTTCAGCGTGACTGTGGGGGACGCGTTCTAAGCAAGCAGACAATGGACAGCCCCAGAAGTCCCAGTGCACTGGGTTCAGGAACTGCAGAGAATCGCATGCTTTGAAGTGAAGTGCTGCCGGCAGTGGCGGAAAAACTGTACTCCGCACCTGCGTTCAGAAGAATGGGGGCGCCACTCACGGACGAAAAATCGAATTGATCGGAGATGGTGCCAGCGGTCAAGTTGAACGTACCGGTGGTGGAGTTGAAAGCCAGCTCCGCCACGGAACTAGTATCAAAGCTTAAGCCTTGCCAGCTCGTGGAGGAGATCTGAAAAGTTTCGTCGTTGGTAAAACTGCTTAGGTCGATCGCTTCCAATTCGGTCGCTACATTCCAACTGAAGCTCCAGATTTCCCCCACTTCAAAGATCGCGTTGCCGACTCCCAACGCCCCCGAATTCTCGTTGATGACCGCCGGCGTTGCCCCCTGCAGCACGGCTTGAGTTGTCAGGGTGGCAATCTCCCCAGAAATGCTGTCGGTGAATTGGGCCGTGTCTCCGGCGGCATCCCCGTCGAGAGCTCCGCCGTTGGAAAACTCGACGATAATGTCTCCTGAGCATGAGCTTGAAAAGAGTGTGGTTAGCAACAGAGCAACAAAAAAATGAGTCTTCGGCATGGATTCACTCCTTAGGCAACGGATTGTGTCGGCAGCATGACGGGAAACTAACGCGCTGGTGAACCTGATTCAATTTCCCAAATTAACACCGAGAGATTTTGTGATTTTTTTATTCAGAAAGACTTTGCCTGTAACTCTGTAGTGTTATGTGGCTGCCGCATCGCGAGGTTGGCTGGGGTAAGGTTCCCCCCGCTAGGGTTTTTCGGTGCACTACGCATTGATCCGCCCCCCTATCCGCCTCTCCATCGAAGTGAGGTAAAATGGGCCTCCGGCAATGATTAGGCAATTGGTGTGGTGAGCTTCCCTTCGCGTTAGAAAACTAAGCATGAACCGAGATCGGATCTATTCGCTGCCTCGGCAACGGGTGGGAGAGTTCACCTTTGATGATTCAGTGGCGGATGTGTTTCCCGATATGATTGCCCGCTCTGTGCCTGGCTACGCTTCAATTTTGTCGATGATTGAGCAGCTCGCGGGGCGTTTTATTCGACCAGGGACCAATATTTACGATTTGGGGTGCTCACTAGGAGCAGCCACCTGGCTCATCCGCCCGCAAGCAAGCATGGATTGCACCTTGCACGCCGTCGACAACTCGCCAGCCATGATTGCTCGACTTCAGCAGCGGTTGGCTGAACTGTCGCCACAAGAAATCGCCTCGGGCTGCGCAGTCGAAACGCATCAGGCGGATATTCGCCAAGTCTCACTCGACAGGGCTTCTTTCGTCGTCCTCAATTTCACTCTGCAATTCATCCCCTCAGTAGACCGAGAGCCACTTTTGCAAAAGATCTGCGAGAGCCTCATACCGGGTGGTGCCCTCTTGCTGAGTGAAAAAATCAGCTTTGAAGACGACTCTCAGCAAGCTCTGCTGAACGAATTGCATCACGATTTCAAGCGAGCGCACGGATATAGCGATCTAGAAATCGCTCAAAAGCGAACCTCCATTGAAAACATGCTCATTCCAGAGCCGTTGGATGCCCATCTCTCTCGACTTCAGCGGGTTGGCTTCGAAGTCGTGGCGCCGTGGTTCCAGTGTTTTAATTTTGCTTCGATTCTAGCCATCAAGAATTGACTACCGCATGAAGTTGTTTGACCGTGACCGGCTCTTTGGTTGGCTCCGTTCCGTAGGCAGCGTGGATTGGGCGAATCAGCTGGAGACGCTCACCCATGAAAGATTCACCGCTGCGTCTCACGGAGATCTGCCACGCTGGCAGCAGGCTTGGGCGGCCCTGCCGAAACCTGCGAAGTTTGAAATGCATGCGATTTCCGATGCTGTGCAGGTGATCGGCGAGCTGTCGGAGACGGAGTTGGTTGAAGTGCGCGAGCGATTGATGGAATTTCATCCATGGCGCAAGGGGCCGTTCCAAATCTTGGGAACGACGATCGATACCGAGTGGCGTTCGAATCTGAAGTGGGATCGCTTAGCTAGCGCTTTTGATTTCACAGGGAAATCGGTCCTCGATATTGGCTGTGGAAATGGCTACTACGGCTGGCGAATGCTAGCGGCTGGCGCTCAATGGGTGGTGGGATGCGATCCGACATGGCTATCCATCATGCAATTTGAAGTGCTGCGCAAGTATGCTGATGCTGACGAGCGCCATTTTATCTTGCCGCTCAAAGATACCGACCTGCCCCCAAATCCTCATCGATTTGATGTGGTTTGTTCCATGGGCGTGCTCTATCACCGCACGAGCCCCATCGACCATTTGCAAACACTGGCCAGCGCACTTAAGTCCGACGGGGAATTGGTCTTAGAAACTTTGATTGTCGACTCGGAACACGCGACGGTCTTAGTTCCCGCCGATCGCTATGCGAAGATGCGCAACGTTTGGTTTCTCCCCTCGCTCTCAATGCTTCGGATCTGGTTGCAGCGCACCGGTTTTGAAGAAGTGTGCGTGGTCAGCGATGCGTTAACGCGTGTGTCTGAGCAGCGAGGTACGCGTTGGATGCGTTTTGAATCGTTGGTAGATTTTCTAGATCCTTCGGATTGCAGTCGTACGCTCGAGGGGTATCCTGCTCCCCGTCGCGCCTTGTTGACGGCCAGGCGGCGGTGAGTCGCTAGAAGGAGTTGGTCGCTCGAGGTGTGTTACCCGTCAGACGCTGGCCACGAACGTGTGGCGATGCGGGGGCTCACTTGTGTTTTGGCAGCGGAAGAAGGAGTGGCCTCGTGTGGTAGTGGTCCACGGCACGGGGAGCCATGCTACGGTTCACGACTCGGGGAGCCATGCTACGAGGTGTTGTCTTGTGGTGGGCGCATAAAAAAAGCCTCCATAGACAATTGTCTAGGAGGCTTTTGAAAATACTGGCAATACCTACTTTCGCACTGGTGGGCACTATCATCGGCTCTGAAAGCTTGACTTCTGTGTTCGGGATGGGAACAGGTATGACCTTTCAGATATGGTCGCCAGAGAGACTTGTGCAACCTATTCGCTTGCACAAGCCTGTATAGCTTTGTTGATTGGTAGTTGACATCATACGCTGTCACCTGGGTAGGTGACCGCTCTCTTAGCGAGTCGCAAGAGTGCAAAATATCGGTGGTCAAGTATTCGTCCGTTAGTACCAGTTAGCTGAACACGTTACCGTGCTTACACATCTGGCCTATCAACCAAGTAATCTTCTTGGGGACTTACGTACAAAGTACTTACGAAACCTAATCTAGGAGAGGGCTTCACGCTTAGATGCTTTCAGCGTTTATCCTTTCCGAAGTTAGCTATCCAGCCGTGCCACTAGCGTGACAACTGGTACACCAGAGCTTCGTCCAACCAAATCCTCTCGTACTAAAGTTGAACCTCCTCAAGTTTCGAACGCCCGCGGCAGATAGGGACCGACCTGTCTCACGACGGTCTGAACCCAGCTCACGTACCACTTTCATTGGCGAACAGCCAAACCCTTGGGAGCTTCTTCACCCCCAGGATGTGATGAGCCGACATCGAGGTGCCAAACCGCATCGCCGCTGTGGACGCTCGGATGCGATAAGCCTGTTATCCCCAGAGTACCTTTTATCTGATGAGCGATGACCCTTCCATTCGGAATCACCGGATCACTAAGACCTACTTTCGTATCTGCTCGACTTATTTGTCTCGCAGTTAAGCCCACTTCTACCTTTACGCTCTTCGCCTGATTGCCGACCAGGCTGAGTGGACCTTTGTACTCCTCCGTTACTTTTTAGGAGGAGACCGCCCCAGTCAAACTGCCCAACTGACACTGTTCCCTGACCGGTTTCACGGTACAGGGTTAGAATTAAAGTAAATCCAGGCTGGTATTTCAACGATGGCTCCTTGAACGCTAGCGCGCCCAGATCAAAGCCTCCCAGCTATACTACACAAGATGTACCTCAACCCAATATCAGCCTACAGTGAAGGTTCATGGGGTCTTTCCGTCTAACCGCGGGTACGTGGCATCTTCACCACGACTACAATTTCACCGGGTCGGTGATTGAGACAGTGCTCCAATCGTTACGCCTTTCATGCAGGTCGGAACTTACCCGACAAGGAACTTCGCTACCTTAGGACCCTCATAGTTAGGGCCGCCGTTTACTGGGGCTTCGGTCGCCAGCTTCGCTCCGAAGAGCTAACCGCCTTCCTTAACCTACCAGCACCGGGCAGGCGTCAGACGCTATACATCCACTTACGTGTTAGCAGCGTCCTGTGTTTTTGATAAACAGTCGTTAGAGCCGATTTTCTGTGGCCTACTTGCGTAGGCGCCCCTTATCGCGAACTTACGGGGCCATTTTGCAGAGTTCCTTAATCACCGTTCTCCCGAGCGCCTGAGACTTCTCATCTCGCCTACCTGTGTCAGTTTTAGTACGGTCACGTGTGCTTCAACACTTAGAAGTTTTTCTTGGACGTCCTGCCAACATCATCCAGATCTTAGGTGCTGTTAGCTCGGCTACTTGAACCTACTGTAGCGGATTTTCCTACTACCATTCTTGTAGCCAAGCAACGGACTATTCTATCAGTCCGCATGCTTTTCGGACGCCGTCCCTCCATCGCTCCACACACATGGCGAAGGAATATTAACCTTCTGTCCATCGACTACGCCTTTCGGCCTCGTCTTAGGCACCGGCTAACCCTGGGCGGATTTACCTTCCCCAGGAAACCTTAGGCTTTCGGCGAACAGGATTCTCACCTGTTTTATCGTTACTCATTCCGGCATAATCACCTGTAGAGGCCGACACCACTCCTTACGGTATGGCTTGTATATCCTCTACAGCGCTCTCCTACCAAACAGACCATCCGAAGATTATCTGAGTTCGCGGCTTCGGTACTATGCTTACTCCCGTTCATTATCGGCGCAGAATCTCTCGACCAGTAAGCTGTTACGCACTTTTTAAATGGTGGCTGCTTCTAAGCCAACATCCTGGCTGTCACGGAGATTCAACTTCCTTAGTGACTGAGCATAGTTTAGGGACCTTAGCCGACGATCTGGGTTGTTTCCCTCTTGACCACGGAGCTTATCCCCCGCAGACTGACTCCCGAGATAGTTTCAATGGTATTCGGAGTTTGGTTCAGTGGGGTACCCTGGAAAGGGCCCCCATCCAATTCAGTCTCTCTACCCCCAATGAATAGTTGCTCGAGGCTATACCTAAATATATTTCGGAGAGAACGAGCTATCTCCTGGTTTGATTAGACTTTCACTCCTCCCCACAAGTCATCCCCTCGGTTTTCAACCCAAGTGGGTTCGGTCCTCCACGCAGTTTAACCCGCGCTTCAACCTGCTCATGGGTAGATCACCAGGTTTCGCGTCTACCGCCCATGACAATGGTCGCCCTATTAAGACTCGGTTTCCCTATGGCTTCGCCCCTGAGAGGCTTAACCGAGCCATGAACGGTAACTCGCCGGATCATTATGCTAAAGGCACGCCGTCACACGTTAAATCGTGCTCCGACCGCTTGTAAGCGCACGGTTTCAGGTTCAGTGTCCTCCCCTAGCCGGGGTTCTTCCCACCTTTCGATCGCTCTACTTAGTTCGCTATCGGTCATTAGAGAGTATTTAGCCTTACGGGATGGTCCCCGTCGATTCAGTCGGAGTTTCACGTGCTCCGACCTACTCAGGTATCCTTCGGGAGATTCTAAACTTTTGCGTACGGGACTGTCACCCTCTGTGGTGTGCCGTATCCAGGACACTTTCGCTAGTTTGAATTTTGTAACTCCCATGTGAAAGACCCTACAACCCCGCCTGGGAAACCCATGCGGTTTGGGCTATTCCGCTTTCGCTCGCCGCTACTTACGGAATCGATTTTTCTTTCTATTCCTCCAGGTACTTAGATGTTTCAGTTCCCTGGGTTGGCCACAAGTACCTATGTATTCAGTACAAGCTAATTCGGGTATCTCGGGATTAACACTCGTTTGTCAGCTCCCCCAAGCTTTTCGCAGACTTCCACGCCCTTCATCGCCTTCTAATGCCAAGACATCCCCCGTGCGCCCTTAGTAACTTGACCACCGAAATCTCGAACTCTTGCTCAGCTATCTATAAGCAACCGAAGCTGCTTTGCCCTGCGTCGCGTCGAGCTTGAAACTTCGATGTCTGTCAGGATGATCGTCCTGACGATATCTTTATTGCGACTTGATCACTCAAGCCGCCGTTCTCAGCGCTCGCTATAAAATCGGTAATCAACGCTCAGATTTGCATCTGAGTGTTGACTCCAGCGTCGTGTGTGCACCTGCTTTAATTCTCATCTACTAGCCACTCCTGCGAGCGGCGGTCGAATCAACCTTGGCGGTGCACTTAAGATGCCAACTACCAATCAACCAAATTGTCAAAGATCAAGTTTTGTGTTTTGTGTCCTCTCGGCCACATGGACGGTAATTTAGACCGGAGTCGGTGGACCGTCAACGGCAAAAGCGGCGGAGTGTCGAGTTCTCTGCGGTGGCGCCCCCCCCCATTGGTCTCGGTTCATGTTAAAAACCGAACAATTTATTGGGTCAGCGACGCTTTTGCCGTCCTGAATTTCCTTGGCAGATTCTTTCTAAACCAGGTTGGTTCAGCATGTTTGCTGCCTCGGTAAGGTGAGCTTATCGGTATCGGTGGGCTGCCGATTGAGCCTAACTGGAGGATTTTTCGAATCGGAGCCTGGTTTGCAGTTCAAGAGGAGGCGTGGGGACGTCTCCCCATGGCTCAGGCAGCTCGAAGCGCCGGGACTGCGGTAGTGGCAAACCAGTGGGATTCGTCGATCAACTCCTGGTTGCCATTCTCAGCCTGCTCATACCAAATGTTGAGAATGGAGTTGCGGACGCCAAAGTCGCCCGGAATCGCTGTCCGGCCATGCCAACTCTTCAAGCGGACGGTGTTGAGCACGGAGAACGCATAGACCGTGTTGGGGCTGAACGGCATCTTCTTGGCCACCTCGAAACCATACGGCTGTCGAAGCCAGTTGCGCGGTGCTGCGGAGCGTCTGTAGAATTCCGTGCCCAGCTCTCGTTGCCCCTCATCGCTAGCCAATGCAAATTGCATCGTTACCACTTTCTTGCGCGTGTCCGGATGGGGCTTGATCGAATACCCTTCGGTCTCGCGGAACAATTCCGGAAGCGCGTAGCCCGCGAGATCTCCCCGGCCTGCCAGCTCAGCCCCGTAACGCAGCTCGAGTCCCGGTGCCAGTTTCTCAAACACGGTTTGCTTGAAATCGTGGCTGCCAAGCACGCTTCGAATGGTAAACCAGAGTTTTCGCTTGACTGGTGGCAGTTTTGCTAAGTATCGATTCGAGAATTGATATCGAAAGCGATTGCTGCTGCCGTTGGGGGCCTGGTGCTTCTCGTATCCGAAGGCTTCATACTCCTCGGGGGCGGGAAAACTGCAAATCAGCTCGTTGTAGACCTCCTGCGGGAGAAAGCCGTGCACCAAGAAGTGTGGGAAGGGAGTGAGCTGCAGCGAAGTTTCCGCGATGGTTCGCGTGCAATGCTGGAGTAGTTCGGAGCGCAGCGCTAGGTCAACATGTTCGACGCTGGCCGGTTGGGGAAAGCTGGGGGTGGGCAACATAATCTCCTTGTGGAATTTTCCAGATGCTGCATCGCTAGTTGCAATGGTGCGTTGGATATTCCTAAAGGGAGCACGCCGGGTCAACCCCGAAAAGAGTGAGGCTCCTTTGGGGTTAAGTTTGGTTAACGCGTGTGTCTGAGCAGCGAGGTACGCGTTGGATGCGTTTTGAATCGTTGGTAGATTTTCTAGATCCTTCGGATTGCAGTCGTACGCTCGAGGGGTATCCTGCTCCCCGTCGCGCCTTGTTGACGGCCAGGCGGCGGTGAGTCGCTAGAAGGAGTTGGTCGCTCGAGGTGTGTTACCCGTCAGACGCTGGCCACGAACGTGTGGCGATGCGGGGGCTCACTTGTGTTTTGGCAGCGGAAGAAGGAGTGGCCTCGTGTGGTAGTGGTCCACGGCACGGGGAGCCATGCTACGGTTCACGACTCGGGGAGCCATGCTACGAGGTGTTGTCTTGTGGTGGGCGCATAAAAAAAGCCTCCATAGACAATTGTCTAGGAGGCTTTTAAAAATACTGGCAATACCTACTTTCGCACTGGTGGGCACTATCATCGGCTCTGAAAGCTTGACTTCTGTGTTCGGGATGGGAACAGGTATGACCTTTCAGATATGGTCGCCAGAGAGACTTGTGCAACCTATTCGCTTGCACAAGCCTGTATAGCTTTGTTGATTGGTAGTTGACATCATACGCTGTCACCTGGGTAGGTGACCGCTCTCTTAGCGAGTCGCAAGAGTGCAAAATATCGGTGGTCAAGTATTCGTCCGTTAGTACCAGTTAGCTGAACACGTTACCGTGCTTACACATCTGGCCTATCAACCAAGTAATCTTCTTGGGGACTTACGTACAAAGTACTTACGAAACCTAATCTAGGAGAGGGCTTCACGCTTAGATGCTTTCAGCGTTTATCCTTTCCGAAGTTAGCTATCCAGCCGTGCCACTAGCGTGACAACTGGTACACCAGAGCTTCGTCCAACCAAATCCTCTCGTACTAAAGTTGAACCTCCTCAAGTTTCGAACGCCCGCGGCAGATAGGGACCGACCTGTCTCACGACGGTCTGAACCCAGCTCACGTACCACTTTCATTGGCGAACAGCCAAACCCTTGGGAGCTTCTTCACCCCCAGGATGTGATGAGCCGACATCGAGGTGCCAAACCGCATCGCCGCTGTGGACGCTCGGATGCGATAAGCCTGTTATCCCCAGAGTACCTTTTATCTGATGAGCGATGACCCTTCCATTCGGAATCACCGGATCACTAAGACCTACTTTCGTATCTGCTCGACTTATTTGTCTCGCAGTTAAGCCCACTTCTACCTTTACGCTCTTCGCCTGATTGCCGACCAGGCTGAGTGGACCTTTGTACTCCTCCGTTACTTTTTAGGAGGAGACCGCCCCAGTCAAACTGCCCAACTGACACTGTTCCCTGACCGGTTTCACGGTACAGGGTTAGAATTAAAGTAAATCCAGGCTGGTATTTCAACGATGGCTCCTTGAACGCTAGCGCGCCCAGATCAAAGCCTCCCAGCTATACTACACAAGATGTACCTCAACCCAATATCAGCCTACAGTGAAGGTTCATGGGGTCTTTCCGTCTAACCGCGGGTACGTGGCATCTTCACCACGACTACAATTTCACCGGGTCGGTGATTGAGACAGTGCTCCAATCGTTACGCCTTTCATGCAGGTCGGAACTTACCCGACAAGGAACTTCGCTACCTTAGGACCCTCATAGTTAGGGCCGCCGTTTACTGGGGCTTCGGTCGCCAGCTTCGCTCCGAAGAGCTAACCGCCTTCCTTAACCTACCAGCACCGGGCAGGCGTCAGACGCTATACATCCACTTACGTGTTAGCAGCGTCCTGTGTTTTTGATAAACAGTCGTTAGAGCCGATTTTCTGTGGCCTACTTGCGTAGGCGCCCCTTATCGCGAACTTACGGGGCCATTTTGCAGAGTTCCTTAATCACCGTTCTCCCGAGCGCCTGAGACTTCTCATCTCGCCTACCTGTGTCAGTTTTAGTACGGTCACGTGTGCTTCAACACTTAGAAGTTTTTCTTGGACGTCCTGCCAACATCATCCAGATCTTAGGTGCTGTTAGCTCGGCTACTTGAACCTACTGTAGCGGATTTTCCTACTACCATTCTTGTAGCCAAGCAACGGACTATTCTATCAGTCCGCATGCTTTTCGGACGCCGTCCCTCCATCGCTCCACACACATGGCGAAGGAATATTAACCTTCTGTCCATCGACTACGCCTTTCGGCCTCGTCTTAGGCACCGGCTAACCCTGGGCGGATTTACCTTCCCCAGGAAACCTTAGGCTTTCGGCGAACAGGATTCTCACCTGTTTTATCGTTACTCATTCCGGCATAATCACCTGTAGAGGCCGACACCACTCCTTACGGTATGGCTTGTATATCCTCTACAGCGCTCTCCTACCAAACAGACCATCCGAAGATTATCTGAGTTCGCGGCTTCGGTACTATGCTTACTCCCGTTCATTATCGGCGCAGAATCTCTCGACCAGTAAGCTGTTACGCACTTTTTAAATGGTGGCTGCTTCTAAGCCAACATCCTGGCTGTCACGGAGATTCAACTTCCTTAGTGACTGAGCATAGTTTAGGGACCTTAGCCGACGATCTGGGTTGTTTCCCTCTTGACCACGGAGCTTATCCCCCGCAGACTGACTCCCGAGATAGTTTCAATGGTATTCGGAGTTTGGTTCAGTGGGGTACCCTGGAAAGGGCCCCCATCCAATTCAGTCTCTCTACCCCCAATGAATAGTTGCTCGAGGCTATACCTAAATATATTTCGGAGAGAACGAGCTATCTCCTGGTTTGATTAGACTTTCACTCCTCCCCACAAGTCATCCCCTCGGTTTTCAACCCAAGTGGGTTCGGTCCTCCACGCAGTTTAACCCGCGCTTCAACCTGCTCATGGGTAGATCACCAGGTTTCGCGTCTACCGCCCATGACAATGGTCGCCCTATTAAGACTCGGTTTCCCTATGGCTTCGCCCCTGAGAGGCTTAACCGAGCCATGAACGGTAACTCGCCGGATCATTATGCTAAAGGCACGCCGTCACACGTTAAATCGTGCTCCGACCGCTTGTAAGCGCACGGTTTCAGGTTCAGTGTCCTCCCCTAGCCGGGGTTCTTCCCACCTTTCGATCGCTCTACTTAGTTCGCTATCGGTCATTAGAGAGTATTTAGCCTTACGGGATGGTCCCCGTCGATTCAGTCGGAGTTTCACGTGCTCCGACCTACTCAGGTATCCTTCGGGAGATTCTAAACTTTTGCGTACGGGACTGTCACCCTCTGTGGTGTGCCGTATCCAGGACACTTTCGCTAGTTTGAATTTTGTAACTCCCATGTGAAAGACCCTACAACCCCGCCTGGGAAACCCATGCGGTTTGGGCTATTCCGCTTTCGCTCGCCGCTACTTACGGAATCGATTTTTCTTTCTATTCCTCCAGGTACTTAGATGTTTCAGTTCCCTGGGTTGGCCACAAGTACCTATGTATTCAGTACAAGCTAATTCGGGTATCTCGGGATTAACACTCGTTTGTCAGCTCCCCCAAGCTTTTCGCAGACTTCCACGCCCTTCATCGCCTTCTAATGCCAAGACATCCCCCGTGCGCCCTTAGTAACTTGACCACCGAAATCTCGAACTCTTGCTCAGCTATCTGTAAGCAACCGATGCTGCTTTGCCCTGCGTCGCGTCGAGCTTGAAACTTCGATGTCTGTCAGGATGATCGTCCTGACGATATCTTTATTGCGACTTGATCACTCAAGCCGCCGTTCTCAGCGCTCGCTATAAAATCGGTAATCAACGCTCAGATTTGCATCTGAATGTTGACTCCAGCGTCGTGTGTGCACCTGCTTTAATTCTCATCTACTAGCCACTCTTGCGAGCGGCGGTCGAATCAACCTTGGCGGTGCACTTAAGATGCCAACTACCAATCAACCAAATTGTCAAAGACCAATGTTTCGCTTAGGTGTTCGTTTGTTCACCTGAGCGAGTAGTTTAGGTTTCGTTTCAGAGCTCGTCAACTGCACTTTTGAAAGTTTTCAGTTGGCGTTTTTAGTGAGCTCTTGGCGTCTCCTTCGAGCGAGGAATCATCATCGATTCTTCGCTCGGCCACAAGTTCAATTTCGAACTTCGTGGCCTTTTTATTTCCGAGTCAGCGTTTTAGCGGACCCTTCCATAAAGTGGAGGTGAACGGACTTGAACCGATGACCCCCTGCGTGCAAAGCAGGTGCTCTCCCAACTGAGCTACACCCCCGGGTGTATTGTGTGTTGCGGTGTAAAGTCTTAGCGTTCGCAAGGCGAATCGCGTTCGACTGAATTGGCCGCTGCATCAAGCGTGAGAAGTATGCCTGAGGATGTCGGGATTTGCAATTCCTAATCTTCAGCTCTTCTGACTTCTTTTTTCGCTTCGGGTTTTGGGCCTTGGCGAAAGGTGTGCTTAGGTTTCCCTGAAGTGGGCGCGCCAGGATTCGAACCTGGGACCTCGTCGTTATCAGCGACGCGCTCTAACCAACTGAGCTACGCGCCCGTTTGCAGCCATGCGTGTGACCGGTGGTCAGACATGGGCGAACAGGTGTGCCAAAAAGATTCTCTTTGCCACTGATCCGCAAAATATTAGTCGATACTGGCAGCCTGTCAACCATTAACCGGTTCAATATTCCTCGTCTGCGGAACTCAATGCATCGGCATCTTAATTGGGAGACTTGAATGGAATGTAGGTTTCCCCCAATGGGCTTAGGAGCGGAGTTGGCGCGAGAGTGGGCGGAATGGGCTGAGAATGCATGGGGATATTCCTCTAAAGCGCCGTATGTTGCGCGTTTGGTGCCAAAACTTCGATTCACTCGGCTAGGCAGAGTTGCTACAACCAGAGTTATCTGCGCGGTGCTAGGTTTCCGCGCGGAGCTTAATCAGGAATTCGTGGATTGGCTGGTACGCGGCTTGGTGGTTGGTTTTTTCAGTGGCGTTGTTCTGCTGGAGAGCCTTGGCTAAGCAGTCGTCTTGGGGGCTTGTAAGGGCCCGCTGGGCGAGGCCGCCGGTGGTCGGAAGTTTAAAGTGGCAAGTTTTTTAAGTACGTTGAGCCCTTGAAGAGGAGCAGCTAGGGATGCACTGGCAGTTAAAAATGGATTCGGTTTGTGGGCAAGGTTGGCTGCGGAAGTCGCTTGCCGGAGCGCTCGCCTGTTGTGCTGCTTGCGCCAGTCTGCATGCCGCAGAGCCCTCCGATCAGCTGGTAAAGGCGTTGTCCTATGCCCCCGCACAGCCTGACGTGAATTATGAAAAAGTCTCCAAGGAGCAGCTGGGGGAATGCACCATCGAGGAGTTGAAACGCGACGATGGCAAGGGGTTTTGGATCACCGGACCGGCTGGCCAGCCGTTGCGCTGGTTCGCGGACACCGATGGGGATAACAAAATTGATCGCTGGAGCTATTACAACGCAGGGGTCGAGGTCTACCGAGAGGTGGACACCGATGCCAATCGAACCGCCGATGCCTATCGCTGGCTGAGCACCGAAGGGATGCGGTGGGGAGTCGATAAGAACGAGGATGGGGTCGTCGAGGAGTGGAGCGTGATTTCTGCCGAAGAGGTCACCGCCGAGGTGGTGCGCGCGGTGGCCGCTGGCGACCCAGCCCGCTTCGCTCGCTTGTTGATTGCAGACGCTGAAATTGCCTCCCTGGGCTTAGGGGCAGAAAAAGAGGCCGCGCTGAGGAAGCGAGTTACCGAGGCGGGACTTGAGTTCACTGCCTGGGCGAGTGGGCAGAAAGTGGTTACCCCACGCAGTCGTTGGACCAATTTTGGGGCTGATAAACCCGGGATCGTGCCGGCCGGAACCGATGGTTCGACCAAGGACCTGGTCGTGTACGAAAATACCGTGGCCCTGATGGATGAAGGCGGCGAGGCGCGGCAGTTGCTCGTGGGAACGATGATCCAGGTCGGCTCGGCTTGGCGATTGGTGGACCTGCCGGAAGCGGTCAGTGATGGTTCGATCGTCTCGGGTGAGGGGATGTTCTTCTCCGCCACGTTCTCGCCCCGCGGGGGACGCAATGCACCGGAAGTGACCGGTGGGATTAGCAAGGCGATGGAGCGACTCGTGCCAGAGTTGCAGGAAATCGATGAGAAGCTGGTTTCGGGCAGCGGAAACATGGAGGTCTTGCAGGCCGGACGGGCCGACGTGCTGGAGAAGCTGGTTTCTGCTGCTACCGATGGCAAGGAGCGGGCGGACTGGATTCGGCAATTCGCTGATACGGTAAGCGCTGCGGCCCAGGCGGGTGAGTACACCGGTGGTGTGGCGCGATTGCGCGAGTTTGCCGCGAAATTGTCGGCCGATAAGGCCTCCGAAGAGGAGTTGGCCTATGTCGTTTATCGCACGATCGCTGCGGCGCATAACTTGGAGATGCAGCAGCCCGAAGCTGATTACGAAAAGTTGCAGGGCAATTACCTCGACAACTTGAAGGCCTTCGTGACCAAGTACCCGCAGAGCCCAGATGCTGCAGATGCCATGCTCCAAATGGCTCTTTCCGCCGAGTTTTCAGGCGAGTCCAAGACGGCGCAAGAGTGGTATGGTAAGGCCAGCAAGGGCTTTGGCAGTACGCTTCCGGGCCGTAAGGCGGCTGGGGCTTTGCGGCGTTTGGAGCTCGTTGGCAATCGCTTCGGGCTTGAGGGCAAGACGCTTGACCAACGCAACTTCAGTTCCAGTAGCTATCTAGGCGGACCCGTGGTCTACCATTGCTGGGCCAGCTGGTGCGAGGGATGCAAGGCTGAAATGCGGGCTCTAAAAGAGCTGCAGGCCAAGTATGCCAAAACGAAGCTGAAGATTGTCGGGATCAATTTTGACAATAGCGAAGCTGATTTTGCTCGCCGCACAACGTTTTTGCAGGAAGGGAAGTTCCCTTGGGTGCACTTGGTGGATGAGGGAGGCCTGGATAGCGACCTGGCGGTCGGTTACGGCATCTTGACCCTGCCGCTCAACATCGTTGTGGACTCCTCGGGCAAAGTGGTGAAGACGGGCGTCCACTGGACGGAACTCGACGGAGTCATCGAAGGGCTCGTCAAGTAAAGCGCGAGTCTGGTCGGCATTTCGCTGCCGAGATGATTGAAAAACCAAGCCGGGAAGGGCGAGTTTCGACTCGCCCTTCCCTTTTTTTCGCCCTGCGCTTCGGGCTGTCGATTTAATAACAATTTGAACTTTAACGCGGAGGTTGCGTCCCAAACTGCCTTGTAGCGGCAACGAACTTTCCTTGCTCACGCAGCGGGTTACTATTCCGACAGCCCGGCTTGCTTGGGGTTGCTTCTAGCTCCGGCCGCGGTTGCCTTGTCTGTCCAACTGCCGAAACTCCAACTCGCAGCTGGCTGGTTGCTGGAGGTCGTCGGTTTTCGCGTACTCCCGACTCCCGACTTCCGACTTCCGACTTCCGACTTCCGATCTGTCGCAGAACGGTTGATCGCGAACTGTTGAATCGCGGCCTGGTTGAATCGCGGACTGGTTGAATCGCGGACTGGTTGAATCGCGATGGCGCTCCCCGGCTAACGCTTTCGCAGCGGCTTTCCCTTACCTGGCTCACCGAGTGGTTGAATTCGACGGCAGACTGCCATGTTGCAGGGGACGATGCGGTTCGACGGGGAGCGGCGGCATGGTCGCTTGGTAGCACTTTTCGACAGCCCGCCGGGGTTCGGCCGGTGGGGTACGTCCTTTTTTCGCCACCGCGCGCCCCACCGCGCGCGCCACAGTGAAGCTGGATCCTCCAAACGACTTGCAGGAGGTTGGAGCGGAAGTGTTGTTGGTCGCGCGACTTGAGCCCTGCCTGGAGAGCTGCGCGGCCTTGAGAGCGGCACACGATTTCTCTTGGTTGGGCTTGTTGGTAAAACACCGTGTGTGCTAATAAGGGAATTCGCGGTGAGAATCGTTAAAGTTCTGGTGCTTCATGGACGGGGCGCCAACTCCGGTGGCTGGAAGCCAACCGTCAGACTCTCTCAACGCAGGGCGTTTCTTATCTTATTAGCACTCCTGTTTCGGAAGGATTCGAACATGGAACGGCTCGTCGAAGCAATTCTTTTTTCATCGGCAATGTTGGTCCCGTTGATGACCGTTTGGGCCATCTTTGGCCTGTACACCGTCAAGAGCGGTTGCCAGTGTCCCCTGACCGAAATGTTGTATTTCGCGGTGATGCTATTCGTTGCTGGATTTACGGTGCGAACCGTCATGACGGACGATTCGGGATGTTGGTTAATGCATACCGCAAGTCTGGGAGTCATGATTGTGGCAGGCGTGCTCCGCAAACCCTCTGGGTTCTCAGCAACAGACTCTCCGTTGTTGGCCGAGTGAGCCTCGCGAGCCGACACGGCAAAAAGCATCCGGTTGGATGCTTGGGGGTGAGGGGCAAGTCAAGGAGCTCCGCAGTCAGCCCAGTTCGATAGGAAGCCTGGCTGCACTTAAGACCCAAGAACGAAGTTCGGGAGGCTCACTGCCGACTCCCCTGTCTTTACGGGCTGTTGATTTAATAGCGCCTTCAGTTCTAACGTGCAGGAAGTGCCCCTAATCGCCCTGCAGTGGCGACCACCTGTCCTTGCTGACGCGGCGGGTTACTATTTCAACAGCCCGTTTAACTTTGGGGGAGGCGTGGCATCGGCAGGGCCAGTGTTTTCTGCCTGCCCCGCTTGGAAGTTCGTTAGAGCTGGTTTTTCCAATGCCGTCCCAAGTCGGCTAGGGAGCAGCGATTTTGCAGTTCTGATCGAATCGCCAGTAGCCCAATACCAGTAACCCCATAAGCGAGTGGCTCGGGCTTGGCCCACGGGCAGATCCCTACCCCACTGGCCATCCGCTTCAGTAGCATGCGGCACGAAGATCGAATCTAGCGGATGCACTAGCAGATGGGAACGTTGACCGCCAAGCCGCCGAGACTGGTTTCCTTGTATTTGCTCTGCATGTCGACGCCAGTCTGACGCATGGTTTCGATGACTCGGTCGAGGGAAACGCGGTGTTGACCATCGCCGTACAGGACCGCCAGCCGAGCGGCATTGATCGCTTTGATGGCCCCCATGGCATTGCGTTCGATGCATGGTACTTGGACGAGTCCTGCGATCGGATCGCAGGTCAGCCCAAGATTGTGCTCCATGCCGATTTCGGCAGCGTTCTCGATCTGTTGGGGGGAGCCTCCCATGACGGCCGCGAGCCCACCGGCGGCCATGGAGCAGGCTACGCCGACTTCCCCTTGGCAGCCCATTTCAGCGGCTGACAATGAGGCGTTGCGTTTGTAGAGCATGCCGATGGCTGCGGCTGTTTTGAGGAATTCATGCACACCGGCGCGATTGGCTTGGGGCAGAAAACGCTCGTAGTAGCGAGCCACGGCGGGGATAACCCCGGCTGCCCCGTTGGTGGGTGCGGTCACAACGCGTCCGCCAGCTGCGTTTTCTTCATTAACCGCCAGTGCGTACAGGGTAACCCAGTCCATTTGTTGGAGCGGATCGACCGGTGAGGGGGATTCGCTGGGCGGTGGTTCTGTCGTCGATTGGCCGTTGGGGAGCGTGGAGAGCTTTCGGAAGATTTCGGGGGCGCGTCGGCGGATGCCCAGGCCTCCTGCCAGCACTCCCTCGGTTCGGCAGCCAGCGGCGATGCTGTCGGTCATGACCTGCCAAATCGCATCCAATTGCGAGTCGATCTCGTCGGAGCTGTAAAAGGCGAGTTCGTTGCGGTGGATGACTTCCGCAATGGACAGCTTTCGCGTGCGGCAGATCTCCAGCAACTCATCGGCCGACGTGAATGGAAAGGGACATCGGCTTTCTGCGTTGCCGGTATCCTCTCCCCTGCCCTGCCCCGCCTGGTTGGCTTGCAGCTGTTCTGCGGTGACTACAAATCCGCCACCGATGGAAAAGTACTCGCGTTGGAGTATTAGGGCCCCACTAGCAGACCACGCTTGGCAGCGCATGCCGTTGGGGTGCTGCGGTAGCGACTCTTGCCGATTGAAGAGCAGGTCGTGGGGGGCGTCGAAGGGGATCTGGAAACGGTCCAACCAATTCAGCTGCTGGGACTCGAGAATTCGCCCCACGCGAGCGTCGATTGAATTGGGGTCTACGGTTCGCGGATGTTCTCCGCAGAGTCCCATCAGTACGGCGCAATCGGTGCGGTGACCAATGCCGGTAAGGCCCAGCGAGCCAAAGAGTTCAACCTGGATGCGTTGGACTGCTTCGGCCTGAGGTTCCAGCTCCTGGGTAAAGGTCAGGGCGGCCAGCATGGGGCCCACGGTGTGGGAGCTGCTGGGACCAATGCCGATCTTGAGGAGCTCGAACAGGCTGATCATCGTGGACCGATCTTAATTGCGTTTGCGATTCTTGCGCGAGCCGCGTTGCGTGGCCGATTTGACAGCGGGTTTTTCTAGCATTTTAGCCAACTCTTGCATTTTGCTGGCCGTTTTCGAGGGTGGGGCTGCTTCGCTCTCGCCGCGGCGTTTGCGACTGCCGGGGCTCCCCTTGGGATTGCCGCTAGGTTTCGAGGGGGATTTCCCGTCGGGCCCTTTGCCATCGGTACCTGCCGCCAGTAGGGCGGGCGACGTGGGAGGTGTCATCCGCTTCACCAGCTTTCGCTCCACGAGCGACCAGAGGCTGGAGGTGATGAAGTAGATGCATAGACCACTGGGAACTTTGAAGAACAGGACCCCCATGAAGATGGTCATGACTTGCATCATGTTCTGGGTCATGCGGGTTTGGTCGTCGGTTGCCTTAGGCATGAGCATTTTTTGCTGCACGATAAAGAGCAGGACCGTGACCATCGGAAGGATATTGAAGTATGGGCCCAACCAGCCCACGCCACGTTCCGCGAAGAAGGCTGGCATCCAGGAACTCCAGTCGAGGAGTTGGTCAGGGGCTGCCAGATTGGAGCACCATTCGATGCCAGGGATCAGTGGCTGCTGGCGGAGCGAGATGTCGACGCTCAAGCAGCGATAGAGCCCAATGAAGATTGGCAGCTGGATGAACATCGGCAGGCAGCCAGCCAGCGGTTTGAAATTGTGCTTGGCGTACAGTTCCTGCATCGCCTTGGCACGCTTTTCCATGTTGTCTTTGTAGAGCTCGTTGATTCGTTTGAGCTCTGGCTGCAGTTCCTGCATTCGCTGCGCGTTCATGGCCGCTTTGCGGCCGAGGGGAAACATCAGTCCCCGCACCATAACTGTCAGCATGACAATGGCCAGGCCGTAATTACGGACGATGGCGTAGAAGAAATGCAGAATGGCAGATAGTGGCTTGGCGATCCAGGGAAACCAACCGTACTCAATTGCGCGATCGAGTCCATGATCGGCCAGGACTTGAGTGTCCTTGGGGCCTAGGAAGACTTGGTAGCGTTGGCTGATTTGTCCCTCGGCGGCAATCGCCGACTCCGCTGAGTCGATCCAGAAGGAGACGTTGGTAGCCTGGGCTTGCGATTTGACAATATCCTCGACGTTAGCCACGGCCGAAGCGCCCGCTTGCCGCAGGTTGCTGAGGGAATCGGGGGCATCGGGGTGCGGAATCAGCGAGGCATTGAAATACTGCGCATCTAGCCCGATGTACTTCAGCGATCTCGCTTCGGCAGGTTCATTCTCCGAAAACAGGATCATGTCGGGCTGGGCGGGGGTTTTCTTGGCGTGGTCATTGATCTGACGCGTGGTGCGAATATCGTGGCTGGCAAAGGGGGTGTTGTAGATCACATCCCGTTGGCCAGCTCCGGAGAACATGTGGGGGCTGATTTTTACGGAGTACCACCAGCCTTCTAGGGTCAGTCCGGCCAGGCCTTCCTGGCGGAACGAAGCTTTGACTGCTTCGTCATTGTGGTTCTCAATGATGGTTTCTAAATCGAGCGTGAAGCCGTCGTTCGCTTCGCTGGCTGGAAGTAGCCGGTAGTGTTTGACGATTTCCAGCTTCCCGGGGCGTCCGGTACTGGCCAGCAGGCTCTCTAGTGGCAAGCGGAAGGTGACGCCCTGCCCGCCTGGTACCTCGAGCGGTTCGCTGGCCCAGTTCAGTTGGCTGGCTTCCTGCAGTGCGGGGAAGGCAGAGCGTCCGGCCGGGATGCGCGCCTCGTTGAGCGAGGCGATGGTGGTGATCAGGCTAGCGCGGGCCAAATTGCCAGGGACCGCTTCGGGAGCCCGCTCGTGAACGCGGATGATGTCCAGGGGAGCTTGGCTTAAACTGGCCGTGTAGGACAGTTTTTTGGGAGCCCCGGCCACCATGCGGGAGACGACCAGTTGAGCCTGCTCGTGGGGGCGGGTTTCCTTGAGTGCGAGTTGCCATTCGCGCAGGCTGGAGGTCGATTGGCCGTTGAGTTCGGAGATGACGTCGCCGATCTGCAGGCCGCCAGTGGCATCGGGAGAGGTGGCCGCGGCAGCCGCAGAACCCTCCGGGATCGTGTGGATTTGCAGGCCGGTGAGCTCTTCGGTGAGCCCCAAGTAGCCGAGGTAGCCCCCGTCGTGTTCGAGGGCTCGGAAGCGGAACTCTCCGGGAGAGCTTTGGCCAACCAGTTCGGCGCGCTCGAGAGCTGCCCCGCGGCTGTTCAGAGCTACGAGGAGGTTGAAATTCTTGCTGGGATCCATGGATCCCAGGAGGATGGTTTGTGAGGGGTTTTCGGGCCGGGCCGCCTTGGTGGGGGCGTCGGCCTCTGCGCCAATTTCCCCAACGCCCTTTTCGGGCGTGTCGGCTTCCGGTGAATCGGCCACAGGCTCGCCATCATCTGCCGGTGCAGGCTGGTCGAGCTGGAGAGGGTCCTGTTGTTGGGCGGCTTGCCGCTTCGCATCAGGCTTTTCCTCAGGGACTTGCGGTCGCATGCTCAGGTACAGAAAGCACAGGGCCGTGGTGAGCATTAGCCAGGTTAGGAATCGTCGATCCACTTCAGAATTCTCAATCTACTGAGGTCAAGCCGGTGTGGGAGAGAATCGGTCGAACAAGCGCTGTGCCCACCAAGTGCGTACTTTTGCTGGGGATGTGGGGGTGACAGGAGTTGTTCGAGCGATCCTATAGCAAACGGACTATTCTGTCGGTGGAGGCGGATCTTGGCTAGGCCAAGAGCGTTGGAGCTGGGTGATCGAAAGGATCATAGCGGCAATTACGAGCATATAGGCCAGGAGGACTAGATTGAGCAGCACGCCTTGGATCAGCGTCGTCAGTAGGCAGTCGACAAACGTCATCGCGTCCTGTCCGTCGCGAGTTCGAGGGAAATTGTCCCCCCAATTCGAATGCCTGAGTCTGTTCGTGAGTCCCACCGAGAAGAGGCCGCAGATCATATCGAGCCATGCCCCGACAGGGAAAATGACCGTAATTACAATGCGGCTGATGTAGCCTGTTTTCAGGACTTGACGAATGATGCGGCGCGCCCGCCAGGGGTGGCGCTGGGTGATTTGGTCGGCGATGGTGTAGGCGGCAATGAAGATGGCGATACCGGTCGCCATGGCCAGGATCTGATTGTTGGCGATCGTCAGTCCCCAAAAGAAACTGGGAGCAGCGCTGATGATGCAAACTGCGGACCAGACGAGGATTGACTGGAGCCAGCTTCGCCGCGGCGGCCGGGGCTCGTTAGCCTTAGACTGTTCGAAGGGCTCGTGATCGTCGGAGATTGCGAGTGCGTAGGGATTGATTGCTTCTTCTTCGGCTTCCATGGATAGGTTTCCAGGAGGTTTGGCTGTCAAATTGGCACGTTTCGCAGGATGCCAAATGAGCGGGTGGCGTTCGGCTGCTGGGGAATTATGCCTGCTGATTGGACCGGAGGCTGGGAGGTGGCCCGAATTTGTGGGGATGGGCGGCAGGTGGGCGGTAAACAAGCTGCCGGCATCAAGCTGTTGTCGGAAGGGACGCTGTAGGTTTTCATGCGTGGGGTGGGCTGTTAGCCGTTTATTGCAGGGGGAGGGGGAGGTTGAAAGCTCCTGCCACCTGTTTTCTTTGCCTGAGTGTTTTCTTTCCTCAGTTATTTTCTTTCCTGTGTTCCCAATCTATCTGAGGCTTCAATCCTAATGGGGGCCGGTGGGGCGATGGCTGCAGTTCGTTCGGCTAGTTCGACACCTATTCAATCGTCGAGAGAGGCTGGAGAGCGGGTAAGGCCTGCGAGGCAGGCAAGGGATCGTGGGAGGGCTGCCAAATCCGCTGGCAGGGAGAGGGGAGCTGGTTGGGCGTCGGTCGCGGCCCCCTGGGAGCCGTCAATTTCGACCTTGCTGTTACGAGTGGCACAGGGTTTGCATTGGGAGCCTCCACAGTTCGGCAACTGCCAGACTGACTGCGCAAGCACTGAACGGCTGGTTGAGATCGGCCGAAAGATAAGCAATTTAGATTTAGAACGAATTCGAGTTCTTAGAGTTCTCATCCACATTGGAGGATACTGAACGTGGCGAAACAGATGGTATTCGATGACGACGCAAGGCAGCCGCTGTTGGCTGGCGTCTCGAAGTTGGCGCGGGCGGTCCGCAGCACCCTGGGTCCACGGGGGCGCAATGCGGTACTCGACAAAGGTTGGGGATCGCCGAAGGTGACGAAGGACGGCGTGACCGTTGCTGAGGATATCGAGCTGGATGACCCGTTTGAGAATCTGGGCGCGCAACTGGTTAAGGAAGCTGCCAGTAAGACCAATGATGTGGCGGGGGATGGAACCACGACTGCTACGGTTCTTTCGGAAGCGATTTTCCGCGAAGGCCTGAAAATGGTCGCCGGGGGTGCTGACCCCATGTCCTTGGCGCGTGGAATTGCTAAGGCGGTTGAAACGGTTACTGCGGCTCTGAATAAGATGTCGATTAAAATCGACGAAAAGAGCAAGAAGGAAATCAAGCAGGTTGCAACCATTGCAGGTAATAACGACCCTGCAATTGGCGACGTGCTGGCCGATGCCTTCATCAAGGTTGGTAAGGATGGCGTGATCACGGTAGAAGAAGGCCGTGGAAGTGAGACCACGGTAGAAGTGGTCGAAGGCATGCAGTTCGATCGTGGATTCCTGTCGCCTCACTTTGTGACCAACCCTGACGATGTCAGCGTTGAGCTCGATGATTGTCACATTCTAATCTTCGAAGAGAAGATTAGCTCCAATAAGAAGCTGATCCCGTTGTTGGAAGCAGCCAGCAAGGCTAAGAAGCCGTTGCTGATCATTGCGGAAGACGTTGACGGTGAAGCGCTCGCCACCCTGGTTGTGAATAAGATGCGTGGCATCTTGAGCGTTTGTGCTGTTAAGGCTCCTGGCTATGGTGATCGTCGCAAGGCGATCATGGGAGACTTGGCTGCATTGACCGGTGGGCAAGCGATTTTCAAGGATTTGGGCATTGATCTGGAGAGCGTTAAGCTGTCAGACCTTGGCCGAGCTAAGAAGATTCGCATTACCAGCGAGCAGACCATCCTGGTAAGTGGTGCTGGTAAGAAAGATGCCATCATCGCGCGTGCCGATCAGATTCGCCGCGAAATTGAGAATACCGACAGCGATTACGATCGCGAGAAGTTGCAAGAGCGCTTGGCCAAATTGGCTGGTGGCGTGGCTCAGATTTCCGTAGGTGCTGTCACCGAGACGGAAATGAAGGAGCGCAAGGCCCTTCTCGACGATGCCAAGGCTGCGACGCAAGCCGCTTTGCACGAAGGTATTGTGCCCGGTGGTGGAGTAGCTTTGATTCGCTGTGAAGCGGCTCTCAAGAAACTCAAACTTGAGGGTGATGAGCAATTCGGTGCGGATATCATTCTCAACGTGCTGGACTACCCACTGCGAGCGATCGCCAATAACGCTGGGTTGGACGGTGCGGTGGTTGTGAATCGCGTGCGTCAGCAAAAGGGCAAAACCGAGGGTTACGATGCCAATATGGATCGTTATACCGACATGGTAGAAGCTGGCATTATCGACCCCACGAAGGTTGTACGGACTGCGTTGACGAATGCTGCGAGTGTGGCTTCGCTACTGCTAACCACCGAGTCGCTGATCGCAGAAATTCCTGTCGAAGAGGAAGCTGGCGGCGGTGACCATCATGATCACGGCATGGGCGGCATGGACCCAATGGGTGGCATGGGCGGCATGGGCGGCATGGGCGGAATGCCTGGCATGGGTGGCATGGGCGGTATGCCCGGCATGATGTAGTTCGTTCGATTCATACATATATCAACACATTTTGAAATAGGAATTTAAGCATGGCTAAGTTGAAAATTCGTCCTTTGGATGATCGGATTGTTGTTAAGCCCGAAGAGGCTGAAGCTACGACGGCTGGAGGCATTGTGCTGCCTGACTCGGCGCAAGAGAAGCCACAGCGCGGTACGGTAGTGGCCGTTGGTCCAGGACGTCTGCTGGATAGCGGCAATCGTGGAGCCTTGTCGGTTGCTGTCGGCGATGTCGTGATCTACGGCAAGTACGGTGGAAGCGAGTTGGAAGTCGACGGCCAAGAAGTCAAGATTCTTCGTGAGAGTGACATCTTGGCAAAGGTTTTGGTGTAATTCACCAGTCCTTGCTTCTCTCAAAGCGTAGTGGCGGAATGCTTGCGAGCGTTCCGCCCACTCCCCCCAACTACAACAATCAAAATGAAGGACAGGTAGCGTGGCAAAGCAGTTGATGTTTGAAGATCACGCACGCACACGCATGTTGCGTGGCGTCGAGAAACTGGCGGACGCCGTAGCCGTCACGATGGGCCCCACTGGTCGCAATGTCATTATCGACAAGAGCTTCGGTGGCCCGACCGTGACGAAGGACGGGGTGACGGTTGCCAAGGAGATCGAACTGGAAGACCGGTTCGAAAACATGGGTGCGAAGCTCGTCGTCGAAGTTGCTCAAAAGACGAGTGACCTGGCGGGAGACGGCACGACAACTGCCACCGTACTAGCGCGTGCGATCTTCAAAGAAGGTCTGCGAAATATCGTAGCTGGCAGCAATCCTACCGCGGTTCGTCGCGGAATTGAGAAAGCTGTGGAGGCGGCAGTCGCCAAGTTGCACGAGCTGGGCAAGCCGGTTAGCGACCGTCAGCAAGTGGCTCAAGTTGGTGCGATCAGTGCCAACAATGACATGGCGATTGGCGATCTGTTGGCAGAAGCGCTCGAGCGAGTTGGCAAGGATGGCGTGATCACGGTTGAAGAGGGCAAGACTGCCGAAACTTCCGTAGAGTACGTCGATGGGATGCAGTTCGATAAGGGCTACATCTCGCCTTATTTCATCACGACACCAGGCAGTATGTCTTGTGATTTCGAAGATGCGTTGGTCCTCTTGTACGAAAAGAAGATCAGCAACATTCGCGATTTGGTGCCCGTGTTGGAGCAAGCGAGTCAAACGGGGCGTCCCCTGTTGATTATCGCCGAAGATATCGATGCGGAAGCATTGACCTTGCTGGTGGTCAACAAGTTGCGTGGAACGTTGAATGTCTGTGCAGTCAAGGCACCTGGATTTGGCGATCGTCGCAAGGCGATGATGGGGGATATCGCGGTATTGACCGGTGGTACTTTCATCAGCGACGACCTGGGAATCCAGCTCGAGAAGATCACCATGGAGCAGTTGGGTCGGGCCAAGAAGGTTTCGATCGACAAGGGAACCACGACGATTGTCGAAGGTGCTGGTGATCGCAAGACGATTGATCAACGCGTTGGACAGATCCGTGCTCAGATCGAGCAGACCGACAGCGAATACGACCGCGAAAAGTTGCAAGAGCGTTTGGCCAAGCTCGCCGGTGGCGTTGCTGTGGTAAGCGTTGGTGCTGAGACCGAAGCGGACATGAAGCAGAAGAAAGCGCGGGTTGAAGACGCACTGCATGCGACGCGAGCTGCTATGGAAGAAGGCATTCTTCCTGGTGGTGGTGTGGCGCTGATTCGTTGTACGGAAGCGGTTCAAGCGTGCATCGACAAGTGCAAGGGTGACGAGAAGATTGGCGCGCAGATCATCCGCCGCTCGCTGTCCGCTCCGCTGCGTCAGATTGCAGATAACGCTGGGCTTGACGGATCGGTGGTTGCGGACGAAGTCAGCCAAAAGCCGTTGTCCCAAGGGTACGACGCCAACAAGGGTGCCTACGTCGACATGCTCAAGAGTGGCATTATCGACCCGGTTAAGGTTGTGCGAACTGCGTTGGCCAACGCGGGTAGCATTGCCGGCCTATTGCTGACGACCGAAGCCTTGGTTACGAACTATGACAAGGAAGATAAGGAAAAGCGACGCGTTGAAGGTTCGGTTTCCTAGAAACCTGCCTGCCAACAACTATCGTTGATCGACAAAGGCCATCCTCGAATTGAGGGTGGCCTTTTTTCCAACATTGCTTTTACAAGCATCGTCGAACTCCCCAATGGGCCGAACTCGCGGAGAGCTTCGGTTGGAAGGACTGCTTAGCGTCATGGCCATTACCAAACGCGACTACTACGAAGTGCTCAGCGTGCAACGCACCGCTTCTGGGCAAGAAATCTCTCGCGCCTACCGCAAGCTGGCAATCAAATACCATCCCGACAGCAACCGGGATGACGAAGACGCGATTGTGAAATTCAAAGAGGCGGCCGAAGCTTACGAGGTCTTGAGCGACGAGCAGAAGCGAGCGCGTTATGACCAGCACGGGCATGCTGGGATTGAAGGCCGACAATCGGGATTCCAGGATGTAGGGGATATCTTCGAAGCGTTTGGCGACATCTTTGGTGGTACCGTCTTCGAGGATTTCTTCGGCGGTCGCTCTCGCTCTCGCGTTCGTCGTGGTGCCGATGTTCGCTGCGATGTTACGCTCGATTTGGAAGAGGCGGCGGCTGGAACGCAAACCAAGGTTGCTTTGACCCGACACGAGGAATGCGAGCCCTGCGGTGGGACCGGTGCTGCTCCTGGGTCCCAGCCTCAAGTCTGCGGCCGTTGCCGTGGACAGGGGCAGGTCGTTCAGTCGACCGGCATCCTGCGGGTGCAGACCGCTTGTCCACAGTGCCGTGGTAGTGGCAAAGTCATCACAACCCCCTGCCGTGATTGCGATGGCACAGGTGCACAGCCACGTGAAGTTGTCCTGGAAGTCTCAATTCCAGCAGGCGTCGATGATGGTATGCGTGTGCGATTGTCGGGCGAGGGGCAAGCCAGCCCCGATGGTGGCCCGCCGGGAGATGCGTATTGTTTTATTCAGGTGCGGAAGCATAAGATTTTTCGGCGCGAGGGAAGCGATCTCATCCTGCAGGTGCCCTTGAGTTATTCGCAAGCGGTGCTGGGGACCGAGATTGGAATACCAACCTTGGTCGGAAAGCGATCTCTGCGCATACCGGAAGGAACGCAAAGTGGGGAGGTCTTCCCGTTGCGAGGCTACGGGATGCCCGATCCGCGGAATGGCGTGAAGGGCGACTTGTTAGTGCAGACATTCATTGAGATTCCCAAGAAAGTTGGGAAGCCGCAGGAGGAGTTGTTGCGGAAATTGGCCGAGCTCGAGGAAGAGCACGTGACCCCGCAGCGGCAATCCTTTATCGACCGTGTATTCCATTACTTTCGTGCCGAAGACCAGGAGCAGGAAGCGGATAAATAGCGGACCGTTCCTGAGATTCCACTGATGAAACCATCCGTGGTAAAGCATGGATGGCTCGCGACTCAAATCCATTACATGCTTTGGAGAATTCCTTAGAGATGACACAAGAAGACCAAAACATGAATTCAGAATCCCGTCCCCAGGCCGATGATCAATCGGATGATGCATCTCAGGCGTTTGCAGATGCGTTGGATCAAGCGTTGGAGCAGAGTCCCGAGGAAGCTCCGGCAGCCGCCGAGCTCACCGTGGATGAACGCGTTTTGGAAGCGGAACGCGAAGTCCTCCGCTCTAAGGCCGAGTTGGAGAATTTCCGAAAACGCATGCAGCGAGATTCGGAACAGCAACTCAAGTACGCCAATACGGCCCTGATTCGCGATCTGCTGGAAGCGATTGATAATTTGGATCGAGCCATCGGGGCAGCTCAGGAGGACGCGGCCAATCCTCAATCGCTGTTGGAGGGTGTGAAACTAGTGCGGCAACAGTTTACCACTGCCCTCGCAAAGCACGGCTGTACGGTCATCGATGGCGTGGGGTCGCAGTTTGACCCCAATGTGCACGAGGCTATTTCGCAAATGCCCAGCGAGCAGTATGCGGCTGGGACGGTGGCTCAGGAAGTTGCAGTGGGTTACAAGCTGCACGACCGCGTGGTCCGCCCCAGCAGCGTCATTGTCAGTACCGGTACCGCGGGTTAGTCCGCCGCCGGTGGTCGGTGCACCTAGCCGCTTGGGCTGGGCACCATTGGCTGGTTGGTGTCAGCGCATCTCGAGTCTTAATGTCCTTACGCGAAAGTAGCACCCTGCCAAGCACGCTTCAGCGGCAATCTTCGTGCCCAGCTCTAGGGCTGTGAGGCGCGATTGCAGCGGCCGCTGGGAGTGTTGAACACTCCCGCAAGTGCGAGGTGGGAATTTACTCAACGAGCCGCCCTGCGGCGAGTTGCTATATCGGGAAATTGCGTTGGCTCGCCATTTTACGATTGTCCGTCCTACCAATTTTCGTTTACATCCGTATCACGGTGCAGGAGCTTTGAATGCCAACGTACGATTATCAGTGTGATGCGTGCGACCATCTGTTTGAGCTGTATCAAGGAATTAACGATCCGAAGAAGAGGAAATGCCCCAAGTGCGGTAAGTTAAAACTGCGACGCTTGTTGGGCACCGGTGCTGCGGTCGTCTTCAAAGGTTCGGGCTTTTATCAAACCGATTATCGCAGCGAGTCCTATAACAAGGCGAAAGCGGCCGACAAGCCCGCCAGCGATAGCTCCTCCAAGAGTGACGGCGGCAGCTCTAAGAAGAGTGAATCGAAGAGCGACAGTAAGTCCAAGAAAGAATAGTGCGCATCCTCATTCGCAGATCACAGTCGCCACTGCTGGCGCCAGCGTTGGCGGCCCTTGGACAAAGGGCGATGAGCGACGTCCGCAGTCGAGGCGGTGTGAGGCAGCACGAGTCTCGTGAACGGTTTCTCCTAGACGTCTTAGGCATCGCATGAATCAAGAGCTGCTCTACCGCAAGTTCGACAATGGCTTAGTGTTACTCGGCGAGCATATGCCCTGGTTGCGTTCGGCAGCCTTTTCACTCCATCTACCAGCAGGGACTTGTTACGAGCCCAATGGGCTGGATGGGCTCTCTGGCATGACCAATGAAATGGTCCAGCGAGGGTGCGGCGAACTTGACAGCCGCCAGTTCTTGGAGCGGCTGGATGAGCTGGGGGTTGAACGCGGTAGTTCCATCACCACCAATCACAGCTCCTTTAGCTGTGCAATGCCGCGTGAAGTACTCCCTGAAACCTTGGGGCTCTACAGCGATTTGGTTCGTACACCACATCTGCCGGCCGACCAATTGGACGATGCGCGCCAGCTAAGTCTCCAGGACTTGCGAGCCCTGGATGACGAGGCCTCGCACCGCTGCTTTAGTGAGCTGAAACGCTTCCGATATCCGCTCCCCTTTGGCCGTATCTCGCAAGGCACGCGCGAAGGCTTGGCAGCGATCGACCATCAGAAGATGCACCACTTTTTTCAGGATACCTACAAGCCGGCGGGAAGCATCCTGGCGGTGGCTGGGAATTTTGATTGGACGCAGGTTTGCGATTTGGTCGAAGCGCGGTTGGGGGATTGGACCGGCGCACCTCCTCGAGAGTTGCCTGAGTTGAAGCCCAATTATGGTAGCCGGCATGTGGATCATTCCACCAATCAAATTCATCTTGCCCTAGCCTACGAATGTGAACCCTACGAGAGTCCCGAGTACTACGAAAGTCGTGCGCTGGTGGGGGTCTTGAGTGATGGCATGAGCAGTCGGTTGTTCACCGAGGTCCGCGAGAAACGTGGCTTGGTCTATTCGGTGTTTGCCACCTGTTTTTCATTGGCGGGATTGGGCAGTGTCTTGTGCTACGCGGGTACCACTACCAATCGAGCAGAGGAAACTCTGCAAGTCTTGTTGGAAACGATATTTTCGTTGCGTGATGGAATCACGGTGGATGAGCTTGAGCGATTGAAGTACCGCATTAAGAGCTCGCTTGTCTTTGAGCAAGAGTCTTCGGCCGCCCGCAGTAGTCAGATTGCCAGTGATTGGTTTTATCTGGGGAGAGTGCCCACGCGTGAAGAGGTGTGTGCCAGAGTTGATGCATTGACCTGTGAGGGACTGCAGCAACATTTTTGTGAGCATTTACCCAAGAATTTTTCGCTCGTGACTGTTGGGTCACAAGCACTGGAGCTGCCGGATGGAATTGCTAACGCACAAGTCTGAATCGGGACCTGAGATTGTCGTTCTCCAGGATCCCACTGCGTTTACAACGTCACTGGGTTGGTTTGTCGATACCGGTGCGCGCGATGAGCAACCCGGAGTGGCGGGGGTAAGCCATTTCCTGGAGCACATGGTGTTTAAGGGAACCGAGCGGCGAACTGCCGCCGAAGTGAATCGCGAACTCGACCACCTGGGGGCGCATTCAAACGCTTACACTTCCGAGGACTCTACGGTCTTCTATGCCTCCGTTTTGCCAGAATGCCAAGCGCATGCCGTGGATCTACTGACCGATATTATGCAGCCCCTGCTGCGTGAGGAAGATTTTGAGACGGAGCGTCAGGTGGTCCTAGAGGAGATCGCGATGTACGACGATCAGCCTCCCTACGGTGCCTTTGAGAAAGCCAGTGAACTTTTTTTCGGAGAGCATCCACTGGCGACGCGCGTCTTGGGAAGTTCCGAGACCGTGGCCGATATGACCGTATCGCAAATGCATGAGTATCATCGCGGCCGCTATACCAAGGACAACATGTTTTTGATCGCGAGCGGCAAAGTCGATATGTCGCAGTTGATCGAGCATGTTTCGAAGGTTTCTGAGAATTGGCCGGCCGAATCGCAGCCTCGAGTCAACTTGCCAGCCAATTATCATAGCGGCTCTGCCGTGATCGAGCGTGAGTCAAGGCATCAGCATTATGAAGTCCAGATGTGGCCGGGCCTGAGTCGCAATGATCCGCGGCGGTATGCTCTGCGCATGCTGTGCACGATCCTGGCAGACGATACCGGAAGCCGCCTGTTTTGGGAGTTGATCGATACGGGCCGAGCCGAAACGGCTGCGATCTGGCCTCAATTCTTCGGGGACTGCGGTTGTTTGGCCGGCTACCTGTGTTGTGCACCGGAGGATGCCACCGAGAATTCGAAGATCATCCAACGCGTGCTCGCGGAAACCTTGCGTAACGGGGTGACTGAAAAGGAATTGGGACTGGCTCGCAATAAGGTTTCAAGCAGCCTTATCCTCTCGGACGAAAAACCGTCCAATCGTCTCTTCGCCGTAGGGCAAGCTTGGTTGAACCGCCGCAGCTATGAACCACTGGACGTCGTGCTCGCCCGCTATGCGGCGGTGACCCCCGAAGATGTGATGCAAGTCGCCGCCGAAACGTTGGGCAGAGAACCGGTCGTGGTCCAAGTCGTGGGAACCCAAGACTAATATTGACGGCATTGTGGACAACTTCTTTGGGCTGACCAGGGGACGCTCTGCTTGATGTCTTCCCAGATACTCAGGCTGGGGACGTAAATGCGATCTCCAGGTTGCAGTTGGTAGTTCGTGGCGGTATCACCGAGTTGCAGGATCTGGTGATAGCAGACCGGCAGGATCAACCGCTCTTGTCCACTCGGTTGTGGTCGTGTGAGAATGACCTTGTGCTCGTTGGAGCGAGTCGAAAGGCCTCCCGCTAGGATAAGTGCATCCAGGACGGTTTCACTACCGGCAATGGGGTAGGAACCTGGCGCGTTGACTTCACCCATGACGTACACCACTCCACGTTCTTGGCTGACCAAGCGAACGGTCACCCCGTAGTCTTCGGCTTCCTCCGCTTCCCTGCCCGCCTGACTGCTATGGGATGCTAGGCCGATTTTCGCATGACGTTTCGCGGTTTCTTGTTGGAGAACTGACTGTTGAACCTGTTGCTGGATGTCTGGGACACTTAAGCCAACCACTTGCATGCGCCCGTAACCTCCCAAATCAATCGTCCCATCCTGCTGGACGGTATGGTCGCTGGGGACCTGGACGGGAGAGTTGAAGTCGTTGGGTTCAATAACTAACACATCCCCTGCTTCGACCCGGTGGGGTTGAAGGGGCGCTTTTGCCAATTCCGAAGCGACATCCTCGCGATGGCCTGCATTTTGTCGGATCTCGGCTACGTCATGCAGCATGTAGTTGGCGCCGGCCGCGATCGGTAGGCCTAGGGATGCGGCCGTGCGACAACCGATGGTGAGGACAACAATAGTTAGCAGAGCCAGCGTTGGCACGGAGCTCCACCCTCGGTTCCATCGGTTTTTCTGTGGCTGGGTGTGTGGCATCGAAATGTTCCTGCGTATTGATTAGCGAGTGGATTTGTATTGCTGACGGGTTGCCAGATCGGCTGCTTGGCTTCCGAGGGTTCCGGAGATAAACATGCGCAATGCGTCTTGAGATAGTTTCTTGCCTGGTTGCAGGCTCAGCGTCGGCCTAGCGGCGGTGCCGGAGACTTGAACATGGACTACGCGATTTTTCAGTGCTTCGTTGGCTTTCATCAGCAACGCTACGGGGGCGGGGGCCGCCAGCATCAGCGGGGATTGTGCCAGCGAAATCAAACCGTCCGCAGGTCCCGACTGCTGGGTCAACGCCGTGACATCAAAATTGACTCGGCCATCCAGGGAGGACGTGCCGCTCAGCAATACTTGCAGACCACTTTTGGAAACGAATAGATCGTCGACATACACGAGACCACCAGCGATGCGACCATGGACGCTGCCACCGTCCTGCTGCAGGAACGATGGGCCACTTAAAGTGGACAGCTTGAGGAGGGACTGGAATTGGTCGATGCCCGGGATCTCAAGCGATTGGAGCTGTGTTAGCTCGATGGCGAACCGGCCCTGCAAATCGTTGGCCGTGTTGGCGCGTTGCGCCTGGATGTAGACGTCGCCAGAGACCGTGCCCGCGTTGATGGCTTTGCCGCGCAAGAGCTGCGCGGTATCGATTTGACGGAGTTCCGCATGGGTGTTGGTACTGGCCATGCCATTTGCAAAGCTACCGTCGGATGTCACGGAGATCGTGCCTCGGCCCAAGTGGATTGTGCCACCCCGGCATTGCCACCGGACCTGTTGGGAGGCAAGCTGGAGAGAGCACTCGATCGGCATGCGCACCTCCTGCACCACCACCTCGTGCATGGTTAGGTTGTTGGCATGCAATTTCAAGGAGGCGGTGGTGGTGTTTCCCAAGCGGCCTTGGACCGCAACGGAGCCAGTGCCACTGATCGATCGTGCAAGGCTTCGCACGGGAGCTGCAGCGCGGCGCAAGTTCACATGCTCAGCACCCATTCGGAACGAGCCGGAGAGCGGTGAGGTCAGGTCGACCTCGGCGGCTCCCGATAGGCTCCCTCCGAAACATTGTCCATCCAGGTTGTGAAGGACGAGGCGTTGCGGGTGAAGCGACGCGGAGCCCTTAACCCGTTGTGAGAGTGAAGCTCGATTCCAGCGAATGTTCTCCGCGGAAAAGTCGAGAGAGGCCAGCAACCCCTTGCTGGCGGTAGCGGCCGTTCGTTCGGCGGAAAAGTGGATCGCACCACGCAAGGGGCGCAGCGCACCGGAGGGATCTGCGATGGGCAGTGCGCGGTCGAGCTTGAGTGAAGTGGCTCGAAGTAGGCCAAACACAGGCAAGCGTTGCAGGGCCAGAGGTTCGCGTTGCGACCAATCCCAAACGTCAGCCAGTTTGGCGTCCGCATCGATCGCGAGTTGGCCCTCGAACGCACTACCTGCCGCACCCAGCGACACTCGCCCGTTTTCAACCCGCAAGACGGTCGTATGCAGGTCAAGAGGAATGCCTGCTACCGAGGCGTTTTGGGTAGCTCCCCAGCCGGTCGCATCCAACGAATCCCAATCTCCAAGGGAATGGAGTTCGAGGGCGCCCGAGACCGTTCCTCCTAGGGGAAGCGGCGTGGTGGACGCGCCCAGGGCGATCAATCGACTGAGCGCAGCGTCTTGTAAGCTGGCCCGGACCTGTGCTTTCGTCCAATCCAAACTTTGCATCGATGCGTCCACCGCATAGGTGCCCCCTAGAAAGGAACTCGACTGGCTATGCAAGTTTGCACCTTGCGCGGTGGCGTCCCAAGTCAGCTTCGCATCGCCGATTTTCGCACCGGCATAGGCGGCGTCGCTGATTTGCATATCACCGCCCGCTTGGAAATTCAGTCTCTGAAGATCGACACGCACGGCGCCCGTCGTGTGGACTGCCCCAGCTATGGGTAGGGGACGACTCGAGGCACCGGCGGCCAGTTCTCCGATGTCGTGCAAGGAGATCGGGCCAACGGTGAATCTGACACCCGCTGAGCTGCCGCTCTGGCCGGCAGCCGATGCATTCGTTGGTTCGCTCAAGTGTCCTTGACCGGTAATCTTGCAAATCGTATTCCGCCAACGTATCGTACAGGGGGATAGCTGAAGCTCGCCGGCGTCCAATGCCGCGCGCGTGCTGAAGTCGCTAAGTGGTTCGCCAGCAATTGACAGATGCTGGATCTCCAGGTCGACGGCTGCACGCCAGTGGCGTCGATTCTGTAGATCGGCGATCGGAAGCGTTGCTCGCAAGCTGCTGGTCAACTTGGCATTGTCGGACAGACGCACATGGTTCACGATGCAATTGGCCGGGCGATGCACCGCCTGGGCGACCGACAACTCCACGGCCCTGCAGTCTATGGAGACTTCACCGTCGCGCAGTGAAGCTGTCGCAGTGAGGGGAGCAACGATCAAGCCTTGGCTGGAAATTTCGCTCGCTTGCACACTCCCTTGGGCAGCATACGTCTGCAAGTCGGTCAGCGTTTCCAATGGAATGGTGCCTGAGGCTTGCCACCCCAATCGCCCGGTAGCCGCCCCCAGTGCATAGCGCTCTGCCACCGATTGCAATGCGACACCGTCGCTGGCTGTTTCCAGGGTGAGCACTCCGACCAAGGCCTGAGCTCGATTCGGCGCATAGCTACCGGTGCAATTTAGGTGAGTGGCTACGTCGTCCACGGGAACTCCGTCGACACGGATGTTGGCAAGTGTTTGTGCGAGGTCGGCCTGGAAGTTCAACAACTTGTTGTGGTAGACGAGTTGGGCATTGCCGTTTGTCGTGGCGATTGCTTCCACCGGGATTTCGAAGCCAAGCATCTGAGCGAGTGGTTGTAGTTCAACGTCGGAGAGGCGGAACGTGCCGGTTGCCTGAGGAGTCTCTGTGGTCAACGAAGCTGTTGCATCGCAAGCAATGTTTCCATGCGTTAAGGCGCCAGCCAGTTGGACGGTTGCGAGTCCCTCTAGCAGGCTTCCGTTAAATTGGATTTCGCGAGACAGCAGTCCACAGGAAGCGGAATGGAAATCCGAGATTCTCCCGTTCAGCGCCATGGAATGTTTCAGTAAATTGAATTCGCCTGCCGGGTGCTGCGCCCGAAGTTGGCCTTCCAGGGTGACGCGCGTAGCGGGAATATCAAAAGCTGGGAGCAAGGGAAATTTAGCGATGTCTTTCGAATTGAGCTGCAGGGGACGCAGGATCGCGAGGGAACTGCCGGAAAGGTCATCGGGGGATAGCTGGCTTTGGAAATGCAGCTTGCTGCCCAGAAGGTCGGTGATTTCGCCTCGTATTCTAATTTGCTGCTCAGCCTGGATTGAGAGACTTGCCCCACGGACAGCGAGCGGTGTGCGATCGGTTTGATGAATGATAAGGCTTGCTTGCCTTACCAGCAGTGCTCTGAAAGGTAGTTTGAGTGGGAGGGAGTTGCCGTTCTGGCCGGTCGATGTCGTTGGGAAATGATTGAGAAACGCTCCGTCTGCGTCGAAACGAAGATGCAGTGTTGGCTCCCGCAGGACGATCGAGTCGAACCACTGCCCCGATCTCCAGCCGCCCCAAAGATTGGTGGCTACGCTGATACGCTCTATGTGAACCTGCGTCGTCTCGTCGAGTGCCTTTTCCAGGATCGACAACTGCTCCAGTTCGATGGTCCGCCAGCCGATTTCAATCTGTTGCAGGTGAACTGTATTCCCCAAGACATAGCTGCCAATGCGTTCAATGGCATGTCGTGCAATCCAATTGCGACCTAAGCAGAGGAGCGCGACGATCAGGCACAGACTGACCAGGCAAAATTGCCGAAGTCTGCGCAGACGTGGATGCCTGTTTAGATTGAAGGGATTGAACAACAGTCGCCTCTCCGTGGCGTTGGGCGACTTGCAACGCGTTTTCCCCGGCCAGAAAACAGGGGCGCTGATGCTACAAAGTCGGAATCTAGCCGGACCGATTCTGCTTCCGGCGCGGAACGCAGGATGGATCTGCTGGGCCATAAGCCATGTGGAACCATCTCGGCCAACACCTCTAGTACCAAATCTTGGGTAGAGGATGCTACAGAGCTTCAGGGGGCCCACGTGGACAGCGAGGCTGGTGACGGCCTAGTGTAGGTAGGTGCGTCTGAGATCTAACATGTTGCGGAGCAACGGTTTAGCTTTTCCGTCGACGCCCCAAAGTCCACTGGCGCCTCCGGCCTTGGGAACTCGGTCGCTCAGATTATCCCAAATCACCGCATGGACGGCTGGCTTGCAAAGGAGCAAGCGGGTGAGCAACTCGGGGGAGACGAAGTTGATGGGGGCTCCCGTAGATGAGGCGGCTGGCGTTTTCCAGCCAGCGGTGGAACTGGAGGACTGGGGGCCCTGAGGCGTGTGGGTAGGGCAACTCAGGTGAATCATGAGCGGCAAACCGAGCATAGCCCAGCGATCGACCAGGCGGCTAATGTCGATGGGATCTCGCGGGAAGGAAAGTCCAGGCTCTGTGCCGAAGGAGAGGTCAAGAGCCAGGCCGCTGAGTCCCAAGTCGGCTCGAATCAAGGCATCTGCAAAGTGGAGTGGCGAGATACCGTTGGGTTCGTCCCGCAAGTATTCGCTCCAAGGTTGATCGATGGTGAGCAGCACTGGGGAGCGTTCGTCGGCGCGACGGACCGTCTCGATGAGCGCCACGGCCATTCGTAGCACTTCTTCGTCGCTCCAGTTCATGTCACCTGGGACGTTCAAACCAGCCGCACAATTCCAAACATGCGTTTTACCTCGGTAGCGCTCAACGCACCTCGCGGCGTGCTCACAGGAGACTTCCAGCACCTTCTCGAACTCGGCGTCCAACAGCACCATCCACTGGGGGAGTTGCCCCTTGCGGAAGTTGACCAACGGACCGACGCAGACGCGTTTACCGACGTTGGCCGCCCATTCGACCTGTTGATCGAAGTGCGAAAAATCAGTTTTTCCGGAACTCAACTCGACCCGTCCCAATTCGACGGGCACACTGACTAGGTTGAAAGCCGAGTTGAGGGCATCGCCAATGCTGGTGAGTGAGACTTCCGGTTGGAGTCTGGCACCGAGCAGCGTTGCCAAGCGGCCTTCGGTCGCCCGCCGCGAATCGAGCGCTTGGGTGCTGAATGTATCGCACAGAGCGACGGACGCCTGCAGGGATTGGTCAATGGCGTTCTGAGCGTGCGTATGTTGCTGCTTTGATTGGGCGGGAGCGGTCAAGCCCTGCAGCAAGTAATCGAGAGCCTGGTCGGCGAGCGGCAAGAAGCCATCGGGAAATTTAAGGCCGATGCGCTGCCACTCGTAGGCTTGATTTTTGAGTTGGTGGACGGTTCCACGGGCGACTTCCACCCCCAAGTTGTAAAGCTTGGGAGAAAGTCGCAAACTCGTGGTTGCCAAGCAAACATTGCCCAAAGCGGTGGTGGGCCACACGATGTTTAATTTGCCTGACTCGTCAATTTCCCTACCGATGCTAAACTGTTCGCCTTGCAGGCGGTGGTGGCAATGCCAAGGAATTCCCTCGATCCCGGTTAGGTAGGCGGTGTTCCATACGCGAGGATCGAACTCCTCAGCTTGGGAAGTATGGAAGTGCAAGTCACCCATGCGGGAGCGGCTTTCAAAACATCAGTTATCAATGGTTGCGGTGCAGGAATGGCGAATCTACAGCAACATGGCAATTGATTCAATAAAACAAAAGGCATGATCAAGATTTTGATAGGAGCTTTTCGATGGGCAGCGAATCGGCAGTAGTCTCGACCGCCTTAAACTATCCTCGTCGGCAGGGGAAGGTGCGCGATGTGTATGACCTGGGAACCTCTCTACTGATTGTCAGTACGGATCGAATCAGTGCCTTCGATTGGATTCTGCCCGGGGGAATCCCTCGCAAGGGTGTTGTGCTTACCCAAATTAGTCGTTTCTGGTTCGAGCGGCTGCAGGTCGAGCACCACTTGCTGTCCACGGACCTGCCTGCCGATCTGGATGTGACTGGGGAGCAACGCGCCGAGTTAGCGGACCGGGTAATGGTCACAAAAAAAGCACAGGTGGTGCCCTATGAATGCGTCGTGCGTGGCTTCTTGGAGGGCTCGGGATGGCTAGAGTATCAGCAGACAGGTAAGGTCTGTGGGGTCCCCCTGCCTGCTGGACTGCGACAATGCGATCGCTTGCCAGAACCCATCTTTACCCCCGCGACGAAAGCCGAAGCGGGGCACGATGAGAATGTTTCCTTTGAGACGATGGCTGCCGATATTGGTCTCGAACTGGCCACGGAACTTCGAGAGAAGAGCTTGGATGTCTACCGGCAAGGGGCCCAGTGGGCCGAGTCCAAGGGTATTATTATTGCGGATACGAAGTTTGAGTGGGGATGGTCTGACGATCGCTTGATCTTGATTGATGAAGTCCTGACCCCCGATAGTTCACGGTTCTGGCCGGCCGATTCCTACACGCCGGGGCGGTCGCAGCTGTCTTTCGATAAGCAGTTTGTACGCGAATGGTTGATGGAATCCGACTGGGATCGCAATAGCCCCCCCCCTGCACTTCCGCCCGAAGTCATCGCTCAAACCAGCCAAAAATATGAGAGTGTTTACTCCTTGTTGACTTCTCGGCAGCTTCCGCAGCCCGGGTAGTGTTCTGCCGCAAGATATTTGGGATGAAAAACTGTTCTAATCAGCCCTCGGACGCGTCGTTGATGCGTCTTGCATTGAGATCGTAAAATACGTTTTCGCAGGTTTTCGACGTGCGATATAGTTAGGAAAACCCACTTGAGTTCCCACACCGACACCCCGGCGACTACGCCCGCGAATCAGCCTCCACGCCGAGCAGCGGTCATTTTCATTTTCATCACCGTCTTGTTGGATGTGTTGTCTTTGGGGCTGATCATCCCTGTGCTGCCCACCATGATCAAGGAGGAGTTCCTGCAGAACGACTTGGCACTGGCAGCCGTCTACGTGGGCTGGTTCGGTACCTTGTGGGCCTTGATGCAGTTCCTCTTCTCTCCGCTAATGGGCGCGATTTCGGACCAATTTGGACGTCGGCCGGTCATTCTGATCTCCTGCTTTGGCCTGGGATTGGATTATGTGCTGATGGCGGTGGCTCCCAACATTGTTTGGCTTTTTGTGGGGCGCGCGCTCTCCGGGATCATGGCAGCCAGCTTCTCCACCGCAGGTGCCTATATTGCGGATGTCACCCCTCCAGAGAAACGCGCCGCTAGCTTCGGCCTGATTGGCGCAGCCTGGGGGATCGGCTTCGTCGTCGGGCCAGCCGTGGGAGGAGGGCTGGGGGAGTATGGTTTGAGGTTACCACTGTGGTTTGCGGCCGGCTTGACCCTGCTCAATGCCTTGTACGGCTACTTCATTCTGCCAGAATCCCTGGCGGTTGAAAATCGCTCTAAATTTTCCTGGAAGAAAGCCAATCCGTTGGGCGCATTGAAGTTGCTTCGCTCCCATGCCGAATTGCTCGGTTTGGCCAGCGTCTTGCTCATCTATCAATTGGCCCACCAAGTCCTGTCCAACGTGTTCGTGCTGTACACGGAACACCGCTATGCCTGGACGCCAAAAACGATTGGACTGACGCTGACTGTCGTCGGAATCATGAGCGTCGTCATGCAAGGCTTTGTGGTGCGAAGAACAGCGGCCAAGCTGGGAGAGTGGCGGATGCTGTTTATCGCCCTGATTTGTGGCGGTATCGGCTATAGCATCTACGGGCTAGCCGCGACGGGCGGCATGTTCTGGGCAGCAATTCCCGTCTTCGCCTTTGTCGGCTATTTTTCTCCCGCCATTCAAGGCCTGATGACTCGCCGAGTGAATGCTTCGGAACAGGGGCAATTGCAGGGCGCCAACAGCTGCCTCATGGGGATCGCTGGTATGCTGGGACCAGTCATGTTCACGAACGTGTTTTCAAAGGGGATCCAGAACCCTATCGGCGAACTGCCGGGCGCCCCATTCTTTTTGGCGGCAGGGCTACACGTTACCGCTATCGTGGTGGCACTGGTGATCATGCGCCGCAGTCGCAAAATGGCCGAGGCCTGAGGCCTCAGGCCTCGCGTGCATGCATAGGCTATGGCAAAGCTCTGATTCAAAACTCTTTGGATGCAGGCGACGCGTTGTGCTCGGTGCTCTGGCAGTGGAGCAAATGCTGACACCGGTGATGAGTTTTCCGAAAGGGCCATGGCATGCCTCGCTGGATTGCCGATTTTCCTAGCGAGTTCGGAAAAAAGTGTCCGACACCAAAAGCCGGAACGGCCCTTCGGGTGCTTTGCACTTTTGGTGTCGGACACTTTTTTCCGGGCAACCCGAAAATTAAGCTTTGACAATGCGCTAGCTAGCTGTGGCGGAACTTCCTGGAGCGGCGATGACAAAATGTCTTTGGTGAGGTTCATGCGTCCGGCAGCCAGCACGAATGCCCAGCTCTGGTGAACCACAAGCGCTCGCGAGCAGAAGTCGTCTTCCACTTGCGAGCGTTTCGACTCGGCATTCGATAGCTTTCACTCTTCCACTGGGAAGCCGGTTCTAGCTAGCGCGACGGATGGCTTCTTGGATCGCTTGTCCCATGTCTGCGGGCGACGGTGCAACGACGATTCCAGCCGCCTCAAGTGCCGCTTGCTTTTCGGCTGCAGTCCCCTTACCACCGGAGATGATCGCACCGGCGTGTCCCATCCGTTTTCCTGGAGGTGCGGTTGCGCCAGCGATGAAGGATGCAACCGGCTTGGTCACGTGCGCCTTGATAAACTCGGCCGCCTCTTCTTCAGCATTTCCACCGATTTCACCAATCATGAGGATCGCCTCGGTTTGATCGTCGGCTTGGTAGAGTTTCAGCAAGTCGATGTAGGAGGTGCCGACAATCGGGTCTCCGCCCAATCCCACGCAGGTGGATTGTCCAAGTCCCAGGTTGCTCGTTTGCCAGACCGCCTCATAGGTAAGCGTACCGCTGCGGCTGATGATGCCGATCTTGCCCGGATTGTGAATGTATCCCGGCATGATTCCGATCTTGCATTCACCGGGGGTGATTAGCCCGGGGCAGTTTGGCCCGATCAGGACCGAGTTGCTGGCACGGACGCGGCGGTAGACTTCCACCATGTCGAGAACGGGCACGCCTTCGGTAATTGCGGCGATGACTTCGATGCCAGCATCGATGGCTTCCAGGATAGCATCGGCGGCGAACGGTGGGGGGACAAAAATCATGGTGGCATTGGCGCCGGTTGCCTGAACGGCCTCTTCGACCGTATCAAACACCGGCAAGCCGGCAGCGGTTTGACCACCTTTGCCCGGCGTAACGCCACCGACCATTTGAGTGCCATAGGCTGCACAGCCGGTGGTGTGGAAAAGACCAGCACTGCCAGTGATGCCTTGGCACAGCACCTTCGTATCTTTATTGATCAGAATGCTCATAACGGATTCAACTGCAAATGAAGTGTTTTGGGATGGGGGGGAAGGAAATCAAGGGACCGAGACCTGCAGGGGTTAACCTGCAACTGCGGCAGCGGCTTGGACAACCTTCTTGGCTGCGTCAGTCAAGTCATCGGCAGTGATCATGGCTAGTCCGCTCTCGGCCAGCATCTTCTTGCCCTCTTCGACTTCGGTTCCTTCCAGTCGGACGACCAAGGGGATGGTGATGCCGATTTCCTTCGAAGCTTCGATGACTGCGGTGGCAATGGTGGTGCAGCGGGCGATGCCACCGAAGATGTTGACCAGCACAGCTTTGACATTGGGATCCGACAGAATGATGTTGAAGGCTTCCACAACTTGTTGCGTCGTTGCACCTCCTCCGACATCTAGAAAGTTGGCAGGCTTTCCACCGTGGTACTTGATAATGTCCATGGTTGACATGGCTAGCCCGGCACCGTTGACCAGGCAACCGATCGTACCGTCGAGCTTGACGTAGGAGAGTCCCGCGTTGCCCGCGCGTACTTCGGCTGGCTCCTCTTCGTTGAGATCTCTCAGCTCTTTGATCTCTGGATGGCGGAACAGAGCATTGTCATCAAACGTGATTTTGGCATCCAACGCAATCATCTCACCCGACTTGGTGATGACGAGCGGGTTGATCTCGGCCATGGAGCAATCAAGATCGACGTAGAATCGGCAGAGGCTCTTCATGAAGTGGTCTGCGGCCCGGGCGGCGGGACCGGTGATTCCGAGTTTTTTGCAGAGTTTTCGGACCTGAAAACTGTGCAGACCCACGGCGGGGTGGAAGTTCTCGCGAAAAATCTTCTCGGGAGACTCCTCGGCGACCTTTTCAATCTCGACCCCCCCCTCGCTGCTGACCATCAGGACTGGCATGGCAGTGGCTCGATCCAGCACGATTCCGAGATAGAGTTCCCGCTCGATGTCGCAGCCCGCTTCGACGATGACTTGGTTGACCAAGGCGCCTTCGGGGCCGGTTTGGATGGTCACCAAGCGGTTGTGCAACATATTCTTGGCGACTGAGGCAGCTTCTTCGGCCGATTTTACCAGTTGAACGCCACGCTGCTCTTCCTGGCCGATAATCGTTCCCTTGCCGCGTCCCCCTGCGTGGACTTGGGCTTTGACGACCGCAATAGCTCCCCCTAATGCCTTAAATGCGGCAGCTGCCTCATCGGGAGTGCGGGCAACATGGCTGTCGAGCACGGGAACCGATGCGTTGCGAAAGAGCTGTTTGCCCTGGTACTCATGTATCTTCATTGTGGGACTATCCAGTCGAGAGAGCTCGCGCAGGAGGCGAGTGTGAAGGTGTCGCGGCGATATCCAGCGATCAATCGAAAGGGATTATAAAGCCCACAACGCAACTGAAAAAGTAGCCGTCGGTGGTCTCCCGGAGCGGCTCGCCTGGCAATCGACCTGAATTACCTCGACTTGAGGCGGGGGACGTGCGGGAGCTGAGGGGGCACAACCGCCATTGGCCTCCGCTTGGATGCAGCCCAAGCCGCTCGTTTCGCGTCAGATTCCAGGGCCTTAAGTTGCTTGGGCCCCTGCGGGAACGCCCGAGAAGAAAGAGAGTGACGGACGCCCTGCCGGAGAGAGGACGCCACGCCGTATTCGAAGCTAGTCTTGGAACTGCAAGCCTTCGATACCCAGTCGCTTCATCTTCTTATACAGCGTGGTGCGATTAATTCCCAGCTGCTCAGCGGTCAGGTTTCGGCTGAAGCTGTTGGCCCGCAAGACATCGAGGATGATCTGTCGCTCTGGGCCTTCCAGGGCTTCGCGTAGCGTTTGTCCCTTGGTGATCGAGCATAGGTTATGGCGCGGCGTTGACGCACTGAGTAGGGCGGATGGGAGGAGGTCGATGCCGATGTCGCGCGTCTTGGTTAGAAGCACGGCGCGTTGGACCACATTCTCTAATTCTCGAATATTTCCCGGCCAAGCGTATCCCATCATGGTTTCCACGGCTTCGTCGGTGAAGCCGTCGACCTCTTTGGTTACCTCTCGCAGGGACTTCTGCAGGAAATGCTCGATGAGCAAGGGGATGTCTGATGTTCGCTCGCGGAGCGCCGGCAGTTCGATGTGAATGACGTTGATGCGGTAGTACAGATCCTGGCGGAACTTCCCCTCGGCTACCGCTTGCTCAAGGTTTTCATTGGTTGCCAAAATGCAACGGGTATCGACTGCAATGGTTTCATTGCCCCCGACCGCTTCGAATTGAAACTCTTGCAATACACGCAGCAGTTTGATTTGCATGGCAACCGACGAAGTACCAATCTCGTCGAGAAAGATCGAGCCTGTATCTGCGTGCTGGAATTTTCCAATCTTGGCTGTATTGGCACCCGTGAAGGCATTCGAGGTGTGGCCGAATAGCTCTGACTCGAGCAGGTTATCAGGCAGCGCACCACAGGCGACTTCGACAAATGGCCGCGTCTTGCGACTGCTTCGGCGATGAATCGCACGGGCAATCATCGACTTACCTGTCCCGTTTTCACCCGTGATGAGGATCGTCGCTTTCGTATCAGCGACGCTGTTGATTACATCAAAGATCTCCACCATTCGCGGGTCATGGCTGAGGATGTTTTCCAAACCCGAGCGTCGGTCGAGCTCGTGTTTCAGTCTTTGGTTTTCTTCGACGATCTGCTTTTGATCCGCCGCGCGGCAGAGAGTTGTGAGCAGCTCCTGGTCGATGATTGGCTTGGTGAGCAGATCAAACGCGCCCGCTGCTACTGCTTCAACGGCCGAGTCGGGAGCCGCGTAGCCCGACATCATCACAATGGGGGTGTCAATGGACTTCTGCTTGCACCAGCTCAGGAGTTCGAAGCCATCGGGACCGTCGAGATTGACGTCCACCAGGCACAGATCTGGCCGCTGCTTTTGCAACAAGCGTTGTCCATCGGAAACACTCGTGGCGCAGACCACGCTAAAACCCTGTCCCGATAGCCAATCTTGCATCGAATCGAGTAGCCATTGATCATCGTCAATAATGAGAAGGTTGCGATTGGGCATGGTTTCCGGTCGAAAAACAGGGAGGGTTCAGGTATATTGGGGGAGTATCCACTGCAATAGGGCTGATCGTGACATAGAGTTATGTAGGTCGCGCCTCGTCCTCAAGCAAATTATTTCGTTGCATTTCGGCAACGTGGTGCAAAATTGACGCTAATTGTCACCCTCAATTCCTTATCGGGGGGCTCGACAGGCTTAATGGGCCTTTTTAGGCTGCTAAATCTCTGTTCTACTGATGCGGTATGCCGCGGATTTAGTGGTTGGGTAAGCTTGTGAAGAGAATAGCCACATACAAAACGATATTGCTAGATACCATTACTAATGGTCACCATCCAGAACCCATCGGTGGCGTTGTACAGGGGGTAAGGGCAATTTCTAACAGGACTGGAACAAAGCAGTGAGTATTAAAGTACTAGTAGCAGACGACCATGAAGTGGTTCGGAGCGGCATTGGCACCCTGCTCGGCGGCAGCGAAGTGGAAATCGTTGGGCTGGCAGGAAACGTCGAAGAAACCGTTACGCTGACCGAACAAGTCCGGCCACACGTCGTGTTGCTGGATGTGCGACTGGGAACTGAGGATGGCCTATCGGCTCTGGAGCAGATCCGCTCTAAGGCGCCTGAAGTCTCCGTTGTCATGATGTCCACATACGACAACCCAACCTATGTGGCACGTGCGATCGCTTTGGGAGCGACCGATTACATCCTCAAAGATTCATCCCGAATTGAAGTCTTGGATGCCATCCAACGCGCTGCTCAGAAGGAATTGCCGACTGAGACGAGCATTCTTCGACGTGTCCAAGCGACCATGGAGAAACGCAAAGATCGTTCCGATTCCAAGGATGTCCCACTCACCAACCGCGAGCTGCAAGTACTGCGGCACATTGCGCTGGGATTGAGCAACAAGGAAATAGGAACGTCTCTGACGATCAGCGTGGAAACGGTTAAAGAGCATGTGCAGAACATCCTCCGCAAACTAGATTCAACCGATCGTACCGCGGCTGCCGTCTGGGCTGTAAAGAGTGGCTTGATCGGTCCTTGAGGCTGCTCCCAACTCTCCCTTAACGTATCCAATAAGCCGGTCGCAGATACACGCTGAGTGCGATCTGCCAGTTCTCTCTAAGTGAACCCCTTCCCGCAAGGGGGCTTCGTGGGGCAGGCCGCTTAACGGGCCAACAGGACTGGTTCTTGCGCTTGGTCCTGTCAGGTTGAGCATACCGTCTCAGGTAAGGCCGCATTTCTCGAGGCAGCAGCGGATTGGGCTCGCGGGCAATGGCATCGGCAGTGGCTCCCCAGTCGGACGAGCGATGACTCGGCTACCGACTGCTCTCTCATTCTCTCTGCCACGTCGCGTCACATCACATCACATCACATCACATCACATCACATCACATCACGTCACATCACGTCACATCACGTCACGTCAGACACGTCAGACACGTCAGACACGTCACGCCATTTCGCCTCACCTGCACGTAGCCTTCCCCGCCCCATTCTCAGGTTCAGCACGCAATGACATGCAACCGTTGGTGCAATAAAAAACGGCCCACAACCCGTGGTAGGTTGCGAACCGTTTGGTTATCTTGAATCTTCCCTGCTGGGAAAAATTGGTCTGGGAACTAGTCCCACCACCATTGGCTGTCGTCCAAGCCTTCCAAGCTTGTCTGCTCACGCAGCTTACCAATCTCTCCTGTGGTATCGGCGGTCACGTTCTCAGCATCCAGGGCCTTGCGGGCTTGAATTGTGACACCACCGCCAATGGGAGTGATCAGACGACTTCCCTTCATGACTGCGTTGATCGCCGTTTCGACCTGACGAGGGGCGGGCAGCGTTTCGACGGCCAAGCCATCTTCGCTACTGAAAACTCCCAGGTCCCAGCCGGACGTACCGTAGAAATCCTGCTGTTGGATAAAGGCTGCCGCGATGGACATGTCAACTAGGTTGCGAAGCTGGCTGTAGACGGGATTGACCTCGGAGATGAGGCGAAACTTCTTGGTAAAATCGGTCGTAAAGGCTTGGCTGGCGCGATTGGCACCTCGGCCTGAAGACTTGCGTGTTCCGTCTTGGCCCACCAATTCGTCTTCACCCACCAGCTTCAATCCTTGGCCGACCATTTTCATGGCGTGACGATCTTCACTGGTGGCGATCGCTTCATAGTCGGGCACAAAATACCACCGCACCAAAGCGTTGGTGGAGGTCATGGCGGTCGTCAACCGTGAGACGTAGGTCGACATGGGAACCGGGGGAGCTTCCAGACCAATTCCGATCAACTTCATGCGGTAATCGGCTTCGGTCAGGACGTGGGCAAAGTGCGTGCCGGCAGGAATGCCTTTAATGGTCACGTCGTTCAATCCCAGGCTCTCGCGCAGGCTGTTAACGATCAGTGGGATGTTTCTCTGGTTGAAGGTGCCACCGAGTTGCTGCAGGGTTTGCTGCATCCGGGCCAAACCTTCTTGGGTGGGATCGATCGAAACGCTGATCGTGTTGGCCTTGTCGCCGGTAGGCGAGAAAGCCCGCAGAGCGACGATGAGATCGTCTAGCAAGAGACAGGGATGCCCCGAGTTGACGCCTACCAAACGTCCAACCGCATCCTGGCCGAACCCCTCAGCGGGGCCAGCTAGCACGATATCGCCGGATTCGGGATAAAAGAACACGTATTCAAGGCGGGTCATGCCGGCCAGCGTAATCATCTCGGTTGAAAGGCTTTCTCCCTCGGCGAGCGACTTGGCAACGGCTGCTTCCAGCCGATTCAGCGAGACTTTCCGCATTTTGGAAGGACGAGCCAAGTTGGGAGGCAAGCCCTGGCGAGCGGCATGCAAGCGAGCCATGGTAACCCGCGGGTCGGCTTGGAGGATTCGGAGAACCCCTTGAGGGTCAATCTCCACACCAGCCGCTGCGGTGGTACCTCCGGTGGTATTGTTATTGGCGGTGCCGTTATTGGCAGTGCCATTATTGGCGAGCGCCATGTTGGAACTCGCCAACATCGCCACAGCAATAAACACACCAACAGCCGAGGGAAGTGAATTGAAAAGGCGATGCATCGTATATTTTGCCTTAGGTCGAGAAGATCTGATCCGAACGCCGGAGCGTTTGAACGACTAGCTGTATATGAGACTAATTGCTCTTGAGCCGAAAGGCAACAAAAGCGGTAGGTTTGCATCAAAACGTAGCTTAATTATCTCGCCCGCGACGGCCTCCTCCTTGATTCTGTCGTGGTTTGGGAGGAGCAACCATCAGACGGTGGCTTTCGGTACCGAGGAGATCGTTCAGCCTTCCCCTTAATTCGGGGGTGATACTGACTCGGTGGCGTTTGCTCTTGAGTTGCACCATATCGCCGGAGAGTAGTTTCAAGGCGATGAGAACTTCCATCGAGCCTGGGTATCCTCTCAGGATTTCATTGAGTTTGGGGATCTCTTCTTCTTCGTGATGATTTTGGTCGATGTGGATGCGAATCCCTGCAGTAAAGCGTTCATTGGCCTCTTCAATGGGGATGATTTCGTTGGCCAGCAGGTTGACGTCGTCGGCGCCCCCTCGCTTGTCGACCGTCGCCCGCATGATGACTACCGACTCGGGCACGATGAGATGGCCGAGGTTTTCGTAGCCGTCGGGCCAGCAAATGCAGCGGGCTGCGCCTTCGAGGTCTTCGAGGTCAAAGTTCGCATATTTGCTGGGGGCACCGGGCTTGGGATTCCTCGTATTGGCCAGTTTGATGGAGGAGATCATCCCGCCAACGATGACTTCGCTCCGGTCTTTCACATCCTTCAATTGCAGGGTGGTGTGTGAGCAGAAGGTACTGAGCATCTGCTTGTATTCTTCCATGGGGTGCGCCGAGAGGAACATTCCCAGCACTTCCTTCTCCATGAACAGTTTGGTCTTGTCTGGCAATTCAGGGATATCGGGCAGGCTTTCACTGATTCCAGGCCCAGCTTGATCGGGTTCTTGCATCTCTTCGAAAAAGTTCATCTGGCCACTCTTTTTGTCGGCCAACGCGGAGGCACCTGCTTGGATGGCTTTCTCAACCACTGCCATTAGTTGAGAGCGGAACACCCCCAGCGAATCGAAGGCGCCGGCTTTGATCAGCGTTTCAATGGTGGCTCGATTGCAAGCCGACGGATCGACGCGCTCGCAGAAGTCAAAGATGCTAGTGAATTCACCATCCCTTTCCCGGATGGCCACGATGGTTTCGCCCGAAGCGCCGCCGCATCCCTTGATGGCTGAGAGGCCAAAGCGGATTTGGCCATCGCGGACCGCAAAATCGACAAAGGAGGTGTTAACGTCGGGGGGGACCACTTTAATCCCCATGCGATCGCAATCTTCAAGGTGTTCGACGAGCGAATCCTTGCGTTTGAAATTGCGTCCCTGGATGTCTCCGGAGAGGAGTGCCGCCATGAACTCAACCGGATAATGCGCTTTTAAGTATGCGGTTTGGTAGGCTACCAGGGCGTATGCAGTGGAGTGACTCTTGTTGAAGCCGTAGCCAGCAAACTTGAGGATCATGTCCCACAGTTCTTGGGCTTGTTTAGCGGTGAGTCCCTTTTCGGTCGCTCCCTCTAGGAACTTGGCTTCGTTTTGTGCAATTAACGCCTCTTTCTTCTTACTAATGGCCTTAATACAGGTGTAGGCACTGGCCAGTTGGATCCCTCCGAGGCGGTTGAGGATCCGCATCACCTGTTCCTGGTAAACCATCACTCCGTTGGTTTCTTCCAGGATGTCCTTCAGTACCTGATGCAGGTAGATCGCCTCTTTGCGTCCGTGTTTCACGGCGACAAAGTCGTCGACCATTCCGCCTTCGAGTGGCCCAGGTCGGTAGAGCGCATTGGTCGCGATAATGTCGCTAAACTTGTCGGGCTTCATCCGCTGCAAAAGGTCACGGATACCGCCACTCTCGAGTTGGAAGACCCCTTTGGTCTCGCCGCGTTGGAGCAAGGCAAAGGTAGGTTTGTCATCCAGTGGAAACTTGAGAATGTCAATCTCTTCGCCGGTCGTTTCCTGGATGATCTCCACCGCTTTGGCGAGGATCGTCAGGTTTCTTAGGCCCAAGAAGTCCATCTTCAGTAGGCCCGCGTCCTCGACATCATTCATAGACCATTGGGTGATGATGTCGGTCTTGCCCGATACGCGGCTGAGCGGTACGTATTCGGTGAGTGGTTCATCCGCGATCACGACGGCCGCGGCGTGGGTCCCCACGTTGCGGGCGTTGCCCTCCAGCTTCATCGCGATATCGAGCAGTTCTTGGATTTCTTGGTCCGAGTCGTAGACTGCTTTGAGCTCAATGTTCTTTTCGAGTGCCTTGCTAATCGTAATTTTTAGCTCGTCCGGCACCATCTCGGTGATTTGGTTCACCCGCATCAACGGGATACCGAGAGCGCGACCCACATCCTTGATCGCTGCGCGGGCTGCCAGGGTGCCGAAGGTTCCGATTTGAGCAACATTGTCCTCTCCGTACTTGTCGCGCACGTATTGCACGATGTCGAGTCGGCGGTCCTTGCAGAAGTCAATGTCGATATCGGGCGCTTCCAGTCGGCTTTCATCCAGGAAGCGTTCGAAGAGCAAGTCGTATTTGATGGGACAGACGTGACTCATGTAGAGCGCGTAGCAGACCAGGGCCCCCACCCCACTACCTCTCGCCGTGGCGGGCACCTTCTGCTCGCGCGAGTAGCGCACAAAGTCCCACACGATCAAGAAGTAATTGGCAAAACCGAGTTTTTGAATCACCCCCAGTTCGCGATCCAAGCGGTCTTGGACGACTTGCGAGAGTTCGCCACCGGGCAGCATCTCCTCGTTGCCGGCGTAGCGATCCTTGAGCCCCAGCGTGCAGAGCTCGCGAAGATACTCGTCTGCCGTCTGCTGCGGTGGGACGTCGTACTTGGGGAAGTAGCGATTGCCGAGTTCCAAATCGATGTCTACCGTGTTGGCAATCTCCTGGCTGCGCGCCACGGCGCTCTCCAGGCCTGGGAAACTCGCGTACATCTCCTCGGGCGAGCGTAGGTAGAATTGGTTCCCCTCCATTTTCATCCGAGCCGAATCGGTGCGGAACTTGCCGGTGTTAATGCACAGCAAGACGTCTTGAATCTCTGCATCCTCCTTATCGGCATAGTGGGCGTCACTGGTGGCCACCAGTGGCAAGCCAATCTTGTTGGCAATGTTGACGGCGCCCTCCAATTGCAGACGTTGAATCTCCAAATGGTTGTTCATGATTTCGATGTAATAACGGTCATCGAATACGCCGTGAAACCACTGAGCGATTTCGATGGCTTGCTTCTCAGCAGCATCCGCATCTTTATTGTTGAGGATGGCTCGCGAAAATTCGCTGGAGACACAACCACTGAGGCACACGATTCCCTCGCTGTGGGCTTCCAAGCACTCGCGGTCGATGCGTGGCTTGAAGTAAAAGCCTTCCAGCGAAGCGAGCGACGCTAATTTGACCAGATTCTTAAAGCCGGTTCGGTTTTGCGCGAGCAGGGTGAGGTGATAGGCGGCAGATTTCGAGCTGGAGGCGTCGCCCCGACTATGCCGGCTGCCGGGGGCAATGTAGGCCTCGTAGCCGATAATGGGGTTGATCCCTGCCGCTTTCGATTTCTTGTAGAATTCAAGCGCGCCATGCAAATTGCCATGGTCGGTCAATGCCAAGGCATTCATCCCGTGGCTCTTTGCCCGATCAATGAGTTTGCTAACAGAGCTGGCGCCATCCAGTAAGCTGTAGTGGCTGTGGCAATGTAGGTGTACAAAATTTCCGCTCATAACCGTATCCTTCCAGAGTGTGAATGCACTCTAGTGTCGCAGATTTTGCAGACCGTTCGAATGGCCTTGACTTCTTTAATGCCCAATTGAGGCCAGTAAAACAGCCTGAAGATGCCAAAGAAAACGAAAAAAACAAAGAAAGCTTCAGCGCCCGAAACTGTCCCCCTTCGAAATCGCTGCCTCGATACGCTGCGTGGGCTGGCCATTACCCTGATGGTGGTAGATCATGCCAGCGATTTGTTTTTTAATATGAACATTGAACCGTCCAATGTCCGTATGGTCACCCGCCTGAGCATGCCCCTGTTTTGCATCTTGATGGGCTACTTCCTCGCTCGATCGCGGCGCGTCCATTGGGAGCGGTTGCTGCAAATAGGTGCCGCGACGGTGGTCACCAACGTCCTGTTTTATACGCTGTATGGCAAACTGGAGATCTTGGCAAGCTTGCTGGTGTGCTACGTGGGAATTGTCGGACTGAAACTCTTTTTCGTCCCCTTGGTGCTAGCTCCCTTCCTTTTTTCCTGGGATGCATCGCAGGCGGTGTTTGATTTTCCCTTGAGCATCGTGGCCGGCTGCGTTGCCCAAGGCGTGATTCTGCGCTGCGGAGGGCTCCGAGTCGCGATTGCCACAGGAATCGTGCTGACGGTGGCTGCACTGGTCGTCTCGGAGCCCTCGCGGTATGTGCTCTGGTTTGTCCTGCCCGCAACGCTGCTCATCGCGCTGGGGATTGCCCGCCCGCAATGGCATCTGCGGGGGTTGGAGTGGATCGGCAGATTTCCGTTGAGCATCTACGTGGCGCAGTACTACCTGCTGGTACTTCTCTCGCGTTAGCCAAGGCGGAAAGAGCGTCTGGCGCGATGAAGGTGACGCTCGTTGCCAACGCAGGCTGGCTGCGCACTGCAATGGAGCCTTGGGGGCGAACACCGGTTTCCAGTTTCGCAGCTGATAGGGAACGCGCTGCTGCGGCCACGCCGCTGAATTGCCGCTGAGATGCAACGCTAGGGCTGAGGCCGCTCGTTGACTTCAGGGTCCTCGATGGCCCGGATGAGCTGCGAGATCTCGCTTTGAGTCACCAGCAGGTTTTGCCAAGCTCGAACGTCAATTTGGACGCGATTCTCGTGTTCATCGCTCGACGCATGCTCCAGCACGCTTCGCATGCCAGCATGGATGTAGTCCAGAAGTTCACGCAATTCGGCAGACTGGACGGCGGACAAGCCGAGGGGTAAGCGGATTTCATGGCTGGAGAGGTGCGAGGATTTGGGAGCTGCCAAGCCAGTGCTCAGGTCGAAGTCTTCGTCAACACCACTTCCCGATCCACTCCCATCGTCGAGTTTCTCGGCTTCGGCCGCGTCGAACAAATCTGCAATTTGCTCACGGGATCCGACTAGCAATACACTCCTGCCGACCGAGATGGTATCTCCATAACGCAATATCTTGAGATTGCAGGCATGCCCATTGATGCGGGTGCCATTGGTGCTATCCAAGTCGGTGATGACCAGCCGCCCATCATCTTCCTGGACCTTGACGTGGTAACGGCTGATTCGCTCGTCATTGAGTCGAACGACGTTCCCATCCTCGCGACCAATGGTGATCGGAGGGGCAAGCTCATGAAAGGTTTTGCCGCGATCCACGCCCGATATCACACGGAGAGTAATTTTCGCCATCTTCTTTTCGGGGACCTATGCTGTGCACCCAATTGCGGGCGGATAAGAAGTGATACCCAGGAGAGCAGTACTTCATTGTGCAGTACCGGCAAAGCGAATGCAACAGACTAGAGCTTGGCAGCTGGCGAGGCGCGGTCGCTCAGCGGCCCTCGCGCAACCGATCCCCTAGGAAATTGTCGAGCTCCGGGATGTCGTAGATCGCTTGAATCGTCGTGTCCAAGGGGTATTCGACACGGCGGAATTCGAGCCAGGGATCATCGAAAATGGCATAACAGCTTCTCCAGTCGCCGTCGCGGGGTTGCCCCACAGAGCCCACGTTGACCATGATTTTCTCGTCCCCAGTGCGATAGCGGTGGTCTAAATCCTCCGGTCGCAGGAAGGTCATGTCCGGGGTGAAGACGCCGGGAACGTGGGTGTGGCCTTGGAAACAGATGCGTTGGACCATCGAAAACAGCTTTTCCATCTTCCGCCGGTTGTACACGTCTTCCGGGAAAACGTATTCATTGACCGGGTTGCGGACTGAGCCATGAACGAACATCAGCGAGCCCTCCCGACGCGTTCTGGGCAGGTGGGCTAAGAACTGCAAACGCCGGTAGCAAGCCTCGGGGGAATCCCCGGCTTCGATCTGCTGGCGAGTCCACATGATGGCCTGTTCGGCAGCATTGCTAAAGCCTTCTGGGTCGAACAATGCGGCTAAATCATGGTTTCCTAGAATCGTCGCATCGAACTCTCGCACCGCATCAATGCAGGCTTGGGGCTCGGGGCCATAGCCCACAATATCCCCCAAGCAGATGATTTGTTCGCAATTTTGGCTTTGAATGTCAGCGAGCACAGCTTTTAAGGCTTCCAAATTGCCGTGGATGTCACTGACTATAGCTCGACGCACATTGGGCTCCGTCACCATCGAGGCGAATTAGGATTGGGGCTGAAGGGAGGACTACCGACCGCCACGTAGGCGATCGCCCAACATGTTGTCTAGATCGGGAATTCCATAGATTTTCTCGATCGTTTTTTCGATGTCATAGTCCACCCGAAAGAATTCGACGACGTTTTGCTGGTCGTCCAAGATCGCGTAGCAGCTGCGAGGGTCTTCATCTCTCGGTTGCCCCACGGAGCCGACGTTGATCATCAGTTTCTCCTCGGACAGAGGGAATTTATAGTCGCAATCCTCTGGCGGGATGAACTCCCCCTCGGTCGTGAAGACTCCAGGCATGTGGGTGTGGCCTTGAAAGCTCAGACGGGGGACTCGGTCAAATAGGACCTTCATGCGCGCTTGGTCATAGATCGTTTCGGGAAAGACGTACTCGTTCGTGGCGTCACGTGGAGAGCCGTGCACATACAGAATATCGCCTTCCAGGTGGGATTTAGGCAGTTCGCTGAGAAAGTCCCAGCGGCGATTGATTGCCGCGGCCGGGCCTGGGCCACGATCCAGTTCATCCCGCGTCCAGTAAATCGCCCGTAGTGCGACCGGGTTGAATCCCTCTGGATCAAAAAGTGCAGCTTGATCATGATTGCCCAGAATCGTTAAGGCGCTCTTCTGCATGATCTGGTCGAGGCATTGGCAAGGATTGGGACCGTAGCCCACAATATCACCCAAGCAGACGATGCGTTCGACATTCTTGGATTGAATATCCGCTAGGACGGCCGTCAATGCTTCAAGATTGCCGTGAATGTCGCTAATTAGTGCTTGTCGCACAGGCCTCTCCGGTACTCTGGTTTTAGGGGGAGTCAATAAAGGTGCCTGCGCACCCTAACTGGCTGGCTGCGGATAAGAGTCTACCTCTTCGTGCGCAACCAACTAGGGCGGTTGTTCGATGCGGGGCTGAGCATCACAATTCCTATTCCTCGGCGACGTGCGACCGATTCCTTCATTGTAAATGCCCGAGGGACCGCCCGAAAGGCGCATACACTTTTCGCCAGCCAGAATAGAGAATTGGGACATGTCGACCTGGAATTTGGCCTTGGAATGCTCCGGCTTTACGTGCAGCGTCGCGGTTGCCAAGCTTGATAGCCTCGATCCGCCACTCTGGCTTGAGACGCCGCCAGCGCTCAGCAGCGTCCAGGGACTGGCCAGCATGGTCCGCCACGTCTTGCAAAATGCGGGAATCCGCCAACCCGATTTCCTGTCAGTTACCCACGGCCCCGGATCTTTTACAGGACTCCGAGTCGGTTTAGCTACCGCCAAAACCTTGGGAATGGCCTGGGATATTCCCTTGGTGGCGATCGATACGTTGGAGGCCATTGCTTTCCGCCAACACCTCCAGCTAACTGCAGCCTCTACGGATCGGTCAATTGCGACTGCACTTGGCAAGGCTCCAGTGAACCCCAAGGGGATTCCTGCAACGGATGCGCCCCCTGTTCTACTGCTGCCTGTCATGAACGCGTTTCGCCGCCAGGTCTTCGCCGCCGCCTACGAGAGTCAGCCTGCGTCGGCAGGGTTGGTGCGGTTGGCTGCCGCGCAGGTCCTCGACGCAGCGGTTTGGCGTGCCCAGCCCTGGCGGTCCCTGGCCCAAGATCCCCCGCCTGCAGATCTGCGGCAGGTCGATTGCAGACAAACTGAAGCTGGCCCAACCCAAGAATCGACCTCCCTTCAGCGACGGATCGTATGCGGCCCTGGCCTGGAGCACTACCAGCCCGAGGAAGCTGCCGAGCTGGAAGTGGCTCCAGCGGAGAGCTGGAACCCAAGGGCCGTCGATGTCTTGCAATTGGGGTGGCAGAAGTACTTAAACAGAGATTTGCATCCGCATACGTTCAGTACGGCAGACTCGCTTGCACCCAACTACATTCGCAGCAGTGCGGCTGAAGAGGTGTCGCAGGCTGGCAACCGCTAACCTGCCTTCGATGGCGAGTTCAAGTGTCCCATGCAGCAGGCTTGCAATGCCCTCTGCAGCCCCCGACCCGTATTGGGTTTGGCGAGCAATTCTCGTGCACCGGCGGATTGTGCGATCTTCCAGGTTGCGATTCTCGGAAGACTAAACGCTGCAATTGGAACCGCTTCAGGATAGTTTGCGGCCGTTAACTGAAAAAACTCTCGCAGTGCATCACGTTCGTCATCACCAAGGTTCAAACAACTGTCATCCCACAAAACCCAGCGGATGTCTGCGGTTGGTGGGGCCGCGCCGGTTGGGAGGGCCGCAGACGCATGGCGTTGTTGAAAACTCCGGAGGCTAAGCCGGCTGGCCGGAGCGCCCAACTGCTGGGCCGCCATGCTCCAAGCCTCTCCGGTCGCTTGGCAGTTGGACACAATCATGCCAGCCGGAGCCTGCTCAAGTCGCGGTATCCTGGAGGTAGGAAGGTAGGGGGCTGAGGGATGCGGCAGTAGGGAGGAAATCGCAGGGTTCTCGCCTGAAATCCACTCGAACCAACCATCCCACCATCGGTACCAAGGCAGCAAGGTGTGTCCTGACTCTCCTATTCCGGTTCGCCGGGAGCCGTCCCACCAACTGTCGGTGGCGACGGCGAAGGGGAGGTCTGGATAGTCGGCCTGAAGTGCTTTGATCCAAGTGAATGGGTAGTCAATTCGCGTTGGACATGCGAGTACCAGACGGTTGAACTGAGAGGCAATCAGCTCATCGAACAAAGCCTCGGGCGTTTGGCCCCCTGCCCCGCCTTGGATTCCGTTCACCGGGAGAGAGGGAGCTCGAAATGTTTGGAAGTTTTCAGTTGGGACCGATGCACTTAGGCGTGCGGCGAGCCACGCTAGGGCTCCAGCCTGAGGTCCAAGCCAAGCGATCTTGAGCGAATGGGGCAAAGTGGGAGGCACACGCGATTCCTTGCGTTGTTCGCTCGGGGACTGGGACTGGGACTGGGACTGGGACTGGGACTGGGACTGGGACTGGGACTGGGACTGGGACTGGGACTGGGACTGGGACGCTGAGGAGAGGCGTTGCATCACTCTGCGTCATCCATGGCTTCCTCATGCTGCTTGAGCAATTGATGAGCCTCTGCGGCGGAATCGCACCGCCGCAATTCTTCCAGGAATCCCGTGCCTGACAGCAGACGCGAGAGTTTCGCTAAGACTTGGAGATGGACGTGGTCGTCAGTCGAGCAGATGAGAAAGAAGACATCGGTCAAATGCCCACTTTGATTGCCAAAGGGGAGAGGTTGTGAAGAGACCCCCAGGGCTAGCAGCGGTTCGGCCAGGATCGAGCTTTGTGGGCGGCGCGGGTGCAAGAGGGCCACTCCATTGTCGAGTGCCGTGGGATGCAGTTCTTCACGCGCGAGTACCGCATCGACCATTTGTGCCGCGTCCCACAAGTAGCCGGTTCGCTCCGCAAGGGCGCTCATGCGGCGGACGACGCTGCTCCGCGTTCGGGCGGCAAGTGGCGTTTCGATGGCTTCGGGGTGCAGGAGCTGATGAAGCGAGATAACTTCTTTCTTGTCGTTGCTCCAGCGGTCCACGACTTTTTGAACCTGCGTAAGTTCCTCGTTGTCGCTGGCCCCAATGCGTTCTTCAAGCCAGGAGTGGACTTCAGCTTCCGAGAATTTCCATGCTCCTCCCAGCTTGCGGCCAGGCAATTTTCCGCGGTCGGCCATCCGCTGGACTTGCTGTGGGATCAAGTGCAGGTATGCCGCCAATTGTTCAATGTCAAGATCTTTCGAAGCCATGATTGCCGTGTTCGTGTAAGTAATGAATTGCTAGCAAAAGCCCATAATAGCGAGGATGCTTTGCTAGCATTGATAGCTGGGAAATGTAGGGCGTTTGGTAGGCCGGTATACAGAATTTAATAGGTTTTCGTATTGACGCTACCTACCATTTGCGAACAGGCTATTAGAGCTGAAGGGAACGGGCATTCGCAAACGCGAGTGTTTGCCGTCCGGTTTTGGCCTAGGACGCAACGGATGCGTCTGACCGGTCAAAGCTCATTGTAACGCTAGTGATCGTGGCAAGGAGGCCGCTGATGTCTACGTCCTATTCTGGCGAGGGATCCTCGTCTGCAGGTTCTGCACCTATCGCATCAATCAAGCTCCGCAGCTTTCTGAAGGAAGCTGTTTTTGTGGGGGCCGAGGATATCACCGTTCATCGCTGCGTGAATCGTGCCGACATGTGCCAGCCAGGGGATGTCTTCATTCCGCAACATACCGCTGGCAGCGACGAGCACGACCGAGCCGAGGAGGCAATCCGACGCGGGGCGGTCGCTATTGTAGCCGAGCGTTTGTTACCGGTTTCGGTACCGCAGTGCCTGGTGGAAAACAATGCCGAAGTCTATGCACGCGTGGCACATGCACTGGCAGGCAACCCTTCCCAACGCATGCTGACCATCGGAGTCGTCGGGACACACGGCAAGACGACAACTAGCCTCTTTGTGGCTGCCATGCTGAAACGCATGGGCGGCGCCGTAGCCTACTACACCTCGCTCGGTGCGAGCGATTCGACCGAGTGTGACCGCACTGCAACTCGACCACCGGCGGCGCGAAAGCTGGCCAAGTGGATGCAGGCAGCCGACTTGGCTGGATCGCCTGCAGCGATCGTCGAGCTGACACCGGCCATGCTCAAGGGACGCGTCGCCGATGGAGTGGAATTTGATCTATTGATTCTGACCGGCATGCGGCCCGGGCAGGGGCGCGGCGTCCCCGGCCAACGGCAATGGCGCACCCTACTGCAGCGACTGTGCGGCAGTCTCAAACCTCATGGCATGTTGCTGTACAACGCCGACGATGCGGGCGCGGCCCAATGGGCAAGCCAGGCCAATGCGGCGGCGGTAAGCTATGGCCTCGATGCGGCTCAACACGTGCGGGCCAAGCGTCTGTCACGCTCTGGAGGCGAACAACAATTGCTGGCCATGACCGGCAACATGCTCATGCCTCTGACGCTGAAAATGCCTGGCGATCACATCGCGAGAGCCGCACTGGCTGCGGTCGCTACGAGCTGGTTGTTCGATTTCTCGGTGCCGGAAGCCATCGCGGGGATCGAGTCTCTGGAAGCCATTCCTGGACGCATGCAACGCGTCCGCCAAGCTGTGGACGTCCCCGTCTTTGTCGATGCGGGAAGTACGCCCGATCGCGTTGCGGTCGCCCTGCACGCCTTGCGACAGCATCATCAAGGGCCGGCCACGGTCGTAATTGATCTCAGCAGCAAACTGGACGTGCAATGGCGTCAACGTCTTGGCCAAGTTCTCGAGAAATCGGCCAACCGCATAGTGCTGACTGCTTCGGATATGTCTCCCACTGCGATGCAATCCATTGCTATGGATGTCTTGGGTGGGTGTCGCGCTGCAGGCCGTGTGCAGGTGATTCCTGACCGCGTCGCTGCCATTCGCTGGGCGATCGACCATACCGATCAGGGAGTAGTTCTCCTGGCCGGCTGTGGGGCATCGAACTGGATCGACCGAGATGGCGAAACGGTTTCCGATGAGCTAGTTGCGAAACAAGCGGTCACTCGACGCAATGCACAAGCTGCTGTAACCAATCTAAGTATTTTTCCGCCAATTGAGCCAACTACTCATTTTTCGCATTGACCCCTTAGGTGGGATTTCGGTATTTCCCAATTATTCAAGGAAACTGACCGAGGAGGACTCAAGACCTGCTGCTCTACCGAGAGCCACGAGTGTTTCAGTCCTTCACGGCAGACGTCACGTTCACGGAGGAATGTGACCCGCACTTGAGTTAGACGTGTTTGCAATCCAGACCTCGGCAGCCTCGCATTTTCGGCACTGGGCGAGTTCCCAATGTTGACGCAGGAAGCACGGCTTGCAAACCAAACAAGACAGGATGTCAAATCAGTGAAAGCTCTGTCGTTGGTTGCGGTTTTGCGGGAAAACGTAACTGGCCTCCCTCCTGGGTCGAAGCTTTTCACCGGTAGCCGGTGGTTTCTGGGTCAATCACCTATACCGGTGCTTCACGGCAGGGCTTAAGACTGCGCACCGGAGCGTCATGGTTTTCCAGTCGCTCCGGTGCCAGGGAACAATAGCCTTCGCAGTTCACCCCGAGCTGCGAAGGCTTTTTTTTATGCCGTTTTTCTCTCCGCAACTCTCCGCTGTGCCATTGCCCAAGAGGCTGTGCCATTGCCCAAGAGATTGAGTCGTCCGGCGTTGACTGATCTATAAAATATCCAGCATGAAATTCCGGATTCTCTGTCGTTGGCATCGTTCCAGGTTTCCAGCAAATCTAGTGCGAATACGCCCGGCAGAGTCCCTTGAAACGTAAACGGTCACGCAACATGGAAGGCTCGGGGTGTTTTCGAAGAATTCTTCGATTTGCCAAATCTTTGCTTGGGGTGCACCGGTGATTTTGAGTTGCGTATTTGGACAGACTACGATCTTAACAATCCATGGCGGATGACGAGTCTTCCAGAGAATGTACACCACAAATGTGGCGATCAGTAGAAAGGCGATGGGGGGCATGGCGAACTCAGGCTAAGCAATGCACGGCATTAGGAGGGATTCTGTTCCCTGCTGAAGTAGGACTGATCCTAGCAAGGAAATGTTTATCAGGACAAGTGTCCACATGTTCCATTTTCCTGCCAAATGTCCGTGTTGTCTCTTCTCGCTTGTGTCGTGATTGTCGCGTTGTGCTCCGGTGTGCGGTTTCGGGTTGGTTAAGTGCGTTGGGGCGGCGTTCCGTATTATTGCCTGCTGGGCTGCGTGTTGCTGACTTGCTGGTAGCGCGATAAGTCCTAGCCGTTTGCGTTCTCCGAGGTAGAGGAAGACTGGCAGGAAGATGTTGGCAGGAAGATGTTGTGGTATCCATCTTCCTGCCACCATTTTCCTGCCAAATATCCGTGCTGTCTCTTCTCGCTTGTGTCGTGATTGTCGCGTTGTGCTATAGCTTTGGACTCTTGTTGATTCAATATGTTCGATTGGCGCTTCAAGGGACTGACTGCTCAGGCGTTTGTTATGATTCTTCCGTAGGTATGCGGTCGTTGCAGCCGTTTTCCGTAAACCAACGCTGACTAGGTCAGCATGTGGCGGGCACTTCTCTGAAAGCCCGGCTGTTGGCGACTTCAAGGTCGCCGAGATCTGTCGCTGCGAAGCCTGATATGCATATTGCGCATCGCTATGCGTGAATCGCATAGATGGTATGCGAGGAATGCATTGGATGGATTGTTCGAAATCGTCCATACTCTACCTAGGTGGACTTGGCGATCCACAGGATGCCATTCCTTTTTCCGCCCACTCCTAGGAGAGATCCCATGACCTTAGTCAAGAAACTTGCCCTTGGTTTGACGAATTGCGTGGTGCTGTGCTCAGCCACCACCGCATTCGCGCAGAATGCGACAAGCAAGGTGCCGACGGCCGAAGGTAAAGCGGCTGTCACCCAATGTCCCGTGATGGGGGCGGTCCCGGCGGCCGGCAGTCGTAACACAGCGGCGGGCGCGTTTTCAAACGGTGACTGGTGGCCCAATCAGTTGAATCTTCAGATCCTTCATCAGAACTCGTTGAAGAGCAATCCGATGGGAAGGGACTTCAACTATGCAGAAGAGTTCGGAAAGCTGGACTTGGAAGCACTGAAGCAGGATATCCAAGAGTTGATGACGACTTCGCAGCCGTGGTGGCCTGCCGACTACGGTCACTATGGCCCCTTCTTTATCCGCATGGCCTGGCACAGTGCGGGCACCTATCGCGTAGCGGATGGACGAGGGGGAGCTGGTTATGGTACCCAGCGTTTTGCCCCGCTCAATAGTTGGCCAGACAATGGGAATCTCGACAAGGCACGGCGTCTGCTCTGGCCGATCAAGCAAAAATACGGCAGGCAGATTTCTTGGGCCGACCTGCTGGTGTTCACGGGACATTGCGCCCTGGAATCCATGGGAGTTGAAACCTTGGGGTTCGCTGGAGGCCGCGAGGACGTCTGGGAACCTCAGCTGGATGTTAACTGGGGACCAGAAACCGAGTGGTTGGGGGACAAGCGTTACAGCGGAGATCGAGAGCTCGAGAATCCTCTCGCGGCTGTTCAAATGGGATTGATCTACGTGAACCCCGAGGGACCGAATGGCAAGCCTGATCCATTGGCTGCTGCCAAGGATATTCGTGAAACCTTCGCTCGCATGGCTATGAATGACGAAGAGACTGTGGCACTCATCGCTGGCGGCCACACTTTTGGCAAAGCTCATGGGGCGGCCGATCCCGGCAAGTTCGTGGGACCTGCACCGGAGGGAGCTACGCTCGAGGAGCAAGGGCTCGGATGGAAAAATACGTTTGGATCGGGCAATGGGAGCGACACGATCACCAGTGGGCTGGAGGGGGCCTGGAGCTCCACACCCACTCAGTGGTCCAATGGCTTCTTCGATAACCTGTTCGGCTATGAATGGGAGCTGACCAAGAGTCCAGCTGGCGCTCTGCAGTGGCAACCTACTGACAAGTCGGCTGAAGGGCTCGTGCCCGATGCGCACGATTCGTCGAAGAGCCACGCCCCAATGATGTTCACGACAGACCTCGCACTGAAATTGGATCCGATCTATGGACCGATTTCGAAACGCTTTTTTGAGAATCCTGATGAGTTCGAAAAAGCGTTTGCGCAAGCTTGGTACAAGCTGACGCACCGGGATTTGGGGCCTGTCTCTCGATGCCTCGGCCCCTGGGTTGCAGCTCCTCAAGTGTGGCAAGATCCGGTGCCCGCGGTAGATCACGAGTTGATCGGTGAGCAAGATATTGCAAGCCTGAAAGCTGAAGTTCTTGCTTCAAATCTTTCCAACTCACAATTGGTTTTGACCGCCTGGGCCTCGGCGTCGACCTTTCGTGGTACGGACAAGCGGGGTGGAGCCAATGGGGCTCGCATTCGACTTGCGCCGCAGAAGGATTGGGAAGTCAATCAGCCGGGCGAGCTGGCAAAAGCTCTGCAGGTGCTGGAAGGAATTCAGGCGGACTTCAATCGCTCACAGACTGGTGGGAAACGCGTTTCACTCGCGGACTTGATCGTCCTAGCCGGCTGCGCAGCAGTCGAACGAGCGGCGAAGCAAGCCGGGCATGACCTGCAGGTGCCGTTCACGCCAGGACGCAGCGATGCACGGCAGGAACAGACCGATGTGGAGTCCTTTGCGGTACTCGAACCGACCGCCGATGGCTTCCGCAACTATTTCGGTCACCAGCTCGACCGGCCGGCTGAGGAGAAATTGATCGATCGAGCGCAATTGCTCACACTCACCGCACCTGAAATGACTGTGCTGCTAGGTGGCATGAGAGTCCTCAACGCCAACGCAGATAACCTGCAACTAGGTGTCTTCACAAAGCGGCCGGGAGTTCTGACCAATGACTTCTTCGTCAACCTGCTGGACATGGACACAATTTGGAAGAAATCTCCTCAGTGCGAATTCTTTTTCGAAGGATTGGATCGCGACAGTGGAGATGTGAAATGGAGAGCTAGTTCCGTTGATCTGGTGTTCGGCTCCAACTCGCAACTGCGCGCCATCGCGGAGGTCTACGCCAGTGCCGATTCGCAGCAGAAGTTCGTGGAGGATTTCGTAGCCGTTTGGGACAAGGTCATGAATCTAGATCGCTTTGATCTCGCTTCCTCTCAGCCTATCGTGGGCAAGCCTGTGGCGCTGAAATAAGAAATCGGTGTCCGGGAAACTGCGGGCAGAGCGTTTCTGAGCAGCTTTTGGCAATGCATGCTGAAGTCTCAATGTTTGTTATAAAACTTCGATTGCTTTAAGCAGTTATAAGAAGTGCCGCACCGTTTCCAGGTTCGGGTGCAAGCATTGAGACTGCTTGGGGATCGCGGGTCTGCCAAGGAGCAAAGTAAGAAGAGAGCCGAGTGTGAATGCTGGGCACGCAGCTTTAGCATTAGAACGGTCGGTCAATTTCCGGCTCGGACGCAAGGCTTGGGCGGACTAATCCTCAGTCCTGAATAACCATCCCGAATCTATCCCGAGATACTGTCCTCATTCGCTACCAATGTTGGAGGGCAACCGCAAGCAAGTCAGCCGCGAATTCCTCCCACATCCAGCATCCACAGGAGCAGGATTAGGGGAATCGTGACAGTGTACCACAAGCGGCCATAACGCCTCTCGTTAAAACAGGGCGCAATGAAGTAGGGGCCAACGAGTAGAGCTCCGCCCCACATCATCGCCTTTGCAACCAAGTCGATCAGCGAATTGTGTACATCGGGGGTGAATTTGTACATGAAAAGAGCTAGCGGATACCAGATCGCAACCGTAATTCCTCGGAGATGTGAGGCGTAGATTGCGGTGTGTGCGGTTGCGTTGTGATGCGATGGAGGGAGTGGTTCTACATGCGAAATGCCGGTGGTAGTCATTGTTCGCTCCTGTGAGGTGACGGACTGGGGGAATGGCAGTTGACGAGCTCTAGGGAGCAAAACCGTTATCGAGAACACTCGATACGCAAAGTAAACCAGTCGGCGCCGCTTGTCCCAGTACGCGGTGTTTCGTCAGGAGAGTTTACCATCCCTGGAAAAGCTGGGCAACGTTTTTTTGCTCGCAATGCTCCCAATAGGTGCGCAAGGACGTGAGCAGCCCTAGCCACCCGTGTTTGGTGCATAATATCGCAATCATTCACGACCTTCCCTATCCACCAAGCAGCTTTAACTGCCGCTTCAGTTTTGATTTTGGGTCGCAGACAACGGTGAACGGTTACGTAATATCTATTAACGGAGTGCACTGTGGGCGACTTAGCACACCGGTTTCTGAGCACTGTTGCTACGAACGAATTCTGAGTGGGCCGTCTCCGATTCAGTCGCAAGTGGCTAGCAGCCAGGGGCTATCCGAAGAGGAGCGGGATAAGTACGGTTGGGGGGAATGAGGATGTAGCGGTTGATAAACTATGAGCATCGAAGTTGTTTTGCCCAGTTCGGCTTCTCTCGCAACAAAGAAAGGTCTCGTCTTTGCTTATCTTGGTCAGGAGCATGGTGTTGGTGGTGGGGCTGGTCGCGCTCGTCGGGTGCGGGCCTGAGGGCAGCCGCCAGGAGGAAGAGGCCTACCTGAGGACTATCATGTCGGGCACTCTTATTCCGTATTCCCATTTGGATGTCCCTTCTCGCGACAATGTGAAAATCGTTCTTGAGAAAGCAGAGGCCTCCTTAGCACTTCGGCTTTTCCCCGGTCAACCGAAATTACACGGGGGCATCAGGGCCGAAGTTAGTGTTGATTTTCCCTTTTCCGAGCATGATTCAATCTCCTATTCCTGGAGATTCAAATTCGACGAGACCTTTGTTTCCGACACTCCCGAAAATCGCTGGTGGGTGATCGGGCAGTGGCATGATCAACCGGATGCCAACCAGAGCGAGACTTGGGAAAACTTTCGCTCTCACAGCCCGCCGGTATCCTTAGGGATCGGAGAAGTGGATGGAACGCTGGCCTTGGCTCTGACCCATGGGCCAACTCGAGACGGGCTAGAACAGATCTCAACCGAGCCGGTGCCGATCGAGCGGGGAGTTTGGTACAAGATCGAAACGCGGATTCATTGGTCCCAGATTTCCAACGGTCGCGTGGAGGTCTTGTTAAACGATTTTCCCGAAGCCAGCTTAATTGGGAGTGGTCCCAACATGAATAATGCCTATCGCCACTATCTGAAGGTTGGCATGTATCGCCATCCCGAGATCGAAAGTGAAAACCAAATTTATATCGACGACCTTTCCGTGAGCGAGTGGAACGGCGGATAGGAGGCTTATCCGCTAGGTTCGCTGATAGCTCGCCGGGAAAGTGAAGTCGCTGGGAAAGTGAAGTCGCTGGGAATTTGGAATTTGGAAAACTTTCGTTTCTTTCATCTGACACAAAGGGGAGTACCCCGTTTCCGCCTGCCGCGGGGCGGTAGGCATTACGCCATGCGTCACTCGCGATGTTCCCATTGAGCGTCAGCAATGGTCGGGTTCCACGTCCATTGCCTTGGTCGCGACGACCATGTAGCGTTTTGTGCGCGTTGAAGGAAGGGCGTTGGTGGCATCCATCAAGCCTACGTGGTCAATGCGGAATCCTGCCTGTTCTAGCATGTACGGCAATGTCGCCATCGTTCGGCAGGCGGAAAGCGGGAGTGTGTCGACAACTCCTTTCCACCGCCCGGACCAATCTTCGCGATTAAACAACCCGTCCATGACGATGACGACACCTGATGGTCGTAGCCAATAATGCCAATTGCGAAACGCAGCCAGTGGATCAAACAAGCAATTCGACAATTGTCGGGAGGCTACCACATCGAATGTTGCAGGCGCAAAGTGCGAGTGGTCGTCCGGATGATCGCAAAACCCTTCGACCGTAGTGACGCTGCTGAGTTCTGGTTTCGAGGCGAGTCGCTCTTGCATCGGTGGGCAAGGTTCGAGAGCAGTAATTCGCATGCCTGGCAACGCAACAAGCGAGAGGCACAAGGCACCAGTACCGGCGCCAGCGTCGAGTATCGTCATGCCTGGGGAAAAGGTGAAGTGTCGCTGAATATCGTTCAGGCACGCGTCGTGGTCTGCCTTCGTCAGTGCCGTGATCCATGCATCGTATTTGGCCGCCTCTGCGGTGTCGTAGGTGGCGAGGTAACGCTGGCGAGATTCCGTGTAGTTTCCACGATAGGGCATGGGCACTCTTTTTTCTTCATTCACGTGTTTCTTCATTCACTTAGCGGGCGACGGCATCGTGGACCAGCGTAGTGGCTCGAAAATGTGATATCAAGCCAGGCATGCCAACTCGGCGCCGGTCGGTCGGTGCTGAAAGGGGGGGGGGCTGCGAGCTGCGGGAGCCGGTGGAGCGAAAGGTACGCTGGATGGGGAGCGGTCGCTTAAATAGCAGTTTTCCAGTGGGGTATTTTGAGGAGCCGGAAATGCGCAGCGAGACGATTTCTGCTATTCTGGCAGCACTTTGGGACGCATGCGGCATTTCCATTTCGTCAAATTTCCGTTTTCGCGGAAAAGTGGTAATTTGCTGTTTGAGACACTGGTGGTCGCTTTTGCCTGACTCGCCGAATTGCGGCAGCAACTAATCCGTCCTGGCTTGCCCGCTTGTGGAGGTAGTAATCCGCAACGTGAGCCAGGAAGAGTGGTTGTCGCTGCAGGGGGAACGGGGACGATACCTTCACGGGAACACCGAAAACGCTCTTAACCCAACAAGCCGTTACGACGCGGGTTACAATACCAACCAGCTGCTCGGTGGCGGGTTGTGATTTCGACAAGCCACCGCGCGGCAGGTTCCATTTGGAACCAGCCGCTAGTGCACAGCGTCCCACCCATCCCTTGACCTCAGAGGGACGAGAGATTGTGGCAACTGGATTCAGGAAGACGTAGCACTCTTCTGGTCGTCCAGGCCAGCTGCTGGAGCGGAATTACTTCACTGCTTTGCAAACTTCGTCCCACACCCACCTTGATTTGGAGAATGATTTAATGTCGCGTATCTCTTCCCGATTTCTGCTTTCCCTGAGCCTGCTTTGCACGTCGGGATCCGTCTGCTTGGCGCAAGCTACGGCGGAGGCTGAAAAGCCGAAGGCTGCCCAGCGTACTCCTGAGCAAAAACAGGCAGCAGCCCTGCAAATCGTGCCTGTTGCAAAACGCTTTTTGACCACTCTCAATGCAGAGCAGACGGAAAAGGCGGTTCTCGATTTTGATTCCGAGAAGCGAGTCGGTTGGCACTTCATCCCGATGAAGAGCCGCAAAGGTTTGCCGCTAACCGAAATGGAAGAGGCCCAGAAGACCGCAGCGATGAAATTGCTGCGTGCTGCCATCAGCAAGCTTGGATATGAGAAGGCTACGGCAATTATGCATTTGGAAGCACTGCTACGGCAAATCGAGGGAGAGGGAGGCGCTAACGAGCGCAATCCAGAAAAGTACTACTTCACCATCTTTGGAAAGCCAGCCGCCAAACAGCATTGGGGACTGAGTTTCGAAGGGCATCACCTGTCACTCAACTTCACCATGCAAGGCAACCGCATCGTCGATTCGACTCCCTTTTTCTATGCCACCAATCCGGCGCAATTGAAAGAGGACTATGGGACTGATTTTCCCAAGGGCCTGCAAGTGCTCAAGGCGGAAGAGCAAGTTGCCCTAGCGTTGGTCCGCAGCTTAAGCGAAACCCAAATGACTCAAGCGACTTTGCCCGGTGAGCTCCCGTCGGAGATTCGAGCTGCGGGAGCGGCGCAACCACCATTGGAAGTCTTGGGAGGAATTGCGGCCAGCGAATTGACTAATGAGCAACAAGCACAGCTCAGAAAACTGATGAAAGCCTACACTTCCAAAATGCGATCCGGAGTGGCCAAGGAGAATTGGAAGTTGATTGAAGAGGCTGGCTTCGAGAAGATCAAATTCGGTTGGTCGGGCGCCACTCGCTTGGGACGTGGCCACTACTACGTCGTGCAAGGTCCGACCTTTGTCATCGAGTTTATCAACGTTCAACCCGATGCGTCTGGGAATCCTGCCAATCACATCCACTGCGTCTGGCGTGACATGCAGGGAGATTTTGATTTGCCAATCACGAAATAGCTCGTTGGTCGCGAATTAATGCGAGCTACTGAGCCGGTTGTAGGCATTGGACTAGCCTTGTGCGTTGCGGAGAATGATTGTCCGCAATGCCTGGGCTAGCTGCGTTTCTGTGTTTCTGTCTCGCAACCTGAACGTCACACCGCCCGTCGATTCCAAGGCTTTTTTCAAGAGTTGCAGCCGAAGTGGTAGCTGCCATCGATCTGCAGCGGCAACCATCCTTCCTGGCTCGCACGCCAGCGTACTGTTTTCAACAGACCGGCACTTTTTAGCCGACCCTCACGCTTAGGCTGTGAATTTTTAGCCAAGTGGTTTGCAAATTAATTTTGGGCGCTACAACTATAGCATGAATACTCAAAAACCATCGCAGCTTGCTCGTGTTTCCCGCCCCCATCGTATTCAAGTGGAAATGCACATGCTTTCACTTGAAGATATGCTTCCGCGCGACCATCGTGCTCGCATTGTCTGGTCGTTTGTCAAAACGTTGGACCTAGAACCTCTGTATGAAAAGATCGTTGTCACCAAGAGCACCGTTGGCCGCAATAGTATTGCGCCGGAGATACTGGTTTCACTGTGGCTTCTGGCAACCTTGGATGGCATCGGCACAGCCCGAGAACTTGGTCGCCGATGCGAGACGGACATAGCCTATTTATGGACGCTCGGAAATGTCACGGTCAATTATCACACGTTGAGCGACTTTCGAGTGGAGAACGGAGCATTCTTGGAGAAGACGCTCGTTGACACGGTTGCCTCGTTGGTCGCCCAGGGTCTGGTGCCCCTGGAGACCATTGCCCAAGACGGAATGCGCGTTCGGGCTAGTGCAGGCAGTAGTTCGTTTCGCCGCAAGCCGACGCTTGAGTCATTGCAGCAGCAGGCTCAGGCTCACGTAGATAGATTGAAGAAAGAATCCGAGAACGAATGCGATCGTTCCGATGGAGACGCACGTCGCCAAGCGGCAGTCGAACGAGCATCGCGTGAGCGTCAAGAGCGATTAGATGAGGCTTTGCGACAGTTTGAGGAGCTTAGTAAGCAGCGCGAGTCTCGGAGAAAAGGTGACGGCGAAAAGACTCGCGTGAGCACTACGGACCCTGACGCCCGTAATATGAAGATGGCCAATGGTGGCTTCGATCCGGCCTTCAACGTCCAGTTCGCAACCGATGCTGACTCGCGAGTAATAGTCGCTGTCGATGTTATCAACTCGGGAACTGACAGTGGCCAAATGGCACCAATGCACGAGAAAGTGTGCTCAACTTACGACAAGACACCCAAGACGCAATTGGTCGATTCCGCTTACGCAACCAAGGGCGATGTTAAGACCGTGGAGTCTAAAGGGACCGAAGTCGTCTCCACGATCCCCCGTGGATCGGTATTGGAAAGCAAAGGCAAAGATCCTCACGCGCAGCAACCTGGCGAAAGCGACGAATACACAGCGTTTCGCGCGAGAATGGCCAAAGAGGAATACAAAGAGCTTTACAAGACGCGCCCGTCGGTTGCCGAGTTTCCCAATGCGGACTGCCGCAATCGGAACCTTCGGCAATTCAAAGTTCGAGGACTGGTGAAGGTCAAAGCGGTAGCGCTATGGCATGCCGTGGCCTTTAACTTCACACGCATGGTAAACCTGGGGGCCTTGGCAATCTAAGCAGTTGCAAGGCAACCGCTTGGTTGAGAAATAACACAACTCGAAGAGATGAGCATGATGGACACGAGCTAACTTGCTGGCCAACAATCCGACCAAGTAAGACTTTCAGCCGCCAATTCGAAAAAATTTCGTGGTTGGAATACCAAAAGAGTCCGTTGGTGAAAAAACTTCACAGCCTAGCTGCGGAATTCTGTTTCGGCAGCTTGGTTGGTCGCGGAGTGTGGCGCGCATCCGCTCCCTAATTCCTCAGCATTGCGGTCCGGTGCGCAGCTCGATTGGAGGCGAGCTATTTGGGCAAAATGGCATTGTGGTAAATGTCTTGGACGTCATCGCAATCGTTGAGCATGTTGATGAACTTCTCGAACATTGGGAGGTCGTCGCTGCTGATATCCGTATTCGTTTGCGGGACGAACGAGATTTCTTCCACGGCCAGTTCAACGTCGGGGAAGGCTTCATGGAAGGCATTCTTGGCCTTAAAGAACTCCGTGGCCGGGGCGAACAGAATGATTTGGCCGTCTTTGCACTCAACCTCGGTTATATCCACGTCCGCGGCCATCATGGCTTCCAGGACCGCCTCTTCATCGTCACCTTGGAACGCTAGGATGGCGAAGTGATCAAAGAGGTGTGCGACGGAACCGGGCGCTCCCATCTTGGAACCGGTCTTGGTGAAGCAGTTGCGGACGTCGGTAATGGTGCGATTGTTGTTGTCGGTGAGGCAATCGATAATGATGGAGCACCCGCCGGGACCGAATCCCTCGTAACGTGCGAGTACAAAGGTCTCCCCCCCTGCCCCGTTTGCTTTTTCAAGTGCCTTTTCGATCACATGACTGGGAACCTGATCGCGTTTGGCCTTCTCGATGAGACTTCGCAGGGAGGGATTGGCGGTGGGATCGGCCCCTCCATTCTTGGCCATGACGTACAGTTGCTTCCCGTACTTCGAGTACAGCTTTGATTTTTGGCCCGCTGTCTTAGCCATCGATGCCTTGCGAACTTCGAAACTTCTACCCATCGTGTTTGTCTCGTAACAGAATTTAGAATGACTTGAACGTTAGAGCTCACGGATCAATAAGTTAGCGGCCATTTCTCGTAGTTGATTGGCCATGTTCAACATCTCTCTGGCTCCGTTGCGGTCGCCGTCGCGCGCCATAGCTCCAGCTTCTGCCGCGATGCGTCGGGCCGATTCACAGAGCGCGGCGGTCGTCTTGAGGCGACTGTTCAAACGCGAATAGTAATCGTCGTTGGGGCTGATGGGGAGGCTTGGTCGCGCCTTTGGCTGAGAGGGAAAACGCGGTATGGGAGGAGCTGCATCGTCTTCCATGCTCAAGAGCCCCTGGCTGGTGGTCTGGTTGGAAATCATTTCCTTAAGCTCTTGGTAGACCGGATTCCCTTCGTAGCTGGAGGAGCCATCCTCCAGCGGGGAGCTGGGAGGAAACTGCAGGGCCGAGGGCTCATTGTCCAATTCCGTAGAGTCCAGGGCGAGTGGGTCTGGTGGACGAGAGCCACTGGCTGGCGTTTCTGGATGCTCACGCAAGCTGGGAGCTGAGTCCGCTGGATCGCTGCGCGACTGCTGGCTGCGATCGGCCGAATCGGTCTCCGCTGGCGGAAGAGTGTTGCCGCGAGCTCGGTCTTGGTCGTTGCGTGAGTCGGGGGCAGCAGCGGGGACGACGGTGCCCAGCGCTGTGGCCTTCTCCGCGGACTCCGCGGCGGTGTCGGTGGTTGTCGTTTGAGCAGATGCAAGGTGTTGCAATGCGGACGAGGCGACCAGCATTACGTTGACCAACAGCAGTCCGCCGCACAGGATAAACCAACGAGGGATATTCATCATTTCAGGTTTCACTCTAGTTTTTTGGGAATCTGAATTGGGCTATTCGGAGGCCTGTGCTGGAGCGGCCGCCAGCAACTCTCGCACCTTGGGAATAATGTTTTCACCACGTACGTGGATGGCGGCCACTTTGCCTTCGGTGTCGATCAATAGCATAAATGGAATCATATTGATACCGAACTGCTTCGCAAACGAGGCTTTAAAACCTGCCGCGTTGGGATCTTGGGAGTGAAAGGTGCGCCATGGGAGTTTCTGTTGAGTCACAATGGCTTGGGCCGCATCAAACTTGTCATCCATATTTACCCCGACCACTTCAAACCCCTCGGCATGCAGTTCTTCATAGGCGCGGCGAATGTTCGGGATTTCTTGCAGGCATGGCTTGCACCAAGACGCCCAGAAATCGACCAAGACCACTTTTCCTTGGAAGTCGTCCCACACCAGTGGTTGGTCGGAAAAATCGACGACATCGTTCAATGGCAGCGGTTGTCCCACCAAGGCGCCCCGCGCTTCGTGAGCACTCACCACCGACTCAATGGCTTGACGCTGCTGTTCGGTCGCCTCGATCGTGGGCATGGATTCGCGTACCACCGTCGCAAGCTGCTGGCTGACTGCGAGGTGCCCGTTGTACTCTACATTGCCGATCATCCCCGAGATTTGTTCGAGAGTCGTGGCATTGGGGTGGGCAGCGATCAATTTGCGTGCGCCACGATCGATGGCTTCCAGATCGACTTGGGGGCTTCCGATGGAGTTCATCGTGGTCACAAATTCTTCAACCGCTGCACTGTCTCGGGTTGCGAGCGCCCAGGCTTGGCCTCGCAATTGAGGATCATCCGAATTCAAGTATTCGCTGGTTAGGATCTCCATGACCCGCTGCGCTGCGTCCGCAAATCCCATTTGGTCCAGGACTTGGGCTGCATTCTGTAGCGTCATAAATTCGGGGAAGTTGCGATCTTCCGGTCGCGCGAAAAGCCCCTCGGCCTGAGCGAGCAGCGCGTTGGGGTCGGATTTTAGGCCGTTCTGAAGTGCTTGAACTTCAAATCCCATCAACACCACGCGGCTTTGGTGCGCTAAATCGGGATCGTCGGTTTGAGACAGTTTTCCCGCGAAACGCTCCAGCTCTTTGGCTGCTTCAACATCTCGCAATCCACTCAGGTGAGACAGGGCGACCAATTGGGCCAGCAGCCCAGCGCGAACCTGGCTTGTCGTTGCCTCAGCGGCAGTTGCAAGACGTTGGCCAGCCGCGAGTTTCATGCGTCCCAAACGCAAGCCTGCAGAGACGTAAACCTCTTCGGGAACCATATTCGACGCCCCGTAGCGGACAAGGTCCTGGAGCGCGTAATCCACGTCGGTGAGGTGCTGGACCAATTCCTCAGGGGCGTTGGTTGGATTCTCCTGCAGCGTCATGAAGGGGCGCGATTGGAATTCGGCTTCCGCGATTGGCTGGCTGTTGGCTGCCGCAGACTCCGGCTTCGAATCTGCACCACTGCTCGCAGGGAGTTCGCTGGAGACGCTCTGAGCAGAGTCCGCGTCTGTCGGTGTCGGTGTGTTCGCTGGGGAAGCGTTTTCGGTGGTGTGCGTTGAAGCGGCAGCTGGGGCCGCATTGCCGGGTATGGGGGCTTCGCCGGTTGCCTCCGTGGCATTGGGCTGTCCAGCCGCGTTGCTGGCTGTCTCCGGTTGGACTTTGTTGCAGCCCAGTTGGAGTCCGAGCACGATAGAAAGTGAAACTACGGCGGAGATGTGCGGGGAGAGGCCCATAATATTCGTCTCTGAGTTAAGTGGCTGGCGAGGGAAGAAGGTTCCCGATCGCGGGTAGCTGCACTGGTGGACAACAAGTTGCAGAAGGAGGTGGCTGGTCCGCGGTTTGCGTCACCTCGGTTTCGACTATTGGGGATCCGGTTTGGCCGCAGCGGGCTCAGCTGAAACCGCGGGAGGGGCGGCTGGCGTCGGCGAGTCAAACAGCAATTGCATCAGTCGATCGAGCTCTGCGCCACGAGCTTCCAGTGATACGACCGTGCCTTCCTTATTGAGCAGCAAGATGCAGGGCAAGGTTGAGACGCCAAACTTCATCTGGAGGCGAGCCAACGGGTCTTCGGCGTTGTCGTGGATTACCGGCCAAGGTAGATCTGCTTTTGCAAGAAATTGCTGAAGTGCTTCGGTATCTTCATCGATGCTGATCGTGAGGATGCGCAATCCGCGGTCGTAGTATTTTGCATAGTGATTCTTCAAACGCGGTACCTCCAGCAGGCATGGTTCGCACCAGGTAGCCAAAAAGTCCACCAATACATACTGGCCAGCAAAGTCCTCGGTTGCTATCTCTTTACCGTCGAGCGACTTGGCCTGCAGTTCGAATTTATTTCCAAGCAAGTCGAGCCGCCTGATAGAGGCTTGGAGTGTAAGACGCAGTTGTTGCATCTCTTCCCGCTCATCTTCCTTGAGCAAATCATCCAGCAATTGATAGGTGTCACGAGCCGGTTGTTTATTGGCTTGGAGTTCGATCATGGCTGCGGCCAGCATGCCGGTCTGAATGTCTTGCAGCTGCAGTTTCTTGCGAGCTTTCAGAAAATTGTGTACCTGTTCGACCGTTCTTTTCTTGGCGTCCTCGCCAAAATAGGTCATCAGGGCAACCGATGAGCTAATGGCATCGAGTTCCGCTTGTTGAAAGCGAGGCGAGCTCTGGTCGCTTTCGAGCAACTTGATCAATCGCTTGGACGCGTCACGAATGGCGTTTTGCATCGCCTGATACTCTTGAGGAGAGGACGGACGCATGCTTTTGGCGCGCTTGACGACCGCTTCCAATGCGTCAGCGTCCGCATTGTCGGCAATGGAGAGGTCAACCGGAGCCGCATTGCCTGTCGCTGCATTGCCGGTCGCTACGGTGCCGGGTTGTTGTGCAAATCCGCAGGGAAGTGTCCCCCAGCTGGCAAGGCTGCAGCAGGCCAGAGCCAGCCAACGACACGCGGCGTTGCTCCGAAGTCGCGAAATTTCAGTTCTTGAAGTCCAAGTCGACGGAATCCAAGCGCACGGAATCTTGCGGTTTGATGAAGGCATGGGGGGCTTCGTGGGCAGAGCGGCGATGAAGTGGAAGCGATCACCCTGGAATCTCGGGCCATTGAGGCCACTGGAAATCCAGCCGGGCAATCGTGACGTCGCTCAATTCTAGCGGTGTTGAGGGCAAAACCCAAGTCGGCAAACTTAAGTCGACAAACTCAAGTTCCCGCGTCCTGGAAGCCAAGTTCAGGGACGCGGGACTGGTTTGCTAGCATTTCTCAACCCTTGAACCCTCCCTACTATCGTCAGCAGACCGACACGGGGGAGGCTGTCAGGGATGCGGGTTAGCGCCAGTAGCGAACGCGGTACCAGCCGTCGGCGCCGCGAGCTACTGCATCGGCCACGAGGGTCATGCCGCCGCCCGGGGTGCAAGTGGGAGCATTGGAGCTCGACGAGCTCCAACCGACGCCACAAAAACGAACTCCAGAAATCGTTCCGCGAACGTGTCCCTTGTAACCACGCGAGGCCATTGCGGTAGCTTCCGACTGTGCCTCAGCTTGCAAGCTGTTTCCTAAGACTTGAGGTTGGGTGTGAACGACACCACATCGAGGGCACACTTGTTGCGCCAGCGCGGTGCCGGCGAGCCCTAGTGATACGGTGATTCCCAATACGAAACCGAAGATCGATCGCATTTTGCACTCCCTTATTCGTTGAGTTAAAAACTCGGCACTCGGGGCCAACCCAGTGTTCGCTCAGCCGATGCCCGCGACGATTGTGCTTACCAGAAGCGTTGCTAAGGGATCACGCAAGTGCCGCAGCTAGGGGGTGGCTAGCAAATCCGTTGCTTCATTGGGTGGTTGGAGGGCATTACTGGCGGTTAAGGCGGTTGCGGGCACCCGTGGTCGCGCGCTGATTCTCCTCGGTTTTTTCAGAATCTCGCTGGGCGTACCCATCGTCGTACGGCGTCTCCCGTGGGGACTCAGCCCAACGGGGGCCCTGTGCGAGGGCAGCCCCCGAGCGATAGTCGGGTGCGCAGGGAAGCTTGGTTGGCAGGGAAGCTTGGTTGGCGCGACAGAGTGATTCGGGGGCTGCCTGTGTAGCAAAGTGGGGAATGCCCAAAGAATCGCCAGGCCGCAGCATAGCAACTTGCGATCTCAACAAGTCGGTGCACGCGTAGCGGTCTCGTGGGGCTTGCACGCTTTGAGTTGCTAAAGGAGGCAAGTCGCTGACGCCGCTCTGTTGCAGCATTGGTTGGTTTCGAGCACGCGCCCTGAGGCGGATTGCTTCAAACCCGAAGGCTGGGGGAGCAATAGCAAAGCGGAACTAAGCTTTTTCGTACTCGGTCAGAAAACCCTTGAACTCGCGTCGATGATGCTGCTCGTCGGCCAGGATGGTAATGCACATGTCCTGAGTTACGTAGTCAAAACCATCACACAGCTTAATGATTTTGGTGTACTGTTCGCACGCGCCGTGTTCAGCGTCGATGACCCCTTTGATGACAGCGACTAAATCGGTCGAATCGGCGGGCGGTTGCAGCGTTTTTTGAGTTGCCTTGAATTCGAGGCTTCCGGGAAGCTTGCCTCCAATGGTTTTGATGCGATCGGCTAGCAGTTGGGCGTGTCCGACTTCGGCGGTGACGTCGGCAGCTAGGCTCTTCTTGATTTCTTCAGCCCGCACTCCATCCAAATGGACGCTGTTGGCGATGTAATTCATCACCGTTTCCAGTTCCATGAAATAGGCTACGGTCAATTCGTCGACGATCTGTTGGGTTTGAGCGTCAAGTGGCATGGGAATAATCCTCGCTAGTCCAGGGTTTAGGGGGGAATGAGGTTGATTGCAACCAAACTCCGATTCTACTGGGTTCCTCGGGGATTCCGAGGGTACGAGAGATCCGTGGGGTGTCTGCCTGCCGCTATCTAGCTCAGTTGCGATCCCTCTGGTACTGTACACGCCTGTCGATTCTCAGCCGACGCGTCTTCATTCCGCTGAGATGGTAAGAGTCCTGAGCAAGCATCGTTGGCGAAGCCTTCTTCATGATCAATACCCTCTTTTTACCCGAACTGCGCGAGATGTTGGTCGAGGACAACACCTCCGGGCTGCGCGAGTTTTGCACGGCACTCCACCCAGCGCGAACCGCGGAGTTCATGGAAGGCTTGGAGTCGAGTGAGGCATGGCGGGTGTTGCAGCATGCCGATCGCAAATTGCGGGCTGAGATTTTCAGCTACTTCGACTATGACCGCCAACTCGAAATGCTAGAGCGTGAAAACGAGCGGCAAGTTGCCGACTTGATCACTCATGTTCCCGCAGATGACGCTTGTGACCTGCTCAGCGAACTCCCCGATTCCCGAGTCGAACAGGTGTTGGCATTGGTGCCGGCCCCCGACCGACGCGATATCCGGCGTCTACAGACTTTTGCAGAGGGCACCGCTGGATCGATCATGACGACCGAGGCAGCTTGTCTCGATGAGCGTCTGACGGTTCGCGAAGCGCTTGAACAACTGAGTCGGCAGGCGGAGCATGTCGAGACGATCTACTACATTTATGTGGTGGATGAAACCAATCATCTACGGGGTGTCGTTAGCACGCGCATGTTGGTTTCTTCCTTTGGGAAGCAGCAGACAACTCTGGCAGAATTGATGGACACTGATATTTTGACGGTCCAGGCATCCGACGACCAGCAGGATGTGGCCAATATTGTTGCCAAGTACGACTTGTTAGCCATTCCGGTGGTCGATGCCCAGCGGCACATGTTGGGGATCATCACGCACGATGATGTGATCGATGTCGTTCTCGAGGAAGCTGCGGAAGATGTTCAGCGAATTGCGGCCGTTGAACCGCTGAAAGATAGCTATGCCCGCACCCCAATTCTCACGCTGACTTGGAAGCGAGGGATGTGGCTGGGGATCCTGTTTTTTGCCGGGCTCCTGACCGCCCTGGCGCTGCGCAGCTACGAGACTGAATTCGAATCGTTCGCTTGGCTGGTGTGGTTCATCCCGTTGATCATCGGTTCCGGCGGAAACTCCGGTGCGCAGTCCTCAACACTGATTATCGCTGCGATGGCCACCGGCGATGTAAAGGTAAGCGACTGGATGAAAATTATCTATCGCGAAGTAGCCACCGGTGTGCTGCTAGGCATTTTCCTGGGAGTGTTGGGACTGATCCCCGCCATGTATCTCGCGCCCACATGGCAAGCGGGTTGCATTGTCCCAATCACGGTCTTCTTCGTCGTGATTTGCGGGACATTTAGTGGCTCGATCTTGCCACTGCTCTTCCAGCGACTTGGCTGGGACCCGGCGTTGATGAGCAATCCCTTTGTCGCGGGGATCAACGACCTGCTCGGCATTGTGGTCTATGTCAACATCGCGCGGTTAATCCTGGGGCCTGTGTAGGACGAAGCGTGGCTGTGTGCATCGATGATGCAGTCCTAAAACTCCCAAGTCAATTGTCCGTACACACCGCGTTGCACCTCGGTGTGATTGCTGTAGACCGTAGCCAGGACTGAATCTTGCCGATGGGAATCCAGCAGATTTTGCCCTACTAGGCTGAGGTTGCAGTTGGGAGTCAGGCGACAGCCGAGGCGAAGATCGAGTGCGATGTACGATGGGGACTCCAAGCCTGGAATGTTATCCACATAACGTAGCGTGCTGTCCAGCTCAACATCTTCCGTAACATTCCACAGTGACTGAAAAGTAAGCTGGTTGCGAGTGTAAATCTGAGTCGCTTTTCCGTACAACGTCTCGGTCAGGTCCATGGCAATGAAGGAGTATCCCGAGGAAAAATTCCAACTTTCATCGGGCTGCCAGCGCGCGAACCATTCGGTACCGTAGGACGTGCCACTGGAGTCGTTGCGAAACTGGAGCGGCAAGATCGGCGGGGAGCCTGTCAGCCCCGCGGTGGCTGTGGGCACAATCAGGTCTTCGTAGCGATGGATAAAACCGACAGCATCCCACGAGAATACTTGATGGGGTTGGGCGCGATATCCCAACTCAAACGAAAGCAAGTCTTCCGCCTCCAGATTATCGTTTGGGGAAACGAGTACCGTGAGAGGTGAGTATTCGGTGGCCAAGCGAATCGTCAAATCGGACTCCGTTCGGTTGGGAGTTCGAATGGCGCGAGAAACCGCTCCCCAAACCACCTGACGATCGCTGATCGCATGAAGTAACCGCACCGTCGGCTGGTACTCGAACTGCGTATAGGTGTTGTGTTCGAATTTGCATCCTAGCACCAACTGCAGATCTTCGCGAAGTTCGATCTGATCCTGGAAGAATCCACTGTAGAGGTTGGTTTGACGAAGCGCAGGAGAAGCTTGGCTGCGATAGTCATATTCCGAATTTAGGGAGGTCCAAATGCATTGATAGCCGGTCCCCCACGTCCAAGTGTGATTCTCGAGCAGCTTGTACACGTGCTGAAAATCGACATCTAGAATGTCCTGGTCTGTAGCGAGCGTACTTGGCGATAGATGTCGGCGGTCGAAATAGGTTTGAAATGAATATTGGGAATCCTCGGAGAGCATTTCCCGCCACCGCAGGGAGGCAAAGCCACCATGGATTCGGTCATCGTAAGGCCCCTGCTCGATGAAGGGAGCGGTCGGGATGGGGGCATTGTCCACGTATTCGCCGAGGACCGCCGAATGCAATTCGGCCATTACTGTCAGGTGTTGAGTGTCGTGGTCATCGGAAGACCAATCCGCGCGTGTACCGACGCGTCCCATGCGCCAGTCGTCGGCAGCGATCGAATTACCAGAATACGCCCGGTCCCGCTCAAAGTGCTTTCCGTAAATACGGTAGTGGAGTCGATCTGAGAGTTGATTGCCGTGACGCAGCGAAGTGATCGTTTTGTCCTCACTCCCTCCACCTGCACTGATCAGGGTGCCTTGCGTTTGCGACGCATCCTTGGTGATGATGTTGATCACACCGTTCACTGCATTGGATCCCCAGACGCTCGCTCCTGGACCGCGAATGACTTCGATCCGCTCGATGTCTTCCAAGATGGCGTCTTGCTGGCCCCACGTGACCCCTGAGTGGGAGAGGGAGTAGAGAGAGCGACCATCCTGCAGCACGAGGAGCTTGTTGGCATATTCCCCGCTGAAGCCTCGCGATGAAACGGCCCATTTGTTGGCGGTCAGTCGCGCGACGGTGAGTCCTGGCACCAGACGCAAGGCCTCCGGAATACTGGTCGCGCCGCTGCGACGAATCATCTCATTGGTCAATACGAAGACGGCCGCGGGCGAGCGGCCAACCGTGCTCTCGCTACGCGTTACCGAGGTGACTTCCACGTCGAATGAATTGACGACGACATCCACTTTCCCGAGCGCTTCAATGTCGAGATCCAAGATGTCCTCAGAATCTAAATCCTCCGTCGCCAAATTTGCTGAGTTTGAATCTTCCGTGGTGGCAGGAGTGGGGGGCCGCGTTTGGCCAACCATCGTTCCCTGGAAGGCCATCGCTAACGCTAGGCTGCACAGCCAGATCCGAGCGTGGGCGAGACGCGTTTTCGCGTGGGTCACAATTGCCTCCCTGCAGTTGCCTGCGGTGCAATGAGTGCAAGCCACAGAATTGTAATTCTCCCTCTATCCCCTTCGGTATCGGGTCATCTCCTGTCGCCAGTTGGATTGCGGTGCCGCAATTGCGGTAAACCGTGCTGTCTGGAGTGGCCCGCGGGAGGGGGCGCTGCTAGGCAGGGGATTCGGAGGGGCCGAGGTAGAGATTAAGAATCTGACTCTGCACCTTGATGGCACGGATCAGGGTCCACAGATGGTCTGGAGAGAAATCGCAGGGAGAAGTGGCCGCCAGAGAATCGAGTTCATCGGCCACAGCCGCGTGTTGGTCGGACGATGCGCTCAGCTGCAGGGCAATCTCGTTGCACTGTTGCTGCAGCACCGCCCCATCTTCCAGCTCCTCCAGCCCAGGGTGCTGGAGTGAGAGCAGCAATGCCAGTCGCAGCAAATCTGAAGTGTCGTAAACAGGGTAAAGCTGTGCGAGTTGTTCAATGAGATGTGACGCATTCATCAATCGGCCGGCTCCATGAGGGCTGTATTGCATTCCGCCATACAGTACGTTACCTCATGGGGCACATTGCTCGGATCTCAGCTGAACGTTCGGAATCGGCCACGACGAGGAGCAACTTGCGCGAACATGCCGATTATGTCAGTGCCCCGGCACTAGGAGTTCAGCAGTCCGTAGTTGACGAGAGTTTTTCGCAGCGCTTTCGTCTGCTCTGCATCCAAGGGAGTCATCGGCAGCCGCAATTCCCCAGTGTCTCGCCCCAGGAGGGCCATTGCCATTTTGAGTGGGATTGGGTTGGTGCTCAGGCCAAGCATGTCACGGCAGAGTGGAAACAGCTTGTGGTGCCATTGTTGGGCGGTCGCAAAGTCGCCTGCCGCCGCCGCTGCAACCATGGCAATCACATCATGGGGCACTATGTTTCCCGCAACGGAGATAATCCCTTCTGCCCCGATGCTCATCATCGGAAGCGTTAGGCTGTCATCGCCGCTGAGCACCGTCAAGTTGGTTGTGTTGAGGATTTGGGAGCACTGATCCAGAGATCCCGTGGCTTCCTTGACCATGGTGATGTTTTCAATTTCAGCCAAGCGAGCGATCGTTTCGGGCTCGATGTTCTTCCCCGTTCTGCCGGGAATGTTGTAAACACAGATAGGCAACCCAACATCCTCAGCAACCGCTTTGAAGTGCTGGTAGAAACCCTCTTGGGTCGGTTTGTTGTAGTACGGGGCGACTTGCAGGGAAGCATCGGCCCCCTCCTTGGCCGCCCAGCGGGTGAGACGGATGGCTTCGGAGGTCGAATTGCTGCCTGTGCCGGCCATGACCTTGATCCGCCCAGCGACGATCTGCACGACTTCACTAATGACCCGCTCGTGCTCTTCGTGGGACAGAGTGGGGCATTCGCCAGTGGTGCCCACCGGAACAATACTGGTCGTACCCGCCTCAATTTGAAATTCCACTTGCTCCCGCAAGCGTCCCACGTCGAGCGCGTTGTCTTTGAGTGGGGTGACAATTGCGACGGATAGTCCAGCGTACTCGGAGCCTTTGCGTTGTGTCATGTGTCTAAAATTCGTAGGGTGAAGTATGTGCTGTAAAGTAGTATTGAGCGGGTAGCAGCGGAGGTTAAGGGGATTGCAAGGCGGGATAGGTGCTCGCTTGATCGACCAGCTGTTTCATCTCGGCGACAGCCTCACGAAGTCCCGTGAAAATGGCCCGCGCGATGATGCTATGCCCAATGTTCAATTCTCGCATGTTGGCGATCGCCGCCACGGGTTGAACGTTGAGGTAGTTTAGGCCGTGGCCAGCGTGGAGCTTCAGCCCCAATTCAACGGCGAGGCGTCCCGCTTCGATCAATCGTTGAAGCTCGCGTTGTTGCTCATCTCCCTTAGCCAGGGCGTAAGTTCCGGTGTGGAGTTCAATGGCGGCGACCCCTAATTCCGCTGATTTCTCGATTTGCGGCAAGTCGGGATCGATGAACAGGCTGACTGGTATTCCAACGCCATGCAGGCGTTCTACAGCACTGCGCACACGGGCTTCTTCTCCGATCACATCCAGTCCGCCTTCGGTCGTTACCTCCTCGCGCTTTTCAGGCACGAGGGTTGCTTGGTCGGGAATGGTTCGGCAAGCGATGTCGACAATTTCAGCCTCGCACGCCATCTCTAGATTCAACCCGCTGGGCACCGTCTCACGCAGAATTCGCACATCGCGATCGATAATATGCCGACGGTCTTCGCGCAAGTGAATGGTGATAACTTTCGCACCACCCAAAAGTGCCTGCCCTGCGGCGAGTACGGGATCGGGTTCATAGGTTCGACGCGCTTGTCGAACGGTGGCAACGTGGTCAATATTGACACCCAGATACGCCATGTTTGATTCTTACTTCCAACGGAAACGGGGGACCGCGATTCGGCCCACCCAGCCAGCTCAACAACTCCCTAGGGAGACCGTCCGCCCTAGTTGCTGAAGTTGCTCAAATATTAACACCCGACATGCAATTCGCCTATCGGGTTCACCCGCTTGGGCGACAACGGGGGACCGCTGTGGGGTTGAAACTGGGGAATCGAGGCATTCTCAGCTCCATTTGGCAGAGCTGCGGAGTGGAGCGATCTGCAACACCAATGCCGAGGCGTTGGTGCAGGTGCTCCCCGCCTGGCAACCCTCTTCTGCGGAGAATCTAGGGGCTGAGTGCTGGGGATGTGGCCAATGGATTCTTAATTTCAAACAGCTGGGGCCAATTCTTGCCGGTGACATACATTTTTTGGGATTCAGCATCGAAGGCGATGCCGTTGAGAACGTGCTCGCGACTAGGACGCTGCCGGAAGGGGTAGATGGCACTGCAATCGATCCAGCCCAAGATCTGTCCCGACGCAGGATCGATCCGTGCGATCTTGTCGGAATACCAAATGTTGGCCAGTAGTTCGCCATTGACGTATTCCAATTCGTTGAGCTGGTCGATGTAACGCCGCCCCTGTTTGACACGGATGCGTCGGATTTCTTGGAAGGTCTGCGGGTCGAGAACTCGAATGGTGCTGGAGCCATCACTCATGAAAATTTGTCGCTCTTCATCGTCGGCCAATCCCCAGCCTTGGCCGGAGTATTGCAATGCGCCAATCGGCTTCAGCGTGGCTTTGTCATACACCATGCAGACGCGTTCCTTCCAAGTGAGTTGGTAGATGCGATCTCCCAGAATCGTAATCCCTTCCCCAAAAAATCTTGCGTCGAGGGGGATCTGCTGGAGGACGCGGCCCGTCTTCAGGTCTACGCGACGGAGCGTTGAAGTGCCGTAGTGTCCGGTGCCTTCGTAGAGGGTGTCGCCCTCGACAACGAGCCCTTGTGAGAACGCCTGGGAGTCGTGAGGGTAGCTTGCGATAACTTCAGCGTAAGTGGTGGTTACCGATGCATTGTCGGGTTGCGCATTGGCGGAAATCACTGCAAACAGCAGGAGCCCCACGATGGGGAATGCTAGCCACCAGATTCGCTTTAGCATCGAAGATCCTCTTCCTCGAGTAACGTGTGGAAGTACTGCAACTCTTGGGCGATCCCCTCGGAAAGAGTGGCCGCTTGCATTGACTCGGGAAGCACCGGCCAAGCATAGGTTTCTACTTCAAAGTGCCCCGTAAACCAAGCGGAATCGGCAACCCGATCGTATTTATATTCCGTTAAGTAGCGAGTGGCATCGCGGATGTCGCTTTGCGTTGTTCGCAGCAGCTCGAATTGCTCAACAAAGATTGGCACGTGAAAATGGATTCTCCAGTCTTGTTGAGGCATCGTGCCATCCTCCGGCAGCCAGTTCTCCAGCGCTTGGGGCAGGTCGGACACGAGTGCTTGGAACGTACCGTCTGGGTTGCAGCGTGTGACTTGGTGCAAATATTTAGGTTCGTTGAACGCCTTCAATTGAGCCAGCATTTCGCCGCCACGGGAGGCATCGCCCGCGTGCAGCGACCAGGGGACGTGTACGGCAGAAGAAATTTGAACCTTGCCAACGCGGATTCCATTCTGGCGGTAGAGTTCCAGTGCGGTGGTTTGCGGCTCGAACATGACACCGCTGTGGCACACGTCATGGCAGACGGACAGATAGCGTCGGGCGAGTTCTGCATCGGGACCACGAAACAAAAAGTGTTCGAAGAATTCGACCATCTCGGGCGCTGTATTGAGCACACAACCCGGTTCGGGTTCGATGGCAATCACAATTTCACGGCCACTGTTTTGCGCCAAGCGATCGCAGAACTTGGCGACTTCGTGAAGGTGGTCGGCCGCTTCTTTGAAGTTTTCTGCGTGCCACGGAGCGTGGGGCCAGCCAAGCGGTAAGGTCGAAATGGAGCCCGTCGCACCGGCAGGGAGGATCGCATCGAGGATTTCTGCCAAGCACATTGTGTAACGAGCACGGGAGTGGCAGGTCCAGGTCGGCTCATAGACCTGGTGTTTCACGATCGGTTGGTGAAAATCCCCCTGAGGAAAGCCATTCAGGGTATAAGGGAAGAAGTGGTGCTCATTCAACCAGCCACGGAAACGCTCGAGAGCCCCTTCTTCCAAGAGGCTGTTGGCCGCGTCTTCCGCCAGCCACAGTCCAACCGGCAGCTGGCCAGTGGGAACGACCTGCTGCCGCACCGCCGCAGCATGCTGCAGCAAATTCTGCTGTGCCTGCTCAAGGGTCGTACCAGCGTGAACATTGGTGCAATAGCCAAATGGGTAGGTTGACTGCGACATTTTGTACACTTGTTGAGGAATATCCAAGATGGGACGCGTGTGCGCGTTGAATGCAGGCCACGTCCCAATTCTAATGCATTGCAGCGATGTTAGGTGATCCGTAGTTGAAGGAGTTCTCATGGTCCGCAGTATTTTGTTCGTGATTTTAATGGCACACCTCTGTATTGGGCCCGCCTGGGGGCAGGTGGTGCGCAATGAAAAATACGGTCAAGAGGACAAGTTCCGACAGTTGGAAGAGTCTTTGCCAACACCCAATACCTACCGCAATGCTTCTGGCGAGCCAGGCCCCGCGTACTGGCAGCAGCGTGCTGACTACGTCATCGATGTGCAACTCGATGATCAGAAACAGCATGTGACCGGCCGCGAAACGGTGACGTACCACAATCATTCTCCCCACGCATTGCGCTACTTGTGGTTGCAGGTTGACGCGAACCTGTTCAGTCCCGATTCCGATGCCAACAAGCTGCAGACGTTTAAGCCCGATTCGCGACTCTCGCTGGAGGCATTTCGGAAGCTGCAAGCCAAGCAGGCGTTCGATGGCGGTGCCGAAATCACCAAAGTCGTCGATGAATCAGGCAGCCCGCTTCCCTACACGCTCGTCAAAACGATGATGCGCATCGACTTGCCGCAAGCGATCGCACCTGGAGAACAGTTCAAATTCAGCATCGATTGGAACTACCAAGTCAACGACTCCGACATCGTCAAGGGACGCACGGGGTGTGAGTATTTTGAAAAGGACAAAAACTACATTTACGAAATTGCCCAGTGGTTTCCCCGCTTGGTGGCCTACACCGATGCGAACGGCTGGCAGCATAAGCAGTACTTGGGAACGGGCGAGTTCACCCTTGAGTTGGGCGATTACTTAGTCCGCATCACTGTACCGAAGGATCATATCGTTGCCGCCACTGGAGTGCTTCAAAACGCAGGCGAAGTCTTGTCGGAAGAGCAGAAGGGACGGTTGGAACGAGCGCGAACCGCCAAGCGACCGGTCTTTGTGGTGACACCCGACGAGGCTTTGGCGAACCAGAAGGAACAAGCCGAAGGGGAGCAGACTTGGGTTTTTCATGCTCAAAACGTCAGGGACTTTGCCTGGGCCAGCAGCCGAAAGTTTATCTGGGACGCCCAGGGACACGCTGTCGAAGGCAATTCCGTGATGGCCATGTCCTTCTACCCCAATGAAGCGGAACCGCTGTGGAGCCAGTATTCGACGCATTCGATTATCCATACCCTGAATGTTTACAGCCGCTACACCTTCGGATACCCCTACCCCACTGCCATTAGCGTGAATGGGCCTGTGTATGGTATGGAATATCCCATGATTTGCTTCAACGGCCCGCGTCCCGATGAGGACGGCACGTACTCGGAACGCACCAAGTACGGTTTGATCTCCGTGGTAATCCATGAAGTGGGCCACAATTACTTCCCAATGATCGTCAATAGCGACGAACGCCAGTGGACTTGGATGGACGAAGGGCTGAATACCTTCTTGCAATACTTGGCTGAACAGGAGTGGGAAGACGAATATCCGTCGCAGCGTGGAGAGCCAAGTGCGATCACGGGCTACATGCGCAGCTCCCAGCAAGTTCCTATCATGACCAACAGCGAATCGGTCTTGAACCTGGGGGCCAACGCCTACGGAAAACCCGCGACGGCTCTCAATATTTTGCGAGAGTCAATCCTGGGGCGCGAATTGTTCGACTTTGCTTTCAAGGAGTATGCGCGGCGTTGGAAATTCAAACGCCCCATGCCGGCCGATTTCTTTCGCACCATGGAGGATGCATCTGGAGTTGATTTGGATTGGTTTTGGCGAGGTTGGTTCTACACGACCGATCACTGTGATATTGCCATTGATAGCGTGAGTTGGAAGGTCCCCGATGAGGGAGACCCGGATGCCATCTCCGATCGTAAGCGGCAAGAAAAAGCGGACCGCACACCAACTCTTTCCGATGTCCGCAATCAAGAGCTCGCCAAACGCATCGATGAATTCCCCGAATTGAAGGATTTCTACAACAACGACGATCCCTTTGAGGTGACTCCCGAATCGCGCAAAGCGTACGCGCGCATGTTGGAAAAACTCACAGAAGAAGAGAGGGAGTTGCTCGCTAACCAGCAGAACTTCTACACCATCACCTTCAAAAATCTTGGGGGGTTGGTGATGCCCATGACGCTGCGTGTTTTATACGAAGACGAGAGCGAGGAGATTCTCAGGCTGCCAGCCGAAATTTGGCGCCGCAACAATCAAACGGCGAGCACGTCGGTGCTGTCTGACAAGGTGGTGAAGAGTTTTGAACTCGACCCCTACCGAGAATCGGCGGATACCAATCGTGATAATAATTACTTTCCTCCACGGTTTGAGCCCAGCCGCTTCCAGTTGTATAAGAATGATAAGCCGCGGAGTGCCGACAACCCCATGAAGTCCGCTGCACGCAAGGCGGAAGCCGAGCGCAAGCGAAAAGAGAGTGAGGCCAAGAAGGCGGCTGAAAAAGAGCAGGCCGAGTCGGAGAAGGATGCTACCGAGAAGGATGCTGCAGAGAAGGCTGCTCCTGCTGCGGACAGCAAAAAGCCGGCCGCTACCGACAATCCCAATGCTGCTGATGCAGCTAAGGAGGAGGTCGCGGGCGAGACCAAAAATAGCCAGCCCGAAGCGACCACTGATTCGACCGACGGAGCCGCGTCGGAGAGCGAAGCGCAGCCGGCTGAGCCAGCCGCTGAGGTCCGTCCAACTGCGAATGCCGACGATGCGTAGGAAGTCGGCGGGCTGAAGAAATGTTCCATTACGCGATATGGCTCGATTGAACCAAAGGGGTTTTGTGTTGCTCGAAATGATTGCCAAGTACCTGGGCTTAAGCACCGTGGTGCAGCCATGCCAACGTAGCTGGTTCACCACTGCGATTGCTAGAATCGTTGTAGGCGTGTGTGGAGTGTGGATGCTCACTAGTACGGTGCTGGCCCATCCGTTTCACATCAGTACAGCGGAGATGGAGTTCAATAAGAAATCTGGTCGTTGGGAGATCGCTTTGAAGTTGCAAGCGGTCGACGTGGAACAATCGCTCAGCGCTCAACTGAAACGCAAAATCAATCTGGAAAAAGAAGCGCGCATCGACGAACTGCTAACAGCCTACCTTTCCGGGCATTTCTATCTGGCTGAGCAGGCGGACGTGCTGGTTGCACGGGAAAACTCAGAAGAACTGCAGCGTGATGTGCAGAGCCCGGCCACTAACGAGGGAGCCAAGGCGGATGCCGCTGCGACCTCCGGGGAGGGCGTCGCATCCAAGTTGGCCGAGAACCGTTCCAGCCTGCATTGGGTAGGCAAGGAGCTCGATACGAACTGGTTGTGGGTCTACTTCGAGATTACGCCTCTGAAGGACTCGGGGCAGCCGCAAGTGTTGGTCAATTCCGTGTTAGTCGATTGGACGTCTGGGCAAATCAACACTGTTTCGGTGAGGAATGCTGGAAAACGAACCGCGTTAAAGATGACTGCCAAGCAGCCGTGGGCCAAGTTCTCTAAGGCTTGGGCAGAGAACTAAAAAGGAATTTATGTGCACGCTGAAATTATTGCCATTGGTGACGAGCTCACCAGTGGGCAACGTCTTGATACCAATTCCCGTTGGCTCAGCCAACAACTCGGCGACCTGGGGATTCAGACCGCTCGCCATACCACGATCGGCGACAGCCTGAGCGACAATGTCGAGGCCTTGCAGCGGGCCGTGGCACGTGCCGAGGTGGTCGTCTGCACGGGTGGACTAGGACCAACGCTCGATGATTTGACGCGTCAAGCCATGGCCGACGCGTTCCAGCTGCCTTTGGAACTGGATCAGGAGTCGCTCGATAAAATTGTGGCGATGTTTGCAAGCCGCAACCGAGAGATGCCTGAAAACAATCGCGTGCAAGCGATGTTTCCACGCGGCAGTCAAATCGTGCCCAACCCCCATGGATCCGCCCCCGGCATCGATCTACAGGTTGCCGCGCCCCAGCAGGCCCGCACCGGGGAGTCACCAGGGAACGTCAATCGCAGCTGCCGCGTGTTCGCTCTTCCAGGAGTGCCGGCCGAGATGAGGCAGATGTGGCTGGAGACCGTAGCGCCGCGTTTGGAACTCCTGCTCGGGAGTCAACTTGGGCGACTTCACTATCACGCCGTCAAAGTCTTTGGGATTGGCGAAAGTGATGTGGAAGTCAAGTTGCCGCAATTGATTGCGAGGCAGCGGACGCCGACGGTCGGTATTACGGTCAGTCGCGCCACGATCACGCTGAGAGTTGCCGGTCGGGCCACCGATGCCGCCACCTTCCAGCATCAGATTGCTCCGACGCTGGGCGAGATCGAATCGGCGTTGGGGGATCTCGTTTTCGGTGCCGGGGACGACGAATTGGAGCACGTGGTGGCTCGAAATCTGAAGCAGCAGGGGCGGACTCTTGCCTGCGTGGAAGTGGGAGCTGCGAGTTGGATTAGCGATTGGTTGCTGAAGGTGGATGAGCCCCAGTGTCGTTGCTTTGCTGGTGGCGTCGCATTTCCCAATCGGAGTGCCGCTGAGCGTTGGTTGGAGCGGGAGCCCGCAGCGGAATCCAAGACCATCACGAGTGGTTGCGGCGAGATGGAAAACGCTTCGGAAACACTCGAAGACGAGCGCTGGACGGCCATTGCGAGATTGGCTGCAGAGCGATTTGGAGCGGAGTTGGCGCTCGTGGTCGGTGTCTATCCATCCGTTAAGGAAATGGAATGCACCAACGGGACGTTCGACTTCGTGTTCGCGCTGGCTACCAGCACGACCGTTCATTTGGAGAGGCGAGCTATGGGAGGACATCCCGATGTCCTAGGCCCACGCGTTGCCAAAACGGGGCTTGATATCGTGCGGCGCTATCTGGCAAACGAGGGCTTGACGCGCAACGGCCTAGCGAACAACGGCCAGTGAGTTGTCCTCGTCGCAGCCCGCTTGTTGAATTGGCAACTCGCCACGTCACGGCTTATTGAAATCGCAAGTCGCAGCGTGGGCAAGGCCGGAGGCATTGTTCCTAGAGCGTGATTAGGGGGGGGGGCTGCCAGTGCGGTAAGATGAAGGCGTCGCTCAAGGTGATGCGCTGCTGGAGCATTGACGCCGCGGGGGGATGGGGAGGCAACGCCTGCCCGATATGTTATTCCCGAATAACCCGCAAATTAACCTTGGATGAGCTGCTCGTTCCAATTGTGTTTGGAATCCCCTTCCCATCGAATTGGAAAATACGGTGTGGATGTTACCATTGATGGCCAATCGATTTCGTTCTTCCTTTTTCCCTGAGAGATCCTAGACCAGTGACACACGCCGTGCGACTGCATGCCTGCCCTCCCGTGGATGCCTCGATCCGCCCACCTGGAAGCAAGAGTATCACCAATCGCGCGTTGATCTGCGCTGCCTTGGCGGAGGGACCAAGTTGTCTGAGAGGGGTGCTCGACAGCGAGGACACCGAGGTCATGATCGGGGCTTGGCAACAGCTGGGGGTGAAATTGCGGCATGATCGCTCAGCGGCCACTGTCGAGATTGACGGATGCGGTGGAGCTCTGCCAATTTCCGCAGCCGATCTGTATGTTGCCAATAGTGGAACAACGATTCGCTTTCTAACGGCGGCACTGGCTGCCTGTCACGGAGAATTTAGACTATCGGGGGTGCCCCGCATGCATGAGCGCCCCATCGCTGATTTGTTAGACGCCTTGAGGCAGTTAGGGGCGAACGTTGAAAGCGTGAATCTGGACAACCCGGGGTGTCCACCCGTGCATCTACAAGCCCAAGGGCTGGCCGGTGGCAGTGCAACGGTGGCTGGCAATATCTCTAGTCAGTTTCTGTCGGGCCTCATGATGGCCGCACCGCTGGCGCGTCAAGATGTGAATCTGCTTGTCGAGGGCGCGTTGGTCTCCGTCCCCTATGTGGAGATGACCGCAGAAGTCATGCGTGCCTTCGGCGCTTCCATCCGCGGACCGGTGAGTGGGCCTTTCTCCATCGACGTCAACCATCGCTATGTGGGGACGGATTACTCCATAGAGCCCGATGCCTCCGCGGCCAGCTACTTTTGGGGCGCGGCGGCCATTACCGGTGGCCGCGCAAGAGTTGAGGGGCTGTCCCAATCCAGTTTGCAGGGGGACGTGCGTTTTTGTGAAGTCTTGGAACAGATGGGGTGTCACGTTAAGTATGAGCGGGACGCAATCGAGGTGACTGCCGCTGGGCCCCTGCGTGGCGTTAGCGTCAATATGGCCGACATCAGCGATACCGTGCAGACGCTGGCCGCCGTGGCACTGTTTGCTGAGGGGGCAACGTCGGTACGAGGCGTAGCCCACAACCGCGTGAAAGAAACCGACCGGATTTCAGACTTAGCAAGAGAATTGGAAAAGCTGGGGGCCGAGGTTGAAGAGTTCCATGACGGCTTGCGAATGATTCCACCCACGAAGCTGAAGCCCGCCCAAATCGAAACTTATCGCGATCATCGCATGGCCATGAGCATGGCTCTGGTCGGGCTGCAATGCTCTGGAATTGAAATTCTGGATCCCGATTGCACTGCTAAAACCTACCCAGAGTTCTGGCGCGACCTGGAGCTATTCAGTGGTTGTCGAGTTGAGCGATTGGGTTGATGCGACGTATTGCTGGGCGCGGGCAATGATCTGCTCAATCCTGAGGTCATCGCAGGCCGTTTGAGAGCTTTCGCGAGTATTGAAACCTGCCCCACAGTGGATGCACTCGACGTCGCGCCCTAACAGCTCGACGCGAACCTCCAGCTTGCGACCACACGTGGGGCAATCTCGAACGAAAAAGGTACCAGAAGCCATGGCTGTCTCCATATCTAAGCACTGCGGTTGGACGGGCTAGATCCCTGCCAGCAATGTTCCATAATCCTCGAAATTTCAGGCCTGGTTTGGCGGATGCAACTCTCATGTCGCAGCCGTATTATGCGAAGATCACAAGAGGGAGTCAATGGTTTAACGGGGTGAATCGTTCCTTGATTGGCGTGTTTGCGCCGTCTATTCATCCAAAGTTCATTTTTGGCGTCTGTTATTCTAATCTCGAAAATGATAGCACTGGACGTTGGGAGGGAGTTGCCACCGGACGAGGGGGCTCTTCATATTCGCATCCGAGCCAGTACGATTACCGCTCATGAATACCGATCAAAGCATGGGTGTTGGCTTGAAATGCTCCACGCAAACCACGAAACACCTGCCATGCTGGCGAGTCTCCGCCTGGGCAAATGCTGATTTTACGCAAGGGATATTGAACTGATGAAGATTGTAATTGCGCCAGATCGAGCGGAACTCGGTCATTTTACCGCCCAGCGGGCCGCTGAGACCCTGCGCGATGCACTCGCAAGCCGGGATGAATGCAATCTTGTGATTGCTACCGGTTCTAGTCAATTTGAGGTGTTAGATAGTCTGACACAACAACCCGATATTGATTGGTCTCGCGTAAATGGTTTTCATCTGGATGAATATCTAGGAATCGGCCGCGATCACGCAGCTTCCTTCAGTGGTTACCTCGCGTCGCGATTTGTCGATCGCCTTCCCCTGAAGTCTTTCTATTATCTGGATGGTCTACTTCCACCTGAAACGCTCCAAGCGAACGCGGAGCAGATGTTGCAAGGTCGGCAAATTGACCTGCTGCTGTGCGGCATTGGCGAGAATGGCCATTTGGCGTTCAATGATCCACCTGCCGATTTTTCGGCCAAAGCTTGCTACCACCTCGTTGACTTGGACGAGGCCTGCCGCCGACAGCAGGTTGGGGAGGGATGGTTTGATAGTCTCGAGTCCGTACCGACGCGGGCGATTAGCATGACCGTCAGCCAGATTCTGCGGGCTGACAAAATCTACTGCTCGGTTCCCGACCGTCGCAAGGCAGAGGCCGTGAAGGCCAGTATTGAAAGCGAAATTTCCCCGAACTGTCCCGCCACCGCACTCCGCCAACATCAGGATGTGACGCTGGTATTGGACGAGCCGAGTGCAAGCTTGTTGAGTGACGATGTGCGCGCGGGCTGTCGGCATACCGATGCTCCTCTAGCCTAGCCATCGCGCCCCTTTCGAGACGCCCACTTGCAACTCCGACAAACCGTAAAATCTGAAGCGATGCCATGCAGAACCACTACTTTGATGTGCAAATTAACGGTTACGTCGGGGTCGATTTCAATGACCCCGGCACGTCGGTCGAGCAAGTCGAATTGGCGGCTCGAACGATGCAATCGCATGGTGTAGTAACTGCATTTCCGACGGTCATCACTGCTTCGGAGCAGACCATGACTGGGTGCGTGGCGAATTTGCTCGCAGCGATCCAGGCCGGTGGGGCTGCCGGCCAAGTCTTTCGTGGAATTCACCTTGAGGGGCCGTTCCTGTCACCGGAGTCCGGCTATATCGGTGCGCATCCCAAGCAGCACGCTTCGCCAGCGAATCTTGATCTCCTGAAACGTTTGCATGAGGCAACCGAGGGCTTCCTGAGGCTGGTGACCCTCGCGCCCGAAGTGGACCAGGCTGGGGCCCTGACCCGGTACTGCGTTGCGCAAGGGGTGCACGTTGCGGCGGGCCATACCAATGCGTCGTTGCAGGAGCTCGAGGTCTGCATGGAACAGGGGCTCGACCTCTTCACGCATTTTGGAAACGGCTGTCCCCCCCTGCTCCCACGTCATGACAACATCTTGTTGCGCGCGTTGGCGAAACGTTCGCAATTGCGGTTTACGGTGATCGCAGATGGCTTCCACGTTCCCTCCCTGCTCTTCCGGCACCTGCTGGATTGGCTGCCCGCCGACCGCCTGGCGGTGGTCTCCGATGCTATCAGTGCTGCAGGACTTGGCCCCGGGGAATACCCCTTGGGGGGACGTACCGTTCATGTGGGGGCCGATAAGGCGGCTCGCGATGTTTCGGGAGACCATTTCGTGGGCTCCGCAGCGACGATGCAGGATGCGGATCACTGGCTGTCAACTTCGCTGAGCTTGGATGACAAACAGCGTCAGGCTCTCTTGTACGACAATGCTGCTAAGTGGTTTGCGTAGAGTTTGCCGGTAATTCGTCTATTGACGAGTGCGCGAGCGCGCCATCGGCGTTCGCGGCATGGGCGTAAAACTATGAGGGTTGTAGTTGTTGCAATACTGGTCTTACCTCCAGAATACCGCGTTTACTGCATTCTCACGAAATCTTACCGTAGTTGGCGCATTGCTTGTAACGATTAAAGTTCGAACGCCCAGCTCAATCTTCCGCAATCGATCCCTTCACTGACCTCCGCCATGCGACCGATGGGCAGAGCCGTGCCGGTTTTCCACTGGCCGCTTCGTCAGCCTGGTCCTGGGAATTCTAAGGTCGTCGAAGTGATGGGGTTACCTGCGGAGTACCAACGCGATATCTAAAACCGCCCCAGCTGGCGAAGTGCAATGGATTGCAACTCGTTTGGGGCTGGGAGTATTTGCGGAGCTTTCGTTATCCACTCCTTTGCATGGAAGCAAAGTCTCGATGAAACGCATAACGCGGATAGCACTGTTCCTGGGCGCCTTGGTGGCGGTGGGGGCGGGCTGGGAATGTCGCTCTGGGTACGCTCAGCAAGCATTTTCAATGGGGCCGGAGGGGGCAAATGCTGCTGGTTTTGATTCCGCTGAACGGGCCGGGCCAGCGGTAGATGGAATGCGTATGGCGGCACTTCCCTGGGAAACCGAGCCTGGGGGGCTGGCGGAGAAAGTGCCTGCCAGTGAGGTTGACGCCTTGGCGAAGATGCAGGCTGACCTGGATAAGCGTCTCGCCGATCTTGAAGAGCAATACAAGGATCGGCTTGACGGCGAGAAGCAGGCCAAGGCCGATGCCCAGAAGAAGCCGACGTTCGATGTGGGCGGCCGGATCCACATGGACTACTGGGGCTTCTTGAACAATGATCCCGGAATTGGCTACCTCGAGCATTCTGATCCCACCTCCGCCGCGTACGGTACCGATCCAGAGGATCGCTTTCAGTTTCGCCGCATTCGCTTAGAGTTCGATGGAGCCATCCCACAAAACATGGAGTGGAAGATCCAACTCGACTTCAACAATCCCGGGACTCCTGAATACAAAGATGCATATTTCGGTTGGAACCATTTACCGGGCAATCAGACGCTGCTACTGGGCAATCAAAAGCGACCGTTGGGGCTCGATCACCTCAATAGCTCGCGGTACAACGTTTTTGCCGAGCGTCCTCTGGTGGTGGAGTCGTTCAATGAAGATGCACGTCGTGTAGGAGCTTGCTTCTACGGTGTGACCGAGGACGAGTCGGTGAATTGGCGGTATGGGATTTTTAATTTAGAGAATACCTCTACGGATGGTCGTTTCATCGGAGACTCCTTGCAGATGGGTGGCTATGGCCGCCTGGCCGCAACGCCTTGGTATGACCAAGCTTCTGGGGGCCGCGGCTACTATCACTGTGCCCTGGCTGGTGCCATTTCCAACCCCGATGGAAATGCTGGCGACGCAGCCACCAACGCCAATGAAGGACGTTTCCGAACGCGCCCCGAAGCACGTAGCGACTCCCGTTGGCTCGACACTGGTCGCATTGCTGGCGCGGATTGGTACGAAATCATCGCATTGGAAAGCGTCTTGAATTTGGGACGATTCCAATTGACCGGCGAATACATGACGAACTTCATGCAACGCGACAACGTGACTCCTGGTACGGGAGATGATTTATTCTTTCACGGGTTCTACGTGTACGCCTCCTACTTCCTGACCGGCGAGCATTTACCAATTTCTCGAAGCAGCGGTACCCTCGGACGCGTGAAGCCACATGAAAACTTCTTCCTCGTGGATCGCTTGAGTGGTGGCACGGGCAGTGGCTGGGGAGCCTGGCAACTCGCCGCGCGCTACGACTACCTCGACCTGTCGGACGCGGACATTCGGGGCGGTGTGGGGCAGAGTTGTACGATGGGACTCAACTGGCATTGGAATGCCTACTCAAAAGTGCAGACCAATCTGATCTGCGGAGATATCCGAGATCACAAACTTGTCGGAGGTTTTGACGGGGGAGACTATTGGATTCTAGGCACAAGATTTATGTGCGATTTCTAGGTGGACAATTCGAAGCGGTCTCCCAAATTCCTCGAAGTCGTTTGCAAAAGGGCTGTCAAATGAAATCTGGTTATCTATTGAGCATTGCATTGTTGTTGGCTTCCTCCACCATGGCTTCCGCCTGGGCCGGTGGACACCGATGCTGCTGCGTGTGCGGGAAGCAGGTCTGCGTGTTGGAGGTGTCTCAAGCACAAGAGGATGTGGCCGCCTTCGAAGTGAAATCCAAGGAGATCTGCATTCCTGGCATCAAGTTTCCGTGGGATAAGTGCGGCCCGCGTCGTGGCGGAGAGGTGCGGCGAGTGTGCGTGCTGGAGGAGGTGAAGAAAGAGATCACGGTTTGCAAGTACGATTGGTCTATCAAAACGATCTGTACCACGTGTTGCACACACCACGGACTGCGTCACGGACATCATGCACAAGTTCAACAGGATCAACGCGTACCGTTCGAATACTATACAGCGGACCTTGAGACGCCAGAGACGCTCGGCGGTACTAATGTCTTGGCTGGTGCAGTGTCCTCACCGGTTTCCCGCATGCCTGAGGCTGGAACTCAAGTTTCCGCGGCACTCACGATCGCCGGTCGTCGTCCCACGCTCGACCCCGAGCGTTCCGCACGCGTGTCTGCTGCGGTTCTCACGGCGCGAGCGCCCCAGCTTCCCTAAGCTTGATTCGTTCTTGGCGAAAGAGACTTGTTGACTTCGTTGGATTTTGAATCTCAATACTAAAATTGCGATCAGAATCGAATTGTAGCAACAGCAAGTTCAAGCTTGCTTACCGGTTTGTTCAGGTAGCAGCTCACGGCGTGAGCAAGAGAGTTTGATTGCGCCTACAGAGTAATTGGCGGAACTGCCGCCGCACTGAAATGAAAATTGCGGTTCAATCAACAAGTCATTATCTGGCAGGTTACAATATCAACCCACCGCGAGAGCGAGAGAGAGGGATTGCCGCTATCGTTGATTGGGGGGCTACCTTCGCGGTAAGACTGTAGTCGCCTCTGACTCTTCAGGTACTCAAGCTTCGCTGGGCTCTCCGCAATGTTGGAGGTTTGCAAGTCGTTGACGAACCGTTCGAAGTGTGTCCTCAGCTCCAGCTGCTTGTTGGGACTCCGTTTTTTGACTTAGCGAGTTGGTAGATGACCACTAAGAAGCGAATTTTGTTTGTGTGCTTGGGGAATATCTGCCGAAGTCCAGCTGCTGAGGGAGTGCTACAGCATTTAGCCGAACAGTTGGGAGTGCAGGATGAGCTCGAAGTCGATTCGGCTGGCACGAGCAGCTATCATATCGGTGAACCAGCCGATAAACGCATGCGAACTGCTGCCGCCAAACGAGGAATCGAACTGACCAGCCGCTCCCGCATGGCTTCCTCTCGTGATTTTGCCGCCTTCGACCTTATCGTTGCGATGGACAAGAGCAATTTGCGAGAGTTGCATGGCTTGGCCAATGGGGGAGAGGGGAAGCTGCGGTTACTCAGCGACTATCTGGATGACAGCTGGCCCGAAGAAGTCCCCGACCCATACTACGGAGGTGACGAGGGCTTCGACGAAGTGCTCGACATGCTGGTCGCGGCCGGTCCCAAGCTCCTAGCCGAATTGCAGAATCTACCGGGTGCTACCCCTAACGCCTCTTAAATTCAATCGGCCGTCGCAGGGAATTTGCCATGCAGGGATGGTTACTCCCGGGGGCCGCTTTAAGCCCAACGGTGCGGCCAAGAAAATCCGTTCGCAGGCGCCCTGGTGTTGAGGCCCTGGTCGATACGGGCTGTTGAAATAGTAACCCGCCGCGTGAGCAAGGAAAGATAACCTCTGCTACAAGTCAATTAAGGATGCTACCTCCGCATTAAAATTCAAATTGCCATTTAATCAACAGCCCGGATAGTTCGGGGCTTACTGCTGCCTGACTGGATTGCCTGGCCATAGCGTATCACTAGTCGTCGTGGCTCACTCACTGTCACGGTGAAATTAGAGTTAGGTGACGGTTGGATTTAAGGGAAGGCATTTGCAGGCTTTTGCTTTGCATGCCGTCCAGCAATTTTGTGGCGTCATCGAGCAATAGCAAGGTCGCCCCCCCCCTTTCGCGGTTGCTTCATGCCCTCCTCGCGCTGCAGAGGATTTCTCAGGTTGAAGAAGGTGTGGAGCCACTTCCCCTTTAAGAATCTTCGGAACAATATGTGTCGCCAGATCGCTCCGCCGATCGGTGTTTTCCCGAACGAACCGGCGGAGCAGTTCGGCGACTATCCGCCAATAATTGTTCCGACGGACCTAAAGCCCCATTTCAGATTTGGCTTGGCCGAACATTTCTACTGCGAATTCCAGATCTTCGCGTGAATGGGCTGCGGAGATTTGCGTCCGAATGCGAGCTTTGCCTTGCGGCACTACGGGGTAGGAGAAACCGATGACGTAGACCCCCTTCTCCAACAGGCGGTCAGCCAGCTCGCTAGCCAATCTCGCGTCTCCCAGCATGATCGGGACAATGGGGTGTTCACCGGGAACCAGATTGAAACCTAGCTTAGTAATGGCCTGCCGGAAATATTGCGTGTTCTCTTGGAGTTGATCGCGGAGTTGGGTTGAGTGCTGGAGGAGCTCAAGTGCTGCAATAGACGCGGCGGCGATGGGCGGAGCCAGTGAATTCGAAAACAAATAGGGGCGCGAGCGTTGCCGTAGGAGATCAACGATCTCCTGCTTGCCCGAGGTGTAACCACCACTGGCGCCACCGAGGGCTTTACCGAGCGTACCGGTCAGGATGTCGATGCGGTCGATTACATCATGAAATTCATGCGTGCCACGCCCTTGCTGTCCCATGAAGCCGACGGCGTGGGAATCATCCACCATGACCAGAGCCTGGTACTTGTCCGCCAAGTCGCAGATGCTGGGCAGGTCTGCGATGGTGCCATCCATCGAAAAGACCCCGTCGGTGGCAATCATGCGGAACCGAGCTCCCTGTGCCGCTTGGAGTTGGCTTTCCAGGTCCTGCATGTTGTTATTCTTGTAGCGAAAACGCTGTGCTTTGCACAATCTGACGCCATCAATAATGCTGGCATGATTGAGTTCATCGGAAATGATTGCATCCTCGGCGGTGAGCAGCGTCTCGAAGAGACCGCCGTTGGCGTCGAAGCAGGAGGAGTACAGAATGGTGTCTTCGGTGCCCAAAAATTGGCTGAGCTTGAGTTCGAGTTCTTGGTGCAATTGTTGGGTACCGCATATGAAGCGGACGCTCGCCAGCCCATAGCCCCACTTTTCAATGGCTTCCGTGGCTGCGTCGCGCACCACGCGATGGGAGGCTAAGCCCAGATAGTTGTTGGCGCACATGTTTAGGACGCGTTGTCCCTTGACGTTGACCATCGCTTGCTGAGCCGACTGAAGAACTCGCTCGGACTTCTTGAGTCCGGCTGCTTCGATTTCGCTGAGCTGTTGTTGGAGATGGTCTTGGAATTTTCCGAACATAGGACTTGGTCTCTGGGGGCTAGGCCTGGTGGCAGTGACTTAGGCAACGGTGTTGGGCAATGGTGGAGTCTAGGGCTTGGCAGGTGGCGCATCGCGCCAGTACAGAATCGACTTGCCGGTTTGACCTGTAGCCATCTCGTCGAAGGCGAGTTGGAAATCGGTGTAATGGTGGCGATTGGTAATGACTGGGGAAATATCCAATCCGCCCTGGAGTAAGACGGTCATCTTGTACCAGGTTTCGTACATCTCTCTCCCGTAGATACCCTTGATGGAGAGCATGTTAAACACGACTTGGTTCCAATCGATAGCGATGGGCTCGGCGGGGATACCGAGCATGGCGATCTTTCCTCCGTGGGCCATGTTGTCGAGCATTTGTCGGAACGCGCTGGGGTTGCCGGACATCTCCAGTCCCACGTCAAAGCCTTCCGTCATGCCGAGGTCGGCCTGCACCTCCGCCAGACTCTCATGCTTGACATTGACGGTGCGCGTGGCCCCCATGCGCTTGGCCAAATCCAGACGCCAAGGATTGACGTCCGTCACGACGACAAATCGTGCGCCAGCGTACTGCGCGACCGCCGCAGCCATGCAGCCGATCGGACCGGCGCCGGTGATCAGCACGTCTTCTCCTAAGATCGGAAAGGAGAGTGCGGTGTGGACGGCATTTCCGAAGGGGTCGAAGATAGAAGCTACATCGAGGTCGATGCCTGCATGGTGATGCCACACGTTTGACATGGGAAGCGAAATGTACTCAGCAAAGGCACCCGAGCGATTGACCCCAACGCCCGTGGTCGCAGCGCACAAATGGCGTCGCCCTGCTAGGCAATTCCGACAGCGTCCGCACACGACATGTCCTTCACCACTGACAATTTCACCAGGGTGGAAATCGTTGACGTTCGAGCCGACTTCGACAACTTCTCCTACGAATTCGTGCCCCACGACCAAGGGCACGGGAATGGTCTTTTGAGCCCAGTTGTCCCATTGGTAGATGTGCATGTCCGTGCCACAAATCCCGGTGCGGTCGACACGAATTAAGACGTCATTGATGCCAACGGTGGGCTCAGGGACGTCTTCGAGCCACAGGCCGACTTGGGCTTGGCTTTTGACAAGTGCTTTCATGAATTCGGTCTTCTGGTTCCGAGGGAAGCGATGGGCTGCGTCAACACTGCCGGCTGATTATAAAAAGAAGAGCTGGAGAGCGGGAGACGCAGCAGGGCACTCACTGCCTCGATTCGGAGTGGGAAGTCTGGAAGAGGGGCATTTTTAAGTCTGCGAAACCAGAACTTGAGAAATGCCGCGGCAACTTCTCGAGATTCAGCGGTATGCTCAAGCCGTTTCGCGGCCAGAAAAGTGCAGCAGCGGTGGGCCGTCAGCAGAGAGGAACCGCCAGTAGAGCGTGCTGGGGAGTCCCTTTCTCGCGTGGCGCAGAGTTGTTAACCGCTTGGGCGCGCGGTTGGTGCGCAGGGGCTTGGCCCGCCTTGGAACGATCTGCGGAAATAGTAACCTGCTGCGTGAGCAAGGAACGGTGGTTACCGCTACAGACAGGGCATTTAGGGATGCTACGCTCCGCGTGGAATTGCACATCGCTATTAAATCAACAGTCCCGTAAGGCGAAGTATGGCGACGATAGGCCTGCGCCTAGGGGGCCCAAACCGAGGTTGTTGAGCAGGCCGCCGCTGGCGCTGGTAGAATTGACCGACCACTGGCCCCGCGCTGGTGGCTTCTGGTTTTGGGGCTGTTTTCCGTTTTGCATTGAAGGCGAGCTATATCGTGAATGATACCCACCCATCGGATTCCCAGCGCTGCCCGACTCAAGGCTCCAGTCGAAGACGTTTTTTGACGAGCACCGGCCTTGCCACTGTCGGTGTTATGGCGGCGCATGGAAGTGCACCCCGGATCGCCACAGCCAGCAAAGTAGATTCGGAAGTCATTATTGGCGCAGGAGAGTTCACCTATCGCGTGCATCACCATTGGCCGCAGCTCCCAGACAAATACTCTTGGCAAACCACTCACAATGTGGCTGTGGATAAAGCGGGCAACCTGTACGTGATCCATGAGGGGCTCGAGAAGCAGTCCGACCATCCCGCCATCTTTGTGTTTGATGAGCAGGGGCAGTTCGTCAGAGCCTTTGGACAGCAATTCCAGGGAGGGGGCCATGGGATTGAAGTTCACGAAGAGGGGGGCGAGGAATTCCTGTACATTGCCGCCTATCAGCAAGTGAAGTGTTTGGCCAAGCTGACTCTCACCGGGGAGGTGGTTTGGCAGCAGTTCGCCCCTATGGCAAGTGACAAATATGCGGCTGGGGAAGCCGAGCATCCGCAGCGAGCCTGGGGCCGCGACCACTTTTTGCCGACCAATTTCGCATTTCTGCCCGACGGTGGTTTTCTACTCGCCGATGGCTACGGATCGTATTTTATCCATCGCTATGACGCCGCTGGCCAGTGGCAAAGTTGTTTTGGGGGGCCTGGCAAGGGGCAAGGCACCTTTGATACGCCCCACGGTATCTGGATCGATGCCCGCGGGGCGGAGCCCATCATCATTGTGGCGGATCGCGCCCACCATACCCTGCAACGCTTGAGCTTGTCAGGCGATTATATCGATACGATCGATGGGTTCGGCCTACCGGCCAACGTCGATATCTGCGGAGATCTGATGTTAGTTCCAGAATTGGTGGCTCGCGTGACGATCCTGGACAAGGACAATCAAGTCGTAGCTAGATTAGGGGAGGATGTTGCACGGATTTCGGCAGATCGTCGGCGGCAGATTCGTGAAACCCCCGCAGATTGGCAAGCGGGCAAGTTTGTCCACCCGCACGACGCTTGTTTTGCCGCAGATGGGAGCATTTATGTTGCCGAATGGGTAAAAACGGGCAGGATTACCAAGCTCGAAAAGGTTTGAATTGGCGAGGTGGGGAGTAAGTCTGTGGAGCGAGCCCCCCTTGAAATTTAGGAGAGAGATGCTCAGGAGGGACCGTTTCGGCTTCCGCCAGCGCTTGGGGGCAGTATAATCGCCCCTACCGCTAAGCTGCCCGATGCCCTCGCATGGCCCTTTGATAAAGGTTGATTTGCGAATGGCGGCCCGACTGGAAATGCCTGGCATTGCCAGATTTCGGTGGTTGTTGGGAGCTGAATCGTGAGCTCAGGCTCCCGAAGCTGCGGTGCAACTGGAAACCTGGCGTTTTCAGTCTTAAAGTCGTCGCAATCAATACACTCATGTTGTCGTTGTAAGAGTCTGCAAAGTATGGCGGATCATTGGAAATCGATCGCAAATGTTCTGGGCGCTCCTGGTTTAGGTACTCCTGATGTTGAGGGTTCCTCTGCGCCCAAGCCAAAATCGACGAAAGTGGCAGCTGAAAAAAAGCCCACTGCGTCCCCAATAGCTGATTCGGCCAAGCCGACAGCTGAACCTCCAGCCTTGTCCACGTCCACACCGGATGTTGAGCAGGCGGAGATATCACCTCCTCGCCAAAGCGTTCCCGATTCGGAGCCTTCGGTACCTCATACAAAGAGATCTGACCGAATGTTCGAAAGTGATTCGCCCCCATCCTTGCCCGAGCCGGTTGCGGCCGAGCCCATCGTAGAGCCCCCGAAGAAACGCAAGTCTTCCTGGGACAAATTGGCGAGTATGTTCAATTTGCCGGGGGATCGCAGTGCGCGAGAAGCCCCTGCCCCTGTTCCGACGCCGGTTGAACAGGCACCTAGGGCAGATGTCGTTTCAGAACCGCCTCGGGCGAAGAAAGCACCGACATCTCCCGAAGCTGCCCCAGAAATTTCCGATGAGATGATCTCATTCCGCTCGAAGCCACCTCGCGCAGAGGTTCCGGGCTTTGGTGAGTCGGCCAAGAGTAAAGATTCGAACGCTGCCTTGGACGCCCTCTTCGGCGATGCTCCACGTGATCGCAGTGAAGGTTGGGGGCGGAAGCGTCGCGTAGTTGACGACATCAGTCCCGTGGAGGATGTGGAAGCGGTCGTCGAACTGCCCGAAGCTGAGCTTGGTGAAGAAGTCAGCCGCGCCGACGCTAAAAGCGGTGACGTTGAAGAGGGAAGCGACGAGCGACGCGGTCGACGGCGGCGTCGCCGCGGACGTGGTCGCAGTGGTGCCGACAGCTCTGATGAGTCTACCGAAGCGGTCGATTCCAAAGGAGATTCGTTCGGCCGAGGCTTGCAAGCTGCCGAGGCTGAGCCTGAAGAAGAGCCCGTCGCTCGCGAGCGACCACGCCGCCAAGAGCCATCTTCCAGACGTGAGAGTGCCGGTCGCTCAGAAGCGGATTCTCCACGCAGCGATTCGCGCGGACGCAGTGAAGGTCGCTCTCGCGAGGATTCCAGAGGCCGTCGCGGAAGCAGCCGGGGCGACTCACCAGCTCGCAAAGAAGCCGGCGCACGAGGCGAAGGAAGAGACCGTGCCGATTCGCGCAGACGGAATGGTGGTAACCAGCCCACTTCCTCAGATTCCAAAGTCTGGGGCGGGGCTGAGTTATACGCTCCCGTGGAATCCTCCGGAAATTGGGACGAACCCGATTCGTTCGAAGCGGATCAACTCGATGCCGCAGCCGAGGTGCCAGCCACCGAGGAGAGCCCAAGTATTTCCGAGCGTCGTTCGAACCGCCGTCGTCGTCGTGGCCGAGGCCGTGGCCGCACCAGCGAAGAGACAACGGAAGTTTCGGGCGAGGAGTCAGCAGCACCCACGAGTCGTGCTCCTCGGGGGGATGCAGCAGATGCAGAAGTCCTGCCCGACACCGATGCCGCTCGCGAAGATGCCGGTGATGGCGAAGACGATCGTGGAGGCGAACGGGATTCAAGCCGTCGTCGTAGACGTCGCCGTCCCGCCGAAGCACGCCGCAAGGATGGTGAAGCAGGTTCGGAGCCAGTGCGAGGACCTCGTGAAGAGCGGTCCCGCGACGATCGACCACCACGCAAGAGTAGCCCACGCGTCGTAGATGATGGCGATGACGATGCGATGGCCGAGGATGAAGAAAAACACCGCAACATTCCAACCTGGCAAGACTCGTTGGAAACCTTGGTCACCGCCAACATCGACAACCACAAGAAGCATGAGCATCGTGGTGGACCACGCGGTGGACGTTCCCGCGGCCGACGCTAAGCTGCCCCGCAGTACTGTGTGCGAATTTAACTGTGTGCGAATTTAACTGTGTGCGAATTTAACTGTGTGCGAATTTAACTGTGTGCGAATTTAACTGTGTGCGAATTTAACTGTGTGCGAATTTAACTGTGTGCGAATTTAACTTGGTGCAGAATCCAGAATTCTTCGGATCTAGGCTTCTAAACTGAGTTAACTCGCGTACATTGTTAGGGAAGAGATGTTAGATCACCTGCCTGACAGTGGCTCTCGCGAGGGGGAGCCGTGAACCTGGTCAGGACTTAATTGTAGCAGCCATAAGCGGGGTACTCTTGTGCGAGGGCCTCTGTTGGGCAGGTGGATCATTCTGGGGAATAAATAGCTCTCGCGGTGATGGTTGGGGGTGGTTGGCCAATTATGGCGTCCCACGCTGCCGTCTCCATATCTTTGGCTGCCTGTCTGGCTCCCCCATCTGAAGCATGTGCAGTGCCGGCTGGGTAGATGCCTTGCGTTTTTCTTCCAAGCATCGTTCGACGGGCCTCTGCGAGCCGATGGCTGCGCGTTAGACTGTGGGCTCTCCCGTTTGCATCCAGCGACTCCTTGAGCAAGCAATTAGGTTGATGGTTACCGAAGCCACTGATTCCAACTCCGCCGCCGGATACACCGTCGTAGCGCGGCGTTATCGTCCGCTCGCATTTGATGAGCTTGTTGGGCAGGGGCACGTCGCTCAGGCGCTCGAAAAAGCCATTGCGACCGGTCGCGTTGGACATGCCTATCTGTTCACCGGCGCGCGTGGTGTCGGCAAAACATCGACGGCACGAATATTTGCCAAGGCATTAAACTCTCCCGAGGGCATTGCCCCCGAATTGGCCGCCGACATCGCGCAAGCGGTCGACGCTGGAGAGGACATGGATGTGATCGAGATCGACGGTGCGAGCAATCGTGGTATCGAAGAGATTCGCACGCTGCGCGCCAACGTCAACGTACGGCCGAGTCGATCGCGGTACAAAATCTATATCATTGACGAAGTCCACATGCTGACCAACCAAGCCTTCAACGCTCTGTTGAAGACATTGGAGGAGCCGCCGGCACACGTCAAATTTATCTTCTGTACGACCGACCCCGACAAAATTCCCATCACGGTTCTCTCCCGTTGCCAGCGATTTGATTTCGCTCCGGTCAAATTTGAAGCGATTCAAAAACGCCTCAAAGAAATTACTACCGCTGAAGGCTTTACGGCCGATGATGAAGCCCTGGCGCTGTTAGCGCGTCGCGCGGCCGGGTCGATGCGCGACAGTCAGTCGCTGCTTGAGCAGGTGATGAGCTTTTCCACCGATCGCATCTCGGTCGAACAAGTGCATCAATTGCTGGGAACCGCCGATGAGGGACGCTTGTTGGCAATTGCCGAAGCGCTCTGTGACGCCGACGCGCTCAAAGCGTTGTCCATTGCCGAGGAAGCGACCCGATCTGGCGCAGATCCCGGGCAGCTAGCAGAGCAGCTCTTGAACTACTTCAGGGATATCATGGCCGTGGGGGTAGGCGGTGGCCCCGACTTGCTGAAGCTAGCCAATCCCGTGGGGCATCCGCAACTCCAGGAGTTGGCGAGTCGCTGGGGGTTGCAGACGATTCTGTCGGCGATTCAGATCGTTGACGAATCGTTGGTTCGCATGCGGACCAGCGTTTCGGCAGTCACTCTGTTGGAAGTCGCCTTGGTGCAGATCTGTCAATTGGAAAAATTGGCATCGATTCCAGCACTGTTGGAGGCCGCATTGCGACTTGGTACTACGACGGGCGGTGGGCCGGCAGCGGCGAGTGCAGGCGAAAAAAAAAACAATAGCCCCAACGTAGCCGAGCCCGTTTCGACGCCACCAGCTCGCCCGATCCCAGCGATCCCCGCAGCTGCTCGGCCAGCAGAACGCCACGATGCGGACCGGGGGGAAACCCAGCCTGCCTCTGCGCCCACTGCATCGGTCGCAACTCCCGTCGCGGCAAAATCGGCAGCACCGCCAGTGAGCAATCCGTCGCCGCCAGGCAACTCTGCCCCTGCCCCTGCTCCACCAGAGTCGGTTGCCGTTGCGAACGCCGTATCACCGCCGTCACAAACCTTAGCGAATGCGGTCGCGACACCTGCCCTCGAATCGTCCACCTCGGCCCAGACCAAACCCGCACCCGCTGCACCTGCGACGGAACCAGCAGCGACACCTGCCAGCGCATCTGCTGCCCAACGCCAGCCCGCAGCCCCAATCCACGGCTCGACGGAAGCGCTTGCCGCTTGGAAAAAGGCGGTGAGTTCGATTGACGGGATGTTGGCTGATTTTGCCGGGATGGCCATCGCGGTGGAGCCCCAGGGGAGTGATAGTTGGAACGTCGTTTATCCGCCAGGCGCCACTAAAATTACCGACTATTGTGAGCAGGCGGATCGCCGGGCACTACTGCAACAGACCTTGGACCAATCCCTGGGGCGTACGGTACGCATTAGTTTTTCCTGTGCACCTGGTGAGCCGCCAAAGCTGGTCGCCGCAACACCCCAAGCCACCATTCGCGTGCAGAAATTGCGGCAAGTCTCCGAGGATCCGTTCGTAAAGAAAGTCTGCGAAGTCTTGGATGCTGAAGTCGTGCGAGTGGATCCCCCTAGAATTCCACCGCCGGGCTAAGACGTGTGGCAGATAGGTCTCCGTCCCAGCTGGGAATCTTTTAAGATGCCCATCTCGAAGGGGCATCGCTATCTGGCGCTGAAGTGCGTTGGTCAGTTTGAAATCATACTTTTTTCCTTGAGGTAGAACGATGTTTAAGAATCTAAACGGCCTGGCCCAACTCATGCGCAATGCTGGTTCCATGGGGGAACGCGTCAAAGAGATGCGCGAAGAACTAGCTGCCGAACTAGCCACCGGTAGTGCGGGCGGAGATATGGTGATCGTCGAGATCAATGGAGTGGGGCAGGTCATGAGCCTACGGATTTCTCCCGAGTTGTTTGACAAGAATGATCAAGAGATGCTCGAGGAGCTCATTCCTGCGGCCATGAATGAAGCGCTGACCAAAGTCAGGAAGCTGAGTGTTGAAAAGATGCGTCAAATTACAGGTGGGATCGATCTTCCGGGACTGGATGACGCTCTATCCAGCCTCTAACATGTTCGCGCTGGACCGCTCCAGCTTTCCTCCGTAAACAAGCGCACGCCGTATGGCCCAAGAATCAAGTTCCATCAATGAATTGATTGACCAACTAGGGCGTTTACCCGGAATCGGTCGCAAATCGGCTGAACGTTTGGCCTACCATCTGCTACGCGTTAGCAAGGGGGAGGCGCTTGCCCTGAGTGAGGCGATACGCAACGTCCGCGAGAACGTCCGGTACTGCAGCGAGTGCTTCAACTTGTCCGAGGGGCCGTTGTGCTCCATCTGTACGGATCTGTCGCGCGATACCAGTCTGCTGTGTATCGTCGAGCAACCACGCGATTTGATGGCCATGGAGCAAGCGGGCGTTTTCCGCGGTCTCTACCACGTTCTGCTAGGACGCATTGCACCCCTGGATGGAATCGGGCCCGATCAGCTGACCATTGATGAATTGGTAGAGCGGGTTCGCAAGGGGAATTTCAGCGAGATCATCATGGCTACCAATCCAACGGTGGAAGGGGATGGTTCGGCGCTGTACATCACCAACCAGCTAGCCGATTTCCCCGTGCAGGTTTCGAGGCTGGCCCGCGGCATTACGACCGGTAGTGTGTTGGAGCACACCAACCGCGAAATCCTGGCCGACGCGATGTCTGGGCGTCAGCGAATGCACTAGCCAGAGTTGCACACCTCGCCTGGCAACCGCTCTGCCGCTGTTGCTGTCTCCTGTCTGTTACCCTGTCTGTTTCTGCGGGCGGCCGCAGAGGTGCTCACCAAAATCGCTCACCGACCGGGCCGCTGGTCCGTTACCGAACCGCGTCTCTGCTGCTATACGGGCTGTTGATTTAATCGCAATTTGAATTTTAGTGCGGAGGTAGCATCCTTAATTGACTTGTAGCGGAGGTTATCTTTCCTTGCTCACGCGGCGGGTTACTATTTCAACAGCCCGTATACGAACGGGCTGCTTCAACTCTATTGGACTCTGGAATCGGCCTGCTCTGGCGGCCCATTCTTGACCCTAACCTTCGTGGCCCCAGCCACACGAGGTTGCAACCAAAAACGTTAGAGCGAGAGGAAGTGCTAGAAGTGGTTGATGCACAGGTGGAGGGACCAGACGCTCTCGCCGGCAGTAGCCTCTGAAAATGATTGCACGGCTGGCGGCATCGCTATGAATTGAGCGGAAGGTGGTCTCGCCAGGCAATCGTTCCTATCGTGCCCTTAAAACAGGGGGTCTCGCCAATTGGTTGGCGAGCTCTCAGCTCCCGTACTTGTGCTGGCGAATGTACTGAGGATGCGGTTAAGAGCACCTCTGTCGCTCTCAAGAGCTGGAAAGTGTGGCGTTATTGAACGATTGGACGCAACTTCTGTGCCTTTTTGTCAAATTTAGGCATCAACTTCGATAGAAAATGATAAAATTCAGACTAGCGTCTCCCAGCTACGGACTTTCGCCGCAGCTGGTGCAGCCCGTTTCTCCTCGAATTGAGTTCATAATCATGCGACTTTCCTTTGGAATGGAAACCCGTCAACTTCAAACGCAGAAGTTGTCCCCGAAGATGATTCAGTCGATGGAGATTCTGCAGTTGCCCGTGCTGGCGCTCCAAGAGCGTGTGGAGCAGGAGATCAACGAGAATCCCATGCTCGAAGTCCAAGAGGATGAGGATCTATCCGGGAACACCGAAGAGAAGGAAGATCCAAATCGTCCCACCGAAGACGAGAAGGAGTTGGTGGTCAAGGACAATCAATCGAACACGGAGGATTTTGAGCGGCTGGACAATATGGACAGCGAGATGCCGCAGAATTTCGATGATTTTCGCACCTCCTCCAACCGTACTCAGGAAGCCTCCGATCGCCAGCATGATTTGATGGCCAATGCCATGGAGCGGCCCGAATCGCTCAATGACTACCTCATGCATCAATTGGCAGAGATGGACATTGATTCGGAGCTTGAGGCCATTGCCGAACGGATTATCTCGACGTTGGACGCCCGCAACGGCGGGTATTTTAAAACCAGCCTGCGCGACTTGCTGCAACCTGGGCACACCGAAGAGGATTTGGGGAAGGCGGAAGAGGCGCTGGAAATCGTGCAATCCTTAGATCCCCCGGGGATCGCCGCACGCACCCTCAGCGAGTGCTTGTTAAATCAACTGACGCCAGATTTTGACTACTACGACATCCTGACTGTCTTGATTAAAGACCACTTGGAAGATCTGGCGGAGAATCGTCTCCCCTTGATCGAAAAGAAAATGGGAGTGTCGATCGAGCAGATTCAACAGGCGCGCCAAGAGTTCCACCACCTGAATCCCAAGCCGGGTGCAGCCTTTCTCGAAACGCACGTCCCCATTGTCAGCCCCGACGTGGTTGTTGAAATGGATTCTTCCGGGCAATACACCGTCAAGCTCGAAGATGACCGTGTGCCTACTCTGCGGATCAGCGATTATTACCGAAAGCGCTTGGCGGACCCGAATGCGACCGCCGAAGAGAGAGAGTTTATTCGCCGCAAGATTGAGTCTGCCAATTGGTTGATCGAAGCGATTCAGCAGCGGCGGAATACGGTCCAAAAGGTAGCGCAGTCGATTGTTGAATACCAAAAGAAGTTTCTAGACGACGGTCCCGAGTTCATTGAACCGTTGAAAATGCAGCAAATTGCGGATGTGGTGGGAGTTCACGTGACTACGATCAGTCGCGCGGTGGACGATAAATGGATTCAAACGCCGCGTGGTATCTTCCCACTCAAACGCTTTTTCGTTCACGGCACACGCAGTGAAGACGGCGAGGATGTCGCCTGGGAAACCATTCGCCTGAAACTGACTGATCTGGTCGATAAGGAGGATAAGCAAAAGCCGTACAGCGACGACGACTTGGTAAAAGAACTATCCAAATTGGGACTGACCGTAGCGCGTCGAACCATTACCAAGTATCGAAAGAAGCTAGGGATCCCGAGCAGTCGGCAGCGCAAAGACTGGATCAAATCTTAGCCCGACGGTCCCCATCGCAACCCGCCGCGCGAGCAAGGCCGTAGTGGTCATCGCTGCGGGTAGGTTTGAAGAGCGACGTTTACATTGAAACTGGGAATTCGCTGACTTCAGTCAGCAACTACCCATCGCGCCCCACTGATTGGCGGCTTGTTGAGTGGAGATCGCCTTCAGCTTTAACGCGAAGGCGGCGTTCCTAATTATCCTATGGCGGGGACCACCTTTCCTTGCTCACGCAGCGGTTACTATTTCGACAGCCCGTCAAGCGGCGGGGGGCGATTGCAACATACTCTCTCGCTGCGGGTTGCTGTTTTAACCGGCCCGCGGGCAGGGACAGCCTGACCGGGAGGTTCGGCTTGCCATTTCTCCGGCAACATGGCTTCTCCGGCAACATGGCTCCCTTGCCGTAAGGTCGCGATCCAGCGGCGGCCGACGACTGGACTCTGCAAGGCGCCGAGCTCACTACACGTTTGGGGTGGCCTCTACAACGATGCGCTGCATGGCGGATTTTACTTGGTCGTCGACTTCCAGTTCGAGTGCTGCAGCGATCTGCTCGCGCCAGGGCCCCATCTGCAATTTGCTTAAGGTCCAGGCGGCAGCGCCGCGTATTAAGGGCTCAACATCTCCTAGTAGCTTAACGATATTCGAGTGTGTTTGAGCCATGCGTTGATTGCCAGCACAGAGAATTGCGTTGCGGAGGATTCCTCTGCGTTTCGAACGCCACAGGGGAGTTTTTCGAAAATGTTGACGGAACTCTTCGTCTGTGAACTGCAAGACTTGGGGGACGTCGAAGTCTTGGAGTTCACGGCTAGGAGCGAAACAGTTTTCACTCCCCTGCTCTGCCTTGCGGTTCCAAGGACACACTTCCTGGCAGATGTCACAGCCGAACACCCAGTTCTGCATGCTCGGTAGCAAATCGGGGGCAATGAGATCGCGGTGCTCAATGGTCAAGTAACTGATGCAGCGAGAGGCGTCCAGGATGTAAGGGGCCGGAAACGCATCGGTCGGACAAGCTTGGAGGCAGGCCGTGCAGGTTCCACAGTAGCCTTTTTCCTGTGGAGGATCGACCGCTAGCGGCAAGTCGGTCAGCAGCGCCGCCAGAAAAAAGTAGCTGCCCCACTGGCGATTGAGCAGCAACGTGTTTTTACCGATCCATCCAAGACCTGCGCTTTCAGCAAATTCGCGCTCCAGCAGAGGGGCGGTATCGACGACACCGCGAACGGAGGCGGTCGGCTGCTGTGCGGAAAGCCACGCGATTAACTCTTTTAGCCGTCCATGGATAACGTCGTGGTAGTCCAGCTGTCCTTGAGCATAGCGGGCAATTCGACCTGAGCGGCCTTGGTCGTTGGCGGACCTTCCAGCCGGCCAAGCAGCAGCGGGCTGCTCGACAAAAGCGTCTTGTGGGCCAGAAGTTGCCGTCACTAAAAGGGGGGCTGCGGCTGGCTCCGGCGTCTCGACAGGCCCAGCAGCCTGAGTTGGACTTTCCGCCGTAGTTGGCTCAGCGGTGGTATAGGGCAAGGCCAGCATGACAATCGAGCGGCAGCCCTCCAAAACGGACTTCGGATCGGCGTAGGCTTCCCGCCGCGTGTGCATGTAGTGCATCTGCCCCGCGTAACCAGCATCCAACCAACGGTGGAAGGCAGCCAAGCGACCGGGACTCGCACTGGCCGTGACGCCAGATAATACAAAGCCAAGTTCTTGCGCCTGTTTCTTGAGCTCATCGGTCAGTCGTTGCACAGGTCCGTGTACTTCCGTGGTTTAGTCCTAAGTCGGACAATCGTTACAATCGTCAGTTTAGCTAGAGGCGAGCCGATTGGGTATTTCCTGCACAGCTTAAGTAACCGCTATCTATTGACCTTGGGCGTGCGCTAACTAGCGTGGAGTGGAGATGCATGATATCGGGAGAGCGGCAGGTATCGTTTCCCATTCCTAACGCTGGATTGCGCGGGCGCAATCTAGCGAGCTGGGACGGAGCCTGGCTGCTATCTCTAGGAGGCCATGTGAGCGTGGCATTTACGGCAGGGATCGGCTGATTTAACTTGAATTTCGCGCGACGGAACAGATTTGATGAAACTAAAACGCTATCTCCTCCCCTGTTTGTTGATGTTGCTCACCGCCAGTACGGCCAGTGCTGCAGGTGGCCTTAACGGCTACGGTTACGCTGGCTATGGATACGCAGGGTACGGCGGTTTGTACAATAGCTTTGCTTACGGCGGCTACAATGCTTCGATGCCTTACTTTGCGATGCATCCGCCAGTTTACTACGGCAAACGCTACACGCGTCCCTATGGCGTAAGTCCATTTGCGGCTCCCTCTCAGTTGCAAACCAATTCGGCCTACATGCCAGAACCGCATGTAAACCGAGCTGCCACCGTGATCAATCCGCACTATGAAGGCCATGCCCCAGTTTGTCCAGTTGGTGAGGTTGCCCGCAAAGCTCCAACGCCACCGTTGGTGATTGAGAATCCGTATTTCGAGGCCGACGCGCCGGTTGTGAAATACACCTCGCAAACGCAAGCATTCTAAAACGCAAGTGGTCGAATCGCAGTGCCATCGTGTGCACAACGCAGCGGGCACTAGCGAACCGTCGGCCTGCCGTTTGTATTAAGCCTTCTCTCGCGCAATCTCTTCAATGCGCGAGAGAATTGTGCCATCTGCCAGTACGGTTTCGAGTGTCTGGCCGACTTGCAACTCGTCCACCGACCGAACGGGCTGTTGTGAGGCGGCGGAGCGGGTCAAACTGTAACCTCGGGCGAGCACTCCCAGCGGCGAGAGAGCTTCCGTGGCGCGGGCTAAGCTGCTCAATTTCTCTCGTTTTCGACGCAGGAGATTCCAAATCGCTGCGCGGCCCCTAAGCTCCCATTCATCCGTAAGCTGTCGACGCATGCGGTGGACGTCGTGAGGCCTGGCGATTACGGAGCGATCCTGGATGTTCTCCAATCGACGTTTGAGAGCTATGGCACGATTCCAAATTCCCTGGTTCAGCCGACGCTGCAACTGCTCCAAGTGAACTTGGATTTCGGAGCGATTGGGAAACACCAATTGGGCAGCATGGGTTGGGGTGAGTGCTCGAGCATCTGCCACCAAATCGGATAGCGTGACATCAATCTCATGGCCGACTGCCGATACCGTCGGAATAGAGCACTTGGCCAATGCCTGCACGACGGCTTCCTCGTTAAAACACCATAGATCTTCCATGCTGCCGCCACCACGCCCGACGATGAGCAAGTCGAGGGGGGGATTGATGCGTTGCGCGAGTTCAATTCCATTCACCAACTCTTGGGTTGCCTGTTCGCCCTGGACTCGGGCTGGAATGATGAACAGTTGGAAATCGTTCCACAGCGACTTGGCCGCTTCCAGAAAATCGTGGATGGCCGCGCCGCTTGGGCTGGTCACAAATCCGATGCGTCGCGGGAATTTAGGGAGTGGAGATTTGCGCTCGGGAGCAAACAAACCTTGGGCTGTCAATTTTGCATGCAGCTGCTGGAAAGCCAGTTGCAAGGGGCCTACACCCTGGGGCTGTAGAGCTTGGACAATTAACTGGTAACTACCGCGTGGCGGGTAAACCTCGACCGCACCACGGCAGACGACGGCCATGCCGTCCTCAGGACGGAACTTCAATCGTTCGGCAGTTGACCGCCACATGACGGCTCGGATCTGGCTCCGATCGTCCTTGAGCGTGAAATAGATGTGTCCGCTACTGGGACGGCTCAAGTCGGAAATTTCTCCTTCTGCCCAAACGCTTGGCAAGGAGCGTTCCAGCAGGTTCTTGATGAACCAGTTTAATTGACTGATGCTCAGCGGTGTCTCAGCCTGGTGACCGCGGGGCTCGAACTCATCTTCGTCTTCGTGGGCTTGCATCTGAGGTTCTAACTTGCTGTTCGCAACGAAGGTAATCCGCTGGCGGTGGGAGGCGTGCCGTGAAGCGAGGGGTGGCCTGCCGTGGTTGGCTGGTTGGGCTGCTGGATGCGGCTTGTCTTGTCGGATCGTGGAGGGCTGCGAAAGAGCTTCTCGGACCCTTGCATTTCGATTTTGGAATCGGCCCAATCTTCGGCCAGGGTCGTCAGTTGGTTCAATTGAGACTCGATCCGCACTCGCTCGGATTCAATTTGCGTACGGTCGAGATCTGCCGCGATCTGCATGCGCGGCCCCAGCACGGCGCGACAGCGGCTGAACGGCCGCGGGATGGCAAACTTATCCCAACTACTGTGATTTCTCCAGGGGCGGTCGTAGCCGATTCCGATTGCAACGATCGGGATTTGCAGGCGGCTCGACAGGTACACGGCTCCTTGGGCCAGTTGTCGGCGCGGCCCGCGGGGGCCATCCGGTGTAATCGCCAAACTCATTCCGCTTCCGCGATCGATCAGCTCACGCAGTGCGGCGGTACCACCGCGACTGGTCGAACCTCGGACTGCCTCTAGCCCTGCAAAGTGGGCGACGTGCGAGAGGATCTCGGCGTCTTGGTGTTGGCTGAGCAACATTGCCAAGCGGCAGTGGGGGCGAGTGTAAATGGGGAAGGGAATGTACTCATGCCAGAAAACGAAGATCACGGGGCCGGTGAACAATTCGTCCGCTGGGTCGGCCTCGCGCTCGTAACGCACCATCCGATAGCTGAGGGTCGACATCCAAGTATTCAGAAACTTGATCATCAAGAATCCACTCAGGCGCCAAAATACTGCAGGGGGCTTTTGCCGACGCAGAAACTGTCGGGTGCGAAGCGAGAGTTTAGCCATGATGGATTTGCCGTTGCGTGGTTTTCAAAGGAGTAGCTGTTGGCGCTGCTGGGACGGCGCCAGAGAGGGGGCTGCCTAGCGACTAGGTGGGCCATACCCCTTGGAACACTTCGACCGCGCCGCCGGTCATGAAGACGTGCTCGGTGGCTTCATCCCATCGCAAACGCAAGTCGCCTCCGGTTAAATGAATCAATACCTCGCGTTCCGCCTGTCCGGTGAGAACCGCCGCCACGCACACAGCACTTGCGCCGGTGCCACAAGCCCAAGTTTCTCCAGAGCCTCGCTCCCAGGTGCGCTGCTTCAATTCCGTCCGCGAGACGATTTCGACGAATTCAACATTCGTGCGTTTGGGGAAGCGAGGGTCGGACTCGATTTGAGGGCCCAGCCCCAGCACCAGGGCGTCAGTCGCCTCGGGTACGAAGACGACGCAATGCGGATTCCCCATCGACACGGTTGTAACTCGCAACTCCATCCCTCCGAACTCCACCGGGAAATTCACCAGCGGTTTGTCGGAGAGAGTCGTGGGGATTTCTGCTGGCAAGAGTTTGGGAATACCCATGTCGACCGTAATCAACTCGGCTTTTTCACCATTGATTTGCAGTTTGAGTTCGAGTACGCCATTGCCCGTCTCAATGCGCAGTGAATCGCGTTGGCAAATGCCGTGATCGTGGACGAATTTGGCCACGCAGCGGATTCCATTGCCGCACATTTCCGCTTCGCTGCCATCGGCATTGAACATCCGCATTCTCGCGTCGGCAACATCGGAGGGTTCAATCAAAATCAGGCCATCACCGCCGACACCAAATCGTCGATCGGAGACCTTGATTGCCAATTCTGGAGCAGGTTCCGGTAGTTTTTCCGCAAAGCAATTGACGTAGACGTAGTCATTGCCTGCCCCGTGCATTTTGGTAAAGCGCATGATTTCTCGAAATTCTCAAAACTAGGACTGATGTGCCGCCCGCAATCCCTTGATCGTAAACCGTTCTTTCCTGCGCGCTAAGGAGACTTGTGCTTCGTCAAAGCTTGTTTATTGGGTTGCACGGGATGCAGCGGCAGTTGGGATCCAGGACTGGGCCGTCCACGCACAAGCCTGTTGGCTCCACAGTGCGAACGGCTGGGATCCTCAGGCTGCCCTAACCCGTGATATCAAGATGCTCGGTGGGGAGATCCGGTTCGTCGGACGCGGCGGCTTCGCTAGAGACTGACTCCTCATGCACCGTGTCGTTTTCGTCTGGCTCCAACTCCTCGTGCGGCAGGCCATCTGCCTGTCCCTGAGCATCGCGATCGGGATTGGCTTCGCTGGTTTTCTCTAGTTGGCTATCCGTGCTTTTGCTCGTCGCTCCCGGGCTGGTGGGGCTGCCCGAAGCCGAATCTTTCGAGGTCGACTGGGCTAATATGCTAGCGGCAGACGCGGCAGCGGACGAGGGAGGAATATGCATCGGTTTCGCTCCAATCTTACTAGACTACCTACTAGGGATTTCAGTCGGCAGTGGCCATTTCTGGAAACATCTCTTGAATCGAAGTCAGTTGGGGGAAGGGGCGCCGGAGCATCTGTGGGTTGTCCAGCGTGCCCGTTACTTCAAACATCATCAAAGCGGAGTATCGCGAGTCGGGCATAATCGGTGAGATGACCCGCGAGATCGGAACACGTCGCCCAACATAACTATAGAGTTTCAAATCGACTTCACGCCGCAAATTGGTCCAACCATCACCAAACAACCGCAAAACCTCGCCGTCACAGGCGATTTGCAATGGAATTCGATCTCCATCAATACGAAAGAGGATGTCGGCGCTCTGAAAGGCCGAGTCGTCGTTCGCGCTAATACTTGCCGTCCGTAGAAAGCGAATCATGAACGGCAACTGAAACAGTTGTGCGTCACTCAGGTGAACCCGCCCTTCCCCCGACCAGGTTTGGGTATTCCACGGGATGCCGTCGAAGGCCAAGCTGGCGTCGCAGCGGGCTTGGGTGGAGGCCTGTTCGACACCGACATCTTGCAGTAAGCCCGCCAGCTCGGCGTGGCGGAGCTGCGCTTCGCAGTAGAACTTGCCGGTATCGAGTCGTCCAAATCCCCCCAGAGACAGATCGCCTGACAGGGCGCTGGCGGTCATGGCAATCGCATGGGATTCTGACGGCAGTACGTCCGCGACTTTCGAGCCGAAGTACAGCGTGCTATCGACGAGTGCGAAAGGGCCGCGCAGGTTGGAAACGGGAATTCCGTTGACCGTTAACGCTTCCATGGCCACGTCTCCGGAGCCCTGCAAACGCGTGCCGTCGCTGGAGCCTTGCATCCAAACCGTTCCACGTAGATTGCCGATCCCACGACCATCGGCTAGTCGCCCATTCTCGACATCAAATTGGCAATCCCAAACCGTGACTGGCAGCGTGTCGATTTCGTCGGAGAAGATCACCTGACTCTTGCCAAACACGCTGACTGGCCCGCTAAAATCGAGTCGCACCAGAGAGTCTCGCACCGAGCGCGGTAGCGCCTTGAGGAATTGGGCATCGACCATCAAACGCGTTTGTGGAAGCCAGTCCAAATCGGCCTTCCAACGCCCGTCTTGCTGCGGGGTGCATTCCCCTTGCAGGGAGATGCGGCTGGCGTTGTTGTAGCCCGATGCTTTGTGAATGATGACGCGGTCGGCGATGTACTCGATCTTGCATTCGATGTCGGACAAGCGGTACGGCAGCGTGCGTGGGAGGAGGTTCAGCGAGCGTCCGACATCGCTGTTGGAGGTGTTGTCCTCCTCCACAGTGACATGGGTGGAAACCTCGGTGGCTCCGGGAGGGCGATCGATGGAAACCAGTACGGTGTCCACGGAACCGGACGGTTGAAACTCTTCCCACACACGCTGGGCATCACTGGGCAATGCATGCTTCAAGCTCTCCACCATGGGCACGGCAAACGCCTGAAAGTTGAGTGAGAATGGAAGCGTAGGGGCATCGGGGGGCGTCTGCCAATTCCCAGAGCACAGAATTCGGCCACTGTCGTTGCGTCCCTCAAACCGATCTAGCATCCAGTAATTGTCCTGTCCGAAGATGCGTCCGCGGACGTCAAAGATCGGATAGCGGAAGCCGTCGTAGTTGATGCTCATGCCGAAAACGCTGACGTCGATCGTGCGGTGCCACGTCGAATCGGCAACGGAAGTGCGTTCAAATGCAACTTGGGTCAGAGAGACTGCTCCGGTGGGGTGCAGGGATCGAACGAAGGTCTCACCGGCCGAAGTTTCTTTGTCCGCAGGGGTTAGAGCCGACAGCAATTGTTCGTCGATCGCAATCGTTCCCTGCGATTCGACCTGCAGTCTTCCCAACCACTCCTGTTCTTGTTGAGTGAAACTGAAGCTGCTCAAAATCACCTGGCCTCCAGCTTGTCCCTGCATTTGGGCACTGCTGACCGTACCGTTTTGATACTTCAGAGGGCCGTGGATTTTGGTCAAAGGATAGGGGAATAGCCAAGGTTGGATCGACACATCCTCGCACTGCAATACGGCGGAGGGGGTCCAGTGCAAACCGTCGTACAAGAGTTGGATGTCCCCCCCTACCCTGCCGCCAATGTTCAAACGATCCCACATCTCTTGCAGCTTCGGAGGAAGAGAGCGGTACAGTTGGCTGTCGAGTTCCAAATCGACAACCCGTGCTCGAACGACCAGCGGGCTGCGTATGCTGAAGCCATGGACATCGGCATGGAGATCGACTTGGGTGCCACCGCTGCTGGCATGCATCGATCTCAGTTGAAGCAACGTGTTTTTGCAGTGGAAGCTTCCTGCGACCGACTCCAGCGGATAGGGAAGTCGGGGATCCTGAAGGCGACCCGAGGAGATTTCTCCCTTAACTTCGAAGGTGGGCGCCGCGGTCTCACTTGAATTGACCTCGAAGTGACACGAGGCAAGGCACTCAAAGCCCGAGACTTGGCTAAGGTATTGGCCAATCTGGGGCGGAAGCTGTCGGATCAATGTTGGGGAAAATCGAAAGCGTTCGACGCTGCCAGTTACATGCCAAAAACCGCTGTCGGGTAGAAAGCTGCCGGTGAGGTCCAACGCACCTACCAAACCGCTGCTGCGGCCCGTCAGATGCGCCACCATGGCGGGCCGCTTTTCGGCACCCAAGGGGCTGGGTTCCGAGGTGACTTGGCCTTCGATGTCATGCAGCTCAACAACAGCCGCATCGGGTGACATCGACTGATGCAACCGCAGAATCGCTTGATAGATGGTGATGGCGGGTGGTGGATTGCGCGAATCGGTGGGGAGGTGAGGCTTGAGGCACTCGACCGACCAACTGCCATCGGCTTGCCTCCATAACTCCAGCTTGGCGCCATGCAAATCCACTTGCCGAACGCGGGTCGTTTGTTGGGCCCAGTGCGAAATGTCCAAGTCGCCATGCAACACGACGCGCTGAGCCATGAAGACTTCGCGACCATCTCGCGATTTAGCATCAATGAGTGCCACATCGCTCAGGACGATGGAATCGGTTCCGTCGCTGACAATGCGCCCAATACGTGGAATCGTCCCAGGAAAGAGCTGCTTGAGTTGCAGGGCGACGGTCCTCCGCAAGCCGCTGTCATACTTGCGTATGAAGACTTGATAACACAGGAGCGTGGCAAAGCACGCCAAGGCCACGATCAACAGGGTGACGGCAAAATGGCTGTCCTCGCGCTTGCTGGCTGGTCGGGATTCCAGGCTTACTAGGGGAGCGTCCTGCGCAGCAGTTAGCCGCGTTTCGCGGCCGCGAGACGTCGACGTACTAACCGTGTTCACGCTCAGGTGAGGCACTGGGAAGTTCACTTGGATGGGAGGGGATGTCGGTACCTGCCACACGGCTCGAGTACCCGAGTTGCTGCGCCACTGCGCAGCCGGCCAACGCACACAAAGCAAACATGGCCGGCTCGCGATAGCGAATCGATCCCACAAATACCATGTGCAACGCGGTGAAGTAAAGACAAGGCATCCAACAGATGGCGGTTAACCAATCGAATTGCCAAAATCGTTGCAGTGAGTGCACGAATGCTAGCAACAGAATGGTGAAGCAACCCAAGGTTAGCACCAGTCGGCTGGTGAGCGATCCCAGCTCTCCACCACCAGGCCATACGCTCCAAGTGCGCTGGAATTTTTGGCCGGCAAGCTGCACGACCTCCCACGGATGCTGTCCAGCCCAACGCAGCGCAGCGGTTTGGGCGCGGTGGTTCAGACGCCACTCCAGGGTGCTCTCCAACGGTTGCGGAGTGAGAGCATCTTCGGCGAGCTGCGCTGCGTACATGTCCCCCATGAAGGCCATCCCTTCATCGCTGGCGCCGGTTGCCCCCGGATGCCAACCGTCGTAAAGACTCGGACCGACCTGCAGTGTTGTGAGGACGAATTTTCCGGTAACCGATGCATTGCGAACCCACCAGGGGCTCATCACCAAGCAGATCCCCAGCGCCGTGCCAGCAGCAACCAACAAATGGCGAGAGCGGCGTGGCCCCCACAGCCAACCTACTACGGCCGCAAACGGTGTGTACAGCAACCAACTGGGACGGGCCAAAATGGCGAGGCCCGCGCAGGCCCCCGCCGCCAAACTCCAGCTCCAAGCCCGCCGCGTCGTCCCGCTATTCCAAGCCGATTGCCACAGCAGAAGGTTCCCAACCATGAGCGGCATAAAGAGCGCTTCGCTCAGCACGGCAATGCTCATCCCAATGGCACTTGGGTAGCATGCTCCCAAAGTGGCCGCCCACAGAGCGGCTGTGGTGCCTCCCAGCCGGCGCGCTAGGACGAACAGCAATCCCACCGCCAGCGTACCCAGTAGGCAGCCTAGAATTCTGGCGGTGAATACGGCTGAACGCGCGTCTGGAATCCAGGTGCACGGGGTAAGCAGCAACGGGTATAAGGGGGCGCGAAAAACTCGAGCATTCTCACTCCCGTATTGGTAGGGTAGCCCTTGTCCCAATTGTTCGGCGAGCACCCAATAGCTGAGGCTGTCTCCCAACCGAAAGAGTTGTTCTGGAGTGTCCCCGCTGGGTTGCCAAGCCACGGCGGCTACGATGCGAACCAAGCATGCTCCAACGAGCAATGCAACGAAGTACTTTTTCTGGACAGGTGTCATGTCAACTGCCGCTAGGCCCCTTCAGCAATGAGCGTTCAACCGAGACTCGGAATCACGGTCGTCCGGTTCCGGTGAGATGTTCCCAGGTCGGGGAACCGAGGCGTCAAACGTATGGGAAGCTGGCTAGGCAGCGACTCGCTGTGCAACCCGTTCGGTAGTGCGGATGCGTGCATCGGCCACGAGCGGTTCGGCGGTGCGTTGCGCTTCCTCCAAGGGACAGCGACGCAATGCGATGCCGACCAAGTGTCCGCCAAAGGCTAGCGAGAGTTTCAGGGCGCGATCCAACTCGCGTTGCTCTCCGTACATTGGCAAGCAGTTGACGCGTCCAATCTTTTCGGGATTGTCTAAGTTCATGGTCGGCGGGGCGAAGCCGTCGCGCAAAGACATCGCGGTGAGTGCCAATTCAATGCTACCGGCGGCATTGATCAAATGCCCGAGCACGGCCTTGTTGCTACTCGCAATGACTTGGTCGGCCATTGGACCCAGGGCCGCACGGATTGCCAGCAATTCACTGCGATCGTTTTGGGTCGTTCCCGTGCCATGCGCATTGATGTATTGAGGCCCTTGGAATCCCCATCCGGCACGATCCACCAAGCGACTGATTAGTTCTTTTAGAGTGTCTCCATCTCCATCTAAGCCGGTCACATGATGAGCTTGGCAGAGAGTTTGGGTCGCGGCAATTTCAGCGTAGATCCTCGCTCCCCGAGCGACGGCCGAAGATCGCCGCTCAAGCACCATCATGGCAGCTCCTTCTCCCATCACAAAACCACTGCGGTCCACGTCGAAGGGACGGCAGGCCTGTTCGGGAGTTGGGCCAGTGGATAGGACCCCCATGCGATGAAATGCTGCAAATACCAGTTTGGTAACGGCGTCCGCCGCTCCACACAAGGCAAAATCGCATTGATCGCTTTTGAGCATTCTGGCGGCAGCAATCGTGCTGACCAAACCACTGGCGCAAGCCGTCGTGTGGCACAAGCGAGGGCCACGCAAGTCGTACTTGCGTGCCACCAGCGTCGTCGCTGCACAGGGTAGGAATTCGTCCCACCAGGGATGGCCGCTGGCGTTTGTGGGACAGGTGTCTCGCGTTTCCGGTGGGAGGTAAGAATACCCCACATCACCAAACTGAGCGGAGATGCTACAGGCAAAGCGTTCGCGATCAATCTCTTCCATGGGGATGCATGCGTCGGCAATGGCTTCCCCAGCAACGTGCTCGCTCAAGCGAATCGACTTCAGACGCTGCGGATCTCCCCCCAGCCAATCGACCATCCCGCATGGCAGCCGCAGGGGGCCCACGTCATCGGCGGCTTCGGTCATGCGAATGCCACTTCGCCCCCGTTGAATATTCTGCCACAACGTTTCCCGGTCTGCGCCTAAGCTGGCCGCCATCCCAATACCGGTAATGACGATCGGATCCTCATCCACGAGTTGTGGATGCGGGAATTTCAGTATGTTGGAAGCGACTTGGACCATGTTTCAACGGTTTGTTTGAGAGGAGCGTGCCGTTTGGTGTTTAGCGAACTAGCCTGTCCAGGGAGCCTGTGAAACTCTGGGGCCACTGCCCATGGTTCCATGCATCCAACGGAGCCTTCTTCAATCGTCGATCGGGGATTTCCCCTACGGCTCCCTGACTAGCCTGCTGCCTAACCGTTCGCTATCCCATAAATCGTCCGTTGGTCGCAAGTGCAATCCCCAGACATTTAGGGCTTATTCGCGACGAACGGTTTTTTTCGACTGGGATAGAGGGTGCGGCAAATTTCGCAGCGGGTGCCGTCACAGCCGCGCGCCGAACAGAACTCGCGCCCGTAATAGATGATCTGCAAATGGAGCAGATTCCAGGTCTCTGCCGGGAAGAGTGCTTTGAGGTCGGCCTCCGTTTGCTTGACATTCTTGCCGTTAGTCAGCCCCCAACGCTGGGCCAAGCGATGGATGTGCGTATCGACGGGAAACGCGGGTGCGCCAAAGGCTTGCGCCATTACCACCGAAGCGGTCTTGTGCCCCACCCCCGGCAATCGTTCCAGTTGCTCCATATCGGCTGGCACCTGTCCCTGGTGCTCGTCCACCAAGATTTGTGACAGCCCTTTGATGGCCTTGGATTTGCGAGGGGCCAGCCCCAACCTGCGAATGACCGACAGGATCTCCTCCTCTTTTCGCTGGCTCATGTCGAGCGGGTTGTCGGCCAGTTCCCACAGCGCGGGGGTAACCGTATTCACCATTTTGTCGGTGCACTGGGCGCTTAGCAAAACTGCTACGAGTAGCGTGTAGGGGTCGCGATGGTCCAAAGGAATTGGGGGCGCGGGATAAAGCTCAGTCAGTCGCTGCAAGATCCAATCGGCTCGCTCCTGTTTGCGCACGTTCTACACTCCCCTAGGTCTCGAGCACTCGAATTCTTGTGAGCCTGCATTATTATTGGGCACGACCGGCGAGTAAAACCCAATTTTTCCCAACGCACCCGCCAATCGTGCTATCATAGATTCCTGTTCTACTTGAAGTCCGCAACGGCCTGGATGCGCCCCTTATAGTTCTTTTGAGTTGTCGCATGACTCCGCTGGGACATTCAAGGCCCTGATGCCGATGTAAGGGAAGTTGGCTTAGCAACGCCCAGCATCTCCACCACGCACTCGCCCAGTACTGGGAGTGCGCTCAATTTTTCTCCCACCTAGTCTCCCGATTTTGGAGCCCCAGATGACCAACCAAAATAGACGTGATTTTCTTCGCAAAACAGCAGCCACTACCACTGCAGCCTCGCTGTTGGCCAGCAGTCGGTTCGTGCACGCACAAGATGCCGCTGCCGGCACCACGAAAAGCCCCAATTCCCAAATGAGTGTGGCCATCGTGGGAGTCGGAGGAAGAGGTGGCTCGCACATTTCTGCCATGTTGGAGGCCGACGGTGTCAACATTACGCATATATGCGACATCGACGCGGGAGCCGGTGATCGCCGCGGCAAGCTGATCGAGGAAAAACAGGGCAAGCGTCCGATCTTCGAAACGGACCTTCGCCGCGTGTTGGACGACAAGTCAATCGATATGGTGACCATCGCAACACCCAACCACTGGCATGCTTTGGCTGGTATTTGGGCGATGCAAGCCGGCAAGGATACGTACATCGAAAAACCCGTTTGCCACAACATTGCAGAGGGCACTGCCCTGATCGCTGCGTCGCGGAAGTACGACAAAATGTGCCAGGTGGGAACGCAATGTCGAAGTAGTCAAGCCATCATCGAAGCTTTCAAGTTTATGAATGAAGGCGGTATCGGAGAGGTGAAGTTCGCGCGCGGCCTGTGCTACAAACGCCGTAAGTCGATCGGCGCGTTGGGCGACTACGCAATTCCTAGCAACGTTGATTTCAACCTGTGGAGTGGACCGGCACAGTACACCGACCCGCGTTTAACCCGCGAGAGATTCCACTATGATTGGCACTGGCAGCGACAATACGGCAACGGTGACTTGGGCAATCAAGGTCCCCACCAAACCGACATCGCTCGCTGGGGACTGGGGATCGACACACATCCCACTTCGATCATTAGCTATGGAGGACGACTCGGTTATCAAGCCGAGAAAAAGGATCCCAACTACGTCGATGCCGGCGATACGGCCAATACCGAAGTCACGCTTTACAACTATGGCGACAAGAGCATCGTGTTTGAAACTCGTGGCTTGAGTGTCGATAACTCGGCGGACACCGAGATTAACCGCCTCTTTGACTCGACTTCGGGCAACAAAATTGGTGTCATTTTCTATGGCACGAAGGGCTACATTGTTCAACGTGAGTATTCGTACTGCGTAGCTATGGACAAAGACTTCAACCAAATTCGTGACTTCAAAGGCGGTGGAGATCACTTTGGCAACTTCATCGACGCTTGCCGTCGCCGAGATCGCAACGTCCTCAATGCCGATGTTCGCGAAGGCCATTTGTCGGCAGGCATGAGCCACCTGGGCAATATCTCCTACTACATGGGAGAGAACAACCACGCATCGGTAGACGAATTGCAAGCTGCCGTCGATGGTATCAAGAGCTTGGACGACAACGCCGCTACGCTCGAGCGCACCGTTAAGCACCTGACCGACAACGGAGTGGACCTCGAAAAATATCCGATCTCGCTGGGACCTCATCTCGAGTTTGATCCAGAGGCTGAAAAGTTCACCAACTTGGAGGCTGCCAATCCGTGGCTAACACGCGAATATCGAGATGATTTCGTTTGTCCAACCGCGGAAAACGTCTAACGCTTCCTGAGCGTAGGACTTGGAATGTAAGCGAGTGGAGGGATCAGCCCCCCACTCGCTGCCGGCTTATCAATTCAGTAAGCCCCTCTCCAATCGCAACCCGCCGCGTGAGCAAGGACGAGTCGTCGCCGCTACAACGCGGCTCCGCGTGCAACCATGGCAGCAAGCCTCAATACGCTTAAATCGGCAAGCCGCTAGGCCAGGCTGTCGGGCTAATGAGCGACGTATCGGATTTAGAGGTCGCGAAAGGGAGGAGGGTTGTTGGCAATCTCTGCAAGTGCATTGCCAGCGGCCCGCTGTTCCGCATCCTTCTTCGTGCGCCCCCACGCGGGAGTGAATTTGCGGTTCTTAATTTCAGCGGCAATCTGAAACATCTTGCTGTGGTCTGGTCCCGATTCCGTTACCAAGCGGTAGACGGGAGCTGCACCGTGCTCCCGCTGCGCGAGTTGTTGAAGGGCTGATTTGTGGTTACCCACCGAATGTCCCAGTACGGCTTGCTGAAGTTCGTCGTGAATCGTCCGCAAGATAAACTCGCTGGCCGCCTTAACACCACCATCTAGATAAATGGCCGCGATAATCGCTTCATAGACATCGGACAGCAAGCTTCGGGGGACGCCGGTGGACTGCTGCATTCCCCGTCCCAGGATCAGGCACTCCTCCAGACACAATTCTCGGCTAACCCGCGCGCACACTCGGCGACTAACGACCGTCGATTTAATCTGGGTTAGCTCCCCTTCTAAATACTCGGTGTGGTGTTCGTACAGCCAGCCGCAGATCGTAAAGCCCAGTACGGCATCCCCCAGAAACTCAAGTCGCTCGTTCGATGCCAGGCGGTTGGCTGCCCCAGAAGCGTGTGTCAGGGCGGAGAGCAGTAGCCCGCTGTCTTTGAAAACGTAGCCAATACGCTCCTGGCATAGCTCAACTTTCTCAAGATCGGTCAGGCTAGGAGGTACGTCGGACATGCACTACGGTTTTTATCGATGAGAGTTGGGGAACGGATGGCATCAGCCTCGATTGGGGGGAGGGATGCGTTTCTGACGAGTTGGAAGCGGTTTTCGTCCGGCTGTTCTGCCAAACAGCCGTAAATATATCGAAGAATTGCGATTCCTGCGCGAGGGTAAGCTACTCTTCCTTGCCACAAGTACATCTATATACACTTTGCACCCCTAATGGGCCACTAGGAGCAGGTACCTTGTTCGCTACCCTCGCACTCTCCGTTGCCGCCATCACGCTGCTACTCGTCTCCGGCACTCAATTTGCCATGACCGGGTTTTCAGTGGCTAGGGCCAGCAAGCGTGCGCGCACGTCGCGTAGCCGTGAGATGTACCAACTGCGCCAGGCGGCCCAAGTGGCTCGACTCAAAAGCGAGTTGCATTCGGTGGCGAATGGGTCGGAGATGCAGTGGAGGGTCATGGAAGTCGCTCAAGTGATTCAAGAGTCCGACGATTGTCGCTCGTTTTACTTGGTGGATCCCTACGGACAGGCCCTGCCCGATTTTCGTCCGGGACAGTACTTGATGGTTCGCCCCGCCATAGCGGGCGCATTCCAGACCACGCGCTGCTACTCGTTGTCGGCAGCTCCCGATCCCCGTTACTGGCGCATCACCGTTAAACGCCAAGAGTTGCCCGCAGGAGTTACCGAGTCGAAGCGCGGGGGCGGGCTCAGCATTTGGCTGCATGATACGATCCGTAGTGGGGATTGCCTGTTGATCGGTGGCCCGGGCGGTGCGTTTTATCTGCCCGCAGAGAATCGAAAACCCCTGGTGCTCCTTGCCGCTGGAGTGGGCATTACTCCCATGGCTAGCATGCTGCGATGGTCGCTCGAGAAAACTCCTGGGCGGCCCGTGACCTTGTTCTATCAGGCCAAAGATACAACTCGCTGGCCACTCGGGGAGAACGTCCACCGCTGGCAAGCCAGTTTTCCCCACTGCCAAGTGCGTACCTTTTTTAGCCGATTGGATTCCGCAGATCTCCAGCTTTTGAAAGACGAGTACTCCGGAGATTTTTCCAGCGGACGAATCGATTTGGACAGCGTGGCGAATGTCGACCATGCCAGCGATAGCGATTTCTACATGTGCGGCCCCGATGCATGGATGGAGTCGATGCGCGAGGGACTGGTGGCCGCTGGAATTCAACCAGATCGCATCCACTGGGAATCCTTTGGAGGAGTTGGTAGCCAACCTTCGTCCAAGCCTGCAGGAGAACACTCCGCGGTTGCCGTGCGGTTTGCACACAGTGACGTGGAGGTGGAATGGACCGACCCCGAGCAATCCTTGTGGGAATTAGCCCGGGCCAGCCAAGTGGAAATTCCGAGTGGTTGCCTGAGTGGGGTGTGCGGCGGTTGTCGCGTCAAATTGCTCAGCGGCCAAGTGGAGTACGACCGAAAAATCTCCATCGAACTCTCGGAGGACGAATGCCTCACCTGCGTTGGGCGGCCGACTTGCGCTGTAACTTTGGATGTCTAACGCGCCCGAAACTTCAGCCCGGGCGGCATCGCTCAGGAATTCGTTCTGCCCCGAATCCTGCCATGCATTCCGCGCATTCGCCGAACTAGTGGGTTACCCGACTACGAAGCTGCAGACCTCAATCCATTGTTCACTTGATAGCGTTTTCCTTTATTCAGATTCATCTATTCAAAATTTGCATTCTATGAACAAGTTGCTCCTCCTCGCCACGACGATCCTGGTAACTCTCGCTCCACTGCCTGCCGTTGGGCAGGCGGTCGAAGATCCACGCAACAGTGAGTTGCATCTGAATATTGATCCCCATAAAGTGATGGGGTATGAAAGTTGCGAGAAATGCCATGCCTCAGAGGTGCAAATCTGGAAGCAAACGCCGCACAGTGCAACATTCAAAACGCTGCATCGCAAGCCCGAAGCCAAGGCTATCGCATCCAAGCTGGGGATCGGCTCCTTCCGCGAAGATGCCGCCTGCATCCAATGCCACTACACCATGCAAGACGACGCGGGAGAATTGTCCGCAATCTCAGGCGTCTCCTGTGAATCGTGCCATGGTGCAGCCCGCGACTGGATCTCCGTGCACAACGATTATGGGGGCGCTGGGGCCACGCGTGATTCAGAAACTCCCGAGCATCGCATCCAACGCCTGCGGTCGAGTATTTCGGCGGGAATGCGCAACCCGGTCAATGTATACATGGTGGCACAAAGTTGTTTGAGGTGTCATACCGTGCCCAACGAAAGATTGGTGAATGTCGGAGGACACAATGCCGGCAGCCTGGATTTCGAATTGGTTTCGTGGTCTCAAGGTACCGTGCGACACAATTTTGTCCGGTCCGACGGTACCAGCAATCAACCCTCGGATCGCAATCGCTTGCGAGAAATGTTCGTCGCCGGCATGATCGCCGAACTCGAGTTCAGCTTGCGCGCTACGGCGGATGCTACTGAAAAGGCTGCCTTTGGTATTGGTGCTGCCCAGCGATCAGCGCGAGCTGCCAAGCGCTTAGCAGCGGCTCAATCCAAACTGAACCAACCGTTGCTCGAGGAGGCATTGAACACCTACGCGGGAGTGCAGTTGAAACTCAACAATCGCGAGCAACTGACCACCGCTGCCGATCAGATTGCCAAAGTCGGAGTGCGTTTCGCCGCTACCGTCCGAGGTTCTGCGTTAGAAGCGATTGATCAATTCATTCCCACGCCAGATCGTTGGAAGTAGCTTGCGGTAAGCGCAAGTGCGGAGCGAACGATCTGTTAGGATGATGGAGATTGAGAGCGCTGAAGTCCGTCAAACCCATGAGCGTGGAGAGGTCGATGAACCGTCTTAAAATGTTGGTACTTGCTATCGCCACCCTGGCTGTACCCAGGCTGCATGGTGATGAATCTGAGAAACAGCCCAGCTTCAGCGTGGGGGATAGGGCTCCGAGTAGTGCCGTGGCCCGGTTTGTCACGGGGCCTTGGGCGGATCCGCAACCCCGCGTGGCCTGCCCTGTCCTGCTAAATCGCAAAAGTCCGAAAGTGGCCGTCTACACCCGCGCGGTAACGCCTGCGGTGGTCGAGTTGCTCAAAGCCTTGGATGCGGTTGTGGCGGAACAGGATGCGTTGAAGTGGTCGTTCGTGCTGGTGAGCCATGAAAACGATCCACGACCGACCGACGAGGAATTCAACGCTCAGTTGAAGGAGTTGGAATTGCTGGCCAGTAAGCAGTCCCTGCGTTCCCTCTCGTTGGGAGTTCTGGAGCGAGCCCCTGTGCCAGCACAGGTGGTACGTCGCAAACTTAAACTTGGCTTCTTGGAGCAAGGGGAGACAATTGTTGCTCTCATTGCGCCTCCAGAGTCGTCCAAACGCTCCTTTGCGGAGCTCCATTATGTACACCGCTTCCATGCCGATGACATCTCTGCCAACAAGCTAGACGAAGTGGTCGTAGATCTGCGGAACGCCTGCTCCAAGACCTTGCAGAACGATGCGGATGCAGTCGGAGACAGCCCCTAGCAACCGCACTTCAATCGCAACCCGCTGCGTAAGCAAGGACGAGTGCTCACCGCTACAACGCGGCTCCGAGTGCGACCATGGCAGCAGCCTAGCAACCGCACATCAATCGTAACCCGCTGCGTAAGCAAGGACGAGAGCTCACCGCTACAACGCGCTCGGAGTGCGGCCATGGCGGCAGCCCAGCCGCCGCACATCAATCGTAACCCGCTGCGTAAGCAAGGACGAGTGCTCACCGCTACAACGCGGCTCCGAGTGCGACCATGGCAGCAGCCTAGCAACCGCACATCAATCGTAACCCGCTGCGTAAGCAAGGACGAGTGCTCACCGCTACAACGCGCTCCGAGTGCGACCATGGCGGCAGCCCAGCAACCGCACTTCAATCGCAACCCGCTGCGTAAGCAAGGACGAGAGCTCACCGCTACAACGCGCTCCGAGTGCAACCATGGCAGCAGCCTAGCAACCGCACTTCAATCGTAACCCGCTGCGTAAGCAAGGACGAGTGCTCACCGCTACAACGCGGCTCCGAGTGCAACCATAGCAGCAGCCTAGCAACCGCACATCAATCGCAACCCGCTGCGTAAGCAAGGACGAGTGCTCACCGCTACAACGCGGCTCCGAGTGCGACCATGGCAGCAGCCTAGCAACCGCACATCAATCGTAACCCGCTGTGTAAGCAAGGACGAGTGCTCACCGCTACAACGCGCTCCGAGTGCAACCATGGCAGCAAGCAGCAAGCTGGACTGGATTGCTGCTCCCCCTCACGCATCCCATCTTCCTGCCGCTCCTTTTTCGCGTCTTTCGCGGTTGTAAATCTGTTCTGAAGTTGTCGCGTCTCCTGACCTCTTGGAAGTACACTCCTTTAAACCCGTTGGCTGAACAAGGCAGAGGTGTTTCCGCAGCTGCGCGATTGGGGATGTTGAGATGGCACGCATTTGACAAACGCTTGGGCCATCAACGCTGGTGAGCTGAGAAGCCATAGTTTAGGAGCCCACAACTCGCCAAGAGAAGTGTGGAAACCCCCAAAGCCTATAAGACGTACATGCGATCGAGATTTAAAGTTGCAGGCAGTCAGCCTGTTGCTTGCCGGATACGCGGCAACCTCATGCCCACGTGCTGGCGTAGCCCTCCCAGAAACGGTAGTCTGAAGCGAAATTCCGTCGTGTTGGATTTTCCTTGTTCCCCTGAAACCCCTGTTCCGTTGAAAACGAGTCCACCATGCTTCCTCGCTGCCACTGCGGTCTTCTACTATTCGCCATGCTCACCACTGCCCTCGCCTCTGCTGCGGATGGAGACCCCATCGGAATTCGCATTGAGCCGGAAGGTGTGGCTACGATCGAAACCTTGAACGGACTGCGGCTGCGAGTCGTGGGAGAAACGCCCACGCCCCAGGACTCGACGCCCTCGGACGATCAAACGTTGCTGCTATCAGAGCAGAGCTACCGACATGCACTGTCTCGACCTGCGAACGTCGCTCGGCCTACATGGCAACCTCTAGATGCCGCCGTCGATAGCAAGGCTGCCTCAGTGCAGGTGCAGTCTGTGGCCGCGGGGACAGACGTGGGTTTGCTGATCCAAACCGACGGTGTGCAGCTGTTGGTTGGTGCTCCGCTGGCTTTTACGCAACTCGACGTGGCCTCGCTGCCCGAGTTGCGAGTTGATGCATGCGTCCTGCTGGCGAACGAGCATTCGCAAGAGCTGCCGCCCAAACTAGCGAAAGTGTTTCAGCAGCTGAGCCCACGCTTCGTCTTGATATCCAACTCGCCAGGAGACGCCGCTGAATGGGCGAGCTCGCTGCAGTCGCACATCTCGCCTGAATCGCAGGTCGCAACTCGCGAGCACAATGCATTTGCCATTGCTGCTGTTGCAGAGCATCCGTCGGCTTCGACTCAAGTTGTGGTTTTGGGGGAGGAACCGTGGAAGATGCCCGCTGAGCTCGAGGAGCTCTTCGAGGCCATGGAGCAAGCGGCGCGTGAATCGCAAGCCGTCTTTGCTAAGCTATCGGCGAAACAAATGAATTTTAAACCCGCCAATGGAACTCATACTCCGCGATGGAACACTGAGCACATGATGGGGCGTCAGCTCCTCTTTTTTTCCCAGATCTATCATGCGGTTGATCCAACCATTCCCGTCCTGGATCTGAACCCTCAGCAAATGCCACCCGATTACACGGCCGCCCATCCTGAGTGGGATGGAGCGGAAGAGGCTCGGCAAATCGAACGTGTGGGAGCATTCTGTCGGCGGTTTGCCTACCTCTTGGATGGCATCGCGGTCGACAGTCAGGCTCCTGGAAGCCGCTGGCCCACGCTGCGCGCCTTGTTGGTCCAGATGGAAGCTCATTACGCCGAGCACACCGGTAATACTGTCAAAAAGTTCGATCTACCCGATTGGCCCGCCGAGTAGCGTCAGCCCCTGGACCACACGACTTACAGAGCGTGTACCCTCACCAACCAACGCTCAGACACTTGCTCAACCAGACTCGACTGAAGGCCGAGTCTAAGGCGGGCGGCTTAGTGCTGAGGACCGTCGGAACAATAAGAGCCGCCAAATCGCTCCGCCGATCGTAATTTTCCCGAACGAACCGGCGGAGCGTTTCGGCGAATATCCGCCAATAATTGTTCCGACGGTCCTTAATGCTCAATGGAAGAGTGAGGCTCCTTGCCGTTTGCAGCGACGACTTGCATGGCTACCGAGAAGGTGAGGCCGCATCGAGAAGCCACCTGAGGTTGCGGTTCGGCGCCTCTCCACGCTGGATGCGAGTCTCGATTGGAAAGGGAGCCTGCCGCGAGACCAGTCCAGAGCGGCTGGATGGTGTGCTGTTGTGTTGAGTTCCATCGAGTCGCTGGATTCGATCCTGTGCAAGGCTCTTCAGGGCTTGCCAACACCTAAGTGGTGCCAACTTCCACGTTAGTCGCTCGACTTGGCCTGTCTCCTATCCCAACCGGAACTAGTTCGTAGAGCAGACTGTGAATAATCGCTCGTAAATGATGCCTTTGATTCCCTGCAAGCGAACCCACGAATGATTACAATCTGCCACCTAGATCGGTCGGTAGCAAACTTCGTACTTACGACATTTGCCGCAGACCAATGAGATTGGTCGCTCCGAATGGCCATTCGTTGCCTTCGAGACCTAGACTTCAGTTTACCTACCTTATTCGCTAGCGACCCAAGCGTTCAATGCTTGCCCCACCAAAGTCGCTTTAGTTTGCGTCCAGCCTGCCCACTGGAAACAGCCACGCTAGCGTCTTACACCAGCATGATGGGATATTTCTATGCACACAACACTGCAGGTGCAATTTGTTGTGCTGTCAGATAGCGGCAATTGCTACGAGAAAATACACCGCATCGGCGGATTTAATTCAGGCGGATCTCGATGGTTACTATCACAAGAAGATGCAATTTTATGGCTTGAGCTCGGGCAGTATCGATTCTTCGTGGTCGTTGGCGATGTCTGCGAATTCGTAGAGGTCGCTGAGAATGCAGAAGGCATTAGGTACCTGAAGACATCGTCAGACCGTGACGAGCCACTGGGCTTGCTTGCGCTGCCTGAACTTGCGGATTAACGGAAATCGAGGCAAACCAGGAAGACCATGGCGGGCAAACAACTGGGAAGTATCTGCGACGCGACATTCAGCGCGGAGGCCTCCGAGGAAATCGCCGAAATGAGTAAAGCCCGAGGTGCGGAAATACGTCCCCAAGGAGAGGCGGGGCACCTGGAATCCGTCGAGGACATGGGGAGCTTGATGCACGTTCCCGGCGAATGCAGAAGTGGTTTGAGGCCAAACACGCTGAGTTTGAGGCCTTGCCCGATGTCGAGACCGCTTGTGAGGCCCCCAACGGCTGAGTTTTTGTTAGGTTGAGGTGATTCGCTACGGCGTACACGCGGGGATCTGCCTTGGATCGAATCCTTGAGGCCAAGAGGCCAGGAGAGGACAACTCAGCCTGCCATTCACTAGGAGACAAGCTGTGAAGACTGTCGTTTGGATTTTACTGGTCTGCATTGGCTCGGTCACGGTTAACGCCCCCAGTTCGACTGCTCAAGAATTAGAGGTCCGTCAATTCACTGGCGGATTGATTCGATTGCAATCCGCAACTGGATTGGTTCTAATCATTCGTCCCAATAAAAAAACGGCTTTACCCGAAGGCTTGCAATCGGTGCCGTCGTTCGTTCTGGGGAGTGAGTTTGATCCAATGGTGTTGCAGTGGAATGGGCAACCGCTAGGTGCACCGCTTCCAAAGAATGGCCAGGCTGTTCCGGGAAACGCGCTGTCGGTCGAATCGGTGTTGATCGGCAAGAAAAGAGCCGGGGTGCAGATACGAGCTAAAGACTTGAATGTCTTGGTAGCGTCTGTCGATCTGATGTCGGAACAAGGCTTCATCTCCATGCGTGAAGCACCAAACATGCACTTAATCGTACTGACATTCACTGACGCGCAGAAGCTTCACACGGGACGGACGAACCTGTGGCTCGGGTCGATTGAGAGCCAGCAGATTGCTCTCAATCCAACCACTTCCCTGCCCTCTGCTGCGATGGAGAAGTTCTATCAATCCTTGAAGAGAAACCGCACTTTGCCGACCGCTGTTCTGCCAATGATCCAAGTTCCCAACCGCAATCTGAAATTTGGGGATCGACAGGTCGTGCTGTTAAAGGAACTCGAGTGACGAAGTCTACAAGTTGCGGTTGGACATTCTCGTTGGTTGAAAATGAACTGCAAGTGACGCCACTATGCAGAGTTCTGAATCACAGCTTCGCAGAATTCGACCTGCGGATTCGGTTCAAGACAGCCAGTTGCTTCCACGTGTTTGGAGCGTCGAACTTCTGTAAGTCATAATGGTGAAACGCGATGTTGTCTCGCTGCCAACTCTGTTTCTCGTTGCCTGCTTGGGCGGCGCACCGAACGATTTGTTGCACTGTTTTCGATGCTAGATACGGAATCGTGCACTTCAGTCAACATCGACGACCCGTTACCGATACTCGCTTCACGGGATGTTGATTTAATCGCAATTTGAATTTTAATGCGGAGGTTGCGTCCCAAACTGCCTTGTAGCGGCAACTATCTTTTCTTGCTCAGTGGGTAAGGCGGAGGCTGGCACGATTGCCAGCCACCACCTCCCCGTTTTCGCAATGGGGGCGTTTCCCCATATTTACCGTCGTGCGTCTTTCTCGCAACGGGCGACCCCCTTCTCATTGCCTCTGCGGTGTAACCCGGCCTCCATTCTGGAGTTGGTCGCGGTAGAGGAGTTCGATTCATGAGTGTCCCATGGTTGTTGCAGTAAAGCTAAGCAGTTCCAGGAGCCCAAGCCGTTTTAGAAAAACTCGTTTCTTCATCCGGTAGTTGTCGTTAACACTTTTCCGTTTGAATTTCATGCAGCGGACTCGCATTCGAATCCACTTGTCTAGCTGCTGAAACAGAAAGACACATGTTGAGAATTCCGTGGCGAAGTAGTTCGCCGTTCCTCGAATGACTTGGTTCCGTTTCTCGATGGCGGTACCGTCCAGGTTATGGTGGCGTCGGGTTATCTCCTGGACCTTGGTCTTGAATTTCTCCACTGACTTGGCTCGCATCGTTCGCGACAGCCGAGAGAGTCGAAACCCCAGGAAGTCATAACCTTTCCCGTAGCTTGTGATCTTCGTTTTCTCAGGACTCAATGAGAGCCCAAGTTCTGTCATTATGGATTGAACCAACGTCAGTGCTGCTGTAGCCTCAGCCTTGGTCTGGCAGGTAACTACGAAGTCGTCCGCATATCGCACGAAGCGGTATCGACCTTCATTCGCCCATGTTGCGCATCTCTTATGGCACCGCCTAGACTCTGAATGGAATCGCTCGGCCCCACACGGCCTGGCATTGGCAGCCCCAATTGATTACCAGCACGAGCACCGCGTTGCTGAACACGAGCACGAAAATGGAAAAGCGTTGTCCTGACTTGCGTTGACGGATGCATTGAACAAGGACGTCCATCGCCTCGGTCACGACCACTCGCTACTCCAACGCTAGGCGAACGCTGGCAGTCAACCGCAGTCGTGCTACCTTCAAATCCAAATCCCGCGACGCGGTTACCTCCCGCGGTTCTCGAACGCTGGCGGTTGTTGTGACGCAACGCGGTGGCGATGAATCTGGAACAGCTGCGGAGCAGCGACAGTATATAGCCTGGGGTGAGCGTAAACGAGTTCCACGAGTTCTCGCGGAACCCCAGGTTACGAATCAATTCCCATGGCGACCGAGCAGGAAAGATTTCAACCCAATCGTCTCTGCCGAGGTCGCAACACCCCGTGCGATAGGGGCGCTGCCCGCGTTGTCGAATTTCAAGAGGGGTGCGGTTTGAACAGATTCAGTTACTTGGTGGCATCCGCCCTCACCGCCGATTCCCTCGACGGTAGGTCCCGGGGGGCGTTCCTCCCCCGAGGCTATCGGCTGCCAAGACTTGGTAGCTGGTCAAACGCGTTACCACATTGCCCGGTGGCGTTTGTATCGTCGGTGGACAGAATGTTGTGGTGAGGAATTATATGCTTGCCGGGACTACCCGATTGAGAGAAGACGTGGACCATCTGACCGATTTAAATGCGCGATGTTAGCGCGGACAACGGACACCCGGTCATCGAACACTGGTTCTAGTCGCCGAACACGGGACCGATAATCGATAGCCGAAGAGGCTGGGGTGCCAGAAAGACAGCGTCGTGGCGAAGCTTGCTCACCGGAGGTGGAGGCCATCATTCCCTGGCCTTTGCTACGCGTTGCAGCGCGATCGGCGGTGATGACACATGAAAGAAAAAAACGACAGTGAGGCCGCTGGCACTTGAACTCAGACTTGCGGATTAAAAGACCGCTGCGCTTCATAGGATGAATTGAGCGCTGCATGAATTATCGGCATTGTGAGAGAGGCGAGCGGGTTGCAAACCCAACAAATCATAGGGGTTTGCGGCTCAAGCGTCAGCTACGACCATCCGCTGAGGCGCCGGATAATTAGACCGTTGCGCATCGCGATCAATGGTACTGAAAATCCATGGGATAATCCCTTCTTACGCCCCTAGGATTCGGAAGGGAAATCACTAACAAGTAAGTCTCAATTGAACTGTCGGCGAACGGCGGCCATAACCCAGTCGCCGAGGTTGATACTGATATAACTAAACGCGCGATCGGCGACTTGGGTTCATGGCTTTGTTCTTCCAGCGTTAGAAAGAGTTAGCCAAATCTCAGCGTCTTCCCGATATAAAGTCCCGCCCCCAATATTGAACCGATCAACGCTCCGAGAAAACCGAAGACGAACGCGCCAGCGATCCCAGCGATGAACGTAATGATTCCCCACAGTACTGGAGAGTCCTCGTTATTATTCGCCATCATGGCGACACCAGCGGCGATTGCGCCAACAATTAAGAGTGCCATTCAAACTCAATTCCTGTTCTCAAGTTGTGCAAGTTAAGTGTATAGCTAAAATTGTAACAAGTCCAATCATGCGAACGCTACTTCGCGAACGATTAAAGAAACGAACATAATTGTGGCAAGGGAATCATCCCGGGAGCACATTGCTTAGGGAGCACGTTCTTCATCCGGGCTCCAGTCGCGACGACCACGATCAAGTCGGGTGACTTCCCCGGCATTCGAACGGCTTGTGCTGAATCATCTTGTTGGAGGAACGCCGGCCGTAACCGAGCGGCGACGAAAGATTTTCAATTTCAAGACCGCCCGACTTCGCCGCTGCGGTGCACGGCATTGTTATCGGGCTTCACGAAGGTGACGGTTTAGTTGCTGCGACAGCTGCACGACTCTACGCCATATAGGGTCCTTTAGCATCTGAGGCACGCTTGTATGCTCGGATTGTGCGGCTTCGGCAAGGAGTCCATACAAGTGCGCGAGTTCCTTGTGCTCTTCTCGGGTAAACGCATCGACAAACGATTCGCTCTTGGGATCGAAAAGATCATCACAGAACATCGAAATCAACTCGGTTGGTGCGTGTCCTGCATCCACGAGCGACTCTTCGTATCGCAGCTGAGCACTCGGTTCAGCAAGTAATTCAACGTGGTCGATAATTGAGGCGCGTATGTTCAATTCATGCTCCTCGCCCGATAACGGCGGCCATAACCCAGTCGCCGAAGTTGATTTTGATGTAACTAAACACAAGACCGGCGACTTGGGTTCATGGCTTGGTTCTGCTCAAATTGTTCTCGAAAAGGCCGTGTTGATTCCCGGCTTCAGCAGCAAATTGAAGCCCCATGCTCCTAACGGCACGCCAATGAGGCAACAGGTTGAGAGTGGGACGATCGTCAGTATACATGCCAAAAGGGCAAACGTGAATGATTTTCGTCGCATCATCTCTGTCGCACCGAACGCAATGAAAAGGTTGTAGAGTATCAGTGCGATTATAGTGATTAAGAACGGTTGTGAATTTCCATTCGACACCGCTGCATCCCAATTCTGCTGTAGCAAGACAACGTCAAGTATTATTCCGGCAATAGCGTTAAAAAGAATGGACAGTCCTGGGAGAAAAAGCGATTCCTTGGCATACCGCGCATAGTCCAATCGTGAGTCTTCAGCCACCGGCGCGACTGCTTCGTCCTTCTCGGCGTGGTGACTAGGTGCTGAATAGGGATTCTCGTCTGGCATCTATGTACTACGCATTTAGCAGAACGGTTGGACATCACCCAGTTGCCGGGGTGATCTATTTAGTAAGTTGGACAGGCTCGGCAACTTGGGTGCATGTCTTGGTTCTGCCCGATTATTTAGATGCCGCTGAGTTGACCTTTTATTTCAACAACAAGCCGATCAAGCTCATGAGCTACTCCGTTGGACGCATTATCGCGCAGTATCAAAAAAACGATAAGTGGAAGGCCAAGCAGTGGAATTGACATAAGGAGCGACATTATACCGAGAATGGAACCAACGAGGGTTAGCGATATTTTTAGTTTAATTTGAATTTCTACATTTTCACCGTTGTCTTTTATCGCGATTAGCCCGCTGCCGTTTGTTATTGATGAAGTGCCGACTAAACCATAATACTCGTGTGTATCCCTCGGGGCCAAGTAGCTAACGGTGCATTTCCGTGACTCGAAGATTTTACACACGCACTGCGTTGCAATGTCAATCGATGTGGCCCTTAATGACATGTTTCGACAAAGCATAAATTGTAATTTAGGTTTGCGGTGGTAACGGACAGAAAGAATCCATGTAAGTCCTGGGTTTGGGGCGGGAGCCGTTCGAATAAAATCTGGTGACTCAGCCCCGTGATCTCGGGTTGCCGGAAGCAACCACTGTCACAAATGTGCCAACCCCAAACCCAAAGGACACATGGACTATGAAGATTCTCGCTCTTGACCTCGGCAAATTCAATACGATGTGCTGTTTCTTTGATACAAAAACTCGCAAACACTCCTTTCTCAATGCCACTACCGACCGCAACTACCTCTCGACTGTTTTCAAAAAGCATAAGATCGACTTGGTGGTCATGGAGGCGTGTGGTCCGTCAGGCTGGATCAACGATCTAGCTGAGTCTTTGGGCCTCCAAACGTTCGTCTGCTCGACCAACGAAGAGGCTTGGAAGTGGTCCAACGTTAAACGCAAAACGGACAAGGATGATGCGCTCAAGCTGGCGCGTATGGCTACCATGAGTGAACTCAAGCCGGTTCACATGCCCTCCGAAACACATCGTGAGTTTCGCTCTCTGGTTAAGTACCGCAAAACACTCGACTGGCGGATCAACAAGATCAAGTGCACCATTCGCGCGTGGTTCGTCAACCACGGCATCTCGATCGACAGGGGGGACAAAGCTTGGCACACCGGACGCGCATTGATCAACTCGTATCGCAAACCACTTACGGAGTGCTCCGCGAAAGAGTTGTGGAAAGGTGAGCTCGATCTTGAATTGACGCAGCTCGATTCTCTGTCCACACAACTTGACGGGGTCGTCAAGAAACTCGAAGCGATCGGCAAGGCCGATCCTCGCATCGTACGACTGCGCACGATTCCCGGCGTTGGACCACGCACGGCTGAAATCCTGGTGGCCTGCATCGACGATTCGCACCGCTTTGAGAACGGACGCCAAGTGTCGGCCTACTTCGGCTTGGTACCTCGGCAATTTCAATCTGGTGAAACCGATCGCAACGGCCGCATCACCAAGCGGGGCAACCCGCTGGCTCGGACCATTCTTGTCGAGTGCGCTTGGGCCTCGCTGCGATACAATCCGTGGTCCAAGGGAGTCTACGATCGCATCTGCGGTAAGCAGAAGACACGCAAGAAGAAGGCGGGAGTGGCGTTGGCTCGTAAAATCGCGGTGATTGCTTGGGCCATGCTCCGCGATGAAAAGGACTGGGATCCGGTCACCATGATTCGTACTACCAAGTCGTTCGGTGGAACGCTTCCCTTGGATGAAGAGACCTTTCGAACGATGCCTCCTAAGGAGAACTCGGACCAACGTAAGAGCCGCCTTCGCAGGGAAGCCCGCGAAGCCGAAGAGCTCACGCAGCGTTGCGCCGCCAAGGCGTCGCCCACGACAAAGTCAGCCAGCAAATCCAAGTCGAAGCCCACGCAGGTTGGTAAGTCGACGAAACAGCAGTCTGCCAAGTCGCAGGCGAAATTGCAGGCGAAATCAATCACCACGCCGAGAAGTCCCATTGGCTCAAAGTCGAAACAAGCCACCACGAAAACCGCCAAACCACGGCGAGCAAGAAAGCCAGTATCCGCTGCCTGATGAGCGTACCCCTTAGCACACTAACATCGACAGAACGAATCGGCCTTGCTCGCCCTTTTTCCCCACCGCTACGAGGGACAACCTGTACGCGCCGCCTGATGCATTGACATCGGCAGAACGAATCGGCACCTCGTAGCCTTTTGACACGTCACTAGTTGAACAGACTCATTCAATACCGATACCAACTGAGTTCACAGGAGCCCTTTCGCCAGACACGAGAACACTTGACAAGGACAAGACCAACCCAAATGTGCTGAGCACCGACACCAATTGACCACTGACTGATTCCCATGGACCGATCGCGCAGGATCGCCGGAACGTCAGACACGTCGCCCTAAAGAATGTGCCACACCAACGGAAGGTAGCTTGCTGCTCACCGAAGCCTCCAGGCAAGCTGCAGCCAACACGGACTCATCATCGACAACGATGCTTTGAACCGTGCATGGATAACTGAGGGAACGCGACCTGCTCCAAGTGAGCAGGAGCAGAAGTGTGAAACGCGTTCGCACCTCGAATAGTCGTTTAATCAAACATCCTTGACAAGCACATTGTGCACCGGCCGAAGCGATACTCCCTCGAAGCTCTCTAGCGAAGGCAACTTCCAAGTGGCTAAACCGCGTCATGATATGACTGAATAAAAGAATTCAAAAAAAGTGGCGACCGTCACTTGCCAAACCCAGGACTTCATAGTCGGCGGTGATCAGCGGGGACGGGCGAACGACGTGCAACCAGACGAGAAAACGGGCCACCCGTCCTCCGCTGCATCACATGGTTCGCCGCCGTGTGCTTTGGAAGCAAGGCGTAAAGCTTAGCTCATCCCGATTGTAATTGCCCCAATCGCGATACGCCCCACGAAGCCACCGAGGACCAAAAAGAACGGAAGTTTCAGCTCTTGGAAGTTCATCAGGCCATATACGATACACAACGGAGAAATGATCATACAACCGACTCCCCAAAGAGTTTCGCCTTCACTGAACGCCATTACGGTAATCCAGAGCCAGCCAATAACGCCTGCTGCAAGTGCGGCCATCGCAAGGATGCCAAGCATCGTTTCCATTTTCTACAGTCCGTGGTTCAAGTATGAAGGATTCGTTTGTGTGCCTATCGGCGAACGTTTGGATTAACCAAGTCGCCGGGTTTGACTTGTTAGCAAGCTGCGCTGGCTCGGCGACTTTGGTTCAATCCGTGGTTCGCCACCATCGCTTTGGTTTAAGCGTTCTATGTTATTTTGTAAGTGCTTGAGTTTTCGCATCATACTCGTTTGCGAGTTCTGCGAAGAGCGGGTCGATAACGGTGATGCGCAAACCGCGCTCTCCGCCTTCGTCTGGTTGCGGCGACAAGAACGGATCATCCCTAATCGCTCCAACGTGGCGCCCATTTTGCTCGTAGCGCAATTTGAACGAAGATGGAGTCCGCGTACCTGTCAACGGATCAAAGTACTCGAATTCGATCAAATAGGTGTTTCCCGAATACATGGTGCTGGTTATGGATACTGGGAGCTTTACCGCTGAAGTTTGCCGCTCAATCTGAGCTGCAATTTCCATTTCGCGCAATGGAACAACGTTCCTGAGCTCTCTTGTGAGTTGTGAAATCTCCACTCGCGAATAGATCAGCGCGATTGCTAAGGCAACAGTGGCGGTTAGCCAAAAAATGCTCGCTAGCGATAAGCGGATGCGTGTCATTTGAGCCTGTCATGCGTGGCGAACGTTAGTGTTCACGGGGTTCCGGAGGTTGACTGGTTGTGCAGAGCTGTCGTGCCACCGGAACTCACGTGCAACACTTGGTTATTTGCCGCTTGCGATATAGATTTGTACTGAAGGTTGAAAGAGAACCTCGACGACCTTTTGTTTCGTGGGTGTTTCCCATCCTGTAGTATCCGATGTTAACAGAACACTGCGTTCGTTTCCCAAAGTCATTGTTGAATTGAGTGCATCGGGGATAGTGCCAAGGCCGACGGAAGCCACTCCAAGATAGTCTACGATATGAACGGTATCTTCGGCGCTCACATGGATTCGGATTCCTTGAGTTGGCGACTTCCATCCCGTAACAACATTGTCCATTGCCGATACCGCAACCGATTTTGCGAGAAATTCGGGGAGTAGCTTAGTCGCCAGATCTGTGGAGAATTGACCGGAATTGGGGCGAGGAACTGCAACGATAGATATTGGGCGATCAGTTTCCAGTATCGAAGTTTCGCTTGACGATGCGAAATCGCTATCCTCATGTGAGTTGCAACCCAATGCGACGATCAGCAATAGTAATGATATTTTTCGCATAAGGCAAATAACGATTGAAATCACCAAGTTCCGGGAGGTGACTGTTTGTGTAGGATCGACGAGCCACCGGAACTTTGGTGCATTTCGTGGTTCGCCTGCTTTTGGCTATCGCCGTCGTAGCCTGAACCCCAAAGCTCACGCACCGCTTGCAGGAATTCGGCCCGATTGCCATCCCAGATAAATCGTACATCAATTTCGACTACTTTACCATCATTGAGATGGAGGCATATTGGTAGGGAACGATGATCGCCCCCGTAGTACCATGGGCGCGTCTTCGAGCGCATAAATGAAACGTCTGGTTTTGCGAAATCCAACTTCAGTTTTCTGTCGGGAAACCTTTCGAATCTCAGAGCGCCATGAGAAACTGTCGTGGTGTAGTCTTCGCGCCAGATTAGTTGTAGAAGCTTTGCGGCAAATGCACAGATGGAAAACAATAAAGCTCCATAAGTTGTGATCTGATTGACCCCACTACCCGTGAGGGCAAGATACCCAAAGAACGCGGCGAACGCGGCGGCGGCAAATAGGACAATTGGTGCATCGTCGGCTGGCGAACAAGTAATGGTTCGTTCCATGCGTTGTATTCAAAGCTCTGAAGGCGAACGACCGCGTTCAGCGAGCCGCCGGGGTTGATGTGTTAGTAAGTCGGACGATCTCGGCGGCTTCGTTGCAACGCTTGGTTCTGCCAGGTCCTTAGCAACGCACCCACCAGGAGGGTCGCCAAAGTACGCCAATCGGTCGCCCAGCCCAAACAATCCATTCTGTCGCACCGGACCCAGCATTGTAGGGATTCATCATCCCGTGGTCAGCAATCACGACAAGCGGACAGGGAGTTGACCGTGTAGTAATGTAGTGCCATGGCGCTGTCGATCGAGGGGCAAGTCGATCCAAAGCGTAGTCTTCATGTCGATTGTATTGCGATGAAACGTTCTCGCTTCCGGTACTAGACATTTTCCGCTCGAAGCTGGTCCTCACGCTTTGGGGACCAAATACAGCGGTTATCAGCCAAAGGCAAAGATACGCAGCTAGAACTACAGTTGCACTTTTGGGCCGGTGTCGACGCCAAAGAACCACAAATACAGAAACGCAGATTGCAGGAGGCAACATGAGTGCGATTGTTTCAATACCGTTAAACCCTACGCTAAGAACCACGCCGAATACAGCAGTCAGCACCAGCAAAGTTCGTATTGGAGTTTGCATTCGCATTGCAAAACGCTCGAGCAAAAGGCAGAACTTGTTATTATCATTGGTCAATGAGAATAATGCGACTTTCATAGGTATTATCCCAGGGCGAAGTACGCAATTATCCTTAAACTGCTCCCAATTATCCACATCCTCGAACACAATTCCATCTGAATGCGGCAGCCGGATTCAGGAATCTTCAAATTGATCTTCCATCGGGTGGTGAGTGAATTCTGCATCCCCGGCATCTCCAACTGAGGATCTTCGCTCACCTGGACTGTTGGATTTGCAGACCCATTCGCATGTGCTACTGGAAAGAGTGGAGACGTCCCATGCCACGCCGTCAAATGCTCATCCGGCTGGGCGCTCAAGGCGAAGTTTTGCGTTTCCGTTTATGAATTGATGTGTAGATAGTTTGGCGGGTCCCTTTGGGGATTTCGACGGGGGACCCCATAGGGAACAACCGCGCTGATGTGCACACTTTCTTTCTCTGCGCTGTGAAGCGAATAGTGGCTCGATCGCAACGGGAAGACCTATCGATAGGGATACCGGCGATTGAATGCATCGCGCCGGGATTTGCATCCACATGGCTTTCCATAGAACCGGTGGTGCAGACGCTTGAACACGTTGCCCCCAATGTAGCTGAACAATCGCTCGATCGTGTCACCGATGCCAACGTCTGATCGCGACTTGGCTAGCGCGATCAACCGAGTCCAGGCGGGGGCATTAGTTGCAGGTGGGCGTGGGCCCAAGGATCCAGCAACGCAGCGAAACTTGGTGGAGCAACTGGGGCACTTTACGTCGATGGCGGAAATCCCACGCAAGCGAAATGGCCACCCGCACTCGCAGCGACAATCGAAATGGTTGTCTAGCATGGGGTCCACTCAAATGCAAACGGTCCCGTTCCAACGTAGCTTGTATAAAACGCTAGCTTGACTCCCAACGTGTGGCCGTCGCATTGCCGATAGGTGCATCCAGCTGGATCCAATGCATTGGGTGGAGCGCTGCCAGATACCGTTACTGCGTCTAGCGTGTATTCAATGCTGCAGTACACGCCGAAAACGCTTTCCTCTGCCACAGCTCGCACAAGCCACTTTTCATAGATCGAGCAGTCTCGATCTGCCTCCCCGGTTTTGCTGTAGGATTGCTCGCGCGTAAACTCGACGATACCCAGGTCCTGCCCATCTGGATCCGTGCAAACGCTGATTGCTCCGACAGGACCGGAGACGGTATCGGTTCCACCGCCGGACCATCCGCCACAGCTCGTGGAATAGATATCGGTGCCGCTCGCAAACTCGATCGATCCGCAACAGTCGCAGCCGCCACATTTTGCTAGATGCCGAGGTCCTGTAGTTGTCCTTGCCAAATGTCCACCGATCGTTTGCAAGTGCCCCATCAACATTGGCAGCCCGGCACGCCAGTGCAGCGGATAGAAATGCATTACGAACAATCCTCAGCTGTATCGATGTTGGTCCAGTTGGTGCCGTCGTCCTTTGTGTATTCCAGGTCGGGATCGTCCCAACGTACTTGGGTGACGTATGGGCCGATCGCGTAATAATTTGCACCTGACTTGATGCAGATTCCACGTTGCCCAATTGCGAGCCCATCGAATAGGCCAAGAGTCCCGGCCACTACTGCGCCTGTTTCAATTTCCTCAGCATCGGACATTGTGCGAATTGTGGCTGTGCCGTAGCCACTGCTCATGGCGGCGGTGAGTGTAAATAGATAGTGAGTATCGCCACCACCGCCAGCAGCTCCCAGCAGGACGGGCAGCAGTTTTTCGACCGTGGTGCTGGGGGCTGGGAGGGAACAGCGTGCCGAATCGGTTGCGGTAGATCGGCTCGGCAGAGGTGCTGTGCTTGAAGTGGCTCGACAGCGCGAATCGTAGTAGCTCGCCACTTTGTACTGCTCGCGCTAGGGCTGCCTCTTGGGTCGGGCCGCCTAATCGGGATGCGTGAAGATGGCAATCACGGACGCGTTGCATCCGCTGGGGCTGCAGCCACGTTGGTCTGGACTAGCGATTCCCTTGTTACGCTGCACATCGGCGTCAGTGTGATCGCCCACCTGCGATCGGGGGAATATCAATTCGACCTTACCGAGCTCACCATAGCGGACACTACGCAATCTAGTCCCAGACACAAGGTGACTGTATTTCCCGTCGCAATTGCCGGTAGATGGGTGGCGGAATTGCTGGCATTACGCGTTGATTTCTCTGCCAACTTATTGGATTTTGTGCCAACTTGGTCAGGATTGCATTGGACCTGTTGGCAATGTTGCGTGACAATAGCCACATTGGGCCATTCCCCCCCAGATTTGTTCGGGGGTACTTATGTTCTTCCCGCAGACAAAAAAAGGATTTGACATGCAACGAAATTGGAAGGTGGGATTGGGTGCTGGTGGCTGGCTGGTCGCAGCGTTTTTTTTCGCCGCATATGTCTACGGTTTGAAACCGGGCGACATGGTTCGTTCCGCCACCGCACAGTCAACGATCGACAACACAGCAACAACTAACGACAACAGACTAGCAAATAGTGACAACACACTACCAACTAGCGACAGCAAATTACCAAACAGCGACAACGCTTTAATATTAACACACCTGTGCGGCGTTAAGCCAATCGGCTACGAAAGCGGGCTATCCACCAAAACTTATTCTCTGGCGCCGCTGATAAGCTCCTATTCACCTCTCGACGTTCAACTTCAGAGCGCAGAGAGACTTATCCGTGGAGCCATTGCCCCCGATTCTTGGCGCGAGCGTGGAGGCACAGGAGTGTTCTCGATTGATTATCCGAATCAGAGCATCGTCGTATCTCAAGAAGAAAGGGTGCACAAGAAAATCGAGAAATTGCTTGCTTCCCTAGAAGAATTCCTTAACCAAGGAGGGAGAGGTGTTCTCGTAAAATTAGCTTCTGCAAAATATAGGTAAAGTACGGGAACACTTAGGTGCAACCTGATGGACTCCGGCGTTGGCATTAACTCCTCTGCCAACTATAAAACCGGACCACTAAATGTCGTCCATTGTGGCTTGAGGCATCTTCGTCAACAAGCTCTAAGGGGGGGGCGTAGCCTAGCCCAAATCGTCGAACATCTTGGCTTATCCACAGTTGGGTCGCAATTCATCGAGCTCACATTGTAACGTTGCGATAGTCGATCGCACGTTGGGCGATCGCTTGCCCGGCGTTTGGGTTGCAGCTTGCGATTGGCTCGCGTAACTGCCACGATGCGAGTGTGTGCCCCAGGGAGCTCGGCACGCTTGGCTTTTGCCAGCTGGATCCCCGGCTCGCGAATCAGGGGGGATTGGGAATTGCCGGTTTCAATCGTGCCTGCGTTCATCATGAGTCGTTGGCTCGCAAGATTCCGCCAGCTTGAGCAGCTCAGCTGTGGGGCAGCCAGTCCGCAGATTCTCGCACCACCACTGCTGCCTGCAGTCGCCAAAAACACTTCCCGCCATCGGTACCTGAGTTGCTTGCACTACTGTCTATTCCTAGGCTCTCCTTTGGTTGGAATAGCGATCGTTTAGAATGGTTTTGTCGTCGCAGTGATAGTCGGCTGGCGGCAGTCTGGTCTGCATTCTGAGGCAATGAATCAACAGTGCATCGCCCTGCGTGGAAATCGATTCAGCTGCAAGGCTGTCGATCGTTGCCAACGTTGCCGCTCCGGATCCAGCGGCTGCCACGTTGCCCGCACTTGCAACGCTCCACATGGACGCTAGTGCGATCGCACACCTGAGACCGGGGGGCTATCAATTCGATGTCATTGAGTTAACCGCACCCGGTACCACGCACTTGCGCCACATGGTAACCGTGTTCCTAGACCGCACTGTCGGACGAAGCATGGTGGAATAACTGGCATTATGCGATGATTTCTCCGCCAATCTTATTTGGGGATTTTATGCCACCTTTGGCAGAAATGCATTGGACTTGCAGGCGCGTCGCGGGATAATTGCCACATTGGTTCAATCCCTCCGAAGCTATTCGGGGATAACTATGTCGTTCGGCCAGAAAGTGGGAATGGACAATGAAAACGTTTCCGATCTTCATGCTCCTAGTTTCGATTGCCTGCAGGATTGTGCTCGCGAGCGAACCGGCCGCCTTGCCGAAGGATGTTCCTCCCGTTTTGGGCGCGGCCATCGCGTCTGCAGACTCCGAGCGATGGGCGGTTCAGTTGTCGTTACCAAAAATTACATGGGAGGTTGTTGGCGAACAGCAGCCGAAAGTCGAATGGCCAGAATTCAAGGTCAATGTTGAGGAGGCCGTTCTGACACTTTCGATGGGCTATCACCCGGCAACGCAACTGTCTGACGACTCACAAAACCGGATCGTTGATTTAAAAGGCAGGAGATTGGAACGCAATGAGGCTCTGAATCGTCTCAAGGAAAAGACGCCGGTGCTGATATCAGTCTCCGGTCGGATGCCTGATCCGTTCTACCTCCAATGCACGAAGACCGATGCTCTCATCGTTATTCTCGGGATTCCAGACTCCCCGGCGCCGCATCTGCTACCGCATGCGCTGGAAGCAACTGCAGGCCCTGCAATAATAGAAGACGGTCGAACAACTCCGTGAGCTGGAGACGCCGACAAAACGCGTCTTGAAGTCAGACTCTTCCGCGGTGGACAGTTCAACGCCGTGCGCTCAGCTACAAACAGCGATTGAATTTTGGCGATTGTCGACGCGTCTTAATCGACGGCACTGATTCCGATTATTCGCAATTAGAGTCGAGGTAGACGCTGTTCGCGGGGCCGCCCCATCCACTCCCTTACAGAATGCAAAACAGGAGCAAACATGCTTCGAAACTCTCTGGTTGCGGTCGTTATGATCGTCGTAGCGTTCAATTCCGGTGCCGGATTGGTGGCGCAAGAACCTGGCTTAAAATTCCGATTTGAGTCCAATAACACCTTAAGCTTTCGCTCCGATTCCAATAGCAAGAGCGAACATTCCGTAAGCCCTGATGGCCAAATGCGAGTCGCAGTCGACTTCAAAAAGATCCAAGTCCTGTCTGTCTCAAACGACACTGTTCTCCACGAATTCGCCACGCCGAATCGGGCAATGGCGCCAACATTTTCACCCGACCAAAAGAGTCTTGTGTTCGCTGACTGTACCGGCAACCTAGCCTGTGAGTCGCGTTTCTACATCCACCAACTTGAAGGTGGCCGTCAGGCAACTATGGGAAGCTGCTTCGGCACGACGACACAAATTGCGTTTAGCGCCGACGGGAAACGCGTCGCAGCCGTATCCGTGTACGACCCGATCATGGCGTTACTCGCGCAGCAACAGTTCAAGAAGTCGTTGGGTGGTGAGATTGTTGTTTTCGACTTAGCAACCAAATCCGAGTTGCTACACATGGCTTTCGAAACGCCCAATGCTGAATCGGCACCCCTCAAGTCAATGTCACAAATCGTCGATCAAATCGCTCTCGACAACGACGGCACGACACTACTCGTCACCGCAAACTCTGGCGTCGTAAAGGTCATCGATGTGAATGCCGGTGCAGAGAAAATCTCGCTCACCATTCCGGCTGTTGACCTGTCCAGCAAAAACTAATCAGCCAACAGTGAGTTGGTTAAAGCATGGGACGCGGAGCTGCCAATCGCGTCGTTATTGAAGTCAACTTTGATTGGCGGCGGCCCAATCAACGCCTCCTCTATTTGCCTAAACATGTCATGATGCGAACCACAATTGCAATAACATTGTTCCCATTGCTACTCATGGGCTGCGACATGACGCCAGACATATCTGGTGTTGATCTCGGCGGACCGTCCGGGGCCATCGCAGTCAGCGAATCATTCGACGGACAACCTGCCATCGAATACGCCGTTTACCGGGCTGGAAGTCGGTTCATGATTTGGGGGGTTGGGAATAGCTCGGGCGGTAGGGATAGCGGCGGACCGTCGGGGCTTACCGGCGATGGTCACGTTGGCAATGTTCCCTTTAGCTTCCAGATTCCGGTCAATGGGCATGGGGTCGTCACAATTGACGGACAATCCTACAAGGTTGATGAAGGAGTGATCTTCCTGGTTTCGTCCGGCGATGATGGGACGCGTGTACAACAACTCAAGCGGGATTTGACCAACGTAGAACTTGATTGGGACGGGCTCAAGGAGTTGATGGGGGATGGCGCAGAGTTCAGACAATTCTTTGACAATGCCGAGGCTCGAGCGATGGATAGTATGTAACAATGCGTTGGTCACGTTTCCGCGGTCGCCAAACGGTTTTGAAATAGAACATCTATTGCTGCGTGTCGGTCAACGCGGCCGGTCGCTGGCAGAATCAATGAAACTTGTTATCCGCAAAGCCGAGCTTAAAGACGCGATTGCCGCATGGAATATTCGCAATGTCGCGATTCTTGCCCAATGTACGGGGCACTACCCCAATGAACAGTTGGCGGCATGGACGGCTGGCGAGATCACTGATGCTTTTATTCAATCAGTTGCCAGGCACTGGTACGTTGCCACGTTGAACGAAAGCGTGGTGGGCACAGGAATGCTCGACCATGCAAATGGTCAAGTGGATGCAGTATTCGTGCGACCCGAAAGAATGGGTACCGGCGTTGGACACTCGATTATGGCGCATTTGGAATCTCGCGCGATAGCTGCTGGATTAACACTCTTGACTCTAAACTCCACGCTCAACGCAGCTCCGTTTTACAGAAAATGTGGTTTTGTCGGGGAACAGCGCGGCGTGTATGAATCTTCTCGCGGCATTTCCCTGGCCTGCATCCCAATGGCAAAGCAACTTGCGAGGGCTGCTGTTGCTGGAGAACAGTAGGGTGCACTGAAGTTCGCGACGCAGTCGGTTCTGAGTTTGTAATCCGTCTATCGCTCTCTGTAGTCTGGGATGTTCGACAGGAACGCTTCTACCAACGGAGAGAGCCGTACACCACCCTGAAGTCATCCTTTGTGGCCTTGGCATCTTCATCAATAGACTCCCAAGGTGCGTGGACAGTCGGAAGCGTGGAACATTGTTCCTGCCCTCTGTTATCTAGCCGCGTTCGGAGGATTGGGATACGCGAGCGGCCTGCGTGAATCTCGAGTCCGATACAGGGCTTCCGCGCGTAGCCGCTTCGATCCTGCAGCTTCCGCGTTGTTCCGAACTAGCGATTCCCTTGCAAAGCATCCATACTGATACCAGTGCGATCGCATGTCTGCGCCGGCGGGGGGGGGCAGCTTGACCTTACCGCGTTTACCTATGAGGGAGTGCGTTTCCCAGATACACGTTTACCGTGCGGCCTCTGGCCGTACCGTCGGTAGACGCAAGGTTGAGTAGCAGCATTGCGCGCCGAGCTCTCGATGGTGTCGCGATTGATAAGCAATCAACTCCTTGAAACGGAGCAACGCCGTTGTGGTCCGAGTGGAATTCGCTACCTTAGGCGATGAATCACGGATTTTTGCGAGACGATGACAATATTGCGGATCCCTCATCGAATTACACACCAAGCGTAAACTGAAAACCACTTGAAACCACCGAACCAACCCGAGAGAAATTGGGGAACCAAAGTGCACTGACTGCGACTAAGCGAGAGTGCCGCAATTCGCCTCTCGTAAAAATGCTGGAAAGCGTGCATTAATGTAGACTTAGAAAATGCATCGCAATCGTTGTAGTTCGTTACGGAGTCTGCTGTGCCGTCAAGCTGATCGCACCATGCCCAGCGGTTATGTCACGGCTCAATTCGGCGACTGCCTACGCTATGCACCTGCGTCGAGCTTGCAGCCGTATTCGCAAGAGGAATATGAACCGTTCTATCCGGGGGATGTTGGACGCTATGTGGACACCGTTAGTCACTAATTGCACACGGGAGTTGCCGTGGTAGAGGCTCATATGAACGACCTACATTCAAACGACTTACCGTCAATTGAACCCCAACCAAGTCGATGGCTCATTGCCGATTTCGCGGTTGTTTGGCTGTGGCTTGCCCTATCCATATGCGTAATTCTCGGGGATGTCCCTTGCGTTGTTAAAACTGTTGGTGGTCTCGCTGGCTAAAGGGTACTGGAAAAGGTCTTTAGGATCAAACAGGTGGTGGAACTAAAGTGATGGGGCCCGTGCCGTCGCCGGAGCCGTAGGCGACGGCACGGGCCCCGACGGCGGCTTTGTTGGTGTAGCCGCGTGTTCTCTCGCTAGGGCGGCAATCAGCTTAGGTAGTTCCTTGTGGCCGCTGATTCGATGGAACCCCTTTTCGGCCTCAAGCAGTGCGTAGGACAGCCAGCGACTCGCCTGATCCGTGTCGGCTCGGAATCGTGTTACACGCCCCAAGCGGCGACGCGTGTTCAGGAAGGAGTTCTCAATCGCGTTGGTACTTAGCAGTGAACGATGGAGCGTGTTTGGCACTTCGAGTCGGTGAAGGGCTAGCAGGTCCTCACCGGCCTCATGAAGGCTCTTAAACGCTTCGGCATTGAGAGGCTCAAGGAATGCCTCTAGCTCGCCGACGACCTCTTGTGCGGCGGTATAACCCTGCACGCTACGGAGTCGTCTAAACAGCCGAGCGAGTTCACCCGTATGACGCTTCGATAGCTTGCCACGAATGTTGCGTTCCTTGTGAACTAAGCAGCGTTGGATGACCGAGTCGGGGAAGTGCTCCTTGACCGCTTTGCGAAGCACATCGCTGCCATCCAGGACTGCCAGTAAGCGCTGCGAGCAAGTAAAGCCGCGACGGGCCAAGCGAGCAAGCAATTCATTGGATACAACTGCATTTTCACTACTGCCCAGCGCAAAGTCGAGCACATGCTTGCAGCCTTCAGAATCAATACCGAGAGCAACCACTGCCGTCTGGTCTGAGCTTAGCCGGATACCATCGAGCATCAGAATGCACCACGTATGCCCCGACAGATCACGGCTGCGTAGCTCGTCGATCAATCGTGTTCCCGCCTCTTGCCATAGACGCGAGACGCTCGAGCGGCTTACGCCTGGCGACTTCGGCTTCACCACAGACATCTGACGAGTGCTTACCCCAGACATCAACGCTTGAATTACAGCCTTCTCCAGCTGCTCAGGATCGTTGGCGGCAGCGTAGCTGATCAGCTCCACTTCGCGGCTTCCCCCCGCCTCCTGACGCTCGCGAACTCGCGGACGCGTCACCGACTCCCGTTCACCTTCGACCAAGATGCGTCCCGCGGCGCTACCAGCTCGATAGGTCCGACAATCGCTCGGGGCGTGCTTTGGGCCGCACAGTTCAGCCACTTCGGCAGCCATTACCTCACAGGCCATCTTCACGATCGAGCCCCGTAAGAATTCGCGAAACACTTCGCCAACTTCAGCGTTCGAAACTTGCCCAAGCTCGCGCAACAAACTAGATTCAGTCATGGTGGTCTCCCCGTCGGCGGTAACCGACGTAAATTGGAAAATGCAGAAGGCAATATATTGCCTTCTGGGAGACCACCTTTCAACTTTTAACAACGATTCGGACGCTTCCTAATTCTCGGACGACAAATCCTCCTTCCAGTCTTCTTAGAATTTGCGGTCAAATTGCCAATTGCAACTGAGTACTTGCTGCAGTTCTATCCGGGGGTCTGTGTATCGATCGCTACATTCATTGTTATGCTGCTGTTGTTTAGTATTCCAGTTGGCAAAGCTCGCCATCTTTTTAGATGCTCTGCCGGTGTGGCGGGTGTGCTTTTGGGCGTAGTGTGCTTGCTGGCATTCTTATTGCCATTGTTGTCTTTGTGGCAGAATCTGAGATAGGTGCTCTTTCAACCACGCCGACCGACCACTGAATTGCTATTAGCACAGTGAACTGATGAGGCGCTCAGCCGCTTTTCCCGAGCGAACTAGTCAAGTCCTCCGCTCTTGCCCGGTTGTGGCCGCGTTCCCCGTATTATCACTGCTGCCTGTAGCCACCAAAAACATTTGCCAGCATCGGCGACGGCCGTTTCTTGTACAGCTGTCATTCTCCTGTCGTGTTTTTTGCCTGCCAAGGGCAAGCAGTTCAGACATTCACGGGCCGGCAACGCGTCCTGTCGGGCACGCACTTTTCGTTGTGGGAAGGCTTCGCGATCGATCGCTGAGTGTCGACGAGGCGGCCCAGCACTTCCACGCTGGTACCGGGGGCCATGCGGCTGCATGCCGAATCATGAGCACGCTAGACGGCTTTCGCCATCGCGTTGGGTGCGTCGCTGTGAGTGATCGTACCAACGGGCGATGGCCATGGGAAAATGGTGGGGACAGATCACTCCTACTCGCGCTTGTACGCGCAACGCAACACGCTAGGCGAAACCCATCTTCGATCACGATCGCCTCGACGGCTATTGCGAGGGAGGGTGGTTGTGGCCGAGTACGAGCACCGCGATTTCGATTGAATCAGTAGGCTGTCACGCGGCGAGTCGCGATTGGGACAACCCGTTAGCTTGATGCTTGACGTGTTGAGGGGACCGATAGTCGATAGCCAAAGAGGCTGGGGTGCCAGCAGATCAATATCGTGGCGAAGCTAGCTCACCGAAGGTGGCGGTCCTTATCCCCTGGCGTTTGCTACGCGTTGCAGCGCGATCGGCGGGATGGCACATGGGAGAAGAAAAAGACAGTGAGGGCGCTGGGACTTGAACCCAGGACCCACGGATTAAAAGACCGCTGCGCGTCATAGGATGAATTGAGCGCTGCATGAATTATCGGCATTGTGAGAGAGGCGAGCGGACTGCAACCCCAACAAATCATAGGGGTTTGCAGCTCAAGCGTCAGCTACGACCATCCGCTGAGACGCCGGATAATTAGACCGTTGCGCATCGCGATCAATGGTACTGAAAATCCATGGGATAATCCCTTCTTACGCCCCTAGGATTCGGAAGGGAAATCACTAACAAGTAAGTCTCAATTGAACTGTCGGCGAACGGCGGCCATAACCCAGTCGCCGAGGTTGATACTGATATAACTAAACGCGCGATCGGCGACTTGGGTTCATGGCTTTGTTCCTCCAGCGTTAGAAAGAGTTAGCCAAATCTCAGCGTCTTCCCGATATAAAGTCCCGCCCCCAATATTGAACCGATCAACGCTCCGAGAAAACCGAAGACGAACGCGCCAGCGATCCCAGCGATGAACGTAATGATTCCCCACAGTACTGGAGAGTCCTCGTTATTATTCGCCATCATGGCGACACCAGCGGCGATTGCGCCAACAATTAAGAGTGCCATTCAAACTCAATTCCTGTTCTCAAGTTGTGCAAGTTAAGTGTATAGCTAAAATTGTAACAAGTCCAATCATGCGAACGCTACTTCGCGAACGATTAAAGAAACGAACATAATTGTGGCAAGGGAATCATCCCGGGAGCACATTGCTTAGGGAGCACGTTCTTCATCCGGGCTCCAGTCGCGACGACCACGATCAAGTCGGGTGACTTCCCCGGCATTCGAACGGCTTGTGCTGAATCATCTTGTTGGAGGAACGCCGGCCGTAACCGAGCGGCGGCGAAAGATTTTCAATTTCAAGACCGCCCGACTTCGCCGCTTCGGTGCACGGCAATGTTATCGGGCTTCACGAAGGTGACGGTTTAGTTGCTGCGACAGCTGGACGACTCTACGCCATATAGGGTCCTTTAGCATCTGAGGCACGCTTGTATGCTCGGATTGTGCGGCTTCGGCAAGGAGTCCATACAAGTGCGCGAGTTCCTTGTGCTCTTCTCGGGTAAACGCATCGACAAACGATTCGCTCTTGGGATCGAAAAGATCATCACAGAACATCGAAATCAACTCGGTTGGTGCGTGTCCTGCATCCACGAGCGACTCTTCGTATCGCAGCTGAGCACTCGGTTCAGCAAGTAATTCAACGTGGTCGATAATTGAGGCGCGTATGTTCAATTCATGCTCCTCGCCCGATAACGGTGGCCATAACCCAGTCGCCGAAGTAGGCTTGTTAGTAAGTTTGGCTGACTCGGTGACTTGGGTTCATGGCTTGGTTCTGCCGCGTTGCTGGCAGTGGTTTGTACGCGACCAGCAAAGGCTACGAGATTCATCGCAAGACCAACAGTGGACCAAATACGAGCCATCCGAGTAGGATCGAGGGGAGAATCCACGCGCTACATATGGCAAGCAATTTCCATCGCGTATGGTCATGACTTCTGCGTCGGAGAGCAATCCAGGCGATCAAGTTGAATGGCGTCGCGATTAGCAAGCACGACGTGAACCAGTACCTCGTAGCAAAAAGACTAAACGATTCCATCATGGTTAATGAACTGCCTGGGATTCTCGTCGAGTCTATCTGAAATCCGAGCGCGCGGCTTAATAGTGGGCCAGATGAATAGACGCACAACGCCCAGACAAGTATGTAAAGTAGTAGCGCTAGCAATCGTTGCGCTACGTCAAAGATCGTTCCGCGGTTTCCATCAGGAACGCCGGTGGGTGTGTATGGATTTTCCATTGGGGTATATGTTTTGTCTTTCGCGGCAGAACGCTTGAAATCACCCGGTTGCCGCCAAGAGATTTCGATTTCAGAAAACGTCCGATCGGCAACTCGGGTGCATTTCTTGGTTACCCCAGTTCTTGCGTAGGCCCGAAAGCCAGCACAGTGTCTTCGACCGTAGGCAAACGAATGCCAACGCAACGAGCTATGGCATCAACATACCCCTCAATGTCGTTCGTTTTTCTGTCATCAGTTTCAATCGCAAACGGTATCCCGTCGTCTGTTACGAGGATTTGGTCGCTGTAGTGTGGGCTAGCGACGCTGACCTCACGCACGAGTTTACCAGAACAGAAGTATCCGAATTCATATGATTCGTCACAATCGCCGACCAAATCGTAGTACACGTCGAAGCGATCTGCGGCACGTTTGATAGTTTGCTTCGTGGTTGGCATATGCCAAAGCGTGTAGAACCAGTCATCCGCAAACATTGTCCAACCGTCAAGAGACACGATCGCAAGTTGTCGATGTAATGAGTGTGATTCCTTTCGTCGGTATCCGTGGAGGCCACAATCGGCGATGAACGCCACGTGATCCGTTGCGTTCAAACCACGAATGAAGATCCGAAACGGCGAGTGGAATCGTCCAGCAGGAGTGAAGGATAGGTTCATCAGTTTGCTGGGGTAACGGCAGACATCACGGGGGACGGAGAGTTGACTATCCATTGCAAAAAACGCTGCAAGCCGTGCTCCCGTGCATGTCATGGTTCTCCAGCTACTGATTAACGACAAGTACACGCATTGTGAAATGCTAGAACAGACGATATTCACCAGCCGGAGCATTTTGCAACCTAGAGTCAAAATCAGATTCAAAATCGTCTCCACGAGCAACACTATCTTCACAAGCCCTTGTCATGAAGTCTCGAAAGTTCTCAAGGTCGTCAGACGCCTGTAAGCCCAAGAAATCTACCAACGTCACGTCATCAAACTCGCGATTTCCCGTTTTGTCTTCGAGATAGTCCCCCACTATTCTCCTCGCAAAGTCGAGGTAATCTTTTGTTTGCCCGCAATCCAGAGATTGCAGGATTCGCTTCGCACTTACCGTTGCGCGTTCGCACCTGCCTTCATCAATATCTCGCTCGTGCTCCCATATATCTACCAATTCAGCTGAAGTCAGGGCAAAGAAGTAACCGTCTAGGGCAGTCATGCCCTTTTTCTTTGTAGCCACAATGAAATTCTCGATCAGCATCGCGCGGTTTCGCTTGACTACAGCAAACTGGCGCTTTAGAGAATCTTGGAACGCCTCCTTCTTGTGTATTTCGAACTCATTTGACAAGCGGATTCGGTCAGCAACGAAGAAGCCGACTACGACGAAGACCGCCACTATGAGCAATGCATTGCGAATGGTAAGCATTTTCATCATGCTAAATTGGACTTGCAATGGAGAACGGCGGCCATAACCCAGTCGCCGAAGTTGATTTTGATGTAACTAAACACAAGACCGGCGACTTGGGTTCATGGCTTGGTTCTGCTCAAATTGTTCTCGAAAAGGCCGTGTTGATTCCCGGCTTCAGCAGCAAATTGAAGCCCCATGCTCCTAACGGCACGCCAATGAGGCAACAGGTTGAGAGTGGGATGATCGTCAGTATACATGCCAAAAGGGCAAACGTGAATGATTTTCGTCGCATCATCTCTGTCGCACCGAACGCAATGAAAAGGTTGTAGAGTATAAGTGCGATTATAGTGATTAAGAACGGTTGTGAATTTCCATTCGACACCGCTGCATCCCAATTCTGCTGTAGCAAGACAACGTCAAGTATTATTCCGGCAATAGCGTTAAAAAGAATGGACAGTCCTGGGAGAAAAAGCGATTCCTTGGCATACCGCGCATAGTCCAATCGTGAGTCTTCAGTCACCGGCGCGACTGCTTCGTCCTTCTCGGCGTGGTGACTAGGTGCTGAATAGGGATTCTCGTCTGGCATCTATGTACTACGCATTTAGCAGAACGGCGGCGGTAACCGAGTCGCCGCCAAGAAACTTTGATTTCAAAAAACAGGTCGCCGGCGACTTCGGTTCACCGCATGGTTATTTGCCGTTTTTGTACCAAGCGTCGGTCCAATACTGCGGTGGTACGTCATCGGCGTGGAAATCAGTATAGCCGAGCGCGGCCAGTTCATCGAACCACCGGTTACGTTTTGATTCCGGAAGCGCGACGCCACACCAAGGACAGTATCGAATCGCGACCGCAGATGTGCCGCCGTCGCGGACAGCGATTGAATATTCGTCGAATCTGGAAAAGTATGAAATCAGAATGTCGGGGCAGTCTGCGGGGTCAGGATGGTCCGGACATGCGAACGTGATTTGGTTACCGATGTGAACGCACGGAAAATCGCGTGAGTCGAATCCGCGTTCTGCAATTCGTTGTGCAAGCGTCCAATCGAAGCAAGCGTGGCAATCGTGGAAGTGGTCCATCCAATCCGACCATTCGCGAGAATCACATACTTCCCGTGGGAGTGGCAGTTTCGAAAACGCCGAATAGTGCGACTTGTATTGCGTGCAGTCCATTTGCGATCAGTAAGCGAGCATCCGAGGCAAATAACGTTGGGATTAACGTGGGACCGTCGAAGGACGCTGCGCCGCAAAATGGATTGGCCAACGGTCCTCGCGTTCAATCCTTGGTTCGTCGGCAACATCGTGATCGAAGCGAATGACGTTCAGGATCAGTCTATCGTCCAACACAGGTCCGAGCAACATTTCTTTCAAACGCATCGCTCGACGGAACAGTTCGAGCACTCGGGGCCGCAATTAATATGCTTACATCGGATATGAGACCATTAAGCCATTGGAATTCGGTGTGTGATAATCCAAATCGCGGAAGCCAGACAGAGCATTGAAATGACAACGGTGACCACGATGGTTGTTGCGACAACGCGTGCGACACCTTCGCTTTTGGCAATTTGGCGATTGCGCCAAAGAAGCCAGAAACCAACGATGCTACCCACCACTGGCGCAATGAGCGTGGTGCCGATCAAGAACAATGCCAATTCGCCCCAAAACGACATATCAGTATTGACTTCAGGTATGTCCAGCCGACGAACGATCGCGATCACCCAGTCGCGGCGAAAGAGTTTCCATTGTCAAACCGGACGACTCCGCGACTTGGGTGCATCGCTTGGTTCGCCCATTCATCGCGTTCCGGTCCCATTGCAATGACGGCATTTCTCGGTGCCACTGCATCGCGGGCATCCAACGGCGGTCCCAGGTCCTTTGCGAATACAGTAGCAAACGCCAGTCGAACCACACATGTCACAATGTATCACACGTGCAGGTCTTTCGTGTGCGTCATCGTCCGTGGGAAGCGTGCCCTCGCGGAATCGGGTTGCGATTGTCGCGACCATGTTTTGAACGTCTCCGGCGGCCTTGTGCCGCACGAACATCAAGAGCTCCTCAGCACGGGCCCAAAAATGCTCGGTGCCAATGATTGCAGCAATTGCTTGCGATTCGTCGCTTGTCAGCGAGCGTCCAATCTTGCCCGATATCGCGTCACCAACGTCGCTATTCGCAAGTCGAATGATGTGGTCGGTGCTCTGATCGTCTTCATCAGCCATACGCGACTAATTTGTTGCCGTGCAGTGAACTGTGGCGGCTTACCAATTGGGCGAACGTTACACATCACCGAGCCGGGACAGTCGATGTTCCATTTGTAAGACCCCGCAAGCCCGGCTTCGGTGCATGTGATGGTTCTGCTTTCTTTGCGCGTCGCTACGGTGCGACAACAGTGAAATAATGTACCAGCACAAGACAGTGGAATGCAAAACCGAAACCGAGTCTTCGGTAAGCTCGGAAGTATGCCGAACGGCGATTTGCGGGAACGAGTTTTGGTCCGAACGAATTGAGCACGCCGTGTCGTATTTGCGGAAGTTTGGCGTAGGAAAGATCGATGACGCCGCAACCGTAGATCAACGCCACGATCACCATATCGACGGGCCAAGCGGTCGCAATTGCGATACCGAGAATCAGTAGAATTGGGAAATGGAGAATGGCGTTCGCAGTAAGTTCGTGGCGTCTCATTTACGTCTCCATCGACATTGCGGTGACATCGCCTTCAACTGGCAGAACTTGTTATTATCATTGGTCAATGAGAATAATGCGACTTTCATAGGTATTATCCCAGGGCGAAGTACGCAATTATCCTTAAACTGCTCCCAATTATCCACATCCTCGAACACAATTCCATCTGAATGCGGCAGCCGGATTCAGGAATCTTCAAATTGATCTTCCATCGGGTGGTGAGTAAATTCTGCATCCCCGGCATCTCCAACTGAGGATCTTCGCTCACCTGGACTGTTGGATTTGCAGACCCATTCGCATGTGCTACTGGAAAGAGTGGAGACGTCCCATGCCACGCCGTCAAATGCTCATCCGGCTGGGCGCTCAAGGCGAAGTTTTGCGTTTCCGTTTATGAATTGATGTGTAGATAGTTTTGCGGGTCCCTTCGGGGATTTCGACGGGGGACCCCATAGGGAACAACCGCGCTGATGTGCACACTTTCTTTCTCTGCGCTGTGAAGCGAATAGTGGCTCGATCGCAACGGGCAATCTTATCGATAGGGATACCGGCGATTGAGTGCATAGCGTCGAGAGTTGCAACCGCATTGCTTTCCAAAATAGCGGTGGTGCAAACGCTTAAAGGCCTTGCCCCCAATGTAGTTGAGCAATCGCTCGATCGTGTCACCGATGCCAACGTCTGAGCGCGACTTGGCCAGCGCGAGCAACCGAGTCCAGGCGGGTGCATTAATTGCAGGTGGTCGTGGTCCCAATGATCCGGCCACACAATCTACCGATCGCTTGCAACGTGGGCATGGTAGCGTGATCGCTGCGATATCGTGCACTCGGAATAGCCAACCACACTGGCACCGGCAATCACCGTGCAAGCTATTCGCATGGGGTAAATTCGAATTCAAATATCCAACCCTCTATAGGATCGGTAGCGTGTCGAGTGACAATAGAGCCTACCGTTTCGGCTGGCACACACCCTCCGAAATGGCACGCTCCCGGGTCTAGTGGGCTTGGTGGTACTGTACCGGTAGCCGTAGACTCCACTACCTCATATCTAACCCAACAATCGGTTGGTGCGGGGGGCGTACCTGTCGCAAACATTCTTAGCTCCCACTTGTCGTACTGCTCGCATAGCGTGTCCGACTCGCCCGGCTTACTCCACTCTCCCCGCCTTGTCACCTCGATATATCCCAATACCTTCTCACCCGATCCTAGGCAAACATCGATTGCCGCCTCTGGCCCGGCTACTGTGGTGGTGGTTCCTCCTGTCCAACCATTGCACGGGAAATTATAGAATTCTGAGAAACTCGGAAACGTAATTTGGCCGCAACACCGGCAAGCGCATTTTGCTAAATGCCCGCTGTCGGTCCTGGCCAAATGTCCCGATACTTTCATTAAATGGGCCACTAGCTACAGTCCTCGGCTGTGTCGATATTCTCCCACGTATCGCCGCCGTCCTTCGATTGCTCTAAATCCGGATCGTCCCAACGCACCGCTGTAACGTACGGGCCTATAGCGTAATAGGCTTCCCCCGACTTAATGCAGATCCCGCGTTTTCCGCTGGCCAGTCCATCGAATAGCCCCAACGTATCAACCACGCTCGCGCCGGTCTCAATTTCTTCTGAATCGGAAATGGAGCGAATTGTGGCGGTGCCGTAGCCACTGCTCATGGCGGATGTGAGTGTAAATAGGTAGTGACTATCTCCACCACCGCTGGCAGCTCCCAGAAGTACGGGCAGCAGCTTTTCGACCGTGGTGCTCGGGGCTGCGAGCAACTGCACAGAACCGGCACCAGGTGCTAGGCGTTTGTTCGCTGCTTCCGGAGCCGCGGTGAGATCGGATGCCGACGCGGCTGGGCCCACCAGTGCATAAGCCAACCCGTAGATCCAAGCACGGCCGCAGCGTTTGTTGGAGGCATCATGTGCGATAGGCTCGGTCACAATTGCTGCTGGCTTATCGGGATCGGCAGCCTTTCCGGAGAAGATCAAATCGACAGAACCATTTGTCTCGAGTGCAAACAACGGATCATCGAGGGAGATGCATTGAAATGCCTGCAGGTCTGCGCCGGTGTCGTTTTGCACCAACACCGTGGGAACGTAGAATCCAGCCCGTGGCGGTGGACGGTGCCCCACGCCACCGTTGATCGCATCTGCGATGTTGTTCCAATCCGTCGCGGGGATGGAGCGATCTCCCGGCTTGCGTTTTGAAATTTGGGGCACTAGATAATCCCGAAACTTGAGAAAGCTGTCCGGCCGTAGATGCGTTCGACATAGGCCGCCAGGGGACGGCGAATCTTTTTCTTGGCAGTGGCGTCCGCTTCCTCTTCGTAGGCCACCCACAGATAATCATGCCCGCCTTTGGCGACGCCTGTAATGTCGGCGATCGTCAGGCCAGTAACATCCGCAGAGGCTGCGTAGGAGTAACTAATCGTAGTCGGGACGTTGGGGATGATTTCACCACTCGCACCCAAGAACAGCAGCTCGCCCGCTCCGTACGTGTCCCAGGTCGCGGAGTTAGTCATGCCAACCAGCCCGGCCAATGCTTTTATATACGCGTTGTTGATCACGTTGCTGGGCCACTTGTAGCTGTAGCTCAGTTTGAGTGCGGGGACCGTTTTATCGACTCCCTCGGGATCACCATCCTTGATGCCAATCAGACTGCGGAAGTTGGGAGCAGTGCGACCAGGTCGCACGAACGATGCCGTATCGAGGGAAGTGAACACGCGAACAGTTCCGCCAGTGCTGTCGAACGAGCGGCGCAGGGTGGATTCCGGCAAGCGAGCAGAATAATCCACGTTGACGATCAGCCGCAGGTTTTCCTCTTCTTCGCGCCAAGTGAACTTGGTTCGATCGAGTCCGTCAAAAGTCGCAGGTGTTTCCGAGACCACGGCAGCACGCACAGCGGCCATGGAATCCGTTGCACCTTTTTTCACGTCGAAAACTAGCGTGGCAGAGGCTTCGTCGGCTCCCTCGGAACCGCTCATGCCTGCAATCTCTCGGACTAGGATGGCCATGGTTTATTCTGGGTTAGAGCTTTTCGGCGATGGTGCCAAACTTGGCGGACAAGTCGCCCAAGAACTTTTTTTGGTCTGCGATATTGCTTGACTTGGTTGTGAGTTCTTCCCGCAAGGATGCGTTTGTCGTCTCTGCTTTGGCGATGCGTTTGCGGAGCTGCATAACCTCTTCGCTGCGTTTGCCGACAGTGCTGTTCAACTCAGCGATCTCGCGTTCGAGTTGCTTACGTGAATCGATGCGATCTGCAACCGCTCGATTGAGTAGCGTACGCAGGTCCGCCAATTCGGCATCGCACACAAAACGCCAACCATAGGCACCTACCGCCAACCCAATAATCACCATCACCACTGCAACAATACCTGTGACCATAGGTGTCCGACTCCATTAAGTGAAAAGGGCTCCGCCCCGGTTGTTTTGGATCAGCTGCACAATCTTCTTTGTATTCTTGGCGGTCTGCTCTGCAGGTCGCGTGTCGAAACCGAGTGCCTGAGCTGCAGCGGCCGCCGAGAACGTCCCGGAGCTGGTGATCTTGGCGAGCTGTCCACCACCGACGCCAGCTTGCCTGCGCAGAGCTGCATTGGTTGGGCCGTTCCCTTGCGTACCCGCTTGGGCTTGCTTCTGTGAATCTGCGATCGCTTGGCGCAGATCCTCGCGAGCCTTGGCAGCGACGTTCTCAATCGTTGGAGCTCCGGCGCCAGCGTAGGCCGTTGCAGCTTGCCTTTCAAGATTGGCAATTTCAGCCCGCAATTGTGATTGCCGTGCTTGATTGCGATTGTTGACGCCTTGCTCCGATTGAACACGTCCGGTTACGCGGCGATTCAGGTCACTGTCGATTCGGGCTTGCCCTTCTCGCTGCGAGCGTCCGATCGCAGCTCGCTCTTTGTCGCTAGCTGCTTTGCGAGCGGCGGTTCTGGCTGCAAAATCACTGGTGTATTTATCTGCCAAGTTCGAGTGCATTTTGCTTCCGGTCATCCATGCATCAATTCGTGCTGCTGTTGAGGCAAAGGAAGTCCAAAGCTGATCAAGTCGATCAATAATCGATGTGAAGACGTCAGTGATGATGAACACCGATGCGCGAATTGCTGTGGCGAGTGCGTTCCAAGTACTTCGCAACCCGTAGATAGTGAAATCCCAAATGGTACCGATGCCCGTCATGGCACCTGCCCATACGTTGGTAATCGCTCCCCAACCGTGGGCAACTGCCAACTTGAGTTTCGTCATTGCAATCGCTCCTGCCAGGTCCCACCGCCCGGCCAGGATCGATTGACCAATTGATGCGAATGCCCCAGTGATGTAGGTGCGTACGTTGTCCACGCCAGGAATCCAGGCCTGCAGAAAACCAAGAGCAGCATCAATGGCCCCACCCAACTCGGCCACGCCCTGCCAGGCTGCAGCCACAAACCCTAGCCATGCGATACCCGCAGCGTTGCCCAGGTTTCCTCCCTGCAGTTCGGCCACAATTGCACCGAACGTTTCACTGAAGATCTCCCACACGTGGCCTATCCCGTCTATGAGTGGTCGGAAGTACTCGGCCACCGAGGAGAATGCTGCAGCGAGTTGGGAACGAAACTGGTAGGCTGCGATGCCAAGGCCAATGAGCACGGCAACAGCCAGGCCAAGTGGCGAGAAGACGAAGCCAATAATAGATGCCAGAAAGCTGATCGCCGTTGCCAGACCACCGACGGCGAACGAGGCTGCCAGAAACGAAAAGCCAATGGTGGTCAGCACGATGCCAACTGCAGCAATGCCGCCTGCTATCAATCCGATCGTTTTAAAAAGCGTTTGATTGCCATCGATAAACGCTGCAATCACACGCATGGACGTGGCACCGAACGCCAGCACCGATTGTGTGGGACCTTTGAACGCTTCCCCCAGTGCAACGTGAATCGCTTCGAACGCAGAGGTGAAACCAAGCCAACGGCCCATGACCGAGTCTTGCATCTTGGAAGCCATCGAATCTGCCGCTCCGGTCGCGTTGTACAACTTGCCAGTCAGCTGTTCGAGTGCTGAAGCATTGTCCGAAAGAATGATCGCAGATTTCGAGTGCAATCCGAACAGCTCCTCGAAGGTCTGCAGCTTCTTGAGCTGAGTCATTCGGGAGGTGGCTCTTTGCAAGTCTGCCATCAGCGCCGTGAGCGGGCGAATATTGCCTGCTGAGTCCGCCAGGGATACTCCCATGGAACGCAGCATGGCCAATGCGTCGGGTTGTACCAGTCGCTTGAAAATGCCTTGCACGCCGGTTCCAGCGATGGACGCCTTGAGTCCAGAGTTGCCAAGTACTCCGAGAGCGGCCGAAACGTCCTCAATGGTTTGTCCAGCTGCCTTGCCCTGGGCTGCAGCGTAGGTAAAGGCCTCTCCCATTTGCTCGATCGACGTATTCGAGCTCGTTGCAGTTTTGGCCATCACGTCGGCAACCCGTCCGGTATCCTCGGCAGCCAGGCCGAAAGCCGTCGTGGCATCGGAAACGATATCCGCGGCTCGCCCAAGCTCCAGCATCCCGGCAGCCGCCACATTCAGCACTGGACCAATCCCAGCGAGAACTTGTTGGGTATTGAATCCAGCCATCCCGAGGAAAACCATTCCCTCGGCAGCCTGCGTGGCACTGAACTGCGTTGTGGCTCCCAGACGCTTGGCCTCGGCACGCAGCTTCGCTAGTTCGTCCGTGGTGCCATTGGTAATTGCCGAGACGCGAGCCATGGCAGCATCGAACCCGCCAAACACTTGCATCACGCGGACCAGCGGACCACCTGCAGCAGCTCCGAGTGCCAGGCCTGCAGTCGCAAAGCTACGTCCGAACTTGGCGAAGTTCCGTTCGGTCTTTTTCAGTCCGGCCGAGACTTGATCTCTCAAGCGAATCAGTACGTGAGCTCTACCCGCCTCGATGTCTTTGGCTGCCATGGTCGGTTCCTAAAATGCGGAGGCACTCCACACTCGATCGACAGTCCCTGCGGCGATCTCTTTGTCGAGTGCTGGGCCCATGAACGGGTGAGGCTTGTAGCGAGCTGTGACCGATCGCTGGTGAGGTGCTTGGGAATAGTTGCCGGTGTACCAAACGGAATTGTCAAAGGAGTATTTGGGAACTCGTGCCGTGCCACCTTTGGTCAACAACTCCGGAATTGTTTTGGCGGCGCTCCCCTGAGGTTTATTGCCGTTGAGTGCTAATGGTCCGATCAAGATGGACGCATCGTCGGCACCGAGTCCAAACTGGATATTCCGCAGCGTCGCCACGGAATCACGCGAGTGAACGTGAGGCGGCCGTCCGCTCGCTGCGGAACTGCGTCCTGCCCTGCCTCGCGTGAATCGTCCATTCTGCTTGTTGCGGCCGGGGTCTCTGACTCGCGTTCTGCGACCTCGTCGCAGAATGTCCGTCCGTGCTCGTTGCCGGACATAGGCACCCATGCGACCCAGCCTGCGGACGTTCTCACGGCTAATTTGTTCAATCACCGTTTGACGGTCGAAGAATCGATCTTTGATTTGTGAGGTGACAGTCAACATGGCTAGGTCTTCCGCTTTCGTCGTTTGTGCTCGCGCCGCAGAGCAGCCACATCGAAACTACCTGCGGAGCTTTTTCGTTGGCGAAATGGATTGTCGCGAAAGTTGACCGTCTGCCAGGCTGAAAGCATCAGGATGGACATATCCCAATCGTGGGCCTGGCGTCCCCGTGCTGCGGCCAGCAACGCTCGCAGCGACATCGGTCGCCAATCTAGCCCCGTTATCCCGGCGAGCTGCCAGACGAGCTCCCAGCGATCCTGGGGGCCTGCAGTGTCGCGAGGGCTCGATCGAGTTCCTTGTCGAGGTCGGCCTCGGCTCGATCGATCCCGGCCTGCAGGATCTTGCCGACCTTCTCCCCGCTCGCCTTGGCCACGCTGACCTGCATTCCGGCTTCCATCGCCTTCCAGGCTCGATCGGCGACGATGGCGAGATCTTCGCGGCCGGCTCGGCGGAAAAAATCGCTGAGTCCTCGTCGTAGTGCATCACTCGCATCGACAAATGTCGTTGGACCCGACAGCAGCAGATCAGCGAAATCGGTGTAGGCAATGCCAGCCTCTTCCCACTGGGGCCTTGCCAGTTCCCCCAGGACCTCCGTTCTGCGGACTAGATCGCTTCCAAAGATCACTTCGACACTCTTTGGATCCAGAATGTCGATGGCCATTTCTTGCTTTAACCGCAAGGCGTCGGAAAGTGCGATCGTTGTCGACCAACTTTGGCCGCTTCCGTCATTCCACTTCAGGGGCTGAGATGTGTCCGCTGTCATCTTCAAGTTCCGGGGTTAGAGTTTGGACTAGGTCGACGAGCGACTTGGGCAGCTCGATGGTTTCAGGTGCTTCGTCGGGTTCGAACTGAGCAGCTCGGCGATAATTCTTGGCGGCAATCCATACAGCACGCTCACTCCCAGAGCGACGTCTACCAGTGCGTAACCGTGCGGCGGCGATTCGCAACCGGCGGACGGCGATGGGAGTGAGGTACTGCATGGCTTGCTTTATGCTTCGGTGTCGTCGGCCGCATCTTCGGCGGCTGGCTTTTCTGCCGTCTCAGGAAAAGCGACAATTGGTTCGCTTGGGACGTTTTTCGATTCAGCAGTTGAAGGATTCGTCTCGGGCAATCCCGGCTCAGGGATCGGTGGAAGGCTGGGGACTGGCTCTGCGAACGCACTCCCTGTCAATTGCTTGACGCGATCTGCAACCGCAGCACTGACATTCAGTTTCATGCCGGGTGCCGAATCGCGATGGCATTCGGCATTGCGTTGAATCACGGTGTCAACGCTGCTTTCCTTGTTGAGTTGGCCAGAAGCCGCAGCGGCTAACACTTGGGCGACACGAACAATGGTAAACTTCATCTGTGAGTCCTTTGATTCTGAAAAATGGAGGGCCGCAACTCGGTCAGTGGATCCGCTTACGGCTCGGTGGTTTCGTAGGCGTCGATTTCGACCAAGTCCCCCGCCCCGTCGTACTCTTCGACCTCGACCAGTTCGACGTCGTAGGTGACAGAGTCCTCGTCATCCTCTTTGCGATCGAACTTGCTCACCTGGACATAGCCCCGCACGCCTACGGCATCACCCGTGACGGCCGCATCCATGAAGCACACGTCAAGGATCGTTTCGTTGTCGAGCGAATCCTCCAGGGTTGTGATCACGGTGTCGGCCGTAGCCGCTGCGGATCCAGCTCGAGCTGGGACGTAGGTAAACGAGAATCCGAACTCTCGGTAGCCAGTGACCTTCTTTTTGTTTTTGGCACCGCGGTACATGCGATCGCTAGTTCCACGCCCCTTGGGACGTGCAACGTTGCTGATGCGTTTCATCTCAACCCACGTAGGTGTGGCGAGCGTACCGCCAATGTTCACATACGCCTTGCACGTTCTGCCTGTAGTCATGGTTCCATCCTTGGAGCTATTCGTTTTCGGAGCGGAATTCCAAACGAATCACACTGGTAAAAATTTGGTTGTCGAGCAGCATGTCCGGTCGGTAGATTGGTGTGTTCTGCATGCGGAGGTAATTTACCCCAGCGATCGCCCTGTCGCGCAGTGCACCATCGGGCCGGAACAGTTGCTTGATGGCATCGACCTTTTGCTCCTGCTCGTCCGACCAGGGGATATTGTTGGCCGGATCCGGATTGGATTCGGTTGGTTCTGGCAATGCGATCTGGTACCCGAGATCCACCTGCAGGTCGAGCAGGTCAATCCCACGCTTGGCATTGGTGTCCTCGCCAATGCCAACGATGATGTATTTTCCCTCGCGAACTTCACCCGGAGTGAAATAAGCGATCTTGCGCCGTTCGATCACGATCGACAGCTCGGCGGCGATCGCACTTTGCAATGCGATTGTCAGCTCTTGGATCGGGGTGGGCATCAGTCAATCACCGTGTGAGTTCTACGCCAGGTCTGCAGGCCATCGGACCAACGCCAACAATTGCGGCTTCCATCACCAGACTGGACTCGGTAAACCGTGCCGTCGAGTTTGGTGATCACGTGACCGAGTTCCGGTTCAATGGGTGTCCCGGTTGGATTGATCAACGTGGCAGGATCGATCAACACGTCCCACTGTTTCGACACGAGCGAAAAGTTGTCGCTCATGTCTACTTGATCCTCGCCTGGGCGAGTAAACACCACCTTCAATTCAGCGATCACAAACCCGGTAGCCTTGTAGGTCACCAGCACGCCCCGCGTTTTCAGCAGAGTCCGCCAAAGCAGCTTCTGCAAAGTTAGCGCGGGGGCGTTGGGCATGGTGGATCCAGTTCCTGCTTAGGAAGCGGCGACGGCCGTTGTGTACGTGGAACAAGCCGAGGTTGTCACGATCGGCACCCCTTCATACTCAGTTGGCAATGGTGCAGGAGCTCCGGTGGCGTTGGTCGCGGTCCGGCTCTGCATCAATTGCTTGCGAGCTCGCTTGTTCATCACGATATGCGTGGGTGGCGCTTCCTCGGGGAACAATTCCATTAGGTTGGCCAGCAAATCGTCGGTCAGCGTGTTGGCCGAAGCCCCGTCCGCCAGATTGAGGTTGACCAGGCGGGCCACGCTCTTGGCCCCTCCAACCTGCAGGCCAAGCCATCCGTCGATCTCTTGGAACAGGGCTGGGAATTGCTTCCCATCACCATCGGAAACCAATTGCCGTTCCCAGGGCTCGATGGCAATGTTGCCACTATTGCCCAGGATCACGGCGCAGTTCGCGAAATCGCTCGTCGCCCGAATCATCCACACGTCACCGAACACACCGGTGCTTGTACCACCAGCGGTCAGCACCATGGCGTCATCGATCTTGTTCAGTCCAACGTTGTCCACCAAACCAAGAAAACCACCGGCATCTTCGGCGGTACCGTAGAAGATCTGCCGTTCGGCAGCCTTCATCGCAGCTCGCAAGTGCATCATGGCTTCCATGGCCATCACGAAGGCTTCACCCTTGGGATTGCTCTTGGCAATCATCGCGTCCAAGTGGAAGGTCGCATCCAAGATCTTGAGCGTTTCGGTCACCCACACGCGTCCGGTCTTGCTGTGATCGCGACCGGCGTTGGGAGCACGGAAGCCAACGGTTGGAGCGGTCACGTGCTTCAAGTACTTGTGGTCAGTACCGTGGCTCGCAGTTTGTGCGGGCAGGATCCGCAACACGGGAGCATCCAGGAAAATATCCGTTGCTCCATAGTCCTCCACGCTGACATCGTTTAGTAACGCGATGTCGGCGAGCGTCATTAGTGAATCGGCCATCCTAGCCCCCGGTCCTTGTGTGAGTTGAAATCAGTAAGTTGTTGCCGCTCGACTGCAGGTGAGAACTACTTCTTGCCTTCGGTCCCAGCTGCGGAGCGGAACAGGTCCTCGAACTTGGCCCCCTGCTTGCCCTTTCCGGTACCGGTATCCACGCCCTGCGTTTCACCGAGATCGAGTTTCGCCAGCTTGTCCTCGGCGGTCGATTGAGCGACCGTCGCATCCTTGGCGGATTGTTCGAGCTTCGCACAGTGCTTTTCGAGCCCCTGTTCGTAGCTCAGTCCCTGGCTGAAGTACTCGGCGCCGTCGGCGGCGCCAAACTTGGCGGTAAACTTGCCCAGCTGGGCCTTGAACTCGTTCTCAAACTGAGCTCGATCGACTGGAGTTCCTTCGGTCTTAGTCGCCGACGTTTCAGGCTTTTGAGAATCGGTGGATTGCTTGCCCGCTTCAGTCTCTTTGCCATCAGTTGCAGGTGTGGTTGGAGTGGTTTTAGTCATTGGTTTATCAGTCCAATTGAGGGAGAACAGGGCGGGTGAATCTTCCCCCGCTTCGAAATTGGCTTGCGATCCGCCATCCACGCCGGTCAAGCAGAACGCACAGCGGAGCAATTCCCACTTGCGAACGATCACTTGCGGACCCGCGATTTCTTGACCGTTGACCGTGGTGGTGAATCCTTCGGGTAGATACTCCATCACCGCCGTGGCAGGGTTGAAGTGAATCGAAGCTTCGTAAGGAATGCCAGCGGGACCAAGATCCATGATCTTGGCCGCTTCGTCCTTGGGATCACGACTAATCAACTCGCCATCGAGCCACAGTCCCGCATCGTTAACCGTGAACTTATCGGCCACGCCGATTGGTTCATTGGGATCGTGCCGATAGTCGAACGCGATCTTGGGCTTGTGAACCAGCCCCTCGAAATCGTGCACGATCGAATCCCAATACCAATGGTAAACGGGTGCACCGGTACGAGCCAACACGTTGACCGGCATACGTCGCAGGCCGTTTTTGCGCTCGGTTGCAGCTTCCCATTTGCACTCACTCGCAGCGAATGCAAACGCATCGGCGGGAGCTTGGGTCGGATTGGATGGGTCGAATTTCTTCATGCGGACCAGTGTGCCGTACTACCCAATCCCTTCGCTAGATGCAATTGCCGAGAAAGAATTGGTAACGCGAGTAGTTGGCAACTACACCGCCGCCTCGGGTGCCCCTACACCGAAGTCTGCGGAAAAATTGAGCTTGTGCTCGTAGTCCGGGCCAATGACTGCCTTCCCTTGGTCCATCGCGTACTTGATGATTTCCAGCGTGGCATCGATGTTGTCACGTGGATCACCTCGATCGCGTTCGCGGCAGACGCGATCGGGATTGTCGAATCCGGCCCCAATGGCCTTGATGTCCCCCACAATTTCCTCGCTCGGCTTCCACCATGGCATCCCTCGGGGAATCCATTCGAACTTGATGTCGGCAATGGTCTGGCCACTGGGCGGAGTCCAAATGCCATCGGCAATCCACCGCTGCAGCTGCCATAGCGTCCACCGTCTGCGAGCTTCGATTTGATCGGCGCGGCGATCCCCACACGACCGTTCGTAGTGTAGCCAGGCCGTTCTGGATCCAGAGTAGTTGGTAAATCGCTCGTTGTAGAAACTGTAGGGGATGTCCAGCGACTTCAGACCCACGGCCAGGACAATCTCAATGAAGCTCTGGAATTCAGTAGCGGGAGTGTTGCTCTCGATCACTTCCACACTCTCGTCGGTGTCGAGATCGAGTACCGTTGGTCCGCCCGATAGATCGAACTCCCGGGGCCTGGAAACGTCTTCCTCGCAGGCCTCGCCATCGAGTACGGCTTGTTCCCCAGCGGTTGGCAACGCTTCGTTGAGCCCTTGGGCTTCGCTCTTCCGCAGCAGTGCCAGGGCGAACAACTGCGTAATCTTCATTTTCACTTGGGCGTAGTCGATGTTGTCATAGACGTCGCGAAAGTTGTTCAGAGCGGCGACAATGGGCGAGATGCCCCGCACTTGATCCGAAGCGGGACGATCGAAGAATCCATACAGCAGAAAATTCTGAGCGGGTACCGTGCGGCGGAATTCGTAGCCACGGCCACCCTTCTTGCGACCGTGCACGGAATACTGACGAGGCAATCCGGCGTAGTCGACCTGCACACCGTCGACCCATTCGAATCGATCGTCGCTCCGTTTCTTCTCACTTGCTTCGGGATCTCGCACGCAATCCGATTCAATCAGCTGCGTGTGGCCGGAGCGCAAGCGCAGCATGCCAATGTCGCCGTCGAGTACTCGGGAGGCCTCCACCTGGCGGAACATCTTCTCACGCGAGAATCGGCCACCGCGATCGCAGGCCAGCGGACGGGACTGGATTTCCATCAATTGCTCGATGGCTTTGTTCAATCCGCGATCGCTCGTTTTGGCTTGAAAGGTAAAGCTAGCGCAGTAATCCAAGTGCCTGCGGATCATCCAAGCGGCAATGGAAAAGTTCTTAGCCAGGTCGCGGGCACTCGCCTGCAGCTTGGTTCGCTTGCCCGCACTAACATGGACATCTTCCCGGACGATTCTATTGGGAGCCGCCTTGCGGCGGCCCTTGGCCTCCAGCGCATCGTAGGAGAATTGGCCACCACCGCTGCCACGTTCGACCGGTCCGGTGGATGGGACGTCGTAAACGAAATGAGCGGCGTTTGCAGTAACCATGGCAATCTAACTATCTATACGTAAAGCTGTGACAAAAAATGGAAACCTAGCCCAAGCGAGGCTTGAGGATGAACGGACGTCGACGCGTCTTGGGGGACAGCTTGCGTTCCAGGTCCCCACGCTCGCTGCGTAGGCTGTCGTGATCCCAAGTTGTCGTCACACCGTCGACCGTGACCGACTTGGCACCCGACTGCAGGATGCAATCGATCTCATCAATGCGAGCTTTGATTTCGGTGGGGCTCATGATTGCTGGGACCTCTTCTTGGGCAGATTTTCATAGCACTTGTCGATGCGGTGCTGGCCACAATCCCGACACTGCGTCCGTCGCCACACGATTTGCGTGTAGGGCTTGCCCGTGATGGGATCCACTCCGGGGTAAGCCATCCGCGTTGGATCATTCGCGTAGGGAGTCCGCAGGCTGGATCCACATTTCTTGCAACGCGATCCGATGACGTCGACCTCGTCGCGTTGGATGTCTTTCGACCCTTTGGGCCTCCCGTTGCGGCGCCGAGGAGCGGTCGGGTTCTTCGGCGCGGGGTTCTTGCGAGTAGCCATGGGCATCCTTGTCTAAGCTGAAAACAAATAGTGGTCTGACTACGGGGTACTGAACTCTTGCAATCGCTGCACGGCAATATCGTGGTAGTGCTTTACCGATTCGATACCGATGTACCGTCGATTCGTTTGCAAGGCGGCCACACCCGTGGTTCCCGATCCCTGGAACGGATCGAGCACGATTCCTTCCGGAGGTGCCAGCTGCATTAGTTCATGCATCAATTCAAGCGGCTTTTGCGTCAAATGCAGTTTATTGTTCCGCATCGTCGGATACTGAAAAACGCCATTGAGGTAGATGTCTTTCTGACGCTCCGCTTTGCCCGATCGCCGCGCGTGGAGAATCATCTCGACTTGGTTCCGCATGCCGTTGCGGTTCGGACGCGTGCAACGTCCCTTGTCCCAGACACCGACGCTGCGGACATGCAGTCCAGCCGCCCCGATCACTTCGATAAAGCGAGTGAGACTCATCCAGTCACAGAAGACGAGTAGATCGGCACCTGGCTTGCAAGCCCTGCGGACCTTGTCGAAGATGGTGGTCATCATTCGCATCCAGGCCTCCGGCAACATGGCATCGCCATCGATGTCCGGGAGTTTTTCCTTTCGATCGCTGCTCTGGTACTTCTCCGAAGAGGGACGCAGTCGTTTCGCAACCGTGGTTCCTCCCGATCCGTAGGGAGGATCCGTGATCACGGCGTCGATGGTCCCTTCCTCGATACAGTCCAGAGCGATCTCGGCGCGTGAGTGGTAAGAGTCCCAGCGGTTGCCCGTGATGGGAACGAGAACCGAGGATTCTTTGCATTTGGGGCAGAGTTGATTGGTATTCATGGGAGTCCGTTCATCATGTTGTGCATCAAGTGAGTAAGCTAGCGCAACCGCTCGACGATCCATTCGAGAAGGGGCTGCGATACCACATTCAATTTTCCGGAGGCGAGGTGTTGCAACACCTCCTTGGCACCACTGATCGGAATCTCATAGTCGATCGGTAGTGCGTTTGTCTTGGCAGCGTCGGTAATGCCACGCCGTGGTGTTGCGTAGTAGGCCGCGCTGCGCTGTTGCATTTGTCGTAGTAGATTCTGAAGTTGAGCTATTGCTTCATGATGTGAAATCTCCTCATGCGTTGGAGGAACGGGGTTGCGTTTTCGGGGTGCCGCATTTTTTGCCATCGCTAGGCCTTGATTGTGGTACGTCGTCTGGGGCGTTTTGAGCTGCTCGCAGCTCTCCGCACCGTTAGATCGGCCAATTTGGCTCCTTCAATCCCGGCCATTGCCATGGCTCCGGCCGTTGCATCGAACAAATCATTGTCGGGTTTGTTATCGGGCAACGTCCAGATGTGTACCACGCGGCTACCGTTGCTCGTTTCCGATCGAGTCTCCGACCGATAGTGCTCGGCAATCAATCGATGCGTGGTGATCATCTCCGGTTGGAACAGGGACAAGCAACCGGCGTCGCCCATCGGTACCGCCAGGCGTGCGTGCACGAATGACTTCCAATAGTTGCTGTCGAGCAGTGCATACAATCCACCGCCAGGTCGAGGGCGGATCGCGTAGCCCACGCCCAGCGTTTCCCCCGGCTTGGCCGTCCAGAACTCCATGGGCATTTTCATCGCATCCAAACCACGGCCAAACGTGGGCAGCATGATTGATCGGTGAGGCGACTCGATGGCGCACGCGTAGACGATCGGGCTCGACTTGCCCCAGGCGGCATCGATGCCCAGCCGCTTGATCCGCATCGACGTGCGGCCATCGGGCATCGTGTAATCAGTGGTAGCCAGATCCGCGGTCAAATCCATGATCCCTTGTCGGATGCGCCCCTCTTGGCCACGCCCCTTGTAGATTTGGGAGAGACGCTTGCCGAGTTTGCGTTTCGAATAGTACTTGGCCGTTTGCCGAGGCCAGGTCCCATAGTCCAACAGCCAGGCGTCAAAACTCGATCGAGCTGTCGCAATCACTGAGTAGAACAGGCATTCGCCCTGCACGTCGATAAATCCCGTGACCAGGTTGGCCACCGGTGGCAGGATCAGACGCGGGTAGCCGTTCACCTTGGCCTGGATCTCGTCGACGCTGAGCAGGTCCTCGGCATCGTCTGCCCCCTTGGGCTTGTTCTGGTATTCCTGCCAAAACATATCGCCCAAACGCAGCAGCAAATTGTAGGCATGCTGCAGCGGTGAAACTTCGTCTTTCCGCTTTCGCACTTCCCACGCCACGCGAGAACCGGCATGCAGCCGCTTCCAGTGTTTTTTCACGAACGTATTGCAAGGGGCCATTCCCAGTTCAGTCGCCATCGACTCGCGATAGACGTTGCCATATTCCTCCCACAGTTCGGTCTCCGTTGGCCATTCGTAGACCAATTGAAAACGCTCACCATGGAAGTCTGGGAATTTCTCGGGGTTGAGCAGCTGGTCCGCCACGTCATCGGGTTCGATCACTGTGCAGGTGCAGAACCCGGAGATCGATTCCCCCGGACCAGCCAGACCGGGACAAGTTCCCGTGATCACATTCAAGCGTGAGTTCACCTGCGTCCGTGATTTGGCCGAGGTGTCGGTTTGCGGATCATCGACCACGAAACAATCGGGCCGCACAATCTCACCGGTGGGCAAGGCCTGCTGCATGCCACGGATCTTGCCACGGATGCCTGCCGTTTCCACAACCGCCATGCTGGCGGTACGTCCACCTTCAGGAACCTCGCCACGCAGGGGCACGTTCGCAAACTGGATGTGCTTGCTAGTCCAGCGGATGTAGGTTCGATTGCCTTGGTACAGCTGGCCACGGCAGCGGTTGGCAATTCCCTCGAGGCGGCGAATCGGATAGGCAGCCTCCGGGAACAGGTCGAGCAGACGATCGTTGGTTTCCAGTTCGACCTTGATTCCGTCGAGCAGCTTCGTGGCCGCATCACGATCGGCGCCAATCAGTGCGATGTAGCGTTTGTGTCCGGAGACAATGGCCCACAGCACGGCCGCAATGACCAGCGTTGTCTTGCCGGTACCACGGGGCATAGCGATCGCAAAATTGTCACCCGTCAGAATGGCCCGTTCCATCTTCTTGATGGCGGTCAGGTGATCTTCGGACCAACCTAGGTGGAACCGTTCAGGTAAAACTTCGTCGCAGAATTTACGCAGCGACTTGGAGACGCGCGCCCGGGCCTTGGGATCGGTGACCTGCGGCATTTCGCCAGCGATGTCCCGACCATCTTCGGAGAGTTGCTTTTGCCGCTCTCCGGCTCGCTTCTTGTGACGGGCGTAGGCATCGGCCGTTTGGATCCACGCATCGTCGGTGGTGGCCCCAGAGAATACCCGCTTGGCACCAGCCCGCTTGGTTTTCTTAGACTCGCTCGCAGCGGCTTTTTTTCGAGCCGCCTTTTTCGTAGCGGCCGTCGTCTTGACTTGCTCCTTGGGCGACGGCCGTTTCTTGGGAGTAGACGTGCGAGATCGCGAGGCTACCTTGGCAGGTGCCTTCTTGGCCGCTTTCGCGGGGAGCGTTTTGACGGCCGCCTTTTTCTTGGCCATGCAGTTTCATTGTTGGTGGATCCGCATCGCAACAATTGTCCGACCGATCGATTCCGATTAGGCGGTCGGTTTGACGGCAGCCACGGCGGCGGCTGCCGGACGTGCTGGCTGAGCAGTCGCAGCCACATCGCCCGTGGGCCCAGCTGCTTGCAGCAATTTGTTCCGCAGTCCCACTTCGATTTCGGCTTGTCGCATCTCTTGAAAGATACGCCGCATGGCTTCGATCTCCCGTGCGTCGAGCCCATCGAACGGATTGACTCCGGCTGCCTTCGAACGCGTGACAAAGGCTCGCATGGCGATGACAGCCACACCGACCAGCAACAGAAAACCAAAGGCGAGTGCAGACCCACCAACTATTAGGGACGTCATGTTATTTGGGCCTAACAAGAAAGAGGACAATGGCACTGACTACCAAGACGAACAACAGAAATCCGCAGGCGAGTACTGCGAACAGCGTCGATACACCACTCGCCATGGAATCGCGCACGGGCGTTTTGATTTGCACAAAATCGGACGAATCGGGCAGCTGCGGATTTACGTTGGGCAGCCAAGTATCGGGCCGAGGCGGGCAACCATCTGGACCGCATTGCTCATACTCGTAGCCGATCTGCGTTTTCAACCCGGACTCGGCGGTACCGCCAGACGGATTGAGCTGCGGATCCAAAGCCACGTAGTACTTGATCTCGTCGAGTAACTGACGGCCATCGGTCGGCACACGGTTCCCACTCGCCTTGTACCAATACGCCCCGTCGCTTCGCTGGACGCACACGATTGGGAAAGTGCTGGTCGGGAACATCGTGGAGAACCGGTCGCGGTAGATCGGATCGGACGAGGTGTAATGTTTGAAGTGGCTCGACTGGGCGAACCGCAGCAGCTCGCCACCCTGCACTGCTCGCACTAGGGCCGCCTCTTGCGGGCGGGCCGCGTAGTCGGGATGCGTGAAGATGGACAAATACGGACGCGCAGCATCCGCTGGGTCGGCTGGCACGTTCTGGGCCACGACAAGGCCACACTGCAGCGACATCAGCCACAATGCCACGCTTCGGACCAATACGGTTTTGCAATTGAATGGGGGACGCATACGGCGAATCCTGTGATGGGGGAAGTTGCACGATCCACGATCGCCGCCGGGACCGTTATTTGCTCGGCACGATCCGCAGTGCTGTCGCCGGTACCGGCGGACTGTCTGGGATGCCAGCGGCAACAATCGGCAATCGTTCTAGCGGTGGCAAGATGCCCGCTTCGGTGACAACTCGCATCGTGCCGTCGGCGTTGGTTGGATTCGGCAATTCTGTCGACAGGTAGGGCTGTTCCGCCTCGGTGGGCTTATACAGCGGTTGTCGATCGAGTGTCGTGGTTGGATCCACCCGTGGTCCCAGACTGCTGGGCAGCTCGCCCACGTCTCCCGGCTCACTTAGCAAGCTGGTAACCGTGCTTTGCTTCCGCTCGCCAAGGGCCGCCTTGTTGAGTGGTCCGTAAGTGTCTTCGATCGACTCGCCTCGAATGTCCGACGGCGATCGACTGGGAGCAATTTCCAGTGGGCAGGTTGGACAATTGGGCGCGTTGAGCGGTTGCCGGTAAACGGGCTGTGAGAGTCCCGAGGGGAGCGGTACCGGGTTACTCGAGTAACCGGGCCCCGTAATCACGTAGCGAGTGGCCACGTACTGCACTGCCTGAGGCTGCGGAGCACAGCAGCTGTTCATCCGGGAGGCTCGGCGAGCTCGCACGCGATCGAATAACCCCTGCTTGGCTTCGTTGAGGGCCCCCTTGTTCACTGGACCGTAGGCCGCTTCCATCGAATCGCTGGATCCAGCCAGGCCGGTCACTCCCAAGCGAGGCAGTACGCCAGGTCGCGAGTCTTCACTCGTCGCCGGTTGGTAGGCCGATGCGATGATGGATCCACCGACGATGATCGCACACAGTGCGACCGCCGTGGCAGCTCCGATGCTGAGATGGATCACGTTGTGCTGTTTCGGATAACCGTTCATGGACTCAGGTTCCTTTGGGAATGTAGGCGGGCCATGGCAATGGTCCGGTGGGGGTGAACACGGCGATGGCGGCGAAACCACCGTAGCTTCGCCAAGCTCGGAGGAAAGCATGTTTTTCAATCGCCAGAAATTGACCGGTGCGGTTGTTGTCGAGAATGAACGCGTATTCGATGCCATTCATTTCGGAGAATCCGCAGAAGGTGACGCAGTGCTGCGGGTAGTACCAGATGATGGCACCACGACGCGTGTCACTCGCCCACTCCAAGACGCTTGGCTCTCCGTTCTCGGTGAACACAAAGGGGATTTGTTCGGCTCGCCATTTAGTGAGGATCGAATAGGCCGTTTCGCCACCGGCGTACTCTCGACGCCAGGCCGCTGCGAGCGACTGCTTACCCTGCCAGCGGAAGTGACTGCACGAGCTCGCGTGTACGCATGATCCTTGGCCGTTGCCGGAATGCTCCCAGTTTGTTTGCCGCAGACTGGCTGGAAGATTGGCGACCGGAATTTCCGGTGGTGGCGCTGGGTAGGCCACCATCTCGGGAACTCGATCGACATCGCATCCAATCGAGACAACCAGGACCAAGGCCAACAACGCTCGCGGTGGGAATCGCATTCACTTACTCGCTTTAGCGGCTGGCTTGGGTTTGGGCTTGTTCAAGGCGAACGTGACTGAACCTTTGACCGTGGCCATCGTGCTCGATCTTAGACGTTTCAGGAATTGATCGGCTTGTTCGATATAGGTCTCATGCACCGAAGGTAATTGTGATGTGCTTTCTTTCACCGCAATGATTCCTGCAATGACTTCCGCCCGTTTCTCCGTCGGGACTTGTGCGAGCAGCAGGGCGGTCACGCGCACCGGATCGGCCGCGCTGGTGGCCGATCGTTGGCCATCGGTTCCAAGATTTAGATATCCGATAACCCGCTCGCAGATCTGCTTGCGTCCGATCTTGCCCTCGATGGTGACGTCGACCTTCGTCGGAGTCTCAACGGGCAGTAGCGATTTGTCGGTGCGTTTCTTAGCCAGAAAACCCAATGCGGCCCAAAGAATCGTTGATAAATTGGCAGCGGTGTCGGCAGAACGTTTGACCATTGCGGCATCCATGCGTGGCAATTGAAGGGGCCAAGGCGGACGCATCCTTGCGTCTGCAACTAAGGAGAACTTGCCGAACAGTCTTGTTCGTCGCCTTGGCGTTTCGAAAAGGGCTCGGGGTGCAATGTGAATCCTTCACAATTGCAGTAGCGAGTTGAATCGCATCCGTGCAATCTGTCGCACCCTCGCCCTACTCTGGTATACAGCACTCGTTAGTAAATACGCAAGATACCCACAAACACCTGAAGTTTGTTCAGATGCCCGACTACAGCGACCTAGATCCGAATCGTCTCAAACCCGGTCTGACCGACGGTTCGGGCAACCTCAAACCGTCACTCGTTACGCCAGACTACACCGGCGGCACACCTGACAGTGCAAGCGAGGTCAAGCCATCGCTGATACGCCCCGACGGATCCCTACGTCCAGGGCTGCTGCTTGCCGGCGACCTTAAACCGTCGCTGCTGGCAGTTGTTGGAGGTGTCGATTCCCAGACAATTCAGCTTGGAAAGACTACACCCGGCGATCAAGTCGCAACATCCTTATCTTCAAATTACGTGTGGGCGTCTGGGGCGTATCTGGCAGAGTTCTCTGGGGAAATACAAAGCATCTCGCTGTACACAAGCCAGGCAACGGGTGAAGCAACACTCGGCGTATGGCTGGACAGTGCAGGGACAATCGGTGAGTTGGTCGCAGTATCTGAAGCAGGCGCACCACTTGCGAATGACTGGCTGACACTTTCCGCTTCAGGCTCAATTGTCGCAGGACAAAGCTATTGGGTTGGATGGAACTTTTTCACTAACAGAAATGTTGGTTATGACACAGCGGTTAACGGTACTACCAAGTTCAAGGCAAGTGCGTACTCATCCGGTGCGTTAGAAGATCCATTCCCTGGCTCTCCATCAGTGGTTGGTCGAAGATATCCCGCGTACTTGACCTATCAAACCTAGTTGATTGTTTGAGACGACTTGCACGACAGAAGAATAGACATTCAGCAAACAGGTGGAAGAATGCCAACATACAACGTGAACTTTGGGATTGATAAGAAAGATTTGACGACCGTCGCGTATTCCTTCTTGGACGGTGATGGTGCCGTGATCATCCCAGCTAAGACCGTCGGTGTAGTCGAGATTGCCGACGGTGTTTACCAGGTAACAGCGGGCCGTCCAAATCAAGCTGCAACCATCCTGTGGACGACTGGCGAAGTGACTCCGGCGTATGCGAGCGAGAGTATTGCGACACCCGACTTGCAGCAATCGCACGTAGCAGGCGGCCCAAACTTGCCATGGCAGGGGAACGCTGGATTGAGCGGCGGGGCTGGTGCAGGTAGGACTTTTCTACAAACCGGTAATTCACTCATTGGTGTTCGATTTACCGGTGAAGTCACTCGCTTTCTGACAACACGACGATCTGGGATCACCACTGGCGAGTTTAAGCTATTGATTTTTCGTGGCGGAACACGCATCTACGCGTCACCCAGATACTTCCTGCACGGTTCTTACACGAACGCATCCTTGAGTGATGTCTTGGAATTCGCACTAGATCGCCCATTGGCAGTACGAACTGGCGATAAAATTGGGATTTGGGTCCCAGCAACGGTGGGTGCCGATGCAATCTCATGCCGCACACTATCTGCAGTTGGTTCCGTCAAATGGGCGGAGGGCGACATCACTTCCGAAGCGAGCTTGTCGTCAACCATTCCACTAACAGAGTTGAATATCCAGCTGCTATCTGATCCACCGGTCCTGGTGGTCACCGGTGACTCTATTGCGGAAGGTCATGGAGGCAACACGAAGTACCACGGGCGTTACCATACGAGTGAAACCCTTGGTGGCGAGCTGTCGAGTGAGCTTGGATATTGGGTTGCTAAATACATGGGCAATGTGAGCTACGAAAACCACGCTCTTGGCTCGCAGACATTCGCCTGGGTAGCGTCAACTGGCATTGTTTCGGCGGTTGCGGCGAACCCTGAATATATCTTGATCCACTGCGGCGTGAATGACGTTGTGACCGGTAGAACATGGGCAGCGGTCGAAGCTAACCTAAATACAATCCGTGCGACTGTTCCGCTGACGACTGTGCTCGCTATCGACGAGATACTTCCATGGACTGCGGGAACCGATGCGCAATCTCTGACGATTCGAACGTGGAACAGCTATCTCGCGACCTGGTGTAGAGACAACGGTGTATTGCTCAATAAGTGTCACGACATCCTAGGGCAGATTCGGGAGTCAACTGGTGAGCTTGATGACTTGCTAGCCGCGTACGACCAAGACGAGGTGCACACCACCGCATCGGGCACGAGTCGACTGGGGCGGGCGGCAGCTTCAACTATCCTCACGCAACCGGATGCAACGGTCAACGCTGTGAATGCAAGTGCAACAGGCATCAATGCGGCTACTGCGGCTACTGAAATCGGCAAGGTGCAGCGTAGTGCGAGTCCCGTTGCTGCCGGTGGGCCCGTGCGCAAGACTAACCAGCGAGCGCAGTACGTCGAAGAATCTATGACCACGGTGGAGGAGTAAGATGTCAGAAGTCTCGTACGGGGAGTACTATGGAGATGCGGGTGAAACTACCATCTTGATCAACAATCGCTCGACGGGCGATCCACTCGAACAGGTCCTCGCTAAGGATGTCGACTTGGAGATCCCGGCAGCCACCGTGGAAACGTCGACGTTGGTGTGCACTCTGAGGCGTTGCGTCAACAGTCCGGCACCCTGCGTGGAGCTCGATTCGGTGGCGGGGCTGTCGCGCGTTGCCGGGGTGGTCTCTCCGGATCCGGCGGCTGCCACGTTGGTCCGGACTAGCGATTCCCTTGCAACGCTCCACATCGACGCCATCGCGATTGCACACCTGCGACCGGGGGAATATCAACTCGATCTTACCGAGCTCACCATAGCCGGGAAAACGCATCTCAGGCACACGGTTACCCTGTTCCTCGTCCGCGCCGCCGGAAGACGCATGGCGGAATAGCAGGAATTGGGCATCTAAATCGTTGTCAACTTTTGTAGTATTTCATGCGACCTTTGGCAGGGGGGGGGGTTGGACATGTATGCCGAGTCGGGTAATAATGGCCGAATTGGCCAGGTGCCACAAGGCTAGTCGGGGGGCTGACACGTAGAGAACTTAGGAAAATGGGACTACTTGAGAACATTAACACTCTGCTTCGCGAGCACGATAGAGCGTCGATCGTAAAAGAGGAGGCTCGTCCTTATTCGCAAACAACGCGAATATCTCCCCAAGGGATACGATAGGCTTGAACGCGATAATCATCGTCTGGTAACTGAACACAACGACCTTCGCAAACAACTTAAATCGCATCCCCAAGAATGCTGGAGAATCGAGGCGTCCTTTTCAGACGCCTCCCGGACGGCAACATTCAAGACGAGGCATACTGCCCGAGTTGCAAAATCTCTATGGTTTTGCTTAGCCTTGAGCTTCCGTTTCATTGTTCCAAATGTGACTTGAGGGCGAGCTTCACCGGCCGCGACCTCAAACGAATTGTTGCTGAAGTTGTTTGATACAATCAACTCTATGAAACGTAGTTGATAAGTGCATGCCCCCGTGTTGCCGAGCATGTTGAACTTACCAAATAGATGAGCTCGGCATCCGGGGGATGGCCGACGTTTACGTGACAATAGGATTCGCCGTTGCTCGAAGAAACATATAAGCAAGAACGTGGCCCGGAGGTCACACCGTTCAATCAGTACGCCGATCGTATTGTGACTCAATTCCACGCGTTACTCGATTCCAAACCCAGTGAATCGGCAGTTCAAGATTTCCTCGAACGTCACCCGTCTCTTGTGCCCGGTGCGTGGACCCCCGGAACAAAGTCTGGCCATCCTCCGTTTTGCAATGTACTGATCACTCAGCCCAAACTACCTGGATTTGAAGCCCGCATCCCCGACTTTCTTTGGATTTCCAGGCACAGCGGTTCCATGTATGCTGCGATGGTCGAAATCGAAAGGCCTTCGAAAACCCTCTTCACTTCCGCACCGGTACCCACCGCCGAATTCACACAGGCTTATAACCAATTTGCTCAATGGCGCATCTGGTTTGACTGGCCAGCGAACCAACAATTATTCTACGACCACTACGGAATCACTCCTAAACAGTTGTTTTCACTTGATTTCGATTTGCATTTCATTCTCGTGTTTGGACGTCGTTCTGAATTTGAATCGAAACCCAAGCTGTCGAAACTTCGAGGCAAATTAGCGAATGGGCGAAATGAAGAATTGATTTCGTTTGATCGCTTGTCACCCGATAGATGGCTCGATTGCGCCGTAACGGTCACCCCAGCTGGCGGTGGTCGATTCACTGTGAAATATGTCCCGGAGACATTCACAACATCACCACACGGCGCCCACGATTTGCTCGTACTTGACGGCCTAGAAGCTGCCATCGACTCAAATGATGATATTACGCCTGATCGTCGTGCCTTTTTGAAACAACGTGTTGCCTACTGGTGCAAGTGGGCAAAGGAAAAAAGCAGTTGTTTTATTGCCGGTAGCGCGTACTCGGAGTAACCGAAAGTCAAATAACAAAATGCTCAACCCGGGCGGCGAATGACGGTGTTTTAGGCAAACAATCAATATTGGCTGTCACCCGGTAACAGACAGCGGTCTTGACTTAAACTAAACTGGCCAGTGCGTCATACGACTGATAAGACGCTGGGAAATGCCAAACAAATTCTTGGTTTCAGATCATTAATTGTAGGAGCTTCCAAACAAATCAAATCCTTCATTCGTTTGATTAAGGGCAAAGAGCTGAAGGAAAAATTCACGAACGTGCTTTGCGAAGTGCGAATTCCTGGTGTTAAGGTATTCGGCTGTAACCGCGAGATTTCAGACGTTCGCTATAAACTCTTGCACGAACTGGAATGACTGAACCCAAGTCACCGAGCCAGTCCAACTTGCTAACAATTCCTCGTCGGCGCCAGGGGTGTGACCGACTTTATTTTCGCAAAGGCGTATTTTGGCCAAACCACGAGTATTTGTAAGCAGTACTTTTTACGATCTACGGTACGTTCGATCAGATATTGAGCGGGCAATTCGAGATTTGGGCTACGAGAGTGTGCTTAATGAGCGAGGCCAGATTGCTTATGGGCGCGGTGAGTCACTTGAGCAATATTGTTATCGCGAGATAAGCACTTGCGACATTCTAGTAAACATCGTTGGCGGGAGATTTGGCTCGGAATCTTCAAGTGACGCCAAATATTCAATTTCGCAATTGGAATTGAAGACGGCACATGAACTGAACAAGCAAATTTACGTATTCGTCGAGCGACCGGTTCACGTCGAATATCGCACTTGGATCGCGAATAAAGACCACTTTGAATTCACGCCGCAATACGTCGACGACGTCCGAGTTTATAGGTTTATCGAGGAAGTTTACGGGCTGTCTACGAATAACATAATTTCTGAGTTCGATTCTGTAACTCAAATTGTCCAATACCTACGCGAGCAATGGGCAGGCCTATTTCAAAGGTTTTTGCAGGAAGAATCCAAGAAAGAGGATTACAAAATTACGAGCAATCTAAAATCTGCTGCGGATACCTTGGCGGCATTGATTAAATACACTACCAAGGAACGGGACGAAACGATCAAATCAATACTAGTACACGGACATCCAGTTTTTGCTCAGCTCGCAGATGCTGCAAATATTGGAATTCGAATTCAGTTTTACAACAAGAAGGAACTTACGACGTTAATGACGACGTTTGGTTTCGAAGTAGATTTTATGAATGAATTAGAGTTCACAAAAACAAGGTCGGGCACAAAGACGACTATCAAAGTGGATGAGAGCATTTTTGATTCAGACAATTTGTTGCGACCGATGTCGGACGACCAATGGAAGAATAACTTCGTAACTGTCGACAAGGAAGAGATTTTTGAAGAGGATAATCCATTTTAAGTGGGAATAACCTTCTTGTGCACGTGACTCAGCTGAAGTTGCATGTTTTGGATTTGTGGTCACTCCTCCGGATCGGTGAATATCCCAGTTCCTGTGAAACCTTTCACGGACTGGAAAGACTGAACTCAACTCTGGGTGTCATCCTTCGTGCATTGGTCATCGCCGTCAACGAACTCCTAGGGCACGTGCCCTAGATCGAATCGTCGAACATCGTAGCTTGCCCACAGTTGTCGAGCAGCTCGTCGAGCTCTCGTTCGAGGGCTGCGATTTGCGTGCGAAAGTTGGGTACCCTTTTGCCACGCGTTTTGCGTTGCAGCTTGCGAAGTGCTCTCGCGACTGTGACAATGCGAGAGTGGGCGCCATGCATTTCATCGCGCCGTGCTCTGGCCAGCTGGTTCCCTAGCTCACGAATCATGGGGATTGCAAATTGCCGGTTCCAATCGTGCATGCGTTCTTCATGGGCCGTTGCCTCGCACGATTCCGCCAGCTTGAGCAGCTCGGCCGTCGTCAGCCATTCCGCAGATTCTCGCACCATAACCGCCGCCTGCAGTCGCCAAAAACACTTGCCAGCATCGGCGACGGCCGTTTCTTGTACCGCTGTCATTCGTTGGGATTCTCCTTCTGTTTTCGTCTGCCAATGGCAAGCAATTCGGACATTGACGGGCCGGACAACGCGTCCTGCCTGGCACGCACTTTTCGCTGCTGGAAATCTTCGCGATCGATCGCCGAGTGTCGACGAAGCGGCTCGCCAGGTGTCCAGCATTTCCACGCCGGTACCGTGGGCCATGCGGCTGTGAGCCGGATCATGAGCACGCTAGACGGCTTTCGCCATCGCGTTGGGTGCCGACGCTGTGAGCGATCGTACCAACGGGCGATGGCCATCAGGCTGCGAGTGTCGCAGCCCCGCCCCAGAGCTTGGGCAACGAGTGTCGCTGCCCTCAAAACTCCAAGGTTCAAAAAAACACTCACCACCTCCCCCTCCGTGAGTGGAGGCCGACGAACGCTCGTGGAGTCGTCCGTTGATGTTGGCGCTAGGGGAGAGTGTGGGTGTTTATTAATACTTCTGGTAATAGTTCTGGAATGTTCCTTATAGGGGTGACCGCTGGGGTCACCCGCATGTCCGCTGCGGTCAGCCGGGTGACCGCAGCGGTCACCCGGTTCTTGGGGGGCGGGAACTTCGCGATGCTGTTGAGCGGCCCGTTGCTCGGCCCATGGATTTCCATCCTCAACACCATCGCGAAGGTCTCGTACGCGAGCCCAGTTGATCGAATATCGGTTTGGGTTCTGTCCTCCTCGCTCATACCGTGATTCGGTGACCACTAGCAATCGAAACTCTTTGGCTGCTCGATCAATCACGCGACGTGCCGAGCGTCCGCTGGCCAGCTCCAGGCGATCGGCGATCTCGTCGTAGCTCTTCTGCACCCCATGCCCGGCCCTGTCCAAGGCCATGATCCAGAACAGCAGCTCCCGCACATGCAGATTGGTACTATTGGGCTTTCGCCAGCCTGCACACCGCTTGAATGCTAGGTACAGATCGCTCCGGAGGTCTTGATCGCGACCTTCGGCCAGATCGATTAGCGGGCGTTCCTGCCTACCTCTCTCGTTTCGTGTCATTGTCTTCCATGCCGTTGAGTTTCAATCTATGCCGCTCGCGCAGCGTTTTCTTTCAATCTCGGTCGCAGTGCCGTCATCATCTGACTGACGCGCGATTCGCTCAAACCAATGGTTTCGGCGACTTCCTTCATGCGGTAGCCATGCATGAAATACAGCATCACGACCAACCGCTCGCGTTTGTCGAGTCCACGGAGCAGTTCGCTGCAGTCGCTCAATTGCTGCGGTGAATGTCGATCGGCAATATGGTCGCGCAGGGTGTCCCCCCTGCCCCAGCCCTTCGAGCTGGCATCCGATTCAGCCTCCAGAGACTTGGTCTGTACCGCAGGGATCACAAAGCCCAGGTGTTCTTGCACCTCGTCGTCCGTGGGCTCATGCCCCAATTGTTCCGCCAATGCCCTACGCTTCTTGAGCTTCGCACGGACCGTACGACTTACCGTGTCCAACTTGCGCAGCGAATCGGTGATCGAGAAATGGATCCGCGTAGGCATGTAAGTATTGGGGCCGATTCCTCGATCGGGATCGAACCTCGCGACCGCATCGATCAAGCCCAGGTAGGCGTGCGACAATAGCTCTTCGTATTCAACACCGAGCGGAATCCGGCGGGCGGCACGTCGAGCTGCAGCCTCGGCCAGATGTTGGTACCGCTCAACCAGTTGATTCCGCAACTCGAGCGACTCGCCGCGTTTCTTGGGCGAGCGGCCACGTCGCGCAACAGCGTACCGCTGCCAAAGGTCCATCTCTTCCTGTTCCATCGCTCGTTCAGTCAAATAGGGATAGCTGCCGGGTTTCTAGGTTACAGCCAGATGAGGCTTCGCTTGGAGCTGCAACCACCGCGGCTACTGCATCCACTGGATTAACAACGATCTTGGTGGCGGCGACAGATGTTGCCAGGTGATCCTGGAGCTTTTGAACGAACTCCACGTATTGTTCTGGGCTTGCCACGGCGCGGGCAAATCTGCACCAGGGCACCGCGATCTGCACAACCCAGCGATAGTATTCGGTGTGTTGCTGAATGCCGATCACGCGAAAGTGACCGTCGGCTTCAATCCGAGCCCACAGCCTCCTGCACTGCTCAGCATCGCTTGGTAGGGGCGTGTCTAGCTGCTCGGCGTGCATTGGTTGCCCATTCCAATCAGGCGTTCGTGGGCGGCGATGCATTCATCCACCACGGCATTGCAGTGGGCGAAACTGTCCCCATGCCACTTCATCAACGCATCTAGTGCGAGGTGCCTATAGCGTTCGTAGCTGCGTTCATCCGTGCGGTTGTAATCGCTCGGGAACGGGCAATGCCGTTGCAGGCTCGCCGCTCGCGATCGGTACCGCTTGGGCGTGTCGGCCATTCGAAGGGCTTGGGCGTTTTCCGTCGGGGATGGGGCAGTGCGAACATATTTGCGTACCATGGCAATCCTTCTAGGTAGTAGCGATTTCCGGGGTGGGAAGTGGAACGTTTTTCACTAGCGTGTGGATCCGAATATTGCGTTGGACCTCTCCGGAGTCCCACGCAGCCAGCAGGGCTCGCTCTTGCTTCTGCGGCATTCCAGTCGTTTCGAAGCGACGGATCGCAGTCACGCAATCCTCGATCGTCAAATAGCGGCCCATCAACGTCATGGCGTACCGTTCGCCGATCGAGTTGACTCCAGGCATGTTGTCCGATTTGTCACCGACCAAGGCTCGGTACTGCGGCCACTGCACGGGCAGCATGGCCCAGCGTGTTGCGAACGCGTCGTGGTTGAACCAATCCTCTTGCGTCACCTTACCGACGTTGGTGCGGAAACTCCGCAGGATTACGTGCAAGTCTTTGCGCAGCAGCTGGTAGAGATCCTTGTCGGCGGACACGATCACCGCTTGGGTACCGCTGAGGTTTGCCCGGTGGCACCAGGTCGCGATAATGTCGTCCGCCTCATGACCAGCAACGCTGGCGGTGCACCAATGCCCCAGCAGCTGCTCGGCTGAGTTCAGCAGAGTCTGCAGCCCCTCGGGTTTCTTGCCTCGCTGGGCTTTGTAGGTGGGCACTAGCTCATGCCGCCAGGTACCGCCAGGTGCGTCGAGTGCCACGCGGAGGAAGTCGGGCTTGTACTCCCTTTCGATCGCGCTCAGCTGCCGTTGCATTCCGTTGACGACTTGGGTGACGTTCTCGCACACATGCCACAGCTTGTGAATCAGATTCGAACCATCCACGTAGATTTCCATTCCAGCCCCTTCCCTGCGTTGTGTGATCGCCTCGATCAACTAAAGCGAATCTCGCTACTCGATTCCTCGAACTCTTTTCGGTGCTCATCGCAGAGCGCCGCCCGCATCCAACGTATTTGTGGATGCGGACGGTCCAAGCAAAACAGATGCTTCGCCGGTTTTCTGCAGCGTTCGCACTCGACCGGATCTTCACCAGCTAAGAGCGAGTAACAAGCTACTTCGACCTCGATCAACGCCATGGCACTAGGCCGCTCGTCGCATCGGTTCGAAACACGTGACATAGTCACGCCTTGGCGTCGGTGGTTCCGGGGTGGCTAAGGCCTCCGCAAACTTGCCCAGCTCAGTACGCAGAATCTTGACATCTGCTGGGGCCTCAATACCGATCGAGACATTGCCACCGGAGATCCGGTTGATGATCACCCGCACGCCCCCTTCGATCTCGACCGATTCGCCCGGTTTTCGTTTGAGCACTAACATGCCGCATTCCTTCGCTTGTGGTTGTGGGAAAACTACTGAAAAACTATTGAACAAAGGCTGCTGCGGGACTCGAACCCGCCACGGCATAGCCATCCCAATGCCGTTCACTCAATGCGCAGCCTGCCCCCGGCTGGGAGTTGGACAAACTCTTGGAAAGAGAGTGCTAGGTGGTGTTGGTCAGCTGTGAGAGCTTGCGATGCCAAGCGTCTGTCACAGCGACGGCGGTTAGATTGACCGCAGAAACGCGTCTACTGACGCAACGTGGTTTGGATCCACCCACTCGCCGAAACATTCGGGCAGCGGGCATAGGGACAACTTGCGGACCAGCAGCGGCTCGGGCTGCTGGTAGTGCTTGTGCTTGATCCCGCCACCACCCCACCCGCAAAGCGCATGGGGTAGATCGTCGTGAATCAAGCTGGAGTATGTTGCGACGGTCTTGCGGAAGTCTTCCATGACGTACGGAACTCCAGCTCGCGTGGCTACTTTGCCCTGTGATTGCAAGTCCTTGAATTGCCGAGTTAGACCGTGCGACCGAGGGCAGTTGAACACTAACGCATCCGGTGGCACTGTGCCGCCATTCGCTGCAAAGGCACCGGCTCGCATCCGATCGATGGCTGCCCTCGCACTTGGGGTCATCGGCAAATAGTACTCGCGGCCAGAGGACTCTTCGGTCTTGCTTGCCCGATAGTAAAGCCAACCCAATGGCCACGACTCCAGTGATTCCGGATTCGGTGACTGGGGATCGAAAGTGATGTCCTTCCACTTCAGCGGGCTCTTGTGCCGAGCGTAGGCCACCAAGTCTTGCACTCGCATTCCGTAGTTGCGTAGCAACACCAGGAGCGAACGCCAAAATACTACCGGCGCGACACCCGACCCTCGATACGTTGTCCCTGCACGTGGGGAGGTGACTCGCGCCGGCGGCCAAGCGACGTGGGATGCCGCATCCCATAATCGCTCGACTGCTGAGTCGTCGAAATAGAATCGTGGCCGGGCTTGTGTCCGCAGCTGCTTCGGTTGCTTGACGGTCTGCACTTCGATTCCTTCCTGCGAGGCAAGCGATAGCACGAGAATGATTTCGCGGATCGCCTTGTTGATGCTCGACGCGCCCTTGGGCGGCGGGAAGCGTCCTGCCTCCTGCATCCACAATTGGAAGGCCTTCAGCTCCCTCGATCCGATATCCGCGCAGGACAACGGATGAACTATCCGTTGCGCTGCGCATAATTCGGCCTCGAATTCCTGCCAAAATCGCATCCACCGACGGCCATCGGATGCGCTCTTGAGCTTCTGGCAATCTGGCCAGCGTAAATCGTCGAACGCCTTTTGAAGCGTCCACGCAGATTGAGGAGAGGACAGCGTTTCGGGATCGTACAAACGCAAGAACGGTCGGTCGATTATCTTCGCGGGAGAAGTCATTGGGGCGGCTCATGTGGTTGGCCTCAACGCGCGACTCCGTTTTCGTCCTTCGCGTATTGGCAGTGATGTTGTCCGTCGATCGATTCACGTCCCGTGAATCGCTCACAAACATTGGGTGCCGATTCCCGTTTGCGTTGTTTGCTGTACCTGCAGGTGTACTAATTCTGAGTAATCGCAGGCAAGCCGCCTGCATAGTTTGAAAAATCCTAATTGCCATTACCATGGCTTTGCCCAGCCCGCCTTTGTCGGTAGCGTAACCTGTGCAATTCGCAAGTTGCGTTGTTCCCATGGCTATTTGCCTCCCACGTTGTAGACGTAGTCGCTGAAAATCGTTTCTGGATGTTCAACACCGGCAACGCAGTAGGCGTAGTCGACGATCTCTGCTTGATCTGCATTGGAGCACATGGCGAAGAGTGGCACGATTTTCACCCAGCGCGTTAAGCTGCTCTCAAACTGGCACCAGGGGACGGGAACCAATCGATCCACGCCTCGCAGCGATCGAGATGCAAATTCATTCGCTTGGCGAACTATGTTGGATTGCTGGGAAGCTGGCACGCGATCCCACACTTCCTGCAGCTGCATCACGCGGCCCATTCCAGGATCGTCTAAGGCCGTTTCTACGAATCGAATGATCTTGCTCATTACTTGGCCCTCGGCTGCGTAAGGGCCTGGTGTCGCCGCGATTGCTGCGCGTCGGTGGCAAAGAATCGATCCGTTGGTTCTGCAACGCCCAGCGTTTCGAGGATGAAGTGATTCATGCTGACCTGCTCAGGCAGATCGTCAAGCTTTTCGAGCAGCCCAGCCCATTGCGGCTGGCTCATTCTTAGAAGATAGGATTTGGTTTGAGGCGGACGCTTTGCGCGTCTACGTGAGGGGGCCTTGGGCATTGCGATGCCTTTCACAGCCATATCCAGCCGAATTGGCGCAGGTGAGTGCGCAGCAATTCACGACGCTTGGGATAACAGGCTATCTAGCAGAGGGTGCTTGGTGGTTGTGGTACCGAAGCCCGTTGGATGCTATGAATTAGGCCGGAGATTAATCGTCCTGGGTAGCACGCAGAGACCTCGATGTGTTGATGAGGCCCAAGATAGTCCGAACGCGGATAGCTTGTCAAGCGAACTGAAAAAGATTTTCGCCAAGCGTTTTGTTGCTTTTTCGTCAGTGAGCTCGGAACTAGACTCTGGATTCACGATGCAAGCCCGCCATGAATTCGCCCACCAAGGTAGTTCCAACAGACGATTACGAACTCGCCAGCGTAGCATGAGATGCTCCCGCTCTATTCTCAACTTGAATACGAAGTTGAGTATACGGAACACGTTGAAGCACCAGAATGTACGCCCACTCACTCTCCATCCAGCTTTGCGGCTTCCAGTTCTGAGCCTCGATGCCCGCAGGATTCGGGCGACGACTATGGAGGCAGGTGTGTTTCAGAAGACCACGTTTTCTGCTGCGGCATTCCCCGCTGTGTACCGGTCACCGGCAGCGAGCCAACTTGAGTGGTAATTGGCATTCAAAGCAATACGCTCGAAGCTGCGACGGCTATGACCTGTGCGATGAACGCAACCTTGAGCGCATGAAAAAGTGGAACTCCCCACCAGGTTTTATCAACACACCGAGGGATGAGGAGTTCCACCGTAATGCACGGAGCACCGCGCATTATTAAAAGTGAAATTCCCCATCGATTTTTATGAGAAAACCGAGGTGATGAGAAGCTTCACTATAATGCACGGTTTTCACCGTACTGTGCGAGGCATTTGCATGCCCTGCACCACTAATGCACAGCAGTGCCGTGCATTCCCTTTTCCTGGGTAATCACTCCCTGGAAAGGAGTGAGGGCGCTGGGACTTGAACCCAGGACCCACGGATTAAAAGTCCGATGCTCTACCAACTGAGCTACGCCCTCAGGAGTCTTTCTCTGCTTGCGAGCGTGATGAAGCATTCACCAATGGTGGGGTGCGTCTGTGCCGCTCGCGAGAGTGAGTACTTTATCAGAGACCGCCAAATTCGAAAAGGGTTCACCGAGATTCTGTGCTGCAAACACCAAATAACTTGGATTGTTGGCACGGATTCTAGGGGAAATGCGGTTCAAACTGGGAGCCCAATCGCACACCTGGATTGCCGCGGTGGCGATTCAAACCGACTAGGCTTCCGCCGGTGGGCTGGAGGGGTACTCCGCCTTTTTCAGCATGCGGAGCAAGGCCGTCCGCAGCTCTCGGACTTTCAGCGGCATGGCCAGCATCATGCGGACTGGGCCTACTTGAGCATTGCGAATGATAAACTGCTGCTTGCGGTCGACCAGCAAAATGGCCGGAATGTGGGCAGTGTGGTGGTCGGTCCCGAATTTATTGAACGCATTCAGCGCGGTAGCCCCCAGTTCCGGGGCGCTAAACAAAACGCAGTCGGCTGGTTGCTCCTCGTCCGGATCAAACCGAGCTAGAGCCCGAACCGGATCGCTGAAGACGAGGACCCGATAGCCACGCTTCTTGAGCTTCTCGCGAATCAGATCTTGGAATTCAAGCTTGCTCTCGATCAGCATGACAGTCTTGTTGGCCCCTTCGGTCGACGCCTCGGGAACATTCCCGACACGGGCGTCGGAGATCATCCGTGCGGTGGTCATGGTGTCCCCCGCTTCCAGTCGCGCCAACGTCGCTTGAATGTCGTCGTAAATCTCTTGCGGCTTTTGATAGCGTTTGTTGGGATCGACTTCCATCGCCTTGTGCACAATCGCGGCTACATTCAAGGGAATGTCTGGTGCGACTTTCGTGATGTGGGGGACTTCCCGAAATCGGCTTACATTCAAACGTGCCAAGCGATCTTTAGTCTCTGTCAGAGGCGAACGACCACTCAAGCAGTGGTACATCATGGAGCCGAGGAAGTAGATGTCACTGCGTGGGTCATCCTTCCTCACGCCTGTTCCCCGTTCCAGGGCGGCGTAGTCAATAGCGCGCGCGCTGGGACAATCGGCCAGGGCGGCTTCGTTGCTGGTGTCCGCCAAAGCGGCCAGACCAAAGTCCACCAATTTGGCGCGACCTTGAGAGGTTACCAACGCATTACTCAGCTTCATGTCGCGGTGGGTAATGCCCATTTCCCCAGCGGCTCGCAGCCCATTGGCGATATCTGCGGCCAGCTTGAGGCAGGTGGTGGGGTCGAGTTTTTTGCGGATCTGCAACAGCTCACGCAAGGTCTGCCCCTCCACGAACTCCATCACCATGTACGGATTGCGTGGGTCGGGATCGACTTCCGTAATGGAGACGATATTGGGGTGGTGCAGCGTTAGCCCCACTTTGGCCTCGCGCATGAATTGTTCGACCTGGGCTGGATCGTTGCGATGTCGCCGGCGGAGAACTTTCACGGCTGCCACGCGTCCCGTTTCGGTGTGGACGGAGCGATAGACACGCGCAAATGTACCAGCTCCAATCAAGTAGAGGATCTTCCATTTTCCATAGAAAAATCCGGTCCGCTCTCCCTTTAAAAGGCGGTCTACTTGAAGGTTGGTCAAAAGTTCCTTGCGAAGCAGCACCCGTATGAGATCATCGCAACCGGCGTCGAGACGACCGACTTCCGACCAGGCCTGCTCGATTTCATGGGGCTCCAGCAGGCCGACTTCGGCGATCCGCTGCGACAAGAGTGCGGGAGTGAGTTCTGCCATTAGTTCTGAGGTCGGCTAGTGGACTTGGGAATGAAGGATTGCTGTTTCGGACGGGCGGTGCGACGTCGGGGAGTGGTTGGAGAGCCCCCATTCTGGTTTGTTGGCTGCACTTCGGCCGCTTATGTGATACTAAGCAAGAGTGACAGCAAACGCAAATCCTAGACACCGATAATAAGGTGTTTGGGAGGGGTGCCCGGCGATCGGGTCGGATTGCGAGGTCTACTGTTCGGGAGCAACAAAAAAAGGGCCACGCAATGCAAAGTGCACTGGCGTGGCCCTTTTGGGGAGAGATCACAATCACAAGTCCCTCAATCCGAGGAACTGCTTGGGCGCCGTGGCGAGGCGCGTCAAGCGGACTGTGTGCCATTAGGCTAACGGTTGGGTAGGCTCTTGGCAATTCTTCGGCTGCAATTCGCAGCGGTTGTTGCAAGAAACCAGCCCGCTAGCTTCTGGACTTCGCGTTGCCTCATCTTAAGGCAATGTTACAAGTGTATTGTTATGGATGGATTGGGTGGTGTCCGGGAGCGGTGTGGGACACTTCTTATTTCCCAACGCTGTCTTTCGCTCTAAACCACAAATCGCAAGGCTTGTGGAATTAAGCGAGTTTTTCGTTTTAACTTGAAGGTAGAACTCTAAATTGCCCGCTAGTGGCAACTCCCTTTTCCTTGCTCGCGCGGCGGTCTACTAGTTCGACATGCCGCTCAAGGGGGGGCACTAGTTGGAGCCGTCGCCCAGCTCGTTCAGCTTGCCAAGGAATTCATCTCGCTCGCGTCGGGTGGCTTCTAGATCGAACACCAGGTATTTCATATCGAGACGCAGTTGTCCGAGTGCCTCTTGAACAAGTGTCAGGATCTTACGACGGCGGACGCTACTGTCGGTGACGCGGCGTAGCGATGGGAGCAAGGCAATTCGGTGCTCAATCGGCAACGCTTCGATGGCAGCGGTCAGTTCCAGCAAATCGGTAGGAACGTCGTTTTGGTTGTTGTCGACAGTTTGAGCGGATGCTGAACTCATATGGGAAACCTTCCGAAAGTGAACTGATGGTCGCTGCTGGTGATGAGTATTCCATAGAGCATGCATGGTACCATTCGCAGCTCTGAGATCGATATTAAGTAGTAAGTCGTTGCAAATCAAGGACTTAGGGTAATTGTTGCAATTCGGACAGTTTGCCCATGATGCAGAATCGCACCATCAACTGATCTAGTGATCGGCTCTAAGTTCTTCTATAAGAACGACTTACGGAAGTATCAACAACTTGGGGCTAATGTTGCATCGACGCATCATTTTTTCAACTAGCCTGCCGATTGTCCACACTGGGAAAGAAGTGATGGAGAAACGCAACCTACAAACGGATCGAAAGTCGTTCCGAGGCCCAGCAAGGTCCTTGCCTCCCGCGATCGGCGTCCGCCGAGATCACCCGATGATGCGACTTGGCATCCTTTTCGGGCGCCCGGGGCTTCACCGGCGGTTCGGGACTCTTCCGTGGCTGTGCTTAAACGCGATTCTACTGTTGCTCCTAGAAGTGGGAGCAATGCGGCCTGCTTCTGCCCAGCGAATCGAAGCGTTTGAGGGAGGGGAGCCTCGCTGGACACTTGTCGACAGCGATTGCCAGGCGCAGCTCACCGAGCACAGTATCAGTCTGATCATGCCCCATGGCGGGCGAACGTGCGAGTTGGCGGAGGTGGCTTGTGGGACGGGGACAATGGTGCTCTTGGCCTATCCGGTCGAGCCAGCCCTGGTTCTCGATGAGTTTCAGCCCCAGATGTGGACGCGTTGCAGTAGTGGCCGTTTGCAGCTGGGAGTGCGAGTCGTATTCCCGTTTGACGAACATCCGGTAACGCAGGGACGTTTGACGACTATCCTGTGGGGCAGCCTGTACACGGAAACGGGCCAGTGGCAGCAGTTGCGGGTCGAGAAGCTGCAAAAGCTGTTGAACGACGAGATTATCTCGCTTCGCCAGCGATTCGGTTCGCATCTCAAACTCGATGGAGCCTACATTGATTGCTTGGTGTTGAATGCATACACCGGACCTGGTCGCTATCGGGTGCAGATGGATGACTTGGATTTGCGCAGTGCCATTCCGGTCTCGGCGACAGGCATGCGTCCACCGGAGGATTGGCGAGCTCGGTGGCAATGGCGGCATGCTGTTCCGTCTGCTGAAGAGCGTTTTTGGGCCGGTCCGAATCGCATTCCCCTGTGGCTGCAATACCAAGGGGAATCGCTGCCGTGGCTGAGATCCTTGGGGGTAACCGGACTGTTGTTGAACAAGCTGCCGAGCGAGGAGCAGTTGGCGAAACTGCAGTCTGCCGACTTGTCTGCGATTTGCCCTCCCCCGTCGCATCCCGTGGAGATTGCGGACAATCTTGCGCCGGTGATTCAAGGGTGGTTGGTGGGAGCTGCCTTGGACGGAAAGCAAGCGGATCTGGCTCGACAGCAGGCGGATCGTGTGGCAGCCCTAGAGCACAAGCTCGCGCGACCCCTGGTTGGTGAGGCGCTGGAACAGTACTGGAATTTCAGCCGCATTGCCGATGAAGTGATCGTACCGGTGCCCGATCCGAATTCCGCCGGTAGTGAGGCGAGCAAGCAAGCTTGGCTATCGCGCAAGTTGGCGACCGTACGGCAGCGTGGGCAAGGCTGGGTTTCCATCAATGCCGGTTTGAGTCCGGCGATCGACGAGCAATACCAGCAGGCTCTAGCGGTGGTCGACCCTGAGCTGGCGTTGCAGGCCGAACCGGTAATCAACCCGCTGGGGATGCGTTTGCAAGCGGTAAAAGCGGTGGCGGCAGGTGCCCGTGGCATTTTGTTTCGAACTCAGAAACCGCTCGCCGTCCATTCGAGTACGGAACGGGCTACCGTGGCCGCGTTGCGGTGGATGAATAATGAGATGAATCTGTGGGGGCCCTGGTTGGCTACTGGGCAATTGGCTGCCAATCCCGCCCTCGATCGATCCGACTTCGCGGCCAAGTCGTGGGTGGTCAGCGAAAGCTATCTCGTCATTGCACACACCTCGGGAAAAGATTCACAATACTGCGTTCCGCCAACCCAAGGGCAAGCTCTGCAGGTCAGTCTGTCGACTCCCTCAGTACCCATGCAAGTCTTGCGTCTGACGGAGGGGCGCATGGAGTCGCTGAAAAGTCAGCGTACGCCGGCAGGAGTGACTTGGGCAGTAGAAAAACCAGCAGCGGTCGAGTCGTTCGTGATTACTGCCAACTCCCTGATCTTGAACTACGTTCGCCGTGAATTGGAGAAATCCGCCAAGTCCAATGCGGCCGATCAGATGGAGGTAGTGGCCTTTACACAGGGAATTGCAGCCAATTTGATCCAGGCCCGATTCGGTACGGGGGGACAGCCCGTTGAGAGTCAGCCCGAGGCGCGTCGCCAACTGCAACAATTGGAGCTCGCGCAGCGTCAGCTGACGCAAAGCGCTCAGGCGCTGCAGACCAACCAGCCGGCTGGTTCGACCGTGCTGAGCTTGGCAGCTTCCGAAAATATTCAGAGCATCCTGTTTGACGCGCAACAGGTTGCGACCAGCAATCTGTCCACGCCGCAATCGAGTCCCTTTGTGGTCAGCCCGGCGACCCTGCATGTGCATTGGCAATTGGCCGATGCCAGTGCGCGCAGCACATGGCATGCGGTGCCCTTACCGGGAGGGAGTTTTAGCAATCTGAGTGAAATGCTCGATGTGGGGTGGACGCAACAAAGGCGACTCGAAGAGCAGGTCGATCTACGCGTGGAGTTGGTGCCAGCCAGAGATGACCGGACCGGTGCTGGATTGCGTCTGGCGGCCTATCAAAAGTCGACTCGAGAGCATTCTCCAGCAGAAGAGCTGGAGGGAGGCTACGAGGGGGCTTCCCTCCGAGTGCGCAGTGCCGGTGCAAAAATTGACCGGGGCCAGCTCGTGCGAGTCTCCGCACAAGCACGCGTGTTACGCGCGACGCGCGGACTCGATAGTGGCCTGCTGGTCTACGACAATCAAGCTGGGCCCAGCCTGGGGCAACTAATTCAGGGGAATGTGGGGGACGTTGTGCCGGTAGAACTGTATCGCTTTATGGTCTCCGGTGATGAGTTTCGACTCTTGTCGGAATGCCGTGGGGAGTGTGATATCGTGCTTGAGAACATTATATTTAGCGCCATCACACCAGCTCACAATCGGCGAAGCTTCGTGACTTCGCCACTCTCCATGTTTCCCGACGAGATTGTTCCTGCGGATGCCTCCCCTCAACCCTGATGCTTCGACCTCTCCATCCGACAAACTTCGCAGCGATGCCTTGGAGATCTGGCAGGCCGGCATCGAGGCGGTGAAGCCGGCGCGGCTGTTTGAATCGAAACTGGTTTGGGAGCCGGATGCGTTCTGCATTGACGATGTGTGGGTCGATTTATCAAAGTTGAAACGGATCGTGGTGGTGGGTGCGGGAAAAGCCTCGGGTGCCATGGCGGCCGCCTTCTACCAGCAGCTGCAGCAGCATTTTTCTCAGCAGGATAAATCTGCTCCGCCCTGCGTGGGTTGGGTCAATTGTCCTGCCGAGACGTTTGACCCGAACTGGGATACGGGGCAGATCCATTTGCACACCGCGCGACCTGCCGGTATGAATGTACCGACGCCAGCGGCGGTCGAGGGGACGCGACAGATTCTTGACATCGTACGCAGTTGCACGGCTGAGGATCTCTTGCTGTGTCTATTGTCGGGAGGAGGGTCGGCCGTGTTGGTCGCTCCGCCACCTGGGCTCGAGCTGGCGGATAAACAGGCGGTCGCCCAACGCGTGGCAGCCGCCGGCGGCAATATTGATCAGCTGAATTTGATACGTCGCTGTTTGAGCTTGGTGAAGGGAGGTGGGCTGGCGGCCCAATTCCATGGCCAACGTTTGATTACGCTAGCTATCTCCGATTGCTTGGGAGATCCGATTGAGACGATTGCGTCAGGCCCCACCGTTGCTGGCAGCGAGCGCGAACCTCGCCAAGCGTTGGCCGCTTTGGAGGATCTGCAGCTGCTGGAGGACCCCGCCCTACAACGCATCGTTCAATATCTGCAAGCACTGGTGGCAGAGCAAAACGCTTCACCGCCCCTCGATTCGCCACGGCAGGATTCACGCGAGTACATCGTTCTTGGCAACAATTCGGACGCCGTAGATGCGGCTGGCGTCAAAGCGGTCGAATTGGGATACCGCTACGTCATGCAAGCCGCCAGAGCCGTGGAGGGGGATGTCAGCCAGGTTGCGTGCCATGCCGCACAAGCCGCTACACAAGTGATGCAGCAGGAAGAGGTCGATTGCTGGATCAGCGGCGGAGAGCCGACAGTTACACTCCCCCAGCAGCCCGGAAAAGGTGGTCGCAATCAGCAATTGACGCTGGCGGTTCTCGACGGGCTGGTGAAGGCGGATTGGCCCAATCCGGCGCTGTACCCACGTCCGCTTGTCTTTCTCTCCGGCGGGACCGATGGTGAGGATGGCCCCACCGATGCGGCTGGCGCGATGTTCGATGCGCCACTGTGGCAAGCTGCGGAACGGGCCGGAGTACGACCGGAGGACTATTTGAGTCGTGCCGACGCCTACCACTACTTTGCACGAGTCGGAGGCTTGATCCGGACGGGAGCAACGGGCACCAATGTCTGCGATCTGAGAGTTGCACTAGCGGGGCCAAGGCCCACCAATGCCCCCGATCGCTAGTTCCCAATCGCTCTGCCGCGGCAGACGCTCGGGCCTTGCTCACTCAGCGGTTTGCGATTTCAACAATCCCTCACTCAGCGGGTGGCGATTGTAATGAGCCGTTTCGGCAACTGGCACCAAGCCGCATGGGGCAACGGGATGTCTAAGCCTCGGAAACGCTCTCTAAGCTTCACTGTGCGAGCAGAGGATTGGGTTGCTTCAGCCAATCATTGACGGAGACGGGAGTTTCCGTTTTCTCTTCGCGCCATAACCAGCCGAACATCCCGCTCCCGGAGCGAGTTTCCACAATGGGTTCACGAGATTTTTGAGGTTGGTAGCCCTGATCGCGAAAGCTATTGCTGGCTGCGGGAGCTGGTGAGCTATCGAACGGGTTCATGAAGTCGACGGTACTGCTGAACATGTTCTTCGTCGAACGCGTCATTTTCTTTAGAGTAGAGCCAGAGCTGGAGGTTCCGCGCCAAGGCATTGAAGGCATCTTAAAAAAGGAGCCCTTCTTAGACGGTTTGTCAGCAGTTGGCTTTGGATCGTTGAAGAAGGAACTGCTGCGTACCGCCTCGGAATCTGAACTCGAGCCGTCGCTGCTGTCGATCGTGGTGGCGAATGGGTTCCACCACGGCTTCGAAGTCTCTTGCCCTTGGGCTTCAGCGACGAGCAGGGTGCCTAGCAAGAGAATTGTCATTACCTTGTAGATTGCTTGGGTGCAGTGAGTGTTCACGACCATCACTCCTGAGTTTTTAGTGTTGCGTGGACCGGATCGATGCGACGAGCCCTGACTAAATTTAGTCGCAGAAAATGCGTCTTATGTCGAGTGCAATTTGGCGTATTGTCGATCGGTGGAAGCAATGCTAGCGATTGGGGCTGTGCCTTGTGGGCAGGCCCGGAAGCTTGATTGATATCCGTAATATCTAGCTTTGGATCGTGGGGCTGGGGAGCATCGGTAAGCCAGCACGGTTTGCAGAGAAGGGGTAGAGAGCGGCCTGCAGAGAAACCCTATGGCGAAGCACTTTTGAGCTTCGTGCATCCGGTGCGGCGGCATGTTCCCTGGTGGTGCGTTCGGTGGACTTGAACGCTGCGGCCGCTGAACCGATTGGAGTCTTGCCTTAGGTCCGCACTCCACCTCCACCGGTTGAGCGGCTCCTGCGGTTGAGTGGCTTCTCCGGTTGAGCGGCTCCTGCGGTTGAGCGGACAGGTCGTGAACGAGGCGACCATCGCATTCGCCGGTCCCTGAGGACGCAATGCCCTGCCCTCTAGGTTGAACTCAAGTCATCCACTGCAACCGTCCAAATCGATTGTTTGGGCGGTGTGTAAGGCGATTTTCCTTGGCAAAAGGCTGCGACTACGCCTTCGCGGGGGGAGTTTCGATTTCGATGTGCAGTTCGTGCAACTGCTTCTTGTCGACGGCACCAGGAGCCTCTGTCATGAGGTCCATGGCCTTTTGCGTCTTGGGGAAGGCAATGCAATCGCGAATATTGTCGAGACCTGCAAACAGCATAACGACGCGATCGATCCCCAGTGCGATACCTCCGTGTGGAGGTGCCCCGTAGCCGAGGGCATTGAGGAGGAAACCAAATCGATCTTGGGCCGTCTCTTCGTCCATTCCCAGGAGGTCAAAGACGATTTGCTGGGTTTGAGAGTCGTGAATACGAATGGTCCCGCCGCCCGCTTCGTACCCGTTGACGATTAAGTCGTAGGCTTGGGCTCGGCACTGATGAGGTGCTTCTTTGAGCGAGGGCAGATCCTGCGGTCGAGGTGCTGTGAAAGGGTGGTGCATTGCTACCCAGCGTTTCTCTTCCGCATCTTCCTCGAACATGGGGAATTCAACGACCCAAGAGAAATGCATCTCAGCGGGATCGTAGAGCTTCAGTTCGGCTCCGAGGCGACGGCGCAAGCCGTTGAGTCCCTTGCAGGTAACTTCCCAGGTGTCAGCCAGTAGCAACAGCAAGTCGCCAGGTTCTGCGGCGAACTGACTCTTGAAACCCTCCAAGACGGCTGGTTCGACGTTCTTGCTGATGGGAGACCAAAGTGATCCATCGGGTTCAACCCGGAACCATGCTAGTCCTTTAGCACCGAAATCGTGTTTTACAAACTCCGTCAGTTCATCAATTCGTTTGCGGGAAAATTCTTCGGCACGCTTGTCCACTTTAATCCCACGCACAAATCCTCCCGCATCGACGGCGCCGCGGAAGACTCGGAATTCGCTCTGCTTCGCAAAATCGCTACAGTCGACGATCTCCATGCCGAAACGCAGGTCGGGAGCATCGCTGCCAAAGCGACGAACCGCGTCGTCGTAGGTCATGCGTGGCAAACTGGCGGGAAGATCGATATTCAGCAGCTCTTTGGCGAGCTTGGACATCAAACCATCGATCATGCCCATGACGTCGTCTGCATCGACGAAGGACATTTCCATGTCCAACTGAGTGAACTCCGGCTGGCGGTCGGCCCGCAAGTCCTCATCGCGGAAACAACGCGCCACTTGGATATAGCGATCGTAGCCAGCGACCATCAAAATCTGTTTGTAAAGCTGGGGAGATTGCGGCAGCGCGAAAAATTGTCCCCAGTGCACTCGGCTGGGCACCAAATAGTCTCGGGCCCCTTCTGGCGTGCTACGGCCCAGGATGGGCGTTTCTACGTCGATGAAGTCATTTTCAGCGAAATAGTCTCGCATCAATTTGATGATTTTGCTGCGCAGCACTAGCGTTTGCTGCATCGTTTGCCGGCGCAAATCGATATAGCGGTGCTTCAATCGCAAGTCTTCGCCTGGGGTTTCCTGCTGATTGGGGAAAAACGGAGGAGTCTTGCTCGCATTGAGTACTTCCACTCGGCTCGCTCGGATCTCAATTTCGCCGGTTGGCAACTTGGAGTTGTCCTTCCCCTCCAGACGAGGACTGACAATGCCTTCCATGAGCACCACGTCTTCACCACGCAGCTCCTTGGCAACTTCCAGGGCCTGTTCGCCGCTGTCGGGGTTTACCACCACTTGCGTTTTGCCGTAACGGTCTCGCAGGTCAATGAACATCGTCCCGCCGTGGTCGCGACTCTTGTCAACCCAGCCACATAGCGTAACTGTCTGGCCGATGTGCGAGCTACGCAGTTGTCCGCATGTGTGTGAACGTAACAAAATCAAAACCTTGCTGATGGATGACTCGAAAGCGAATTGGGGAGGCGCGACCTCCAGACTCAGGACAAAATTCTAATGCCCGATCGCAATTCGCCTAGCCGTAGAGATGGGCTAGTTGGGGCAGAGAGGCCCAGCTGGTCTAATTATTAGGGCTTATTGGGGCAATTGGCGTTCTAGGACGCGGCGGTTGAATTCCGCTGGATCAAAGGGGTCGATGCTTTCGCGGGTTGGCGGTGCGGTCGAACGGGCAGAAGCGGGGGCGGGGGATTCGCCCAACATCTGGCGCAGTTTGTGATCCAAAGCGTCAATCTCATCCATCGTGGGGGGCTGGTCCTGCGCGCTGAAGCCCGCAACTTGACTTCCATCCGCTTCGGGATTGGCTTGGAGTGGGACCATTTGCAATTGGGAATTTCCTGGCCGGACGGGTGTCCAGTCTGAAGGGGGGGCGGTGGTGGGGGCTTGGTAGGCCGCCGTCTGCGCACCCTCGGTGGTGGTCGATGTTGCCAGTGCAGGCATGACGGGAGATCGAGCGAAGGCGATCCAGGATTGGAGCTCATGCACCAACTCCTGCTCATTGAAGCCGATGCCAGGGGCACGCTGTTGCCCGTGCGCGTTGATTGCATAGCTTACCAAGGGCGCGGCAGAATTGGCGTCGGTTCCCAAATAGTTGCGGACGCTGAGGAGGTTGGCCGTGCTGAGCCGGGCATAAGACTTTGCATACGGTTCCAACAATCGCAGGCCGTTGTGGCTTGCGCTGCCATGGCATCCCGATTGGGAGCAACGATTGATCAAGATCGGCTGGACCTTCTGCGAGAACCACAGGGAGACCTCGGGCCGAATCGGGGCCACGTCTGAACCGCTGGCGGCGATGACCGACTCTCCCGGCACCGGTTGTGGGGCGAATTGGTTGGAGGAGGCAGCGATCAGCGGTGGGAGTCCCAAGTAGTCGCGAAACTCTCCATCTTCTAAGAGCTTCTTCTGCAGCTCCACTGACAATTGGCTCACACGACGATGTCCTGGGGCAAGTTTGGCGACTTCGGTGTAGTGCTCTGTCGCTTGCTCCAATAATTGGTTGATAAGGCACCAACGCGTTAGTTGGTAGTGATCCCCCACGCTCCAGCTCACAATGCCGTTCCGCTTGAATTCGTAGGCATCCAAAATGTCTCGGCCGACGAAGAGCACTCGGTCTCGAGGAATCCAAACTCGCGAATCCTCCGCCGCGACCACTTCGTACGTGTCGCCTTTGAGCGAGAGTTGGCCGCTTACAACGGACTCCAAGTTCTTGGGCGTTTTGAGCAACAGTACGCCGGACTGTGCTTCCTGCGCGCAAGCAACCGTCGGCGCTGCGAACTGTACGAAACTGCAGCAACCACCAACGGCAATCGCGAAAAGCAGCGGGGCAATACTCAATCGTCGACTTTTTGTAAGATGTGTACTCATAGTCGCGCGACATTACGTGGCTGTCCATTTTGGGTCAATAGCAACTTGGGGGAGAGTGAAGAGCGGGGGGCACCGGAATCGGGCCTGTGCCCCGGGGAGGACAGCAAACGTCAGTTGATCGGCACGGCACTGGACGGCAAGACACGGCAACATCTCCCGCATTGTCTTCCCCATTCCACAAGATTCGGTACGGCCGGCGAGCTGCTCGCTATGCTTGGGGCCTCGCCACGTATCTCGGGGCTCTGACCACAGGGAGTGGTTGCGGTGAGAGAGGGGGCAAGGCGTGGCATGCGTCCTGATGAGCTCGCCCCGAGTTTATTCACCATGTCACTAGCCAGAATGTCACTAGCCAGAATATTTATCGGTCACGAGCCAGGATGCTTACCGGCCAGCCCAGCATTGAACGCGAGATGGGTACCGGCGAGACGGTTAGCCGTGGTGGCTGGATGCAGTAGGAAACAATCGGGAACCAGTTAAAGGAATTGCTCAATGGAACGACTATTCATACGCTACACCGGCCGCGTGCAGGGGGTTGGATTTCGCGTGACGGTGGCAGATTTGGCCGCCGATTTCGAGGTGGTTGGACGGGTTTGCAACGTCGACGACCGCAGCGTGCAGCTGGAGGTCGAGGGAGAGGACGAAGAGCTGCTGAGGTTTCGGGAGGCTATTGCACACCGATTGCATCGCCATATCGTGACCGCTGAGGAGAATTGGTCTGCAATTGGCCAAGCAAGTTGGAGCGATTTTGCTGTTGCTCAGGACAAGCGGTTATAGGGGGGGGGGAGAGCGTCAGGTGTGGTCAGACCCCAGTAAGCACCGGTCGCCAGTAAGCACAATATCCACTCCGGACCCTGGCTTGGCTCAGCTAGTCAGCGTCCGCCAGCCTCTCCGGCCAGCCTCCTGCAACCCAAAAGAAGTCGGGCCGCGTTGGAGCAAGCTCAGCAATTTTGGCCCAAACGCGTTGGTGGGGTGAACCGGCTGACCCACCTAAACGTAATGCCAGGATGACTCAATCGCGCCATACTGGCCCCAAGCTCTATTTTTTCTCGATTCCTTGACTGCCAGCATGTCGACGTTCGGCGATGGCTGAGTCAGAATAGAGCCCCAATGCTGTAACCGATAGGCACAGTTGCTGGACCGATTGGGTTTTCAGTGGCTGGCTGAGTGGGGCGTCCCCGTCTGACTGCTCCCCTATGGCGGCTGTACGGCATATTTCCCCCTGATTCTTCATCGATTCCCTATACGGCTAGCAGTTCGACATGCTTCAATTGCCACTTAGCTTCCCGGTTGGACCGCTTGGTCAGGCCGAAAATTCTTGGATGACCGCATGGTTGACTCCGATTTGGTTCCTGGCTGCAGGGCTCGCAATCGGAATTGTAGTGCTGGTCTGCTTGGTGCTCCTCTTTAAATTGCTGTCGACGATTCCGGTTTGGGAACGACTTTCGCATTCTTCTGCGGGCCATGCGGTTGCGGCAGGGATCACCGCCGCACTAACGGCGGGGATTTGGTTCAGCTTGCCACCCGAATTGAAGGGGGAGGCTGCACTCCAAGAGCCCTTGATGCTGGGGATTGCGCTGACGCTGTGCTGTGCAATTGTGGGATGGGCGTTGGTTTTTTGTCCATCGCGTCAAGCTGCCAAGAACGCCGTTAGCACCCTTAGCGAAGGGGTGGCTGGCATGCTGAGTATTACAGCCCTGACCGTTGTTTTTGTGGGAGCAGCGATTTGGGGGATTGGACTGGGGCTTGGGCAACCGATTGTCGAGCAGCCCATCGCGGCCTTTGAGAGCCTCCCGCAGATCTTTACGACGGGCAAGATTACGTTTACCCGCACCGTGCCAGGCAGTGCTGCCGAGGGTGAACCGGCCTATGTGCCCATCGATGTTCCCTTGGACCTGGAGTTGTTGCGTAGTATTGAGATCACTAGCGACAAGCAGGTTTTGCTGGGGGACGCAGCCGAGACACTCAAATTCAACCGCGTGCCGATACGGGTCGAGGCCGATGAGCCGGTGAGCTGGAATCGTACCCAACGCATTGAAGATTTGCCGATTCCTTACGAAGTCGGCACGCAGCTGCATATCCAGAACCGCGAGATCGACGACGCCTTGATCACCTTCGTTGCGGTGACACAACCCCCTGTTCCGCAAGCGGCGACCTTGTTGATCGGCGCGATTTCAATCGTCCTGCTGGGACTGGTGATTTTGTTGCAGCAAGCGGTGGCTCCGCGAGTATCCGCGGTATCGTTGGCCACGATCAAGAATGAGCTGGCACAACCCTTGTTCTTGGTGCTCATGATTATCGGCATCGTGTCGATTAGCCTGTATGAGTATTTGTCGTTCAATACTTTTGGCGAAGACATCAAATTGCTGAAAGACTGCGGTATCACGACCATCATGTTGTTAGCCGCCTTTCAAGGGATCTGGTCAGCGAGCAGCTCTATCAGTGAAGAGATTGAAGGCAAGACCGCGCTGACCGTATTGAGCAAGCCCATCCAGCGTCGCAGCTTCATCATCGGCAAGTTCATGGGGATCTTCTGGGTGCTGATGTTGATGTTCGTCATTCTTGGAACGTTTGAACTGGTGGCCGTTGCCTATAAGCCGATCTACGAAGCTCGCGAAATGTCGACCGAAGCCCCGAATTGGCAACAGTGCCATTTGGAAATGATCGCTACCATCCCTGGCTTGGTCATGGCATTCATGCAATCGATCGTGCTGACAGCAATTAGTGTGGCCTTGGCAACACGCTTGCCGCAACTCGCCAATTTGTCGGTTTGCTTCGCCATCTATGTCCTCGGTAATTTGACGACTTCCCTAGTGAGCAGCACTCAAGATGGCTTTGAGATCGTCCGGTTTGTGGCACAGCTCGTCGCCACAATCATTCCGATCCTCGAGCACTTTTCGCTGCAAGCTGCTATCGATGCGGAAAGTAGGATCACGATGTCCTTGCTTTCCGGGAACTTGATATACTGCCTGCTCTACATAATGTTGGCGATGTTCTTAGCACTGCTGTTGTTCGAAGATCGAGATTTGGCCTAATTGGCCGGAGTCTATTGATGTCGCTGACGAAGCGGTTGGTAGCGCCTACTTCGGGTAGATTGCCTGCCTTCCGCTTGCAGCCACAAGACCAAAGCGTGATCGATGACGACTCCTCAGCAGCAAGTGGAACAGCTCCGGCAGCAGATCCGTCACCATGATCGTCTGTACTATCTAGACGCCCAGCCAGCGATCAGTGATCTAGAATACGATCGCTTGATGCTTTCTTTGGCTGAGTTGGAATCGGCTCATCCCTCGCTAATCACTGCGGACAGTCCTACGCAGCGGGTTGGCGAAGAGGTTGTTGGCGACTTGAAACAAGTTGCCCATCGCATCCCGATGCTCTCGATTGAGAACACCTACAGCTTGGAGGAGCTCGCGAGTTTTCTCAGCCGAGTTCAGAAGAGCCTCGAAGTCGAGTCGGTGGAGTGGGTGTTGGAGTTGAAGATCGACGGGGTGGCTGCCGCCATCATCTACGAAGACGGTGAGTTGGTTCGTGCGGTGACGCGAGGCAACGGCGAAGTTGGCGACGATATCACCCACAATATTCGCACCATTTCCGACGTCCCGCTGCGGTTGCATGGCAATGCCCCGCCGCTGCTGGAGGTCCGCGGCGAGGTCTACATGACCAATAGCGATTTGGCCGCCTTGAACCTCCGCCGCGCTCAAGAAAACCTGCCCCCATTCGCCAATCCTCGCAACGGAACAGCAGGAGCAATTCGGCTGTTGGATCCCAAGCAGGCTGCGCAGCGGCGAATGCGTTTCTTTGGTCACGGACTGGGATATTGTGAAGGGGTGCAGGCGACCACTCACCTCGACTTCTTAGAGGAGCTCAAGGGGTTCGGCCTGCCCGCGACACCGCATGTTCACCGCTTTGCCTCTGCGGACGATGTGTTGGCAAAAATCGATCAGCTGCAGGCCGATTTGCATGAACTCGATTTCGAAGTCGATGGCTTGGTCTTGAAGGTCAATTCCTTCTCCCAACGCGAGCAACTCGGCTCCACCAGTAAATCGCCACGTTGGGTCGTCGCCTACAAAATCGAAAAGTACGAAGCCATTACGCGGCTGAATGCCATTCGCGTCCAGGTCGGTAAGACCGGTGCAATCACGCCGGTGGCTGAACTCGAACCGGTTCAACTGGCCGGTACTACGGTCTCGCGTGCCAGCTTGCACAATGCGGAAGAGATTGAGCGGAAAGATGTGCGGGTTGGCGATTGGGTGGTGGTTGAGAAGGCTGGCAAGATCATCCCGCATATCGTACGCGTCGAATTGCATCGGCGGGAGACTGAGCTTGAGCCGTTCCCGTTTCCTACGGAATGCCCAGAGTGTGGTTCGTTATTGGAGAAGGATGAGGGAGGGGTCTACATTCGTTGTGTCAATCCAGCTTGCCCCGCCACGCTACGACAACGACTCAGGTTCTTCGCTAGTCGTTCCGCCATGGATATCGACGGCCTTGGGGAGAAGATTGTGGACCTTCTCGTCGATGCCCAGCTCGTAAATGATTATGCCGATCTCTATCGTTTGGACGAATCACAGCTGCTGACTCTCGAAGGATTTGGTGAACGCAAGGCGCAGAAATTACTGGCGGGAATTGAGGCCAGCAAGACGCGTGGCTTGGCTCGCGTTCTATCAGCCGTTTCAATTCGCCACGTGGGTAAGACCGTGGGTAAAATTATTGCCCGCAACTTTCGGTCTCTGGATGAATTGATGGATGCGAGTGTTCAGGCCCTGGCCGCACTCGAGGAAATTGGTGCGATTATCGCCGAGAGCCTGTGGGGGTGCCTTCATAGCGAGGTTGGACAGAAAACGTTTTCCGATTTGCGGGACGTTGGAGTGTCGCTGGAGAGTCCGCTCTACGATCCCGATAAAGCCCAAGTCTCAACGGTGTTGACCGGCAAGTCGGTGGTCGTGACGGGGACGCTCGTGCGATATCAGCGCGAGCAGATCCAAGAGCTCATCGCGCAGCTCGGAGGCCGCGCTTCGAGCAGCGTTTCCAAAAAAACAGACTATCTGGTCGCCGGTGAAAAGGCGGGCAGCAAACTAGAAAAAGCGCAGCAGCTGGGTGTCCAAATACTGAGCGAGCTGGAATTCGAACAATTAATCGAATCTGGGAAGTAATCAATGCAAATCAATCGACGCAAAGTTGTAGGCAGTGGAGTCTTGGCCGCAGGCGCGTTCGCCGTGAATAGAGCTAGGGCGCAGAGCACCACTCCTGCTAGGCAATCGATCAAAATTGGGCAAATCGGTGTCGGGCACGCGCACGCAACTAAACTTTCGGTCTATCGCAATTCGTCAGACTACGAGGTTGTTGGGATCTGTGAGCCGGACCCTAAATTGCGTCAGCAGGCGGAAAAACAGCCTGCATTCCAGGGCTTGCCTTGGATGACTGAAGAGCAGCTTCTCAATACTCCAGGCTTGCAGGCGGTAGTGGTCGAAACTCAGGTGCGCGATCTGCTAGCCACAGCTGAACGGTGTGTTGCGGCCGGAATGCATGTGCATCTCGACAAGCCGGCCGGGGACTCCCTGCCCGACTACCGTCGCTTGTTGGATCAGGCGCAACGCCAGCAGCTGATGGTGCAAATGGGATACATGTACCGCTACAACCCGGCGGTCGTGCTTCTGCGGGAGTGCCTTGCTAAGGGGTGGTTGGGCGATGTCTTCGAAGTTCATACAGTGATGAGCAAGGTGGTTCCGCCTGCCTCACGCCAGGAGTTGGCCGAGTTTTCTGGCGGCATGATGTTCGAGTTGGGGTGTCACATCATCGACCTGGTCGTCGGTGTTCTGGGAGCACCTCAGCAGATAACTGCATTCGGTGCGCATCATTCAACGACGCAGGCCGATGAGCTGCGCGATAATATGTTGGCGGTCTTCCAATACCCCCAAGCCCTGGCAACGGTTAAGACGAGTGCCATGGAAGTCAATGGTTTTGCGCGCAGGCATTTTGTAGTGTGTGGAAGCCAAGGTACATTCCATATTCAACCGCTCGATAATCCGACGGCCATCATGACACTCGCCCAGCCGCAGGGCGAGTATCGGGCTGGGGCTCAAGAGATCCAATTCCCCAAGTTTCCGCGCTATGTCGGCGATGCTGCGGATATGGCTCAAGTGATTCGTGACGAAAAAGAATCGCAATTCGATTACGCTCATGATTGGGCAGTGCAGTCGTCGGTGCTGGCGGCCTGCCAGGCTGGGGCATCCTAGTAGAACGCGGCTGCGCTGGGCCAGCCAGAGAACTCTTCGCTGGTGCTGGACTAGACGGCCTCTTTCACCACGCTTCTTTCACCACGCTTCTTTCACCACGCTTCTTTCACCACGCTTCTTTCACCACGCTGCTTGCATCACGCTTCTTTCACCACGACTGCTCGGTGTGCTCCGACTGTGGGCCGACTGTGCGTTAGCATTCTCGGCAGGGATTGAGCCGGCTTGACGCGCACCGGGGCTCTCCGCCCCCCCTTGCCTGCGGAGGTGGCGAGGGCGAAACGCTAGCGAGTTCGACGAATGCGTATCGCTTGTGAATTGACCGGGAGGTCGATGGTAATGAATAGTTGCCCCTGTTCAATGGGTAGCGGGATAGCCCGGGAGGCTCCTTCCACCAACCCCTGAGCCGCCCAGCCTCCATCATTGAACTGACGCACGGTCAGCCGACTCCACCCCTGCCCTGCTTCGATGGAAACGTCCAGTGTGCCGGAGTCGACCCACTGATAGGCGGCGGGGGATGAACGCGCGTTGCCAGCTTCGAAATCGGTCGCGGCTAACTCACATAGGGCTGCCGGTGCAGCAATGGCATGCCAGGTAAACGCGGCGGGTTGCTCCTCGAATTGCTCGCGCACCAAGCGATGTGTGACACCCAGGTAGCGCAAGACAGAATCGAGTTCCGATTGGGCGGTGGTCATGTCATCTGTGCGGCGCAGCCAACTCTTGATGTGTCGAACAGCCTGCGGGTCGAGCGATTGGGTCGCATGCAGGCTACGGACTCCTGAAAGCTGTCCCAATTTGCCTAGCAAGAACTGCATTTGATAGGTGGCTTGCTGCCGTGCAGCGACTCCGGAAGAGTTCCCCTTGTTTGCCTGAGTTCCCCCTGCATCTTGCATCGCATTGGCTGCCGCTCCGTTGGCCCACACGAACGCATCGGAAGGAAGCGTCTGGGGGGCCCCGGGCACCTCGATAAATGTGATCCACATGTTCGCGACCAGCGTCATCTCGACCAGCGTGATGACCAATATCTTATCGGTGCGTTTTACCAACAGCAGCACGCAGACGGGGACCGCGCAAGCCAGTGCCACCGCCTGGGCGACAGCGTTGGAGACGGGAGGTCCCAACCAAGGGTCTGCCGCGCGTGATGCCAACCAGCGATCTACCGCAGAGCCATAGCCCGCGAAGGAGGTCCACCAGGCTAGTACGGCCACAACGCAGGCCAATGCAGAGAGGACGAAGAACAGTGAACGTCCGGCTTGAGCCGCTGGTGAGCTCACGCGTAAGGTCGAAGTTTGGTTGTACTGATAGGCAGCGAGTAAACTCGCTGCGGCAATGAACCAAATCGACCATTTGGCCGGATAGCGAAAACTAGGGTAACCCGGAATGATCTCCGTCAGCAACCAATAGACGGTGCCGTAGTGGTCTTTGGGGAGCGCTGCAGCCAACGCATCCCAACCAACTCCGGTCAGCAGCTGACGCAGCAGCCAGATCGGCGAGTAGTTGCCTATCGATGCTAGTAGCGAGAATAGCAAAAGCCCGATCAACCAACGCGAGGCTTTGTTCACCGCGCGTTGTCCGGTGGAATTTTGGGGGAACGCAAACTTGTTCTGCTGCGCGTGGGGATCCGCTCCGCGAGGGCGCGGGACGGAAGTGTTCGATGGTTGATCGACGCGTGCGGTAGGTTTCGCCATTCCTGGGGACCGACTCCCGCCGGAGAGTTGTGGCCAACGCTTGAATCTGCCCATGAGCGATTGACAGCGTCGCCAGCAGGCTGGAAAGAGCGTGGAGAGCACCAGCAGAGCTGGAAGGCAACCGAAATAGAGCGATGGAATCCACATGCGTCCCTCGCTCGGAAGGGCGTCCCACCAGCGAGAATTCTCGGGTTGGAAATTCCCCCCGAGTGTCGGCCAAAGGGTCGTTAGCAGGTGCCACGGAGAGAGGCTGAAGTCGTAGATCATCAACGAACTGCCGGAGGAATGTTCGCTTGCCTCGGCAAGGATGGCTTGAACTTGCGGATGGCTCGCGCTCGGCAGCTGGACCTGGCTGAGGCGACCCGTATGGCCGGCCCACTGCCGAGCGGGGATCCATTGAATGGCGGTGGCTGAGGCTATCAAGACAAGGGTAAGCAGCATCCAGAGGCAACGCTGTAGAAAACGTTCGATCTCGCGCCGTTGCTGTGCCTGATTCACTTTGGGAAACGGCCACGCTCGTAGACTCCTCGTCACGATTGCTAGTGAGAGAATCGCAATGGCATTGACCGCCGTTTGTAGATCTCCCGAGAGCAGCATGAGGCTGCAGGCAGTGCTAAATACGCAACAACTAGCTAACCATTGTGGTCTTTCGAATCGCATCAAGCGCGCCATGGCCCCGAGCGCGAATCCGATCCATGCGGCACTGCATAGATAGATCAGGTTGGAATGTTGGAAAATGACGGGGCAGCTAAGTGTAAAGCTGATCGCAGCTAGCCAACTGGCCGCACGAGAGAATCGCATCGATCGGCTGGCATATCGCATGCCCAAGGCAGCAAGTCCTAGATGCACCACGATGTACAAACTGTATCGCTGCGGTAGCGATAGTCCAGGGATCAGGAAGAGGACGCGCGGTGGATAGTAGAGGCCAACGCTCGGTTGGCCATCGGTCGAAACGCCGAGGCCCTCGTTCGCATTCCAGCTTGGAAATAGCTCGCCGTGCTGGAGGCGTTGGTCGAGCCATTCGAGTTGGGGATAGTAGAAATGAAAGCCATCGCGGAACGCGGGGACTTCCGAGTCGATCAAGCCCGGAGAAAACAGCCATAAAAGGCATATTAGGAGAGGAATCGCAAACGCAAACTCGTTTCGCGTTGCGGAATTCATCGGCTTGGATTATCCCGTATTACCTACCGCCATCAAGCCACTAAAACTACCCGGCGACGCGGGTCATTGCTTGAGCACGACTGACGGCTTTGGTCCGAACGACCGTATCTTCGGGTTTGCTCATTGGCATCGCTAGAGCCGCTTGCATAGCGTCGGACGCCGCTTGGGCTGTAATGTCGCTCAAGGGGACCAGTTTATCGGTCAAGACGGAAACAACATTCTCAGAGACTTGCACGAAGCCTCCTTCAATGAAATAGCTGTCCGTTTGGCTGGCGTTCTTCACATTGAGTGCGCCGTATCCCAATCGGCCTACCAACGGACTGTGCCCCTTGAGAATTCCCATTTCACCGTCGAACAACGGTACGGTAATGGAATCTGCTGTGACGTCCAATTCCGTTTGCTCAGGCGTGACTACCACGCATCGCAAGTCGCTCATGTTTGATAACTTTCCAGCTCAAGAGCTGCCTACAGACTAGAGGGTGGATTCACTTGGGGGAGGATTGACTACAAGGTGGATTCGACACCAGCGGCGGGCAATTTTGACTTGACCACACCGCTGGAATTCGACCTACCTCGGGAGGTTCGGGGCGGCTTATTTCTTGCTCTCAGCAGCCATGCGTTTGGCTTGCTCTTCGGCTTGCTCGATGGAGCCGACATACATAAAGGCCGCTTCGGGCAGGTGATCCCACTTGCCATCACAGATTTCTTCGAAGCTGCGAATCGTATCGGCAATCGTGGTGATTTCTCCAGGACGACCAATGAACTTTTCAGCCACCAAGAAGGGTTGCGACAGGAAGCGTTCGATGCGTCGGGCGCGATGCACGACCATCTTGTCATCTTCGCTCAATTCATCCACACCTAGGATGGCAATAATGTCTTGCAATTCACGGTAGCGTTGGAGGATCGTTTGAACGCGACGGGCGATATTGTAGTGGCGGTCCCCTACGTATTGCGGATCCAGAATCCGGCTGTTGGACGCCAGAGGATCGATGGCAGGATAAATACCCTTTTCGGAGATCGAACGCTCTAGATAGATAAACGCGTCCAACTGACCGAAGGCTGTGGCAGGAGCGGGGTCGGTCGGGTCATCCGCAGGTACATATACGGCTTGTACCGAAGTGATGGCACCCTTCTTCGTCGACGTAATTCGTTCTTGGAGGGCACCCATTTCTGTGGCCAGTGTAGGTTGATAACCTACCGCGGAGGGCATCCGTCCGAGCAGAGCCGATACTTCACTACCCGCTTGCGAGAAGCGGAAGATGTTATCGACAAACAACAGCGTATCTGCACCGGTTGTATCGCGGAAGAATTCGGCCATGGTCAACGCGGCCAAAGCCACGCGAAGACGTGAGCCTGGTGGCTCGTTCATTTGGCCGAAGAGCATGCAGGTTTGCTCAATTACCATGCGACCGGTTGTACCGATTTCAGTTTCCTGCATTTCCAACCACAGGTCGGTGCCTTCTCGAGTACGCTCTCCCACTCCGGCAAATACGGAGTAACCGCCGTGAGAGCTAGCGATACGAGCGATCAATTCGGTGAGAATAACCGTCTTGCCCAGACCGGCACCACCGAACAAACCCGCTTTTCCACCACGCACGAAGGGGGTCAGCAGGTCGACGACCTTGATCCCCGTTTCAAACAACTCGGTGTTGGTCGATAGTTGATCTACTGTGGGAGCGGCGCGGTGAATGGGCCAATAATCGTCGGCTGCGACGTCACCCCGTTTATCAACAGGCTGCCCCAATACATTGAAGACGCGTCCCAGGGTAGCTTGTCCAACAGGAACGGTGATCGGCTTGCCAGTGTCAACGCAATCCAGACCGCGTTGTAGACCTTCGGTGCTTCCGAGTGCTACGCAGCGTACGCGTCCGCCACCCAAGTGTTGTTGGATTTCACCGGTGAGGTCAATCTGCACCCCTTTAAGGTCCGATTGAATCTTGACGGCATTGTAAATTGGTGGCAGCTGGTCCAAAGGAAACTCGACATCGAAGGTCGAGCCGATCACTTGGGTGATACGTCCAACTTTGTTTCCGGTAGCAGTCGACATCTCGTTAATCCTTGCTTGGATCGATTTCTGAATGGTTTGGGATAGGGCCTTGGCCGGTGTGGGCTGGCGAGGTTTGGTTCGAGCGGATTCCGCTGACTAAGTTCGGATGAGTGATTTCGGGAAATCGCCCAAGTTTTGTGGTGTGCGGAGCTGGTTAAAAACCCCTCGGGATTCGTAACTAGTTTTCCATGGCTTCCACACCACCAATGATTTCCATGATCTCTTGAGTAATCTTGGATTGTCGAGCTCGGTTGAACGTCATCGAGAGTTGCTTGATGATGTCTCCGGCGTTCTCGGTTGCACTCTTCATGGCTACCATCCGAGCAATTTGCTCGCTCACGGCAGCATCGAGAAAACACTTGAACAGTTTGACTCGGAAACTGGCTGGTACCACCTCTTCCAAGATCGACTCGGCCGAGGGAAGAAATTCGTAATCCGCATTCTTCCCATCGGGAGATGCGTTTGCTGTTTCTTCCGCAGTGGGCTGGGCGAACGGGAGGAGCGTCTCGACGACCGGAACTTGCTTGGAAACGCTGATGAAACGGGTGAAGACCACGTCCAAGCGATCCATCCGTCCGGAGGTGAACTCCTCCATCAAGCGGTCGGCAATCGCTGCCACTTCTTCAAAGGCGGGTTGGTCTTCGAAGTGGGTGTACATCTCATCAATCTTGACCTCGCGAAACTTCATGGCGGAGATGCCACGTTTGCCGCTGATCTCAAAATCGAGCTCGATGCCACTTTCGCTAACTTCCTTGCGTCGCAGCAAGGCAGCACGAATCACACCACCGTTGTAACCGCCGCATAGGCCACGATTGCTAGTTAGCATCAGCATTGTGGACGATTTGACAGTCGCTCGCTCGGCGAGGAGCGGATGCGAAACCTCAAGACCCGCCGAAGCCAGATCTCGCACGATTTGCGTGATTCGCTCGGTGTAGTCATTGGCAGCGGCCGCCCGGTCCATGGCCTTCTTGAAACGCGCGGTGGCGATCAATTCCATCGTTCGCGTGATCTTGCGAATATTGCGAACTGACTTGCGTCGCTTATCGAGTTCCCTGATGTTTGCCATGTGTTCTCTAAGCCTAAGCCGCCGGAATAATAAAGCTACGGTTGGTGTCGTACCTACAACTGCTTAGGTCGCAGGTTTGTAGGTCTTCGCAAATTCTTGAATGGCCGCCTTGATGCCCTCTTCGACCTCAGCGGTCAATTCGTTGGAATCTTCCAGCTTCTTCATCACGTCTGCTTTGCGATCACGCATGAATTGGACCAATTGCTTTTCGAAGTCCGAGACGTTCTCGACTGGAACGCTATCCATCAAACCGCGAGTCGCTGCGTAGATTCCGATGACCTGCTCATGGACGCTCTTGGGCTCAAACAGTGGCTGCTTGAGCAGTTCCACCATGCGATATCCACGATCGAGACGTGCTTGGGTGGCAGGGTCCAGATCGGTTCCAAGTTGGGCAAACGCCTCCAATTCGCGGAAGGAAGCGAGATCCAGGCGAAGGCTACCGGCGACCTTCTTCATGGCCTTGATCTGAGCGGCTGCACCTACTCGAGAGACGGAAATCCCAGCGTTCATCGCAGGACGGATGCCCTTGAAGAACAGGTCGGGTTGCAAGTAGATTTGTCCGTCAGTGATGGAAATCACGTTCGTCGGGATATAGGCGGAAACTTCGCCTTCTTGCGTTTCGATGATTGGCAAGCTGGTAAGCGAACCGCCTCCCAAATCGTCGGACAGTTTGGCAGAGCGTTCGAGCAACCGGCTGTGACAGTAGAACACGTCACCAGGGTAAGCCTCGCGTCCTGGTGGACGTCGCATCAGCAACGACAGCTGACGGTAGGCAACCGCTTGCTTGCTCAAATCGTCATAGACGATCAGCGCGTGTTGACCATTGTACATGAAGTACTCGGCCATTGCGGTTCCCGAATAGGGAGCCATGTATTGCAGTGGAGCGGGTGTACTGGCACCTGACACGACCACGGTGGTGTAGTCCATTGCACCATACTTACGCAGCGTTTCAATCACCAGGGCGACCGAGGAGTCCTTTTGGCCGATGGCTACATAGAAGCACTTAACGCCCGTGTCCTTCTGGTTCAGGATCGCATCGATGGCAACCGAGGTCTTACCGGTTTTACGGTCACCGATGATCAATTCCCGTTGTCCACGGCCGATGGGGGTCATGGCATCAATGGCCTTGATCCCGGTTTGCAGTGGTTCGTGAACTGGTTGGCGTTCTGCTACACCCGTGGCGATGATTTCGACGGGGCGTTGTTCGGTGGACTCGACGGGGCCACGTCCATCGAGCGGGTTGCCGAGGGGATCGACCACGCGGCCGATAATTCCCTCGCCGACTGGCACGCTCAGGAGTTTGCCGAGGGCTTTGACTTCGTCGCCTTCACTAATCGTCAGGTAGTCACCGAGAATAATGATACCGACGGAGTTTTCTTCCAAGTTAAAGGCGAGGCCGATAACTCCACTAGGAAACTGCACCATTTCCCCAGCCATGACGCCGGACAATCCGTACACGCGTGCGATACCGTCGCTAACCTCCAGGACGGTTCCGACTTCGCGGACGTCCATTTGATTCTCGAACGTTTCGATTTCTCTTTGAATCACCGAGGCGATTTCGTCCGAGTTGAACTTCATGGCCCTACCCCGAAAACAGTATTAGATGTAATGATGGAAATGGTCTTGCAACAATGCTGCCTGGCAAACAAACGGACTGCCAAACGTTGGTGCGACCTAAATAATGTCTTGTATTCTGCTAGTTGGACAACAGCGATTCGTAGCGGTCGCGAATGGCTCGTTGCACTCCGTCGGTGACGGCACTCTTTAGGGAATCAAGCTTGCCCGAGGCACTACCATCGAGGACTTGATCGCCAATCTTCAGTACGATACCGCCCATTAAGCCAGCATCGACCGATTCGACCAAAACCGCTTCCCTACCGTAGGCTTGGCGAAGTCGCTCGGCGATTTGATGCCGTTGGTCATCGTTGAGCGGTTGTGCGGAAGTGACGGATACCCGTGTCTTGCCGAGTTGCTCTTCGCGAAGCAGTTTGGAAGTGACTTGGATAGCTCTTAGGGAATCAATGCGTCCGCGGCGGCATAGGATTTTGATGAAATTCAGCAACGTGCCATTGATACGGCCGTTAAAAATCCGATCTAGCATCGACTCTTTCTGCTCCTGCGTGATGCGAGGAGAGGAGAGCGCTTGTTCCAGGTTCGGATGTGTGTCCAGACACTCTTTGACCACTGCTTCGAATTCGCCCACGATGTGGTCTACCGAATCGCCAGCGGCGGCCAGCAAGGCCTTGGCGTAAAGCCCGCCGACTTGCTGTTGATCGCTGTCAAGAACGGTTTCGTGTTGAGAGATCTCAGTCATCATTGCCTTACAAATCGTCTGCGGACCCTTGGAGCAGTTTCCGATGTTCCTTCAACTGGCGTCGTACGCGAATCGATGGGCATCGCTACCTTCGGTTTCACACCCGACAGTTAGTTGTTACTGGGAAGTTTGGACAACATCTCTTGAATCAAGCTTTGGTGGTCATCGGCTTTGATTTCGCGTCCGACGATCCGCTGGGCTACCGACATGGCAACATCGGCGGACTGGCCAGCCAATTCACTGAGAGCGACGCGTTTAGCCGATTCGATATCAGCCACAGCGCGATCTCGTTGACGGGCTGCTTCCTCTTGAGCTGAAGCAATCAGCTTTTGACCGGCGGCTTCTGCATCCTTGCGTGCTTCGGCCACGATCTGCTGTGCCTCTTCGGCTGCGGTTGCTAGCTTCGCTTCGTATTGAGCCAGCTTGGCGGTGGCCTGTTGGGCCGCTTGCTCAGCTTGTTCAATGTTTCCCGCGATGCGTCGCTCACGCTTTTCTAGACCTTGCATAATGGGCTTCCAAGCCACGCTATACAGGCCCGCCAGCAACAGTAAGAAGACGATTGCAGTGAAGAATGCCAAGTCGGTGCGGAAGTCGGTGACTTCGTACAGGGCATCCGTGACATTGGCATGCGTCGGGTCGGTGTCGTGATGCTCTCCCCCGTGCTCTGCTGAAGCCGGCTCGTGCGCGGCTGCAGGTTCCTTAGCTTCCGTGGGCTCGGTGGAATGGTCTTCCGGCTGTTCGCTGGTGGCGGCAGCTGGAGCTGTATCCTTGGCTTCGGCAGCATCCGCATCTGATTGCGCATGGACTGCAGAACCGGCCAATACGAGGCCAAACCAAGCTGTAATTACTAAGGTAGTGAGAAATCGACGCGACATGACTTGCTTGCATCCAATCTAAGGTCTTATCAGTGCTTGGGAATTGCAGTCTGCATTCCAGCGCCAGCCGACGAATCGATTGACGCTGAAGGGACGTGCGAATTAGCTACAAACGATAACCGCGTAAAACGCAAGACCTTCGATCAGTGCGGCGGCGATAATCATCAGTGTTTGGATCGTGCCCGAAGCTTCTGGTTGACGAGCAACCGATTCAACGGCTCCCTTAGCCAGCATGCCAATACCGATAGCAGCTCCAATTACAGCCAAGCCAGCACCAATTTGCGATGGAATGCTGAACGCTTGCTCTTGGGCAGCAGCTGGGGAAGCCAACACGATGAACAGACCCAAGGTCCACATAGCGGTGCGAACGGCTTTAATCACGGAATGTCTCCTCAAAAGACGATTAACTAGGTTAGTGGTGGTGTGTTGCGCTGCCCACGAAAAAGGCGGCCAGCAAGGTAAATACGTATGCTTGCAGAAAAGCTACAAACAGTTCCATAAAGCTCAATAGGGTGGTGCCCAAAATTGCAACGATGGACAATGCGGTCCAGGAACCAGCATGCATGGTGGCGGCGTGCGCACCAAAGGCTAGTCCCATGACGCCCAGCAATACCATGTGACCGGCCACCATGTTGGCAAGGAGTCGAATGGCCAGAATTGCGTGTTTGATGAACAGCGAAGCAAATTCAATGACCCACACCATCGGAATGATGAAGATCGCCAAGTAGATAGGTAGACCTAGCTCCGGGCATAAGTTTTTCAAATAGCCGACGAGACCAAAGTGGCGGATGCCAAGCGTCGATCCGACTAGGAATACGAACAACGCCAGGACGGCTGTGACCGCCAATGCGGCGGTTGGCGAGCCGACCCAGGGGAGCATGCCCATCAAGTTGCAGCCAAGGATGAACATGAACATCGTCCAAAACAGCGGCATGAACTTTGGCGAGTCGTGCGGGTCAATGCCCTTCTCGACAATGTCGGTTTTGATGAAAGCTAGGAAACTCTCGAGCAGATTCCAGACTTTACCCTTCGGGGCATCGCCGTTCTGAATCTTGCCAGCCAGCCACTTGAAGACGACTAGAATCAACACCGCTACGATGACCTCGATGATCATGTAGCGAGAGATCGCGAAACCCGATTGCTTCTCGTAGGCGTTCCGCAGTGTTCCAAAGGGCTGAGGAACGAAAACTTTTCCGGAGAGATGCTGGTTGTATTCGGTAAGCTTGGGAGCGGACCAATTGCCCTGGTCGCTAGCCAAGTATTCGTCGAGTGTTTGACGGTCGTCCATGCTGTGACGGATTTCCGCCCAGTCTTTGCTCAGGGACTCGCTGTCGGTGACGCTTAGCATCCAGGAAAGTTGTGCGTCTGGATGATCTGCCAAGTAGGCGGCAGCCGCATCTTGTGGCTTGTCGGCCTGCGTCTTCGCCCATTTTTCCGCCTTGGCCTTGAACTCGGCGACGGAATCTTCGACATATTGATCGAAGGGACGTCCATGACGCTCTTTGGGTTGGGCGTGTTGCCAATCGTGCCAAGCGTGCTTTGCGTCATGCAAGGCCTTGGGGTTGGGGACGACTGCAGACAGCTCTTCGATAATGCGATCCGCTTCCCAATCTTGATAATCCGCATCATTGCGAATCACCCAGTTGCCAACCTGGTCAGCTAACTGCGTAGGGGAGTCGTAATCCGCACGCCACAGTTTACGTGGCACGTCGAAGTAGTAACTGTCCTTGATGTGCAGGAGTGGATCAGATGCCATGCTGCATTGCTCTAGCGTGAAGAGTCGGCGGGTGAATGCTCACAGGAATTCTCCTGCCGCTTGACGTCTCGGATTTGAAGCCATGATTCTAATGGCAGCGCGACGAAATAACAGGCCATCAACGTCATCAAGTAGCAATTTCTTTCGTCTTCGATCCACATTCGAGAAAGGGCGATGCACGGAAGCAGCGTTGCTAGCCGCCACGCAACTGCGGCCAGTTGCGTCGCTGCGCCATTAGATAGCAGTGTTCCCAACCAAATTCCAGGTACGCAGCCTAGAACCGTGCACAGGGTTGCTACCAGGGCCGGCCAGGGGTTCTGCGGGGTGACGTGGCTAAATGTCGCAAGGTTGATGGCCACTGCTGCCAAGGCGATCGCGGCCACCAGAATTACAGTATCCAAGATGCGGGTGGAGCGGTTGTGGGGGGCGGTCGGCGTCGATTGAGCTGCTTGTTTGTTGGGAGGCGGAGTGGGGGGCGTTGCGGGCGGCATGGATGTTGACATTGGTGGGTTGGTTGTTACGAATCGTGGAACTGCCCCGTAATGCTGGCGTGTTAGCATCCATCGCTGCCATCGCTGCCATCGCTGCCGTCGCCGCTGTCGCCGCTGTCGCCGCTGTCGCTCGGGCGGCGCGGCTCACCGGGCTGCGGCCACTCGTCGAGATCTGGCGCGGCTGGCGGATCCGGAGGCAATGCGGTGCCGCCAGCGGCCGGGATGAGTTTCGAGGCCAGGGTCAGTAGGAAGATGGTTGCCAGCGCAATGCCGATCCCAAATCCTGCCGGGGTTAGCCAGGTGGTTTGCAGACGCTCGTCGAGATACCGTCCTGCTAGGCCCGGGGCGAGCATTAGGATGACGACGGCGATGGTCCGCGAGAGCCATTGGGTCGATTGCTCGAAGAGTCGGTCCGCTTTGGATTTGGGGTTGGTCATGGTTGAAGCTGTTTAGCCTGCGGGTGGCGTCGCGGTTCCAGAAGGGTGGCTTGTGGTGTGCGTCTGGGGAGGTTGGAGCGGACAGTTGGTGTCAGGATCGGCCTCGCTCAACTAGTTGGTGGATTCTACGCGCAACTCCGCCGGATTCCTAAGGGGGCGTTTGGGGGCAGAGAGAGCTTTAAGGGCTTGATTAGGGCTAGCAATTGATCAATTGCAGGTCTTACTGGAGTGGTGTTCAAATGTTCACAATCTAGTAAGTTGAGTGTTCTGTTGTCATACTTGTAAAGGCGTCTGAGGTGCCTTTGGATAAGGTTTGCGGGAATTACCCAGGTTCGTAACAACTGCGGCCCTGCGTGGCTCCTTCAGGTTCTCGTTTGACAGCAGGTCCGTATATAGGGTTGCCGGCCAAACGGGATAGGCTCCGCTCGCTCCCACCTAACTGGTCCCCTTCTGGGACTTTCGAGAAAACTTCCAATCAAGCTGGAGTGCAATGTTGAATACTACTGCCGAGCTAAAAGCGCACACGAAAGCTGATTTGGCCGCCATGGCAAAACGCCTTGGGGTTGCGGTGACCGGAAGTATGCGAAAGGACGAGCTGGTGTCCGTCGTCGCTAAGGCCTCCAAGGCCTCCGCGCGAGGCAAGGTGACCAAAGCTAGGGCAAAGGCGGGGACGAAAAGCAAAGCTTCTAAATCTCCGAAAAGTCCAATTGCCAAAACGCGTTCTGCCACCAAGCAATCAGCGGCTTCCAAGTCGGTGGCTGCTCACGCAGAAGTGGGGAAGACCGCTAAAGCCGAAGCAGCAGGTGCCCGCCGCTCTAAAACCAATGGCAAGTCCTCCGGTCCGCAAGCTGCGGGACGAACCACCTCGAGTAATTCTAAACGAAATCCTGGTTCCAAAGTAGCGTCCAAAGCAATTGCCGCTGCCAAGCCCTCTGCGAGCAGTGGTGGTCGCAAGGGGCGGTCTGCGGATGAAGTGGTCGCGGCACCCAAGCGTGCCGTCTCTGATAAGAAAAAGGCGGTAGTGTCCAAATCCAAAACCAACCCGAATGTTTTGAAACGCATCCGAGAGCTTCAGAATCAAAAGGAATCCAGTAAGGATATCTCGTTCCGCCCAACACTCGTGCGACCACCAGGAGCGTCGGAACCGATTTGGGAAAAGGAACCTCAGTCGGATCGCATTGCTCTGTTCGTTCGCGATGCCTACTGGTTGCATGCGGCCTGGGACATTACTCGCAATGCAATCGATCGCGCCAAAGCGGCCATGGCCGAACAGTGGCACGGGGCCAAGCCGGTTCTGCGTCTACTTCGACTCGACGATGGCAGCACCACCAGCTCTTCTGAGACGGTAGAACGCGATATCGAAATTCACGGTGGTTTGCGCAATTGGTACATCGACTGGAGTGGCGAGTCGGTGAGGTTTAGGGTCTTAGTCGGCTACTTGGCGCCGAACGGACGCTACCATGCAATTGCGAAGAGCAATATTGTCCGCACTCCCGCGGCAGGCACACCTGAGGCGGTTGACGAGAATTGGTCGGACGCCAGTGCGGAGAGCGAACGAATCTATGCGCTCAGTGGAGGATACGACGGTGAGCAGGAAACCAGTGAGTTGAAGCAGGTTCTCGAGGATCGGACTCATCGCAATTTGGGAGCTCCGGCACTTGCGAAAATTGGAGTGGCAGCCGAGAGTCCATTTCGTCGACGCGGCGGATTTCATTTCGATATGGAAGTCGAACTGGTCGTTTACGGCTCCACCGTTCCAGATGGCTATTTGACACTTAGCGGGGAACCCGTCTCGCTGCGGTCTGACGGATCGTTTGCCGTTCGGCTTCCGTTTCCCGATCGTCGCCAAGTTCTGCCCGCGGTGGCTTGCGCTCGAGATGGCAGCCAGCAGCGCACCATTGTCGTTGCGGTAGAGCGCAATACCAAGGTCATGGAGCCGTTAGAAAAAGAGCGGGATACGGGTGAGTAGCCCTGGCGATCGCCGCGCCGAAGGTGCGCCGGAGTTTGCCCAACCCAGTCGCCAAGGTGCGACTTCAACCTCCGGGGTTTTTCCAGTGGCTGCAGCAGCCGTAGCGGACCTGTCGCAGGAGCTGATTGCTTGGTTCAAGCCAGCTCTTTCTTATGTCGTTGCGCTCAGTGGTGGTGTCGATAGCGCCGTGGTTGCCAAGGCGGCAAAGTTGTCGGGGGTATCCGCTTCCGCAGCTACCGCTCGCAGCCCCAGCGTGTCTGCGGTCGAACTCAGCGATGTTCGGCGGCTGGTGGACCAGTTGCAGATCCCCCACGAATTCATCGATACGCGCGAAGTGCTGGATGCCAATTACCGCGTCAATGATGCCCGTCGCTGTTACTACTGCAAGTCGACGTTGTTCTCAGCGGTCCGTAGCCGATTTTCAGATGCAATCATCTTGACTGGGACGAACTGGGATGATCTCGGGGATTACCGCCCGGGATTGACCGCCGCGCAGGAAGCCTCGGTGCAGTCACCTTTGGTCGATTTGCAAATCGGAAAGCAGCAGGTTCGCCAGCTGGCAGAATTTTGGCAGTTGCATGTCGCCGAGAAACCCGCCAGCCCGTGCCTCGCCTCGCGTATCGCCCATGGCGTGCCAGTAACCGAAACGCGGTTGGCCATGGTCGAGCAAGCGGAAGGGTTCCTCAGGGGACTGGGGCTGACCGAATTTCGCGTGCGTTTGCATGCCGACGAGGTGGCTCGCTTGGAGGTGGCTCCATCGGCAATTTCCTGGCTGGCCAGTCCTGAGATTTCGCAGCAAATCACCGCGGCGCTCAAGTCCATGGGATTTCGATTCGTGACGCTCGATTTGGAAGGTTTCCGCTCTGGGAGTTTAAATCCCGTTTTCCAAATCGACAACGTTAATTCTGGAACGCGTTCGCGTTAAAGCCCTCGCCGATCTGGGAGAAGGGGAGCACGCCGTAAATGCCGCGTGTGAACACTTGATCGACAAAGTCATCGAAGCGGCTGATCGGCGTTGGAGGCACGATGATCAAGTCGTTGTCTCGGAGCCAGATCTCGTCGGTTGGAAGTGGCACCTTGCCAAGATGAGCACCCTTGATGTCAATTCTGGTCGCCAGTAAACGCCAGTCTTCCGCACGGCGGAAGATGACAATTTCGCGACGATTTCCGCCGACGGTGATGCCTTGTGCCATCGCCAACGCTTGGGTGATCGAAGTGGGACCATTGAGTTGGTAGCGATCCGGGCGACCCACCTTGCCGTAGACAAAGACGAAGTGCTGGGCTTCCTGGTCCAGAATGGGTTCGACCTCCAGCCCGCTCACGATCTGCCGATATTGTAAATTGACTTCGCGTTTTAGTTCATCCAGCGTCATCCCTTGAACGGTCAAAGCGCCCAGCTTGGGCAGCCGCAGCGTTCCATCGGGATGAACATTGTCGCTGAAGCTCTGGCCGCCGTTACCGGCTCTCGCATCCACCGAGGAGCGGATATCTTCCAGCAGTGTATTGGTGCTGATGGGGATCACGTCGAACTTGGGCTTTTTGACCACGTCGCTCACTCCCAGGTTGATCTGCCTTCGGAGTTGAGGGATCGTTAGTCCTGCAGCGCGAACCTGTCCCAGGTGTGGCAAGTACAGCATGCCATCGGGTTGGATAACGATGCCGCGTCCCAAAACCAGATCGCCCAGTCGAATCGTGTCGTCGTCATTAGAGGATATCTGCAATTCATCGCCCACCTGGAGCTTGAAACTATCGCTGAGTAGTTCCCGCGACAGTACATAGACGAATCGGATTCGATCCCCCACGCGGACGCGATAGTCGATGGTCGAGGGCAAGCGGATCGGGCCTAAATGCTCACCGTGGGCCAGTGGTTGAAAGTTGTATCGATGCAGGTCGCCCCAGGTTTGGGTTCCCATAGCGCATGTATCTGCGCAGTCGACAGCTACCGTGCATGGGGCGCATCTTCCGGCCTCGACTTGTGGCTGAGGGGGCGGGTTGTGGGCTGAAAAACTATAGCGGTTGATGCCGCTGCTCGTCCCCGTGAGCGGCGCGTCGCTAGGCCCGCTCTGCCCTAGGGATGGGGTCGGAGCTAGAGCCAACGCGCACCACAGAGTTGCAGTCAGGCAACGTTGCCAGCCATCAACTTGGAATAGTTTGGATCGCATAGTCGGTGTCAGTATGGAACATGGCAGTTGATAAATTCAAGCGCTGTGATTGAGGCTGACAGCTATTGGGGAGCAGCATTGGGTAGGTAGTTCGAGTAGCCGGTTGTCATGGCTGGCGTTCGCATCGGGTCTGTGTAGTTCGCCGGTGAGTAGTTGGGGCTGGCGAAATTCGGTACTGCTGGGCCGCTCGAGCGGGGGCTAAGCTGGGCGAATATCTGTGGTGTGACTTCCATGACCTGTGGCATTGCATCCGCACTATGTGGCGAGCTCTGCATGTACTCGTAATTCTGCAGGGCCCATTGCAGGGTTTCTTGGTCGTTGAGCCGCCGACTCGTTTCGACTAGATTTTCAAGTGCGGGTAGCGACGGCTTGGCATCGAGGGATGCCAACAGTGCTTGTCGAGCTTCAGCTGGGCGATCCATTTGCAATAGGATGAATCCGAGTTGGTTGGTGGCAATGGCATTGCTGGGTTTGATGGCCGCAGCAGCATGGTAGAAGCTGACCGCGTTTTGCTTGAGCGACTGGGCAAGTTGGAGGTTTGCGGATTCGGCCTGAGCCTGCAAGGTCCGGCCAGCAACGTAATACAGCTCGCTCGCCCAGGGGTGCATTTGAGCAGCGGCGATCAATTGCTGTTCAGCAAATTCACGGTAGTAGGCGGCCGCACTCATCGGGGATAGGTTCGCCAGGTCGATACCCTTGAGAATCGATGTTTCGTGAGAATTCACCAGCCGCAGCAAGGTCTGATTCTCGGGATCGATGCGTTGAGACAATTGGAAATCATCCGCTTCCCGGAACGCTTGCTGAGCAGCCTGCCAAGCTCGCGCTGATTCATTTCCGCCACTGTACTGGTCGAGCACTTGGAATAGATGGGCAATAGCCAGTTCGGTCTCTTCCTGGGCTGATAGGTAAGCCTTGCGCCGTATCAACCCTTCACTCACTTGCATGTGTTGGGTCAATCGCTCTCGGACCGCTTGCCAGCCTGGTGGCAGGGAGGTGTTCTGCAGTTGCGATATCTGTGGCGGTGTTTCCAGGATGCTCTGCGGCACTGCTGCCGGTGCGTTTCTAGATGACGCTTGGCTCTGCAATGCTTGCCCGTCATGGGGGCTAGCGTATGGAGGCCTAGTTATTGAAATGAGCGAGGCTGAGGGGCCGAACTCCACCCGTTCCTCCTGAGCACCCTGACGATTGCCCGACAGTTCAACACTCTCGGCGTCGCCATGGATTTCGCCATGCACTTCCGGCAAATTGGTGGGGAAGGATGTTGGCGGTGGAGCCAGCTGAATCTCCAGCGGCCCAGGGCGAGTTTTAGCTCCGCGGGCTTGCACTGCAGTTCGTGGGGATGTGTCGATCGGTGCTGTTGTGACGCTGTTTGTTGTGACGCTGTTCGCTGTGACGCTGTTCGCTGGCGGTGCAAGGCTGTGTGGCCGCGCTACCGTGGTTTCAACCTGCGAATGCGGTTGGACAGGAACCCAGTTCAGCTCGCGCGTGGTGTCGGCACTGACCGCACCGCGGAAGTAGGGTTCGCTGGCTGCGGGACTGATGGCTTGCTGATTAACTTGAGGAGGGGGCAGCAGGCTGCGCGGTGCAGGGGCTGGACTACCTGGGAGTGTACGTGCCGACCGCTCCACTGGTGGAGGGGACTGAGATTGTTGAAGTTCGGCGCGGTAGCGAGGTTGTAGGATGACTCCGTCTGCGGCCCAAGTTGCTCCTGGAATATTCCCTAATGCGGTAGCTAGCAGCGCGGCCACGCTGGCTTGATTGGTTATCTTCATCGCCGTGGAATCCTACGATCGAGCAAGGGAGGAGCGTTGCGCTTGATGCAATGCTTGCATTAGGCCTACAACCAATACAATCGGTACGCAGACAGTTTTCATCCATCGGCGGTTTGCTCCCCCTGCTCTACCGTAGTTCGTCGGTGTGTCGCATCTTCGGAAGGTAGAAATGGTACAAGCCACACAATCGCTATAGCTTGTGATGCGGTGCCGCAGCCTGCGGCGATCGTGCTCTGCGGCTAGGGTGATGAGGCGAGCGTGCGTTGCCGGGCTGAGGCACTGCCGACCGCGCATAAAAAAACTCCCGAAGTCATCGGGAGTTTTGGTGCGGCTTGTCGCCTTAGCAGTACGTCGACTCTGCGGGCCGCTGCGAATTCAACGCAGGGGCATAACCGCTAAAGCGTCATTCGGTAAGTCCTGCCAACTTACGGCAAAACTGAAACGCTCTCAGCTCGACGGGCCGCTGGCGGTTTGCGGCTGAAGCAGCCGGTGCGCCGTTGAGCCTGACTCAGGCTATTCGCGGTTGTAGTTCGAGTAACCGGTGTTGGCGAACATTTCGGGCTTGCGGGTATTGCTAGGCAGACCGGCAGCTTCGAAGATTTGAACGAGCGCGTCTTGGGTAGCGCTGATCAGAGAATCTCGTGTTCCGCCACTTTCGGCCAGCACGCCGCGGGCGGCAACAGGCAATTGCAGTCCAGCTTCAGCAAACTTTCGCATGTATCCGACATTGTCGATCACACCCTCAAGTGATGGGATCAGGCAATCGTCGTCCGTGGCCGCCGCTGCCTCTACGCCTTCGCGGCAGTCGCTCAGGCGAATTGCAGCCACTTTGTCCAGGCCGATGGTTTCAAGGTGGGCGTCGGTACCGCCACCGATGTGCCATACCCACGAATCAAACACGATTCCAACGTTGGATGAAGTGCACGCCCGCAGTAGGGCTGTAAAGCCCTCGACGTCTTGCACGAACTTGAATTGCTTGTCGGAGGTTGCGCTCGACTGTGGCGAGAATGTCAGTGCCAGGCGGACGTTTTCCTTACCAAATAGCTCGGCAATTTGGTCAACCCGCTTGCGGACCACATCGAAGTACTCCGGGTAAGGGAGTCGATCGGTGGCCCCAGGTAGAGAGACGACAGCCACTTTGGCATGGATTCGCTGTGCAATTTCCGCCACGCCGTTGAGGAGCGCTGCGCGAGCGGTAAAGGTTTCTTCGTCGGCGTCCAAGTCAATCGGAGCGTCGAAGCAGGAGGCTTCCAGTTTGGAGCTCACCAGAAACCGCGATGCGCTCTCAAAGGAACCACGTTGGCACCTTTTGACAATGTCGTCGATATCGATGTCAATTCCACGGAAACCGTATGTCAAAGCCAGTTCGATGATCTCACTTTGACGGCCAGAAATACCTAGTAGCTCTGGATTAAGATTCTTGTACATATTTGTCTCCCTTCGGGGCCTCGTCACTGTTCAATTGCAGTCACTGTTCAATCGCAGCCATCCTTGCCTAGACGGATCGGCGTAAGCTCAAGTTTTCGAACTTGAATCTGCATTACAGTTGGCGTCAAGCGTGGCGATTCAAGGCCTTCTCGACTCTGTTGCTAGCAATGGGACGTACACCATCCTAGATATTGCGCCTACTATAGACCTCGCCGTCGGCATTCCACGCGACGAGTCCCAAGTATGCCACAGCGGTGCAAAATGCGACAGGGGGAAGAGGGCAACAGACTGGTTGCTAGGGGGCACGCTTGCGCAGTTTGCGTTGCAGAGAGCGTCGGTGAATACCCAGGCGTCTGGCTGCTTCGGAGATATTGCCGCCGCAATCCGCTAGGATGCGGTGGATATGTTCCCATTCCGCTTGAGCGAGCGTGGGGACCGGGATTTCTTCTTCCGCCTTAGAAACATGGACTTCAGTTCCGCCACGGGCAAACGCAGTCAGAATGTCATCTGCATCGGCTGGTTTGGGAAGAAAATTGGCAGCTCCCAAACGAATGGCATCGATGGCCGTCGCAATGGAGCCAAATCCCGAGAGGATTAAGAATTGGGTTTCGGGGCTAAGCCGTTTCAATTCTTGGAGCAGGACCAAGCCTGGTTTGCCAGGCATCCGCAAGTCGAGAACCGCTAAATCGGTAGGTTCTGTTTGGAAGGCCAACACCGCTTCGTCAAAGCAACTCGCCACAGCGACTCGAAATCCACGCTCTTGAAAGGCAAGTGCCAGTCGATCTCTTAGCACGATGCTGTCGTCGACCAACAGGATGCTCTGAGCATGTGAAATAGTTTCACTCTCGATCGAGTCAGGCAATCGGTCTTTGATCAATCGAGTTGCCTGCGTTGCTTCGGCCACTTTGGTCTCCAATCCTATTCAGGGAATCGGCCCTCGAAGATTCTGCTTCTCTCCAGCTTAACCGATCCTTGGACTGCGCCGAGTTCTCGAGCCTGGGAACTTTCAGAAATCTGCGATTCTCCCTAGCGAAATGCGCCTCTAAACGCAGTGCTTTGCGCTCTTGGCGTTTTTCTCGGTTCGATACGGAGCTGGCTAGGTCAGTGGTTTTCAGGGGCCAGCTTGCGCGTTCGCTAAGCATGAGTTATTTACGGCTCAGAAGACGCCTCAAACGCCAAGTCCTGTTGTTCGAAGCGGCTCGACCGCTGCTTGGGGAACTGCTGGAATAGCGGACTGCTGGAATAATGCCCCGCTGCGTGACGGGCTGTTGAAATAGTAACCCGCCGCGTGAGCAAGGGAAGATAACCTCCACTACAAGTCAATTAAGGACGCAACCTCCGCATTAAAATTCAAATGGCGATTAAATCAACAGCCCGGCAAGGAAGAGTGGTCGCCGCCCAAAGGGATCGGGGTGCCGCCGTTGCGGTAAAGCAGAAAGCACTCATACATCAACAAGCCGTTAGCACGCAAGTTGCTAAGGCGTGGCCCCTGGAGCGTGGCCCCTGGAGCGTGGTCCCTGGAGCGTGGGCCGAGCCACTCGGACAGGCGACCGGAAATTCTAAACTCGACAGAGCGTCAGTTTCGCCGGCACACCCCCTCTAATTTCGTTGGGTCGGCAAAATAACGGTGGCGGTGGTTCCGTGTCCAGGTTTGCTCTCAAAGTCCAGCGAGCCATTGAGCCGTCGTAAGACATTCTGGGTCAAATAGAGCCCAAGTCCCATTCCCCGCCCTGGTTCCTTTGTGGTGAAGAACGGCTCTCCAATTCGGGCCATGACATCTGCGGGCATGCCGTCTCCGCGGTCTACGACGAGGATCTTCCAGTGGGACTGATGTCGGGTCGCCGAAACAGCCACCTCGGCTCCCGGTTGACTGGCGTCGAGTGCGTTTTGGATGACATTTCGCACCGCCTGAGCGGCTGCCTGGACCGGAAGCAGGTTGGTGAGCGTCTTTACCTGTTCATCGATCTTGATTTGGACTCGGCCCGGCTCGCGCAAGCCAACGGTCGTTTCGCAGAGAAAGGTGTCGATGGTTACAGATTGCAGTTGCTCTCCGGCCGCTTCGCCTGCAGTACTGGTCATGCGGTCCAAGATTTGGCGGCAACGATCGAGTTCCGAGCGGATGAGGGCTACATCGGTCAAGACCGCTTCCGGCGCGTTCTGTTTTTCCAGTGCGCGACTCAGCTCTTTGGCCACCACTGCGATGGTACTCAGTGGATTCGCCAGCTCATGGCCTGCACCAGCTGCCAGGGTGGCGAGAGCCTCCAGCTGGCGATTGCGCACGCGAGCACCTTCGGCCTCTTGCAAGGCTTGCTCTCGCTGCCGCAGCTCACCGGTCAGGATGGTAATGAAATAGGTAATGACACCGGAGCAGGTTGCAAAGGAGACGAGGAAACCGAGCTTGGGAATCGTCCAGATAGGGGCCGTAGGGTCGGAGGCCGCTAGTTGGTTGACATTGGAGAGTTCAGCGAGGGGCAGGGTGTGAATGAGAAGCAGCGTGACGCAAGCCACGGTTGCTCCCCAAATCCCCCAGGCCCAGGCCGGGGTGAGTATGGCCCCGGCGACTGCGACGTTGACGAAATAGAACAAGGCGAAGGGGTTGGCTAAGCCGGCGGAATGGTAGAGCATCCCCGACAAGACCAGGATGTCTACCAACATCAGACTCGATACGACTTGATCGGTCGGGAGGCGTTCTCCGTATTCGAGGCCCCCGCGATGCAGGTGGGATAACCAGAAGGCATAGGCCACGTTGGAGATCGCCGTGATTCCGATCAGACCCAGCAATTCCCAATTGGGGAGCTGGATCTTCAATCCCCAGGCTACGGCCAGCATGGTCAGAAGTTGGCCGGCTACAGCCACCCAACGCAGATGGAGGTACCAAATGGCGGTATCCAGCGTTGGGTGCGCATGGACGTGAGGTCGAATCAGAGGCGACAGGCCCATGGTGAATCCTATGCAGTAGGTAGCACGGTTTTGACCAAATCTTGGCAACCCAGTGCGCGAGTTGTTGCGAAGACTTCCCCGGCTTCAAAGCCAGCCGCGGCCCCAGCATGACCCGCGATGTGGCGGACTCGGTCGAGCGTGCGATGTTTTTCCGGCGGGAACTGCGTCTGGTAACACAGCACCGACGCAATCTTAGTTTCCAATTGTTCGGAAATGTCGACCGTAATATGACTACCGTGCTCAGCTACCTGAGTGGGCTCCAGCCCTAAGTGGAAATTTAGGTGGACAGGAATGATATGAACGGGCAAGCCTGCGAAATGTTCGTCCCATTTAGTCAGCCGCGAGTAGAAGATCGCCGCATCGGTGATGAGCATCGCCTGGTAATGATCTGGGGAGGCCATGGGGGTCTTGTTGCCGAAGCCGATGACAATCTGCGGGCGGTACCTCCGAAACTCCGTGGCCAACGCAACGCGCGCCTCGAAGCTGTCGAATAAGCGGCGATTGGGCAAGGTCAACACCTTGCGCATTGCAATTCCCAACGTCTTCGCCGCCGCATCGGCCTCGGCCAGGCGGATGGCCGGATCATCGCAGCGAGGTGTCGGTTCTCCGTTGGTCAAATCGATGATGCCCACCCGATAGCCTTGGGTCGCAAGTTTTGCCAGTGTGCCGCCGCACGCGATCTCGATATCATCCGGATGAGCTCCGACAGCAATAACATCGAGTTGCAACTCATCATTCTCGTTCATGGATTGCTTCCGGTCGTTAGTTCTATGAAGTGGGCTAGCAGCGTGTCTTCATCGTAACCCGCTGCGTGAGCAAGGAAGGTTGACTACCGCTGCAGGATAGTTGGGGATGCTACCTCGGCGTCAAAGCTAAACGCTCTCAACTCGACCCGCTGCTAGCTGCGTATCTTCATCGTAACCCGCTGCGTGAGCAAGGGAGGTTGACTTTCGCTGCAGGATAGTTGGGGATGCTACCTCGGCGTTAAAGCTGAACACTCTTAACTCAACCCGCTGCCAGCAGCGTATCTTCATCGTAACCCGCTGCGTGAGCAAGGAAGGTTGACTTTCGCAGCAGGATGATTGGGGACGCTACTTTGACGTTAGAGCTGAACACGCTTAACTCAACCCGCTGCTAGCTGCGAGGCTTTCTCATAGCTTGATATTTGACGGATTGTTGATGGAAGAACGCTGTTGGTTTTACTGGGAAGGTCGTACTTGGAACCATGTTGTAGGAGCAACCACCCATCCTTGCTCACGCGGCAGGTCACTATTTCGACCCGCTACTAGCACAACCTAACTGGCATTGTTCGCTAATGGTCGGTATTCGCCTTAACTGCAGTTACCAAAAAGGATGGATTCGACGACTCCAGGCGGATATGGTCCATTTGTTGTTGGCTCCGCGAGATGTTGACCATCATGATTTGCGGTTCGCCGTTCAATGCCTTCAGGGCGGCTTCAATGGCAGTCAAATTATCGAGACTGGCAACGTTGATCACTAGACGTCCACCACTGCGGAGGCGTGGCCAGACCGCTTCGATAAGGCCCACGACGGCCCGCCCCGTGCCACCGACAAACACGGCGTCCGGAGACGGTAAATCTCGCCAGGCATCCGGGGCTTCCCCTAGGATTGGAGTCAAGTTGTCGGTGCCAAAGGTCTTTGAGTTTTCAATCAGTAAGTTGTAATCTTCCGGATCCATTTCGATGGCATAGACGCTGCCCTCGGGAGCCAGTTGGGCGGCTTCAATCGCCACCGATCCGCTCCCGGCACCAATGTCCCAAACGACACTCTGGGAGCATAGGTTGAGTTCCGAAAGTGCAATCACACGGACTTCGCTCCGCGTGAGCAAGCCACGTTTGGGCCGGCTTTGCAGGAAGCATTCGTCATGGTTGCCAAACAATCGCTTGCCTTTCAAACCAGAGGGGCGATCGGGTACATCCGGGTGTCGCACCAACACCATCACATTTAGGCCGCCAAAGCTCTGTTGTGCGATTTCGGGCAACAAGCCTCGCGTCACGCGTTCGTCGGGAGACCCTAGGTTCTCGCAGATATAGGCCGTGAAGTAATCGATCCCCTGATCCAGCAAGGACTGTGCAAGTTTCGCTGGAGGTGTTTGTTCGGTCGTAAACAAGCCGACTTTTTCCGCCGAGCGAATGCGTTGGACAACACGGGGGAGCGATTGGGTCGCCAGGTTAGTGAGGTAAGCTTCGTCCCAGCTCTCTTTCACTCTCGCGAACGCCAATTGCATACTGCTGACGTGCGGCAATACCTCAAAGCGGTCTTTGCCAAGCTTCTCACACAGAAAGCGAGCCGTTCCATAAAACAACGGATCGCCACTGGTCAGGATGACAATCGGGGTTTCAGTCGCGGCAGAGATTGTGGCGGCCATCTCTTCCAGGTCCGCAGACAGAGGCAACTGGGATTGTCCGGTGTGCTCGAATTTGGCCAGCAAATTGGATGGGCCGAGCAGCAACTGGGCCTGAGAGATCGTATCGTGCGCCTGACGCGTCAAGCCATCGACGCCGTCGTCGCCAATTCCAATGATGGTAATTTTGTCGCTCAAGGTGTCTCCCCTAGGATCGTTCGCCGATGGCGAGTCGAATTGTCCGATGGATTGCTGGATTCTACAAAAAAACGGCAGCGGAAGGCCGCTGCCGTTGATAATGATTCTTAGAGTTTAGTCGCTCCCGCAATAATGCAGAAACTAGGCCGAGAAGGAGCTGCCACAACCGCAAGACTTGACTGCGTTGGGATTGTCGAAGGTAAAGCCTTGCTTCTCGAGGCTGTGGTACCAGTCGACCGTGGTTCCGTCGAGGTATAGGGAGCTCTTCTTGTCGACAACGACAGCAACGCCATGGTGTTCGTAGCGGCTGTCGGCTGCTTCATCGAACTTGTCATCGAAGGACAGTGTGTAGTTGAAACCACTGCAACCGCCACCGGCTACGCCAATTCGCAGGAACATCTCATCGCCAAATTGGTTTTCTTCGCGGAACTTTTTGACTTGGTTAGCAGCATTCTCGGAAAGTAAAACGGCCATCGAAAGAGCCCTCTCAAGTGTATTGGTTAAAGCATTTCAATTCGCACTGAGGCGTATTAAGCAGCTAGCGCGCGTCACGGATATCTCTACTTTATACGGCAAAACCCCACGCGGAGGCAAGTCGCGATTGCTGGACTGTACTTTTAGGGCGATTTCTTGCCAGAATTCGCAGTTGTAGCAATCAATTTCTCGAGCCAGGACTCCAGAACGCTAGGCGACTCGTCACGATCGCGACCGCCGCGCGACGGCTCGTTGATTGGCGGATGTTTGGGTGTTAACGCGGGTGGGAGGTGCCACTAACTACCCTGTAGGGGCGTCTGCCTTTCCTTGATCACGCCGGGAGGGCTATTTCAGCAGCCGGAGCACAAGCCCCAAGTGCTGGCTGCTGCCGAGCGATTCCGGGATGCGACTATTGGGGGGGATCGCTTCTCTTGGGAGATTTTCCCATGCGCTGACGGAGTTGCTGAGACAGTTGGTGGACTTCATCCATTTGCACAGCTGCCACGTTGCTATTTTCCTCTGCATCGGCCACTTGATCGTAGAGCATGACGCCGGTTGAGTCCCCGCGAGGGGAGGTGTATTCGCTGTACCGCCACTTGTCCGAACGGATTGTATCCCCTGCCCCGAATCGACCGACGGCAAATTGTTTACCCGGTAAGCTTGGATCACGCATTACAGGCAAAAGGCTGGTGCCCTCAAGGCCAGGTGGATGCGGGATCGCCGCCAAATCGCACAGGGTTGGGTAGACGTCAATGAATTCCGCCATCGACTGGACTCGCGTTTGGGGCTGCACAAGAGTATCGCCAGGTGCGCTGATCAGTAATGGAGCCTGCATCGACGTTTCAAAACAGGAGTGCTTGTTCCACATCCCGTGCTCGCCAAGCTGCCAACCGTGGTCGCCCCACAACACGACGATGGTATGGTCAGCGAGTTTGAGACGCGCCAGAGAATCGACCACTCGACCAATTTGAGCATCGGCAAAACTAACGCAAGCGTAGTACCCATGGATCAGGTTGCGCGCGGTTTCACGCTCGACCGGCCCGCGGGGCTGGATCCCGGCGTAGGCGCGTAGTTCACCCGAGTTGTGGACCGCTCCCTGTGGTGCCCCTTGGGGCGGGAAGTAGTTCGGGGGAAGGTCAATTGAGTCGTGATCGTAGAGGTCCCAATACTTCTGGGGCGCATTGAAGGGTAGGTGCGGCTTAAGGAAACCGACCGCTAGGAAAAACGGTTGCTCAGGGTGTTCGGCATACTTCTCCAAGTACTCAATAGCCCGGCTGGCGCAGTCCGCATCGGGGTAGTTCTCTTCGGGACCGTCAAAGGCCTCGAACGCTGGCCCTCGATGATTGGACTTTCCAGGCCATTGCTGTTTGTTCTGCTGCACCGCTTGGCGTTCGCTGGCGCGATCCTGGTAACCCCGCTTGGGAGAACGCCATGCGGGCTCGGACCAGCCATCGGCATGGTCGGTTGGATGATGGAATATTTTTCCAAGGCTAATGGTTTCGTAGCCATTTTGCTTGAAGTGAGTATGGAGTGGCAACGCATCGGGGACTTCGCGTTCTGCCCACGTTAGATGGTTGACGAACTGAGTGCGATTGGGACGCTGGCTCGTCATCAATGCAGCTCGTGAGGCGCCGCAGGTCGGTACCATGCAATACGCGCGTTCAAACAGGACACCACTTGCTGCCAGGCGGTCGATGTTGGGAGAGTGCATCTCCGGCTTGCCATAGCATGCCAGTTGCGGACGCAAGTCGTCGACCGCAATGAACAACACGTTGGGATGCTCCGGTGATGCAGCGTGCAATCGGCAAACCGAACATAGGAGGAGTAGAAGCATCGCTGACCGGATTGCAAGCGTCATCGGATAGGGCCTTTTCGGTAGAGTTTTTTAGATTGCTGCAAATGGTAGTTCCGGCTACCTAGTCGACTCCCTCTGTGGCGACTGTCTTCATGCGTGCCACCGCGGTGGAATTGAGGGCGGCAATTCCACGAAGTCGTTCCGCGTGGGACCTATCCGCTAACCCATTCCGCAATTCGATGGCTTGTCTGCGATGCTGAATCCCCGAAAGCGAGATGTTAGTATATTCTCCCTCCCTAGACGGCCGGCAGGCCGTTCCCGATTTGAGGGCAGGACCTCTTTCCGCCACGCTCGCTGCTACCTACCTCTTCGTGTCAAAAGTGCATGATTACACACCGCACGGTAGCGATAGGGGCGCGAAGTAATAGGTCCGTTGCAGGATGCCCTACTTGTTTGCGGCGAAGGATTGCTAGGGAGTGGCCGGTAGCATTACCGCCTTGGTTTTAATGCGGACAACATGGCTGTCGGCCGTAACGTACAGCCAGCCCTCAGGGCCGAACGTGCAATTGCTAGTGGCCAATCCGGTGAGTAGGCGCCCGAGCAGTTTCGCTTCGGACGAGAAGATGTAAATTCCGCCAGGTCCACTAGCCCACAGGTTACCGGCTCCATCGACCGTCATGCCGTCAGGTAAACCAAGCTCCGCTCCAACGCGGTGGGTTGCGTCGTAAAACTCATGGCCCTTGCCGAGCGTCCCATCGGCTTGCACTGGAAAGGAGGTCCAAGTTGCATGTTCGGGATGCGACTGCGCCACATACAGCGTGCTTTCGTCGGGAGAGAAGGCGAGTCCATTGGGACGCTCTATCTCCTTGGTGAGCAGCGTGACGGTACCATCCGGACTGAGTCGGTACACACCACAGAAATCGATCTCGCGATGTGGGTCGGTAAACCTTTCCGGTAGGCCGTACGGAGGATCGGTAAAGTAAAGGTCGCCGTTGCGTTTGAGGATCGCATCATTCGGGCTGTTGAAGCGTTTGCCCTGATAGTTATCGGTGAGCGTCCGCTTCCCCCCCTGCTCTGTCAAAACACTGATGCGTCGATCGCCATGCTCGCACATTACCAGCCGTCCCTGCAAGTCCTTGAGCAGGCCATTGCTTCCGGGTTCCAGCCCGTAATAGGTGACCCCGGTATAACCCGATGGAGACATGAATAGGCGGATGCCCGAATCTTGCGACCATTGAAAGATGCTGTTCCTGGGGATGTCCGAGAAGAGTAGGTGTCCCTCGGCTCCGCCCATCCATACCGGGCCCTCGGTCCAGGTAAATCCGCTGCCAAGAATCTCCATCTTGGCGTCTTGCTCCAGCAAGGAATCGAGTTCCGGTGATAGTCGTTCGACCGTCCCCAAGTACTGTTGCGCCACGACGGAGTCCTGTACAAAGAGAAGTGAGGAGAGGACCAGGATGAGGTTAGGCAGACGCCAAGGATGGTAGGCTTTCATGGGATGCTTCTTCAGGTTGAAGTTAGGGCGCGATTCGCGCGCCACGAGTTAAATAGGCGAATAGGTCAATGATCTGTGTGTCATTCAGCTCTTTCAAGACATCCGCGGGCATGAGTGAGGTCTCGATAGCTTGCAGCTCTTCGATATTCTTGCGCTCGATAATGATCCGCTGATTGTCGGCGGTCGCTAGTGTAACTGAGTTGAGATCCTGGGCGGCAATCATGCCGGTCAAAAGTCGTCCGTCATCGGTCAGAATCTTGTACGAGACGTACCCCTCGCGAATCTCGATACTCGGAGCGATGATCGCTGGAAGCCAAAATTGAAGATTGCCTCGGTCGTAATTGTCCAGCGGCGGACCAATCGCCACTCCCTTGCCAAACAGCTGATGGCACGTTGCACAGCGAGTGGTAAAGACGGCGGCGCCTGCGTCTGGATTTCCCTTGCTTTGTTTTAGCAAGGAAGTCAAACGTTGGATTTCAGCCACTTGCGCGGGAGACGATATCTCGGCTGGCTTTCCAAAGGCCTGTTCTACGGCCTCGACCACCTTGGGGTCCGAGAAAGTGCGCAGTCGTTGCACCACATCCGCTGGGATGTCCTGTTTCTTCAGTCGCCAATGGTTGATCTCATTCAACAACACTAACGCCCAACTCGCTCGCGTGGCTAACGTGCGGCAACCGCTGGCTCGCAAATTATGCTCGCCGGAAATCTGAGAATCAAAGGCCCGGGCAATCGCTTGTGGAATCTTCGGATCGTCATAGAGACTCAACGATTGAATGGCCACTCGTTGCAGCGCGGGCGTATCGGCAGCACCGCCTGTCGCCAGGCTTAGCAAGACATTCATTGCTTTGGGATAGGGGGAAATGCCAAAGGCAGACGCGATTTCAATCCGCAACCCTAAATCAACTTGGCGATCTACCAGTTTGGCGACCGCGTCGTCGTATTGCGATTGATTGCCCTGCTTCACTGCCAGCACAATGCCAGCTTCGCCGCGAGCCGCATGGTATGCCTCAAGTGCCCGGTCAATCTCATCAGGTAAGGGAGGTAAGGTGCGGCCCTGGAAAGCTTGGTTCAGCCCTTCCACAAGCAATTCCCGCGATGCACCGTTGGGTGCAAGTTTCAGTAGTTGAACGCATTGCTCCAAATCGGCAGGAGTTCCGGAGGCTGCGTAGCGCTGCATCAGGCGTTCCGCGACGGTTGATTGCATCAACGGCAACTCCCACAGGGCGGGATCGGAGGCGAATTGCTGGATTGCCTGCGTCTGGGCCGCATGCGCTTCAATGGCCCACCACAGCATCAGCGGCTGGTGGGGATCGGATTGATCTTCGGTGTATTTCAGCAGGTTTCGTACGATGGATAAACCCAAGTTCGCCTCCACACGCTTGGCTGTAGCGGCGAGTTGGCTACGGACTTGAACGTCAGACTCTTGGGCAGCCAGTTCGATCAACTCAGGGATTCCTGCATGACGATCTCCCAACAAGCGAACGACCCATCGCCGCAAATTGGCATTGGAATGCTGGAGAAAGTTTGCCGCTCGCTGCGGGGTGAGTTCTCCCATGGCATTGAGAACCCACAGCGATTCTAGAGCTCCCGGTGAATCTGATTTGATGCGTTGCAGGAGTTCACGCTGCAATTCCACTCTCTCGGTGACTTGTTTCTCACTCAGGTTCGCAGCCTCCTCGTAACGCCAGCTCAGCTCTAGCACCGCACGCTGACGCACCCATTTGTTGGGATGAGAGAAGAGCTGGCTGAGCTTCTGCGCAGAAAGTAGATGGAGGTCGCCCAGGTCGTAACTAGGACTCGAGTCGGTCGGATGAACACGATAGACTCGACCACTTTCCTTGTGCCAATCATCGGTTGGGCTAACGTGGCTCAGGCGTGTGTCATACCAGTCGGCAATATAAACGGCGCCGTCGGGGCCTACGCCGCTGTACACGGGACGGAACCAGCGATCGCTGCTTTCCAGTAGATTGGTTTCGTCGTTGGTTTGGTAGGACGATCCGTCTGGCCGCAGGCTGCTGTGCCAAACTAGGTTGAGCATAGCGTTGGGAGCAATGATCGATCCGTTGTATTCCGGTGGAAGGAGGCCTCCCTCGTAAATCAAAAAGGCTTGGGGGAATCGACGTCCATCTCCTTCGAATTTCATGGGATTGAAGAAACCGAATGCGTAGGGATTGGTCAACGGACCGTGCTTGCCCCAGTTTTTGTGGGAGTAACTTCCCTGAGGGTAGTACCAGCCCCGCGTGTTGCCGCCGTTGGTTCCGGAGAACACCCTTCCGGCCGCATCAATCTCTAAACTAAATGTATTGCCACCACCCTCTGCATAGATCTCAAAAACTTTGGTGCTGGGGTGATAGCGCCAGATGCATTGCCCTTGGAATGAGATTCCTGGCGTTACCTCGGAACTTACGGTTCCACCGGAGGTGCTGCCGTTGGCGCCATAGAGCCATCCGTCCGGGCCCCACATGAGGCTGTTCGCTACGGAGTGGGTATCTTGCAATCCGAATCCCGCTAGGTGAACCTCCGGATCGCGATCGGGAACATCGTCTCCATCCGCATCGGGATAGAACAGTAAGTAGGGAGGATTTAAGACCCAGATGCCACCCCGTCCAGGCGCTACCGACGTGGCGATATTGAGTCCCGTAATCACATCGCGATGAGTATCGTACTTCCCATCTCCGTTGGTGTCCTCGAACACCGTGATTCGGTCTTCACCAGGAACATGGTTGGGAGGAGCTTCTGGAACTTTGTCGAACACCGCTCGCAGATGGTGATCAAATCGCACGACCTTAAGGCCCGCTGGATACTGGTATTGTCGATATTGCGCTACCCACATGCGTCCTCGGGAATCCCAACTCAAGAACAGCGGCTGAGACAATTCCGGCTCGCTGGCGACAAGATCGATACTCAAGCCGTCCCGCATGGCAAACGACTTGAGTGCTTCCAGCGGGGGCGTGGGCTGCGAACCATCGGACTGCACGCCTCGAGGCGGAAACGTCCTCATGATCTCGGCGACTTTTTCATTCCCCGCCTGCTCCAGGGGAGGTGCTGGCTCCTGGGCTCGGGCCCTGAGGCTCGAGCCCACGAAGATGGTTAGGCAGCAGAATGCTACCGAAACAAGCTGAGAGACGGGAGATGGTAGGGGGCGGCAGGAGATTGGGCGGGACATAGCGACTTGAGAATTGGAGGTGAGGCGGCGGGAGGTGTCGATCTTTCCCAACTATTCTAACCCGACGCGCACCTCCCTTGTTGCTAGATCGCAGTTAATCCTGGCTGAGGACCAGAGATTCCAGATAGGTTCGCGAGCGATTGATCTCCTCTGTCACTTCAGCGGCCGTCTCCAAAATGGGAATGCCGCGTGGAACGGGATGCATAAAGATCTCGGTCCACCCCGCATATTGGATCTCGACCAAGGCAGCTAAAAGTGGGCCGAAGTCGAGTGGGCCGCGGCCAGGCAACTGCATTAACTCCTGCTCCTTGGGGAGTCGTGTCATGCAACCCTGCCCATGCTCCCAAGCATAGAAGACCTTAAGGGCTGGTCCCAAGTCCCGAATCACGCCTGCCAGCAACTCCGGATCCTGCGGCAGATGGTAGGGAGCCAAGGCGATGCCTAGGTGTTTGCTAGGAGTTAACTCAGCCAACCATTTCAACGAATCAGGCGAATCGATCAAATTGTTGCCATGATTTTCAATGGCTAGCGTCACGCCCGTTTCTTCGGCGACCTCCAAGTGAGGACGCAGTTGCTCAATGAACTTGGCGACCGCCAGCTTGAGCTCGGAGCCGGTTAGTCCAACCGGACCATGTCCACCGGTCACGATCGTCTGGCATCCCAGTCTGTGGGCCAACCGCATCTCATCGCGAAGACCAAAGGGGCCGAGTTTGTATTGGGTGATGCAACCAAGTGTAATGCTGTGTCGTGCGAGCATCTCCGCAAATTTTTCTTCGCCAAGATCGTCTAGCTGCTCGCGCTGATTGCCATGTGCCTTGGGCCAAATGTCGAGTGCGGTTGCACCGGTCTTGCGGACTTCGGGCAGGATTTCTCCCAAGTATTGATAGCCATACATGCACGATGCTAGCAGGTACTTGGGAGCGAAGGGCGTGTCCTCCGCGGCATGAACCCCTTGAGGGGCGGCGAGGACAGAGGATGCCAGCGCAGCGGCAGAAAGGGCGGAGAAGTCTCGGCGTCGAAGATGTGGAGCGTGCATGGCGAACAAGGTATCTAGCTAAGGGGACTGAGGAACCGCATTAGCGACTCGCACCCACTCGGGTGCGAATCGTCAGGTGCGATGTGCAGCGTCCCATTATGACAGAATTTTTGTTGCCGTTTCCAGGTAGCCTAGGAGCCCTTCAGCGCCGCCTCCCACTTACACGCATTGGGGCTACGCGGTCGATATGGGATTGCCTTGCAGCGGCACGTCCCTGTGACCCGCCACAGACGTATTGCTGGTCTCACTGCTCGTTGCTCTCACTGCGAAAAACTCTAGCCCGCTGGAGGGGCAAGAGGACTCCGGAGTAGAGAGTGCCGCCAGCTACCTGCCCAGCCCGCGGTTGCATTCCATGCGGGCTGGTTCTAGTGCATTGTCAAAGCTTAATTTTCGGGTTGCCCGGAAATTCGGATTGCCCGGAAAAAGGTGTCCGACACCAAAATCCGGAACGGCCCTTCGGGTGTTTTGCACTTTTGGTGTCGGACACGAATGGCACTTAATCGGCGTAAGTCCTATGCCTCCCCGGGTTTGTATTCGCTTCTTGGCTTTTGCATCAGCTTGTATTTCTTCGGTCTTCGCTTGAGCACCCTGGGCTCGTAGCGGTCCGGTCGATTGCCAACTGCGTGTTGCAAGCAGCAGCGGTACAACACCGTGCATAATTCATCGGCGTTGCTGATTAGGCCTAGAACCGGAAGCATATCCGTCACCGTTGTCAGTGTTGACTTGAAACTGATATGCCAAGGTTGAACGTCGCCTTCGACGGCCGCTTCAGACATCACCCCGCGAATCAAATTGTAAGCCAACATGTGCGTCCGAATTTCGTTCCGCACTCGATGCGGCTTTTTACAGCGCAAGTGTTCCATCTGCATGACCGTTTTCAAGCTCCGTAAATGAAGTTCTGCTTGCCACCTTCTACGGAACAGGGCCGCGATGTCCTCCCTCGTGTACTCCGTATCGTCCGACAGCGATGTGTGAACGATAATCTCGCGAGTGCGAAATCCGTTGTTCTCAACTCGGATACGGATCTCGCGAATGGTGATGAAGTCCGGGTACGTCTCGTACTCTTCAATGCTCATCCAGTCGGGACGAGCTGGCTTGTCGATTTGGATGGAGTGATCGTCTTTGCCGTAACGAATTCCAGTCCGAAAATCTGACTTGCGCAACTGGTGTTTGCGAACAACGACGTGTGCACCACGTTGAATCATCCTCGCCATCTCGAACCAACCCGCATAGGCGCGATCAGCTAGGAAAACATCGGTTTCTTCGATGATTGCGTCGATCTGACGAAACAAACTTACTTCGTGAGTGAACTTACCTTTGTATCGGCCCATCGCCATGTCGAGCACAACGCCAGTCGACAACGCGAACAGTACAACGACTCGCAAGATCGGAAATCCACAACCGGGTGCTTGACTACTAAGTTGCGGGTAGGCGGCTTGATTCTCCGACGTGTCTGCCATCGTGACGGTGGCACCATCGGCGGTGATCACGCGGTGCCCCAGCCATCGCCAATGGTCGGGACTGCTGTCTTCAATCGCAAGTCCGCTGGCCGTCACAAGACGTTGCATGGATTGCTCGTCGATTTTGTCTCGAGCAATGCAGTAAGCACCGGTTTCGGCAGAGCAAGCAGTTTGGTTGTTGGCGACTCGATGGGTGATCAGCTTGGCGACCGCAGAGACGCAGCCGTGGTGGATGCTCATGACTTGCGAGAGGAAGACCCACAGCGTGACCGATGTGTTGTAAACTCTGGCCGAATCGAGAATGGCACTTGCATTGCCAAAGACTGACGCGATAGTCTCTTTGGAGATCAAGGCGGCGAAGTAAAGATCGCCGTGTTGGCGCGCATGTTGGACTCGACAGCGGAACGAATCGAACGGATGATGGCACACGGGGGCTTCCTTGCTTGGTGTGTTCGGGAGGTAAGATTACCCAAACTCATCGCAAGTGAAGCCCCCTGCTGTCAATCGAACTTAACTCTAGAAGCACCAGTACCTTAGGCCGATTAAGTGCCATTCGTGTCCGACACCAAAATCCGGAACGGCCCTTCGGGTGTTTTGCACTTTTGGTGTCGGACACCTTTTTCCGAACGTTCGCTACACCCTAATTCTTAGCATTGACGATGCACTAGGGACTCGCGTAACCGCAGCCGAAATGTTGCGGTTTGAACGCGTAGGTTGCTGCCTCGCCAAAACGTGAGCCTGCCAAGCAAAGTGCTTATTTCGCCTTGGCCAGCTCGAAATCAATGGCATTCTCGCCGCTGGCAACCTCTACTTCATTGGGCATTAAAGCCACATTCTTAGGAACTTGCTTTCGAGCTGCTGGCGGCTTGAATTGATCCTCCTCTGCAACCACTCCTGGCGAGTTACTCATTTGAAAACGGATCTTATGCTTGCCCAGCAAGGCCCCTGGCTTTCCTTTCAAATACAGCACGGAGTATTCGCCATCTGCATTCGTAATTGCCATCGAAGGCCGCCCGCCGGCTTGAGGCACGAACTCCAGGCTGCCTCCCTCAATGGGTTTACCCTGATACGTTACCACGCCCGTTACATAGGCTAGTTCGGGACCATCATTTCCGCAGCCGGGCAGACAAGTTACCAAACCCACCAGAGCGATCGAAAAGAAGCGTTTCATACTTAAAATTCCTGTGTCAAAAACTTAATGAGTTGGGGGGGCATCTTGGATGCCGTGCAGCGGCGCCTCGCAATTCTTCAGGCGGAGGCGCACGCTGTGAAATGCTTGCCACACATCGCGAAACGGTCATGGGCATCAAGCGGAATCCTGCATCCTAGTATTCACCGCTAATTACATAGCCGTCGTCACGGCCGCTGAGCGCCATGAAGGTGGTGTCAAAGTCAATGCTGTCCGAGACAAAGCGGACGGATCCGTCACCCATGCAGAATTGTGCGCCACCGGTGTGCGCGGAACGGTAACCGTTGTGAAGCGTGCTGTTCCATTGTTGGGTGTAGTTACCCGAGTAAATACTGTTGATCGGGTAACGGGGTACGGTGACATTCATGGACCACCCCAACCATTTGTGGAAGCATGGGCCAGCTGCCCAAGCACCGCCAGGTCCGCGACCGGGCCGCGCGTCTTCCTTGGTGCCGTCGGCGTGGTACATGAAGTCGGAGTGCTCTCCAATGGCGATCGTATTGCTCGTGCCATCGGTAACACTGCCAAATTTCGCGCCGGTGAAACGCTCGTTCCAGATCGAGACAAGTCCCGCATCCTGCATCCAACCATAGCCTGTCCACACGTTGCGGCCACCGTCGGAGCGGGCGCCTGGTGTTTGACCGGTTCCCGGGGAGAAGTAGTAGCCCACATTGGCAACATATTCAGGAATCTGAATAGGATAAGTCTCCGGTGCTCCCAACGCCACGGTCCCGGATGCAGCCGTTTGAGTACGCAGCCGTTCTAGTGGACTGGAGGGACAGTTCAGGCTCGGCACACGCAACGCCGACATGACGTTCCAATTGCGATTGGTCGCGCCTCCCTGGTCATTGAAATCGGTGTCGGACCACACCATTTGATTGTAGGCAGCATTCTGCTCGATCTGGGGCAGAATCATGGTCAACCAGGATGCGCCGCGTTGGGTAGATCCTTCCGGAGTGCCTACATTGCCAGGAAACTTGCGAAACGTATCGTGGTAATTGTGGATCGCCAATCCCAGCTGCTTAAGGTTGTTGGTGCATTGAATTCGTCGGGCCGCTTCGCGGGCCGCTTGGACCGCAGGAAGGAGCAAACCCACCAGAATGCCAATGATGGCGATCACCACCAACAATTCGACTAGAGTAAATCCGCGAGGCTGAAAACGACTTGGACGATGGTGGGGACGTACTGAAATTCTCCCCAAATGAAGGAAATTGGAGGGACGGTGGAGATGGATCATCTTACAAACTCGCATTTAGCAACAGAAAAGAAACGCCATTCTTAAGGCTGCCGACACGGTGCGGATTTGAATCGCATTTCTATCCGTGTCGGGCCTGTCGACTGCAGCTTGCAATAAACGGACCTTCCCGGGAGTCGTTATGCGCGTTTGTTCACCCTATTGTGCTGGTTTCGCTCGTTAGTGGTGCTTGTGCTTACCATGTCTCGCTGGAGGGGAAGATGGCAGAAGATCGATTAATTCACAAAAATTAATTCAAGCCGGCCAGCCAGTCCGGTCAAAGCCAGAGATAGAGTGCCTTGCCTAGTGATCTAGCATGCAGTTGCCCGAAGAGCGAGCAGTGATGAGATTCGAAGATGCTCTTGGCATCAGCGAGTGATACCTAAAATCTTCATGGATCCACAGCAGGTGCAACGCGTTGGGGGAAACACCAGGAAGAGCCCACCTGTCGCCACCACGAACAAAAGCTTGGTCGCCGTCGAATATCGCACTTTTCGGTGGTGTTCCATCCGGAAACACGAGCGGCAATACCGTTTCATCAAAGTATTGTTTCGTTGGTGGATCGCGAAATGCTCCTCCGACCGATCTCCCCGGACATTGGAAATATCCACCTGGAAATCTCAAGGGCATCGTAAAATAGCTGTGCTCCAACGTCCCGCCACACGGCGATTAAACGTTGATACTGGTTAAGCATACTATTTGAATCGAGTTTTGTAACTTAAATGAGGCGAATTTCTCTCGCCCGTTGGGGGGCGAGTAACCGCGGAAAACGCAAAATACGTGAGAGTGGATGCGGACGTGAGCTGCCGCAGGAACGCCCCTGCCCTCTCTTTCTTTCGTGTCTTTCGCATATTTCGCGGTTGTCACTCTTATTCTGCAGATGGCTGGCGACTGAGCCTTGGGGAGCATTGACGGCTTGGCGTTCCTATGCCCAGGCAAGGCCTAGTCGGGCAACCTGAGTGCCACGGGATGCACACCCATCGCGCTCACTGCGAGAACAAGGAATAGGGGGGGCGCTGCCGAGTGTCTTGTGGAGCAGCCTTCGCAGCAAAACTGAATAGGCTCCCAAATCGTAACCCGCTGCGTAAGCAAGGATGGGTGTTCCCGCTGCCGAGTGATCTAGGGTGCTACCTTCGCAGTAACACTGAAACGCCCTTGGTTCGACAGTCAACTAGCGTCGGGTACTCCGCGTCCAACCGTCGGCTTTTCCTGGGCAGTTGAAGGTTGGTAGCGCTGCTTCTAACGTGTTGGGCCAGTTCTTGGCTGAACGGGTATGCTAGCTCCCTCTCGCGCATCCCATCTTCCTGCCTCCATCTTCCTGTCAAAACGTCTGCCTGGATATTTTGCAGCGGCGGCCGGATGGTCCACTCCCCAGCCTGACTCAGCTTGCGAGAGGGCGACTTGAACAGTTTTCCGTACGGCGGATTGTTGTTGGGCCTTGCTGACGCGGCTGTTTAGCTTGGGAACGACGCAAAACCGTAGTCTCGGAGCGGTTCGTCCAGGTGGGAGTAGTGGGAGTTTGCTGACTTCCGTTCTGTTCTCATCGTTGCATCTAGAAAAGGGGGAGAGGATAACCGCGAAAAACGCTAAATAGGCGAAAGTGGATGCGGCGGAGAGCAGCCGGACGAACCGCCCTGCCCGCTTCTTCTTTTCGCTTATGTCGTGTATTTCGCGGTGATAATTCTTGCGGTTGTAATTCTCTATTTGCGGTGGGCTGGTGCCCGAGCCAGCAGGGAGTATCGGGAGCCTTGCATGCCGAGGAACACGCAGCGGGCTTGTCAATCAACAAACCGTGGAGCACGCCATAGCGGAAAGTTGGCTAGATTTCGCCTAAGGGCGATGTTGCGTCACCGAAGCTGGTATCTGGCAAGCCCATGCGTTGCATCAGGCTTAGGTACAAGCCGCAGAGCTTGCGGTCGTCATCGTCTCGCTCACTGTAGTCGAGGACTCGGCCCGTTTCGAGGGTTTGTCCTAATCCGCCGACCATGACCAAGGGAAGTTTGGTGGAATCATGCTTGTTCCCCGACCACATATTGTTCACGAACATCAAGCACGAATTGTCCAGAACGGTGCTTTCCCCCTCCGCCATGCCGTTGAGCTTACCAGCCAAGTACGCGAGTTGACTCACGTAGTAACGGGTAATGCGTTCGTAATCATCGTTCAGGTCGCTGTGGGAAGCCGAGTGGTGCGCTTTACGTACATCGAGGAAGGGATAGAACAGGCCGGAAATGTCACGGCATAGTAGGAGTGAGGCCACGCGGGTCTTGTCGGTCTGGAAGGCCAAGGCGATGATGTCGCACATCAATTGCATGTGCTCACGAATATCCTCGGGCAATCCATTGTCGGGCCTCTCCATGGTGACCAGCGGTGCCCCTTGCTGATGCGACCGCTCGACCGCTTTGTCTTGCTCACCACGCATCCGCTCAATGCGTTTTTCCACTTCACGCACACTTGTTAGATACTCATCCAACTTGGCCTTATCTCCAGAGCTGACTTTCCGTCCTAGGCTCTCCGCGTGCTCTTGGACTCGGTCCAGCACGCTTTGATTGCGGCGATTGCCGCGGTTATCAAAGAGACTGTCGAAGGCCAGTGCGGGATAGACTTCCATGGGGACGGGCGACGTCGAGTTTTGCCAGGAGATGTGCGAGCTATAGGCCATCGAGAAATTGGTCTCATGGTAGCCCGTCACCGGTTGTTCACAGCCCAGGACTAAACTCGGTTGTGCGGTTTGTTCGCCCCAGTGGTTCGCCAGGACTTGATCGACGCTGATCCCACCTCGCAATTCTGCACCCTTTTGAAGCGATGCGCCAGACAGGATGTTTCCAGTTTGTCCGGGGTGGATGCCGACTCCCACCGCGGATCGGTTGAACAAGCCCGATATCACATTCAACTTCTCGCGCAGCGGTGCTAAGGGCTGCAGGCTTTTGCCCAGCTCCATGTCGCTCCCCGAGCCCTTGGCCCACCAGTGATTGGCGTTCACGCCACAAGCCATGAACTGGACCGCAAACCGTTTGGGAAGCGTGGGGGCGGAACCCCCGCTGCTCGTCTCTAGTCCCCAGACCGGCAGGGATTCGAACCAGGGGAGTGCCATGGCTACGCCAGCACCGCGCAAAACGGTTCGTCGAGAAACGCGTGTAGGTTGAATTGCTGTTTTCGAATTAGGGTTCATCAGAGTTCCTAGCAACGGTGGGAGAGAGGCTCTCGCGACCTCGTTTATTGAGAAACTGGGGACTAGTGACAATCGCTTCGATCAAGGCTGAAAAGCGATAGTCGTCCGCAGACAGTTTATGGTGCATGGTGTCTAGCAAGCTTTCGTCTGACAGCAGCAGCGTGCGTCCCAGTCCATACGATAGCAGCTTCCGGGAAAAGTTGTCGACGAAATCCGCCTGCCGCTGCTCGCGGATGTATTCACGCAACTCATCAATTCCCTGGCGCTGACTTCCATCCGGGAAGCTGGCCGAGGTGTCTACCGGATGCCCCCCCAAATCCAACTCGCGGCGTTCACCGATTGGACCGAATCCCTCAAAGACCAGCCCAATCGAATCGATGCGATTGTGGCAACTCGCGCAGCTCTCGTGCTCTCGATGCTTCGCCAGCGTTTCACGGAGCGTCAGCTCGCCCAATTGCGATTCATCGTCGGGCAATTCTGGGATGTTGGGAGGCGGCGGCGGGATATGTTCTCCCAACAACCTGCGCACTACCCAATAGCCACGTTGTACGGGACTGGTGCGCAGCCCAGGCGAATTTTTGGTCAAGAAAACGGCCATTGGCAACAAGCCACCGCGCCCAAACCGCTGCGCCTCCGGTACCTTTTGCCATTCGTCGCGACTGAAGTCGAGTTCGGGTATGCCGTAATGCGCCGCCAGCGGTGCGTTGACAAACGTGTAGTCGGCGTTGAGGAATTCGTTGATCGAGCTGTCTTGTTGAATTAAGTTTTGAAAGAACTGCATTGGCTCTTCGAACATTGCCGTGCGGAGCGCATCATCAAAAATCGGGAAACGCTCTCGATCCACACTGTTGTGCTCCTCAAATCTCCGAATGTCGAGCCAATTGCCCCCAAATTCGTTGACTAAACCTCGCACCTTGTTGTCCTGCAACATTCTGCGAGTTTGCTGCAGAAGGACGGTTGGATCGGTGAGTTGTCCCGCCGCTGCACAATCCAACAACTCTTGATCGGGTGTGCTGGACCACAAAAAATAGCTGAGCCGGCTGGCTAGTTCGAAATCGTTGAGCGGACGTGCTTGAGGGCTATCGTTGAGTAGGTCGACGCGGTAGCTGAACAAGGGGGAGACGAGCATCGCAACCAGAGTGTCCTGGATGGCTTCTTCGTGAGTGAGTTGGTCCTTCTCACGCAATTCGTGATAGAAGGCTTGCCAATCGTCGCGTTGCGAATCGCTGAGCGGGCGGCGGAAGACGCGGTTGGCCAAATCAAGTAAGGCGGATAATTGCGTCTCCTCCGAGCGAATTCGCGTCTCTTCAACCCACCGGATCTGTGCATTGATCTCGGTGAAATACTCTTGGATGGCCTGCAGCGGAATCTCTTCCGCACCATTGCGTATCGCCTTGGCAATATAGACCTCCGACAGCCGCTGAATCTTGTCAGCTTGCAAGGCTGATTGGTCCTCGGGACGCGCAAAATCGAATTCCTCCTCGCGCATGTAACCAGAATCGGTCCGTTCGAACCACAAAAATCCTTGGTACTGTCGCTGCGGTGCGCTGGCAATGAAGTCCAATTGTTGCCAAAGTTGATTCAGTTCTCTCTGCCCTGCCTCGTCGAGGATTAATTCCATCAACGGTTGATCGTCGCGGAAGTAACCCATCATGCTGTGGAATCCGGCGTTGAGCAGCCGGCCCTTCTCTTGCTTTTCTTTGGACGTACCTAGGTAGTCCCTTCCTCGTTCGGAAATGTAGAAAGCATCGGGAAACAGCTCGCAGAATTCTTGGCAATCTTCGATGTATGCCTGTTGTTCATCGACCGAGGAAGTGCCCGGGGCTGCAGGCACCGACTCATCTCCTGTCGCATCCCCCTCATCGCTCGCTGTCGCATCGGTAGCGGGTGCGTCCGTTTCTTGATCCTTCTGCTTACTCGAATCAGGTGTCGGTCTGGCATCGAAATGTGCCGTTTGCCGGCGCGATGCGTATTGTTTGTTTTTCCACAGCACGAAGGCTTGAGCCCCAGCATGAATTCCGTTGACGACCAGGTTTTCGAAATGGGGTTCATAATGCGGGCGAGTGCTTAAAATAAAGTCTTGCATGGCTTGGCAGTGCTCACCGACCGCTTGGGGATCCGTCGCACTAGCTAGTTCCTGCCACATGACCAAGAGTTCGGAGTAGGGACCGACTCTCTCTTTTTTATCGGTCAGCCCAAGCCAAATGCGTGTCAGGTACTTGGAACTCAAGCCCAGCTCGTCGGCCACATCATCGATGGCTTGGTCTGGCAGAGTCTTGGGATGGTCTTGGCGGAGCTGCCAAGCAGCTCGAAAGTAGTCGGAGTAAGCGGTGGGCTGCCGTTGGTAAAACTCCACGATCCGCTTCACACAAAACTTATCGCGATCGGTGTCAGTCACGACGGGATGCGGGGCAAAGTCGATACCGTCGGGAGTGAGTACTAGATGCTCTGCGACCAACCTGGCTGCTTCAAGATACTTTTTGAAGAGTGCCGGAGACATCCGCAGGGACTCGCCGGAGTTGTCAAACCCAGCGGTGTTGGCCGGGTCCACTGGGAAGGTCTGAGTTGGCCGAATGTCCACGCCCGTAAGATCTCGGATGCTGTAGTCGTATTCGGCATTGCTCAGGCGGCGTGCGAAGACTGGACCGGGATCACCCGCATTCTCCGCCGCAGCGTGATCCAGCATTGCCTCGATCCAACTGACGACCTTTGCTCGAGCCTCTGGGCTCAACGTCTCGGTGGCGTCCTCTGGCGGCATCTCTCCCGCTTCGACTCTCTCAAGAACCGTGGTCCACACGCGGTGCTCTGCCTCCACATCTTGCGGGGCATGAAATCGCGTTAGGTCGAGGCCCCCCTCCTCTTCGTCTGCATTGTGGCAAGCTTGACAATGGGATTGGAGCGTCGGAACGACGAACATCTGGAATTCTTGATGCAGCCCTTCCAGCGTCTTTTCTTCAGCTTGAACGCTTGCCGCTGGCAATATTGAACACACCAGCCACCACAGTGAGAGCAGTATCGAAGGGGATACGAATTTACGAAACAAATCTCTGTTTCCAAATTTCCGGGAGGGATGGGGCAACCTCAGTTGGCGTGTAGCTAGCCAATGCTAACATACGCAAGCATGTTGCTGACTCACTTCACGCTTTCCGAAGTCTTAGGAGGGACTCTCATTATGTTCCCTCAGGATACCCAAGGCAATACATTGGAAAACTTCGGCCAATTTACGCCGTTTTTCAGTGATTGTGTGCCCCATCCGCTCCTCTCCATCGCTTCCCCTTCAAGACACCCGTAGCAGCCCAGGGGAGAGTTACCGCGAAAGACACTAAATACACGAAAACCAGCAGCCACGAGCATTGCCGCCCGCATCCCACCTGTCCTCTCTTGCTTTTGCGTTTTTCGCATATTTCGCGGTTGTAACTCTTATTCTGCAGATGGCTGGCGACTGAGCCTTGGGGAGCATTGACGGCTTGGCGTTCCTATGCCCAGGCAAGGCCTAGTCGGGCAACCTGAGTGCCACGGGATGCACACCCATCGCGCTCACTGCGAGAACAAGAAATAGGGGGGGGGCGCTGCCGAGTGTCTTGTGGAGCAGCCTTCGCAGCAAAACTGAATAGGCTCCCAAATCGTAACCCGCTGCGTAAGCAAGGATGGGTATTCCCGCTGCCGAGTGATCTAGGGTGCTACCTTCGCAGTAACACTGAAATGCCCTTGGTTCGACAGGCAGCTAGCGTCGGGTACTCCGCGTCCAACCGTGGGCTTTTCCTGGGCAGTTGAAGGTTGGTAGCGCTGCTTCTAACGTGTTGGGCCAGTTCTTGGCTGCTTGGGTTTGCTTGTGGCCGAAGGGAGCAGGAGTAGACAGAAAAATGGAGACCGAAAAGAAAAATAGAGAAGACATCCTGAATGGGTGTGCTAGCTCCCTCTCGCGCATCCCATCTTCCTGCCTCCATCTTCCTGCCAAACGTCTGCCTGGATATTTTGCAGCGGTGGCCGGATGGTCATCTCACTTGCCTGACTCAGCTTGCGAGAGGGCGATTTGAACCGTTTGCCGTACGGCGGATTGTTGTTGGGCCTTGCTGGCGCGGTTGTTTAGCTTGGGAACGACGCAAAACCGTAGTCTCGGAGCGGTTCGTCCAGGAGGGAGTAGTGGGAGTTTGCTGACTTCCGTTCTGTTCTCATCGTTGCATCTAGAAAAGGGGGAGAGGATAACCGCGAAAGACGCTAAATACGCGAAAGTGGATACGGACGAGAGCTACTGCTCGAACGCCCTGCCCTCTTTCCTTTCGTGTCTTTCGCATCTTTCGCGGTTGTAATTCTTCTTTGCAGAGGGCTAGTGTCTGGGCATCGAGGGGGGGGGAAGACCATTCTGAGCGGCTAGGCAACGCAATAGTAGATCAAGAGCTTGAGATACTCCTGCCAAATTGGTCCGTTGAGTTCGGCGCTGTCCTCCGGTAACGACGCGGAGTAGATGGTGACGGGACGCTCAGCTGGCAAGCTGCGTTGGAAGCAAAGTAGGCTTCGACGCGTGTGGGGAGCGGACGTGACGACAACGACTCGCCCGGTAAGGTCCTGTGTGTTGGCGGCAAAGGCCTGGGCCTCATTCAAGGAACCCATCAGCGGGGAAGCATCGGCATCGACCAAGTGGACGGAATCAGGCGGTACGCCCAAGTATTTGAGATAGTTGCTTGCGCTCTCAGAGGTTGACTGCGAGCGTTCGAGTACAAAGTTGTAACCGTGCGACCTCGTTTCGTTGAGTAGGTAGATCTCTTTGACGCGATGCATGTGATAGAGATCCGCCGCAGCCCGCAAACGTTCGAGGTAAGCGTATCCATCTGCCATCACATAGGCCGTATCTCCCCGTGCTCCTGGATTATGGCAGTACAGGGGGAGCGTCAAACAGGCTCTTACGATGGGAAACGATGGTAACCCGACCAAACAGACCCAGGCGGCGAATAAGTAGGCGGACTTTCTTAGCCAGTAGCTTGACCAACTCGGAGTTTGGAGTGGGATTGGTTTGGAGGAGGGCGGAGAGTGCATTGAGATGGGGCTAGCGGTTAAAGGAACGAGAGGTCCGAGTTGCTGGAATGACCGGTTCTACTGGCCAGCGACTAATTTACCAACGATTTTCGCAGTGACCGTTTTGCCAGCCTGCGTTATTCGACGCAAGCCAACTAGAATGGTAGTTCTCATTATTACGGATGCCGTCAAAGAATTGTCTATTTCGTGAAGACAGCCACCTGTTTTACAGTACTGCACACCAAGCGATAGATTCAGCAAAGTATGGATATTGAATTGTTACCGGGAGATGAGTGGCCCGCCATGGAAGTCGCTGACTGCGAATTTCCCCGACTCAACTCGCACCAGCAGGGATGGCTGCAAGCGGTTTGTCGCGGGCTCTCCCATCGGCCCTATTTGCTCGTCCATCGCAGCGATCGGGGCGAAGTGGATGGCTTGTTGCCACTGGCATTCGTCAAGAGTCTACTGTTCGGACGTTTTTTGACGAGCATGCCCTATCTCAACACCGGTGGAGTTTGGGCAGCCGACCCACAAGTGGCCTCGGCACTTATCGATCGCGGATGTCGTTTGGCCGATGAGCTGAATACGCGGTATCTCGAGCTTCGGCACGAGCACAGGGTCGAGCACCCAAAGTTGAACGCGGAGCGGACCGATAAGGTCCATATGCGGCTGCCGCTACCGGCCAGTGATGATGAGTTGAATAGCTCATTTAAGTCGAAGCTGCGGAGTCAGATAAGGAAGTCAGGCGATTTTGGCCTGAGTCTTGAGTGGGGGAGTGAGAACCTATTGGCGGACTTTTATCATGTTTTCTCCATCAACATGCGCGATTTGGGAACACCCGTCTACTCGCGTCGCTTGTTCGCAGAAATCCTGAAGGCGTTTCCCGAAGAGGCTGAGTTGTGTGTGGTGCGCCAAGAGGGCCGTCCCATCGCGGGAGCACTGCTAACTCATCTCAATCAAATCAGCGAAGTTCCGAGTGCTAGTTGCTTGCGCAAATTCAATCGCACTAACGCGAACATGTGGATGTATCGCAACTTGTTGCGCCGCGCTATTGAGCGTGGTAGCCAGTGTTTTGATTTTGGACGCAGCAGCCGAGATAGTGGAACTTACAAATTCAAAGCCCAGTGGGGTGCTCAGCCGCATCCAGCCATTTGGCAATACTATGTACGCAAGGGCTCCCCGGAAGACATGCGCCCCGATGCTGGCGGCAAGCAGAAGTTGGTGGAACTCTGGAAGAAGCTACCGGTTCCGATAAGTCGTCTGCTCGGCCCCCACATCGTCCGTGGCATTCCCTAACACTACAAAACGCAGGCCCCCTTCCCTCCTTCTCTTTCGCGTATTTAGCGTATTTCGCGGTCACTTCCCTCTCAATCCCTGGATGCGCCGCCTGCCTTTCCATGGTGTACTGCGCAGTCCATATTGAAAACCACGAAAAACCGAGAGTATCGAAAATCGGCAGCGCAAGTGGTCCGCCATTGCCGCCCCCGTCCCCTCTTCCTTTCGTGTGTTTCGCATCTTTCGCGGTCAGTTCCCTCTCTCCACAACTCACTTCACAGTGAGCATCGATTCATGGATTTTTAGACAACCGCGGAAGAAGCGAAAGAAGCGAAAATCGGCAGAGCAAGTGACCCGCCATTATCTGGCACATCCCTTTCTCCTTTAGCGTATTTCGCGGTCGCTTCCCACTCAATCCCTGGATGCGCCTTCTGCCTTATCATGCGGTACTGCGTAGCCCATGGTGATAACCATGAAAAAAACTGAGAGGAACGAAAATCGGCAGTGCAAGTGGTTCGCGGCTACCTACCCTGCCCTTCCCCTCTTCCTTTCGCGTTTTTCGCATTTTTCGCGGTCGCTTCCCGCTCTTGTTCTTGGAGACGCGGTCTGCCTTTCTGAGAGCACTGGCGCGGTCTAGTCCTTCCATTCACAGACTATTATTTCATTGTAGGCATTGGTTCATGCCGTTTGGGCGACTGCGAAGGGGACCCAGGCCGCGAAAACGGTTAGAGTAAAAGGGAGGGGATCAACGGCTGGATCCTGAATTCAGCCGCGGTAGCTAACGACTTGCAATTGGAGCTTTCCAGTGAGCATACTCTTCAAAGACGAGTCGTATCAGATCATGGGAGCGGTGTTCGAAGTCTACAAGGAGAAGGGGTGTGGATTTCTTGAAGCGGTCTATCAGGAATGTTTGGTCTTAGAAATCGGACTTTGCAACGTTCCATTCCTTGCGCAGCCTGGTCTCCGGCTAACTTACAAAGGCAAACCGTTGCAGCAGATTTTCAAGCCTGATTTTATCTGTTTCGAGAAGATCATTGTCGAGATCATATCGGTCTCAATGCTGAAGGACGAGCATCGCGCTCAAGTCCATAATTACTTGAAAGCTACCGGCTGTGAACTTGGGTTGCTTGTCAACTTCGGTCATTATCCGCAAGTAGAGTCGGAGCGGATAATTCGCCAACTGAAGAAGTAGCTCCAGAAGTTTTAGACAACCGCGAAAGAAACAATAGGTGTCGGAGCATACGGACGCTCCCCCTCGGGCCCCGCGTCCTGCATTTCTTTCGCATATTTTGCGTCTTTCGCGGTCCCCCCCTCTCTCCACAACTCGCTTTACGGTGAGCATGCATTCATGGAGTTCGCAGTCGTCGCGGAATAAGCGGAAGACGCGCAAACTGGCGGTCGTCTGCGGTGCCTTCTTGGACGGTAGCAACGCAACCAGTTGCCAGGCCGATCGCGTTACTGAATAGCAGTAACGAAAAAAAAGCCTTCCCCAGGATGCCTGGGGAAGGTGTGGATGAGTGGCGGTCGAAGTGGGATTGAGACCGATTGTCAGAGAGCTTGATTCCTTAGCGGAATAATTCTCGGATGCCGTAGGTGAAGAAGGAGAAGATACCGAAGTTCAGGGCTTCTTCCGTCGGCGAGTAGCGAAGCAGTAGCTTATCACCTGGCTTGACATAGATGCGTTCGCAGTCCAGTGCGACAGCCTTCTCTAAATCAACCTCGATCGTGTACTCCGAACCATTGGGAAGCTCGCGGAATACAAACAGCTGTGACGGAATAACGCCAGTGGCCGGAACCATGCCGCCACCGCCGCCAGACTGTGAATTGCCATAAGAGTAGCCGGCGATGGCCATGGCTTCGAAAATGTCGACATCGTAGTCACGCGGCAACAAGTGCTCTCCGCCGGGAAGCAGGCCCGCGGTGTAGAAGACTTCCGTATCGCGATTGGGAACGTAGACCACGTCTCCTTCGTGCAACAGTACATCTTCAGGAGCGAAGTTGATGGGACTCCCACGTGGAATTCGTAGAGGAATGATCGTCTCAGGGCCATCCATGTTGGTCGTAGCCACCGTCGGGAAGCTTTGGTTGACTTCCATGGCATCGACGACGGGCGCTGGGATGTACATTCCCGAGTGCGAGCCTCCATTGCGATAGATGCGAATTTCATTCTTCGCTCGAAGTCCCGGTAAACCACCGGTTTGCATCAAGGCCGTCAAAACATCGTTGTGGTAGGCTTCCAATTGGATGCGCCCGCCCGTGGCATCGCGATCATTTGCACCTGGGGCAACCGTCCCGCCAGTATCCTCGCGGATGACCGTGACGTTTACCGTACGAGCCTTGATTAGGGTTACGATGGGAAACGTATTTTCACTCTTGAGGATGCCACGATCCAAGTACGTTTGACGAATCTGCTCAGCGGTTTCTTCGAGAGTCAAGCCATCCACGGAGAATGGTTGCAGAGCCGGCAAGGTAATGGACCCGCTATCTTGAACGACGACAGGGATTCCAATAGCCGGCGGAAGGTTGCTGCCCGCTTCCGGGAAATGGACGGGTGCCAATTGCGGTGGATCGTCAATGCCGCGGAGCGGAATGACACCATCGAGGGTGACACCGATAATGTCCCCAGCAGCCAGGCGGTAGTGGTCGGGAGGCAGTTGCGTGAGCCGTGTCACATCGATGCGCTCTAGGTAGCGTTTGGATTCAGCCCGGCATTCGATAGGCAAGCTGCACGCCGGCGTACCCTTAATTCTGAATGTAAAGGTCGAACAGCCCGTGGCCCATGGGAGAGCCATCAAAACGAGAATCGACCATGCAATCCGCTGAACTGCACAAGTGTTTCTACCAAGAATCATGGGAGAATTCCTTTTCTCGCCCACACCAAACAAAGACCGCTTGGGGGAAGTATCGGCTTCTTACCCATTGTGACGTTAGCAAATGAGGGTACTCCCAATGGATTGGATGGAGAAAGCCCCCACAAGGAGTCTGTCACTTTGCGTGTTACCCGCAATATCCCTTCAATCGGCAGTTCTAACCTCAGAGGTAAAGTTGAATTGGGCGAGAGAAGCCTTACGCCCGTCAACTGGACGCAAACCGTCCTAGGTTTGGAGAGATGCCGGTTCGAAAAAGCTTCAGCCTGGAATGGCCTCTAGGGCGGAGGCTTCGCCGCAACGCGATAAAACAGAACTCCCAAGGGACCGGCGATGACAGTCACCAACAATTGAAGGCTTGTCGCATAGTGTTCAGCACTACCTCACTCCCTGCCGTGGGGCACGTTACCGTTCCGGTCGTTCCTCCGAAATACCCTGAAATTGAAGTTGCATTGGCTAGGACGAGAACCGAGCTCAATGCAGCCTTTCGTCTATTGTACGAAGCCTATGTCTCAGCTGGCCTAACTGCCAGAAATGAGGAGGGGATTCGTAGAACCCCCTATCATCTCTTGCCCACGACTGAAGTTTTTGTGGCTAAGTATGTAGGGGAGGTTATTTCCACACTGACCATGATTGCCGATAATCCCTCGGGATTGCCCATGGAGTCGATGTACGCGGAGGAAATTGAATTTCAGCGGCAGAACGGATTGAAGGTAGCCGAAATTGGCTGTCTGGCTGATCGCCGTGATTCTCCAACCCGCTTCAGAAATGTTATTGGCCGTTTGTCCTGCCTGGTCGTTCAAGTGGCTCAGTCTCGCGGAATGAACGGACTGGTGCTTGCCACCCACCCGCGACACGCCAGATTCTACAAGCGTGCATTGGGATTCGAGCAATTTGGCGGTCTGAAGAGTTGTCCCTACGCCGAGGGAAATCCGGCGGTTGCTCTCGTGATGAATTTCGAACGCCTCAAGGGAACGAGCATTCACGAGCGATTGTTTGGTGAACCATTCACCGCTAGTGACATGCAGCAAACCGCATGGACCGAAGAGACGTCTCAGTACCTGCAGGAGTTGAGTTGCTAGGCGTTCCCATTTATTCACCAAGCATCGTGAGATCGCAGGTACGAGCAACGGATGTTAGACAACCACGTTAAAGCTTGGAGACACGAAAGCTGGCAGCGTATGTGTCCCGCCTTTACCGTCCCCACCCATCTTCATTTCGCGTATTTCGCATCTTTCGCGGTTATAGATCGTTTGGGGCATGCTGTGGCCACCAGAGAAGAGGAACCGCGAAAGACGCTAAATACGCGAAAAGTTGCCTTGCAGACGCGTGTTTGAGAGACATACCACGCTGCTAGTCCAAGCATCAATGTGCTCTGTCCCCGTAGATCGCTTATGATTTCACGAAAAAACCAGCAATCCGATGTGGATTACTGGTTTCGAAATGAAGACTTTGCTCATCGAGAGCTATATCGGACACTATTTTCTTCGGTGACGAAATGGAACGATCATCATTCCAATCATCGACGAAAAAATCATCAAGCTGGTTGGCTCAGGAACCACGCCGACCAAAACGTCGATCGAAGTTGAGACGACTTGGTTGCCGTTGTGGAATGCGGAAAGTGTATAAGTGTAAGTACCTGTCAGCGTTGGGTCATAATTGTTTGCATACAAGTCAGCACGCCAGGAGTTTTGGGCCAATGTGTTGTTTGCAATCAAATTGTTATAGTTAAAAAGATTAGCAACGGTGCCTGCGCCTTCTGCTGTTGACGAGTTTCCGATGGCATGGTCAGCAAAGGGATTAAAGGGAAATTGATTGATAATATCGCTAGCTGCCAAAGAAGCTCCATTGGTCGAAGTCATGGAAAGCGAATAGGTCAGGTCGTCCAACTTGAATCCACTAGTACCATCGAAATCAGAATTGATCGACCACTCATAACTCCAAACACCTCTTGTCGCAGGTTGAGTCGGCGCGACGCCAGGATCAAATGCGTACTTGCCTGGACCGATTTCGTTGAAGGTGTTTTCAGGGTTTCCGGCTGCGTTGTAACGCAGTTTAGCACGCAAGCCAAGTTCGACTCCTCCAGCCTGAGCCACCGTAAAGGAGCCATTTGTGACTCCGGTCCCAAAAATTACATTGGAAGTCACAACACCCGCAGAAACTTGATTTGCTCCGAAAATCGCTAGCAAAACCAACACGGACAAAACACGCATGGCTAGTTTACCATCAAAAAATTAAGGGATTGAATTGAACCTAAGCTGACAATATCTACCACTAACGCCCTGGTCAAGCACGTTAGAACCAATTTTGCCCAGATTGTCGCTACTAATCCCTTTGGACCAATCCCTGGCAGCGGTAAAGGGGGTGTCCGTGAGCTGTCGCAGCGAGTGGAATGGCAGGATACCCCCAAACCTGGCGGTTTGAAGGCATGCTGTGGCCACCAGAGAATAGGAACCGCGAAAGACGCTAAATACGCGAAAAGTTGTTTTGCAGGCGCGTGTTTGAGAGTACCACGCTGCTAGACCAGGCATCGCGAGATCACCGGTACCAGCAACGAGTTTGGGACAACCACGAAAGAACTGGGAGACACGAACACTGGCGTTGCATGTGTCCCGCCGTTACCGTGCCCCGTCTTCATTTCGCATATTGCGCATATTTCGCGGTTGTAGATCGTTCGGAAGGCATGCCGCGGCCACCAGAGAATAGGAACCGCGAAAGACGCAAAATACGCGAAAAGGTGTCTTGCAGGAGCGTGTTTGTGGAGAAGTACCACGCGGCCAGACCACCTTGAGACGGGGGCAGAGGCAACGCGCGTTCCCCGACTCGGCCAGGAAAGTATTGAGTACCAAAAAATGCTCGTCGCTACGGGGACTCTCGTTGCGTATTGATGTATTGTGCACCTGGAGCAGTTGCAGGCGGTGTGTCTGCCAGCGGGCCACTTGCTGGAGCAGATTGGCTGCTGCGTCGATGCTGTTCGGCCGTCGACAACACGACGTCTACGGGTAAACCAACGGGCAAGTCACCAGCCTGATCCAAGGCGATCCAAACGCGGCGGCTAAAGGAATCGAGTCGATCGCCTCGCTGGGAAGTGAACAGTAGTTTTTGACCTACCTGAGGTTCCAAGTCTATCACGACACCCCGCGCCAAGATGCCTTCAACACTGTCGACGGTAATGATCGCGGGCTGACCGATAGCTACTCGCAGTGCGTCGAATTCATCGACCTCGGCCACGACCCGCAATTGTCGAGTGTCCGCCAGGATTACCAGTGGATCTGAAGAGTCGGCACGGGCCAATTCACCAACTTCACACTGCACTCGCATTACTCTCCCGTCCAGAGGGGAAACAATACGGGTGCGGCGGAGATTGACTTCGGCCAACGATAGCCGCGAGGCGGCCGCTTCCACCATCGCTTGAGCGGCACTGCGTTCGTCTTGTCGTGGCGGATCTGCCAGAGTTGCCAGGCGATTCTGGGCCGCAGCGACCAGGCCCTCCAGGGTTTTGAATCTTGCAAATTCTTCATCGTAGGCTTGTTGGCTGGCTGCGTTGGATGCCCGAAGGACTTGGATGCGCTCGAGTCCCTTGCGCACGCCATCGAGCTCTGCAGAGCGTGCGGCCAGTTCGTGTCTTGCGACATCGATCTCAGTTGTCCTAGCCCCGTTCTCCAACTGCTCCAGCTTTGCTTGGGCTTGTGCGAGTTCCGCCCGCGCCAGCTGTTGCTCCAGCACTCGGACGGAAGCGTCGAGGGTCACCAGAGGTTGGCCCTTGGATACCCAATCCCCTTCCTTGACCAAGATCTCTTCGATTTGCTCTGCCAGCCGCGCGCGAACCTCGACGTTGGAAGTGCGTCCCTCAATCCATCCAGATGCAGCGACCCGTTCTGTTGAAGAGCTGGTTTGCCGCAAGGCGGCGGAACGGTCTGGCAGCGTCGATGGCCGAAATTGCCGAGCTACAATGACGGCCACCACCAGTGCGATGGCAATCGCTACGATTGTGTTGAGTTTTTTCACGTGCGGAGACTCCCGTTTTCCATCTCGCAAATGCGGTCGGCAAAGTGATGGATCCGAGGATCGTGCGTCACCACGACGGCAGCAGCTCCCGTTTGGTGCACCAGTTCCCGCAGCAACTCCATGACCTCCAAACCCGATTTCGCATCGAGGGCCGCCGTGGGCTCATCGGCTAGCAGAAGTTGAGGACGAGTGATCAGGCCACGTGCCAGCGCCACGCGTTGGCATTGTCCGGGGCTCATGGCCGTCGGCAGGGCGCGAAGGTGTTGTTCCAAGCCGACTTGCCGCAGCAGATCGGCTGCCATGGTGCGAGCATCGGGCAGGGATTGACCTTGAAGTGTGAGTGGTAGGGCTACATTGTCCATCGCCGTCAGGCCTCGGATCAATTGAAATCGCTGGAAGACAAAGCCAATGTTGTCGCGCCGCAGGAAGGCCAACTGCTGAGGTGTTAGTTGGTCGGCCCGACGTCCACTCAGGAATACTTGTCCTTGGTCCGGCTGCAACAGGCAGCCCAGGATAGCCAGTAGAGTACTCTTGCCACCACCGGATGGTCCAGACAGGAAGACGCATTCACCCGCGTGGGTTGCGAAGTGCACGTCGCGGAGAACTGGGCAGCGCTGATCGCCGATCATGTAGGACTTGTCGATTCCCACGGCGCGAATCACCGCCGTTTGTGCGTCCGTGGGGGGCTTAGGACTATGCGAGAAATCCGCTGTTGGGCCGAGTTCCTCTGGCAGATCCAAGGCCTCTGCGATCCGAAAGGCAGCAAAATAGTCGGGATCTGCCCCTGGGGTGGCGGGAATTGCCCTGTTGCTGGGTTCTGGTGGATGGTTTGGCTCTAGGGGCATGCTGGCTAACTTCCTTGGAGCACGGTGTGAGCATCGACACTGCGTACGCGCAAGTAAGGCAAACCGGCGGCCAGCAGGCAGATGGTGAAGACCAACAAGCCGCTGCCTACGTAGAGCATCGCTGGAATGGCAATGGTGGTGCGGGGGGTACTTAGCAGCAGTCCAATTAGGAAGGAGAGTACCGTTCCCAGGCAAATACCGACGATGGCAATCGTCGCGGACTGGAGCGTCAGCAGCGTGATGATTTCACGTTCGGTAGCACCAATCGCTTTGAGGGTCGCGTACTCACTGATTCGATCCAGCACCATGGCGTACAGCGTTTGGCCGACCATGACGAGTCCGACGAGTAGACCGAGTCCAGCAGCGGCGCCGAAACTGAGGCCAATACCGGTTCGCGTAGTCCAAAAATTGATGGAGACGTTAGCATAATCTTGAGCCGTCATGGCGGTCGCTGATGGTAAACGCCGGTCAATCTCCCGACAGACCTCTGCCTTGTTCGCCCCTGGCACCGTGCGTACCAAAAAATAGGACACCAGCGTGCGATCGGAGCCAATGAAGTCCGCCGCGCGATCCAGCGTCGTGAAAACGTAAGGGGTCACCAGAAAGCTCAATACGCCACGACTCTTGGCCACGACCCGAGTTCGTTTTCCGCCTATTTCCCGAATTTCGCCCAATGCTGGATATTGTAGTTTTTCGTCATCGCACTCATCCACGACGATTCCAAGCGGATCAGCCAGCGCTTGGGGATTTCCTTGAATAACTTCAAACGATCGTCCCAGACTGCTGTCACGCATAATTCCAACCACGGTGACTCCCTCGTGCCCTCCATCGGGAAGGCTCATCTCGGAAAATCCAATGCGAATCGGGTCCGCCTCGGCTACTCCAGGAATACTTCGTATCCGCTGCAGCCAGCGGGCGGGTACGTCGTGCGGGAAATCGACGTTGTGCATTTGGTAACTACCCACCCAAATATCTGCTTGGCTGCGGTCTACCAGATAGCTTGCCTTGGAAATGAGCCCGTAAAACAGCCCTCCCTGCACATTCACAAGGATGACTGAAAACACAACGCCGACCAGCCCCGTCAGCAATTTGCCACGGTCAAACAGCAGGGTTCTCAGGGACAAGTACCAGAGCATGGGAAAACTATGTCGAGTCGTCAAAAAAGGGGCCAATGGACTCACCTTGGATTAGCGGAATCTGCCCTGTAGAGCAAGAGCATCCGCACCTCGGACGGCCACCATAGGAGGGACGCAGGGGCTGTGTATTGCACTAGCACGTAGAGCGACAGGGAAAAGCCGCAAAATCGTTAGATGGAGAGATTTGGGCACGGCTAAATGTTAATGAGCGGCCGCTGCAATCTTGGTGGGAACCTAGAGTTGTTCAGTCATCGGACCCTTCTAATGAAATTCGATTTAGGGATTGATCATGGAAACACGCTCCCAACTCAATGAAACCAATCCGCAAACGGGTAGTCAGCCAGTCGGTGAAAAACTGACTTGCGATCTCCATCTCGATCGCGTACGCGCCGCTAGTTGGCAGATTCTCCTGGCTGCCCAAGTTCGGTCAGGGAGCACGGAGAATAGCCTCCTGTTGCAGTTTGCAGAACAACTCGAAGATGCTTGTTGGCTAGCGCATTGGAAACGGGAAGATGTGGTCATGAGTTTGGACATCGCTATGGTGCCAGAGCTTATTTCACAGTTACTGACCATCCAGAGCGAGCAACAGGGGGCAGATCAAGAAATTGTGGCGGATATGCTTTCCAAGCTGGCTCATCGCTAAGACTCTGGAGGGTTGAGCGCGGGGAGTCGACGCCTGTCGAATGTCTTGCCAGCAGTGCGCCGCCTGTAGACATCTTTGCCCACCAGAGGGCCTGGGAGGAAAATTGCCCGAGCAACGCGGAAAGCAATTGTCGGATCTAAAGAACGTCGGAACGATAAGTGTCGCCAGATCGCTCCGCCGATCGGCATTTTCCCGAACGAACCGGCGGAGCGATTCGGCGACTATCCGCCAATAATTGTTCCGAAGGTCCTAAAGCGTGGGGTTGGCTTCCTGCTTGCCATGCGAAAAACGGCAAGTCGGAAGCCTATGCCATTGCCCGCTCCTCACCCAAGGCGGTACGTCAGTGCGTGATCATGATCAGCGATGCAGTTCCAGCCTGGGACGGGATCCAAGTCTAAACCGCCAGCATACCGGGCTATGAAAAGTTTTTAGAGCAGACCACCCGTTAGCGTAACCAAAATTGTATTTCAGTGGCAAACTCTTAGCGATTCTATTCAGTATAGGCTACGATGCTCGTTCCAACTTCTATCGAAGAGATCAGTACTACACAAAACGGAATTCCAATTCGAATTGCGCAAGGCTTGCAGATGTCCTCTGAGTCGGAAACACAAGAAGAGATCCCTTCCGTCGATGCGTCCTGGGACTATGAGACTGCTTTTTCTCGCAATTTGGGGCTTGTGTCTCCAGAGGAGCAACAACGACTCCGAGGGACGCGAGTTGCCATACCTGGTATGGGAGGTGTGGGCGGAATCCACTTGATGACTTTGGCCCGTTTAGGGGTTGGGAAATTTCGAATTGCGGATGCCGACGAATTCGAAATGAAGAATTTCAACCGTCAGTTTGGCGCTACACTCAACACCATTGGTTGTTCCAAGACTCAAGTGTTGGCGGACTCAGCGCGGGGAGTCAATCCCGAGCTCGAGCTCGACACCATGAACGAGTTTGTCTCCGCTGACAATGTCGATCGCTTTCTCGATGGGGTCGACTTGTTGGTCGATTCGGTCGACTTTTTTGCATTCAAAGCTCGTCGGATGTTGTTCAATGAGGCTCGTCGCCGTGGTATTTGGGCGATCACTGCTGGACCTATTGGATTCAGTACCGCTTGGCTGTTGTTTGACCCAAATGGAATGAGTTTTGATGACTACTTTGACTTGCACGATGCGATGAGCCCGGTTGAAATGTTCGCCGCGTTCGCCATGGGCCTAGCTCCACGCGCTACGCACGTACCCTATTTCGATTTCTCCTATGTGGATGCCAGTGGCCGTGGGCCTTCGGTGGCTGCAGCCTGTCATTTAGCCAGTGGAGTTGTCGGCACAGAAGCGGTCAAAATTCTGCTTGGCCGCGGGCGCCTTCGCGCCGCTCCTGCCTACGCACAATTTGATGCCTATCGAGGACTACTGCGCCAAGGCCGGTTGGTCATGGGGAATCGCAATCCTCTGCAACGCCTGAAACGCCACGTGCTGAAGAAGCGAATGCTCAAGCTGGGGTATGGCCAGTCGGCTAGTAGTACCTAGCGTTTTCTACTCCACCACATTCCAAAGCGTTTCGATCGCACCTCGCTACGTCCGCAATGTTGACATCGTAACCCGCCGCGTGAGCAAGGAAGAGTGGTTTTCGCAACAGAGTATTTCGGGCACTGCCTCTGCGTTAGAACTAGAAGTGCTCTCTATATGACAGTTGTCTAAGCAAGCTCCGAGCACCTCGTTGCTAGGTTTTTACCGGCTGTTGCATTGCCCCTGAGGCTCTTGCCTCGTTCCAAACGCTGGCAGTCGGAGGTGCCCAGACAATGGATTTCCAGGCCGAGCTCAGTGATTGCAACTCGCCGCGCGACGGCTTGTTGAAACCGTAGCCCGCCGCGTGACGGGCTGTAGATTTAATAGCAATTTGAATTTTAACGCGCAGGTCGCGTCCCAAACTGCCTTGTAGCGGCAACTATCTTTCCTTGCTCACGCAGCGGGTTACTATTTCGACAGCCCGGTGAGCAAGGAAGAGCGGTTTTCGCTACTGAGTATTTAGAGCACTGCCTCTGCGTTAGAACTAGAGGTGCTCCCTATACGACAGTTGTCTAAGCAAGCTCCGAGCACCTCGTTGCTAGGTTTTTACCGGCTGTTGCATTGCCCCTGAGGCTCTTGCCTTGTTCCAAAACGCAGGCAGTTTGAGGTGCCCAGACAATGGATTTCCAGGCCGAGCTCGGTGATGGCAATTCGCCGCGCGACGGCTTGTTGAAATCGTAACCCGCCGCGTGAGCAAGGAAGAGTGGTCGCTGCTACAGGAGGATTCAGGGTGCTGCCTTCGTGGTCGATCTGAAAACGCTCTTAAATCAACAAGCCGTAAAGCAAGGCCAACGTGCCCCGTTCCCAGGTGCTGCAAGATGAAAATGCACCGCGAGGAAGATCAAGCAAGGGATGACCGATGAGCTCGACGGGGATCTCCTTCTATTTATCCTCTACCACGTGAGTATCGGAGGGATAGGGTGCTTGTTCTGGATAGCGGTTCGCGCTATGCCACGCGGTGGCGGGTGGGTAGCGACGCTGGCTGGAGCTGATTGAGCAACCTGGAGAAATAGGCGCGGTCGAAGGGAAGCATCGCAGAATTCAACGAGAGCAAAGGATTTAGAGGGCCTTCAAAGAAAATTCGTCGCCATGGATTGCGGTAGTTCCCCGGCGAATTTGGCGAGCCTGAGACGCAGACGGCCAGCTGCCCCTCGACCATCTCGTAGGCAACCGGCTGGCTCAGTCGTTGGAAACCCATGCTACGCTCGTAGAATTTCGAATGACGCGGGTGTACGGCGGCTATCATGCGGTCCGTACCACTCCGCTGTGCAACTTCGATAGCTGCTCGAGTCAGTGCAGCGTATACGGGGGAAGGGAAGCGGTGTGTACTCCCCGTCGCAGCCAAACATCCCACTTCTAGCAAACGCAACTTGCGGGTGCGTAACGCGCGCACCTCTGTGCCAAATATGTTCTCCAGCGGCAACTGCCGTTTGCTGTCAATAGTCAAAGAAACAGTGCCGACGACCTGCCGTCTCTGCTCGGCCACGATAACTTGGCTTTCCGGCTGCAATTGCTGTGGGCTGATGCGCATGCCGCTAGGGTTGGGGCGGCATAATCCGGCCGCACAATACTGTTGGTGCAGAAGCCGAAATGCGTTGCAAAAATCCTCACGGCTGTGTGCCAGCCGGCAAGTGATCTTGGCGCCAGCAGTTTCAGAATGGGCGTTGCATATCCGCATGAGCGATTTCGTAGATTCAGATAGTGCGTTTCATGAGGCTAGCAAAAGGTGGCAGGGAGCAGAATTCATGATGGTTTGCATAGCCGTAATTAGCGGCCAGTAGCTACTCTATTTCGTGAGTTGGGCCGCTTGCCTTTCAGCCTAACTAGTAATTTTGTACTAAGTTGAGCGACTCAGTAGTATGGGCCGCTCGATGGTGGGGGCAAAACGCCAGTCGTGCTGCCTTTTAATAGAACCTTTGTGGGGTGCGCTAGCTTTCCTGCTCGCCATAGCTCCCGTTGGCGCGATCCCGCCTGGCCAGAGCCAAGAAGGCAACAACCGCGAAAGATGCGAAATGGTCTGTCCCCAATGTCACTTTACTGCCCCAATGTCACTTTACGTGCCATTTTTACGAGCTTCAACTTTCGCGTATTTAGCGTCTTTCGCGGTTGTAAAGCTCTCTGTCGTCTGTGATTGTTGTGCTTGGCGTGGAGTCCACTTGGGACCAGGACTTTCATTAAGTTGTCACGTATTCGACGGCATTCCTACAAAGCAACGGTCCTCGCTGGCGCCATCAGGTTGGTCAAGAGTCTAAGAAGAGGGACTTGCGGAAGATCTGCAAGACTCGCAATGCTCTGTCCCCAATATTGCGCCCCCCCCGACTCGCAATGCTCTGTCCCCAATATTGCGCCCCCCCCAATGTAGCTGTTCGTGCATTGTTTACGCGCTGCGGCTTTCGCGGTTGTCAATCTCCCTCTCGTCAGATCTCTGCAAAGACAGAGTTGCCATCGATGGTGTGGCCACCGGGACGCTTTATCCCGTTGCTATAGTCCTCACGGGGCCGGTTAAGGGATGACTCTAGACCTTTATCGCTGCTTGAAAGTGGTTGTTAGGCGCAATGTCTTAGCACAATCCCCCCTGTTTGCCGGTGTTCCACAATCCGGGGATTCATATATAAAGTGATCAACTTATCGCTTTAAAAACTTCTCCTCACCGCTGCTTTGGTATCCTTTTAGCTGCTCTCCGTTGAGAACGTGAGCCATGTTATTCGTTGTTTAACCAATATTGATTTTCCCGTATTGGGACCGAAAGGCCGGTGTGCTCGTCGTCTTTTGGTGCTTCCTGAGTATTTGCCAGCATTGATGTGCTAGCAACGCGGAGGAGTCAATGGCATGGAATGGGGAATGGCAAGGGAAGCGTGCGCACGATTCGGTCACCGAAGAAAGTTATTAAGACTTGAGTTCCTTTCCAGCAGCCTCCCGAGATTTCTCGAAGGTGGATAGCTCAGTTTCACTGCCCAGGAAACGATTGCTATGACTACGACGCAAGCGACAAATCAGGTACTTGTCTTTCACCGGAATGGCTTGTTCCGCGACTGCTTGGTGAATTACATCAAGACGGCGAGAGATGATGAAGCGATAGCCATCGATCACGCTCAAATCGCTCAGATCGGTGAAGAGCTCTTCAATTCAGCGGATGTCGTTCTGCTTGATCTAAATTTACCTGGGGTTCTTCCTACCGAAATTATTGGGCGTGTTCAAACCAGTTCCTCGCCTGCCAAGATCATCGTGTTGGTCCCCGATGACCATGGCTCCTTAGCCGAGTGTTTGGCCTGCGGCGTGCACGGCTGCGTGTTGGAACGCGCTTCCTTGGATGAGCTCAACTTGGCCATCGATCGAGTCCTTGAGGGGAGTGGCTTCTGTTCTGGCGATTTCGCTGCCACGATGTTTGCTGAGTTTTCACGGATTGCCCAATCACCAGCTTGGCAAGTCCCCACTGCCATCTCAGCTTGTCGCCTTACTGGCCGCGAGCAAGAGGTGATCGGCTTGCTCGCCAAAGCGAAGAGCAACAAGCAGATTGCCAAGGAGCTCAGTGTGTCGCTCTACACCGTCAAAAATCATGTGCACAACATCCTCGAGAAACTAAGCGTTGAAACACGCATGGAAGCGGTGGAGTTGGCGCGGCAGGAGAATTGGGTCAGCCGCTTCTAAGGCAATCGGCAATGGGGGGATTAACGCCAGCCACTTTCCTTGTAGTGCTAGCATTCAGACGTGACAGTCCGCCGACAGATCACGCTCGACGATGCGAAAAGAGGCTGTCACGCCCCGATGGTATGGAGTGCTGCGACTTGTCGTAGCTTTCTTGCCCGTCAGCCGGTTGTTTTTGCGATCCAATTACTTGCAAGAGCAGAGCGAAGATGGATGCTTTTCGGCCTTCGCACACATTCAGTCGGTGGGCAAGCCACTCAGCATCCCGGCGTTACTCCACAGCGATGACAAGTCATCGCACTCCATATCGGATACGGCGTGGCTAAACGCGTGGATCCGACCTTTGCTCAGGCGGCGGGTTGTGATTTCAGCACTCGCATGAACGAGGTCAGCATCTTTAGTCGTACTGACGCAGCGATTTGTGTTTGAGTGAAACGGCAGATTGGGGCACCGCTGAGCTAGTCTTGATGCCGCCCAGTTGAAGTAGAGGAACTAGTCCTTTGGATTCACGAAGACTTGCCACAATTGAACCCTTTTCGGCCCCAAAGAATCATGGATCCGTGTCGCCTCAATTGGCATAATCAGCTCCGTTCACTTGTGCTTCTCTTCACTCCTCCCGCAAGCAAGAATCGCAAACTACCTCTTATGAATAGAATTCGCGTCTTACTCTCCATCGAGCAACAGCTTTGCCAGCAAGTCCTGCGATACGATATTGAACAGCATAGTGACACCGAAGTGATTGGTGAATCGTGCAATTTCTTCGAATGCCTGGCACTCATTGACCAGCATCAACCCCAATTGTGGATTCACTCTTGGAGCGACGGACCTGAATTATCCGCTGTGCTATCCCATGCACTTGAAATGGCACCCAATTTACGGATCGTCCATTTTAATCCTGCCGAATCGGCGGGGATTCTTCAAGTCCGTGTGAATTCTCTCTCAGATATGCTCGGCCTCGCAAGCTGTGATCCTGAGCCTGTTGCTCCCTGAGGCACGCTTGATTCAAATCGGCTGCCTGAGCTGCGGTGATGTGTTTTTTCATGCCTTCCGAGAGAGCTAGACTATTTTCTGGCTTGACTTGTATGGCGTGATTCGCGAGATCTCAGCCAGCCCCCTATCAACAAGAACACTCTTCAACTCGACAGCCTTATCTCCTCTCTTCTCAATACTTCGAGGCTTTAGTATGGAATTTCGGTCTGCATTGCCCACCAGCAACACACGCCAACAACCTCGGATTCCCAGCCGGTTGGATCCCATCAGCACACGGAAACGCGACGAATCGACACCTTTAGGCTTGGACTTGAAGGTCACCGAATGCCAGGCAGAACGTGAGCAGGCGTTTCGTTTGGTTCAAGAGCTCTATTGTCGAACCGGTTTGTCTGCTGGGGATCCCCAGGGGCTGCGAGTCATGAAGCATCATTTGCTGGATACTACTGCTGTGGTGGTTGCCAAGCAGCAGCAGCGCGTCAGCTTTACGGCTACTTTGGTCGGTGACGGAGAGTCCGGTTTGCCGATGGAGGCATTGTTCAAAGCGGAGATCGACGCTATGCGGTCGGGTGGCCTGCGACTAGCCGAAGTATCTTGCTTGGCGAGTCGCACGGAAACGGACGACAAGCGTCGCTGTTTTCAAACGCTCGTTCAGGTGATCGGCTTAGTAATCCAAACGGCCAGGCGACGAGGCATCGATCGTCTCGTATTAGCCGTGCACCCGAAGCATGCTAAAGTCTACGAGCGATTGTTTGGTTGCGAGCGGTATTCGGAGGTCAAGCAGTACGCGGCCGTGCGCGGCAATCCAGCCATCTTATGCGTGCACGATTTCGCCAAGCTTGATCAAACAGGCTATCCCTTATTCGGCCAAGTCTACAACCCCAAGTACGCTCCGTGGCAGCTCGATGGAGCGCACATGACCGACGCCGAAAAACGCTATTTCGCGCAGTACCTACCTGCGGAAGATCATCAGATGGTTCCGATGGCTGCTTAAGTGTAGCCGTTCAGGGTTGTCAGCGACTCAAACCTAGACTCAAACCCGAAGCAACGATTGAGGCTGCCTGATGGGAAGGAAGGTCGTGAATGAACGGATGAAATGCTTCGCAATCGTGAGCTTGCTTGGTATTACTCCTCTCCGTTGAGTTTGGCTGGGGCGAGTCTGGTGCAGCAGAGAGTGTTGTTGGCAGGAAGCTGGCCAGGGCAATTCATCTTTCTGTCCCCATCTTCCTGTCAAAACGTCCGCCTGGATGCTTCGTAAGCGTTCACGGTTGTCTGCGACTTAAACTAAACCTGAAGCAACGATTGAAGCTGCCTGAAGGATGAGGATGAGGATGATGGTGAACGGTTGCGTTTTCGCTTTAGCTCGTCAGAAGAATCAGTGGGTGTACCTCCGGTTGGTGGAGAGGGGGACTGCTGCGCCTAGACTTGGAGCCTGTTCTAGAATGCTGGCTAACTGGAAACTGAGCTGCTCTTGTTTCTCAATGGAGTCCCGTCAGCGGCTCTACTTTCGCATGGCTTTGATTTTTCTGCTGACGATATTTCTTGCTACCGCAACGCTGTTCGCTCAGGGAACCCGTTCGCCTCGGGAGCGTGACTTTCGATAGAATGATTTGTCTAAATACCATTGGCTAATGCCGGGATTTCCGCTGCGAAGCGATAGAGATTGTGTCTTACAAGACAAGAGAGCGACAAAGTTGACCGGGGAAGTGATTCCGAACCGAAGTTCGGAACGGTCCTTCGGCAGCATCCTGCGCTTAGTGTTGGTCTCTTATTCCGACCAATCCGACGGTATGTTGCTAGTGCATGTTGAGGAGAACTGAAGAGGCTGCCAAGAAGCGACGATAGGAGCATAAAGCATCGCTTAGATGCTCATTCGACTTCTGCGTTAAGGATTTCCGCTCGAACACTGCGTTGTGTTGCTGTAATCTACCGCGGGCGGTGCACTACACTGGCAGCTCGGGAACGCCAAACTGAAGTGTCTTAAATTGGTAGTTCCCCACAGCCCACTAGGCATCAACAGTTTCCAACACACCGAACAGCCAAGGCGAAATTGCATGGATAAAACGGCCCTCGACACGCTTCTCGAAGCAGCGAGTCTAGCACCGTCGGGAGATAATACTCAACCCTGGCGTTTCACGGTGAATCGAGCAGATTGGACGATAGCCATTGAAGTCGATCCCGAGCGTGATCCCTCCCCAATGAATGTCGGGCAACGCATGGCGGACATCGCAGTAGGTGCCGCGGTGGAGAACATGATTCAAACCGCAGAAGGAAACGGATGGGAATATCAGCTCTCTCAACCCTCTAAAGGAAGCTCGACGCACTTTCGGCTTTCGCCAACATCCAATTCAGGACAAGTAAATCCCCTTCTATTGTTGCGGGCCACCAACCGCCGCGTGTACCGAGGGGGAGAGATTACTGCTGAATTACGGCAAAAACTAGAATCCAGCACGACCGAATTGGATGGTGTTCGCGCTCACTGGATCTTGGACAATGAGAGACTACTAAAACTATCGGGGGTGGTTTCGAGGGCGGATGCTGTGATCCTAGGCACCAAAGCGATACGCAACGCGTTCTTGAAAAGCATTCGGTTTGATAAGGCGAATACCGACGTGGTTGACGAGGGTCTATCACTTGGCTCATTGGAAGCTGGGTGGGGGGAACGCAAAATGTTGCGAGCCATGCGAGCCATGCCTGATTCGCTGTTCTATTGCCTGGGGGGACGGCTTGCATTAGGGCGAGTCTCACGCCAGCTCATGCTGAGTGCTTCCGGAGTTTGTGTGGTAAGCGTTCCCGAGCTCTCATCGATCGCTAGCTGGCGCAGCGGCAGGGTTTGGCAACGAGCTTGGCTGGCATTGACGGAACACGGGATGGTTGCCCAACCGATGATGTCATTGCTAATTCTTCAGAATCTAGTTGCATTCGGAACACTGAAGACACTCAGTGCTCGCGATCAAAGACTCGCTTCAGAGCTTCTGCAGAATTTTCGTCGGCTGTTAACCTCCGAACTGAATTCGGCTCTTCCGTGTACTCTCATGCGAATTGGATACGCAGACCAGCCAACGGGACGTGTTGGAAGAATGCCCATTGCGAAGATGACCGCCGATACTATGTCGGTCGAATGAATTCTTTTCAATGTATTGTCGTTTAATCACGCATGGGGCGAGTACCTCAGACGCCCTCGCTGCCGAGTAGAGCTTCGACATTTGGAATAAAAAAAGGTGAGCGAGAAAACTCGCCCACCTTAAGTGGCATTACTTAGCGGTACGTAGTTCGTGACTATGCACGATTCTTACGACGCTTCCGAACGAGTGAAGTAGCACCAACCAAGCCTAACCAAAGAGTGGCAGAGGCAGGTTCAGGTACTGATTGGAAGTTTAGCGAACCGTCTTCTTGACCGTACGCATCGCCGAATGAACCGGCTTCGTCGAACGCGAATCCGCCTGCATCAGCGCCAGGCCAGTTGCTTGGTTTAGGAGCACTAACTCCCAGTCCACCATCCGAGTCAAGAGTGCTCGAAGCGTCTGCGATGAGCAGTTCTTCGGGGGCACCGGTCAGCAAGGACAGGTCGCCGCCGAACTCGTCGAATAGAACTCCGGATTTACCCCAAACAAGCTGGAAAGTTACGCTATCGTTGCCGTCTAGCTCGGAAAGGTTGACCGTTCCCTCGTTCCCGCCCATAACTCCGAAGCGAGCAATGTGGACGCCATCCTCAAAGCCTGCACCACCGGTGGTTGGGTTCACATCCGATACAGCCCCTGTGTTTAAGGGATTTCCGGAAAATCCACCTAAGTCATCTAAGTAAATATCGAGGTACCCATCGTAGATTGCTCCGTCGATAGCCGCAGCCCCGAACGCCTCATGGACAAAAGTGACTACGTCTCCCGTTACATCGGTGATCTGATTGGTCACGCTGAAAGAAGCTGTCATTTCAAACGTTTTGGTAAGTGGGATCACTGAGCTGGATAGAATCGCGCCCTTACTGGATATGTTCGCTGCAGGCTGTCCACCTACCAAGCCGTTGACCTGAATCAGTCCATCGACCGCGATGCGTGACCCTGCAACAGGCGCACCGTCCAAGTGTTGATGGAATAGACCGGTGAAACCGATTTGATCGATTCCACTGATCGTGCCGAAGGTGTCTACAGTACCAAAAGCTCCGTCAAGGTCCACAGTCCAATTGTTAACCAAGATGGTCGCGTTGGCGTTCGAAACTGGAACAACACTAAGTGCAGCGAGAATCGCAGCACAAATTATTTTCTTAAACATTTACATTCCTTCAAGGTATCAAAAACTCAAAATTCTTCGCTAACTACAAAAATAAGGATTGTTTAGCAGAAGAACGCGGAGGTTTGATTAAACCGTCTAGATCCGGCTTGGGAGGAATGCGGGCATTCGACAGTAACAGCCGCCCCGGCTGCATTTCATTTCCGCACGATTGGTCGAGCGCAAGGTTCAATCCGCTCATTGCGACTGCATTAACTAGTGAAACAGCTGAGTCTGCACTCGACGAACAAGGTACTTTCTCATCCCAAACCGGGCCATGGTCAACCGGTTCCGTCGTAATTGCGACGCCCTGGTCTGATGCTGGGGAAGTGAAACTCATCATGATCCCTGCATGCGCAGAGCGTCCCATGAGCAGGACAGTGATGAGCAGAATTAGTAGTAGACGGTACATACCTCTTATGGTACTGCTTTGCAGGTCGACATTCAAGCATATGGCGAGTTAAAGTCGTCGACTTTTGTGAGATTAAGGGATAACACGGGCGCAAATTGCCGGGATTGTTAATTCTCCTCCACGGTTGAGTTGCTGCATGCTCGGGTGAAGCCGCATCTGTTGGGGCAATCTGAGGGGGGCGGTGCCCTGCACCTGTGGCCAGGACTGCTAGCATTTTCGTTTAGGGCCGCGTCTGCTGTTGAGCCAAGGTAACACCGTGCATTCGGTCGCTTTTTGTCTCAGCGAGGCGGGGCGAGATTTTAGTTCTCCAACCGCGACATGGATTCCAAGCAATGTGCATAACGCACTTCTTGAAAGAGCAGACTTGCGCGACAGGGCATGGTTGAGTTCAGTCTGAGGGGGGAGGGCTGGATGGTTCCAATTGAAAGCATTTAAAGGGAGAGCATGCCGAATTTTTTAGCGAGAGTAGGCATCGTACAGTTGCATTTCAAATGCCAGTTCTAGCAGAGCTGTCGAGGTTTCGTGCCTTTCCGTTGCTTGCTAAGCCAGCACTGTTTTTTGACTTACCTTTCCATCTCTGTGAGACCATCATTACCTTTATTTTTTCACAGTCGGGGAGCCCCCTAGACTTCAGCGAATTCAATCGTTTTCGCAATGAAACATCGGGATTCTCCAACTTTTCGCTCACCTAGTGCTGATGCACTTAGCCTAAACTGTCATGCGATTCTCCAGTCCGTGGTGTCGCCACCGCCCTGGCTTCGTTCCATAGGGCGGCCAATAATGTTGCAAAAGGATATGGTAGCTTGATCGAGAAATTCAACTCTTTATGGGAAACCTTGAAAACAGATCCCAAACCTCTGCGCAGAATACTGTGCAAGATTCTTGTCAAGTTGCCCTTTGATGCGGGAAAGCTATTGAGAATCAAGGTGAAGACCAACGGTTATCGCATTCACCTAAGAAAGAGCTCGCTCTCGTTGGCATTGTTCTACGATCCGGATTCTCGCAAGACCGACTGTGAGTTTATTGCGAGCTATCTAAACGATGGGGATGTGTACGTCGATGTTGGGGCCAATGTCGGAACGACCTTGATACCTGCGGCGCTAGCCAGCCCTAAAGGAGGCCATTTCGGATTTGAGCCGCATCCGAGGATTTACCGATATCTGGTAGAAAATGTGTTGTTGAACGGGCTCAGTGAACGAGTGCACTTATTCAATTGCGCTTTGGGCGCTACCGAAGGCGAGATTCGTTTTTCCAGTTCTTCCAATGATGACACCAACCATGTTTTGGTGGATGAACCTGGAATCGCGGTACGCGTCGCTCTACTGGATGATATTCTCGCTGAAGCCGAGCGAGTCCATTTACTCAAAGTTGATGTCGAAGGATACGAGAAATTTGTATTTCAGGGCGGTCGAGAAACACTGGCGAAGACTGATTGCGTCTACTTCGAAATATCCGAGCAGAATTTCAACTTGTTTGGTTACAGCGTCCGAGAATTGCTAACGGATTTCGAACACCAAGGGTTTGCTCTCTACGTCAGGAGTGGACCGTCCGAAATATCGAGAATTCGAAGTGACTACTGTTTGCGAACCCACCATACAAACGTGCTTGCGATTAGGAGTCAAGAAGATTTTCTGGCCCGCACTAATTGGACGGTTTCGAGCCCTTTGACTAAACAGGAAGGGTAAGCGTTTACGGCTGTAGACTTCCGATCAGCGTGCCACGACCCTCCTCGCAGGTAACGAAGTGTTCGGTGTTGGATCATATTCAAGGAATATGGCAGGACAGGCAGTGTCGTTGGCTGGCAGGTGGTATCACCGCATGCTCCGACGCGTTAGACGCACGGCGGATTGGGGCGGCCGTGAGTAGCATTTCTATCGTCGCACCAACCCGCAGTAATGCAGATTTCCCACCGCGAAATAAACGAAAGATGCGAAAGGAAGGCCTGGAGAAGCTGTTCTAGCGGCAGTTCTCTCGGGTTGGAACTTTTCGCGTATTTCGCATCTTTCGCGGTCATCTTATTCTTCTTGGTGGCTGAAAATGCCATCTGTGGCGTTGCAAACCTGGCTGGAACCACGCTCACCCCATCGTGCCGGAGCTAGGCGACCAACAATTGCGCGATGCGTACGGCGGCTTTGGCATCCCACAGATTGGGACACTGACTCGGCTTGTACTGGCCAGCTATAACGCGCTCTAACTGGGTACGGAGTTGAGGAGCAGAATTTCCGATCAGCGTGCTACTACCCGCCTCTCAGGTAACGGAGTGCTCGGTGTTGGATCGTATTCAAGGAATATGGCAGGCCAGGCAGTGTCGTTGGCTGGCAGGTGGTATCACCGCAGGCTCCGCCGCGTTAGACGCACGGCGGATTGGGGCGGCCGTGAGTAGCTTTTCTATCGTCGCACCGGCCCGCAGTAAAGCAGATTTTCAACCGCGAAATAGACGAGAGATGCGAAAGGAAGGCCTGGAGAGCTGTTCTAGCGGCAGTTCTCTCGGGTTTGAACTTTTCGCGTATTTCGCATCTTTCGCGGTCATCTTATTCTTCTTGGTGGCTGAAAATGCCATCTGTGGCGTTGCAAACCTGGCTGGAACCACGCTCACCCCATCGTGCCGGAGCTAGGCGACCAACAATTGCGCGATGCGTACGGCGGCTTTGGCATCCCACAGATTGGGACACTGACTCGGCTTGTACTGGCCAGCTATAACGCGCTCTAACTGGGTACGGAGTTGAGGAGCAGAATTTCCGATCAGCGTGCTACTACCCGTCTCTCAGGTAACGGAGTGTTCGGTGTTGGATCGTATTCAAGGAATATGGCAGGCCAGGCAGTGTCGTTGGCTGGCAGGTGGTATCACCGCAGGCTCCGCCGCGTTAGACGCACGGCGGATTGGGGCGGCCGTGAGTAGCTTTTCTATCGTCGCACCGGCCCGCAGTAAAGCAGATTTTCAACCGCGAAATAGACGAAAGACGCGAAAGGAAGGCCCTGAGGTGCGGTGCCGGTAGTCGTTATGTCGGATTTCAATTTTTCGCTTATTTAGCGTCTTTCGCGGTCGATTTATCTGCCTGTTGTTGAAAATGCTATCTGTGGCGTTGCACTCCTCGTTGGAAGCAAGCTCGAGACTCGCCCCATCGTGACGGAGCTAGGTGACCAACAATTGCGCGATGCGTACGGCGGCTTTGCCATCCCAGAGTTCGGGGCACTGACTCGGCTTGTACTGGCCAGCTATAACGCGCTCCAGCTGGGCACGGAGTTGAGGAGCAGAACTTCCGATCAGCGTGCCACTCCCCTCCTCGCAGGTAATGGGGCGTTCGGTATTGGCACGCATCGTCAAGCAGGGAATACCCAGCGCTGTCGATTCCTCCTGCAATCCTCCCGAATCGGTGACTATCACCTTGGCCTGGGAGGTTAAGCACAGAAAGTCGACATAGCCCTGAGGTTCTAGGAGCTGCAGTCGGGGAGCAGTCGAAAGCAGTTCGGTCAATTGGAAGGCCTCTACGCGGGCCCGCGTCCGTGGATGGATTGGGAATACCAGCGGAACGCGCGCCGAAATTTCTACCAGTACCTGCAACAGACCGGCGAGTGTCTCGCGATCGTCGACGTTGGAGGGGCGGTGGAGCGTGACTACTCCGTATTCCCCTGCATCTAGGCTCAGACGCTCGAGCGTATCGCGACTGCGAGCACGCTCAACTTGGCTCATCAAGGTGTCGATCATTACGTTGCCTACTAGGTGCACACGCGACATGTCGTGTCCCTCGCGTCTCAGGTTCTCAACCCCCGCAGGCTCGGAACAGAGTAGCATGTCCGAGATGGAATCGGTCAGCAGGCGGTTGATTTCTTCGGGCATACTGCGGTCGAAGCTGCGCAGCCCCGCCTCCACATGGGCCACGGGGACATGAACTTTGGTAGCGGCAATGGCGGCTGCCATGGTGGAATTCACATCCCCTACCACCACAAGGCGGTCGAAGGGGGAGGAGGTTGCGGCTGCCTCCACCAATGTTTTCTCGATGGCCTTCATCACGTCCGCAGTTTGTTCGGCGTGCGAGCCCGAGCCGACCTTGAGGGCGATATCGGGCTGGCGAATCCCCAATTCCTCGAAAAACACGTCGGACAAATTCTTGTCGTAGTGCTGGCCGGTATGAATTAACGTCGTTGCAACCCCAGCCGTCTTGTCGAGCTCTCGTAGAATGGGGGCGATTTTCATGAAGTTGGGGCGGGCACCAGCCACGATGGCTATTCGCTGCATGTCATTCTTTCCAGTGAAACTACCAAAGTAGGAGCGGAATGTAAGGTAAAGCTCGCGGAACAACTATCGTCCAAAGCGACAGCTCTGAACAGAGATCTTGCGAATATTAAGAGTTTGCTTCGCCGGGCAGTACTCAGATTGTGCGATGGCGACACAAGGTTTGAACGCCAGTTATTAAGCCAGGGGGCTGAAGCGAAGTTCTGAAGCAGCCTGCTACAAATTTCCGAGCAGGAGCAGTTGTAGTTCGCAAGAGTTTATGGGGGAATTGTGCCCGTTGTGCAGTGTTGCTGTACTGCCCGCCAGCTCTAGCGGATTGCTACGGGAGGGGACGCTGCTGATTTGCGGGAATCGGCAAAATGGGTTGGTCTGGTAAAAAGGGGTGTGTATTGCGCTTTCTTATAGTGCGCAATTGTAGTAACATTCTCCCAAATGCTGCATTGCTGAATTGCCTTGCAATTCGTCATCTTTTCTAGGCTCTGCGGTGTAATTTGTGCGTGAATCTAATCTAGAGGTCGGTATGTCAGCTCGCAGTTTGAGAATTCAACAATTGGAAAGCCGGCGTTTGCTGCATGGTGCCTCGGTTACGGATTTCAGCGTCGTCACAATGCACGATACGATTCCACGGTTTGCAGCGAATGCTGAATTTGTGGCAGTCCGCAGCGGAGATTGGTCCGACCCGCTCACTTGGAATCAGCGACGCGTCCCTGGCGTTGGGGCTACCGTCCAAATTCCGCAGGGCCAAGACGTCGACTATGACGTCAATTCTCACACCAAACTGGACGCAATTGAAGTCAGTGGACGCTTGGACTTCGATCCCACCGTCGATACAGCGTTGTGGATCAACGAGATCATGGTCATGCCGCACGGCACTATGACGATAGGGACTGCTGACGACTCTGTGGCGCCGTCTCAAAAGGCGGAGATCGTCTTCACCGATTCAACGCCCAAGACCGGAACCAAGAATGCGCCTGGCGAGGATATTTGGAACTTTGGCAACGGCTTAATTGTCTTGGGGACGCTTGAGTTGCATGGGGCAGCAAAGACCGCCTTTGCACGGGCTACGAGCGATCTAGTGGCGGGCGAGACTGCTCTTTCACTCGACGCGATCCCATCCGACTGGAATGTGGGCGATCAGCTCGTCTTGCCGGAGACGAGCCAAACCGTAATACGCAAGACCGAAGTGATTCTGAATGAGTCTGAAGTGGTTGGGTTGGCAGCGATTTCTGGAACGGATGTGACTCTGGATCGTGGATTTACCTTTGATCACCGGGGTATTACAGAAAACAGCTTCGGAATTGAACGCTTCGCGCATGTTGGGAATTTGACGCGGAACATTGTGCTTCGAAGTGAAAACCCAGAGGGCTACCGTGGGCATTTTATGGCGACAGCCGATGCTCAGGTGACGCTAAAAAATGTTGCGTTTGAGTCGATGGGACGCACCAGTGCGGATCGGCCGGTTACCAATCCCCTCTTCAATCCGGATGGAAGCTTGTTCTCCCTGGGGGACAACCAAATTGCACGTTATCCCATTCACTTGCACCACTTAAACAATCCCTTCATGATTGATGGGGTCGTCGTCAACGATGCCTTGAAATGGGGAATTGCCGTTCATGGATCGGACAATGGTACAGTGCAGAACAGCATTGTGTTCGATAGCGACGGCAGCGCCATCGTCACCGAAGATGGTAGTGAAATCGGCAATAAGTTTCTGAACAACCTGGTGATCAAGGTCGATGGCGGTCATCAGCGCTTGGATGGCCGAGCAGGCGCTGCGCAAACCGTTGATGCCTTGGGCAACCTGTTTATCGAAATAGGTGCGGATGGAAGTGGATTTTGGCTGCGTGCGACAGCGGGGACTTTCGTCGGCAATACTGTCTACGATGCTGCCGGATATGGCTACAATTTCAACGGATACTACCGCGTGCCAGCCGGACCGAACGGCGCGGCTGAATTGCACAAGCAGATTGAACTATTTGAGGGCAATGAAGCCGTTTCAAGCCTGGGCGGTTTCTGGTTGACTTGGTCTCAGGGCCAGCACGATATTCTGGGGTACCAGCGGCAAATCTTCGATAATTTCCTGGCTTGGCACGTTCAGTTGGAAGGAGTCAAAGCCTATCACGACGCCAATGCGACCTTGCGAAATTTTCAACTGATTAATGACCCATCCGTGTCGAATGAAAACGAAGGTAGTGGCAGTATTTTCACCGCGAGAACCAACGTGGGGATGTGGTTCGGCAGTGAATCGTACGAAAACTTCAATTTGAGGATTGAAGATGCACGGATCGAAAATTTTAATATTGGGATCTTGGCGCCCGTCCATGCGGGACAGGAGGGGGCTCTGCTCGATGGTGCGTTTCTACGTAACTATCTCAACATTGCCTTCGATGCCTCCGCCGATCCTAACACCTTCAGCTATCGCAACGTGGAGTTCGCGCCCAGCTTAGTTACTCGGATTGCTCAATCGATGCCACAGGATGTTACCAACCTTTGGCATGAAGATCACGGAGTTTTGCTTGCAGGGACGCAGTCTGCAGAGTTACCCCCACGCATCCCGGCTAGCCTCCCGGTGAAGGTGGATCGAAGAGAAAGCGGCGAATTGCGTCTGACAAGTGGTGACACTGGCGACACCATCAAGGTTGTGCAAACTGCAGAATTTTACGAGGTTTCAATCAATGGTTTGGTAGTCCTGTTTCGCGTTCAAGATCTTTCCAGAATCCTCTTTTGGGGGAATGGAGGTGACGACACCTTTGTCAACGAAACGCATCTACCTTTGCTGGCCTTTGGTGGTTCAGGAAACGACAGGTTGGTCGGCGGGACTTCTGCCGACACTCTTATCGGCGAGGATGGGGATGACACGTTGCTGGGCATGGCCGGCGATGATTTGCTCTACGGTGGTATCGGAAATGATCTGCTCGAAGGGGGAGTCGGTCGTGATAAACTTCAAGGGGAGGAGGGGCTCGATCGACTGTTTGGTGGCCTAGGCGACGACTGGGTGCTGGATGGAGGAGCTGGTGACGACGAGATCCATGGTGATGAGGGGGACGACGTGCTGGTAGGGGGCGATGGCCAAGACCGTTTGTATGGCGGAAGTGGTGAGGATAGCCTCTCAGGAGGAAACGGAGACGATTGGCTGTTTGCTGGGCTGGGCGACGATGTGCTCAACGGTGGCAGTGGCAACAACCTCCTGCAGGGCGACGAGGGGCGGGACAAGCTCTGGGGGGGCATTGGTGACGACGAACTCGTCTACGACTTGTCCGATTACGTGATCTCAGGAGGGGCAGGCACCAACCGTCTGCGACTTACTTGAAGTTCCTGTGACTGCGCACTGACCGTACATTGGGCGGCTGATTGCCTCCGGCATTCAGCCGTGGGTGGACTCTGAGCCACTTGTCTACGCAACACAGCGGAAGGCCTTCTTGGGACTTCCAATTCCTTACCGGCCGCACAACGGCAAGTTGAAATAGTAGCCCGCTGCGTGACGGTCTGTTGAAATATTAACCCGCTGCGTGACTGGCTGTTGAAATAGTAACCCGCCGCGTGAGCAAGAGAAGATAAGCTCCGCTACAAGGCAATTAAGGATGCTACCTCCGCATTGAAATTCAAATTGCGATTAAATCAACAGCCCCGTGAGCAAGGAAAGGTGGTTGCTCCTACAGGGCAATTAGGAACGCTACCTTCGCGTTAAAACTCAAAACCCTACTCCATCCATAAGCTGCTGGACATGGCAGGAGGTATTCCAGCATTACTGCAAAAGTGCGATTCGGGGGGACGCATTTTGCGGTAGAACTCAACTGGTGACGCTCCAATCGAGCAACCCCGCTCGCCCCTCATGTTCCAACTGCCGAAAGATATGGCACCATCTCTTGGATGTGAATCCCTCCGGCACCCTCGCCTTGAGTGCGACGTTGATAATGGACGCACACGTGATTTCGAATCTCTCGTGAAAGTGAGGGAGGTGCGATCGAACACTGATGCTGAGAGGTATCTCCATGGCTAGGCTGGGCCCATAACCAAGACGCAAGTCTCGGTTCCCGATGAAGCACCTAGCTGTGGCTGTCTCGGTGCGTGGCGGGATGCACCCGAGTCGGCTTCTCCCATTGCGGAGCCTGTCGATTCAGTAGGCCCCGCAACAGCCCGACGGCTATTGCCGCCTGGCTCATGGCGAAATAGAACACTACCCCACCCAGCAGCGAATTTCTTAATCGAGGAAACCAGCAAGTCGCCAGCATGGCGGCCAATCCCAGGATTTGCAGCGCGAGCAACAGTTGATAGTGTAAACCTCGAAGAATCAAGCAGACGTTGGAAACGGCAAGTATGAGCAGCAGGAGGGGACTGGTCCAACGCAGCAGTTTGTGGGAGATAAATTGCAACCATAGAATCGGCTGAGTCCAACGTGGCACTTGGCGGCGTTTAAGCAGTTGCACGGCGCCGGCGGCAATGCGTGTACGGCGCGCGAATTCTTGGCGAGCGGTGGGAGTGCCACTTTCGGTCGCTTTCGCGGCACTCTCATAGACCACGCGTCGCCCGGCTCGCATGACTCGGATGGAGACTAAGAAATCATCCAGGATGGTATCCGTTGGCAAGGGGGTGAACAATTCTTGCCTCACCAAATACATGCCACCGTCGACTCCCATGACGCTCCCCATCCGCGATTCGGCGCCTTGGATCCGTCGCTCTAATCGGTAGTAGAGTTCCTCACCAGGGCTAAATTCTAGGTCGCTTCCGAGCAATCGTACTTCGCCGGTGACTGCGCCAACTTTTCCGTTCCCCATAGGGTCGATCAATCTTCGCACCGCATTGGGATCGAAAATGACGTTGGCGTCCGAGAATAGGAGGTAGGAATGCTGGGCGGCAGTGGCAAGGCGATTCATGGCGGCCGCTTTTCCTCCTCTCTGGCCGCTTTCCAATAACCGCACACGGGAGGAGGTCAGCGGTTGCACGATCGATCGGGTCTGATCATCGCTACCGTCGTCGGCAATGACCAACTCGATCAATTCTGGCGGGTAATCGATTTGGTGAAAATTGCGGATTTTGGCCTCGATCACTGAGGCCTCGTTGTGTGCGGGCACAAGCAGACTAATGCCTGGTAAGTGTTGCAGGCTCCTCTCTCCGCGCCCTGCACCGACTAGGACCGCCAGCATCGGGTAAACGGCATAGGAATGCAGGAGGAGTAGAAGTACCGTCCAAAAGACCCATTCGATGATCATCGTTGAGGCTTCCAGACTCCGATGGTTTTTCCGGACAGCAGCAGTCCGATTCCCACGGCTGCGGCTACGTTGACCAGCAGGAAATAGTAGGCGATGTAGACGAGACGCATTCCCCGGCAAAAGGGCAGCAGGTAGAGGGCGGCGAGTGCGTAACCCGCCAACTGGAGACCGAGCAGAATCGTGTAGAGCATGCCCTGGTGCGTCGCTCGTTCGTGCCAGCACAACAGAATGGCGCTAACGAGCATGAGGATCATGAATACTGGCCCCAGCCAGCGCAGGACTTTATGTCCCCAGAGTTGGAAGGCGAACCAACCGACGCGGAACGGGTTGAGTGTCTGAGGAACTTTGGTCACGGCCCGGAGGCTGCGATTGACGATCCGGTATTTTCGCCGGAATTCTCCCTGGAAGCTGGGGGCCGCCTCTTCGAAGCAAACCGCTTCCGGGTCGAAGATTCCGCGGAGGCCTTGAGTGATGACTTTCAGGGGGAGGACAAAGTCGTTAATGTCTTCGGGGGCTAGTGGTTGGAACAGCTCTTTTCGGAGTGCATAGATGGCTCCATCGGCACCGACGACCGAACTGAGTCGACTTTCCCATTCCTTGATTTTCAACTCGATATTCCAATAGACGTTCTCCGAGTCGGCGGAGGCACCTTGGTTGGCATCGCTGTAAAGTTGTTTTCCGACGGTGTATCCAATGCTTGGGTTGTCAAAATGCCGTACCAGCTTGCTCAGAGCATCGGGGCGGAACATTGAATTTGCATCGGTGAAGACCAGAATGTCTCCCTGGGCTGTAGGACAAAATTCGGACAGTCCAGCAGATTTTCCTAAACGTTGCTCTTGCCGGCACAGCCGTACGTTTGGGCTTTGGTATTGGGAGACGATTTCATCGGTTGCGTCATCCGACGCGTCGGAAATAACCAGTATTTCAAGAAGTTGGGGAGGGTAATCAAGAGCCAGCGCGTTTTCGATTTTTTCACGAATCACCTCGGCTTCGTTGAACACGCTGACAACCAAGCTGACGCTGGCGACGTACTTGCCCGACTGTCGGCGTCGTGCCATGCTCGACAGTAGGAAGAGCGCCACAGGATAGAGCACAAAAGGCGTAGCAAAGGCCGCAGCAGCTAACCAGAAAACAACTTGGAGAAATAGCACTAGTGGAAAGGTATTTGTGTGAGAAGGTTTGTTACTTGAGGGGGTTGGCCTGAATTACCACGCGAACTTTATATTCTGATTGGAAATGTGTGGGAGTGTATCCCACATTCTCTGCGATCCGTTTCGGCCCTCCTTTGGTTTCATTCCAATCGAGTGGAAGCGAGTATTCGTCATGCTTCCACTCACTGCGGCGTTGGACCTGGAGTTGGGTGCCATTGAGGCCTTCGATCCGAACAGCGATTTCATCCTGCCCATCGCCGAATCGGAAGCCGTCGGGCTCTAGCGTCACTAAATGTGACGGAGAAAAATGCCAACCAACATACAGGCTCCGGTCCGCACGAATCGTATCGATGATCTCGATTCGCTTGTTCTCGGGGCTTATCTGGTATTCAGATTGAGCGTGAGACACTTTTCCTACCATATGCGAGTCGATGACTTGAGTCATTTGCGAGGTGTAGTCGCGATCCCAAAACCACGTCCCCTCTTTTTTTACGGGGCCATCGCGACCAACTAGATAGTAGGAATCGTGCAGGACCGCCTCGGCATCTAAAGCGCGGCGTGGTGACCAGTAAGGGTGATTGGTAGCAGAATGTCCCCAGAAGTTTGCATCCGCTATATGGGGTTCTCCGTTTATATTTCGCGGAGCCAAGTGGACTCCATTTGCCAGAGCCCCATTGATGTGCGTTCGATTGGCATGTCCATCGACGAGCCCAATCTCTCCCACGCAGAAAGACAAGCAGCGTTCATCAGGCCCAATGCGAAAGTTTGCAAGATCGCGATTGACGATCCACATGCGGAATGTCGAGTCCGGACGAGCAGGGTTTTCCCGATAGTGCCAACGCGAGCCCACACGATCAACTAGCGGAGTTGCGGCTGGTGGCTGGGGGGCGGGGGGGGATCCTGCGAGCGCCTGAAACTCTCGGAACTCAGCTGGGACGCTTGTACTCCCAAGACACCACTGATAAATGCCTCCCACCTCTGCTTCCTCTCGATATATCCTTGCAAGCGTAGCTACGAAAGCATCTCCGAAAGGCGAATTGGCGGTGCGAGCCACACTACGATCGATCTCCGTAAGCAAGCCCAAATAGCGTGTCCGAAGATAGAGGTTGCGTTCTCTGAGCTTCCATTTTCGATCGGTTGCGGTATCTACAGCTTCGAGCTGCACGAGGCCACCAGCTGCAAAATACTGTTCATAGCCACCGATTCCTGGATTCCCTTCGTTTTGACCATACTCTCGTCCTCCTCCACGGCGAGAAAGGATCGATAAGACGTTCGCAAACTTGAAGGTGGAATAGAGGGGCTCGCTATTTTCGCCTGTATCTAGTGCTGACAAGCGATTACGAGCCCACTTGTCTGACTCTGATTCGTTAATCAGCTTACAAGCTATTAGACACAAGAATTCTTCAAGAAAATAGGGAGTTTGTATTGTGTGTGTTGCATTCCAGTACCCCTGTTTCCGAAAGTGTACTCCCTGCTCAAGGTTCTCTTGAATCGACTGTGTTAGTTGTTTCTTTACTAAAATAAAAGCCTCTTCAAATTCTTGAGCATCACTCCATACGATCCAATCAAGCGCCAGGATTTTCGAAAGAAGGTGTCTCGACTTAAAGGGACAGTGCACTCGAGTGTCGCGATCTGGGGTGTAAAACCACTTTTTCGCTTCCTTCATAAGTAATTGTGCGCGATCTTCATTACCTAAAAAAGCCTCATAATGTGCACACATTGCAAGTTGGTGAGCACCATTCGGCTTCTGCTCGAGTGAAATAATCGATCTGTAATCAACATTTCGCCAAGCTTCGCCGCGGGGCAACCATAACCTACCAGAGCAAACGCCATTTTTAAGTTGTAGCGGAGGGATCAATGCGGCAATGAGTTCGTCGGCCAGGGGTTGAGTGACTTCCCATTCACCGACAGTGGCCACTGGGTGTTTTCCAAGAGCCATGGTCCGGAAATTGTTACCATCGAAGGTCTTCGTCGAATTTTCGCGTTGGAGCAATTGAAATATAAAAAGGAGCCCAACTGACACACATGCGCCAAATATCCATTTAAGTATCATATTTAGAACTCTTTGCTTTGGAGAGCGGTTCAGCGCTGGGTGGTTTGCCAGCAACCCAAGTCAAGCCTGCCGCGTTCTATATTCGACTGCTCTATGAATTCATAGCTCATAAAGGCGACGGTTACCTTGCAAACGGGTGCACTACGATTGCTATTCACAGTGCTCTATCGGCTGGCATGCTCCCACAAACAATATAGAAAACCGCAGGCGAGACGTGGACTATCTGGTTTAAGCGACAGGAGGAAAGACTGTAAGCCGGGCCCCAGTGTCACGGACTCGCGAATTACTTTTTCTACAAGCTCGCGATTTACACTCAGAATTTCTTTTATAGGAGCCCTGAAACCAATTTTAGGCTGAGCATATTTTATTCGATTAGTGATTGCACTGCGCAACAATAACTTATTCGTCTTTGGCCAGTTGAAACGTTCTCCGTCCGGAATTGCCAAGAAACGCTTCGCCAACTCAGGAGCGCTCCAAGGGAAATATGCCCGACCGTCAAGCATTTCCGCAAGCGCTATGGACTTTCCACTGTAACTGTAATTGTCTAGAAACCTCCCTCGCGATAATGCCCGAGCTCGCTCGTAACCAAAAGCTTGCCAATTTGCGTCTAGGTCTTGTAGTTTCACGGGCTTACCGCCTGTGCTCTTTTCGACCAACGACTGACAAAAACCATTGAAGAATCCCTGGCATTCAGTGAAGCTTCGGAATGGCAGTCCCGACGATGAGTAGTCGGTACAAAACAGGTCACGTATGCGATCTTGAAACTTTTCTGGTACTACGTGTTTAAGCGTACCGCACACTGTATTTGCCTTTCGCTGTTGAGCAGTTGGCAAATGGCCCATGTAAATGTCATTGCCCATACCATCTATGATGACCCTACCATGTAGTTGTTCCATCGGTAGGACTAGATATGACAAGAAGGCTTGATCGACCGTAGGCTCAAAAACTCGCCGAACTCGATTGATTGTGTTTTTCTGAATGGCGAAATTCTTGTATCTAACCACCGTTAATCGGTGCCCTAAAGTTTGGGCTAAAGACTCTATGAAACTAATGTTGGTGTCGGAGTTTGCGAACGTAATACAATCGACATGTACGCCTATCTCAGCAAGAGCTAAAGCAATTCCTGTCGAGTCCTTTCCTTCGCTAAGAAGGAGAGTCGTGTTGTCAAAATCCAAGTTCTGGGAAGCAATGCTTTTAGCCAATGCTGTGATGCAATCACCCTCATTGTCCTCGTTAGCCATTCTCTCCCCAGTGGCCGAAAATAGGTCCCTGACAGATGTGTACTCAAACCCCAAATCTGTTTTTTTGAGCGTGCCACCTAAGCCGACCGATGCGTAATTCGAATAGATTGTTTGTGGTGGAAAAATAGTGCCTGAGTATAAAAGCGTTGCAAGTGCATCGATGTCAATGCAGTCTCGAGTCAAGTTCGGAGGCTTGGGAATGGATTTCCCATCGCGAACATGAATTTCGCCAGACAGTCGGGAGACAATCGTACGCGTCTGATCAAAACAGTCTTGGTCTATTTGCATGGTTACCGCCAATTAGAATGCTCAAGTTCGCTGTGGAAGAATTGCTGGTGAACATTAGTCGTTACTTTGCTATCTAAATTTAGCGGGTTGGCTTTTGCTCTGGTATAGAGAAGGCTATCGCTGTTCAATTGCATCTAATATTCGCTTGCAATTTGCATCCCAAGTGTGATTTGATTCGACACAGCGGCGCCCATATTCGCCCATCGTTCTTCGTAAGTCGGCATCGTCTATGAGCTGGTTTAAGCATCCTAACAATGCGTCGCAACTGCCCGGAGGAAACAGCAGACCATTTTTCCCGTGTTCTATCACTTCAGCTATTGGCTGAAAATTCGCCGCGACAACGGGCTTTTTCATCGCCATGTATTCAAAGATTTTCATGGGTGAACCGAAGTCATTGGAATGAGGCATTACACCAATGTCCATCGCTGCGATCGTACCAGGGATTTGAGTGTGCGCGAGTTTACCAGTAAAAGTTACACTATCCTGTACGCCACATTCTGTAACAAGTGTTTCGACGGACTGCCTCTCTTCCCCAGAACCCACGAGTAATAAATGAAGATTCGGGTCAGTTCGAAGTAAGGGGGCTATGGATTCAACTAAAAAGCCAACCCGGTGCCAGAACGTAAAGCTGCCTACGAATCCAATAACTGTTTTGTTTTCGAGTTTGTATCTTGCCCGAACTTCATCCCCGGCCAATTGAACGCGAAAGTCTGCCAAGGCAACCGCGTTGGGAAGGACGAGGATCTTTTTCGCTGGAATACCAATTTCGATGAGACTGTTTTTTAACGAGCTGGATACAACAACGATCAGCTTGGCAACATGAAACAGTTTACGTTCGAAATAGCCAGCAACCCATTTAAGAGTTAGCTTGCGAGCATGAGTAGGGTCTTTGCGATTTACAGCTCCATTTACTTCAAGGACTAAATTGAGTTTCCTGATCTTTGAGACATAATATGTTGAGGCGTCAAAGAACGCGTATCGTTCATAAACAAATTGGTAGTTACTAAGTCGAAGCATTCTCAACAGTTGTCTTGCGGCCACGCAGTTGTACGCGATAGAGAGCAATTCGTAGAGAACTGTTGGCGATTTGTCTGCAACGAAGTTCCAAAAACTTTTGGAGTTACTGGAAGCTGGTTTATGGGTGCTTACTGAAGGCGGGGAGCAGTAGTCTACGTCGAAACCTTGAGCACGAAACGCATTTGAAATTCCTTCAATATGTACCTGCTCAACATCCTGCCCCCGAGTCCGATGCTTATAAATTATCTTCAACTAACTAAGTTCCTCTAAATATGAATGTTCGTTATCCGTCTAAGTACAATCAACGCAAGAAGTTGCGCGAGATAGAACGGATTGAATTGAAATATAGATCGAGCGTAATTCTTCTTCACACTACGACGATAGGCCTCGAACGCCGACTGAACTTGGAGTTGGTATTGTTGGTGAGTCTCACAAGATTGGGTGCTATACTGCCGTATGTCTCTCGATATGCGCTCAGCAGTTTCTCCATCCACAAATTCGGGTTGGTGTTGGTCGTTGATCTGAATTGGAAGAACACTGTGAGACACAATGGATTCTTTATCAAAAACGACTTCAAGCACCATTGATTCTTTGGTTCTTTGAAACGGCATATCAAAAATGAAATTGCCTAAACTGAATGCGATCAAGCCGTTTCCATATGGCTCGATGCCCTGAGCAACATGCGGGTGATGACCGGCAACTAAAGAGGCTCCGTGGTCGATGAGTTTGTGTGCGAGTTCAATTTGTTGAATTGAGGGTGTACTGACGAACTCATCGCCCCAATGCAGCGAGACAACCAAGTGATCCACGGTTTGGGCATATTTACTTACCTCACTGACAATTTCTTCAGCGGACGCTAGCACATAGAGCTGTTTTCCCGGTTTGTACTCCTCGGGACGCATCGAAAATGCCAAAAAACCGAAGCGAATTCCTTTGCATTCAATGCACTTTAACGCTGTAGTTGTGCTGTCACCAATACATTGGATCCCGCACTGTGTTAATCCAGCTACTGTTTCCATATACGCAATTGCACCGTGTTGCATCATATGGTTATTAGCAAGGGAAAGAACGTCGAATCCAACTTCGTTCAAAACCGGGATGCAATTACTAGAGCCTCGCATGTAAAGACTTGGCAACCAAAGTGGGTTGCGTCCTGCTTCGGACAAAACTGCTTCGAGGTTCCCAATCAATATGTCTGCATCATCAAGCTTTTGCTTCACCAATTGCCAAGGGAAGTCGTGTCCGTTTTCCAGAATTTTGGATGCAACACCGAAACCGTAACAAGCTGGCATGTCACCTAGCATGATATCGCCAGTCGCGAACATTTTGACATTTCTAGTTTTCATAGTCGAACCTTGTCTTGAACGAATAGTCTCGTAGAAATCCTACGCTATCCATCAAATCGAGTGTTGGTATACGAGCCTCGCTTAGAGACTTGCTGAAAATTCGACCAAGTATTAATAGTCGCTTGTAAGTTTCTGAGAGTGCGGCTAAAAAAGCTGCTGGAAGCGATGCGGACTTGTCCGGAGCAAGAATTATCCCACACTTGTTGTCCCGTTTAATTTTCGCGTGGTAATGCTCATCCTACACCGGTCTCGCATAATTGAATTCCCCTTCGCGACTGTGAGCGTCTTTCAATTAGTGTAAGGACGTCTTCCGCATTGCGGGTCCAGATTCTTTGTTCGAGCACGTAATCGCGTCCGCGCCTGCCGATAACGCTTCGGGCTTCCGCATTTTGGCTAAGTTTCACGAGCCTCGAAGTAAATTCATCAGTATCTCGCTGCTTGAAAATTCGTCCAGTTTCCTCGTCGCGGATAAGTTCGCGAATAGGGCCAAGATCTGGGCCCACGGCAACGCATTCCATGGCCATGTATTCTAGGATTTTCATCGGTGAGCCAAATTCGTTGGAATCGGGCATTACGCCAATGTCCATGGCAGCGATGTAAGAGAAGACCTGATCATGTGGAACGGGCCCAACGAGATTCACGTATTCCTCCAGCTTGGAATCTTTGATCGTCTGCTTGAGTGTGGTCTCATATTCGCCCGAGCCCACAATTAAAAAATAGACGTTGGGGATTTGTTCTACAAGCGATGCCATGGCATCGGCAAAGAAGTCGATCCCGTGCCATTGTCGTAGTGAACCCACAAAGCCAATGACGATTTTGTCATCGACGTCAAGCTGTGCTCGCCGTTTCATGCGAAGGCCCCGATGATCAATTTTTAGAATCTGAGCTAAATTGATTGCATTGGGAGTAACGATGGTCGTAGCGATATCTTCGCGGACATTCTGCACACATTCTTGGAGGGCTTGGGAAACCACCACGATGCCGTCGGCATGACGTAATACGTACGACTCGGCAAGCTTGAGTATTCGTCGATAGAAAACCGGGAATGGACTCCCGAATCTTCCCGCGTACGTGATGTTAACTTCAACGATAATCGGAGTGTTCAAATGTTTCGCGGCTAGGACGCCGGCGAAGTTGTAGGAAGAATAACGCTCGTAAATGAAATCGGGTTGAGTGCGTTTGATGGCCGCACGAACACGTGCATAGTCTACGATGTTGTAAAAAATCTCTGCTGTCTGCTTGAGAAATAGTTTCATTTTGCTCGGGGGCTGATTGGGCTGCGAAGCCGCCAAACCCGATGCCTTCGTCGCCCCACGCGGCGCCGCGATCGACACCTCGTGACCAAGTTCTTGGAATGCACCGATCATTTCATTGATGTGCACGCCCTCGGCCCCATCTCCACGAGTTCGGTGGTGGTATAAGATTTTCATTGTATTTTGAAATTAATCTTCTCTGATTCTGTGCGATGAGAAGCCCTGGGATATTGGGGGCGTCGTTGTTAGCCAATGTTTCAACGGGCCACTCGTTCCGAAAAATATGCGATTGTCTTTTGGCCCGCGCTAGGCCAAGTGTATTCACTGACGCCTGCGGCAATCGATCGTGGGGCATGGGGCTTGCCTAAAGTCTCCAGGATAGACTGAGCTAACGCTGTGGGACTTTCCACAGGGCATACCTGTCCCATGTCCTGGTTTTTCACGATGATACGATTGTCACCCGCGTTGGTGACTGCCACGGGGCAGCCGGTGGCAAGCGCCTCGAGGACTGCATTGCAACACCCCTCCCGGCGACTCGCCAAGCAAAAAAGATCGGCCGCACGCAGCCAATTCACCACCGTCTGTGGAGTTTGGCTTCCCAGAAATTGGACACGCTGGTCGATGCCCAATTCCTTGGACAATTGCTGCAGCCGAATTCCCCAGGGAGATTGCACTTCGCCTCCGATGCAAACTAAGTTTACCTCCAACTGCTTTACCACCTCGGCCATCGCATGTAGCAGGGTATCGTGCCCTTTGACCGGTTTCAAATTTCCCACGCTCACGATAAGTTTTGTCGATTCTGAATAACCAACCGCCGTCCGAGCCGCTGGTCGATCCCCTGGACAATACAGCTGCGTGTCGACGCCATTGGGAATCACGGTAATGTGGTCGGCGGGGGCGCCTGCCGCTACAGCAGAAGCTTTCAACGAATGACTGACCGCAATAACCCCGGTCGCGCCACCCAGCGCCTCCAACAATTGTGGGCCGCGATCTCGCGTGCGGAACAGATCCACTTCCAAGCCACGTAGCGTGATAAAAACAGGGATTCCACGGCGCTGGGCCACGCGCCAGCAACCGACGCCTTCAGGATAACCAAAATGGGCGTCCAATACGCAACTCTCCAGCGTTGACTTCGGCAATTGTTCGAGCCATCGATTCACGCAACGTTCGAGCCAACGTCCGTCCAGCCGCTTGGCTACCCCCGGAAAATAGAACATGCCAGATCTATCGATAGGGAACTTCGCTCCAGGTAGCTCGGCATCGTGGCGTCGCGGCCGAACGCATGGAAACCAAGGTTGTGGCTGCAAGGCACGCACTGAGGCCAATTCTGCCATCTTTTCCAAACGCCGCTGCACAAACAATCCTAGCAATGGATTTCCGGCGGAAGGAAGATTCGTACATACGCTCAAAATATTCAAGGTTTACGTTACGCTGGCTGTAGGAGTGGGATTGTCGGTGGTGTGTGCGAGAGGATGCATCAGCGCGGAGTAGCGGCGGATTTACGAGTGGTGACGATCCGGCGTACGCGATGCGACTGTTCTTTCAGCTCCAACCTATATCGGACGGCTGCGGCCCGAGTTGCAACCAATTGGCTTTCTAGGGTGCTTGGGGTGAGTTGATAACCGGCTGGTGTAGCCGGCAATTCCTGTCCCAAGATTTCCACTAGCACTTGCTCCCCCAATGCTTCTCGGTAGTGTCCCGATTCCCAATACCACCGCATGATCGTTCGCCGATCGCTCTTCGGTGGAGGTGACTCGGTCGTTCGGGAAGAGTAATTGGCGAAATCCCACAAACTCGCTCCCTGAGCCTCGCATATTCTATTGAGCAACGTCTTCCAACGCTCGAAATTGCTCCAGTGTCCTGTCGCGTCGAAGATTTCGAGGACGTCTGCATGGTACGGGTGGATGTAAACTTCAACCCGGATTCCTCGCCGCTGGCACAATTGCAATGCGGCCTCTATCGCTTGCAGTTCGGCGGACTGGCCATCCACCGGTGCAACGCGTTCTAAGCACTTGTCGATATATTCGCTGTTTTTTTGCCTAAAAAGTGAGGCTTGTCCTTCATTCTGAATTAAATTGCGGAATGCGGAACCCGAGTTGAATCCTTGATCTGAGATGTTAGCTGCATTCGGATCATTCTGTGCGAGAATCGTGAGCAACGAATCTCCCAGGGCAGACAATGAGACTGTTGCTGCTAGAGTGTCTTTGACTTGTTGACGGAATTGAGGCCATGAGCGAGTGCCGCGACCCATCGAATTCAGTCTGGCTGCGTCAGCGGAAACGCTTTCCGTCGCAACCTCGCTAACCTCCTGCGCCCCTAAAACTGCTGGCTTTCTTAAGTAGTTCAGGAAATCTACTCCCAGAACTACAGTGTTCGGCGTTTGGTCCGCTAGCACATGCTCCAGATACTGCAGCGCAAGCTCACTGCCCGAGCCAGGTTGGCCAAGGTTGTAGGCCGGCAGTAAGTTTGCCGACAACTGCTCGCTCTGTGGATTTAATCCGATGTCGACGCGCGAATTTCCGAGAAAAATGGTGCGGTAGTCTCCTCGCATTACTCCGTAGGCCTTCGCCATCCGCACTTGCCGAATGGCCTTAGGTTTGCGTTGGCTCCAACCCTCAATGCGTGGCGTCCCAAATCGCAAATAGGGGTCAATGGTCACGTTGCACGCTGTCACCAACAACAGCAGGACGAAGATGGCGATCGCCGATTGACGCAGATAAGCTGTGTGTTCGCGGGAGTGGGCCTTTTCTGCTTCCAACACTGGGACGCTTGCTGGAACCGTGCGGGTTGGCTCTTCTGGCATTGGTGATGGATGCATGTCGGCCAACCAACTAAAACTGGAAGTAGAGAAATTCGGACAATTCAGGCAACGTCAAAATCCCTGCCACGGCAATGAAACTGATGGCAAGAGACCAGAATAGCGAGGGGGTCCAAACCAAGGGCAATGTAACCCCAAACCCTCGGTCAGGCAATTTCGAACGCCGCGTTGCATCTGTATATTCCCAGGCGGGTTCAAAGTTACGCATGAATTGCTGAGTCGTAGGCATCAACCAGACAATTGCAGATAATCCAGCTAACCAAAGCAGGCTCGATACGAATTGGGTGCCACTACTCCCATCCACCCCAATTCCAATTTGGGATAGCCACTCGGCGCCTTTTCCCATACGTAGAGCAATGGCACTCGGGTAGGACACACCATTGTATCCCAGCATGCCCAAGACGATCTGGTTTGCAGAGGCGAGTGAGGATGCGCGGAAATAGGCCCAGGCAATATCCACAGCAATGAAGGTCAGTACGCAGGCTCCCAGTCGGTAGAGGCAGTGTTTTTTAGGATATTCCAACCAACTCGTGGCGTGGCTCCATCCATGTTGGATGATCAAATAGCTGCCGTGTAGAGCGCCCCACAGAACAAACGTCCACCCGGCACCATGCCAGAGACCACCCAGCAACATGGTAATCATCAGATTGCGATAACGCCCCAAAGTGCCGAAGCGATTGCCACCCAAAGGAATGTAGAGATAGTCGCGCAAGAAATGCGATAGGGTCATATGCCACCGCCGCCAGAATTCACTAATCGTTTCTGAACGATACGGAGCAAAGAAGTTGAGTGGCAGTTTGATTCCAAACATCCGAGCTGCCCCAATTGCCATATCAGAGTAACCTGAGAAATCAAAGTAGATTTGCAGAGCATAGGCTAACACGCCGATCCAGGCTGGCAGAAAACTAACCGAGGCCCAGGCTTGGGGATCGTCGAACAGGGCATTCGCGTACGGCGCAACGCCATCTGCAAGTACGGTTTTTTTGAACAGCCCCAATGCAAAGATAGTTCCGCCAACCGAGAGATTGCGGCACCAATCACGTTCTGGTGAGCGAAGTTGCGGCATCACCTCTGAATGATGCACGATCGGACCCGCGATCAATTGAGGGAAGAAGCTAACGAACAACGCGTATTCCGATGGGCGATACTCGGGGGCCAGTCCCGAGTAGCAGTCGGCGAGGTAGGCTATTTGCTGGAAAGTAAAAAATGAAATAGCTAGCGGTAACGCGACATGTCCGAACAAAGGGGGAGTATCGAGCAGGTCCACCAGTGTGTTGCTGAAAAACTCCGCGTATTTAAAATAGGCAATCAGTGAGAGATTGGCGGTGACTCCAGCGGCCAGCATCCAACGGCTTGGCCGCACGCGAAGACGTGCACCGACCACAAAATTGAAAAGAATGGTTCCCAAAAGCAGCGGCAGGTAGATTGGGTTCCACCATGCATAAAAGAAGAGCGAGCAGGCGAGTAACCAACCCACTCGGGCGCGGTAATTGCCAGCCAACAACTGACCGACGACGAAAGCCATCGGCAGCAGTAGAAAGATAAACTCGTAGGAGTTGAAGAGCATGTTAGGGCTAGTGGTGCGTCAAATTTTAGTTTTAGGGTTTCCCGGAAAAAGGTGTCCGACACCAAAAGCCGGAACGGCCCTTCGGGTGCTTTGCACTTTGGGTGTCGGACACCTTTTTCCGGACGCTCGCTAAACCCTAATTCGTAGGGTTGAGGCACCACCAGGGTGGCGCCTCGTAAGTGAGTGGAGATAGCCAGCAAGGGCGCTTCGGTGGATTCGATAGACGGATCGCTAGAACATGACGTACACCGACTCGGACAATTCGTCGGCTTGCTCTTCGATTTGAGGATGTTTAACGGCAGTCTGCAGTGCCTTAGCGAGCACCGGCTCCAACAACGCACTGCTGTCGCCATCACGCCAACGAGCTGCAATGGCGTTAGCCATCTTCTGCGTTGCGCCTCGCTCGTCGGTGAGGGAGGATGCGAATTCGAATTGTGTCCGCTCAATTTCCTTCGAAGTGATATCGACCCACACGGTCGGACTGGTCGCGTATTCCTGAGTCTCGCGAATCAACCCCAACCCTTGCTGACGCATTTTTAGCACTTGAGGCCAGAAACTGGTATCAAAGAGTTTACCAATTTGCTGATGATAAACATCGGCATGCTCGACTTGCTCAACCGCGTAAACATCCTCATTCTCCAGTCCTTCCCCCATTCCTTCAGGCCACTGGGGTTGTTCGGATTTCACCAGGATACAGTTACCCAATGCTAGAATATCCATTTCGGTTCGCATAAAGCAACGGTAGGCGTCGTATGGGGTGCAGACGATCGGCTCGCCACGCACATTGAAGGATGTATTGACAAGGATGCCAAATCCAGTGTCTTGTTCAAAGCGTTTGATCAAGTCATAGAATTGGGCATGGTGCTCGCGGCGCACAGACTGAATGCGCGCCGAGTAATCGACGTGAGTGACCGCTGGGATGTCAGACCTCAGCTGGCGTACAATGGGGAGTAGATCCTCTCCACTCCCTTGGGCAGCAACCTCTTTCGTAATTCGCCGTTCTTTTTTAACGGGCGCGACCAACAACATGTAGGGACTCTCACGGTCCAAATCGAAGTAGTCGCCAATGCGTTCTTGTAGTACGGCTGGGGCAAACGGCCGAAAGGACTCGCGGTATTTGATCCGCAGATTCAAGGTCGTTTGCATCTCGGTATTGCGCACGTCACCCAGGATGGATCGTGCCCCCAGGGAACGCGGGCCAAATTCAAGCCGACCGGAGAAATGGCCGACCACTTTGCCCTCGGCCAATGCGGCCGACAAGTATGCCGCTCGCTCGGGTTCTCCCAATTCTCGGTAGGGGTAGCCGTGCGTATCGAGATAGCCTCTAATTTCGTCGCTCGAAAACTCGGGGCCCAGGTAGGATCCTCCTTGATCGGATAGCGGGGAACGAGGACCTCGCTTCTGTCCGTAGTACGTGTGCCAGGTATCGAGGGCGACCCCCAAGGCGCATCCGGAATCTCCCGCCGCAGGCTGGATCCAGATCTGATCGAAAACTCCTTCACGCAAAAGTTTTCCATTGGCCACGCAATTCAGAGCGACTCCGCCCGCCAAGCAGAGGTTCTTTTCGCCAGTCAATTCACGCGCGTGGCGAGCCATGCGTATTAATGCCATTTCGGTTACGTCCTGAATCGAACGGGCGATGTCCATCTCTCGGCGAGTGATGCGGCTTTCGGGATCGCGACGCGGTCCGCCAAAGAGTTCGTCAAACTTCTCTGAGGTGGTACTCACATCGCGCAGGAATGCAAAATACTCCATGTTCAGTTCAACCGAGCCATCCTCTTTCAAGTCGACAATGTTGTCCAGGATTTTCTGGGTGTAGATTGGTTCCCCGTAGGGGGCCAAGCCCATCATCTTGTACTCCCCCGAATTCACTTTGAAACCAGTGAAGTGGGTAAAGGCGGAATAGAGCAGGCCGAGGGAGTTGGGAAAAGTCATTTCGCGCAACATGCGAATTTCGTTAGCCTGCCCATGACCAATGGAAGCCGTGGCCCATTCACCGACACCATCGATGGTAATGATTGCCGCACTTTCGAACGGTGATGGATAAAAACAACTGGCCGCATGCGAGCGATGGTGATCTCCTTGCAAGACGGGACCTTGGAAGTTCATGGCTTGCCGCACACGCTGTGGGAAATGGAGCTTGGAGCGCGCCCAGTCGGGGACGATGGTCTTCCACATTTTGCGGCTGGAGGATTCGTCAATGGCAGCCAAGCTGTGTAAGATTCTTTCGAAGGTCAGTGCGGAGTCATCGTAAAAGGTCACTGCAGCTAGTTGCTCTTGATTAATCCCCCCCTGCTCCAGACAGAAATTGACGGCCTGGTGTGGAAATCGGCGATCGTTTTTCACACGGCTAAAACGCTCCTCTTCAGCGGCTGCCACAATCTCTCCGTTGCGGATCAGAGCGGCCGCAGAATTGTGGTAGAAGCAAGAGATGCCGAGCACATATTGATCCTCGGACGATTCGCGGTGTCCGCCTGAATCGGCTAGCGACCGACTGGCTGACTCTTCGATCGGTATGGAGGGAGATACCGCAATGTCGCGTTCCGTTAAAAAGCGATCCATCTGCTCGGCTACTAGGCGGTTGGCGTACTCCGTAAAGTGCCCCCCTTGCTCAAAACTCAACTTCAACCGCTCCTGATAAGGAAGTTTTGCAAGCAGCGTTGAAACGTCTCCGACGTGGACATTGTTTTGCGGATCGTCGAGCTGTTGGAACAAGGATTGATACACCGGTTCCATGCCAACCAGATAGAAGTCTCGCGTTGGAATAGGAAAGATGATAACCGGCAATGGCTGGGCTTCGCTGATGAATTGCTTGAGAATGGCTTCCATCAATTGCCAGCCTGGCGTTTGGTCGGACAAAATGTCGGGATAGGGATGGTGACCTCGAACTCTTTTGAACTCCGTGATCAAGCGAGATCCAGCATCGGACAGCAGGGAGGAATTGCGGAGTTCCTTCAAGCCTGGAATCAGCGAGTAGAGGTCATGAACCTTGTCGAGTAAGTTGTCGTTGCGTTTACTTGACGTAGTGTCACTAGCATCGTCATGAACCTCGCGTTCAATCGGAACTGGAACTTGTCGGAGTTGGAGTTCTCCGTCGACCAATTCAAAATAGGGTTTGGGAACGCGAACTTGCGCACCAGTGACGCGATCGATGGACGGGCGGAAGGGGGTCTGGATCCGATGGAAGCTATCGATTTGGACGCATAGGACAATCGCATCGGCTTCGATCTGTTGCGCGTATTTACGGAAGGCGAGCAAATGCTGATCAGTGCCACTGCCCGATATTCCAAAGTTGTAGACTTCGCAATTGTGCAATTTGGCTAACTGATCCGAAAAGCGATCCCGATTCGAGACATTGTCTCCGGCGGTATAAGAGTCGCCAAACATCAAAAAACGAGGGCGTTTGCCTCGTTTCGGAGTAAACTCGAAATCGGAGCGAAAGCCACTCGAATTCGTCTTGACGAAGAAGCCTCCCGCTTCATTGGTCAGACGTGCATTTTGATTGGGGACAAAGCGATGGCCAATGGCTGCGTCGTGTTGGAGCAGCATACGGTGGGTGGCTTGTTTTAGCAGGAACATATACTTGCCAATTCTGGAGGTGGTACAAAGATTGGTTTTTTAGTGAAAAAGGATGCGCAGCGCAGCGTCTAGTGCATCGTCAACACTAAGAATTAGGGTTTAGCGAGCGTTCGGAAAAAGGTGTCCGACACCAAAAGTGCAAAGCACCCAAAGTGCCGTTCCGGCTTTTGGTGTCGGACACCTTTTTCCGGGCAACAGCGTCGACAAGTGCCTGCTTCTTTTCACTGCTTGCGCGGCTTGTTGATCGAAGAGGGATTTTAGCTTTAACACGGAAGTAGCACACCTGATTTCCCTGTAGTGGCAATCATCTGTCCTTGCTCACGCGGCGGGTTGCTATTCAGACAATGGCGTTATGCGGTGGGGAGCGTTTCAGTGAGGCTGTTGGCAGCTTGTCGTGTTGCAAGTGTTTTATTCAAATGGCGAGGGTGCACTCTAAAATATACTGTAGCGACAATCATCTGTTCTTGCTCACGCGGCGGGTTGCTATGCAGACATTGGCGTTACGCGGCGGGGAGCGTTTCAGTGAGGCTGTTGGCAGCTTGTCGTGTTGCAAGTGTTTTATTCAAATGGCGAGGGTAGCATTCTAAAATATGCTGTAGCGACCATTATCTATCCTTGCTCACGCCGCGGGTTTCTATGCAGACAGGCCCATTCGAGACGGAGGGGGCAACACCGCTCTAGTGACGGGCCAACTCTGCTGCGGAATTCCACAACTCTGCATATTCGCGGTACATACGCTCAATCGGATACTCGGTGCAAACGTGTGCTCGGTTCTTTTTTCCTAGTGCAATTCGCAATTCAAATTCAGTTGCCATGCGCTGCAGCCCTGTCGTGTAGCCGGCGAGATCCTCGTGTGCGTAAACGAACGCACGATTGTCGATTCCCAGCATCCGTTGGTTGTCGGCAATATCGGTGGTTATGACGGGCAATCCGGTGGCCATGGCTTCTAGGAGTGAATTGGAGGCTGCTTCGGAGCGTGAAGTGGTGACGTTGACGTCGATGGCGCGGAAAGCGTGTTCGGGTTCGTCCACGTATCCATGGAAATAGACCGCGGAACTAATTCCCAGATCTTGCGCGAGTGCCTTCAAATTTTCGCGCTCGGGACCATCGCCAAAAATCGCCAGTCGCGTATTCGGCTGGTTCGCAGCAGCAAAGGCTCGCAGCAGCATGGGCAGATTCTTACTTGGTCGCAACGTTCCGATATACCCGAACACGACCAGGGACTCGTCTCCTTGAGTAATCTTCTGCCGCACCAGTGGGGAGCGACCTGGTGAAAATCGATGGACGTCGACGCCTGTTTTAATAAACGTCAGCTGCTTTTCGGAAACGCCATAATATTGCAGCGCAAGGTCACGAATCGTATGCGAAGTGACAATGACGCGATGGCACCCCGGCAGCAGCAATCGACGGATCCAGCGGCGTCTCCAACCCTTTCCATCCACATCTGCCGAGAGGCCGCACTCGTTGTGCAACACCGGGCGAAAACGGGCAATCTTGGCCGCGAGTACGGCATCGGTGGCGCCCCAGTTGTAGGTCAAAACCACTTTGGGGTTGATTTTTCGGACAGCTTTCCAGAGGTCGATTGGAAAGCGTATTGGCCCGCGCTTGGGTGGACCGGACACGACTTCTACTTGACACGCCCTGTCTAAAGTTGTGGCTGCTTCCATACGACCGCTTATCGACATCACCATATGCCCAGCGCCTGGCCCCATGGAATTGATCGTTCGTGTCACTCGCAATTCTGCTCCGCCGCGGCCATATTCCGGGAAAATATGCAAGAAGCGAACGGGTCGTTTTATTGGGGGCGGAGTCGGCATGCTGACTTCGGTGGGATGGTTCATGATGTGCAAGGTCTGGTTTAGCGCCGGCTAACCCGGTCGAATAGGTCGGCCAACTGGTGCGTCAGCTTGCGACCATCGAATTGATCTTGAGCTTCCCCCCATTTCCCGCCGTTGGTGGTCGATCGGTCAAGGCTGGAAAGTGCGGTGGAAATGCCCTGGACATCGTCTGCTTCGGCGATCGTGCCTAGCGAGAAGGTCTGAATAATCCTTGACACGGCTCCCGGTACGCACAAGGCTAAAATCGGCTTTTGATAGAGCAACATTTCGTAGAGTTTTCCGGGGACTTGCAGAGCTGTCTCTGGTTGCAACAGGAGGAATCCGTCGACTTCGGCCATTCGTCGCAGCATGGCGTCATGGGGAATCGGCGGCTTGATTTCAATCTGCTCGGCCACGTTGCGGTCGGCAGCGTATTTTTCTAGTTCAAAGGTTGGGTCGCAATATCCGACTTGTTCCAGGATGATCGTTATGCCTTGTTTTTTGAGCAACGCGATCGCGTCGACGATGGGCCGCGGATCACGATTGCGATAGAGGCTACCCGGGTGAAGCAAACGGAAAGCGTGCTGGGGGGGAGGCAGCGTCTCAAAAGTTTGGAGATGCGAATCGACGCGCGACCGCAATTCTGGATCAAATCCATTGGGGATCGCGACGAATTTCTCGCTCGGAATCGAGGGGTAGCTGTGCACGAAGTCGAGCCTCAATTCTTCGGTGTTCAGAATGACTGCAGCGGCAGCGTGAACGCAACGGCTTTCGAGCCGAGCCACCCAGCGATTGGCCAGCCAGGATTTATTGCGTGGTCCCCAGGGCACTCGCGTCCAGGGATCACGAAAGTCAAGTACGAGCGGTAAGTTTGCGCGGCGCGCAATGTCATGTCCAACCATTAGCGTTGAGAATGGAGGAGCTGTGGCATAGATGACAGCCGGCTGTTGCTGTTCGACAATTGCAAGCCCCCGAGCGACCGCATTTTTTCTCCAACCAATGCGATTGTCAGGAATCGCAAAGCATAATTCGGTAATCTGCTTGCGAAGACGCGATATGGTTGAACTAACAATACGTCGGGAGGGGGCCTTAGACGAAGCATCGCAAGGACGTGTTGTTTGGCTTTTCGCCTGCGTCATCGGGCGGCGATAGGCCTTGCGCAAACGGTTTTTAACGACTTCTTCAATGCGAATTAGGTCTACTTGCTGGACGTCGATGCCGGTTGGAACAAGCTGCAACAGCTTCGAGTCAATCTGTGAGTCAGCATTGGGGGTTGCGGTAAGAATTACCGAGTTCCACTCTCGCTCCCGGAGCAGTCGAGTGAAACGGAGTGTTCGGTGGACTCCCGCACTTGCACAGGGCGGGAAATTGAAAGCGACGATCATCGCAAGGTGAGAGTTGGAGTTCACGGGGACGATTGAGTGAGAGATTTCGGACATGCAACTATAGGAGTTGGAAGGGCTGAAGTCATCCGCGGCTGGGAAACATGCCTGCCTGGCTGCGCATGCGTGAGGGACGTCGAGGTGTCAGTAGAGGGCTGACAGGCCAATGCTCTATTGCATTAAGACCGGGAGAACCAGCATATGAAACGCAAGTGACTGAAGCCAATGCATCTTGGGGAGGTTCGGATCTGCTTGCCTTTTGCACCGTTACTTCACAGAGTCAACTGAATCCAAATAGGCACCATAATGGAACGCAACGGCGCGCACTACGGGATGCCCTTCTCCGCTGGCGTTTCTAGCTCTTCTTCTAGATTCGATGGATCCATAGCTATTCCCGCAAAGGCGGTGCAGCATACCGCCAGCCATAGAAACCATTCACCGTCAAGAACACTGGTGAAGAAGGCGCACACAAATTGGTCTACGACTACCGCTAGCAATACGACTCCCAGCAAAGCGCGATTGGAATCTCCCGCGTGGGAGTAATGAAAAGCAGTTCGTACCGCTAGCCACGTACTACTTGCAATTGCAGTTAGGAGCAGTAGCAAGCCTTGGATTCCCCAGCCTGCAGCGATATCGAGTGGACCATTATGGACGGAGCGGAATTCGGGGCGAAAATGTCGGATGTATTCTACACCGCGTGGACTTGTGAAAGCCGCCTCTCCGCCAGATCCCAATGGATAATCGCCAATCATATGGAGGGCGGCCTTCCAATAGAGCAGTCGCTCACTAGCAGAACCATCTCGTTCTTCTTCGGATGCAAAGATGGAATTGAAACGCTCCCAAATGGCATCGTTCTGCGCCATGGTTAGAACGGCAACTACTCCAAGTGTGCATAGAATAATGGCACGCTTGCGGGCCGCTCCCCGCGCCAAAGCTAAGATGGTAATACCTGCAGCGATCAGCCCCAGATAAGCTCCACGGCTATTGCATCTCAGAATTGTCTCAAGAATTAGAGGAGCACACAGGAGTGATGCGATGGCGTAGAACTGATTTCGCATTGAAATAATAAAATAACCGGCGAGGGGGAGACCGAGCGATAGTACGGCAGATCCTCCATTTGCACCCTGAGCACCTGGAAAGCTAAATCCCTCAAGTCTTCCTCGTTCAATGGAACCTTGTCCCGCAAAAACCACTTCGTACCCGACAAAGCCACAGCCTAGGACAATGGAGAAGAGAAACAGCTCAACATCCTGCTCCGTTCGTATACTGAATAACAACAATGCGGACGCCAAGCAGCCCTTCCACAAAATGTCGAACACTTTGCTGCTTTCGGGAGGGTAATCTGCCAACATCGCGTTGACGAAAAAGGCGTTGATCGCAATTGCACCGAAGAGGAACAGTAGGCGCTTGGAGGCATCGGTCGACTCTCTTCGTGAATTCCAATGGATCACGTTGGCAATAATCATTACGCAGGCGGATACCAAGCTCCAACGCAGAGTCATCGAACGCAGCATGCCTCCACCAAACCACCAGAAGGCGGGACTTGCAAAAAAGACCATGGAGTTGGCAAGAGATGCATAGATTGGGCGTCGTAAGGAAGCCAGCGACAACCCAACGAAACAAGCAAACCAGACAAGAGCGGTCAAGTTCATCTAGGGAGAATACTCCGGTCGGTCGTGGTTTTGTGAATCAACGCAGTGAGGCGATCACTTTGAAGGTTCGTGAAATTCGCTAGCCCTCGTTCGCTATAGACCTCTTGCAGAGTTGCTTGAGCAGATTGGGCAATCTGCAGTCTGCGGTCGGAATCGTCGAGCAATTCGCGTATGGTATCGCTTAAATCGGCTAGATCCCATCGAACGGGAACGTAGGATTCGTGCTCATGAAAAATGTTGGGCCAGGTCGAAAGATGGGACACGCTGGGTTTGACCAAGCAGGCACCATTGAGTACTGCTTCAAAATCGCGGTAGCATATTTCACCCCATCCAAAGGGGCTGACGACGATCTTAGCACGCCGCATTTCTTGCACAAACTGCTTTCGCGGCACTGGGGTTTCACTGGTAGATTCAATCGGCATGTCGCTTATGCGCTGCCGCATATCGGCACGGTGTCGTTGGTAGACTGGTTCGCCACCGCCTCTAAAACGACAATGCACATCAATATCTCTAGGGCTGCATGCATCGATGAATCTTGGAAGTGGTGCGGTTTTTAGAATGTAGAGCTTTAGCATTTCTTCAACACTACCCAGATTCAAGTAGTTCCCAAAACCAACGTTCCACCCGAGCTCTATTTTGTGGCGTTCTTCGGGGGAAGCCGGGAGCGGTACTCCGGGGGTGAATTGAAGGTCGTCGATCCCATAATGCCGCACGAAGAAATCGGAATGGAGACGGTTGCAGATCAATTCGCGGTTGTAGACTTCTAAGTCCGAATAGAGTTGGCCTTTCCAATAGGCATCGACCAAGGGGAGAACTTCGAATTCGGTATTGCCAGCGCTGTCGCGATTGTCAATCCAAATTATTTTGTCCGTGTGTTTTCGCAATTCCTCCAGAGAGCGAAGTTTCTCTGCGAGCGGTTTCCCTTGAAAGAGCTTGCACTCGATCATCGTTATTTTCGAGGGAAGGGACTGCGCTAAACTATAAGAAAAACTTGTTTGTATTCCGATAGACTTCAATGCGCGGCCACATAATGCGTATGGATAGAATACTCGTGATGGCACACGAGTTTTTAGCAATGATGACTTGCGTGAGATGATTTTTAAATTGATCAAATGAGCACTCAGGCAAAAAAATGCGTCATATCGGTTCTAGTTAGATCGCGTTCACATTTGATAGTTGCACAGCAGCTGGGGGAGCGAATGGGGGCGTATACCGCGTCTGTGCAACTTTTCAACTATCTATATTACAATTAGCTCAACGCGCATTCGTTTAAGACAAGCCTTTGGATTCTACGTGCTCTATGTGGCATAGCAGTAGCTCTTCAGTAATTCGACATGCCGAAACCATAGTTCGAGTGAAATGACTCGAAACCAAAACTGGCTTGGTCCGCCTTTGTCTCGCTTACCATGTAAGTGAGCTATGTGTTCTCGATACAATGGAAGCAGGGCATCGGATTGGAGAATAGACCTCATCTCTGTAGATAGGTTGGCTAATAGTTCTTCAACTTCATCACGGAATAGACTGAACAGCCAATCACTTTGTGGGATTGGGAATCCGAACTTGTCTTTTCGATCTAGGACTTTGCTAGGGAGTATGTCCGCCATTCCATCTCGAAGCAACCTTTTATTTTTTCCGTCATTCATGAATTGCCAAGGAGGGACGGTGAAAACGAATTCGACTAATCTATGATCGAGGAACGGCAATCGACTTTCTATGGAATTCGCCATCGAGTTGCGATCTTCAACTCGAAGATATATGGGGAGCTTTGCAATGAATAGGGATGCTTGAAGTTGCTGCTTCAAATGGCTATTTACGCGCTGGAGGTTGAGGGGCTGCAATCTCGTTGCAGTGGATGCAAAACTCTCTTGAGTTAGTTGGTAGCATTTGCTCTGACTTGGTTTGCCCGTGATTCCGAGATCCCGAAGTTTTGGGCCCAAGTAGGAACGTACCGAGAGTTTTGCGGAATCCCACAACAGGCTTCGTACTGTTGAACGAGAAACTGCACGCGCGCCGCGAGCTGCACGGTAGGCCTGCAACGGCCCTCTGCTGAAAAATGTGTCAATCAAGTAGGGAGTCACATAGGCGCCATAGCCTGCCAGCGACTCATCTGCTCCCTGCCCGTTTAGAACAACCTTAACTCCATTCTCACTCGCAAGTTTCATTACCGAGTAAGATGCAAACGCTGCAAAACTGTGAAACGGTTCATCATGAAATCCAATCAATGCAGCCAGATCTGTAACTCCCCTTGGGACCGGCGTTGTCATAAAACATTGAGATTTTGACTGTTTTACAACTGCTCGAATCTGAGGTCTTTCGTCGTACTGTTGATAGCACGCCGAAAACGTCTTCCGTGATGTACTTGAAATAATCTTGTTGTCTTCCAAGTGACTTAATCCACAGACAATTGCGCTCGAATCTAGCCCTCCAGATAGGCAGGTTCCCACCGGAACATCACTCCGAGTTCGCAATTTAAGAGAGCTAAGAAATAATTCACGAAACTGTTCACTTGGTCGCTGATGGTGCGTAGAATACGCCCGTAATTTCCAATAAGCTGCCTCTGTGAAACCAGACTTGTTCGCGACAATTCGGTGCGCCGGTAAAACTGAGTAGATGTTCTCAAAAAATGTGTGCGGCGCGATGTCCAGGTCTCCATGCTCAAGATAAGAGTAAATCGCGTCCTGGTTAGGCTCCGCCGGAGTCTCCATTAAGGGGAAAAGTCCCTTGATCTCGCTTGCGAAAATTAGTCCATTCTTGGTGCGGCGGTAAAACAGTGGTTTCTCACCAAATCTGTCTCTCGCAAGCATGAGTTGGCTTTTTTCGCTATCCCACCAACAAAATGCAAACATGCCATTTAGCTTGTTAAGGCAATCCTCGCCCCACTCGATCAATCCCTTCAGCAGTACTTCTGTGTCAGATGCCGTTTCAAAATGGTGCCCCTTGGCAACAAGCTCTTCACGTAATTCCAGATAGTTATAAATTTCTCCATTGAAGACGAGAGTGTGCACGCCTCTTGCATCTGAAAATGGCTGTCTGCCTTTGTCTGAAAGGTCAATTATCTTTAGACGCCTGAATCCGAAGCTGCATTTGAGTGATTCAAAGTAACTTGCATCATCTGGACCTCTGTGCGAAAGCAGGGAGTTAGCTCGCTCCAATTGTGCAAGCCATTGACGCGTATCTTCTGAGAATGAGCATACACCTACAAAACCGCACATTACAAATTTGGCCTAAGTTGTAATAGTCTGAACAAACGTGGATAGAAAATTTTGCGTTCTGAACCATAGAGAACAATCAGTACGAAAAGTACTGTCACAAACATTACGGAGCAGGTTGCTTGAGCGAATAGCTCTAACCACGTCACGGGAGGTGGAATCAGAATTGCTTGACTCCAGAACGCTATGCATGTAGCTGTTGCCAACAGTATCGGTCGAACAGCGGTTTCCCTAACAATACGCGACGCAGGCAGGGAAATTGCTCTTGCTACAAAGTAGGGATGAACAATTAGGTGAAATATTGACGTAGAGATGACGGTACCTAGGGCCACACCCCATACTCCCAGATATTGAACTAGGCTAAGGCTCAGAATTAGATTCAAGACACTCTCAGGCAGCAAAAGCATCGCTAATAACTGGTGGTGTCGGCGAGCCAACATTATTTGCCGGCCGACCATCTGCCAGCAAACTGCAACTGCGGGAATCGTTAAAAATGTTATAAGATGTGAGGCTACGCGAATTGTCTCAGCAGTTGCGGAATTCTTAAGCCAAATGTGAAAAAATGGGTGAGCGTAATAGGAGGCCACAACTGCCAAAGCAAGCGCGAGCCCCAGGATTAGTCGTGTTGCAGTTAGATAGATTGTTTGCAATTGCGAGATATTACCACGCGCATCCAATTTTGTTGCGGCAGGAAACAAAACGGTTGCAACTGGCCACACGACACGGTTGAAATGAGAAATCATCGATGTGGCCAGTGCGTATGGTGCAATAGCTGCCGCAGATAGCATTCCACCAATTATAACCATGTCGCTGTAACTAGCGATCCGTTCACTTGCATTGCCTAAGCTCGTCCAAGTCCCAAACCCGAGAAAGTTCTTGATCGTTTGCCTATCAATATATTTTCTTCGGATAGCCAATGCGGGGACGTATCGCTTTGCGAAGACGGCTCGAGCGACATAGTCTGCGACGTTCGTGACTGTCATCGCAATTGCAAGCGAGAGAATACCGCCCCCGAAGGAGAGTGCGGAATAAGCTAACGCAGCGTACGCAATTCGAGACACGATTCCAATGATGTTTGCTACGTCGAATCGTTCCGCTGCACTCAATGTGGAGCTAAACACGAGAAATGGGAATTGTACGGCCACTCCTATACCTAGGAATAAAGCACATATCGCAACGTCTCTTGCAGATGTGTCTGTGAGATTAACAAAACTCGGTAGCCAGTAAGCTACAGCACACGTTACGACGAGAATAACAATGCCAATACCCAGCAAGGAAAAAAAACCTGAACTCGCAACACGCATTAGTGCTGTGTCGTCTCTCTCTCCAATGGATCGAGATAAATACTGTATTAAGCCCGGACGAAATCCAATGTCTATTAAGCCGTAGTAGCCCGTAATACTAATTAGCAGTGTCCAAAGTCCGTACTGAGTTTCACCAAGTTTCTCAAGCACCAGCGGTGTTAGCAGTAGGGTGATTACGATCTGCGCAGCATATCCGGCCCACCCGAAAAAAATGTTGCGCAATACTTGGGTAAGAGGGCTCACTAAATGTTAACCAATGATTTCAAGATCACACTTCTTAGCCTGACGAATCGTAATTCGAAAAGGAACACTGCTTATTCTGAATACTCAAACACTGCGGCATGTAAATTATGACATGCATTTCGCTTGACCAGCGCATCTCGCAGCGCGGACTTCGTTCCGGTGGGTGGCACTCTCGCGAGTGCCCCCTGTTGGGGTAGTTTCGATGCTGGTTTGATCGAGCTTAGGTGACGCTCAGGGATATAGAACAGTTCTGAGGCAATGGTGGAACGAAAAACAGGAACGGTGCAGCCTCCAGTCCGCTTGTAAGGATTCTCTTAGTCATTTGGATACAACTGACTACACTGTTGCTCCATGCGCGGCTCCCATTGTACCCCCTTGTTCCCGATCCACTCTGTTCTACGTTGCCCTCTCTATTAAAACCCGATTAGGCCGGAACTGAATATGAGATCCACTCAGCCGGGCAGATCGACGTGAACGCAGGTTGGTTGCGCAACCTATTCCGAATGCTCAACTTCCGCATGTTGATTGTTCTGAGCTCAAGGCGTTGTAAGTATGCATTGAACACTGGAAACCTCCACTGAGTGCAGGGAGGCCTGCTACAAGGGCAGCCGCAACGACGCTTCTGTCCGCCTTCATTTTGTGGAAACCGCTGGCCAGCTAAGTGACTGCAACTGAAGAAGAAGATCGTTGGCAACCCCTCGAGGTTGCCCAAACGCATGGGCTAACCCTAAGGCCAGCAGCGCAACTATTGGCTCGACCTAGAGATCACACGGTGGTCTCGACCGGTGCCCGGGAAGGCAAGACTAATTGAGGGGCAGATCGTTGAATAACCCTCGCCATCGTGGTGAAGCTCGATTCTCTGAGCATGCGGTCAAGCCGTGCGTGAGTGTTGTGCAAGCCGGTATAGTGCCGCATGCGTGTTTTCAGGCCGGCACCGGCGATGGTGGGCTGCTTGGGATCGATTTCCCAAGGGTGAATGTAGAACATGGCTGGATGCTCCGTCTTGCGGACCTGCTTCATCGCTCGGCGTGAAACCGAATAAGGGAAGATCCGGAAATAGCCACCGCCAATCGGAATGTTCAAACCTGGCAGATGCCAAGCCGACGGTGGGAATTCAATGATGCTGCCCGTTTCCGTTTCCAACCGATGGATCTCGCGTTTGGCACCCGGCATACCGTAACGATCGTGTCCCTTGATCGGGAAAATACTTGAGTCGACCGTAAAGCCCTTCTGGACCAAAATGTCCAGCGCCCACAGGGAACGACTGGTGATCGAAAAACTGGGCGCACGATAGGCCGAGACTTCGACACCACAAGCATTGTAAATGGCGTCCACACTATCGCTCAGATCGGTCGCAAAATCCTCGGGACTCTGATCGTAAACCAACTGATGCCAATATCCGTGCGAAGCCACCTCATGACCCGCGTGATGAATTCGTTGCACCAATTCCGGATACCGCTCGGCTACCCAACCGAGAATGAAAAAAGTGCCTTGCACACTGTGTTGATCCAGTAACTTTAACAATCGATCCGTGTTGCCCTCGACTCGTGACTCGTATTTGTCCCATTGCTTGCGGCTCACGCGATTCTCGAAGGCCGACACTTGGTAGTAATCTTCGACATCGACCGTAAAGGCATTGGGAATGGAGGAACTCGTGAAGACGCTTCCACTCAGGTGCTTGGGGGGAGCCACCGAAAAACTTGGTCGACGCTCTATGGCGGGTGGACGAAATGCGAGCGAGGTTGTGGCTACAGCGGGTTGCACGTCCGTGCCGGGAGTGGAAGCCGTTTGGGACTGGTCATGTGAGGGATTCCACAGCTGATCCTCAGGCGTATCGAACTGGTACCCGATAGCGGCCAATTCACCTTCGGATATCGTTTGTTTGAGGCGTGTGAGACGCATGGCTCTTTCACCGCGAATGCCAATCATGCGGAGCATGGTTGCAAACAGCATTCTGGCGTCGAGCCACGGATTGGCACAGGCGATGTAACGCAGATCGAGAATCTGCTTGCAGCGGGTGATGTTGATGTTGGTGTCGGGCTCGAGGTTGACTTGCGAAAGTCCGGTGACACCCGGTTTAACCGCATGTCGCAATTGGTATCCTGGAATCAAACGCTCCAACGACTTGGTGATTTCCGGGCGTTCGGGGCGCGGACCCACCAACGACATCTCGCCGCAGGCGACGTTCCACAATTGCGGAAGCTCGTCGATGTGCAACTTTCGCAGGATGCTGCCAATCGGCGTAATGCGTGGGTCGCCTTTGACACACCATTGCACCTTGCCGGGTCGTTCTGCGTCGCACCGCATCGTTCTCAATTTCACAATCTTGAACAACTGGCCATGTTGGCCAACGCGGGTCTGAAGGTAGAAGCCTGGGCCGGCCGAGGTGATTCTCACCAAGCACCAGAAGACCGCGATGATCGGTGCCGCAGGCACAAGCAGAACGATGCCGACGATTTGATCGAACACCGATTTAATCGCAATGTAGCGCGTTTGCATGGAATGTTCCCCAATCGTGCCGCGACGTGTTTGGAGATGCGGGTTTGCCTGCGGCCTATCTTTTCGAAAGATACCGGAATCGTTGGAATCCGATTCAGGCATGCAGGGTGCATCCGTAAAATTAAACGACATCAGGGGCCTCATATGCTCTTGTATCTAAACTTGATGGCAATCGCTTCTTCAATTACTGAGAATTGAGGGCAATGGGAAGCGTGTTGGATCTGTACGTAAGGTGTTTGTTAAGTATCGATCGGAAAATAACTGTCGTAGCTACGTTCGCCAGAACGTGGACTCCCCGCAGTCTGGCGACCGCAGCTACGTGTTCGTTGGACGTTTCTCACTAAACGCCCCTTCCGACGGGTAATTCAGCACACAGTATGCTGGGGACCTAGGAGGGGGGCAACTTTTATCGAGCAATCCTTACGTGCTTAGTGGCTTGGTCTAGCGATTGTTAGGTTGGTGCAGGTTGGGAACGATGGGCTGGTTGCGATACGGGCTGTTGATTTAATAGCAATTTGAATTTTAATGCGGAGGTAGCATCCTTAAATTGCCCTGTAGCGGAGGTTATGTTCCCTTGCTCACGCGGCGGGTTAATATTTCAACAGCCCGTCACGCAGCGGGTTACTATTTCGACAGCCCGGATAGCAGCGGGGCCACCTGTTCCAGGAATAATTCTAAAAAATCTGTCGTGGGGGAGCCGCCTGCCTCCGTAGCAGGGGGACCCGCAATCTGCAATTTGTACAGGCGATCGGTCATCCAGTACCGAGGTTGTTCGGCCGCCTGCCAGGGGCCACCGTCAGACCACCCATATAAAACCTCTAGGGAGGGTTGGAGGTCCACTTTCGAAAGCATGGTCAATCCCCACAGGGCGTGGTTCTGCTTGTTGGTTGTAATGCTGACACTCTGTCGCTCTCCCTCCGCTTCCACGCCCTGCCCCGAGTAGCAAATCTCGGGTGTGTGCACGGCGATGGGACCGCGGGGACCCATCAGAACCGCTACCGTGACTTGGTCACCCGTTTCGGAATTGCGGTAAATGCGGTTGGCATAACCGTAGCAACGCAACAATTGTTGGGCGTTAGGCTCCAATTCTCGATCTTCCACCAGCATCCAAGTCCCGAGTTGTGCGGGGATGCGGTCCAGCTGGCTGGCCGCGGCCTGCAAATCGGGTTGATTGGCCCAACGACCATCCAGCCAACCATAGGCAAAGCTGGAGGCAATGGTGAGACCGATGCATAGTACGGTGGCCAGCAAAAATTGGAATGGAATTTTTTGAAACATCGTGATTAGAGCGTCTCCGAAAATCGATTTTTGAGCTCTGCTAACAGCTTGAGATCGCTAGAGGAAAGGGATTGTTCGTCAATGGTTTGCAGGTCCATTTTTTTCCAAGCCGCTTTGGCCGCTTCGAGATCCTTTTGTGCCAGAGCAACTTGAGCCAAGTGCATTTGGAAATGTGAGTCTGCGGAGTGACGCGTCGCTTCGGTTAGTGCTTTGCGAGCTTCGTCATAACGTTTGAGCCGATAGAGCACGGTTCCTAAAGTGTCGAGGAGTTCAGGCATCCGTCCCTGCAATTCGATCGCGCGTTCGATATGCGCTAACGCTTGGGCTTGGCTCATGGGGATTTCGGACATGGCCATGGCGAGGTTGTTAAGTGTCCGCACTCGTCCGGGTGCCAATTCTTCGCCTTGTTGGAACCAAGCCACCGCCTCTTCGAAACGCTCTTGGGTTAAACGCAGCGTGCCCATGGCCTCTGCAAAGCCGGCCGAATCGGCATAATCTACGGCCGCTCGTTGTAGGAGCTGCTCGGTTTCGGCCGGCAGTGTCGCCTTCCCGATCAGCATAGCCACTTCGGGAATTAATGTCGCTGTTTGGGCAGAGGGACTTCGCTGGTAACCTTCGATACTTAGCTTTACGGCACGGTCGATCTGATCCGCTTGGACGAGACCGATGACTAGTATTTGATACTTGTCTGGATCGGTCGCGTAGATTTTCTCAAACCAAACCAGCGCCTGCTTCTTCAAGTCCATTTCAGCTAAGGTGCGGCCGGCCAGCTCCATGGCGCGGAGCTCTTCGGGAGAGCCTGGGCTGCCTGCTGCAGCCACCCATTCGCCAACCACCGTTTGCAGTTGCTCGGGAGCATTGCTGGCGAGCGTAAGCCTGGTTCGCAATTGCAGCGAGGCGAGCGAACTACTGGTCAAAGACTCTAGTTTGGCGAGCGTTTGGGTTGCTTCACTGAGCAATTGTTCGGCAGCCGGATCTCGTCCGGCAGTGCGTTCTTGCTCGCTGGCTTTCAATAGCCAATCGGTGTATCGGGCTGCATCAAGTGCGCTAGGCTCAGCACTGTTCAACAACTGGGAGTAGAGCGATTGGACTTGGGCAAGACTCTTGGCAGCAGCTTGAGTCTTATGCTCGGTGGTTTCGGTTTGCCATTGTTTGCCATAATGGTTGGCCAGCAGACGCCTGGCATCCAATGCTTCGGGATTGTTGGTCGTCGACAAATCGGTCAGGGTTTGGATCGATTTTTGCTTACGTGCTTCATCTCCTTGGGAAAGGTCGATCATTGCCCGCAATAGATGGGAACGAATCGAACTGCTTTGATCGCTCGTCGAAAGGAGTTTGTCGATCTCGGCTAAGGAGGGCGCGTCGCCGGCCGTTTCTCCGAAGGCCAGTTGCAGGGCCAGCTGTTCCCGCAGTTGCGAATTGGCTGGATCCAGGCTCTGTGCCTTGCGCAGGGCGGCGAGGCTGCCTGTTCGATCACCGATACGCGAGAAGACCTCCGATAGTACCATTTGGGACTCTGAGGAATTGGGCCGCATGGCAATGGCTTTCTCAACCCGATCGCGAGCCTTGTCCAGTTGGTTGAGTTGTAGATAACCGCGGCTAGCAGCCAGCAGCTTGGCGGCATCGGGAAGCGTTGATTGCTCGAGCAATGCAAGTTCCTCCTCTGCTTTTTTGGGCCCCCCAGCAGCCAACTGGTACTTGAATCGGGCATCCCAGACTCGCAGGTCTTTGCCTTGAGAAACCTGGTTCGCCCGTTCCAGAGCAGCCCAGCCTTGGTCCATGGCGGTCTGTTTTTGCTCCGCCGATATTCCCGGTTCACGGCTGGCGGCTAGTTGCGTTTGCGCAACCAACAACCAACTCGAAAGCTCGCCGGGGCGTTGTTCGGAAAGTTGTTTAGCCACTTCGGTAGCTTGGCTGAAGTCGCCTCGTCTTTCTGCTAGGGTGATCGCCATGGCAGACATCGGAGCAGCAGACTGTACCGTACTGCTACTAATGCGGCTCATCTCCTGCTCTGCTTCATCCAGGCGGTTGCGGGAGATTAACTCACGGACCAACACCATGGTTGTACTTACTTGGCGATCGCCATCACGGATAGCGCGTTGCAGCAAACGAATGGCTTCGTCGGTAGCACCCTGTTGAGCTGCGATCTGTCCACCCAAGGCGGCCGCCTTTCCCCATCGAGGACGGCGCGCATCGATCTCGTTGAACAACCGGCGTGCATCGGCCAGAGAACGTTCGCGCTCATTGGGTCGGCTCTGAGCTTTACCCAGCAGTTGTTGAGCCGCCAAGTATCTCCAGTGAGTTCCTTCCGGCCCCTCCTGATCCTTCAAGACTTGAGTCCAACGCGCGATATCCGTTTCGAGTTTGGCTTGGTCGACCTCAGCCACGGAGCGTAGGGAATTGCCGATGGATGCCAAGCTCATCAGAGCGCTTGTATCCAATTCTGATGCGGTGACCGACTGGAGTAGAGCATAGGCATCTTGGGGACGATTGGCGCGGAGTGCAAAGTCGGCTCCAGCCTTGGCCAATCGCAGTTGTTGTGTGGGATTGGCTGCCATGGTCTCTCGGATGGTCGCGAGTGCCGCATCAAGGTTTTCCTGGGCAGCCAACAAACTGGCTTGAGCCATCCCTAGGTTCGCTTGGTCGACGGCTGAACCGGTTGCCTTGGCTTGGGTGCTGAGTCGCTCAAGCGCCGATCCCGCAGCTGCCTCGCGACCGGCTCGCGTCATGCTTGAAACCAACAAGACCTGCAGCTCGGCGGCGGTAGGGTATTTTTGGGCTATTTCTTCCAAGCGATTTAGACGCTCGGTTTCTACTTCTTCAGGAGTTTCTGCGTTGGTGGGAAGGTAGCTCAGTTCGAGCAATTCTAGCTGCCAGGGAGTTGCTTGGGCTTGGGCCTCGCTAGGCAATTGATTGAAGCGTTGGCGAGCCAATTCGATTGCGTTCTTAATCGCTGCGGAGTCCGCCTGCCCTTCAGGCTTGGCGCCCTCGGCAAACACGGTCAGCCGCGCCATTTCCAGGGCCGATTCGTAGGAACCATTGTCGACCGCAGACAATTGGTTGGTTGCTCGCTCCGTGGCTCCCATGTTTTTCCAGGCGGTGGCTGCGGCCAAGCGGAGGCCTGGCTCGTTGGGAGAGATGCTCACGCAGCGGTCCAGCACCTGCCCGGCCATATCCCACAGTTGTTGCCGTTCATAGCAGCTTGCCAAAAAGACACCGGCTCGCACTCGTTTTTCGTCGTCGAGTAGGAGAGGGGTGTTGAATGCCTTATGTGCTAGCTGCGCAGCGGATTGAGGATCACCGCTTTCAAGGGCCAGCTGCGCGCTCAGCAATAGGTGGTTCCATTGGGCTTCTTCCAGCCGGTCACGGATAGTTCGCTTAGAAGCCGTCGTTAAGCGCGAGCCAAAGGTGCCGTCAAGCCGATCGAGCTGGGATTCGACGAGTTGTTCGAATTTTTGAATCCATTCCCGAGCTGGTTCGAGTTGGCGCTGGGATGTGTAGCCGGACGCCAGGGCGCTGGACAGTTCAAGACTCTCGGGGAGTTTTTCGATTCCCTCAAGCCATCGCTTGAGGGCGGTTTCGATTCCTTCCGAATTTAGCAGCGACAAGCCTGAGCTGTAATAAGCCGTTTCGCGTTGCTGAGGGTTTGCTGAATCGGAATCTACCGCCAATAGCTGCGAATAGATCTCGTCAGCACGTGCGAAGTTGCCTGCCGCCAGCATGACCCGGGCGCCTTCCAAGGCGATCTGCCAATCCCAGTAGGGTTGGTAGCTATCTTCTCCCGCTGGAGTGAGTGGGGCTCCGGTACTGAGGGCCGCCAAGGCTGCTTCGCCGGTTACGTCTTGTTTGGCAGCAGTGTCGGAATCGGCTTGAGCCTGAACCTCTGCGTGATGCTGGGTCAAGCGTTCCAAGGCTGGATTCACTCCGAGCTCCAATAAAGCCTCAGCCGCCGCTCGGTTGGTCTCAAGAGTGCTGGCGTACACGATGACTTGAGAGCGACCATCGTCCAAATTCTGGCTAAGTCTCTCAAGCGTGCGGGTCGCGAACGCAGAAATCTCGGCCTCGTCGGCCGTATGCCCGAATGCCTCAAAGTACTTCGGGATTTCCTGGCTGGCGGCTAGGTAGCTGGCAGCTAGGTCGACGTTGTCCGGATTGAGTTCCAGAGCCAGTTGGAGGACGTCTCCGGCGGGTTGGGAAGCCAGCCATTGCCAGTACTGTTGTTGTCGATCGAATTCGGTGGGATCACGCTTTTGATACTCGGAATTGCTGCGTTGCAACATCAGGGACTGAGCCAGCCACCGAGTCGCTTGCGGGTCTCCCTCGGGGGGGGACAAGACAAGGACTTGCTTCTCGATTTCTTGTGCCCACTGTGGCCCCAACTGAATCAATCGTTGGATCAATTTTTGCCGCAAGAGATCGCGCTGCGTGTCGAGCGTGCCCAGTTCACCACTGGCGGCCAAGGCGACTGACAAGCGACGACGCGCATTGTCGAGATCGGCGGGAGTGGAGACCGATGCGTCGACGGCCAGGGCCAAATCGATCAGGGCCAAGGTGTCATGCGGAGCCAACCCTATATACCGCGTTAGCCACTGAATCTGTTGTTCGGTATCGCCCTCCACTTCGGCGGCGGCGGCGCGTTGGAGCAAGCCCGCCGTGATCCGGGTCGATTGCCAGTAGTAGAGGCCGCCACCGATCGCGATGGCTGCCACCAATCCGATTACTGATTGGATCAACAGAGGAATATTCCACTCCCAGCGAACGCGTCGATCGGGGCGTGGATGCGCTTCAAATCCGGTCGACAGTCGTGCTGCAGCTGATCCGGTCGTTGTTTCCCGAGTTGCGGGACTGTTGTTGTCTAGGCTGGGTGAGGGCATCTTGCTAGCAGCATGGGGAAAAGAGCCGGGGGGCACGGACATCTATATTAAAGCGAATTCAAGCTGGAGATGTATCCAAAGAATTTGCTTCTTTTGTCTTGGCGGGAATTGTCTTAGGGGGGGCGGTGCGCGCTGAAGGAGTGCCCCCCACTATGCTGGCTGACAGTGTGGCACAGCATTTACTACGCCAAGCGGATTCAGGAGCCTATCGGTATGGGCAATTCAGTGATGAATTAATGGGGGGGCGGCAGGTTGGCAGTCGTGTAATGGTAGTCGCCGTAGCGGTATGCATAGTCGCTTGACGGAACTCCGCTGAAGACGACGCCTATCACATTTGTACCACTGGCCAGCAGGCGATTTTGGGTGCGTTTGACGTGGTCGGTGCGACTGATATCACGCATCGCGCACAGCAGGGTTGCATCACAGGCTGAGGTGGCTGCGAGCGTCTCGGACGCGGGGAGGACTGGGGCGGTGTCCACCACAATATAGCGGTATTCCGATTCCAGATCCGCGAACAATTTTTCCATTTTGCTTTTGGTCAACAAATTGTGGGGATTGGCATGCAAGCGTCCGGCCGGGATGACATGCACTAGATCTCCCAAGCTCTTATCAATACAGTCGGAAAGCTTGCTCTGTCCGCCCAGCAGTTTGCACAATCCGGGCTCGTTGGGCAGGCCAAACAGATCGTGTTGGTCGGGACTGCGAAGATCGGCATCGATCAGCAACACCGTCGTTTGACTCGTTTTAGCGAGGGAGATCGCGAGTTGCGAGGCAACGCTACTCTTCCCTTCCGAGGACATCGCGCTGGTGACCGCAATGGTTCGCGCCCCTTCCAATTTGAACAGGAGGTTGGCTCGCAGTGCGTCAATACTCTCCTCAAACAATCGGTGTCCTTGAGTGGAACGGGCACCTCCGGGAATTCTGGCGATTTCACCCAATACTGGAGCGAGATTCTGGGCTTCGATGCCGCCGACGTGGGTCAGCCGCTTCATGCGGAATTCCAGCAATAGGGCGAGGGCAAAGGGGAGGAGGAAGGCGGCGCCGCCAGCCATGATCACCTTTTTGAACGGAATCTCTTCGATGGGCCAGGAGGGGACTTTGGCGGCAGCCATCGTGCTTACGCTGCTGCCTCTGCCGCGCTCAGTGCGAAGGGTTGCCAAGCGATTGTTCAATTGGCTCAGGATTTCGGCAGCTTGCTCGTAATCTTCGCGAGCAAAAAATATTTCTGCAGTCTCCCCCCCTTGCTTCTCCAGTCGAGATTTTTCGACTTCGTACTCCTTCTGCAAGGCTGCCTGTCTGATATCCAGTTCGTCCAGCTGCAATTGGAATTCTTCGATCTGCTCCGCTCGCTTCAGAGCTTCACGCTCTGCGACTAAGCCTTGAAGCGTACTGATCACTTGCGGCCGAGCGGCTACTTCGGCGTTCCTAATATCTTCTTCTAAACGGGGCACATCTTCCTTGAGACGAGCGTAACGGTCGGCAAAAAGTTCCTGCCGCTCTTCGCGCTCAATGTTGCGAATCTTGGTTTTTACATCCTCAAGGGCTAACTTCGCCTTTTGAACTTGCGAATCTTCCGCAACGAGATAATCGATATCACGCGGGTTTAGCGGAGGTAGTTTCTCCTCGGAAGGATTGTCTGCCTGACTTTGCAGGGCGTTGATGCGTCCCCGCGTGACCGTCTTTTCTGCTTCGATGTTTGAGAGTTCGCTACGCACTTGCACCATCTGGGAGGCATCGCGTTCGCGAGGACTAGACTCTTTAAAGGGATCATAGCCGTTGGCCGATTTGGTCAATTCCGCCAAGTTGGCACGCAAGCTCTCTACATTTCGCTTCCACTGTTCGATCGGCTGAACCAGCCAGGCTTCAACGTTGCCCATCCGCTCGTCATCGAAACGGCGGCGAACCTGGAGATAGGATTCCGCCACTGCATTGCACACGGCGGCTGCCATCACCTTGTCGGTATCGCGGTAGGAGATGGTCAGTAAATTGTCGGTGCCCGCATTTCCAATCGATAACCGCTTGCGAATCTGCCGCTCGGCGGTGAGGGGATTGGAAAGACTCGGGGCTTTCTTAAGTGCCGGATCGGCTAAAACGGGATCGAGAACCAACGCATTGGTGATCAGCTGCCGTTCGCTGCGGGCTAGGTCTCGCGAGGTGTTGTGCAGGCTTTGAGCCAGTACATAGTCGCGATTGGCCTCCATGATGTGCGTGGCTTCGAATTCAGGCACAAATTGAGACCAAACTGCCAATCCAGCCGCGGAGGCGAAGAGGAAGCCCATCGGCAGCACCCAGCCCCAGTGTTTGCGAAAAGCAATCCACAACAACCAGGGATCAAACGCTGGCGGAGACGCATTCTTAGCGGTGGCAGGATTTTGCATGGTTGGCTCGGTCGGTAGTTGACTTAAAACTCAAAGAAATCCCAGCGAACGTAATTTCAAGTTACTGTCCGCCCATTGTAGTGGCAAGCGCGTAAAATGCCCGTTCTGCAACGAAAATTCCAGCGGATTTACTGGATCGATAGTTGCTTTTGAAGCATTGGGATGGTTACAGGGCGGTAGAGGTGTTCCCAGTACTGTTTCACCCCGAACAGACAGGTCGCACCAGCCACGATCATGGCGATTCCCAGGAAATCGTGGATGTGGTGCGCCAGAGCGGGGGGGAACCACTGGTAGGCTAAACCGGTCCCAGTGACCCTTAATACATTTACGAAAATGGCGATGGGAAGGCAACTCACCAGAATCACCACTCGGTCGATCCATGATCGATCCGAAAGCACGGCAAAGAAGTAGCCGAGGGCAGCCATGCCCATGAAAATCCGCAAGCCCGAGCACGCTTCTTCGACCATGAGCTGTTGCTCGCCGAGCCAAATCGTGTTGCCCTCCGGTACGGCGGTGAACCCCATCGTTTGCAAGACGCCTGTGCTTAGCACCGTTGCGAGCCCTTGTAGCTTGAAGCTCAATAGCGATTCGGCCCGGAATGGCATGGGGGTCAGTAGGGCTAAGAACACGATGGCCGGAAGCGCCCACCAGCAGAGCCGGCGGCCTGCGAATAGCCAGACTAATCCAGCAACCCAGGGGACCAGTGTCCAACCATCTAGGAAATCCATGTAAGCCAATCTACCCAAAACCCGCAGTCCAATCGCTACCAGCAGTAGCAGCAGGCCTCCCCAGCCGATCTTGATCAGGCTGCGGTGCGGCATGGAGTCGCGGCGGAGATAAAGCATGGCCAGTGCCAGTGGAATAACCAAGTAACCGTGCGAATAATCGGGCTCGTTCCGCCACTGGTCCTCCATCCAGACGAAGGTCGGCCAGTAGGCCCACAGCGTCAGGATGGTTAACAGTGCTGCCACTATTGACCAGGCCTGTGTAGAGACACGGGCGTTCTGAGCGGCCGGCTTGGGGGCTTTGGCTGGCTTCACAGGCTCTGCTGCCTTGATGGCTTGAGCTGCCAGGGCGACTTTGCGTTTGTTGCCGCTACGTTTCTTTTTCGACACGGATTTAACTACCCTTGGTGGGATTTCGAGGCAGGCTAATAACTCCAGAGTGCGCGCACTTCGTTCCTCTGGGTGGAATTGTTTGTCCATATTAGTTGCCAATTGTGCACGCCTGAGCTAGTTTCATTGACTAAGACCTGTCAGTCAAGAGATTGGTTTGTTAATTGGATTACCCAGTAAGAGTGGGTTTTTTAGTCAAGGATCTGGTTGAATGCTACCTAAACTTCGTATTTTGAAGGATGTGGAGGATCAACCATCCTTGCCGCCACTTAGCGGGACTATCTCGTCCATTGGTGAGCCGGTGGGGGGGAGTGCGGCACGCTCCAGCGGGCCATGTGGATGGAAGGTCAGCTATCGCAGCTCCGCAATAAATAAAGTTTGCCAACCCCTACATTCGTTTGCATTGGTAGGGTCGGCCCCGTTTTGCGACATTAGACTCGATGGGAAAGGGATTCCCTGGGTTGCCTACTTTCTGTTTCGAACCGAAAACTCGGTTGAGGTGTGGCCCCTCGCCCAGTTTCCCAAGGCCTACTGCGGCTGCTTGCTGAGTGGCACTCAGATGGAGTGTTTGGGAGGGAAAATCAAAATCCAGTTCGAGGCTCCAAGCAAGCCTTGGAAGCAGCCGAAAGTCTGGCCGGTCATCGATTTCGAGTTCCTGGATAAGCGGATTAGCGTCTTTGTCAACGCGGTGGTTTCCACGGTCGGAGCTGGTTTTCCCAGCTCTTTACGCTTGCCTGGGACTCAGTTGTCCGATGCCCAGTTGATCCTCGTGTGGCATGACGATCAATTGAGCGTTACGTTGATTCCCAATCGGGGTAGCCGGGCGACCCTGCAAGTTGCGAATTTGCCAATGGGCGAGGAGATCAAGTTTAGAGACGTCCGACTCGCCTTTATCGGTGTTCGGGCTCCACGCATGGTGCGCGGCGACTCTCCCTTGGTTCTGCCGCAGTCGCTGACGCTCGAAACTTCGGCCGGAGAGTTGGTGCAGCAGCAGCGGTGCGAGTTGCTATCGGAGCGGATTCGCGATGAATTTCAAGATCGGCGCGTTCGCTCGCTGCGGACTCGCTGGGGCATAGCGACGTTTTGTGCTCTAGTGGCCGTCGCCTTTGGCACTGTTTTTGCGTGGCAGTTGTTCCATGGGGTCGGTCCCTACCTTTTTCCGAGTTGATGCCAGCACAGACGCCTGGTTCGCCGCGTTGGTCGCCAATCGAAAGTACCCTAGTTTTTCCGTTCGAAACCTCCATTCGAGGTGTTTTAAAGCTGCTCGCAAATCGTCCCGCATAGTTCGCCAAAGCGCATCATTTTGAGAATTTGTTCTCAAAATGAGACGCGATTCTTTTAGCCTTACCTATTCATACCCTGGCTACGGAAGTTTCTAGACTTCTGGTTTGTCATCGCGCGTCGATGCATATCTTTGGTTGCGAGCCGCTGAAGTGGTTCTGTAGGCCCTTGATTGGCGGTTTTCCGCCAAACATGCCCCCCGGTAGCTGGTCAGCATGGTACAGCAATTGCACATGAACTAGAGTTGAGTTATCGCAGTCAAAAATGCTTTCCCAAAGGCTCTTTTCTGCCGATAGCCTATTGTCGTGCAGGCTCCGAACTGATGCGTCGAATGCGCAGAGTCACCTGAAGCGACCAAGCCTGTCGGAAGGGGCGAAACGATGAACTTCACTAACGAACAGCACGATCAGCTTTTTGCCAGACTGGCCAGTTCGAGCCCAGGTGCATCGCGTGAGCGTGTGGTCCTCGAAGCGCTGCAAGCGGGTGTGTCGGTAGTGCTTATTACCGAGATGTTGGACCGCCTGGAAGCGTGTAGCCAAACCGCAGCAGCCAAGGACGTGAGAGCCCCCCACGTGGCTAAATCCAGCACGCGCTGGGGCTTGTCCGCATTCATAGGCAAGGTGCATTGGTAGCCCTCGGCTGAGTTGCCTTTATCTGCAGCTTGTCCTAATCGTACCCACTGCGAGAGCAAGCAATGACTGTTCCTGCTTTGGTCCCTGCTCTCAAATCGTAACCCGCTTAGGCTGTGAATTTTTAGCCAAGTGGTTTGCAAATTAATTTTGGGCGCTACAACTATAGCATGAATACTCAAAAACCATCGCAGCTTGCTCGTGTTTCCCGCCCCCATCGTATTCAAGTGGAAATGCACATGCTTTCACTTGAAGATATGCTTCCGCGCGACCATCGTGCTCGCATTGTCTGGTCGTTTGTCAAAACGTTGGACCTAGAACCTCTGTATGAAAAGATCGTTGTCACCAAGAGCACCGTTGGTCGCAATAGTATTGCGCCGGAGATACTGGTTTCACTGTGGCTTCTGGCAACCTTGGATGGCATCGGCACAGCCCGAGAACTTGGTCGCCGATGCGAGACGGACATAGCCTATTTATGGACGCTCGGAAATGTCACGGTCAATTATCACACGTTGAGCGACTTTCGAGTGGAGAACGGAGCATTCTTGGAGAAGACGCTCGTTGACACGGTTGCCTCGTTGGTCGCCCAAGGTCTGGTGCCCCTGGAGACCATTGCCCAAGACGGAATGCGCGTTCGGGCTAGTGCAGGCAGTAGTTCGTTTCGCCGCAAGCCGACGCTTGAGTCATTGCAGCAGCAGGCTCAGGCTCACGTAGATAGATTGAAGAAAGAATCCGAGAACGAATGCGATCGTTCCGATGGAGACGCACGTCGCCAAGCGGCAGTCGAACGAGCATCGCGTGAGCGTCAAGAGCGATTAGATGAGGCTTTGCGACAGTTTGAGGAGCTTAGTAAGCAGCGCGAGTCTCGGAGAAAAGGTGACGGCGAAAAGACTCGCGTGAGCACTACGGACCCTGACGCCCGTAATATGAAGATGGCCAATGGTGGCTTCGATCCGGCCTTCAACGTCCAGTTCGCAACCGATGCTGACTCGCGAGTAATAGTCGCTGTCGATGTTATCAACTCGGGAACTGACAGTGGCCAAATGGCACCAATGCACGAGAAAGTGTGCTCAACTTACGACAAGACACCAAAGGCGCAATTGGTCGATTCCGCTTACGCAACCAAGGGCGATGTTAAGACCGTGGAGTCTAAAGGGACCGAAGTCGTCTCCACGATCCCCCGTGGATCGGTATTGGAAAGCAAAGGCAAAGATCCTCACGCGCAGCAACCTGGCGAAAGCGACGAATACACAGCGTTTCGCGCGAGAATGGCCAAAGAGGAATACAAAGAGCTTTACAAGACGCGCCCGTCGGTTGCCGAGTTTCCCAATGCGGACTGCCGCAATCGGAACCTTCGGCAATTCAAAGTTCGAGGACTGGTGAAGGTCAAAGCGGTAGCGTTATGGCATGCCGTGGCCTTTAACTTCACACGCATGGTAAACCTGGGGGCCTTGGCAATCTAAGCAGTTGCAAGGCAACCGCTTGGTTGAGAAATAACACAACTCGAAGAGATGAGCATGATGGACACGAGCTAACTTGCTGGCCAACAATCCGACCCAGTAAGACTTTCAGCCGCCAATTCGAAAAAATTTCGTGGTTGGAATACCCAAAGAGTCCGTTGGTGAAAAAACTTCACAGCCTAGCTGCGTGAGCAAGGATGGGTGTTCCCGCTGCCGAGCGGTTGAGGGTGCTACCTTTGCAGTAGGGGCCGAAAGCTCCCTTGGTTCGATGTTCAACAGGCAGCTAGCGTTGGGTACTCCGCGATTCACCGTGGGTATTCCTGGGCAGCTGAAGGTTGCATCTAGAAACGGGGGAAGGATAACCGCGAAAGACGCAAAATACGCGAAAGTGGATGGGGTCGAATGCTACTGCTCGAACGACGCTGCCCTCTCTTCCTTTCGTGTCTTTCGCATATTTCGCGGTTGTAACTCTTATTCTGCCGAGGGCTAGTGTCGGTGCCTCTTGGGAGTATTGCAGGCTTGGCGTTCCGAGGCTCAGACACGACTTCGTCGGGCAGCCTGGGTGCCGCAGTAAGCACACCCATCGCACCCCTCCTGCGAGTGCAAGGAATGAGTGTTCCTGCTTTGGTCCCTGCTCTCAAATCGTAACCCGCTGCGTGAGCAAGGCTGGGTGTTCCTGCTGCCGAGTGATTTAGGGTACTACCGTCGCAGTCGGGCTAAAATGCCCTTGGTTCGACGTTCAAACAGGCAGCTAGCGTTGGGGGCTCCGTGATTCACCGTGAGATATTCCTGGGCAGCTGAATCGTGGTTTCTAGAAACGGGGGGAGGATAACCGCGAAAGACGCTGGATACGCGAAAGTGGATGCGGACAAGTGCTGCCGCAGGAACGCCCCTGCCCTCTCTTTCTGTCGCGTCTTTCGCATATTTCGCGGTTGTAATTCTTCACAGCATCGTCTGCTGTCGGGTCGGACAATCCGTGGTTGCAAGAGCCGATCCATCTGCGAGTTGCAGACTTGCGGTCGTCGCAACCCCTTGGCTCCACGTTCGATAACGGTCATGTCACGCGGGGAGATCTTAGGTATAAAGACCACTGCTTTACATTGCACTACAACACGCTTTTAGGATCAAAAGCATATGGCCAGTGGTCTTCTAATGTTGCTCGACGACATTGCTACCATTCTCGATGATATCGCTCTGTTGACGAAAGTCGCCGCCAAGAAGACAGCCGGAGTGTTGGGAGATGATCTCGCGCTCAATGCGCAGCAGGTGACGGGAGTCGACGCGAGTCGTGAGTTGCCCGTGGTGTGGGGCGTAGCGAAAGGATCGTTGCTCAACAAATGCATCCTCGTCCCCATTGCCCTAGCTCTCAGCGCCTTGGCCCCTTGGTCCATTACTCCGCTATTGATTATCGGCGGGTTGTTCTTGTGCTTTGAGGGGTGTGAGAAACTGGCGCACAAATGCTTGCACCGCAAGGAGGATGAAGCTCACCATCAAGAGGTGCTGAACGCCCTGTCCGATCCGAATGTCGACATGGTCGCCTTGGAGAAAGGGAAGATCCGTGGAGCAATCCGAACGGATTTTATTCTCTCGGCAGAAATCGTCGTAATTACCCTAGGTACCGTGGCGGACTCCCCCTTCTACACACGCTTGGCGGTGTTGGTCGCCATCTCACTGCTGATGACCGTCGGTGTTTATGGTTTGGTGGCTGGAATCGTCAAGTTGGATGACTTGGGCGCACGGCTAATTCGCTCTCCAAATTCTTCCACAGACTCGACGTCACCTGCCAAGCTAACGCTGCAACAGCGAGTGGGATATGGCATCCTAGTCTCTGCACCCTACCTGATGAAATTCCTATCGATCGCCGGAACGACCGCCATGTTTTTGGTGGGAGGTGGGATTCTCGTCCACGGAGTTCCCGCACTGCATCATGCCGTAGAGGCAATTCTGCATCCGCTGGCGGAAATGGAATCGCTGGGGGGCTTGTTGTCTGGTTTAGTAGGCATGGTACTCAATGGACTCGTGGGGCTCGCCGGTGGAGCCGCTTGTTTGTCGGTGTTCAACCTTATCCAGTACTTTCGCAAGCCGAAGGATACTACTGCCAAGGCATCGGGGCAGTGAATAAAGATTGTCGTCTGGTCTGGAGCCGTTTGGTTGCCGGGCAAGAAAGCTGCGACAAGTCGCAGCAGTCCAAATGTGGAGTGCGATGACTTGTCGTCGCTTTGGAGTGGTGATGTGGTGGGGGTTGTTAGGCCACCGAGCGGGTGCTTGGGAGCTGCCGAGAGTTTTCTTCCGGGCTCTTTCTCACTAAGACTTACTGAGAATCAGGCGGCCAGGGGAGTCACTTTGTCTGGGCAGAATACGTTTGGGTCTGGGCAGAATACGTTTGGTTGCGGGGCAAGAAAGCTACGACGAGTCGCAGCAGTCCATATGTGGAGTGCGATGACTTGTCGTCGCTTTGGAGTGGTGATGTGGTGGGGGTTGTTAGGCCACCGAGCGGGTGCTTGGGGGCAGCTGGTAGTGTTTTTCCGGGCTTGGGAGTGCTGGGAAGCTAGAGGGCTGGGGAGTCACTTTGTCTGGTCTGCAGTCGTTTGGTTGCGGGGCAAGAAAGCTACGACGAGTCGCAGCAGTCCAAATGTGGAGTGCGATGACTTGTCGTCGCTTTGGAGTGGTGATTTGGTGGGGGGTTGTTAGGCCACCGAGCGGGTGCTTGGGGGCAGCTGGTAGTGTTCTTCCGGGCTTGGGAGTGCTGGGAGGCTAGAGGGCTGGGGAGTCGCTTGCTTTGGTCTGCAGTCGTTTGGTTGCGGGGCAAGAAAGCTGCGACGAGTCGCAGCAGTCCACGAAGCGTTGCACTAGTCCTTAAACAAGCGTACTCCACTTGCTTGGCGGAGCATTTGCGCATAAAAAAACTCGAAATATCCTGCAGTTTGTTGGTCTTTTTTCACCAGCCCAACAAGCCGCTCGCTAACCACGATGGAGATTTCGAGTGAAGACGATTAAAGCAGATTTGATTCGAAAACGCAAACGACGTATCAAGAACAGGTTACAGAATTCGGCTGCTCACGATCGCGGACACCCCATGCTCAAAGGGGACAAGATTGCGTATGAGCTGGCACAAAAAGCAGGCGGGACCGCCTACGGGGGCGTCGCCGCCATCCATCGATTCGCAAAGAAGATCGGACTGCCGAAACGGATCGACGATGCCTTGCACTTGTTCAAAATCCATCGCCCCTATCATGAATCCGATCATGTTTTGAATTTGGCTTATAACGCGCTCTGCGGAGGAACTTGCTTGGAGGACATTGAACTGCGCCGCAACGATGAGTCATTTCTCGATTCGATCGGAGCCGAAAGGATCCCCGATCCAACCACCGCAGGAGACTTCTGTCGCCGATTCGATCCCTATCATATTAATCGTTTGCAAGATGCCTTCGATCAAGTTCGCTTGGATATCTGGCAACAACAAGACAATGCGTTCTTCGATCAAGCGACCATCGAGATGGATGGCACGATCGTCGAAACAACCGGTCAGTGCAAAGAGGGAATGGACATCAGCTACAAAGGCATCTGGGGTTACCATCCGTTGGTGATAACGTTGGCCGAAACGGGCGAAGCTTTACGCCTGGTCAACCGTAGCGGCAATCGTCCCAGCCAAGAAGGCGCAGCCGAGCAAGCCGACACGGCGATCTCGCTTTGTCGCCAGGCAGGCTTTCGCCGAATCGTTCTGCGAGGCGACACCGCGTTCACTCAAACGATTCATCTGGACCGCTGGCACCGGGCAGGCGTGAAGTTCACCTTTGGCATGAAGGCCTACCCGGGACTCGTCGATATCGCGGAAAACGTGCAAATTGACGCTTGGAAGCAGTTGCCTCGCTCGCCCAAATACGCCCCGAATACACCTGACCGAGACCGTCCTGAGAACGTGAAAGAACAGATTGTCCAGCTGCGTGGCTACCCCAACAAGCGTCTGACTTCAGAGTGGGTCACCGAGGTTCCTTACAGCCCCACCGATTGCAAAGAGACCTACCGCTTAGTGATCCTTTGCAAAGAACTAGAAGTCACCAAGCAGGGTCGATTGTTCGACGACTGTCTGTACTTCTTCTACCTGACCAACGAAGCGGGCGATGTGCTCAGCACCAATGACGTTGTGTATGCCAGCAACGATCGCTGTGACCAAGAGAACATCTTGGCTCAGTTAAATCAGTGCCGGGCGCTCCACGCGCCGGTGGACAACCTGGAATCGAATTGGGCTTACATGGTGATGACGGCCCTGTCGTGGAACTTGAAAGCGTGGATCGGATTGAGCGTTCCGATAAACGGACGCTGGCGTGAGCAACACAAGCAAGAAGGTCGGGCTGTGATCCGCATGGAGTTCAAACAATTCGTAGAACAGTTCGTGCGACTTCCGGCACAGATCGTTCGCAGTGGACGGCAGTTGGTGGTCCGTCTGTTGTCATGGAGCGAATCTCTGCATGTGTTCAATCGCTGGGTTCGCTTCGCGCTTGAGTGAGTGCCGAAATCACGAAGCTGAGGTATGTAAGCCTCAGTACCGCCGCCAGCCTCAAACCGCCCGCAGGGCACCTGACCGACCGATGCCTGAAATTCACGACCGAAAAATCCCCCGCTGGTCCCGCCAGCAGATCGCCGCTGCGCCTCCACCAACTGCCCAAAACACATCCGGCATATACTTATTTAAGGACTAGTCTTTTTCTGCTCGCAGGACAGAGACGAACGCTTCTTGAGGGATGTTTACGCTGCCGAACTGCTTCATCTTAGCCTTGCCCTTCTTCTGCTTCTCCAGCAGCTTTTTCTTCCGCGTGACGTCTCCACCGTAGAGTTTGGCGGTCACATCCTTGCGGTAGGGCTGGATGGTGGCACGGGCAATGATTGAACCACCAATGGCTCCCTGAATGGGGATCTTAAATTGGTGACGCGGGATGGCTTCCGCGAGTTGCTCGCAGTAGTGCAAGGCCCGCGTGCGAGCCTTGTCGCGATGGACTAGATAGGAAAATGCATCCACCGGTTCCTTGTTGACCAAAATGTCGACTTTCACCACATCGGTTGGCCGGTATTCGATCGGCGTATAATCGAACGAGCCGTAACCGCGAGTAATCATCTTCAGCTTGCCGTAGAACTCGAACAAGACTTCGCCGAGCGGCATTTCGCTCGTAATCTCCACACGATCCGCGGTGAGGTAGTTCATCGTTTGACTCTCCGAACGATGTTCGCGACAGAGCTCCATGACCGGGCCCACGAACTCTTCGGGGATGATAATCGTCGCTTTGATGTACGGTTCGGTTGCGGATTCAATATTGGACGGGTCGGGCCAATTGCTGGGATTGTCGACGTTGAGCGTGGACTCGTCTTTCAACGTGAGGCAGTACTGGACCGAGGGGGCGGAGATGACCAAGCCGAGGTTGAATTCACGCTGGAGACGCTCTTGGACCACATCCAGGTGGAGCAGGCCTAAGAAGCCGCAGCGGAACCCGAATCCAAGAGCGGCGGAGCTGTCTTTCTCGTACGTCAGTGCCGCGTCGTTGATCGCCAGTTTGTCGAGCGCTTTGGCCAGATCCGGGTACTCATCGGTACTCATCGGATAGACCGAGGAGAAGACCACTTGCTTGGCTTCTTGGTAACCGGGAATCGGCTCGCTAGCTGGGTTGTCTAGGAGTGTGATCGTATCGCCGATCTCGATGTCTTGAACACTCTTGACCCCGGCGACGATGTAGCCCACTTCACCCGCGCTGAGTTGGGGTTTGGGGACCAGCTTGAATTGGTTGTATCCCAATTCATCGACTTTGTAGTCATGGTCGGAGTGCATGAAGTGGATGACATCGCGCGGCTTGAGGGTACCCTCCATAACCCGGCACTGCAAAATCACCCCTCGGAATTTGTCGAAGTGCGCGTCGAACACGAGGGCTTTGAGCGGTGCGTTGGGATCCCCCTTGGGAGGCGGCAAGTGGTCGACGATGCCGGCGAGCACTTTGTCGATGCCCACACCTGTTTTGGCGGAGACCGGGATGGCGGCAAACGGATCGAGGCCGAGGTCGGAGTCGATTTCCTCGCGCACACGATCAACATCGGCGGCAGGCAGGTCAATTTTATTGATGACTGGCAGCAGGGTCAGGTCGTATTCGAGGGCTAGGTAGAGGTTGGCAACCGTCTGCGCCTCGACTCCCTGCGACGCATCGACCACGATCAAGGCACCTTCGCAGGCCATCAGCGAGCGGCGCACTTCGTGGGAAAAATCGACGTGACCGGGTGTGTCGATCAGATTCAGCAGGTATTCCTGCCCGTCGGCGGTCTTATACGCTAGCGTAACGGTATTGCTCTTAATCGTGATTCCACGTTCACGCTCGATATCCATAGAATCGAGCATTTGATCGTGGAAATCCCGCTGCGTAACTCCGCCGCAAGCCTGGATCAGACGATCTGCCAACGTTGACTTACCGTGGTCAATGTGTGCAATAATACAGAAATTACGGATATGTTTCATGCTTCGTGAGCTTCTAGGACGGAATGACGTAAGGCACCTGCAATCTTAGTGCATCCCGTCCAAAACCGTAACGCTCTACAACATGGCATAGATCAATATTTGAATAACAAGTGCCAGCGCGGCACTCAGTTTGAGGTTTGCATCCCAACGCTGGGTGCCTTCGGGGGGAGTTGTTACCGATTTCGGCAAACACAGAACCCAGATTAGCAACAGAATTAGGCTCCCCACGAACAGAACTCGGACCCAAGACAGCGGAACGAGCATCAGTGTCTGACGCAGGAACTCTCCGAAGGAATGCAAAGGTGTCATTGGGCAACTCCTTCCTGAGGGGATCGATCGCCTTTGGCCGGACGTTCGGGGGAGGAACGCCATTGCACTACGCAAGCGAGTTGTGCGGCCGTGTTGGGGCGACCGAGCAGACTGAGTACGGCCAGGACCAGGGCGGTTACCAGGAATGCCCAAATTGAGAAGTACAGGAACGGTTCCTGGATTTTGAAGAGTGGTTCCCAGCCAAGTGCCTGGTAGACCAGCGGTTGGTTCAGGGCATAGAGGGTGATCGAGGTGAGGATGCCGCAGAGGAGTCCCACCAGGGCAGCCATGCCGGTTGCCCGCCGCCATAGGATGCCGAGCAGTAAAACGGCGAACGCGGGACCTTGGAAAAATGCCATCAAGGTTTGGAAGATGCCGTAGATCCCCGAGTTCTCGCTCATCGTGGTCAGCAGGAAGGCAAAAGCGACGGCCCACATCACTAAGGCCAGCGTGGTTGCTCGTCCCACGAACAGCAATCTTTCGTCGGTGACCTGCGGGTGGAGGAATCGTTTGTAGAGATCGTACGAGACGATGGTCGCGGCCGAGTTGAGGTACGAATCGATACTTGACATCAGGGCGGCTAAGAATGCCGCGACGAACAATCCCCGCACGCCAACCGGCAACAGGACTCCAACTAGACTGGGGATGGCGGAATCGCCGTCTGGAAGATCGGGCAATAGGGCAATTGCGATCAGCCCTGGAACGGCGACGATCAAAGGAATCACGTTCTTGAGGACAGCTCCCCAGACATAGGACGCTTTGGCTTCAAATTCGCTCCGCGCCCCCAGAGCCCGCTGCACGATCGCTTGATTGCCAATCCAGTAGGCGGGACTGAGGATCAACGCCAAGCCAAAATAGATGCCCGGCCATGGAAATGGCGTGCGCGTGTCGACCGGTAAAATCAGCTTCATCGGATCGTCTTGCGACTGGTCGTCGCTCGTCTGCTCCACTTGCGCTGATTCCACTGCCAACGGGCTACTTGCTTCACTTGCTTGCCGCTCGCGTGCATCTCGTAGCCTCGACTGCAGCTCGCCGATTCCACCCACTTCAATCAATCCTAAAACTAGGATGGTCAAGCACCCAAGAATCATCACAGCACACTGAACCATGTCTGTGTACACGACCGCAGCTAGGCCGCCCACCAGGGTGTAGCCTCCCACGAGGACTGCGGTGACGAGGATGCAGACCGTTTCATCCCAACCAAAAACCGCTGACATCATTTTCGCCGAAGCGAGCAGCATGATGCCTAAGTTGCAAGCCATGAACAGCAACCAGCAGATTGCAATTACCGAGCGCACCCCGGCGTTGTAGCGTCGCTCCAAGAATTCGGGGATTGTGTTCACACCCGTGCGGTACAGGAAGGGGATGAAGATAAAGGCCCCGAGAATCATGGCCGGAACACATCCGATCCATTCGAAATTGGAGACTGCCAAGCCATAGGTGTAGGCGGCTCCCCCTACCCCGATGATGTCTGTACCGCCGATATCGGTGGCCACTAAGGACATGCCGATCGCCCACCATGGTAGCTGCCGCCCTCCCAGAAAAAAGTCTGTACCGGTCTTGAGACGCATGCCAATGGCGAAGCCAAAAAGAACGGTGCCGAGCAAATACAGCCCGATCACAATGTAGTCGGGAATCGTCAGTAGGCTGGCAGCAACGAGCATCTTCAAATATTTTTAAACGGGGAGTTGAGAATGCAGAGAATTGTGGGCAGGTTGGAACAGAATACCAGAAATGCTGGGCTTCCACTGGACCGGTGCCCCATTGGCACAAACTTCTTGGGTAAGCTCTACGCAGTCGTCAATTCGCGTGGCAGTCCATGCATCGGACGGGGACCCACGACGCAATGCGACCACCGCGCTTCCTGGCAATGACTGCGAGGGAGTCTGCCTATCGCCCCTTGTGTTTGGACCAGTAGGCCCATGCCCAAGTTGCACTTCTATCAAAACCTAAGATCACTTTCAACCAATTAGATACAGCTAGGGAGCACTCGCATGAGTCAAACCAAGTCGACGAAAAAGAACTCGAGTTTTTATCGATTGGGGATGTGCGCATGTCTCCTAACTGCCGGCCTGCTGAGCAATGTTGCGGGGGCAGCCGATGAGGCTTCGCCAAGTTTGAAAGTTAAAAGCTGCGAGGATTTTTCCATAACGGGCAAAGGAGATGCGACGGCTTGGCAGGCTGCTGATTGGGTCGACCTGCGGCGTCGGCCTGGAGGCAAGCATGACTACTCGGCGCGTTTTAAAATGCTGTATTCCTCCACGGGAGTCTACGTTCTCTTTGATGGGAGTGACCAGAAACTGACGGCCACGATGCAGGAGGATTTTCTTGATTTGTGGAACGAAGACGTATTCGAATGCTTCTTTTGGACCAGCGAAAAACACTCGGTCTACTTCGAATATGAAATCTCGCCACTTGGATTCGAGTTGCCCATCCTGATCCCCAACTTGGAAGGACGCTTCCTGGGCTGGCGTCCTTGGCATTACGAGGGAGATCGCAAGATTCAAAAAAAGGTTTCGGCTAGTGGCGGTAGCAATGAATCAATGGCGAAAGTAAGCGGTTGGCGCGCGGAGGTTTTCATTCCCTACGCATTGCTCGAACCACTCGACAACGTTCCGCCGGTCGCTGGAACCCGCTGGCGCGCAAACTTCTATCGCGTTGATTATGATAACGACCAGGAAACTGCCTGGGATTGGGCACGTGTTGGGCCAAGTTTTCACGAATTCAAAAAGTTCGGTACGCTGGTTTTTGACTAGCCCTCGCCCTGGAGACAACTCTCGCCTTCCCACGCGCGCCGTCCCACGCGGAATTCAACTACGCCTTTTTTCATGATCGGAATTCCCATGCATTCCTCCAAAATCCCGGCAATCCTCTCCCTTGTTCTCCTACTTGTTCCCTTGCTGAGCCATGGGAGTGCGCAGACCCCTTCCGAAGTAGAGTCTGTGCCAGCCGATGATATTCGCGACTTGAAGCTGCGCGATTGGCAGCCCTCATCGATGATGAAAACCAAGGTGACACGAGTTCAGTTACCCAAGGCGCCAGTCATCGATGTGCACAATCATTTGGGTGGTGGAGCGGCTACGCTGACTTCGGAACGGGTTGCCAAGTACCTTCGAGAGATGGATGCTGCAGGCGTGCGGACAGTCGTTAACCTGGATGGTGGATGGGATACCAAATTGCGAGAAACGTTGGCTGCACTCGATACAGCCCACCCGGGGCGTTTCCTGACTTTCACTCTCCTTAACTTCAACGGCTTCGATCAACCAGGTTGGTCTGAACGCGAGACGGAGCGTTTGCGGCAGAGTTTCGAAGCGGGAGCGAAAGGGTTGAAGTTTCACAAGTCTCTCGGACTGTCGTACCGCGATGAAGAAGGCAATTTGTTAGGGATTGATGACGCCCGCTTGGATCCAATCTGGCAATTGTGTGGGGAGATGGAGCGTCCGGTGATGATCCATACCTCGGATCCCGCTGCGTTCTTCACCCCGCTGGATCGGTACAACGAGCGTTGGCATGAACTTAACGATCATCCCGGCTGGCTCTTCCATGGTGAAAAATTTCCATCCCGAGATGAGCTGCTGGAACAACGCAATCGCGTGATTGCCAAGCATCCTGCGACAACGTTCATTGGGGCGCATTTTGGCAACAATCCCGAGGATCTCGAAGCCGTCGGGCGGTGGCTGGATACTTATCCCAATTTCTATGTGGACATTGATGCACGCATTTCCGAGTTGGGACGGCAACCCTACAGCAGTCGACGTTTTTTGATCAAGTATCAAGATCGTATTATGTTCGGGACCGACACGACGCCCGATGCCGAAGCCTATCGCTTGTACTATCGTTTTCTGGAGACAGATGACGAATATTTCGACACCGCCGAGTCGCATCACCGTCAAGGGTTTTGGATGATCTATGGGATTTTTCTGCCGGACCCCGTGTTGGAGAAAATCTATAGAACCAACGCCAGCCAGTTGTTGGGACTCGACTGAATCGTGCATGCTAAGGACCGTCGGAACAATTAATGGCGGATAGTCGCCGAACCGCTCCGCCGGTTCGTTGGGGAAAAGGCCGATCGGCGGAGCGATCTGGCGACACTTATTGTTCCGAAGGTCCTAAGTCCGTGCACCTGTGTGACCGAATCGTTCGTCCTGCCTCATCGACGTGACTGGCTTGCAAAATATGCCTGTTTCCCGTGGCTTGTCCCCTGTCATCCCCCTGCCCTTTCGCCTCTTTTGATCCTTCCGTTGGGAATTCTACGATGCAGCTCTATTCTTCCGTCTGTGGTCGCTCTCTGGCTTGGGTTGCGATATTAACGCTTGGTCTCTGGGGATCCGGAGAGTCCATCGCACGAAGTGCAGAGAAAACGCTCGACATCGTGATTCAAGGTGGCAAAGTGGTCGATGGGACTGGTGCGCCCTGGTACATCGCGGACATTGGAATCAGCGGGGGCAAGATTGTTCGGATTGGACATATCCCAGCTGAGGACGCTAAAGAGGTGATTGATGCTCGCGGGCTGGTGGTTGCTCCTGGTTTCGTGGACATGATGGGGCAGACCGCTACTCCTATGCTGGAAGACCCCAAGACGGCCCTGAACCTGCTGACCCAGGGGATTACGACGATCAATGCAGGAGAGGGGAGCTCCGCGGCACCTCTCGGCAAAGAGGAGGAGGCGCGCCAGGGGTACACCACGATGGCGGAGTATTTTGCGTTGGTCGAGTTGAAGGGCTTGCCGGTCAATGTGGTTCAGACTATCGGTCACACTCAGGTGCGTCGATTGGTAATTGGTGAAGTTGATCGACGCCCCAGCGATGCAGAGATGAAGGAGATGCAGGAGCTGGTGCGCGAGGCAATGGAAGCTGGGGCGATCGGTGTTTCCACCGCCCTGATCTACCCACCCGCGATCTACGCGCAGACGAAAGAGATTGCCATGCTGGCGGCAACTGCTGGCGAATACGGTGGCCGCTACTTCACCCACATGCGCAACGAGGGGGACCGTCTGTTGGAGGCGATCGACGAAGCTCTCGATATTGGCCGCGAAGGTAATACGCCCGTTCATATCTTCCACCTCAAGGCAGCGGGGCAACAGAATTGGGGGAAGATGCAACTTGCCATCGCTAAGATCAAGGCGGCGCGGGCGGCTGGGCAACAGGTGACGGCTGATATTTACCCCTATATGAATAATGGGTTAGGTATCGCAGCGTTGATTCATCCGCGCCATTTTTCCAAGGGGCATGAACAGCTGGTTCGCCGCTTGGACGACGTGCAACTGCGAGCGGAGATTCGGCAGGAAATGGAGACCACCGAAGGCTGGGAGAATTGGTTTCGCCACGCCAACCACGACTGGAATCGCATTGTTATCGGAAGCAGCAATGATGCTCGCTACACAAAGCACGATGGCAAAACGGTCCAAGAGATCGCTACGGCGATGGAGGAAGAGCCCTGGGACACGTTCTTCAATCTAGTTCGCAGCGGTGCCTTTGCCTTGCCACAGACGATGTCGGATGCCAACAAAATTTTAGCAATGCAGCAAAATTTCGTCTCATTCTGCACTGACGTTGGACCTGCGGGTGGGAGCCGTTCTGCGTCCCATCCGCGAGCATTCGGAGCTTTCCCGCGCCTGTTGTCACGCTACGTGCGAGATTTGGGCGCCATTTCACTGGAGCAAGCAGTCGCACAAGCCAGTGCTGCCGCGACTAACAATGTGCTTGCGTTTGATCGTGGCAGAATCAGTCAGGGCCTAGCTGCAGATGTGATCGTGTTCAATTACGAAGACCTCGTGGACCACGCCGATTTCTCCAATCCAAGCGCGCTGTCTGAAGGAATGAAACATGTGATTGTGGGTGGTGTCCCCGTCTTGAGAGATGGGGAAATGACCGATGCTCGCCCCGGACGTGTACTCCGCGGTCCAGGCTACCAAGCGTCGAAGGCAGCCGCGGAAGTTGCTTCCGGAGAGCCCGATCAACGATTCGCTAGCTACGACCGTCTCGTGCATGCGTTCATGCAAGAGCACCAAGTTCCCGGCGTATCCATTGCCGTTACGAATCACGGCAAGCTCGCCTTCGCTCGAGGATACGGGTACGCCGACGTGGCTACTGGCGAACAGGTGGACTCCAGCAGCTTGTTCCGCATTGCCAGTCTTTCGAAACCGATCACTGCGGTTGCCATTTTGCAGTTGATCGAACGTGGGCAGATTGAACTGGACTCCAAAGTCTTTGAAGTTCTGGATAAGCAGGATGCAATTCAGTCCGTCAAGGACTCGGACCCACGATTGCGGGAGATCACGCTCCGCCATCTGCTAGAGCATCGCGGCGGCTGGGATCGCAATGAGTCGTTCGACGCGATGTTCCAATCGGTCCGGTTTGCTGAGCAACTTGGCGTCACACCGCCTGCAAATCAGGCCACGGTGATCCAGGCCATGTTTTCTCAACCACTCGATTTTGATCCAGGCGAACGCTACGCCTACTCCAATTTCGGCTATTGCTTGTTGGGACGTGTAATCGAGCATCTGAGTGGGCAGTCCTACGAGGAGTATGTGAAGGAGCACGTCTTGCTGCCACTGGGGATTACGCAGATGCGGATCGGTGCCACAAGATTGCAGGGAAGAGCGGAGCACGAAGTTCGATACTACCAACCAGGAACGGGGCGATCTGTTTTCTCTGCGGATTTACGAGACGAGGTGCCCAAGCCCTATGGCGCCTGGAATTTGGAAGCGATGGATTCCCACGGAGGATGGATTGCCTCTGCGTCGGACTTAGTCAAGTTTGCTGCCGCGTTTGACGATCCCGACCATTGTCCGCTGCTCAGCCGAGAGTCCATCGAGCGAATGTATGCTCGGCCACCCGGACTTGCTGGCTACGAAGCTGAAGGGGAGGAGAAGAAGACGTATTACTCGCTAGGCTGGAACAATCGTCCTGTTGGAGATGGCCAAGTCAACCATTGGCACACCGGTTCGTTAGATGGGACGGCTACCATCCTCATTCGCCGGCATGACGGCAAGAACTTTGCAGCTCTTCTCAATGCCCGTGTGAGTCCCACTTCCGCGCATTTGGGAAGTGCCATTGACCAACTGCTCCACCGCGCCGCCAACGAAGTTAGTGACTGGCCCTGAGTCCGGTGCCCATGGAGTACAGTCCCTATGTGGAGTGCGATAACGCGTTGTCGCTTTGGAGTGATGTTTGGGAGAAGAGTGGTTAATCCACCGAGCAGGTGTTTGGGACAGCGGAATGACTTTTTCCGGGGCTCTGAGTTGCAGGGCCGTAGGCGTGGTGGGTCGACTGGCGGTGGGTGCAAGAGTCGTTTGGTTGCCGAACAAAAAAGCTACGACAAGTCGCAGCAGTCCACATATGGAGTGCGATAACTCGTTATCGCTTTGGAGTCGTGGTATGGGGGAGTGTGGTTAATCCACCGAGCAGGTGCTTGGGGGTAGCGGAATGACTTTTTGCGGGCTCTGCCTTGCAGGGCCGTAGACGTGGTGGGTCGACTGTCGGTGGGTGCAAGAGTCGTTTGGTTGCGGGGCAAGAAAGCTACGACAAGTCGCAGCAGTCCACATATGGAGTGCGATAACTCGTTATCGCTTTGGAGTCGTGGTATGGGGGCGTGTGGTTAATCCACCGAGCAGGTGTTTGGGGGCAGCGGAATGACTTTTTCCAGGCCTCTGAATTGCAGGGCCGTAGGCTTGGTGGGTCGACTGTCGGTGGGTGCAAGAGTCGTTTGGTTGCCGAACAAAAAAGCTACGACAAGTCGCAGCAGTCCCTATATGGAGTGCGATAACTCGTTATCGCTTTGGAGTCGTGGTATGGGGGCGTGTGGTTAATCCACCGAGCAGGTGTTGAGGGGGTAGCGGAATGACTTTTTGCGGAACTCCGTCTGCCGGTTGCTGGGCTGCTCATGTCGTCGCTGGCATTGGGCAGAGGGCTTTGGCATGCGCCTATGCTGCGAAGCTCATTGTCGCAATGAACGATACTTAACTTAATCCAATTTGTTTTTAAATACCGTATCTCAAGAACGTAGAGCTACCTAATGAAACATAACTTCTTTCGTATGGATTGGTGGGCTACCGCTTCATCTACCGCGTGTTCCACGCGTGGGTGCAGCCGTCGGCGGCGAGGCCTGCTGTCAAGCGGGATGACGGCCTGCTATTTCAGTCTGGTTGCTTGCTTTTCGCCAGCTGCGCTGTCGACGGCGGAAGAGCCTTCACCTGCCCAGCAGCATACTGGTTCCCAGGTCGTGCTCGTCGCCGATACTGAGTCTCAAACTGTCGAGCCCTTGGTGATCGAACGCTCGGTGATGACCAAGGGATACGACGGAAAACAGTGTTGGGTGCATGCGCGAGCAGGAGTTGTTCCTACGGACGATCCGCAATCCGCCCCCACCATCGTTTTGACCACACAGCGTCTGGACATTACCGGGTCGGATGTGTTCCATGCATTGCATTCAGCTTTCAGTGCAGATTTGGGCGAGACATGGTCCCCGCTGGTTCCGCAGGCTGGGTTCGAGCGTTGGAAGATCGCGGATCGCACCGAGGAAACCATTTGCGATTTTTCGCCCATGTGGCATGGGAAATCTGGCAAACTCCTTGGATTCGGCCAGTCGGTCCGCTACTTCGATAACAAGGTCATGCACGTACGGCCCAAGTTCACGGGGTATTCGGTCTATGAACCTGAAACGCATTCCTGGGCGAAGCCCAAGCAACTCGAGATGCCGGATGAGCTCCGTTTCCGCAGTAGCGGAGCGGGCAGCGTCCAACGCTACGATTTGCCCAATGGTGATCTGTTGCTACCGGTCTACTTTAAATCGCCGGAAGAGACTCAATACTCTGTGACGGTCTGTTTGTGTAAGTTTGATGGCGAAACCGTCACGTATGTGCGGCACGGAAACGAGCTGACTGTAGATGTTCAACGTGGGTTTGCTGAACCCTCAATCACTGCCTTCAAGGATCGCTACTACCTGACACTCCGCAACGATGAGCACGGGTACGTGACGACAAGTTCCGATGGTTTGAACTATGAACCACCGCGTCGTTGGACCTTTGATGATGGTTCGGACCTTGGCAACTACAACACACAACAACATTGGGTAACGCATCCCAGCGGACTGTATCTGGTCTACACTCGCAAAGGGGCGAACAACGATCATGTTTTTCGGCATCGTGCACCGTTGTTTATTGCGCGAGTTGATCCCGACAAACTGCATGTCCTGCGCGACACCGAGCAGGTACTTGTACCCGAGCGGGGCGCCCGGCTTGGCAATTTCGGGGTTTCCAAAGTAACACCCAATGAAACTTGGGTTGTCGTCACGGAATGGATGCAGACCTGGAACCGGCCGACCTACATCATGCCTGTCGACAACGTGTATGGGGCGGACAACAGCATTCATATCGCCAAGATTAAATGGCCGTCGACGATCGAGTAAACGAGTGGCTTGCAGGAGGCCGTCGTGCTGGCTTGCTCCGACGGCAACAGGCTACCTTTAGCTGTATGAATCTTCAGAGGGATGAACCATGAATTTGAATTTTAGAATGCACTTGCCTCAAATCCAACTGGCGCTGCTCGTGTGCATCGGCCTGGGAGTCGCCCGCACTTCTGCTCAGGACGAACCGCTCACATTGAATCAAAAGGCGGATGGGTATCACGGGATTTGGTACATGAACCAGCCCTCCAACGATGAATATGTGTACAAGTATAGCGGTGGCCTAGGGACGTATTGTGCCAAGCACAAGCCCTTTGCGTTGTATTGCAAACAGGTGAATAAAACATTCTTCTGCTACGGTGGTGCGACGCCGACGGATAGTCGCCAACTCTTGCACATGGTTTCCTATCTAGATCATGCAACTGGCACAGTTCCTCATCCAACGATTCTGCTGGACAAGAAAACCAATGATGCGCACGACAACCCCGTGATCTCTGTGGACAATGAAGGGTATATCTGGATTTTCTCGACCTCGCATGGCCGCTCGCGTCCCTCCTACATTCATCGCAGCAAGCAACCCTACGATATCAATGAATTTGAACTCGTGGAGGCGACGCGAGCCGAGGGCGAAACGCAGGTCCCAATGACGAATTTCTCCTACCTGCAGGTCTGGCAGTCTGCCGAATTGGGGTTCCACGCGTTCTTCACCCGCTACAACTATCCGGCGGCCAGAACGATTTGTTTCATGAACAGCCGAGATGGTCGCGAGTGGAGTCAATGGCAGCGGATTGCAGCCATCGGTGAAGGACACTATCAGGTTACTGGGATTGGCAAGTCGAAATTGGGATCGATGTTCAATTACCATCCTCAGGGCAAGGGCCTCAACTGGCGAACCAATTTGTACTATGTCCAAACTGAAGATAACGGCGCAAGCTGGAAGAGCGTTGCGGGAGAGCCACTCTCGCTTCCCTTGACCGAAGTCGCCAACGCGGCTTTGGTGCATGACTATGAAGCAGAGGGGCTGAACGTCTACCTGAAGGATCTTCGATTTGACAACCATGACCGACCGGTGTTGCTGTATATCACCAGCAAAGGGTACGAATCGGGGCCACAGAATAATCCTCGTACCTGGACCCTAGCTCGCTGGACAGGTGAGGTTTGGCAAATTTCCCCCATCACCACATCGGATAATAACTACGACATGGGAGAGTTGTGGATGCAATCGGAGGACGATTGGCGAGTGATTGGACCTACTGCCGTGGGAGCACAGCCTTTCAATCCGGGCGGCGAAGTGGTGATGTGGCAGAGTCGCGATCAGGGAGCGAATTGGAGTCAAATGCGTCAGCTAACCCGGGACAGTTCGATGAATCACACTTATGTTCGACGTGTGCTCAATGCACACCCCGATTTCGTAGCAATTTGGGCAGATGGACACGGCCGCCAGCCGTCGAATTCTCATCTCTATTTTTCCAATGTTGATGGCGACGTCTTTCAATTGCCCACCGCAATGCCAACTGCCATGGCACGTCCCAAGCAGATCAAGTAGCAATGCCGGGGCATTTCCGTGGGTATCTAGCATGGTGGTAGTTTGAACTCAAAATCGGAGCCGAGATGGATTTAGGATTGGCTGGCCATACGGCATTGATTACGGGAGGCGCCAATGGCATTGGACTGGCCACCGCCAAAGCTTTCGCAGCTGAGGGGTGCCGGCTGTTGTTATGGGATCTTGCCACAAGTGTTGCAGTCGCTGAGGAGTTGGCAGACGAGTTCGGCGTCGATGTGCAATCGCAGCAAGTCGATGTCGCAAACTTTAATCAATGTCAAAGCCAACTTGCGGAGTTTATCGGTAGCGGAAGATCGATTCAGCATGTGGTGCATTGCGCTGCAGTTGGTTCCGGAAAGTTTGGGTTTCCCTTTACCAAACTAAATCCCGAGGATTGGCGCAAACCTGTAGAGGTCAATATTTTGGGGATGACCAACATTGCACATGTGCTAACGCATTACCTGACCGAACAACAGGTCGGGACGTTTGTGTTCGTTGCATCGGTCGCTGGACAAATTGGTTCGCAAACCGATCCTCCCTACAGTGCCAGCAAAGCAGCTAACATCAATTTTGCGCAGTGCATGGCCAAAGACTTGGCCTGTTACGGTATTCGAGTCAATACCGTTTGTCCGGGCATGGTGCAGACCGCACTTAATCGCGCGGTATGGCAGGCTTGGCACAATACCGCACTTGAGGGTGACAAGCAGAGCTACGAGGAATGGGCGGCGAGGAAGTTGCAGAGTGTGGTTCCATTGGGACGCTGGCAAGCGTGCGAGGATATCGCTTCCATGATCGTCTTTCTTTCGTCCGATCGGGCAATGCAAGTTACGGGACAAACCATCAACGTCGATGGTGGGCAGGTAATGCACAGTTGATCCACCTTGGTTCAGCACCACCTCAATCCATCGTAGGATTCACTTGGGAAAGTGATGACTCGTTGTCGCTTTGGAGTGGTGATTTGGTGGGGGGTGGTTAGGCCACCGAGCGGGTGCTTGGGGGCAGCCGAGAGTTTTCTTCCGGGCTCTTTCTGGCTGAGACTGATTGAGAAGCAAGCGGCCAGGGGAGTCATTTGGTCTGAGCAGTAGGCATTTGGTTGCGGGGCAAGAAAGCTACGACAAGTCGCAGCAGTCCATATTTGGAGTGCGACTACTTGTCGTCGCTTTGGAGTGGTGATTGGGGCTGGTGTGGTTAGTCCACCGAGCTGGTGTTTGGGGGCAGCTGGGAGTTTTCTTCCGAGCTCTTTCTGGCTGAGATTTACTGAGAATCAGGCGGCCAGGGGAGGCATTGGGTTCGAGCAGTAGGCATTGGGTTGCGGGGCAAGAAAGCTACGACGAGTCGCAGCAGTCCATATTGGGAGTGCGACGACTTGTCGTCGCTTTGGAGTGGTGATTGGGGCTGGTGTGGTTAGTCCACCGAGCAGGTGTTTTTATGCAGCCAAGAGTTTTCTTCCGTGCTCTTTCTGGCTGAGATTTACTGAGAATCAGGTGGCCAGGGGAGTCATTTGGTTCGAGCAGTAGGCATTTGGTTGCGGGGCAAGTAAGCTACGACGAGTCGCAGCAGTCCATATGTGGAGTGCGATGACTCGTCGTCGCTTTGGAGTGGTGATGGCGGTGTGGGGAAATCGATGCATCTTGGGAGGAGTCGGAGGAGGTTACCTCGTGCTGGCATGCGTTAATTGCTGGGTTCCCTTTTATGGGGAGCAATCTCGGCCTGGGTGGGCTACAATGCGGCGATGCATGACGTTACCTACATCCTTTCGCAAATCGAGTCCGGCGATTCTTCGGCTGCAGCTCAACTATTGCCTCTGGTTTATCAAGAGTTGCGAAAGTTGGCCGCTGCCAAGTTAGCTAACGAAAAACCGGGGCAGACCCTGCAGGCGACGGCGCTGGTTCATGAGGCATACCTGCGGCTCGTGAATGTGCAGCATCTTCAAAGCTGGGACTCGCGGGGGCATTTTTTCGCTGCTGCGGCTGAAGCGATTCGCCGCATCTTGATTGAGCAGGCGCGGCGAAAGGCTGGGCCGAAGGCGGGCGGTAACCATCGTCGCATCGAGGTAACGGAATTCGCTGATGCGGGTGAAGCCCCCGACTGGGATCTACTCGATTTGGATGAAGCGCTGGTTCGCTTAGAAACCGAAGATCCCCGAGCGGCGCAGGTGGTGAAATTGCGTTTCTTCGCCGGCCTCACGCGTCAGGAATCTGCTCAAGCACTCGGCATCTCGATTGCAACTGCTGACAATGACTGGGCTTATGCCAAGGGGTGGCTGCAGGTTCAGCTGGACAACGTCATCGATTCGGAAGACTGACTGCAACGCTGGAAAATCCTTCAGAAAAAAATCCCTAGTTCGTTAGAGGCTTGGGCACTAACTCTCGCATTGATGCGTAGACGCCGCCCACTGTGCGTCGAGCTTGCATTGTTCAAACCAAGGAGCATGGGATCATGCCCGGTAGTCGGCTGAATGATAAATCGATTTTCAATGCTGCGCGTGAGATCGGTTCCGAGGACGCTCGCCTTGCGTATTTGCACGAAGCATGTGGTTCTGACGGTGAGCAGTTCGAACGCGTCACGGCTCTGCTAGCGGGGTTCGGTAAGAATAGCCGGTTCTTGGAATCACCGGCGTCTGGTTTGCTGCGGACCGGCGACGTGCCCACGGCCCACTCGCTTACTTCCCCGAAACTCGAACGACCCGGCGCGCAGATCGGTCTCTACATCGTTCGTGAGCAACTGGGGGAGGGCGGCATGGGAGTCGTCTATGTCGCCGAGCAGCAAGAGCCCGTTCGCCGCCATGTCGCTTTGAAAATCATCAAACCGGGCATGGACTCGAGAGAAATACTGGCGCGATTCGACGCAGAACGGCAAGCGTTGGCAATGATGTCGCATCCCAATATCGCCAAAATCCTTGACGGAGGAGCCACGGAGGCTGGGCGTCCCTTTTTCGTAATGGAATTGGTCAAAGGCGTTGCGATCACCAAGTTCTGCGACCAACAAAAATTAAACTTGCGGGAGCGTTTAGAGCTCTTCGTGACGGTCTGTCAGGCGGTCCAGCATGCGCATCTGAAAGGAATCATCCACCGCGACTTGAAACCATCGAACATTCTGGTCGAACTGCACGACGTCACGGCGATGCCCAAGGTGATCGATTTTGGAGTTGCCAAAGCCACCCATCAACGCCTCACGCATCAAACGATTTACACGCGATTTTCCCAGATGATTGGCACACCTCAATACATGAGTCCGGAGCAGGCTCAGCAGAGTGGGTTGGATATCGATACTCGCAGCGATGTGTATTCGTTGGGCGTCGTGATGTACGAACTGCTAACGGGCAGCACGCCCTTCCAAGAGTCTCTGGCTACAGCGGGTTACGACGAAATGCGTCGCATCATTCAAGAGGAGGAGCCTCCTCGGCCCAGCCATCGCATCAGTACGCTTAAAGCCGAGCAAGGTTCAACGCTCGTCGAGCGGCCACCGACGGCAGCGCCCCAGTTGGAACGCCAGGTCGAGCGAGAACTCGATTGGATTGTGCTCAAGGCGTTGGAAAAGGATCGTGAGCGTCGCTACGAATCGGCTAGTGCGTTGGCACAGGATATCCGGCGGTATCTCAACGACGAGCCGGTCGAAGCTTTCCCGCCGTCGGCCACTTATCGACTCAGAAAGTTCGCCAGCAGAAACACTCCCACCATCGTGACAACGGTCCTGGTTGCAGCCTCACTCGTCATTGGCACAACGGTTAGCATCTGGCAGGCCCGCGAAGCGAATTCGGCAAGGGAGCTGGCGGATCAGCGATTTTTCGAAGCGGACAACCAGCGACAAATCGCCGTGTACGCTGCACAACTGGCTCAACAAAACGAAGAATACTCTCAACAGCTGGTCTACGCTGCTGACATCAAACTGGCCGCCAATGCATGGCAGACGGGCGACGTCAGCCGCTTTACCAATTTGCTCGATCGGTATGCGCAAGTCGCGGACAAAACCGATCACCGAGGCTTCGAGTGGAGCTATCTGCGACAATTCGGAAGGGCCAATTTTCGCAGCATCGCGAGCCAGACCGTTGGCAGTTCTGTGATCCGCTTCTCTCCGGATGGAAAGTACTTGGTCACTGGTCGACACGACGGAAGCCTGTGTTTCTGGGATGGTCAGAGCGATGAACATCTTGCCACGCGACGCGGTCATGAAGGGATGGCTCGCGGCATCGATTTCGCACCTGATGGCAATCGCATGGCCTCGATTGGCGATGACGGCATGATCCGCTTGTGGGATCTGGCTGGACACAGTCAAATCCGCAGCTTCCATGCCCATGCCGACCACGGCTATTTTGTGTGCTTTGTGATGGACGGTCGGGTGTTGGCTTCGAGTGGGGAGGATTCCGTGGTGAGGCTCTGGGATGCCACCACGGGAGAATCGCTCGGCAATCTTGAAGGCGATGCCAAAGCAGTAGAACTGGAAGTGATGAGTTGTTCGCCCGATGGCCGATTGTGCGTGTTTGGCGAATTAGATTCCGTCGCTTATATGTGGGATGGGCAGACAAACAAACGGATTTGCAGGCTCGATCTCGGCCATCGTGACGGTGTCGGATGTTGGGCCCGCTGCGCTTGCTTTTCTCCGGATGGGCAGCTGGTGGCCGTGGGCACAAATCAGAATGCAATTCGGCTTTGCAATGCGCAGACGGGGGAGCAGATTGAGACCTTTACTGGACATGAAGACGATATTCAGGCGGTCACCTTTCACCCCAGCGGCCGCCTACTGGCCTCGAGCGACATGGCCGGCGTGATCCGCACTTGGCCACTCTCTTCCGCTGTCGCATTGGTTGAGCACGACTCCAGCCCAACGGATCAATGGCCTCCCTATTTCCAAGCACACTCCGCCCGTGCCTGGTCCATTGATTTTTCACCCGACGGCACCCGACTGGTATCGGCCAGCAAGGATGGTAATGTTTGTTCCTGGGGCGGACGAGAGCAAGTTCGACAGAACCTTGTTGGAGCGGCCGATGCCAGCTCTGTCGCATTTGTCTCCCACGGAAGCGAATTGCTCATCGCCGGAGAGAAGAACATACAAATTTGGAATCGGAAGTCTGATGAACTCCGTTCCTTCGGCCAAGACTTCGCGAAGGGGGAAGGTGCATTTGGTGTGGCTATTTCACCTGATGGCGACACGTATGTTACCGGTCATGATGCAGGAGTTATTTGCTTCTGGAGCCGCGAGACGGGGGAACTTCTAAGGAGGCTGATTGGACACGAGGACGATGTAGACCATATTTCATTTTCGCCCGATGGACTTCTTCTGGCTACAGGGAGTTGGGATGGTACAGCCAAACTCTGGAATTTCGCTACGGGCGAGCAGGTCGCCGTTTTTGAGATGCCACCGCATTGCGACGACGTGGCCGTTTCACCTAATGGTGGTTTGCTGGCGTGTTCGGCCTTAGATGAAGCGATGCTTTTCGATGTCACCTCCGGAAAACGCCTGCATCGGCTTCGTGGCCACAAGAATTCCGCGAACTGTCTTGCATTTTCTCCCGATGGAAAATTGCTGGCCACGGGCAGCGCAGATCGGACGATCCGCATTTGGAGCGTCGATACCGGCAAGATACTTCACGTCATAAGCGCTCACAAAGATAAAATCTATTCGCTGGCGTTTTCTCCCGATGGTCGCACGATCGCCAGCGGGGGTGGAGAGGGAACGATTGCTTTTTCACACGTCGCGACCGGCCAATTTCTGTTCGATACTAAGGTTGGCCAACGCAAGGTGCGCTGGCTGCATTTCTCACCGGACGGCACGACCCTGGCTGCGGTAGTTAGCTTGGAAGGCGTCGTCCTGCTGCATGTTCAGCGTGCCGATTCGAACTAAGTGCACTGTAGCTACTGTCGCCAGACGGTGGTATTCCCACTCTCAGTTGAGCGTAACTACGCTATTTCGCTCACACTGCCCTAGCCGAACTCGCGCTCAAGCGCATGAGCTTGATTGGGACTTATTCCAGAATTCTACCATTTCGTTAGAGGTTCGCAGGTTAACTCTCGCATTGATGAGTAGAGCCCAGGCCCTCCGCTGGGCTTCCCAACTGCCCCTCTCACTGAATTTAGGAACTCAGCCATGTCCCAGTCGAGCCGCGTTAGCCGCAAAAAGAAGTCACCGCGCCGAAATAAGTTACGAGCTCGTCTGCGGCTTCGCCTGGAGTCGCTGGAAGATCGACGGTTGTTGGCGGGACTCCTTTTCGATTCCGTGGTATTGGCTGGAGGCGACGACCATAGCGTTTTTCCACAGTCCGCAGCTGTTGACGCGGCAGGGAACACGTATAGGGTTGGCTCCATGTTGGGGGAAACGGACTTTGATTTGGACAACGCCATCCCCGGTGGATTCAATGATCAAGCTGACTTCGGTCCGTTCACCGTTTACAGCCAGGGGGCAAGTGATGGATTCGTAGCCAAGCTGGATTCGAGCGGAACCTTCCAGTGGGGCCAATCCTGTGAAGGAGTTGAAGAAACTAGCTCAAGTGGCTTAGTCGTCAGTGAGCAGGGCCAAGCTTTCGTCACCGGCGCTGCCAAGTTGAATTCCGAATCAACACTGCCTCAGTCCATGGGGACTGATATCAGACAGTTTGACTCTGCGGGAAGCGAACTTTGGTCGCATTTGCTTCCAGGTGACGCGTACAGCAACGCGAGAGTCTCAAGCACGGCGACAGGCGAGTTGGTTGTGTCGGGCGGATTCCGTGGCGACATCGATCTTGATCCTGGCGTAGGTGAATTTTTGGTCAGTGGCCCAACGGACAACAGTGGCACACCATTTTCTGCGCTGCTAATTGGAGGAACTGGAAACGAACTGTCTCCGGATGTTCAAACGGACTCCAACGGCAATCTGCTGGTGATTGGGACCAGCAGTAGCACCACGAGCGACTTCGCCCCCGATCCGATCAACACGGCCAACCACACCAATCCAGGATTCGCGGACGCGTTTGTACTCAGCCTTGGTCCACGCATGCCAGGCGATCCGGTAACCCTTTTCGGCGACAGCTTTGAACAGGGCGAGTGGAACGGAAACTGGGTCGAAGACAGTCAGAACGATTGGGCTCGCACTACACAGCGCGCCGCTGATGGATTGTATGCCGCCGAAATCGACGGCTCCGCTTCCAACGCTACGCTGAGCCAGGCCAACCCGCTGGACCTGACTGGTTATGGCAGCGCCGAACTGACGTTTTCGTGGTACATCGAAAGCAGCTTTGATCGTGGCGAATACATCGCGTTGGATCTGTATGACGGCAACAGCTGGAACGAAGTGGCGTCGCTCAAGGGAAACGTCGATCAGGAAAATAGCTGGCACAACGAAACGGTCTCCATCGACGGCAGCTACCTCGTTTCCGATTTTCAGTTGCGTTTTCGTTCCAAAGTCAGCAGCAGCCGCGAAGACGGTTTCGTCGACAATGTTAAGATGGAAGGCATGCTAGCCAGTTCGGAACTGGCCATCAACGATGTGCAGCTAGCGGAGGGAGATAGCGGGACCAGCGGACTTGTGTTCACCGTCGCCCGCAGTGGTAATACGTCAGGAACCTCCACAGTCGAGTTCTCCACGGCCGACGTTACGGCGAATTCCAGCAGCGATTATGGGGTGACAAGCGGAACAATTACGTTCGCCCCTGGTGAGCTTTCCAAGACGATCACGGTGCCGGTCAACGGTGACACGACGATTGAGTCCGACGAATTGTTTGTGGTCAATCTCTCGAATGCGACGGACGCCACCATCGTCGATGGAATCGGTCAAGGCACGATCCAGGACGACGACAATACGCCGACCATTGCCTATCTCGACTTCAGCGCCCCGGTCGGTTTGAATCTCGTGGGCGCCGCGGCCGCTCCCGTTGGCGCATACAATTCTCTGCGCCTGACACCGCAGCTGACCAGCCAACAGGGGGCCGGTTGGTACGCCACGCCTCAGCTGGTTGCAGTGGGTTTTGAGACAACTTTTGAGTTTCAAACTAACGGTAGCGGCTCCGATGGATTTGCGTTTGTAATTCAAAATTCCGGTGTTGACGCACTGGGTGGTGCTGGCAGTGGCCTCGGTTACAAGGGCGTTCCCAACAGTCTGGCTATCGAGTTTGATACCTTTCAAAACAGCGAAACGAATGATCCCAACAATAACCATGTCGGGATCCATACGCTGGGCATCGCACCCAACAGCAATCTGGAGTCGGCTTCGCTCGGTACGGTAACTCCAGCCTTTGACATCAATGACGGAAATGTTCATCAGGTGAAGGTCGTCTACCAGCCTGGCACGATGTCGGTCTTTCTGGACGACCTTAGTACTCCGGCACTGACGGTGGCGGTCGATCTTGCGCATTCGTTGGACTTAAATGTTGGTACGGCATGGGTTGGATTTACAGGAGTTTCAGGAGGAGGAGCACAAAGTCATGATATCCTCAATTGGGATTATCGCGCTCTTGCTGATACGAGCACGACCATTGCAGTTGGCAATACTGAAGTGATCGAAGGAAACGCTGGTCCGGTAGATCTGGTGTTTACAGTGATGCGGCAGGGCGATACCTCCGGCACGACGACGGTAGACTGGGCCACTGCGAACGGCACGGCAACGGCCGGTAGCGATTTTCTGGGCAGCGCCGGTCAAATAGCCTTTGGTCCTGGGGACACACTGCAGACGATTGCGATTGCCGTCAACGGCGATACGGTTGTCGAGGCCCATGAGAGTCTGTTCGTCAACCTTTCCGGTGCGGTGGGGGCAACGATAGTGGATGACAGGGGGCAGGGGACGATCCTCAACGACGAGAGTTTCATCTCGATCGACGCCGTAAGTGTGGTGGAAGGTGACGAGAGCATCCAGTTGATCGATGCCGTCGTCTCGGCAGGCAATGCCGGCCTGGATACTCCAGGCGGCATGGTGTTCGGTCCCGATGGCAACCTATACGTAGCTAGCAAAATTTCGGATTCCATTCTGCGTTACGACGTCGCGACTGGGGAGTTCGGCAATGCGTTCGTCCTGTCTGGCAGCGGTGGCTTGGCTAATCCACATGGATTAGTTTTCGGTCCCGATGGCAACCTCTATGTGACCAGTCGTCTGACCGATGAAGTGCTCCGCTACAACGGCGCGACCGGGGCGTTCATCGATTCGTTCGTGACCGCCGGCAGCGGTGGCATGGTCAATCCGATTGATTTAGCCTTCGGTCCTGATGGCGAGCTCTACGTGTCCAGTCGCGACACCGATCAAGTTTTGCGTTATGACGGGACAACCGGGGCATTCAGGGACACGTTTGTCTTGCCTGGCAGTGGTGGTCTGGATAATCCACACGGATTGGTTTTCGGCCCCGACGGAAACCTCTATGTCACTAGCCCGAACACAGACCCGCTTGAAGACGGATTGGTGTTGCGCTACGACGGTACGACTGGCGCGTTTATCGACGTATTCGTGACCGCCGGCCACGAAACAGGAGGCATCAATGATGCCATCGGCTTGGTGTTTGGGCCTGGTGGAGACCTCTATGTAGGTAGAGCCGGTGGCGACAGTGTCCTTCGCTATGACGGAACGAGTGGAGCACTCATCGAATCCTATGTAAGCGGCGGCAGTGGTGGCCTTGATTACCCGCTCGGCTTGCTTTTCGATGCCGACGGCAACCTTTACGTAAGTAGCCGAAATACCGACGAAGTGTTGCGTTATGGCGCGGCCTCCCAGGCGGTCTTCACCGTCAGCCTGTCGTCTCCTTCCGCGAGCCCCGTTTCCGTCGCCTTCTCCACAGCCAATGCCACGGCGACAGCCGGCAACGATTATGCTGCAACCAGTGGTACTCTTACTTTCGAGCCCGGTTCCACGTCTCGGACGATTATCGTCTCGACGCTAAATGATTCCGATGTCGAAGGCGACGAGACGTTTGCCGTTACGCTCAGCAATGCTGTTGGCTCGACAATCACCGATGGCACGGGGATCGGCACGATTGTGGACAATGACTTTGCCAACGTACTGCCTACCGCCAGTGCGGGGATCGATCAAACCATCAGTGACGGTGACAACACCAGCGACCAATCCGTGAACCTCAATGGCAGCGGCTCGGACAGTGACGGCTCGATCGTCAGCTACCAGTGGAGAGAAGGTACCACAGTCCTGGGGAACGCAGCGAGCATTACGCCGAATCTGAGTGTGGGAGTCCACACGTTGACTCTCATCGTGACCGACAATGATGGGGCCACCGCCAGCGATAGCTTGGTGGTCACCATCCATGCGAATCAAGGCCCCACTGCCAACGCGGGGGGCGATCAAAACGTCTTCGATGCCGACAACTCAGGCAGTCAAGCGGTGACGCTTGTTGGCTCTGGTAATGACAACGATGGAACGATCGCTGCCTACCAATGGACCGAAGGAACAACCACGCTGGGCAACACGGCGACGATTTCTCCCAACCTGTCGATCGGTACCCACATGCTGACATTGACCGTGACCGACAACGGTGGAGCGACGGCCAGCGACACGATCTTGGTGACGGTCCTAGAAGCTCCCACTGAAGCAGTGCTGTTTGAAGACTCGTTCGAGGTCGGCAGCAACAGCAACGACTGGAACGGCAAATGGGGCGAGGATTCCCAAAACGATTTCTTCCGTTCCACCCAGCGATCGACCGCTGGCGTTCGCAGTGCGGAAGTCGATGGTCGAGCTACCAATGCGACACTCACGACATCAGCGCCGATCGATATCAGTGGATACGCATCTGCGGAGCTGACTTTCGACTGGCTGATCGAACGCGGCTTTGACAGGGGGGAGTATCTGTCGCTCGACGTATCCACCAACGGCGGAGCGAGCTGGACCCAGAACGTCAGGCAATTGCGTGGCAACGTCGATGCTGAGAATTCCTGGCACTCCGAGAGCGTTGACTTGGGGCCGTACAATTCATCGGAATTGAAGATTCGCTTCCGCAGCTATGTCAGCAGCTCGAGCGAAGATGCTAACGTCGATAACGTTCGTATCGTCGGATCTGCCGCTACAGCTAGCTTGATGGCAGTGCCCATGATGAGCATCGCCAGCTCGCAAGCGGACGTGGAACTAGTTCCGGAAGTGCCGCTAGAGTCTCGCGTGCAAGCAGTTGAGGGAAGCAGCGAATCGGAATTCAAAAGCGCAACGGTCGATTCGTTCTTCACACGCATGAGCCGTTCCAAAGTGAATGGTCCCAGTCTGGGCGATTCTGCAGACACGATTGAATCGAGCCTAGAACTCGAAGAGGTGCTCGCGCTGCTAGCCGGCGACCAATTGAGTGCTTAACGGCTCCCACGACCGGTACGTCATGCGAGCCGCTGACCTGACTCCACTTCCAGCAACCTTTCGCAAGCTCGTCGAGTTTGCGAATCGATGGTCCTGGTAACGTGCCGACTGCCCTGGTGTACTGTCGCCGACAAGATCGTCGCAAACGTTTGCATGGAATGCCCTAATCTGAAGGTGCAACCAGGGAGTTCAACTGTTTGGTTGCGGGGCAAGAAAGCTACGACGAGTCGCAGCAGTCCATATGTGGAGTGCGATGACTTGTCGTCGCTTTGGAGTGGTGATTGGGGCTGGTGTGGTTAGTCCACCGAGCAGCTGCTTTTGTGCAGCCGAGAGTTTTCTTTCGGGCTCTTTCTTACTGAGACTTCTTGAGAATCGGGCGGCCTGGGGAGGCATTGGGTTCGAGCTGAAGGCGTTTGGTTGCGGGGCAAGAAAGCTACGACGAGTCGCAGCAGTCCATATGTGGAGTGCGACGACTGGTCGTCGCTTTGGAGTGGTGGTTGGGGCTGGTGTGGTTAGTCCACCGAGCAGCTGCTTTTGTGTAGCCGAGAGTTTTCTTCCGAGCTCTTTCTGGCTGAGACTTACTGAGAATCGGGCGGCCAGGGGAGTTACTTTGTCTGGGCTGAAGGCGTTTGGTTGCGGGGCAAGAAAGCTGCGACGAGTCGCAGCAGTCCATATGTGGAGTGCGATGACTTGTCGTCGCTTTGGATTGGTGATTGGGGCTGGTGTGGTTAGTCCACCGAGCAGCTGCTTTTGTGCAGCCGAGAGTTTTCTTCCGAGCTCTTTCTGGCTGAGATTTACTGAGAATCAGGTGGCCAGGGGAGTTACTTTGTCTGGGCAGAAGGCGTTTGGTTGCGGGGCAAGAAAGCTACGACAAGTCGCAGCAGTCCATATGTGGAGTGCGATGACTTGTCGTCGCTTTGGATTGGTGATTGGGGCTGATGGGGGTAGTCCACCGAGCAGCTGTTTTTGTGCAGCGGAGAGTTTTCTTCCGAGCTCTTTCTGGCTGAGATTTACTGAGAATCGGGCGGCCTGGGGAGGCATTGGGTTCGAGCTGAAGGCGTTTGGTTGCCGGGCAAGAAAGCTGCGACGAGTCGCAGCAGTCCATATGTGGAGTGCGACGACTTGTCGTCGCTTTGGAGTGGTGGTTGGGGCTGGTGTGGTTAGTCCACCGAGCAGCTGCTTTTGTGCAGCCGAGAGTTTTCTTCCGTGCTCTTTCTGACTGAGACTTACTGAGAATCGGGCGGCCAGGGGAGTTACTTTGTCTGGGCTGAAGGCGTTTGGTTGCCGGGCAAGAAAGCTACGACGAGTCGCAGCAGTCCATATGTGGAGTGCGACGACTTGTCGTCGCTTTGGAGTGGTGATTAGGGCTGGTGGGGGTAGTCCACCGAGCTGGTGTTTTGTGCGGCCGAGAGTTTTCTTCCGAGCTCTTTCTGGCTGAGACTTACTGAGAATCGGGCGGCCAGGGGAGTTACTTTGTCTGGGCTGAAGGCGTTTGGTTGCCGGGCAAGAAAGCTACGACGAGTCGCAGCAGTCCATATGTGGAGTGCGATGACTGGTCGTCGCTTTGGAGTGGTGATTGGGGCTGGTGTGGTTAGTCCACCGAGCAGGTGTTTGGGTGCAGCCGAGAGTTTTCTTTCGGGCTCTTTCTTACTGAGACTTACTGAGAAGCAGGCGGCCAGGGGAGTTACTTTGTCTGGGCTGAAGGCGTTTGGTTGCGGGGCAAGAAAGCTACGACAAGTCGCAGCAGTGGTCTCCCGAAGTGCAAAGAAGTGCCCCTCTCCTGCCTCCATTTACCTCGGTTGCCGCTGACCGTGAGTCCGACTGAGATCAATCTCCGGACAAAAGGGAGGCTGGATATTCGTGATCGGTCGTTTGCCGACACGCAACTTTGTCTCGGGTCGACGAGACGGAGAATCGCTTTTCGTTACTTGCTGCGGCGTAAGGAAATGTGGGGGCGAAAGTATGTGCATGGGGTGTCGCTGAGGCACCGATGCGTAGTGCGAGGGACCGATTGAATTATATGCCGAAGCAATTGCCGGCATGCGACTCAGCTTGAAGGGGTTTCCCCTTGGAGGGCGACATTCCATTGTCGATATTGTTCGGCTACCTCCACCGACTCGCTGAAATTCACCGCTTCACCGTTGTCGGTCTTGATGCTTCCGCCAAGCGTTCCAGCCTTGTTAAAGCTGATTTCCCACTGCTGGCCTATACTTACTCCAACAGTATCGCTCTCTCGCAGTAATTCGACACTCGACATCTCCTGGGTGCCTTCTTGGCTGACTTGAAAGACGTGCAGAAAGTAGCTGCGCTCCGCTAGGGGGGCGGCGACTTCGAGTCGCCAGTTCGCAACCGGTCCTCGTTCGCGTCCTTCGTTGTGATGATCATATTGCGCGTTTGGATTGAGAGGATGTCCCCAGTTTTTGTGACCAGCGCCACCGCGTTTTGTAATGCTGGCCTCCTGGGGTAGGACGGTTTTGAGAAACATGCGACTTTTTCCACTGGAGAGGGCTGGGATTTCATCTCCCATATCTTGCGGCAAGCTTAACCAAGTGCTGATAAGGCCAGCGCCCTTATGTTCGTAGACATGTCCTGCAATCGTTTCTATTGAATCTCCCTCAAATTGTGGTTCTTCGGGCATGTGTAGAACAAAATGTTTGGCATAAGCTGCCTTGGTGGAATGAACGCGATCGAACACCACGAAGTATTCATCACCACCTAGTTGAGGATTGCGCAAGTAAATAAATTGCCGTGTAACTTCCCTTACTTTGCTGCTGTTATAAGCTTGAGTCAGATTGGCTGCAGCGTAAGTAAATGCAGGGTGATGTTGAAATGCAGCAATGTTTCCACGTTCGACTTTGTCGTTGTTGTAAACCAAGCGTCGTAGGCCGCCGTCATTTTCATTCTCGTTATGGCGACGCATTGATTCATCGGGGTCGTAGATGGTGAGGATGTTAAAGCACAAGGATCCTCCCCAGTAGTGGTCGCTGTCATTGCCGGTGCCTTTGCCACCGCCCTTGCCGACGAGTCCGCCTTGCCGACTGATCAGAAAATGCCCTTCATCGTCATGTTGATGCCCGGCAATATGGGGCCCGGCCCCAAAAAATGCCCAAGTCGCATTAGGATCGTCCCAGTGTGATTGCATGAAAACATGGCCAGCGCCTTTGAACAGATACCCCAAGGGGAGTTGCATTTCCCCTGGCGTCTGCGTCCCAATTTCTGGATCCATTAGTAAGCGTTGCCAAACACTGCCATACCGATAGCTACCCTCAGTAAAAGCTTGGTGGGTAGCGGCTTGCGCGAGAGGATCGTTGTAGACTTTGGCAATGATTGGTGCGCTGCTATCGAACGAAGAGTGTTGGCTGCCACCGCCATCATCAATGTAGGCATGTCGCCCTGTGTGTGGAACCGTTAAGTAGGTGAGCCAACGCGACATTTCCTTTAGAAAGGTGGAGTCGTTGCCCAGCTGAAACCAATCCTTGCCTGTTGCCGTGCGCCAAGCTTCAAAGGCCCAGGGCACGATGGAAATTGGACCATAGGAACCATGCCCATGGCTCTCAGCCCACGAACCGCCCATGGCATCAAAGGCGGGGATACAGTCTCTCGGAATACGCGTGTTCCAGGAATCCAAAAATCGCTTAGCGTCTGCTTCGTAGGAGGTGCTAGCCCCAGTAATCGCCAACGAGATAAAAAGCTTTTGAACAATCGCGTCGCGCGCATGCATGACATTCATGTGGGACACACCCCAGGTTTGATTGTATTCCCAATGTCCTCCAATGAGTGTGATCTCGGGCTTGTGGGTGTACCAAGTTAACCATTGACCAAGTGCATTGCCGAACGTCTTGCGTTCTTCTTCCGACAACGCATCATAGATCCAGTCGTAGACGAGCGCGTGATAACCAAATGCAGAATGCCCTTTGTTGGTTATTCGCGATCCATCTCCCCAGCACTGGACGATCGGAACGGCATACTTGTCAGCATGGGGATTGCCGAGCTCGCGTTCGACAAGATAACACATGCCGCAGGCCATGAGATCTGTGGGGGTAGCCCATTTATTGTCGATGAATTTTATTTGGCCAGTACTGACAGCGCGGTCGGCGTTAGATTTTAGTTCTGCATATTCCGCCTTGAGGGGGCCTTGGCAGTGTTTAGCTAGTTCCTTGACGCTTGCACTATTTAGCAAGATACGAGGGTGTGATGAGTGGACGGTGTAAGCATCGGCAGCACATGCATCTGCAGCACTCAGTAAGCAGAGGCTCCATAACGCAATGAAAATACTCGTTAACCAGCGCAACAGGATGATTTCTTGGTGTTTTAGGGAGACCACAGGTTTTTCCTATCTGTCGTGTTCGGTGGACGCTGGGGCCTCGCCGTCTGGGCGCAGGCACTGCCGCTGCATTCATTCCTGAGGTAGAGCTTCGCCTCGACCGTTATGGGCAGCGTACCATAAGCCGGTCGGAAGGTCGTTGGATAGGCCGGTCAAGATCGCAAGCCCGTTCGCGTGATTGAATTTATCGTATCGAATCGGTCTGAAACATGCGTCGACGCGATCGGGAGGAACGATGGTTGATGGGGTTGGCGGCTATCCGGTACCGGGATCGGAGATCGCGAACTGGAGCGGCATGGTTGGCGGAACAGGCATCGATCCGATTCGCATGCGGGTTAGGTTGCGGACCGGTTGAAAGCCACGTGAACAAGCCAGAGTGGATGCAGCGAGGTTGCCTGGTGGAATGTCCCAAAACGTGTGTCCCGAGATTGGGCCCAGCAGATCATCAATGATCAGCTGCGCTTCGTCTTCGTTCTCTGCTACGACTGGACCGACATAGTTGGCCAGAAACCCCGGGCGTGCCATTCCAAAACTGCGTTTGCACGTCACGACGTGAGAACCTTCGGCGAGTCGGTTCAACCACTCGATGCGGTCTGTTGCAAATGCCGCTTGATCAAGCTGCCAATGAGATTTCTGAAGTTGCTGGGACGGTCGCGATAAACTCCAGTTCGGCGACGCTTCGCTGTCACGGGACCAACGATGGAATAAACCTTCCGGTTGAAAGCCAAGCCGCTCGTAAACGGGTTGCCCCGCTGGCGTTGCATCAAGTTTAATGCAATTGACGCCAGCCTCACGCAGATAACTTAGGCTGGCTTCCATTAATTCGGTAGCGATACCACGCCTGCGAAATCGTTCATCGACCAACATCATGCCGATCCACGCCAAATCGGTTCCGTATCGAGTCGTGGTGACGGTACCAACAATTTGCTCCTGAATTTCAGCAATAAAACAGCCCCCGGGCTCGTGTGCAATCAGCCGCGACCAGTCGGCTGGTTGTTGGTTCCATCCCGCCTCGCGACACATCGCAAGGGCGGACGGGAGATCGTCGTGAGTCAGCGTTCTGATTCTTGACACGCTAGATTTCCCAGGCTGCTGCGGTGGCGACGGCAGGTATTGCTTCGCTGGGTGAAATGGTATCCGGCGCCGATTCTCGATACTGTTGAATCTTTGCAGGAAGCGTCACGAATGCGGTGTTGGCGGCCATCGCCAGTAAGACAATCAGTCCAATTCCGGCAAACACCTTTGTCACCGGACCGTTAACGTGTTCGCCCATGACGTCTTTGCTGCTGGCCAGCCACAGCAAAACGCCCGCTACCAACGGGGCTCCTACCACCGTGACCGCTTGGGCTGCGATGATCGTGGGAGTTCGATCGAAGTTCAGTACCAGGGCCGCCAGAGCCACGACCATACCCGTCAGCAGCCCCAGTGTCGTCATGATGCGTGGCCAACGGTCTCGCGCACCGCTGCCCAAGCCGAAGCCGTCGGAGACGATGAAGCCGCCCGTCATCGAGTTGATCAAAAACGATGAATAGGCAGCACAGAAGATGCCGACACAGAAAATGATTTTTCCACTCTTGCCAAATGTAGGCTCAAGCGCCTCGGCGACAGCGACAGGATCAGCCAACGTGACAGGCGAACCGGTGTAAAGACCCGCTGCGGCGGTCGACATGAGGATGATTGTGATCAGCGCCATAATGACGGCCCCCACGCGTGCATCGATAATGCCGCTCCGTACCTGCTTCGCATCCCAGCCCTTCTGTTGGACGAGATATGCCTGATAGAACGCACCGGAGATCACGAACGTCGTTCCAATCAACCCGAGCAATTCGATGTCGATCGTGCTCGTGGTGGGGATCAGGCCCTTTGCCATCGCCACCGGATCGGGCTTGAGCGTGAATAGGTTGACCGCAAAGCTGACCAGCATCATGGCGACGAAAAACATCATCAACCGTTCCATCATTCGGTATAGGTTTTTGAACAGGAACAAAAACATAATTGCAATCGCATTGAACACCACGACCAACGCAGCAACTATTGGCTTGGAATCGATGAAGGCTTCAAAGGCGGCGGCCACACCAATGTTGTTGCCAGACTGAAACGCCGCAGCAATGATGAACACGATGCAACCCAGCAGGATTGCCAGCGGTCGGCCCGCTTTACGGCGAACCACGTCGCCCGGTGAAACGCTTGAGACCGCCCCCAGTTTGGCTGACATCGTCATGTAGACAAGCATGAAGATGACGGAGACCACGACGACCCATAGCATCGTGTAACCCTTGTTGGCACCAATGGTGGAACTGACCAGGATGCTGCCAGGGCCAATCACCACGCACGCTGTGATCAGTCCAGGACCGATGCGGCGATACCAAGCAACCGTTTGCTCAACGTTAGTACTAGCTTCGTCGGGCATTCCGATGCATTCGTTCAATGGGGAAAGTCTTGGTCGCGCATGTCGATTTGAGCACTGTTAGAATACTGAACATAGCATGTGCCCACAAGCAATTTCCTGGCTTCAGCACACAAACTATCGGTTCTGATTCGTAGATCGCCGTCGGTGATGGCCGCGTGATCGGGCGACGTGAGCCAGCGGAGGTAAGGCTATTGTCGGATGCAGCAGGGCCAGCTTAAGAAGGTGGCTGGGACAAATGCCTAAGTCAATCAAGTCCATTGGCCTCGCGGCTAGCCGCAGCTAGACTGTGGCTGTTAAAATGGGGGCGACCAATGAGCTGGGGCATGGTCAACGAGAACTGAACGCAAACGCGGCCTCGGCTTTTCGCCTTTTACCGGCATCAATGATATCTAGGTACTTGGGGAGAAATTGGCAACCGACGCTAGTTCGCTCTTGCCGGCGCGCCGTACATTTGCGGAACGAAGAAGCAGCATCCCCATCCACGAATACCACTTCTAGGAGAGACAGCGATGAGAAGTTTTTTTGTAGCGGCCCTATTCATCGGGCTGTTGGTGCCCTGCGGGCTGACCGCCTTGGCGGCGGAGGCTGAGGATGGTTATACGAGCTTGTTCAATGGCGTTGACCTGGACGGCTGGACCAAACGCGGCGGCTCAGCCGAGTACGCGGTTGAGGACGGAGCGATCGTCGGAAAATGCATTCCGAATACGCCGGGCAATACTTTCTTGTGTCCCGAACAGGAGTTTGGAAATTTCGTTCTGAAGTTGCAATACAAATTTCTAGAAGGCGGGAACTCGGGGGTCCAATTCCGCTCCGCTGCTCGTCCCGAAGGCGATGGCGAGCGGGTCTACGGTTATCAGTACGAAATTCGCCCCGGCGGCGACATGACCGGTCGCATCTATGATGAGGGGCGTCGCGGCCACAAATTTGGCATCATTTGGCTCGACGCTTACACTCCACAGGATCGCCTCGACGCCGCTCAAGCAAGCTGCAATGAAGGTCAGTGGAATGACGTGGAGATTCAGTGCGTGGGACCGTCGATCAAGACTTGGCTGAATGGCAAGCTGGTTGTCGATATGTTCGACAGTTTCTCGATGAAGGGCTTTTTCGGACTGCAGATTCATGCCGGGAAATCCGGATCCGTCGCGTGGAAGAATATCCGCGTCAAAGATCTGGGGGAGAGCAAGTGGGAACCCTTTTTCGCCAAAGCTGACGATGGGAAGTACCAGTTGGTGGATGCCAAGTTCGTGCTTCCAGAAGAATGGTCTTTCACCGAGGAGGGCGTGTTGCACGGTGTCCACTCCAAGAGCCAAGGTAAAGATGGACTAGTCATCTCCAACAAGAATTACGACAACTTCATCGCGCGGGTGACGTATCGGATGCACGGCGGCAACAGCGCCTTGTATTTCCGCGCCGAGGAAACGAGCGCCCCGTGGGTCTTGCGCGGCTTCCAAAATGAAATTGCCAACAACGGCAAGGACTCTGCCCTGTGGCATACCGCTGGCATCGTTGATGGCAAAACAATTCCAGGCCGCGGATGGGTCGCTACCAACGACGAGTTCATCGAGAAGGTTCGTAATAAGGACGACCAGTGGAATACAACGAGTACCGCTGCATACGGCGACCGCCTAGTTCAGACGCTTAACGGATTCTGCACATCGGATCTGGTCGATGAAGCCTGCGAGAAGACGGGCAAGCTGGGCTTGCAAATGCATGGTGGCACCGACTGCGAAATGTTCTTCAAAGACTTCGAAGTCATGCCCATCACCGACGACATGATGAAACTCATCGAGCGCAAGTGAGTCGCGGAGAGTTTTAGCTAGTTACGGGCAACCGATTATGGAATCGGTTGCCCAGCGAGGCCCCGTCGCCATGAACATCGCAGACAGACGTGGCACACTTTGGGCGCAAGAGAAGCGACGGAATCTTCGTCATCCAGCAAAAATCTGCCGCTTGGTTGGGGCACCTCTGGCCACCTGAACCATCGCCCACTATCGGGCCTCATTTCGTTCGTTGCGGAATGCGCCATTGCGGCACGGGGACTCTAGCGAGCCTCAAAAATCTGCTTGCCGTCCAACCATGTGGATTGCACTTGTGTTTCACGGATCTGGTCATCGCTGCACGCCAACAAGTCCTGCTCGATGACGATGAAGTCGGCACGCTTGCCCGGTTCGAGCGAGCCGATCTCCTGTTCGGCTCGCATCAGCCAAGCATTGTTGATCGTATAAAAGCGGATCATTTGCTCGCGAGTCAGCGCTTGTTCAAGGTGGAGAGGCTGAGCGTACCACCGAGCCGTCCGCGTGGCGGCAATCCACATGCCGAGAAACGGATTGTAAGGATTGACGCTGCGGAGCGAGCCGATCTTTTGCATGTGGTCACTACCACCACCGGCCTTCACACCGGCATCGAACAGACTGCGTAGCGGAATAAAGTGTGTTAGACGTTGTTCGCCAAACTGCGCGACCAAAGTCCGAGCGTCCAAGTACAGCCAGGCAGGTTGTAGGTCAACTCCAATCCCAAGCTTGGCTGCCGCCTCAATCGACTTCTCGCTCATGAAGCTGGAATGAGTCAGTGTTGACCGCGCCAGGCCGGCTGGAAATTTCTGGTTCACTTTCTCGTATGCACTTACCAGTGTTTCGACTGCCGCGTCGCCTTGGCAATGCGCCGTGAAGGCTAGATTGCGTTTGACACAGGCGGTTACCAGGGCTTCGATTCGCTGCTCATCGATGAATTGCATACCGCGGTACCGAGAGTCTTCGATGCCATAGATCGTGCTGATGCCCCAAGGTTCTTTAAAGTAGGCACTGCCGGTCAACATGCCGCCGTCTTCAAACACTTTTACGCCAATCACTCCCAGCCTCGGATCCGGCTCCGTAAAATAGGGATCGGAGGCAATTGCATCCAGTCTCTCTTCAATTTCAGTGAGGTCTCCGCGCGGACTCAAACTGCGTGAAAGCCGTACGCGGATTTGCAATCGATCCGACGCCAGCAGCCGGGCATATTGCGACCGCGCGGAATCGCTGCAATTGCGATCAATGATGCCGGTGATGCCCCAGCGGTTATAGTCGTCAAGCAGCGTTACAAGGCGATCGTCTCGGTCAGACTCCGTCAGCTTATTGCTGGACGGATCGGGCCTTGATTTAAAGACCTCCGACGCTTGGCGCAAAAGGCCGCTCGGCTCGCCCGTGCCCGGATCAACCATGACATTGTCGGGATGCATAGCCGCGAAGGATTTGTCGATATTGTTTTCCTTTAGCCCCAGCGAATTCGTACTCCCGTCCGGACCCGTGCGGAACGAGACGGGATGCTTGGGGGCTGCCGAATCCAGCTCCGCTCGGGTTGGATAGCGTTGTTCGCGGAGTCGCGTGATGAAGACCTGTGATAAATGTATCCATTCCCCCTTGGGGACCACTTTGGCCCGCCCCCGCACATACTCCAAGACATCGGCAATCGAATCCATCTGCGGGATTTCATGATCGGCTTCATACGTGCTGGCACTGCTTGGATGGACATGCGAGTCAATCAATCCTGGCAATACCATCCGACCTTTTAGCTCGACAATGCGTGTTTTAGGACCGATCTTGGGTTCAATTTCCGCAGCCGTCCCGGTAGCCAAAATACGCCCATTATGAATGGCCATTGCTTCGACGATATTGAAATCGGCATCAACGGTTACGATCTTGCCACCTCGCAGCACAAGGTCAGCCTCTTGAGCAAACACGCCGGTGGAAATGAGGAGTAACAAGGTCGTAGCGGCAAGTCTCATGCTGGGGCTCTCTGCATCGCGGTGGGGGCGTTGGAAATATTGAGTCGGTTGATTACTAAATCCGTTGATCACTAAAGCAGAGTAAAGGGGCTCAAGTTTACTGGGCTGTAATTGGAATCGACGCTGGTAAGGATCGGTGGTCTCAGCCCGCATCGTCTACCGCCGTTGCTGCTCCGTGCGTTCGAAAAGATACTCGTGTACCGTGGCGGCGAGGCTCGCACCGACCGCCCTGTACCCTGTTGCGGTGCTATTGGGCGAGTTCCAAATTGTTTCCAAGCACAAGCTCACGGTATCCGCGTTTCCATTCATGCTGACCCAATTGGCGCTAATCTGTCGCCAGAGTGGATGGTAGCTGGCGCCGGTCACCTTGGGGTTACGGCTCATGGGGATCATAGGTTTGATCTGACTGATATTTGCATAGGCTAAATCAATGAAGCGATCGCGCAGACCAATCATGGGTTCGTCGATGAGCTCTCGTGGAAGGATATAGAAGAAGCTGGGGTCGCCGGGAGCTGGATTGTGCAGGTCTAAAAAGACATCCATCCGATCCTCAGCAATCAAGTCCGTGACCATTCGCTGTGCCGCCATGGTCTCGTTCCAATGAGGCTCTGGTGACCAGTCGCGATTGTGGTCATGCGGAAGTGCATTTTTGCCTCCGTTGCCGGTTGCTGTGTTGTCCACGTCCATGATGGGAATGACAAAAATGTCGGCATGCTGCCTTAGCCAGGCTGCCGGTGGATCGTCGCTAATGATCCATTCTGCAAATCCATGTGCCACCCAGCTCGAACCGCTCTCCCATGCATGTTGGCGAGCTTGGACCCAGACACCGAAGCGCTCTTTGGACTCTCGCAGGCCTTCACGTACATGAAGCATGGGGACCGCGCGACCAGCGCGTGAACGACAGAGTTCGGTGGCGGTTGCATGAGCGGAACGGTTGCCGATTTCTCGTACCATTTTCTGTGCGGTTTGTGGTGTGTAGGGCGGTCCCCAAGCGACGTATAGTGACGACGCATTCGGTTTGACTTTGTAGACCATCCATTTGCCCTGCCGCATCCCTTGGGACGTGTGCAACCATGATTCGCCGTCAGTTGAATAGGTCGCTTGGGACGGCATTGCCCATGATGCGGCTAAGGGTTTTTGGTTCTCGACCGCGGCGCTCGATCCACGCAACCGCAACGTGATTTCTTCATCGAGTCCGACCCCGTCAATGCGGAAATACCACCAACAGGGCCAACCACGTTCGGGATCCCCTCCCGGCATGAAACTAACACTTCGCGCTTGCTGGTCAATTTCAACGTTACGAACGGAAGCTCCCTCGAAATCGGCGCCAATTGCCAGCGGTTCTTGGGCATTGCATCTGCCAGCTGCATACGAGAGACAAGCGATTGTCAGTAGAGCAACAAGCACTCGAAAAATCATGGGAATCCTCGGTTCGAAAGGTAACAGCCGTCGGCACAATGGCTTACGGGTGGTCAATCATCGCATGGAGATAACTTGGCGGCGGGTGCAGACGATTTCCCACAGGATAACCGAATCGTCATGACCTCAGACGACCGGCGATTGCATTTTGCTCGGCGAGTCACGCAGCGATGGGCAAATCGCTGGACTTGCCCTGCCCTGCCCTACCCTACCCTACCCTGTGCCCTTTCAACAAACACTGTATCTGCATTCGCGATCAAGAAACGTTAAAGTAGGCGAACACTTACCTACTCGCTCGCCAACTCTTGTTTTGAAAGCGCACTGAAGATGTTGATTCGACCACCGGAATACGTTGATCTTAACACGTCGTTTGGCCCGATGCGCACACATCTGTTCCGCCCCAGCAGCGATCGACTGGTACCCGCAGTGGTGCTTTATTCTGAAATCTACCAAATGACCGGCCCGATCGCGCGGACTGCCGCTCTACTTGCGGGGTGGGGCTACCTTGTAGCGGTTCCAGAGGTCTATCACGAGTTTGAGCCGGCCGGGACTTCGCTAAATTACGACACCGAGGGGACGCAGCGTGGCAACAATTTGAAAACCACCAAGCAACTTGCGAGCTACGATGAGGATGCAGCGGCGGTGATCGACTTTTTGTGCCAAGACGCACAATGCAACGGACGCCTTGGCACTTTGGGGATCTGTCTTGGCGGCCATCTTGCTTACCGCGCCGCACTCGACCCTCGGATCGTTGCGACAGCGTGTTTGTATGCGACCGACATTCATCAGCACAGTCTCGGGGCCGGCCTGAACGATGACTCACTCGCTCGAATCAGTGAGATCCAAGGAGAGTTGCTATTCGTTTGGGGAAGACAAGACCCTCATATTCCGTTGGAGGGCCGTCAAATGATTTATCAAGCACTGGTCTCCGCGAATCGGAATTTTGCATGGCATGAGTTCAACGGACAGCACGCGTTTATGCGCGATGAAGGGCACCGGTATGACCCTGCCATCGCGAAAATTGTTTACGCGATGATCGAAGAACTCTTTTCACGCCTTTTGCGCTAGCCCAACTGGCGGGAACGTCACGCGGCGCTGGGGAAATTTCCGGCATGGGGATAGCGGCAGTCTTCCCATCCTCAAACTCGCAGCATGACATCCATCCGGAGATCATCAACGACTCCGAATTTGCCACACAGCGAGTCACAAGTTCAATCCAAGAGTCTCACGAATCCAAAGTAGGACATCGTTGGGCTCTTCCCGTCCGATCGCTGTATGTGGGGCCATGGAACACGAAACCCTACCAGGTCCGGCGACTGCAGGGCTCTGCAAGTAGCCGTTCCGGTCGCATCCATTTTTCGCTCTGTTCCTTTGCTCGATATGCAGCGTATACCAGCGCGCGGGTGCTCGCACGTGTCTTCGTGCCCTTGCTCGATTGGGGCGTTAGACGCCCTTGGCTACCCGGCAACGCTCGCGATCCTCAATGTCAACGTTGGGTTTGACGCGGCGCATGCAACTCGGCTGCCATCAACTGGTTGCTTGCTTAGGACCGTCGGAGCAGTCATTCGCGGATTGTCGCCGAACCGCTTCGCCGGTTCGTTTGGGAAAATGCCGATCGGCGGAGCGAGCTGGCGACGCTTGTTGTCCCGACGCTCTTTAAGCCTTCAACGGTACTTCCAGTCGCTCGCCGGATTGCGGATGCTGGGAGTCGAAGGTGTGCAGTTCAAGCGACATCGCATCCTCGGTGAGTTCCGCACTTACCCAGCCGTTGGGGCGGTCGGGGCTGAAGACATAAGCCACCGGTGGCAGATTAATCAATTGAAAATGGCCGCGGCTGCTGTACGTCCAGTTGTGCGAGTGACCATACAAGAACGCGCGTACGTGTTTACGTGCGTCAAGCACTTGGAACAGTTCCTGCGTGTCGGAAATGCCTGTCCACTGTTTGCCATCTGTCGGTGCGGTAAATTGGGGATTGTGGTGGGTCATGACGACCGCGGGTTTGTCTTGGCGCGTGTCAAGCTCGTGTGCAAGCCAGCGGATTTGCTCGGCGCCCAGTTCGCCTGTCACCACGTTGACGCGGAACAGTGAATCGAGCAGGAAAAAGTTGGCGTGAGGTGTTTCGATGACACTGATGTGCTTGGACAGTACTGCGGGATTGTCGGCCGGCCGTTGGTTCGACAGCGCGCCATACAACGACTGGCGATCATCGTGGTTGCCCATCGTTACATGTAGGGCAATCTGCGTTTCATCCAGTGGTGCCAAGCAAGCGGCAAAATTTGCGTAGTCGTCCGGCAAACCCTTTAGGTATGCGCAATCGCCATTGATGATCAAATGCGACGGCGGAGCTTTCAGTTTACAAATGTCGGCAATCGTGCGCCGTAGATTGTCGGTCATATTTACACCGCGTGCTGCGGTGTCTGGCGAGCTTGGAATGTGGGTGTCCGAAAGCAAGGCGATGCGAGTGGGCTGACTCGCTGCGGCGAATGCTGCCGGAGTGGAAGCTAAAATTGTCGCCACGCCGCCGAGTGCGGCAGTGACCTTCACGAAGTCACGGCGTGAGGTGGGATTGCGATGGATGGGCATTGAGAAACTCTCCGAATTGGGTAGGCAATTGTTGCGATCGGCTCGTTAGCCAGTCGCAGGTAGGAAATGGGCGGGCACCGCCGGACATCGATTTGCAGTCCGCAAAATTGCTCGCTCGATGCTCTTGATTATAGTCGCAAACTGGAACGCCTTCGCGCTGGGGCTATGCAGCGGAAGTTTTACTCACGAAGGCGAATGCAAGTGCGCTTGGGAAAACAGTCGCACCTGCAAACAAACGCTCGATCGAACCGTCCGACTTCAGCATTCGACCTCTGGAGGTTCAACCGAGAAAATTGGGCATGCCTTCCGGAAATCTCGCCCAAGATCCTTTCCCACGGTGGATGGAATGCTGCCCTAGGGCTGAACGCACCACTGGATGAGTTGTCCGAGGTCAAACTCCTGTGTTTCGACTCGCAATTGGTCCTTTGCGTACTGCTCGACAAATCCTAGCGATGTCGTGATCTGCTCCCTGGTGGCGGCGGTTCCCAACGCTGTTCTGGGGTGCAACAGAGCAACACGCCGCGGTGCGATGCTTGCCAGTAAATCGGGCAGATCGTAAGCCGATAACGCCCCTGCCACCAGCGAATTGGCGTTCACGTCGTAGAGTGGTTGCATGACAATGCTTTGGTAATCCAATAAGGAGTCAACGAGTACCAGCCATTGAATCTGTTGCTCAAATGCTGCCGCATGCAGCAGCGCAGGAGCGACATCCCCGCAGGCGACGACTCCAATCTCGTCAGGCTTCACATCGTTTCGTTCCTGCAAAAATCGTAGCACGCGGACCGCATCTCCCGCGTTAATGCCCGCCACGCTGCGGCCGGACATCATGGCATTGAAAAACGGTTGTACTGGAGCGTGTCCCTGCTTGAATTGATACGTCGTTTCGCCGTATCCGAGTAGGTCCGGCGCAACGACGATATAACCGCTGCGCACAATCGTCTCGATCATGCCGCCCACAGCCGCGTCGTTAGCCTTCCCCTGGCCGTGTGCATAGATAACGGCTGGCCAGGTGGTCCCTTGCTCGGAGGAAGTATCCGGGGCGAACACCAGCATGGGAATGATTGTTTTTCCCTCGCCGGGCAGTCCCCATTTTTCCACACGGTAACCATCTCGCTGATACTGCCCCCGAAATACGGGCGCCGCTGTCGGCTTGGGGCTGCGGTAGCCGGACAACTGTTTCGCGGCGCGCAGAGCCCGAGGCAGATGCTGGGATAGTGCCTGGCGGTCATCTGCCAGCTTGTTTAGCAGCGGCTCTGCCTCTTGGCGATTGATGCTAAAAACGGTTTCACTCTGCAGGGAGGTCGAAACCTGTCCGGTCTCGGTGACGGCTAATTCCTGTTCTGTCAAATAGGGATACTCGGTTTCCTGGGCGCTGCCCGGCAGGTCCAAAAACTTTTGAAAGAAGGCGTAGGTGGCTTCGTTGTTCTTCTTCGTAAAACCGTGTTCGTAATCGTCCTCAATTTGGTCAAAATGATCGGAATGGCCGAGGATGTCAAACACCTGTCGCACTTCAGCAGCCGTTTCACGCGCGCCCTGGATACTGAAGAAATCTCGTGTCGTGGTCACTTGAAGTGTGGGGTTTGGCGCTCGCACTTCCAGTAAATCCGCATGATCGATGCCCAGCAGCGGACCGTGATAAAAGTGCTGCTCCGCATCCTGCGGTCCAATGGAACCCAACAATCGACTTGTGCTGGTGATGAATCCAGTGGGGGCTGCTGCGAGGACGCGCTGATCGATGGCACCGACGTAGCTGCTTTGCGTCCCACCTCCAGATAGGCCAGTCACGCCGATGCGTTTGGGATCGACCTCTGGACGAGTTAACAAGTAATCGATCGCGCGAATTCCGTCCCAAGTGAAGTAGCGGGCAATGGACCGTCCGGTCAGAAAACATTGAACCCCGGCGTGCGAATGCTCCTGAGTTGACGAACCGACGGTCGACTTGCCATTCTGAGGATCGAAGTACTGCAACCGCTCCCCTTGTCCAAGCGGGTCGATGGTGAACACCACGAACCCCTTATGGACTAGATTCAGCATCACGTTCTGATAAATATCTCGCCGAAATGCCTGGGCAGAATGCCCGATAACATTCAGGATGGCTGGCCCACGACCGGTGTGCCCCTCGGGAATGAAGAGAGCTCCCGTCACATGAAAATTGGGCATCGATTCGAAGATAATCTTTTCCACGCGATAGCCGTCCCTATGGAGGATACCGGTGACGCGTGGATTGAGCGGCGAGCGAGCTGGCCAGGGGCCAAGAATCTGATCGAGAGTTTGCCGAACGTCCGCCTGACGCTTTTCCCAAGCTTCGGCACTGTCCAATTTTTCAATTGCATCTTCGCGTGACGCGAGGCAGGCTCGCGTTAATTCATTCAAGTGATGTACCAGCATCAGCCCAGGATCGCTCCAGTCAATCCAGCGTGGGGCGTTGGAGTTCCCACCGCCGAGTACGGTCAAATCCTCAGCTGCCTGAGGCGCGACAATAGTCTGTAGTAGAAGCAAAAAAATGGTGTTGAACAAAGTGGAACCTCTTGGTCGGTAGCTTGGATGAAATGCAGCATTAATCTAGCAGATTCATGTGTCTCAAGTGTGTACCTACTCCAAGCATGTCACACTGGAACGATTTATCGAGGCTGCCGGTAGACGTCCGAGGATTCCCGTTTGATATAGGCTGACACTGTCGTTCCGCGGTCTCCCTGTGGATGCAAGTGCTAGGGGCGCTCTCACTGGGGCTAGGCTGTTTTCGCACAAGAGTGCGAGGTGCGCGGAGGTCGTGTGGCGCGTTGGTGATGCAGCGTTCGATGGCAGGCGTGGCTCTTGGTGGTAGCGTTGTGGTGGCAACGGGCCGGGGGCCCATTCTACCTGCACGGGCCACCAGGAGATCCTGGTCAATGCGCCGCCTTGCTGCGGCTAGTATGCAGCGCATTTCGATACCACTTTGGCTCTTCAATGGCCTAAAATTGAGGCATTACTTTGGTTTTTTAGAAATAACACTTGCAACTCAGCCTGCGATCTACTAAAAAACCAAAGAGAGTGAAAACTAAGAAACCAAATTTAGGGTGAAAACGCTATGGCTCGACCGAAATCAACTGAGCTGACCGAACGTGAGCTGGAGATCATGCAGGTGTTTTGGCAGCAGCGTGAGACCACGCTCACAATTGCTGAGGTCCAACAAAAACTCAACGACGAAGAACGTGAATTGGCCTACACGACTGTCGCGACGCTAGTCCGCATTCTGGTGGACAAAGGTTTTCTGGAACAGACGACAGATCGGCGTCCGCATGAATTCAGTCCCACGCGAACACACGAAGAAGTTTCCGGAAGACTGCTGAAGGATCTGGTGCAACGCGTGTTTGGCGGGTCTTCCGAAGCGCTGCTTCAGCGCCTGATGGAGGACCAGGAATTAACGGCCAGCGAACGCAAACGCCTGGAAGCTCTAGTTCAGAAATCCGCCAAATCAAATCCAAAGCGGTAAAGGGGCAACCACATGAACAATGTCATCGAATCAATCATTGCGTTCATTCAGTCGGACAGTCGCGTCTGGTGGGCACTGGCACAGGCTTCGTTAATAGCCATCACGGCCTACCTGCTCGTCATCGTTGCCAGAAGAATCAACCCTGCATCGCGAGTCTACATTTCATTGCTTGGCTTGCTGCTCATGGCTTGCATGCCAGTAGCCGCCCTGACGCAGGTGCACGGGTGGAGTTGGGGGCAACTCTTGCCCGGCTCCGCCCAGCCAACGGCGGCACTACCGGCGGATGCCGAACAGGCCGAGATTTTGGCTCGGGAAAATGCGCCCAACTCGCTCACGGCATGGCAGAAATTGCTCGTCAGTACGTCCGCAGTGTTCATGGAACGCCCGATCGAACCGCACGATGTTAACGACTCGGCGGTACAGGTCCAACAGGAGAAAGAAAGCACTTCGTTGCCGCAACTTGTCCTACTATCGCTTCTCCTCTGCATCGCATTTGGCTTGATACGACTGATTGCAGGCTATTGGCAGATTCGTGGTCTTCGCAATTCAGCCAAGCCGATTACTGACACAGCATTGCACCAGGACCTAGCCAGCTGCAATCGGAGACTCGGAATCTCTGGCAACATTCCCATCGGGGAAACCGAGACGCTTGGATCGGCCGCAGTCATCGGCTGGCTGCAACCGCTCCTGCTCTTACCATCCAATTGGCGAGCATGGACTGTCGACGAACGTCACGCCATATTGGCCCACGAACTGGCTCACGTGAAACGTCGGGATTTTTTGTCGACCGCCATCGGGCAGTTGGCCGTGGCGTTTAACTTCTACCATCCACTCGCTCACGTTGTTCTTCAACGTTTACGGCTTGATCAGGAGCTTGCAGCGGATTCGCTAGCGGCTCAGGTCGTCGGCGGACAACAACGATACGTAGAGCTCCTTGCGGGGCTTGCACTAAGACAACCGAAAGTACGGACTCCGGGGCCGTGCCAGGCGTTTTTACCTCCCCGGCGCATGTTTGTTCGGAGGCTTGAAATGTTACGATCTCTCCCCCAAAGTAGGCAGTGGCTCAATCGCTGTTATTCCACCGTCGCCATACTCACACTTGTGGGCATCGCTATTCTGTCGACGGGCTTGCGGCCACACTTGGTGGTTGCTCAAGAACCGTTGCCACCGGCTGGCGGCGCGTCTGTCTCGCCTCAGCCAGACAGCAATCCGCTGGTTAGTTACTTACCAGAAGGGCTTTGCGAAGCGGTTGTGCTGATCGACGTACAGGGCGTAATGAGTTCCCCTGGAGTTCAGGCTATCCAGAAGCAAGCGGATCTGCCGAGCGAATTCAAATTGCCAGGTCAGACCGTAGTGGTCAGCGAAGTCGAGCAAGTCTTGCTGGCGCTGCCCACCTTACAGCCCAATCGGCACAATCGTAGCCCGCTCCTGATCGTCCGTTCCAAGAGTGACTTTGCGAGCAATAAAACCAATCCACAAACTCGCTTGCTCGATTCAAGAACACTGGCTGTTTACGACAATGCCGAAGTCCTTCAGTTGCTGGGACTTGGCAGTGGGGAAGCCAAATGGGCAGCGCTTCTCGAGCAGAACGCGAATTGCAGTATCCGGATCGCGAGCAACACTACTTGGTTGCAAACGCTTGCCGCTCGGGATCAAGGCGGCCCGACGATGGCACTCGCTCCGCTGTGGAAGAATGTCCGCACAGTGGCCGCTGGCATCGAACTGGGAGACGATCTGCAGCTGAAAATGCAAATGGATGCGTCGGATGCCAAGAGGGTGACCGAAACGCTCACCGCACTTAAGTGGCTCGCACGTAACTATCTCGAAAGCTTGCCCGCGGCACTGCATGAACAAGGCCGGAACGATACGGCCCAGCTGGTAATGGCATCAGCGGCTGCTACGGCAGGTAGTCAATTCCTGGATAATCTTAGGATCCAGGAAGATGGCCAACAGGTAAATCTCGAAGCCACGCTTTCCGAATCCGTTTATCCGATGATTGCATTTGCGATGCCAGCCATCGCCTCGGCGCGTACCGCGGCCTTGCGAGCACAATCGATGAACAATTTGAAGCAGATAATGCTGGCGCTGCATAACTACCACGATGCCTATCGACATCTTCCACCGGCCATCGTCATCGACCGAGATTCGGGTGAAGAACGCAGTTGGCGCGTCGAACTGCTGCCATTCCTGGAGCATGCCAAACTCTATGAACAGTACCGCAAAGATGAGCCGTGGGATAGTCCGGCAAATCAAAGAGTCATGTTGCAGATGCCCCAGGTCTTCGCTGTTGCTGGTGCGACGGATACGCAAGTTACGCCGTATCAAGCTGTTGTGTCGGAAGGTGGCGGTCTTACGCTCACGAAAGATGGCAAAGCACCCGGATTCCGCGACTTTATCGACGGTCTGTCCAATACCGTGGTGATTGTGGAAACACAGCGGCTCGTGCCCTGGACCCAGCCAGTTGACTTAATTGCGGACGCTCAAACTCCTTCGCTAGGAACCGTTCGCGAGGCGGAGCCTGGAATCCTAGTTGGGATCGGAGATGGATCCGTCCATTTCCTCTCAGAGAAGATTGACGTTCGCGTATGGCAAGGACTTATCACCCGTGATGGTGGCGAGAAGGGTAATCTTGGGCAATAAATAGCGAGAGCAACCAGCAACTTCGCAAGGGGCCACTCAGTGGAGTGGCTCACATGCGTCCTTTCAGCGGCATATCCGACAAGGAGTTTCATGTTGGCGTAGGCTCTTAACTTTTCCACCCCAACGTGGCTTGGCCGGCTTTCCTCACGTATCGGCGTTCTTCCCCAGCTCGCCCCTTCTCCCCGCTCGCTGGACTTTCCGGCCGTTGTTCACAGGGCAAGCATCACGACTGCTGGCGGTCTTCACGGCAGTTCTTGGTCGAAACTTCGTTCTGGTTCAACATCACGCGGTTTGCCATCGCTCTAAAACGTCTCTAGGGGCTCGTGCGATCTTCGAACAAATGGAAACCACTGGGGCACTGCCACAATTCCCTAGGCATCGGGAGTACACACTCGCGAATGTGTTGCTGTTGGAGAGTGACGGGGATGCGAGTCGTGAATTCTGTCAGGCCCCCACGCAATTCTTTGCTCGTTTAGAGTGTTGGAAACGCTGCGATCCGCACGGAGGGTTCGTCGATGACGCCCCAGTACTTTACGAGGATCAGATTCCACACAAAACATCGCTGTGCATCAGTTAAATGGATTGCTAGCATTTCACAGATGCGTCGACGTTGGTCGCAAATTCGGTCTGAGATTCCAATTGTGAGGGCCGATCCATCCTGGTGCGGAAGAAGTGTATTGCTCATTTTGCAAGTGTGTCATGAAACGCGTGGTAGAGTATAGCGGTTCCATAAAGGGTATCGCAGAACGTCAACACGCGAGAAAATAGACAATCGATGCGTTTCCTTGAGCAGGGGAATTCAGGACGAATGCGGGGGGCTAGACCCCGTGAGCATAGTAAGACACGATTCGAAGACCGGTCAATAGGTCCTTCAGCTGAGGGGATGAATGGGCAACTCGGAGGCATTCAATGAATTGCGATGATGCCTTGTGTTATCGGTGTAATCACAGGTCCGCATTGAACCTGTTGGTAGAAGACGGCTGTGTTCGCAGATATGTCATTCTAGTGCACCCGTGAATCAGGCGAGTTCATTGTCGTGGATCGCTCCGCGATCCTGCGTTATTATTAAGTCGACGTTGGATCGGCGGAGCGATCCACGACAATCATGTTCTGCATTTGGGGAAGGATGGGAAATGTTTGGTGAGATTTTCGATCCAAAGTCGGAGCTTTTCATCAACCATCGGCTTCGGCCCCACTGGTCGCAGGCGGGAGCGATCGTGTTCGTGACTTTTCGGACGAAAGACTCTATCCCGCGAGAGGTCCTGCAACGCTGGGAACGTGAGAAGAACGAATGGCTCGATCAACGGGCATTGCGAAACGGAAAGTTTTGGAAAGACGTACTCGGCTACCTCGACGGAAAAATGCGAGCCGACTTTGACCGGCAATTTAATCGTTCGCGAGAAGATTATCTCGATTCGTGCCACGGTGCCTGTGTCTTGAAGCAGCCAAGGTTATCAAGAATTGTTGCCGACAGCCTAGTTCACTTTGATAGAGATCGGTACCGAATGGGCGACTTTGTGGTCATGCCCAACCACGTTCACTTGCTCGCAGCATTCGGCACTGAACAGGCTATGGAGAAGCAGTTCGGCTCGTGGTTGCACTACACGGCCCGAGCAATTAACCAGGTGATTGGAAATTCCGGGCACTTCTGGCAACAGGAACCCTTCGACCATCTCGTACGAAGTCCCGAACAATACGAATACTTGCGTAAGTACATTGCCGACAATCCGCAGAAGGCAAAGCTACAGCCGGGAGAGTTTCACTACTACCAACGGGTCGATTAGTGTCGTGGATCGCTCCGCCGATCCAACGTTCATGATCTACACTTTGATGCATCAACCATTTTGGAAGACACTATGGTTGTATACACTCCGGACACGGCCAAGCGGCGATTGACGAAGCGTTGGATCGCGGAGCGATCCACGACTTTAATTCTCGTTCTGGTTCTTCTTGCGAGCTCAGCGCGAGCCAATGACGCGACGGGGTTCATTCATCTCAAACAGCTCGACGGCGAGTGGTGGTTCATCAACGCAGATGGCGAGAAGTTTGTCAGCATTGGCGTGAATCACATCGAGCCACAATTGTGGCTAGCACCGTACAACAAAGCGGCGACGCTGAAGAAGTACGGTAGCAATATGGTCGCTTCGTAGGGGCACTTCAATACAAACGGTGCTGCTGCCAGAAGGTGGATCGACGCCCAAGTAAAGACCACTCGAGAGCTTGGTTTTAACACCGTCGGAAAGCACATGGACCGGCGGTCGCTAGACGCGGCGGCTTAGAAGCCGCCGCGCAGTCCCTGGGCCAAATCAGTCGCACTCGGATAGCCCACGATCACTACGTTCAGCCGGATATTATTCACATGCGACCCTTGCCGCTGAGCTTACTAAATGATGACGCCGAAACCGCTGCAAACAGTCGCCCTAGAGAATGTGCGTAAAGCGATCGATGAAGAGCCCGCTGCGAATCACGGCTCACCGTTTATTGGTTCCCTGCCAACCTGATTGGTAAATCGAATTGAGCGCGATACAAAGGAAGATGAAAAGGCTGAAAACCGGAGAACTGAACCAATATCTATTGAGTTTGTAAAGCGACAACTAAAACTGCCGGCCGCATTGACTCACGGTTTTGGTTACCGAACGGCTATCGTTGCCTCATTGGAAATGTTACCTAAATGAGGATCGATCGATGGATAGAAATGAGCGAACGAAGCTTGTGCAGTCGCTTGGCATAGCGATTGACGCTCCAGTAGCTTCCCTCGAAACCGTGGTCAGTATCGAGGTCTTGGTAGATGCGTTTCGCGGATAGTCGCTGCTCAAGCACTGCCACGATCACTTGGTGGTAGGCCACACAGACGCCACGCGACGAAGGTGGAACTGAGAGTGTTTCCAGCTCAGGGCTGGTGGATTCGGGCAGAGGCTGACCCGTTGGCGCGCTGGGCCTTTTTGAATTATCGGACGCACCCCTAAGAGCCGTTGGCGCATGCTCCGTTGGCGCGCGGTCCCTTTTGAAACTGCCCCTTTCAGCTGCCTTCTAACCGACTTTCGATCGACGTTGGGGGACGCTGCGATCCTTCGTTGCGACCAGCCCAAATCATGTAAGTGCTGTATTGACTGTGCTTTATCCATCCGCAAGCGATTGGACATGACTGACCCTTGATCGTGCCTTTGAAGTCATATGCAGATCATCAGACCAGACCCTTCCACCTCCATGTAGGTGGTGGATTTTCAACTGCCAATCACTGGTCCCTTTTGAGCGCCAACTGATACTCCGGACGGCTTATGGTCTTCCCTGGGGAGCGGTTGGCTCTGTTAGTCCCCGGCGCCTCATTGCATGGTAGATATTGACACCAAATGTGAAACGAACAGTGTGTTGCGTCGTAATTGATGTGGTTTTTTCGTGAACGGTGCGCTATTTCTTACCAAAGCGACTGTAAGATAAAATTCTTTCGCCATCCACGACTTCTACATCTATTAGGAAGGAGCCAGGCTCCAATTTTCTCACATCATTCCTTCGAAGTTAGGCATCTTAAAATCTGTTGACAAACGATAAAACCCGTCGTCCATCTTGAAATAGTGGTACTTGTCGTCGCTGCCAGTCCAGTAGAACAGTGGGGTTCCTTCGACTACCGACTTCAGCTGATCGAAGGTCACCTCAGTCGCATGCTTAACATCTGGGCCAGGCGAAATACTAGGATTGCACCCAGTTGTTGATGCAAGAACAGTAATAAGCGAACAAAGTATTAAAGCACGCATGGAGTGTCCTTATCCGTCAACAGTAAACAAGCAAATACAACCAAACGATTTTAAGAGGAGAGGGCCACAGTTGGCGCCTGCAGCCTATCCAATGATTGGGCATTGTACCGACCGCCAATCGAGATGCGCACGCGATTGTTAAAGAACGGCAATTCGCGGGGGAGCACGCCAAGTGCTTGCTGCTCTGTAGTGGAAGTTGAAGTGGACGCCCCCGAAACCCTTGAGCTTCGCAAGAATCAGTCTCGCTACCTTTTCTTCGCCTTCTAGTTGCCGCGAAAAAAACTCCGGCAATCTGTAGTCGTCCGCTTTGCAGTGAGTTGCATCAGGCCACGAAAAAAGGGCTCGCCGAATGGTACGGCAAGCCCCTTTGAGGCAAGTTTATCTTGCATTTTCATCACTAAGTAGGGCTGACAGGAATCGAACCTGCACACCTTGCGGTACTAGAACCTAAATCTAGCGCGCCCAAAATTTGGGAAGAATTTGCCCCCTTTTCGAATTGGCGTGCTAGATTTTTCTAGCTTTGATAAGCATGGATGTCTTCACTCCTGGAGGCTAACTTCTTGAACCTTTTGCAATGCCTAGAAACGTTGATCGCCGAGCGGTCTATCTGTCGCGACACTCAAAATCAGTACAGGAAAGCCGCGCGATGCTTCGGCGAATTCCTGGGAGCTCCGGCGACTCTCGCCGACTTGGAAGAAATGGTGGTCAATCGTTGGCTCCTGAGCTTGGAGCAAACCAAATCGCCAGAAACGGTGCGGCTTCGTAAAGCCGGCATTACTGCCGTTTGGAATTGGGCCGCCGGATGCGGTCTTCATCGACATTACAACCCAAACCGGCTCCGTAAAATCAAATTACGTAAGCGGGCGCCGGTCGCTTGGTCGGTCGACGATGTGCGGCTGCTGCTGTGTGCGGCCGAGCTCGTGCCGGGCTCGCTCGCGATCGGCGTGCCAGCTTCGGAACTCTTGACCGCTTGGATTTGGATTGGCTACGAGGCTGGAATCCGGCCGGGTGACATCCTTCGGCTTGAGCCCGCCCAAGTCGGAGAGACGATCACGATTGTTCAACACAAGACGGGGCGGCCTCATTCGTTCCGTCTGTCACCCCCTGCCCTGGCCGCCGTCCAACGGTTGGGATCTCACGGACGCGAGAAGCTTTTCGGGCTTCCCAAGAGTACAGCGCGTCGCTGGGAGCTGAGACTCTTTGAAATTGCCGAGACGATCGGATTCAAGCGACGTCGAGGACAGGGGCTTGGTACACTGAGAAAAGCACACGGAACGGAGGTCGCCAGGCGTGGCGGCTTAGAAGCCGCTGCGCAGTCCCTGGGCCATATCAGTGGCACTCGGATAGCTCGCGACCACTACGTTCAGCCGGATGCCATTCACATGCCACCCTTGCCGCCGAGCTTATTAAATGATGACGCCGAAACCGCCACAAACAGTCGACCTAGAGAATGTGCGTAACGCGATCAATGAAGAGATCCAAGCAAACCAGGGCTCGCCGCTTATTGTTTCCCTGCTAACGCGATTGCTGAATCGAATTGAGCGCGAAGCAGTGGAAGGTGAATAGGTTCAAAACCGGAGAACTGGGGAAGAAAAGGTGTCAGGACTCATTGTTGCGATGCTGAGGCGGTTTCGGAGGCTCCATTTAAACTTCCACTACAGAGGAGTACGCATTCAGCAGAGGTCCACCACCGAAATCACAAGTAAAGAGTCCTGACACCTTTTCTTCCCCCGCTTGGTTATCGGCAGTCTGGTAATTCGCGTCACAAGTCAGCCTTTCCCGTCTCCGAGATACCAGCCGTCTGCATCCAGCAGTCGCCGATCGAGTTCCTTTACGAGCTTCGTGTCAACGGACCATGTCGAAGGGCGACAAATGCGCCGCATGTCACGCGACAAAATGAATACGATGTGATCAGGCAACTCCCATCGAGTATGCAGCACAAGCATTGCAATTGCAGCATCACGTGACGCTTCGTATCGCTGCCAAGTTGTGTTCCGTCGTTGCACGGGCTCAGAGTCAATCGCAGTCAACTTGACTCCACCAGCCGATAGCGTTGCCATAGTCTCGGCGAAACGGTCTTTCGTAAACGCAACCTCACTCATCGGCAACCGTCAACTCGTGTAAGTTCGTTCTGTCCGATAACGGCCGCGATAACCGAGTCGCGGCGATTGATTTTCCATTGTCAAAAACGACGACTCCGCGACTTCGGTTCGTCGCATGGTTCGCCGCGTTTTCGCACGTCCATCATTCAGCTGAAAAGAGATTTGCCATCGGTGTGCGGCAGTATGCATCCAAAATCACGATCCACTCGATTGCCGGAAACCTTTTCGGATGATGGCAATTCCAAAGGCAATAAACACGATTGAAAACACCAACGTCAGTATACCAAGCGGCAGTCCAATGTGAGCGAGGTGCGCGCGATAGTCCGTGAAGCCGAACGTACGAATCCATGCTGACCCGAGTAATGTGCCGATCGACCCCGCTATCAGGAAAAACGCAGCAGCGCATCCGGCGAAAGGGCTCTTTTGTTGACTTGCGTCGACCGCTCGATTGTCACGTTCAGTGCGGGGTGTCTCGTAGGGGTTCTGAAGCATTCAGGTAACGTTGCTTTTGACCTAACGACGCGTTTGTGGCTCGCAGATGACTCAGTCGGCGAACGGTGGACATCACGGGGGACGGAAAGTTGAGCATCCATTCTAGCAAACGCCGCAAGCCGTCCTCCCGTGCATGTCATGGTTCGCCGACTTTGCTTGGTATCGCCGGATCGCTCGTCGTTGCCAGACACTCGGTCACGAAGGCTTCGAGTTCAGGTTTTAACGAACCGTCGGGCGCGTAAAGGTCGTAGTATTTTGCTGTGCCCAGACCAGACGCTGCTAATTCGGTTTCAAACTCGTCCAATGTCGTAATGTCAATTCGCCGCAACGTTTCGTTCCCAAGCCATCGCAAAGTGGCGTCGTCTATATGCCTCGCGTTTCCAATCGGTCCGTAAGTACGTGCGAAGAGATTCCGGCTTCGGTAGAGGTCAAGATAGATGCTGAAGAGCAAGTCTGGAACACGCTTTGTGTAAGCCTGGGGAAAATCACTGAATTGGTGCAAGCGATGAACGTCGGCGAGTGTTGCGGCCAATCGAGCGTGATCAGCCAAACGCTCCTCGTAGGATGGAATGCGATGTGTGTACCGATCCACGTACCATCCGATTGCCAAAGCAATGCAGGCTGTCGTCAGAAGCAACGTTGATAGTCGGAATCGCATGTACTCAGCACGGCGAACGGCGGCGGTAACGGGGTTCGCGCGTTAGGTTTGTTAGCAGGCAAGACGGGCTCGCGAACTCCCGTTCACCGCTTGGTTCTGCCGGTGTCGACTCAGTGATCGCCTACACCGCATACGACGCGAAGCCAATGATTGGCGGCGTCTGTGTAGCGATTTCCATTGTTCGATAGGACCCGAAAAAATTCATTATCCAGTCTGTAGAAAGGGTCCCAATCGGATCGCTCGCCTATCGCAGGAATAGCATCCAAGATCTCATGACGCCTTCCAACATCACGCGGGAAGTTGGGACCAAAGTATGCAATCGCCTGCTCAAGAATGTTTGATACGTCATCTAGTCCACTTCGTTTACACCACTCGACCATCTCGGGTGCAAAGATTCCACTGTAGCCGTCCAATAATCCATAGAGGCCGCTGTTGTCGATGTCCGATTTGCCGCAGTTCATTGCACACAATAATTGGACGTCCCGCGGTAGCTCGCACTTCGTGGGATCGTAACCGTCATCCGACCACGCATTCTCAAACGACCAAGTTTCATTCTCGCCAAGCCACACTCGGTAAAAAGGTTCGTCATTTTGACGAAATCGGCTTAGCTTGAAAATTCGAGGTTCGTCTTCCATTGTGTTCGATCGCAAAGAGCAACCAGGCAGAACGGTACGCATCACGGGGTGGCGGGAGATGACATTGATTTCAAAACTCCGCTGGCCACCGCCGCTCGCGTGCATGCGATGGTTCGTCGATTATTTATTCACGGACGGCCCCAGCACCGATGTAAGCAGTTCCGACAATCGCTCGTCTTCGCCGTCATGCAACGCCCGCCGCGGAATCACGGAACAGCCAATTCCATCATGGTATAGGATGTAGAATTCGTTGTCGCGAAGCCAAGAAGAGAAAACAGACCATTTTAGTGACGAATCGACATCTGAATAGCGAAATCGCATTCCATCGCCGCGAAACTGTATCCAATATTCAGACGAGAGTTTTCGTTTAGCAGCCTGATAGATTTTGGCTGGAATGATGAATTTGATGTAGGCAATCATAGAAAGCAGAATAACGCCGAGAACGATCAGTATGTATCCCAATAGTTTTGATTCGGACGACGAAAGCACGTAAGCACCCGCGAGCGCGGCCAACACACCGCCAATGACGTCACGTACGGGTTGAATCCGTGTCCTGTGGTGCCTTCGCATCGCACGAACATACTCGTTTCGCGTAATCGTGAATTGTGCTTCGATGGCGTCCACGTGAAGAGTCCATGAATCGACGAACGACCGCGTTCAGCGAGCCGCCGGGGTTGATGTGTTAGTAAGTCGGACGAGCTCGGCGGCTTCGTTGCAACGCTTGGTTCTGCCAGGTCCTTAGCAACGCACCCACCAAGAGGGTCGCCAAAGTACGCCAATCGGTCGCCCAGCCCAAACAATCCATTCTGTCGCACCGGACCCAGCATTGTAGGGATTCATCATCCCGTGGTCAGCAATCACGACAAGCGGACAGGGAGTTGACCGTGTAGTAATGTAGTGCCATGGCGCTGTCGATCGAGGGGCAAGTCGATCCAAAGCGTAGTCTTCATGTCGATTGTATTGCGATGAAACGTTCTCGCTTCCGGTACTAGACATTTTCCGCTCGAAGCTGGTCCTCACGCTTTGGGGACCAAATACAGCGGTTATCAGCCAAAGGCAAAGATACGCAGCTAGAACTACAGTTGCACTTTTGGGCCGGTGTCGACGCCAAAGAACCACAAATACAGAAACGCAGATTGCAGGAGGCAACATGAGTGCGATTGTTTCAATACCGTTAAACCCTACGCTAAGAACCACGCCGAATACAGCAGTCAGCACCAGCAAAGTTCGTATTGGAGTTTGCATTCGCATTGCAAAACGCTCGAGCAAAAGGCAGAACGGCACGCGTCACCGGGTACGCGCGAAAGATTTTCCATTTCAAAACCGGCCGGCTCGCGTACTCCGGTGCACGCGCTGGTTCCCCGCGTCCTCAAGTGCGATCCTCGATCCGGCGAATAGCGGCAAGGTTACGACCAACGTCAATCGCGTAAAGCACGAGCATTATAACGCACAGTAGACCAACCAACAAACGCCCCCAAGGCATGACGAAAAAGTCAACGAGCATCGCGAATCCGAAAAACAGTGGCGGGTAGATGATCAACTCGGGAAGATAGCTAAATCCGGCATCCGGAGGTCGATCGCCTCTGGCGATAGCAGCGCGAAGGCTGATGATGCCAACCGCTGGATAGGCGAGCCACGTAATGAGAATCAGCAATACGAGTGCGTAAGTAGGCATAGTCGGATCAATCCAGTTTCTGCCGGAGTGTCGCGTCTGCGGTAGCGTTCAGCGCTGTCTATTGGTAGGTGTGAAAACGGTGTAGCAAACGAAACAGAATTAAGCTGGCTTCAGTCGGGGAACGAATAGCAATCTATCCCAACTGGGAGCGCAGCGAGCACGGAGGGATAGATTGTCCGTTGAGCTGAGACGCTTCGCTCGACGGGTCCTATGCGGATAGTATTGAGCTGGCGTCTGATGAGAGTCAGTTTAGCCTAGTCAGAGATGGCTTGGCAAGCAGTTTGTTGAGCTGCCGGGCAGTCGCGTAGAGAATCTGACGTCAGTTGGGGACTGTTTCGTCGGTGAACTGTGACCAGCGGGCAGCGGTTGGCCGTCAATGCGTATGCATCGGAGCAGGATACTGTAACGATGTCGTAGCGTAGGGGCACTAGTCTAACTCTCGAACCAAGAGTGATGGTTGGGGCCATAGAATAGGTCCCGCCAGCTCGGACGACGAGTCTCGGAGAGGAGTTGCATGGGTTGTTGGCATTTGGCACAACAACGCTCTGTCGGAATGTCCTGCGTCTCTGTGATTGCGTCGTTGACTTGAGGATCGCATTGTTCCGTCACGGCGAGCGGATGGAGCTGCTTGCACAAGGCGATGAAGGCCGTGCGGCGAGCACTGCTGTAGCCTCCGAAGCAACGTGACTTGGTAAAACCCTTGGGAAGAATGTGGAGTGACCAACATCGAATGAACTCAACTCCAGAGAGTTTCTCTGAAACTTGACTAGCCGAGCTGTGTTTGTCCTTGTTGCGAGCCATGAACGTGACGATGTCGTTATCGCAGCTCACCAAGCGTCGATCCGAGATGGGGCCACCAGTCATGTATCTGGCCAAGTACTTCAAGACGTGCTCCGGAGACGACTTGGACGTCGGTGGTCGCTCGATGAAGACACACCAGTCGTGTGCGAGGAGAGTGTCAGTGAATTTGGCCCAAGCCAGCGGCTCTTGAAGTCCCGCCAATTCTTCTTCAAGATCCAGCTTGCCGCGACGGTGCAGCGATTTTAGTTTACGTAGGAAACGTTCGCTGAATTCTCGACTGAGTTCCTTGTTGTCCACCAACGTTGGCTTGGCGGGTGAGTTCCCCGTGGGCTTGGTTTGCCGACACTCGATCCAACGCCGTCCGTCCAGTGATGGGCCGCTGCCGGGAACGAGGAGGTGCACGTGAGGATGGTGCCCCAGCCGTTGATTCCAAGTATGCAAGACCATCATGGCAGAGGCCTGCATGCCAAGCTTGGTTTCAATACACTCCTTGAGCGCCTCCCAAGCAGTATGCATCAAGGTACGATAGAGTTTGCGACGATTACCGAGTATCAGCGGAGATAGTTTGTCTGGCAACGTGAAGACAACTTGGAAGTAAGTTACGTCTGGCAACAGTAGCTCAGCGGCTCTATCGAGCCAGTCGGCGCGCCGAGCCCCACTACACTGCGGGCAGTGCCGGTCGGCGCACGAGTTGTAGAGCGAGATCTTGGTCTGGCACTGATTGCAAGCATAGGTGCGACCTCCCATGGCTGCGGTGCGGCAGAAGCCGATCCTCGCTAGTGTGCTTTCGACTTGTCGTGAGAGACTCGGTCGATACTTGCTGATGAAGTCAGCCGTGTACCGCTTGAGTATGCTGGCCACACTCAGATCGGATCGCTCGCGGGCGTCGAGCTGGGGCTGGGAGCTTGCAGCGACGGGTCGATCCAGCGCGGGCACTGCCGGGCCGGGAGCCAGTCGATCGGGCTGGGGGTCGATCCCAAGTGCTCTCGCCGACAGTGTAAATAGATCATCGTTGTTGTAAAGCTGCTGTGCCCGAGCAGCTTGCTGATCGCCATCAGATCGACGCCTGCTTCCAAAAGTCCGGTCGCAAAAGAATGTCTCAGAGTATGTGGAGTAACGATCTTCTTGATGTGCGCCTGTGCGGCGGCCATCTTGCAAGTCTTCTGAATGGTTGCTCCGGAAAGTGGCACATCGTTGGTCTTGCCCGGAAAGATGTACTGGTTCGGCTTGTTGATCTTCCAGTACTCTCGTAGTTCGGCCAAGAGCCTTGGTGAGAGCGGTACGTAGCGATCCTTGCGCCCCTTGGCTTGAATGATCCGCAGTTGCATCCGCTCGGAGTCGATGTCCGGGAGCTTTAGGTTGGTTGCTTCGCTGAGCCTTAGCCCGGCCGAGTAGAGAGTCAGTAGGACCGCTCGATGTTTGGGAACTGTTACACACTCGATCAGCCTGTGTACTTCTTCCTGCCCCAGCACAACGGGTAACTTCTTAGGCCGGTTGCCGAACGGAATCATTTTCACGACCCACGGCCTGGGGAGCGTGAAGGTGTAGAGAAACCGTAGGCCACAAACAGCTTGATTAAACGAACTCCACGAACATTTTTTCACTTGGATCATCCACAGTTGGAATTCGCGAATCTCTTCGGGGCCCAGATCCTCGGGGAGTTTTCCGAAGTGCTTGGAAAAACGCCCAACGTGGAAGGTGTAGGAATCGATGGTTCTAATTGCCATGTTGCGGAGCAACATGTCCTCGGCCATACGTTTAATGGATGCAAGAGTATGCTTGCGAAAAGAGCTGGGCATTGCGCTGAAGCCTTACTGAAAACGGGAAGTCAAACTTGCCGCAGAAATGCGACATTAATCCCCAGCATGATTGGGGTTTCAGAAAGCGCAAGTCGGATAATCGTTAAATTCGGAACGGGGGGAGGCAGCTCACTTACCTCGCTCATGCCACTCAGTCGTACTCGTCGGAGTGGCCATGCAATCGCACCGTCACCGCTGGGACTGGCCGAAGTCAACACGCGGCCGAGCAGGCAAAGCCATCGAGCTAGGCGACTGTAGCCGGTGCAGAGCCATCGCAATGCAAAGCACCGCACCAGCAAGAGGCGAGAAGTAGCTCGCGTGAGATACGCAGAAGAAGTCTGCTTAGAGTTACGAGAAAATTGAAAGTGAAGCGGTTTAGTTCAACGGCCGCGATAACCGAGTCGCGGCGATTGATTTTCCATTGTCAAAAACGACGACTCCGCGACTTCGGTTCATCGCATGGTTCGCCGCTTGTCCGGATCGTCAGCTAGCCAACGGAACGGGATAGGTAAGCATCAATTTGTTTGAGAACACCACGTTCTTCGTCTCGTTTCAGTTTTGCAGACTCGAAGTCCTGTACGGCCACGAGGTTCTCTTTCTCTCGCTGCAGGCGTTCCATTGTCTCAAACATTGTGGGTAATTCATCCGAGTTGGGGCAATAGCTTTCGGCTATCTCTCGATCCGATTTGACCATGCATCCACATTCGCGAAGCGCGACAGTGATGTCATGTAGATATGGGAGATCAGTTGAAACCTTGAATGGATCGTAGTGCACGTCAATATTGCGAATGAAATGCGTCGGGTCGTGACTAATCGTGACGACGCTTGAGCTTGGTCGCAACACCCATCTGAGAAACCTTTGGAGAATCGAGGGCGGCTCCGTATCCGAAATCTCAATTCGGACCAAGGTCCCTTCTACGGACGCTGGGACTCCGTTGCGAGACAATACGCTTGCAACTCGTAGCGGGTCCCAACTTTTGCCGCGGGGAAGATGATGCATTACGAGAACCCCTTATGTCGGCGAACTTGTTATTATCCTTGGCCAATGAGAATAATACCATATTCAAGGGGATTATCCTGGTTGCGGTCGGCAATTATCCTCAATCTAAGCCCCAATTATCCACATCCCAGGGCAGAATTCCAGTCTGAAAGGCTGGCAGCATTCACAAGGTCGGAGAATGCGTGGTTGCGAATCTGGACAATGACTTGCGGGAAGCGCTGGGGATCGACCACCAGCGAACCGGCCACCATCGCAAGAGCGCGAGGCGCGCGAATAGTATTTTCCGTATGGCTACCAGAGCCCCTCGGTTTTCATCCGGCGCCCCATCGCGAGCAGCTTGGCCTCCGCTTTGTCGCGGACTTTTAGGTACGGGTTATCCATCGGTGCGCCGGTGCGTGGGTTGGCCGCAACGGCTCCATTGGCGGCGATGTTTGCCTGGGCCTCTTGGTACTCGCAATAGCTATTCGCATAGAGGGTCGCCTGGTCTCGTTGGTTTCCCAGGCTGAGCAACAGCGCCAACACGGCCGCCGGTTCGGTCGGTCGCGTTGGTTCGGCCGATGTCGCGTCTTTCGGCGTCAGCGGATTCGCTGGAGCTTTAGCCGGTTTCGTTCGGGGCGTCGCAGGTTTCTTCTTAACTACTTTTGCCACGTTTTGATTCCTCCAAAGGGTTTCAGTTCTTCCAGGGTAAGTGCTTTGGCTTTCGCGGTTCCGGTCGCTTCGTTGGCCTCTTGGCAGGATGAGAGCCGCGGAAGGACCGGGAGTTCCGTCTCCACCTCGCGGACTAGGTCGAAGGCCTGGTCGCCTTCCGAGATGTCGAACTGTTCGAAGCGCGGGTTACAATTAAGGTTCATCGAACCGCGGACGAGTACCCGATAGCCAGGCCATTCAATGGTACCTATCTTCGCGTGGTTCAAGCATACCTTTACGCGGTCCGGTCCGTATCGCTTCCGCCATCGGTCGATCAAGTCTACGTTCCGTTGTTCGGCTGATCGGTCAATAACCATCGTCGCGCGTTCGATTCGCTTCTCTCGAAAGAAATATTCGAAGGCCTCGACTTCAAAATCTCCAACCGCCCACGTCCAAACGGACGCAACCACCGGAGTCTCCGCCGATTCGATGACGTGGCGAATTACGTCTATCATTGAGATCTGGCCGCGGGTGATGCAGAAGAGACTCATCCCCGGCACAATGGGCCCAATGGCTTCGGCGGCCGTCTGGTGGCCTTGAACGGCTCGCGCGACTCGGTTGGTTTGTCGGGTCGTCGGCTTTGTTTCGGTCGGTCGTTTGCTCATGGTTCGTTGACAATCGTGTGCACCTGCGTCTCTCCGGAAAGGCTGCCACTCCCTCGCGGGCGGGGGGGCGGTCGGATTGTGGCGCAGGGCGGGCACGTAGACCGCAGGTTAAGCGCGCACATTTTTGGAGAAAAATTAGGGGGGGGGGTATTCGTTGGGGGTAAAAAAATAGCCGCCAAAATTGGCGGCCGTTGGTCGGGTTCGGCTGAGCTACTCGAGCGCGAGCGGCCCGAAGCTCACGCGTTTCTTTCGGCGGAAACTTCCGTAGCTCTCTTCGCCTTCGGCGGCCTTGTCGCCGTTGGCTTTCAAGTTCCCAATGTATGGGACGTTTGATTTGATGAATGCGACGAGCTCACTTGTGCCGGGGTCGCGGTAGTGGCTGCTTTGGTTCAATGGCTCCAAGTCGAAGCCGTCGACCGCAAAACGAATGCGGTAGGTTACTTGCCATAGTTTGACGGCGTCTTCTATTACCTGGGTCGCGGCAATTTTCGACATCAGGGCGTGGCCTGGCGGCGCGGTGTAGAAGTCTTCTTTGTTGGCGCGGTTCTCGTAGGCTAGGATCGTCGCCGGGGTGAAGGTCGTTTGGTACCGCTGGATGACGAGCACGGGATAGACCACCTGCTCGGTGATAGGCGGGTCGAACGGCAAGCCGGCCGAATTAAGGATCGGTTTCGGCGGCTCTGAATAGTCGCGGTGGAGGATCTCTTCTCCATACTCGGAATCCCAACTAATGATCGGCGGCCGTGCGGTTGCTGCTGGATAGTCCGCCTCGGTCTCTTGGCTTTTGCTCCGCGGGTCGTTGTCGAATTCAACGCGTACAATCCAGGCGCGGGAGGCTTTGGTGTCGCGCTTGGGTACTTTCCGTTTGCAGACGGCCGCCAGGTCCGATTCGCCGGCGTAGGCGTAGGTCGATACTCCAACCACTGGCAGGCCTGGCGTTGACCAAATTTCAATGGGGCCTTGGGTGGCGTTGTCGGCGATGATTAGATATTCCAGCGCGTAGCGGCGCAATAGCTTTTCGTCGCCTAGCTCGATCGATCCCTCTTGGCCGGCGGCTTTGCGAATTCCCTTGATGGTTGGCATGGTATCCTTACCCGGCGTTGCCTACGTGTTGTTGTGGTCCAATGGTGGCGGCGATTCGCTCGAGGTGGCCGTTTACTTGGGTTAGTAGTGCGTTGGCCTTCTCTTGGAGCGGTTCGGCTCGGCCGGCTCGCTCGTTTGCTCGGGCTGCGCTGTAAGCTGCTACCGATCCGCGTTCCAATGCGCCGAAGGTGGGCGTCTCGGCCTTCTGGGCCGGCTTGTCCTCTTCGCCTATTCGCTTTGCGGCTTCTCGGCTGGCTCGGGCGAACGTCGCGAAGTTGATTGCGCCGACATCCAATAGCCGTGTGAGGTCCGCGAGCTCTGTGTTCAACTGCTGTTGTGGTGTCGCGTATTGCTTTTGGAGCTCGGCGCCGCGGGCTAGGAGCTCTTGGTGTTCCTCCATCTTGGCCTTCTGCTCGGTCATAGCCTTAAAGCTGGCAATTTGCGCGGCGGTGGCTCCCTGCCTGGCTAGGCGCATCGCATCCACGGCCGTGGCGCCTTCTCGTAGCGTCTGTATTTCTTCGCGTAGTTGGTTGAGTCGCTCGGCTACTGCCTGGCGGTTTTGCTCGTCTTGGGTGGCCTTTTGATCGGCGGCGGCCTTGGCTGTTTCGGCCGCTGCTTTGGCGGCTTCCTCTTGGGCTTGGATCGCGGCTAGGTCAATCCCTCCGCCTCCCTTTGCGGCGTTGGCGGCTTCGATCGCTGCGGCGCGTGCTTCGTTGATCTGCCCCAGGAATTTCTCCGCGCTTCCAAAGTCAAAACCTTGGTCTAGCGTTTCGAGAATTCCAGCAGCGTCTAGTGTCTTGGCTTGGTTCTGTAGCTTGCGAACCATGTCGAGCGCTTGGTAGATGTCGTACGCGAACCCGGCGCCTATGGCTAGGTTGTCGATAACTGGTCCGATTGCTCGGGCGGTGGCTTGGAAGCCGCTAGCCATTTCCAGAATGGATTGGTTGATGACAGTCAGCACGGGCGCAGCTTCGGCCGCGAGTTGGCGGAATACTCCGCTGGATAGCTGCTTGGTTCGTCCCCAGGCATCGTTGGCGGCTTCCACCGCCTTGGCTTGTGACTCGCTGAGAGTGAGGCCTAGCGTTTCGGCCGCTGCAATGCTCGCGTTGATCGCGGCCGGCCCGGCGCGTAGCGTGTTGACGTATGCGGCCCCCTCCTCTTCGAAGAGTCGGAACGCGAGAACTAGCTGGTCGGACGGGTTCTTCATCTGCTGCGTAGCCGCTGCGAGCTGGCGCATTGCTTCGATAGGTCCGGCTCGCAATAGTTCGCCTGAGTTTAGGCCGATCGCGGTTAGCTGGTCGTCCAGGGCTCCGCCGTTGCGCTCGGCTTCGGTGAGTCGGATTTGTAGTTTCTGGATTGCCTTGTCTGCAATCTCGGCGCCCTTGCCGGTGCTTTCCTCGGTTAGAAGCCGGAAGCCTGCCAACTCGCGGAACGTGACGTTGGCAATTGCCGCGCTCTTGGCGATTTTGTCGATTTCTCCCATTTGGACGGCTACGCCTCGAACGGTCACAACTGCGGCGGCCGCTGCGGAAGCTACGGCGACAAACGCGGTCGCGACTGCCGCTCCGGCTGCCACTCCGGCGACCGACATTCCCTTTAGCGCCGTTGTGCCGGCGTTGGCCGCTGCGGGTACGTTGCTGATCTGCTTGGCGCTGCCGTCGATCATTTTCCCATCGTCGAAGTCGAAATAATTGCGGCGGCCGGCGTACGATGTAGCCGAGTTGTAGCGGGCTAGTCCGGTCGTCGATCTGCTGGGAATGCGCAGTTGGCCGCTATGCTTGGCCGCCATGGCCATAGCAACGGCCGCTTTGAGGGCATCCTCCGCAAAGTCGTCCATACTGGCGGCGGCGGCTTTGGTTTGTTTGGCCGTGTCGAAGCTTTCCTTGGCAATCTTCGCGGCTCTGCTGGTCGCGAATGCGGCCGCAATGGCTGAGAATGCGGTCGCGGCTGCGGTCGCGCCGGGAACGGCCGCGAGAATACCGGCGCCCATCTGCGCGAGCGGTGCGAGGGCCGCTTGGGCCGACTTGCCGATCGCGGAGACATCTTGGTCGAATTTCTTCACCTTGCCGCTGCTGCGGTCCAGTCCGCGGTCTAGCTTCTCGGTGCGGGCTCCCAGGACAATGTCTAGGTTTTCAATAACTGCCATGGGGTTAGCTCGCTTGGGTTAGCTTTCGGATCGCGGCGGATAACTCGCGGCGGTAGATTCCTAGGGCGGCGCTGCGCTTGGATTTTGCCGCGCGTTTCATAAAGAAACGGCCGGGGATCGCGCGGCGTTTCGAGTTGTGTATCTCCACCTGTAGCCGCTGCAGGAGTGTTCGCCGTTTTTGTCGGCTTACTCCTAGGTCCGCGTTAGTCGCTCGGCGGCCGGCCTTCCAGCCATACTCCGCGAACCCGCCGTAGTAGATTCGGCCCTTAAATAGGTTGTCGTTTCCGTTCGTGGTGACTCGGGAACCAACTCTGGAGCGCGAACGCTTTAGGGCTCGAACCTTGATTGATCGGCGCAGGCGTCCCGATTTCACCGGGGCTAGTCGCTTGGCTTCCTCCTGCACTGGCTTTAATGCGGTTCGGCTCGCCTTGCGAATTAGTTTTTTAGCCTCGGTCGTTTTGAGGGAGGCTAGTTTGGCGTTTAGCGTTTTCGATCCGGTGACAACGTAAGCGGCCATTGGCTAGGCTCGGTTCTGCAATCTCTCGACGGCTATAGCGTGGTACTCCGCGGACGACTCGCAACCGATGTATTCGCGGCCGCTTTCGATTGCGGCGACTCCGGTTGTGGCTGCACCTTGGAACGGGTCCAAAATCGTGGCACCTGGCGGCGCGAGTTCGACAAGCTCGCGCATTAGCTCGAGCGGCTTTTGCGTCATGTGCAATTTGCCCTTTTGGATTGTGCGATATTCGAACACCCCCGGGAGGTAGACATCCTTCGGCCTGGCTAGCTTGCCGGGAGCTCGCGCGTGAAGAATTAGCTCGGTCTGGCTCCTGAATCCGTTTCGATTCGGCCGGGCGGCGTTTCCCTTGTTCCAAGTCGCGGTGCCGCGCAGTTGGAAGCCGGCGCCGCCGAGCACCTCGATTAGCCGGCTTAGGCTTCTCCAATCGCAGAACATTAGGACGTCCGCGCCTGGCATGGCTACGCGTCGCATTTGGTGGGCAACGCTTAGCATCATTGCCGACCATGCTTCGGGCAGCATTGAGTCGCCGTCGAGCTCCGGTAGCTTCTTGCTTTCGCTGTTCTGGTACTTGGTAGAACTCTTCGCTAGGGCGCCGAGCAGTGTTCCGGCTCCTGATGCGTAGGGCGGGTCGCTGATGATCGCGGCAACGCTAGCGGCTTCGATCCGCTGCAGCATCATTTGGGCCGCTCCATGGTGGACGGTCCAGCCTGGGCCGGTGGCGGGTGGTTGCTGTTGGCGTTGGCAGTTTTCGCAAAGTGTCGCGGACATGGGGGCGCTAGTCGTTGGCGTCTGGGGTGGTGAATTGTGAGAAGCTTTCGAACAACTCCTCGGCGGTCTGGTCGGGCTGGGGCTCGTGGCAGAATACTTCGGGCGGGTTTCCCGATATTGCCGCGGCGTGTAGGTCTGTGCGTTCGAGGCCGATTCGTTCTAAGCGGCTGAGCGCGACAAGCTCGGCATAGTCGAGTGAAGAAATGCAACGCAACCATGCGCGGCGGCTCGGGTAGCCCAACGATAGGGCTACCCGCCATTGCCACCGGCGTTCTCGGGCTGCGTCGCTTGCTAGTTTTTTTCTAGCTCGTCAATGTCGGCCTTGGTCAATCCGTTAATTCGGGCGGCCGTATTGAAAATGCGGCTCGTGGTTTTGCCGCGTCGCTTGCCGATCGTCTCCGCGGCTTCCACCTGGCGGCCGATGAATGTACGGTTGCGCTTTTCGTCGCAAATACAATAGGCGGCGCACCATGCGCGGAAACCGATTCCGTCCTCTTCATCGCGGGCGGTCTTATACTCCGCCCAGGATTGCTCCAATTCGTCGCGTTCGTCTGCTGTGAGCTCGGCAACGTAGACTTGGGAGCCAGGCTTCCATTCGTGCGTGACGACTGGAACGGCTCGCAGCTTGTCGGCCGCGAGAATGTCGGCGCCGCTTAGGATCGTCGATTCGTTCAACGTCTTGGGTTCGGCTAGCTTGGCTTCGGTCTTCTTTTGTAGGTTGCTCATCGTTTGGGATCCGTTGTTGGGATTGTTGGGGAAGTTGGGGCCGTGGTAATGGCGTGCGCGCCGCGCTTTGCGGTCGGCCCCAACGGTTCAGGCTCGGCGCGGCGCGCACTGACTCGGGGTTAGGTCGCGACGGTTCGGGTTACTTTCGTGGTCAGCCGAATTTCGACGGATCGCTTAATCAAGGTTTTCTTTTCCACCTGAGCGGGCGATAGCTTTAGAATCCGGCCGCTAAACGCGTCGGTTACTAGCGGGGTGAACATGCTCCACTTGATGGTGAAGGCGCCCTCGCGGTCGTCGGGGTCTACCTCGTCGAAGAGGGCGTCAAGGAGCTCGCTATTCGTGTCGCCTGGTTCCCAGGCCGCTTCAAACTTTAGAATTCCTTCGTTGGGTGGGTCGGCGTCGAGGTACTCTTCCGCGTCATCCTCCAAGCATGTGACGTCGACTTCCTCGCGCGAGCGTTCGGGCGGTGTGAAGTTCAGTAGGCATGCGATGTCGGTTCCGTCTAGCGTTAGGACGGGCTTGTTTCCTAGTCTTCTGCGTGGCATTCCAGCCTCCGGTGGTTGTGAGTGTTTAGAGTGGTAGGACGAATACGGCCACTTGCAGGGCGTGTAGGTAGCTCGGCAATTCTTCGCCGATTGACTGGAAGATGTAGTCGTCGTCGGCGTCTTCTACTTCGACTAGCTGCACTAGTTCGTCGCCGGCCTCGCCTTCGAAGGCTTCGAGCGTTTCGATTATTTGGCCGACGGTCGTTTCGGCGTCTTGGTCGCTGGCAATTTCGAACGTGTAGCGCTCAATTCGTAGCGTCTCTTCGTTCGCTATGTCGGTCTCTTTGTCGCGTCCGCTGCGGGTGTACCATACGTGCGGGAAGTTGGACGTTTGCGGTATTTCCTGGTAGTGCAACCGGCCGGCTAGGGCGGTCGCCAGCGTCGGATTGGCCAGGAGTGTTTGGCGTAGTAGTTTCGGGATTGCGAAGTAGGCCATGGCTAGCGGTCTTCTCCGCAAAGGATCGTCAATTCGCGCTGAGTGCTATCTGGATCCAAAATAGCTTTGATTTCGAGAACTCGGCCGCGGAAGGTTAGCCGGTCGGTTGGCTTCACATTTGGGAACCATCGAATCGCCACCGCAATGGAAGCGTCGGCGGCGATTTGCTTGGCTCGCTCGGCTTCGCGGCCGCTGAGCTCCTTCACTTCCGCCCAACGTCTCGCATAGGTGGTCCAATCATCGGCGCCGCGTTTGGCGCGTCCTAGGTCGTCGAGCGTTTCGTCTCGGCTCTGGAAGCCTACGCGGTGCCTAAATCGGGATTGCTGGCGAACGGGTGCCATTGCTTACTCGCAGAGGTCGAAGTCTTCGAAGTCGTCCGCGGTTGATGCTGAATCAATCAACGCGTCGACTCCTAGGGGAACGGTGGTAGCCGATCCGAGAACGGCCGCCTCGCGTTGCTCAAACCACCAACTAATGAGCATCAAAATTGCTCGGGTCCACTGCCGTGGAACGGCTAGCGGTTCGGTCCAGCCTGCTTTGAACGTGATGCGTACGGCGTCGGGCGTCGACTCTGTCGCGGGCCACTCCGCCCATTTTTTCAGGGCTACGCGTCCGCGGCCGTGTTCGTCGATTCGGACGGCTAGTTGGTCGGCGGCGATCGTCGCTTCCGATCCGTCGGCGGCGGTGTAGGCGATCGACTCGACGGATTGGAGGGGCCACCGCGGAAGACTGAGCCACTTAGCGCGGGGGAAGGCATCTATTGCCATTTCCCAAGTTGTGGTGGTCAGGCTGCAATTGGTCCGCTCCTCGACGTAGTCGCGTGCCTGGTGGATTAGGTCCGCGAGCGTTTCGTCGTGGTCGTCTTCATCGACTGAGCAATTGCGGCGGGCTTGGTCCAGCGTGACAACGTCTTCGCAAGCGTAGACGGTTTTCCGTAGTCCGTATCGGTAGCGATCCATCGCGGCGATTTTCTAGGCTTTGGTTTTGGGCTCGGGTGGAATCACTGTTAGCTTGGGATTGCGTGGCGTGTTGGCGATCACCTCTTGGGCCGCTTCGGCGCCTTGGGCCAGAATGTAGTGGTTCTTCCACTTCGGGTAGGCTAGTCCCTCGCTGAGCGTTACGCGGAAGCCGTGAATCTTGGCGTCGTTCTTTCCGATGTCTTCCAAGTGCGTGGTGATTAGATCGGCTAGGAGGTCGATTTCTGATTCAAGGGCGCGGGCGTCCGATTCGAGTTTACTTTTGCGTGTCCTGAGCTCGGCGTAGCGTGCGAGCTGCTCTTTCTTGGGCTTTGCCATCCTGGTTCGCCTTTTCGTTTCGTTGGGGACTAGTGTTTTCGTTGGTCAATCCGCGTTTTCTCGCGAATGGGTGTGGGAAATTGACAGGGAAATTGACAAGCTAGGCGGCTGGAGACTTCGCGCGGCTTTTGCGTGGTGCTTTGGGTTTGGCCGCCGTTTCACTTTTGGCCGGTTTCGGTTCATCCTTAGCGCTTTTCGCGTCTGGTTTGGCGGCTTTCGTTTCACTTTTGGCCGCTTTTGTTTCAACCTTCGGCGGTTGCGGCTCTGGGTAGTGCTTTACCGTTCGTGCTTCGTCGGTCTCTGGGTCGTACGGCCTGGCGTAGCCGACGGCGAGGAAACTTTCGGCCTGGTCGGCTGAGCAAACGCACACGTTGCCGGCTTGTATGTCGATTCCGTCGCCGGCTAGGGCCGTGTTCATTACGATTTTAGTTTTGGGCATTGGGGCCTCCGTTGGTTGGTCGTTTACTGCCGCAAGCCGGCCGCCGATTGCTCGACGGCCGGCCGTTGGCCTGCGCTTCTAAGGGTTTGCGGGTTGGCTTAGGTCTTCTGCACCATCTTCTTGACGGCCGTTTGGGCGTCTGCCGTTGGTCGCATCAACTTACCGTCGACTCGGACGTATCCAAGGAAACCGATTTGGAGGTTTTCCACAAAGCGTTCGTTGGCTCGAACCACTCGAACATTTTTCACCCGTCGCAACTTGTAGTCGCTGAGGCGTCCGAATATCGCGGTGATGTTGGTAGAGGCTACGGCGTTGGCCATGTGTTGGTTGTACGCGTAGGGCTTGTTATTGAGCTTATCGGGCTGTCCGTCCCGCATGCTCTGCTGCCACAATTGGCGGCCTTCCAAGTCCTTCAACAATCGCAAATATTTGAGAATGTTGTCGTGGAACATATATTGCGACTCGTCGCGGTAGGCTGGGTCCACCGAGTGTTCCAAGGCGATGATGTCGTCCAGGGCAATGGCGGCCGCGGCTGCGGTCGTGTGTCCCGTCGGGGCGTCCAGGGTGATACCCTTACACTGCTTGGTTCCGTTTCCGGTCGTCGCCGAGCGGTTGATGGAACGGCCGAGGCGTTCTCCCATCACCATGGCGAGAATCATTTCCATATTGAAAAGCGAATCTTCGTTGAGCGCCATAGGAACCTTGATCCACTTGCTATGCAGCTCGTGGGCGTCCCATGTGAGGCGTGCGAATGTCGGGTCGGGGGTGCCGATAATTTGCGTGTCCTCGCTTTCGACTGCAACCCAGGCTCCTTCGTTGGCGGTGTCGTCGACGATCGGCCAATGGGTAGCTTCTCCGGTCTGAGTCGTGAGCGTGTCGACGTAGTTCAGGAAGTCGCCGTGCGCGAGCATCGCCATTTCGAGCATGGTAACGAAGCTCTGCGGCACCAATTCGGCGCCTTTCGCGGCGGTGTACTTCGACAGGGCTCGCATTTCGCCGCTGTGGGCGAACGCTTGGCGCTGTTCGCGAGTCATCGAATAGGCCTCAAGCTGAACCGCGCGGTGTTGCTCGGTCGACAGGAGGGGAATTTCGATATTGGCCTGCATTGGGTCGAAGCCGTTACGCTGGCAGGCGGCGCGCATTTCGTCTGAGACGATTTGCGGGTTTTTCGAAAGCATGCCGACGGCTAGCCAACTGCGGAAGGCGAGCTTCTTGTCCCTCTGGCGTTGGGCGTACTCGCTGGCGCTGTCGCGGTCGAAGCCGGCGTCGCCGTAGCTTCTTTCCTCGCCTGGCAACTTGTCGTCCAGTCCTGGGCGGTCCTTGGTGCGTCGGCTCTGTTCTTCGTCTTCGCGCAGGGATTCCATGCGCTTGGCGATTTCGTCGTCGTTGCTCGCTTCGATTAGCGCCTTTTCGTTCTCTTCGTAGCGTTTGTTGAGCTCGTCGTAGGCGGCGCGGGTTTCACCTGGCCAGGCTTCTTTGCCATCTTTGCGGCGTTCCTGGTACTCGCTGATCTGCTTTCGCAGTTCGGCGCCGAATTCCTTCTTGTTTTTGCGTAGCTCTTGAATGTCGGCCGGCTTCTTGGTCATGGTGGTATTACCTTCTCGGGTAGTAGTAGGGGCCGCCTCGCTGAGAGGCGACGAGCTTGTTCTAGGGCTGGGTGTGAACCGTTCCTAACTCGCCGCGTATGGACGCCGACTGTGCGTTAGAGGCTGGCTCCCTTGGCCTGGTCGTGGCCGTGTCGGCGTCTGGACGTCCGATCCGGGGGAAGCCGGGTTTCACAGAATCCGCAGTTTATCCGCAAGCGCTCAATTTCCCGCTGTTTTAGTTTGTGCGGGGCAATTGCTCGGCCTGGCTGAGGGCGCCGAGCTCGGCCGCCTGGGCGATGGTTGGCCGCTTTTGCATCGCGGTTAGATTGCGTACGCAAAGGGCATTTGCGGCGCGCCTGGCTCTGGTGTTGGCCGAATATTCGGGGCCATTGGTCAGGCTCTGGCTGTGTAGGCGTCGCATGCCGACAACGTCGCTAGCCCAATGGCTGAGCATCCCCGCCAGGGATATTCGGTTGTCGAGGTCAAAATCCATCGAGCAGATTTCGTCCGCAAAACCGTTTAGCTGTTCGAACGCGCGGCGATTTATGGTCCGTACTGAGTTGACCGAACGGCCGCCGGGTACGTGGTGGAACCTTACGCCCGGGAGGATGGTTTCTTCATAGCGCCGCCGGTCGATCAAGTGCGGGGTTTGTTCGTCGGTAAAGTTTCGCATTGCGCCGGAAGTCTGGGCGTATTCGCTGCCAAGTAGCGTGGCTAGCTGCTTGGAAAGCCGGTCGGGCGTGCTGATGTCGTCGGCGTCTTGAATCGCTAGAAAATCGCTTTCGGCTTCGTGGCGGGCGATGCTGTTGGCTATGCGATACGGTCCCATTCGTCGGGGTGTGCGGTATAGTCTCACCTCGGGTTGCGTCTGTGCTATGCGTAGCACCTCCGCGGGAATGTCGCATTGATCGGCGATTACGTGGATAATTGGGAAGACTCGGCGCTGTGCGAGAATCGACTCGATCGCCTCCGCTGCGAATAGGGCGTCGCCGGCATGGAACGGGATTACAACGTCGACGGGTTCGGCTAGTGCTCGGCCGGTGGCCTGGTCGTACGTTGGAAGCTCGGCCGCGGCGCTCGATGTTGAGCGGTATAGCCGGCGGGCTTCGGTATAGGTGAAGATTGCGCGGCCTAGCTTTTGGTTGACCCAGTTGTGCGCGTCGACTCCCCACATAAACAGCGTCTTTTCCGTGCGTGTGTCGGGCGGGTTCCGTTGCATGTAGCGCCGAAAGTCGGCCTTGCAAGTCGGGCAACCGTTGTATGCTTCGAGCCATCGCAGCACCCAGGCCAGGCTGTTTCCTCGGTATCGGTGCAACTTGCCCCAATAGCTCGAGCTGGCTTTGTTCGTGCTGCCATCGGCTAGCCTGTTGGTCCGTGTTCCGCAGTGGCAAACCAGCGGGAGGACGTTTGAGCGGACAACGTGTCCGCATCCGTCGCATTTAATCAAAACCGACTCCTACGGTAAATAATGGCGTTGGGTCTCGTAGGCATTCCCACCAGTCGATCTCTCCCGATTCGCCGCCTATTTCCTCCGGTTCGGTGTAGATTGGGTCGGGCGGGTAGTAGAGCGATGCGCCCATCTCCCTGGAGATAAATGCGGCGGGTGCGTCGGTGATGTCATTGCAGGGGAGCGTGGCGTCTAGGCGGTAGGTGTCCGTTCGGTAGACTTCTTGGACTGGTCCCTTCATCGTTAGCGATACTTTCACCTCGACGAATGGACGGTCGGGTTGGTGGAGCTCCTGGGCGTTTGATAGCCGGACTACGATTTTCGCGGCCGTGATTCCCCACCATTGCCAGCCGGGAGGCGCGAAGAATTCATGCTCTCCGCAAATTGGGCCTATCGTTTTTGCGGTGAACGGTGCGCCCCAGCCTTCGGTATATTCCTTTTCGGTTTGCGGCTCAAAATGCCAGCCGGCGTTGCAAGCGTTCTTTTCGGTGATGTATCCGTAGGTTCGTTCAATGCCGAACGTGTCGTGGATAACTTCGCGGGTCTCTGGAATCAAAACCGCGCCGCTTGTGAGCGTGCCGGCCCATGCTGCGAATGAGTAGGTACCAGCAATAAGGCTGCAGCATCCGTCGCCATAGCCATAGCCTCGCAGCGACTCAAGGGAGAGGGACGTTGGAAGCTTTCCGCAGTGCCAGCATGGAAAGCAGTTACATTGGCAGGCGGTCGGCATGGCTTAGGACTCCGCGTATTCGAAGGGCGGTGTGGCGCATTCGGGCGCTACAACGAGCCACCAATCTTCCACCTTGACGGCTAGGCCCTTGTCTCCGATCACCTGAGCAAAGGCGGTATCTATGTAAGCGCGGATTTCTTGGCCTGGCGTGGTTTCTCCGCCGGGTATTTCGACGACCTGGCCTTCCGCCTCGTAATAGGCACCCTCGTTGGTCATTCCGGCCGTTAGGGTGTAGACTCCCCAGACAACTTCGCCGCCGGTGCCTCCAATCAACTGGGGACGGCGCAGCGGTTGCGTTCTCGCTCGCGATACCGTCTCGGGGTGGTTGGCGATTTGCGTTAGGCGCTCGGCGGTGGTTTTCGAGTGTCCGTAGGTCGACGGCTCCATCGGCTTAGCTTTCGAGCTCCAAGAGTCTCGCGCGCATCTCCAGGTCTGCATCGTCGGCGGCGCGTAGTTGCTTGTCGCGTTCGCGTAGGAGCTCGGCGCGCATCGGGTCGGCGTCGCCGGCTTGTGGTGCCTGGCCATCGGATCGGGTCGAACGGCCGGCGGCGGTCGCTTCGTAGGCTGGCCATGTGACGGGGCCAACGTCGAAGAGGTCAAGGTCGTGGACGTTGCGGATGTACAGCCATTGCCCCTCGTCGGTCTTCACTTCCTCCCAGACCACTTTCCGCGTGATGAATGCAAAGCTGGAGCCAGTAACGTCTCCGCGGTCTAATTTGGATCCAACTCGCTGGTGGTCGGGGTCGTTGGGGTCGGCGTCGATTTCGTACGCTAGCCCCTGCTCTGTCAACGCGAGACGACAAGTTCCGGCGCTTACTCGGCCGAGAATCGCGGCCGGGTCGTGGTTGTACAACGCGCGGGCGTCGTGCTGTTCTTTGATTGCTCGGTCGAATGCGCCCGGGTGGATGCGTTCGACCATATCAGACCACAGCCAGTATTCCGTGCCGGGGTCGTCTTCTCGGTAGTAGACGGCCGCTAGACCTTTGATTGGTGCGGGGGTGCCGTCGGCTCGCTTTTCGCGTTTCACTCCGGCTAGGCTGCTGCGCAGTTGTCGAACTTCGGCCTGGGCGTTGCTTCGTTGGTGCATTGTTGGTCCTTTTGGGTCTGGGATACTCCGCGGGATAATCCGCGGCGCTATTTGGTCAACTCTCCGAGCTGCTCGAGCTGGCTTTCAATATCTAGCTCGAGCACTTCGCAGGCGGGGCCGATCATTTCGCGAATGGTTGGTTCTTCATCGGTCCAGATTGCCGCGCGTGCCTCGGGCGTCTTGGCTCGTTGTAGCTTGATGCCCAGGCGGTTGTTGGCTCGGTCGATCGCTCCGCGGGCTAGTTTCTCGGCGGCGGCCTGGCGTGCGTCCTCTTCGGTCGGCTTGCCGTCGATCGGTTCTAGGTTGAGCGGTCGGTAGTGGATGTCGCCGCCTTCGTACGGGTTGAGGTTCTCCCAGTCGCGCGTCTCGTTGGGGCTCCATCGGCCGTGCTGAATCCCCGTGTTTGCAATGTCGCTTCGTGTCTTGGCGTCCGCCCACATTAGCGCGTTGATGTTGTAGTCCAGGAAGACTTCGTCGGCGTCGATTTCCTCCGGCGTGCGTAGCTTCGCGTTGGCTTCGCATCGTAAGCCGATCAGCCAGTGGCTGAGCGTTCCGTCGTGGTAGTCGCGGATTGCCATTTCGTCGGCGTTGTAGCTCGTGGCACCTTCAACCGATAGCCGGCCGGCTTTCAAGTTGAACATGCGGGCCACCTGGCGGGCGTCTTGTTCCTCCGATTCGGTTAGTTGGGCTTTCTGTGGATCCACCTGTGTGGAGAACCACTTGTAGCCGTCGCGAAGGACTAGCGTTTTGAAGGCGTTGTCGGTGTTCGAAAACTTCTCTTTGATCGCGCCTTGTAACTTGGTTACGGTCGTAGGCTTGGCGCCGGGTGGAACCGCGAGCACTCCGCCGGCCATCATACCGTTGGCAAAAAATTTGCTCTTGAACTTCGATTTTGCCAATGCCTGGCCGAATGTTTCACGGAATAGGCCGACCAGGTCCTCTCCGTGCAACCCGTCCAGGCTGAGGCCTTCGATATGGAAGACTTCGTCGGCTTCCAACGATACAAGCCGCCCGGCAACTTCGGTCATGAACCGCAGCTTCCCCCGGTGTCGGTACGGCGTTGTTCGGTCGGGCAAAAGGTTATAAAGTCCTAGCACTTCGCCGCGGCCGTTCTTGTCGATCCATGCGTAGCCATTGTTCCAAAGTAGCGCCGATACCATCAACCGGCGCCAAAACTTGAACGCGTTCACCTCTTCGTTTGGGCGTCCTACTAGGTTCACATATCGGAACGCGTGGTGCTTGCGGTCCAGCGTTCGGCCTCCGCTGGCAAGTCGCCGCCAGGTCCCCATGGGGAGCTTGGCAACGTCGCCCGATATCATCGAGACCGCTTGATAAACGGCCGGAATTGATAGGGCGGAACGCTTGGTCACTTTCTCGCCGGCATTGGTGCCGACGGTTGAGAAGTCTAGCGCCGCGAGCGTCTCGGCGTTGATAGGGTTGGCGGGATTTTCTAGCGAATCGCTCGCGCGAGTGTCGGCGCTCGACGTGTCCGCCATGACAATCATTTGGTTCGCTAGTTGGTGTAGGTCTGCCATCCTTGGCCCTTGGTTTAGTGTTTAGATCACTTCGACGTCGTTGTCGTCGTAGAAGTCGGCCTCGTCTTCAAGTCCGCTCACCGCATCGCGTAGGCTCATTAGCATCGCTTGGGGGCCGTCCACTTTGCGGTAGTCGCCGTGCTTCTGTTTAATTAGCCGCTTGTCTTGGTTGGCGTTGGTCTTGGCGTGGGCGTTGCCGATCTGCCATGTTAAGACCGGGTTTCCGTCGTGGCGGATTTCGTGGCCGATGATCTGCCGTTCTACTTCGCGGATCACTGGGCCATATTCCATAATGGTCTGGGGGAACTCCCACCGGACGGCGCCCGTCTCGGCTTCGAGTCGCTGGGTCATCCACTCCGCTTGGAATAGCGAATCGTAGAAGAATTTCCCAATGCCCCACTTGCCGACGATTTCGACCAGGTCGTCGAAAATCACGTTGTAGTCGATCACGTCGCCGGGGGTTAGTTTTACGTGTCCTTGCTCCGCCCATTGGCGATAGGGGACGCGTTTAGCCTGGCGTTCGGCTTCTCGCTCCGGCAGCCAGAAATGCGGGATAATCGCCAGCGTTTGGTCTGCGCGTCGGATCGAAACCACGGCCGCGTTTGTGTCGCGTACGCTTGCGAAGTCGAGCCCCAGCCATGCTGAGAGCTCGCCGCGTGCCTGTTCTGCGAGCTCGTCGCGGTCGAATGCCTCGTAGCAGTCAATGCGGCGCTGTTTGGCCTTGCGGGCTGTTGCTCCTGAATCCCAATCCTCGATTCCTCGCGGGCAGGCTTCGTCTAGCCAGGCGTTTTCGGCGGTCAACCAAATATTGAGGCGTAGGCGCAACCAGGCCGGCCACTGGCTCGGCTCCTGTTTGGCCGCTTCGTAGTCTTGGCGGAAGGTGGAAAGCTTTAGCGGGTGGTCCTTGGTGGTTCCTAGGCTCGGGTTAGCTTTCCGCCAGGTCTTTTCGTCGTGTGGGTCGTCGTCTTTGTCGGCCGCCCAAATTTGCCCCAGGTGCGTTTCGTCGATCTGTCGGCCGGCATTGACTGCCTTGGTTTTCTCGTGAACTGTCCGGCATGCGCTTTGCATATCGGAACCCGCGGTGGTGATTGCCGCGAATACTCCCTCGGGCTGGCTGGCGAGCATCCACTTCAAGGCGTTGTAAAATTCAAAACCTTTCCAGCGGTGGAACTCGTCCGCTAGGCAGTGGCCGTTCACTCCGTCCGCGCTGTCAGGGTCAGCCGCTACGACGTTCCACGAATTGTCCCCGTACTCGATCGAATAGAACCCTTCGAGCTTGCGGATATTCGCCTCGCTGCTGAGCTCGGGATTGTTCCGCACTTGTCTCACCGCGTGCATTAGGCAGCGTTCCGCCTGTTTGCGTGTTGTCGCGGCTAGGTATAGGTTGATCTGTCGGTCCCATGAGTCACCAAATAGTAAGTAGTTGCCGAGTAGCGATAGGAGCGGCGTTTTGCCGGATTTCTTGGGAACTTCCAAGTACAAATAACGGAATCGGCGGACGGCATAGCCCCACTCGGGCGAATGCTTCTGCCATCCGAATAGCCGGCTCGTTGCGGTCGCTTGCCAATCGAGCAGGCGGAACGGTTTTCCCTTCCAGGGGCCTTCGGTTAGCGTGCCGTAGGCGTCGGCGAATTCGAGCCAGTGGTCCGCGCGGTGCTGATCGAAGTAGCAACCCGCAAGGATGGCGCGTTCGTCGGCCTCTTCGCCTTCGCCTTGGCGGATGTACTTGTACCATCCCTCGCGTTTCGCCTTGCCGATTGCGTCTAGCAACTTGGTCGTTTTGCGGCGTGGCGTTCTGGTTGGTTTCCGAGCTGCTGGGCGTCGTGCCACGGTATAGCCTGCGGGTTAGTACACTGGGAAGTAGCCCGCGGCCACCTCCACTAGTCCGCCGTCGGTGATGTCGAGCAAATGCCAACGGAGCGTTCGGCGTTTGGCCGTTGCGGCTCCGTTGACGGTGACGGTTACGTTGGGCGATTCTCGCGCGATTGAACCGTTTTCAAGCGTGGCGACATTGGCGCCGCGATAGTCCTTGATGATTAGCCGGAGGGTTGAATCGTCCAGGTCAATGGGGTCGCCGTCGGCGTCCTTTACTGGGATTGTGACGGCTCCATCGTGGCCAATATCCAATTGGATCGACTGGTGGGGGCCGCGGAGAATCACGGCGCCGCTTGTGTTGTTCTCGGTCTCGCGTCCGAAGTTAAGCCCGATAAAGCTTGGCATCGTTTATTCCTCTTTGTAGCCGCCTAGTTGCTCGGTGGCGGGGTTGGTAAGGTCGGCGCCGGTTGGTGTTAGGGCTGTTTTTTCGGGGATGATCTCGGTCGTAGTTCCGCGTCGGTAGGTCTTGAGCTTGAGCACTCCCCCGTCGGTCTGGAGCACTTGATCGGCGGCGGCAATGTCGGCGGCCGTTCCTGCATCGGCCAACGCTTTCGCGATAACTTCGTCCGACTTCATCGCGGCGACGATGTCGGCGATTAGCGGCTCGTTGTCGAGTTGCTCGGTACCGATCGTGGCGAAGGTGGCAGGGCTAGAAAACGCGCGGCTTAGCGTGTCAGTGTAGGCCTTGGGCAGCGTTCGTTCGAATATGCCAACCATGCTGAGCGTTCCGTTTAGCGGGTAGGTTGTGCCGCTTGGTTTTTCTTGGCCGATCGTGTGATATTGAGCTACGGCCGTCGACATACTCGCGCTGGCTCCTGCGTCGGTCTTTTCGGTTTCTCCGACTCGGTTTTTTATGCGGCGGGCTGTGTCGAAGCGGTCGAACTCTCCATATAGGAGGACGGGTTCGTTCTGCGGTACGGCAACGTCTGAGGTGACCGAAATAGCGCCGGAGGATAGGATCGCAAAGAATTGGAATTTGCTGGTGGCCGTCGTGATTCGCGTAATAATTCCGCCTTGGCCGGCGCTGTTGTTGCTGAGGATCGATTGTTGTAGCGGTGCGCTCGGGTGCGTTTTCCAATTGACGACTGCAACCATGGCAACGCGGAATGAATTTTCGACGGCCGGGCTTATTAGCATCTTGCTACTAATGTCTGAGCCAACGGGGCCGAATTTAATCCCGCCGAACGTCTCGTCGGTGTCCTCCTGGGTATTTAGAACCGTTAGCGCTTTGCTGCCACCGGCCGCAAAGTTGGTTCGGTTGGCGCGGTTGTCTGCTAGTCTGAGGGAGCCAACGTATAGGTTTAGCGCTCCCATTCCGGCGGCCACCTCTTGGGGCGACTGCAGCTTGTCTTCGTTCTGATCGGTGTAGTAGACTCGAAGCACTCGGTCGGTTACTCCGTCGAGCTCCAAGCGCACGAGAATGCCACTGGCAGGCCTGGCGGGGTACTGCATCATTGCGAGGGTAAAATCTTCGTAGCCTTCGTACCGGCCGGCCCCCATCCAAAATAGATAAGGCTCCACCCCTGCCACTCGGCCGTGTGCGAAGTTGGGGCGGAAGTTGTGCGCTGTGCTTCCGGAGGTGATTTCCTGGAGCTTTGCCCATGTGGAGCCTGTGCGCTTCCAAATTTCGATTTCGCGAATTCCGGCCACCTCGCGGGCGACCGCTATTTTGCTTGCGTCGAGCGGGTCGAACACTGCTACGCCTGGGTAGGAAACGGACGGCGAATAGTGCGATACGATTGGGCCGCCTTCGTCCATCACTTTGACACTCGACCAGGTTTCGGTGTCGGCGTCGTAGGTCGCGTGGTAGAGGTCGTGGTTTCGTTCGTCGTGGTTTGGGTAGACGTAATAAAGGGCGTGGACGACTCCTTCGGCGTCCTGTGTGATGTCTCCCACCCATCGCGAATCGTTGCCGGCGTCGGTGGCGATAATGCTGGAGGCTCCGTAGTCGGTGTGGACGATTGGGAGCGTTAGCGCGTCGCCGTTCATTTCCGCCCACCCGCTCCCGCTGTTGTACTGAAGCGCGTAGATTGGCCGGTTGCCGGTCAAATCGAGTGCAACCCCTGCCGATTCGTTGGCAATAAAGGAGTTGACGTTGTTTTCCTTCTTCGTGCAGACGATTAGGAATTTATCAACGCCATTCGTCCAGAATCGTGGGTAGCATTGGAAGGTTCCGTGGTCGATAAAATCGACTTGCGCGGACCAGGTGGCGCCGTCGTCGGTCGACGTAACGTAGTACCAGGCGTCGGCGCCTTTGTGGCGGCCGAAAAGGTAGATTTTATTTTCGCCGCTTAGCCTCCATAGCTGCGAATAGGATAGGATTCCCTCCACCGTGGGCGTGATTGAATACTCCGCATCCCATGCGCTGCCGTCGTTGGGGTTGGTGGAAACTCGGAACTTTACCGTGTTCCTTTCGTTGTGCTCGCAGTAGGCCACCAAATAGCGGCCGTCGGATCGAATGCAGATTGACGGGTTGTTGTGGTCGTCGCCTTCTAGGTCGGTCGTACTTAGGAGGATATCCTGTTGGGTCTTGGTGTCGTGGTTGTAGACGGAAATGTGCCGCGCCCCTTGTTGGTTCACCCATCCGGTGAGCGTGTTGTTTCCAACGGGGTCGTAGACTGCAACGGGCTGAGTAAACCAGGTCCAGCCGCCGTTCGATCCGCAAATGTGGCCCTTCGGAATCAAGCAGGCAGGGACGGGGGTTTCTCCGTCGTCCTCGGTGACGTATACGTTCCGGCCGGTGGGGAAGACGGCCGCTTGTAGTTGGGCGTCGGTGCTTAGGTCGATCGGGAAGATACCAGAGCACTTGCCAGCCTGAATGCTTGCCGGAATGGTAACTCGCTTAAATCTGCGGCTCATCTATGCGTTCCCTTGGTCGTTTTCGTATTTCTTTTGAGCGAATTTTGAGATTGCGGAAGCGGTGCGGGCTTTAACTCCGCCATGCTTTCCGAGCTGGGCTAGGGCGTTGGGGGTCAATCCGAATTTTGACCATAGCTTTTGCAACGTGGCGGCGGCTTTGTCGCGCTGCCTGAGCTGCGGGGTTTCCTGTTCGTAGCCGCTGGCGGTTATGAACGTCATTCGTGACGGGTCCGCCTCCAACCACTGGCTGAGAGTACGGTACTCTTGCCAAGTCTCGCAGAGAACGCGGAAGGTCTCCGTGTGTAGTGGTGTGAGAATGCCGAGCTCGACAAGCTGGGGCGCTAGGCTGCGCCAATAGTTCGCCGCGTATGCTCCGAGGTCGCTTGGCGGTTCGGGTACTTCCGCGAGTGGCTCGCTTTTGGCTTCTGTCTTCGGCTTACGGCCGCGTCTTGCTTTGGCCATGGTTTATAGTCCGCTAGCGGTCTTCTGATCGTGGCAACGCTTGCAGAGTGGTTGCCAATTGGAGCGGCGCCAAAATAGCACTTCGTCGCCCCTGTGCGGTTGGATGTGGTCGACCACTGTAGCGGCGATAATTCGGCCGCGTTTCTCGCATTGCCGGCAGGCTGGGTTCTCGGCTAGGTAGCGGCGGCGGGCGGCTCGCCAACGTCGATCATATCCGCGTTGCGTAGCGTTGGGCCGCCCGGCCGCTAACCTGTTCGCGGGATTGCTCCCGCGTTGCTTGCGACGGTCTAGTCGCTTGGCTCGTTCTGCCATTACTCCGGCTTCGGTCGAATTCCGGTGGCCGTCTCGAGCAAGCCTTCAAGTTTTCGCCAGAATTGGAAATAATCCAAAATCGGGTTGAGTAGGTCGGACATCACACAATAGCGAATTGCAAACGGGCTGCGATGATGTTCGGCGTGGTGCTTGGGGCTCTGAAGGATCCCCGTTTCTTGGATCGCAGCAATTAGCGGCGATACCTTCCCCTTGTTGTGCGCCCAGGCGTGAATCTCGTTCGCCTGAGAAACGAATACAAACACAAGGGCGATTGGGTGCCACAATGAGCAGGCAAACGCTACGGCCGCGGGTAAGATTGTCGTCCAGTTTCGTTTCCAATAGCTTTGGAATAGAAACGCGGTTGGCTGTTCGTGGTGTAGCGAGTTGGGCTTGGCTATGTACTTGCCGACAATTGGCCAAGTCTCTTCAAAATAGCGGTCTTCCAGCCAATGCCAGAATCCCGCGAGTAGGTCGGCGGCTAGATAGCTGGCGACAATCCAGCCGAGTAGATAGAACACTGGTCGAGCTCCGTCTCGTGGTGTGGCGGTGGGCTTAGATTGGGACTTTGTTTTTCAAGTACAGGTAAGCCAGTCCCGCGAGAACGGCGCCGAAGAACGTAAAGGCGATAGCCGTCTTGATGCTTTGGCCTATCTTCTTCACTGGGCCATCGGGTCGAATTGGTAGCACTTTGCCGTCGTCGTTTGGCTTTCGATTCAACAGGCCGCAATCGTCTGAGTCTTCCGGCGCGTCTGGGCCATGCTCGATAATCGAGTCGATCACGTCGCCGTCGGTTGCTCCGTCGGCGTCTGAGCTTGCCGGGACGTTGTTCGGGTGCAATGGGCTTGCCGGATTTAGCGGGTTAAGCGGGTTTAGGGGGCTGGCTGGGTTCGCTGCGTCGAGTAGGTCGAAGCTCGCCACCGCGAGAAGCTCGCCATTAAGGCCGCAGGGTACTTGGCTGACGGTTGCCACTTCTTGGGCGTATGCTGGCAGAACGTCGAAAGCCTTGGGCATTGCTCCGCGCATCGCGGACAATAGAAACGGGGTCGACTGTCCTAGCCCCTCGCCACCGCCTCCCCATGTGAGCAGGCCGACAACGCGCGGGCCGTCGTCGGTGTGGTCGATCACACTGGAGCCACTCCGGCCTCCGATCGCTTCCGGTAGCCATCGCAAAACCTGGCCTTCGGATCGCGTCAAGCTGAGCACTTGCATGCTAGGCCATTCGCAGCGGGGGCAACCGTAGGTCGTGACCGGTGCGCCGGCCTTTGGGTATCGGTCGGCTAGTGGGATCGGTTCAACTTCGGCCGCGAACGTGGAATTGCATTTGAGGAGGGCAAAATCAACCGACAAGCCGCGGCCGTAGCCGGCGGCGATAATCGCGCCGTTTCCCTTTTCACTGGTTCCGTCTGGGTTCCACCGCTGGAGACTTACAACCCGGCCACGTTGCGTGCCGGCTACGTGTGCATTGGTCAACACTAGGGCATTGCCAAGCGAATCACGGCCGACAACGGTTCCTGATCCGCAGACCCCCGAAACTGTCACGCGTACGGTAGCCGAGATAATCCTGGCCATTCGATCGCCTGCCGCGGCTTCGGTTGGTCCGCTGGCGCCGGTGATGTCGACGGGCTCCCATAGCTTCTCCAGAATCAACTCGTGCTGTGAGCATGGGACGTCGACCAAGCTACGGCTGGGGCCGGCTGGGTTGATGTAGGCGGGTTGGCTTGGGAGCTCTGCTTGTGCCTGGGCTCGTGCCTGGGCTCGTGCCTGGCATTCGGGTCCGGTGCATACGTTCGCTGCTTGCGTTGGCTTTGCTAGTCTCTTGAACAATTGGGCCTCGGCTGGGGCCGGGAAGCTAAACAGCGCAAGAGCTGCCAGCGCAACGAGCATCGGTCGCATTTGTGGAATCCTTCACAATGGGAAAGTTTGTTAGGCCGTCGCGGCCAGGGCGTTTTGGCGATAGCTTCGGGCCTCGCATAGCAGGCAATTTTCGCCGCTGTAGCGTTGCCGGCATTTGCTGCAACGTCGAGCGGTTGGCCTCGCGGCGTGGCTGTGAACGCTTCCTGGAGAGACTCCAAGGTCGTCTGCTATTTGGCGCAGCGTTTTACCCTCTCGGCGCAGTTCGCGTATGCGTCGGCTCGTTTCGCAGGTCAACCGGGGTTTAATCCGCCGCCTGGCATCCGTGCCATATCGAGCGATCCATCGCTGCGCGGTGGTTTTTGAAATACCGATTTTCGCGCCTGCTGTTTCGAGCGTCGCGCCGCTAGCTAGTAACTTTACTAGGCGTGGCAAATTGCGTGGCACTGGTGCGTCTTTCGTGGCGTCCGACTCTATCGACGGTAGAAGCTCGCAGTTTACGCCGTAGCGCTCAATTTCCCGTTGTTTGGTTCAAAAATTTGATTTTGGCTAGGTCAATAGGCTACTCCGATCGACTGGCAGGCTTTGCGTATTTGTTCTTCGCTGAGTCCGCGGCTACGTGCCTGGCGGATAATTTCGCGGCGCCTTCGCTCGGCGTCGATTTGGTCGCGTGTCAACGCGTCGCCGCGTCCACTTGTGACTGGTTTCGGGCGTTCCGCTGGGTCAGGCTCGGGCGTGCTTTGCCCGGTTAGCCAACGGTATAGCCAACCCACGGTTGGAGCTTTTCCGGCGTATCCTGGACGGGTCCGCGTTCGGTAGGTCTCCCCTAGTTCGTGGGCTTGATCGGGTGTTAGACCGCGGTTCCTTGCCGCTGCAGCAGCTTGTCGCGCTCCGGTCTCACTCAATCCCAACTCAATCAACTCACTCACCACCACTTCCCAGGTTCTCACGTCCGTTTGGGGTTCGGCTCGTTGGTCAGGCTCTGGAGTGGTGGTGGTTTTCTTTTGTGGTTTTCCTTTGTGGTATTCATCGGACATAGTGTCCGATTGGTCGGTCAGAATGTCCGATTGCTCCCCCACAATGTCCGATTGCTCGGCGGGAATGTCCGATTGGTTTCGGGCACTCCCGCGGGTCAATGTTCGGGTTTGCTTCTCGCGCAAAATCGCTTCCCAGGCGGCGCGGCGTGCTGGTTGCAAGAGCTGAAGCTCGGTCCACACAATCCGGTAGTGATTGGTTCCGCTTCGGCCTTTCTTGGGCTCCACAATCAACAGGCTGAGCGACTGGAGCGCTTCGCTTGCTCGCTGGATAGTCTTTTCGCTTAGCTTGGTTTTCTCCGCTATCTTCGCTTGCGATGGCCACGCGACCGGATTTTTTCCCAGGTGGTCGTTAATCGCGTTGAGAACGGCCACCATTGCCGCGGCCGATACTGAGCTCCCGTCGTAGGCTCTCCCCTTCGGAAAATCGGCTTCGGTGATCCATTCGCGGCGTTCTGCCCAGGTCCAGTCGAACGTCTCTTGCATCCCTGCGGGCTCCTTTCTTTAGAATAGGGTTGGTTGTGCGTTGGTCTTGGCGTCGCGTCGTGGTGCCGGCTCGGGCGATAGCTTTAGCCATCCTGAGCGGTCCCATACGACGACCGGCTTTCCGGTTGGCGACTTGTTCGGCATGACAGCAAGTCCCCAGGGGCTATTGGGTCTTACTTCGTGCGGCGGTAGGAAACGGCCGACGGTTAGCACTCGTGCGCGTCCTGAGCGTTCAACCTCGGCCACTAGGGCGGCGGCTTGTTCGAATGTCATAGGGCGACCGCCTCGTAAAATGTAGACGGTAGCGGGACATTGCGAACTAGTCGCAAGAGTCGCCGAGCTTTCGCGAGCTCCTCGCGGTAGGCCAGGAGGTTTCGCCGCTGTTTGTCTTGAATCTTGGCGGCAAATGGCTTGCGGTAGAATTCGTCGAGCGAGTCAAATTTCGTCAGGAGGGTTTGAGCGGCTTTCGGTCCAATGTCGACACAACCGGGGATTCCGTCCGACTTGTCGCCGGTCAAGGCTCGAAAGTCTACCCACTGATGCGGATGGACTCCGAATTTCGTTTTTAGTTGCTTGGCCGTTAAAACGTCATAGCTGAGCGTCAACGATGTGGGCCGCCGGACTGCCGTAGCTTGTGAGACTAGGCCGGCCACCAGGCATTGGTGGAGGTCCTTGTCGTTGGAGTAGATTAGCGCCTGCTCTCCTTCGTCGACGGCCGCGGCTGCAACGGTGGCGGCTATGTCGTCGGCTTCGAAGCCTTCGCACTCGTAGCTCTCATACCCGATTGCCGCGGTTCCGGCTTTCACTTCATCCAGGCCGGCTTGGAAGCCGGCGGGCTTTTCGCCTCGGCCGGCTTTGTATCCGGCGAATAGTTCGTGGCGGAAGCTCGGCGAATCCCAACAAATAACCGCGCGGGTCGCTTGCATGTTGGCGCGAACATCGCGCAAGCGCCGGAGCGTGGCGTGGGCCGCTCCGGCCGCGTTGACGAACGCGTCGCGGGCGTAGCAATTGTTTCCGTCTACTATTAACCAGGTCACTTGCTCGGCTCCTCTGGGGTGTTTATTCCGATTCGATCCACGTTAGGTCGTCCGCCGTCGTTTCTTCGATCGCGGGTAGGCATTTCGCGCAGACTGTCGCGCGGTGTCCGAAGTTTTGCCAAGGGGCGACTAGCTGAACACCTTTCACAAGGTGGTCGGCTGGTTGCTCGTGGCAGACTTCGCATAGGGCGTCGGTTTGGATTTCGAAGGCTCGCATTGTGCGTACGCTCCACGGTCAACGGTCAAAATGACGTTTCAAACTGAGTAGGTATGAAGTTTGGTTAAACTTCATACGTGCGGGATTAGTCGCTCTAATGCCGCGGTTATGGTGGCTCGTCGCTTTGGTGTCTGGAGTGGCGGCGGTTGGAATGCGGCGCTCGGCTCCTCGGTCCGATCCGCTGGCCTGCGGCTCGGGTGCGCGGAGCGGATAGCCGCCCGTTTTCTACTCGGTGTAGAGTTTCAATGCGAGCTGCGCCGCGTCTTGCTTGCGTATGTAGACTTCGGTCGTGTTTAGATTTCGATGCCCCAGCAGGGCCTGAACGGCGCGAACATCGAGGTTTGCGTCTTTCTTCACGGCTCGCATTGCTTCCTGGCAGGCTGTGTCCCTGAAGCAATGCGACGAGCACTTGAAACCAAACAGCTCGCCAAGTGGTCCGGCCGTGTCTCGGTTGAACACGTCGCAATTCATCCGGCCGCCGGTGGCGCTCGGAAGTAGGTATTTGCTCGCGTGCATTGCGGCGTAGTATTTTTTCCAACGGCCGTTTACGGGAGGGCCGGTGTCGGCGGCTTCGGCTGCAAGTCTCCGAAACCAGGCCGTCGTGCATTCGATTAGCTCGGCTTGTATCTGGATCGTGTGAACCGCTCCGCGTTTCGATCGTCGTATCTCGATCGTTTCGCCGTTGACATCCGTCAACAGCGCCGAGGCTAGTTCGTTGAATCGTCCTGCCATGGCTGTAAGCCATAGGATGGTCAAGCCGTGCCGCCTGGCGATTAGTGAACCTGAGCCCCATTTGTCGAGGAATGCTTCCGTCTCCGGCGCGTCGTGGTAGAAGTGACCGGACCAGGCCAAGTCCCAGGCGGCTAGGTAGAAGCGGCGGCGCATCGCTTCCGGTATCGGCCGCGTTGCCTTGCGCGTTCGTTTTGGTTTGTCCATGGTTCATCGTGGCTCCTATGCTCTCGTAATCCATAGTTCGCCGATTTGGCTGTTGGCCTGTGTTCGGCTGAACCGCTCCTCGATCCGCCATTCTCGATAGAGTTCGCGGATTAGCGGGGCGTCTCCGTAGCGGATTAGGACGGCCGCTTTTCGGAATCTCGCCAACGCGTCGGCTAGGTCGACGTGGTCTTCTAGTGCAAAGCTGTGCATATAGTTGTTGCCGGCTCCAACCCATGGCGGGTCGCAGTAGATACCGCAGGCAGCGGTGTCCTTAACTTTTCGCAGTAGATCGCGGAAGCACACCGATTCGAATTCGCAGCGTCTGAACTGCTGCGCCCATGTGTTCAGATCGGCCGCAACTGAAACTAGGCGGCTCGCGTTGTTCCCGCCTGTGGCCTCGCGTCTGACTGAGGGGAGGCTCGGCGGCGATTTCGTACCGCCTTTGCCTTTACGTGGTAGCCAACAGCATGCCCAGTACGCCCAAGCATGAAATGCGCAACCGTAGTCCCTGGTCGATGGAGTGTTAAAAAACTGCATCGCTTTAGCCGCGAGCTCCAATTCCTCGGGATGGCTGAGCGTCGTAGCGCATCGTTCGGCGAGCTCTAGCTTTGCGGCTTCGCCGTGTCGGCCGGCTGCTACGCGGTAGAAGTTCATCGCGTGCGCGTTTAGATCGTTGGCGACAATTCCGCGGGCGGTAAGGTGGGGTAGGATCGACAGGCCACCGGCAAACGCGATGGTGATGTGTCGGCATCCGTTGAGCTTGGCCGCGAGCTCGGCGGCGACTTCGCTATCGCTTCCGAAATAGGAAAGGGCGGATTTTGTGCGCAGTTTCTTCGATTCCGTTCGCATGGTCTCACTCTTGGTGCTCTGATCCCCGGCGCCACGATTGGCGCCGGGGGCCTACGGCTAGGCGTCCAGGCCGGTTGGCATGGCGCCTAGTAAGAATAGGCCGGTCGGGATTCGAACCCGCATCGCTAGTTGGGAGTTTAGGGGGCGACGTGTGGCGGATACGGCCTTGCGGCTTATTCCACGCCTCCCCGCCTAGTGCTCTACCGTTGAGCTACCGGCCCAAATTTTCAACTTGTAAAAACAACCCGGCGCCCAACTTGGGCGCCGGGTCTCTCATAGCGGGGCCTGTCCTACCAGGGCTTATGCCTTAGTCGGCGGTCTCCCCTGGCTCTACCGCTCCGCACACCTAGGACGCGTGACAACGTCACGCAAAGGCCCCTTTCCGGTAGTTTCTTAAGCCGGCACAACTTCGCCGCGTTTCTTGTTGATGTCGCCGCCGGCTCGCTTGATCGCTTGGAAAACTTCCTTGCGGTGTACTGCCGTCGTCCTGGGTGCTTTTATGCCGAGTCGCACTCGGTCGCCTCGCACCTCCACTATGACAATTTCGATTTGTTCGCCTATCACGATCGACTCGTCTAGGTTTCTGGACAAAACTAGCATCTACAAAACTCCGTTTCTGAGTGGTTAAGTGGGATCAATCTTTCGTGGTCAACTCGGGCACAATCTCGGGTGGCAACGCTCCGTAAAGCTTCCAATAGGTTTGGCAGTCCAGGCAGGTCTGGCACTGGGTTAAGTTCGAAAAGCTTAGGAGCGCTCGAAAATTTGGGATAAACGGGTTCAAAAGAAAGTAGCCGCGGCTGTCGCAATCGGGGCACCCTCGCAGCTTCACAATCTGCTGGCCTGGATTCAATGGCTTGCCATCCTTCGCGCGGCCGCGTCTGATCTTGGTCGCCTCCATCGTTAAAGCTCCGACGGCTTCACGTTGGTATATTCGTAGGATTCGAAAGCCTCGTCGCGTTTCGCAAGGAGTTCGAGGTCGCTTTCTAGGTGGGCTTGATCGTCCCACCATCCTTCCACCCAATGGCTCATTCGGCGGCGGCGGTGAACGCGTACCCACGCGTGGAACGGTGAGACTTTGACGGCCGAAAGATCGACGGCGCCAGCTACTCCCGCTAGCCTGAGCATTGGCCGGCCGTTGATCGCAAAGGCGCCGCCTATGGTCGTTGTTCGGACTGGCACTTCGCCAAATTGGTAGATGATCCGCGTTCCGTCGGGGTGGCTGTTGTTCCACTGCTCGATCGCGTCTAGGGCGGTTGCTTCGCTGGTGGTGGTTAGCATCGGCCGAGCTCCCCTTCGGTGTCGATGCGGGCGACAATGGCCCACCATCGTTCGCAGGTAGCGCACCATGTCTCGCCGAGCTGGCGGATTTCTCCGCAAACGTGCCCGATCTCCGCGATTTGTTCGGGGGTAAGCCAGCGTCCTTCGGTTTCGCCTCGCAGGAGGGCGTAGGCTCGGACGATTGGCAGTGAAGAAAGTGGGACGGTTCCCAATGGCTCGATTGTTTCGGCCGCTTGCATGGCTGGATTCCCTTGCTTAGGCGTTGTTCGGCTCGCTGAACAACGCGGCAGGGGTGCCTGGCTCAAACCAGACCAGACGTCCCCCCGCCGCGAATCCAGCGAAGTAAACGCGCCCAACTATCCTGCGGTACAGCAACGCGAATAGGTGGGCGCTTGGTCGTCCAGTCTGATGATTGCTCGCAAGATTGCCGCGGAAGTATCCGACCGCGGCACGAGCACGACTCGCAAAAGTTAGAGGCTCGGCGGGCGTTCATTGACTGAACGTCGCCGAATATAGAGAATGCTCACTATTGCTGCAATAGTGAGAATGCGCAATATTTGCGATATTTTAGAATTCGGATTTTACAGCTACTGGTAGTAGCTCATGGATGTTTGTTTCTAAGGCGGCGGCAACTCGGTAGATTTGGTTGAGGCCTGGCTCATATCGCCCGCGCTCGATCGAAGCGTATGTAGATTGGGTCAATCCGAGACGTTCCGCCATTTCAACTTGGGTCAATCCAAGCTCTTGCCGACGTGCTTTGACACGTTCGCAAAAATCGCTGTGTTCTTCGGTTTTTTCCATTTCGATCATGCTCCCAATGGTATCAACGTTCTGGCCGTTGTCGAGTTCGCTGCCTTTCGGCTTCCATGGTTGCGCGAAGCAAGGCAATGATTCCACATTGAAACCATTGCCCTTGCAATCATTTGCACCCGAACTAGGGTGGTTAAGTAGGGCTGACAGGAATCGAACCTGCACACCTTGCGGTACTAGAACCTAAATCTAGCGCGTCTGCCAGTTCCGCCACAGCCCCGTTTTGTGCCTTTATACAATTCTACGGCACCCTCCGCCAGTCCAGTTCACGTCGGGATAACGTGGGAAGGCGTTGGTTGTGTTCGTGGTAGCGCTCTTGAAGGACCGCTACCACTTTTCGTCGCTCGCTCCCATCTAGGGCGGGAGTCCGTATCGCTGTGCTGCTGTTAGGCAGCGGTGGGGACGACCCATACCTTGAGATCGCATTCGATCTCTTGGTGCAGGTGAACTTTGACCGTGTACAAGCCGAGTTCCTTGAGCGGGCCTTGCAGGCGGATCTGGTCGTCGGTGACGACGATTTGATTGGCCTTGAGAGCCGCAGCAATTTCAGGTGCTCCGACGCTACCGTACAGGTGACCTTCGTCGTTGGCGTTGGCTTCGATGGTGATCGATTGCTGAGCAATCTTATCGGCCAAGCCTTGGAGGCCACTGAGGCGCTTCTTCTCGATTTCTTTGAGCTTCGCCTTGTGCTTCTCGACCATCCGCTTGTGGTGTTCGGTAGCGATAATGGCTAGGCCTTGAGGTAGCAGGAAGTTGTTGGCGTGTCCGGCACGGACCTCAACAACCTCTCCTTGCTTGCCAACATGATCCACATTTTGGATCAGCAGCAACTCGATGCCGCCATTGGCCCCTTTGGGCAGTCGCTTGAATTGTTCGCGTCGTGCTCGTGTTTTTGCGGCAACCATCATTCAACTCGCTTGGCTTACGTTCTCAAATTGTTTACTGAATGTCACTACAGCCTCGTGAGGGAGGCGCTGGTTCAAACTGCGGCCTTGTGGGCGACCATCCTTAAAACGGGATTTCGTCGCCACCAATTCCACCGTGATGATCGGGTTCCGGGGGGGCTGAGGCGCTGGATTGCGAGTAGCTCGTTGCCTCGGGTCTGGGAGTGCTTCTGGCACTACCACCGCCGCTGTTGGCATTGTTGCTACTTCCTCCGGAGCCGTCTCTTCCACCGAGGAGTTGCATGCGGTCGCATACCACTCGGAGCTTGTAATTTTTCTGTCCGTCTTTTTCCCAGGTATCGAGCTTGAGGCGTCCTTCGATGAACACCGGCGAGCCCTTGCTGAGGTATTCCGAGGCGACTTCAGCAGTGCGACCCCAGAAGGTGATGTCGACAAACGTGGTTTCGTCGATCCATTCTCCATTCTGGCCTTTGCGACGATCGTTGACCGCCAGTCCTACTTCGGTTACGGGCGTTCCAGCCGGGGTATATCGCAATTCGATATCCCGCGTCAAGTTACCCATCAAAATGACTCGATTGTAACTAGCCATCGTCTCCGCTCCTGGTTGAATTCGCTCGTAATACAGGTCGCGTTCAGGGGGAGGAGGACGCGGCACAACTGGTGGGTTGTGGCGAGCTCGACTGAACCGCAACGACATTGAACCTGCTCAAGTTGCCAGTCAGTCCAATCGCCTCATTGTCGCTGAACATCGCAAGTTGTGCAAATTCTCCGGTAAGCAAATTATCGGGTGCACCGAATCGCATCAAGCACCCGGGTGAACCCCTGCAGGAGAATTACGGGAAACTAGTTCGCTTCTTCGTTTCCGGCGCCAGCGGCAACGGCTTCTTCCTCTCCAGGTTGTTCTTCGGTGACTTGGTTGACGCCGGTGGCGTGCGCAACCAGGGCATCGACCAAGCGTGGGTCGACCTTGGTGACCAAGAATCGCAAAATATTGTCATTGAGTTGGCAAGTCCGGTTGAATTCGACCAACTTGCTGCTGTCGATGTTGAAGTAGGTGATCCAGTAGGTGCCTTTGTTGTGGCCTTCGATTGGATACGCCAGCTTGCGTTCTTCCCACAGTCGACTGGCGAGGATTTCGCCACCGAGATCTTCGATCGCTTTCTGAGCGGTCGCTGCCACTCCACCTGGATCGCGGTTGTATTTGTTGCTGTCGAAAATAAAGAAGCAGTCGTAGCAGTTAGTAGCCAAGTCCCAGACTCCCGATCGGTTTTGTTCTAAATGTGTGGTTGATTGAGGCCGTGTAATACGTGCCCAGTGGTGGGTGTGTGACCTAGCTAAGGCAGGTCGCTATTTCGATTTGCAATCAATTGACTTGATTCATGCAGTACGCGATATCGTGTATGCACCAATCTCGCACCGCATCAGCGGCCGCTTGCACAGCTTGACTGATGACTGGGGTTTCGTCGGAGCTAAAACGTCCGAGGACGTAGTCCGACACATCCCAGCGTGGTGGTGGTCGATCAATTCCAATTCTCAACCTGGGGACGTTCTGATTGCCCGCCACCCGCAGGATGTCGTTCAGTCCTTTTTGGCCGCCTCCAGAGCCCTTGAGCCGAATTCGAAGTTTACCGGTGGGCAAACTCAGATCGTCGCAGACGACCAGCAATTCGTGCTCAAGGTCTATTTTATAAAAATCGGCCGTCGCGCGTACGCAACGTCCGCTGTTGTTCATGTAGGTCAAAGGCCAGACCAGGATCAAGTTGGTGGGTCCAACGGTGATGCTAGTGTACTGTCCTTCAAATTTAGTGCGAGGAGCGGGAGCAAAGTATTGTTGGCTTAGTCGATTTAGGACTTCGAATCCAACATTGTGCCGCGTCCGGTCGTACTTGGCCCCGGGGTTACCGAGGCCGACCACCATCTTCTGGGTTGGAGCACTTGCACTCACAAGGCCGCCCTCCACGGAAGACTAGTTGGCATCTTCTTGTTTGTCTGCTTGTCCGATGACTTCGGGTTCATCCGCTGCATCCGCGTCTTCGGTAGCACCGGCAGGTTTCACGATGTGAACGACCAGTTCACCACCGTCGGTCACCAGCGATGCGCCAGCTGGAATCTCAATTTCACTCGCGTGAATGGCTTCGCCGAGATTGAGCTTGGCAATGTTGACTTGCAGATCCTCAGGTACAGCGGAAGCTGGGCAGAGGATGGTCAGCTCGTGCAATACGTGTCCTAGGATTCCACCCTGCGATGTGCCGGGGGCTTCACCGTGCAGGTGCAGTGGTAGGGTGACCTCGACCGACTCACCCTTGGAGACGCGGGTGAAGTCGACGTGCAGGACTTCCATGCCGAACGCATCCCACTGAACATCTCGCAGCAAGGCGGTGTCCGAGATGTCACCGGTGAGGGCCAAAATTTTGGTCCCATGCTTGATCACGTTCCCAATGGCATCGTGGCGCACTGCCAAATTGACATTGGCTTCGCCGTGGCCGTATAGGTTAGCGGGGACATAGCCGGTGGCACGCAATTTATTGCAAGCTGCCGTGCCGACTTGTTCACGCTTCTTAACTTCGATCGTTTCACTACTCATATTTCACCAGTATGTGTTTCACCAGTACATCGTGTGTGGCCAATGAAGGAATTGGCCTGCGTCTATAAACTATTGGCGTAGGTACGCCCGTTGATATCAGGAGTTTGTCATTAATCGGTTCGTCGGTCTCAAACGCGAAGGGCGAGCGAGACCGTGTTTTCCACGAATTTCATAAGGACAAAATTGAAGCGGAGCTAGTCGGCAAGCGTCCACTGCGCACTTTCAGCAATCCTCGCGGCCGATGCGAACGGGCAAGTATCTCAAAAGCTAACGTTCTTTCAAGAGCAACCTGCGAATTGCAAGCCCAATGGTGAAGATTTGATGCTGTTTGAGGGGCGATAGCCCTTTTGGCGGGCCGCTGCTCGCGTGATTTGGTGCCAATCCCCCCCCATTTGTCAGATTCTGGCGGGTTGGGGGACTGTGCTGCTAACCGCGACTCGGTGGATTTCTCGCTTGGGACCGCAATCTACTAGATGTCGGACCTCACCCACCTGCCCCTCCGGCCTAATTGGGCGGAACCGGAAATTAACGCCTCGGGGGAATTTGCGGGGGCGACGGCCCTCGAAGCCTGCATTTTTCCCCGCTGTTACCGCTTGCCCCTGTTGCTCGGCTCAAGTAATTTGCGAGCCTTCGGAATCTAATCTCGGCGACAACCTTGGTTTTCCAAGGGGAGTGATGTTGGGAAGTGGCCGTCGGGGTGGCTCGATTGGGCTGAGATAGACGCACATTTTACTGATACGATTTACACGCTATGGTTAAGAAAAAGACCGATCTTCAATATATCGAACCCATCGGTGGGCGAGTGCTGGTGCTCAAGGATGAGCCCAAGAGGGAGACTAAGGGAGGTATTGCACTGCCCGACGCGGCAGAGATACCGACCATCACCGGGCGGATCGTCACCGTGTCTCGCTTGGTCGCGCATGATGAAGATGTGCCGCTTCGCAATTACGACAAGGTGCTATTTCATCCCAAGAATGCGATTCCCGTCGATTTCGAACCAGATAATCAGTTGTTCGTAGTCCCGGTCGAGGATATTGTGGCCGTGTTCCGCAAGGATAAACCCGAAGAATTCTAGAGGCGTGAATCCGCCGTCTCGCTCTTTACCTAGCGGGAAAGTTTCTTATGTCGCGCTAAAGTGGCGGAGTTGCGCCCCCAGCGATCGTGGTTGGGACTCGCACGGCAGTTGGCGGCAAGAGATTGGCGATCTCGGAGCGATGGTCACGCCATCGGTCTCACTGTGGCAGTGGCTGCTCTCGCCTTGTTTACGGAACGTCGCTTTAGACGCGATCCCAATTTTGCAGCGGTAGTGCCTCTAGCCGCCCTGTAGCGGCGACCATCTTCTATCCTGGCTCACGCGGGCTGTTGATTTAATCGCAATTTGAATTTTAATGCGGAGGTAGCATCCTTAAGTTGCCCTGTAGCGGAGGTTATCTTTCCTTGCTCAAGCGGCGGGTTGCAATTTCATGGAGTCGTTGTGCGGCGGGTGCAATTGCAACGAGCACGCGCGGGATGGGGTGCGGTTTCAACGAGTCGTTGTGCGGCGGGTGGGTTTACGTGTTGGGTGGGCGAAACATTTCGCTGATCGACTTGTGGTGGTGGATGCGACGGATGGCCTCGGCTAGCAGAGGGGCGACTGATACGACCTGGATGGCACTCAGCTTCTTCTCGGGAGAAAGTGGGATGGTGTCGCAGATGCAGAGTGACTTGATGGGAGCTTGGCGGATTTTCTCGATGGCGTCTCCGCACAGCACTCCGTGAGTGGCGGCCAAGTGGATTTCTTTGGCTCCGGCTTCATGGACCAACTTGGCTGCCCCGCAAATCGAACCTGCTGTGCTGATCATGTCATCGAACATGATGCAGATTTTGCCTTCAACGGGACTGCCAATGATATTTTTCTGCGTGGTTTCCAGGGCGTTATCGCGTCGCTTGTCCACGATGGCCAGGCGTCCTCCGAGCCGTTTGGAGTGTCCGATCGCGCGTTTAATGCTTCCCTCATCAGGGCTGACGACGATCAGGTCCTCGGGCGGGTGCCCCATGGCTTCGAAATAGTCGTTGAGGACGGGGGCGGCGTAGAGGTGGTCAACCGGGACGTCAAAGAAGCCTTGGATCTGAGGGGCATGCAGGTCCATGGTGAGGACTCGGTCGGCGCCCGCGCGGGCAATCATGTTAGCCACGAGCTTGGCGGTAATGGGGACGCGTCCCTCGTCTTTGCGATCCTGCCTCGCGTAGCCGAAGTAGGGAATGACGGCGGTGACCCGCGCCGCGCTGGCCCGCTTGCAGCTGTCGATCATGATCAGCAATTCCATCAGCGTGTCGTTTACCGGCGGGCTGGTGGGCTGGATCAGGAAGACATCGCGGCCTCGGACGTCGTCGTCAATCTTGCAGAAATTCTCCCCATCGGGGAATTTTCCGAGCGAGACGGAGCCCAGGTTGAGGTGCAGCGATCTGCAGATGTCACGCGCCAGCTGAGGATTGGCTCTGCCACTCAGTATTTTTAATTCACGCATGCCAGACTCGTGGATGGGGCTCAGTAGAACCGTCAAGGGGACGCTCTTTGCCAGGAAATGGGGGAAATCAAGAAAGGTAGAAGCTAGCTGGCTGGGTAACCCATGGCTCGCATTTGGGCCTCGACCAAGCCAAGTTCCTCAATTGTATTAATACTGAGGGATTCGCAAGGCTTGAGGACGGGAGCCGCGTCAACTTTGCGGCCATCTCGCAATAAGATCTCGGGGCAGTCGGTGAGATAGAACTCTCCCTGGGAGTTGGAGTTGTCAAGTTGTGACAGCGCCCAGAGTAGTGCTTGGGAGTCGAAGAGGTAGGTGCTCATGTTCACCTCCCTGGTTTCCCTTTCGGCTTCAGTAGCGTCCTTGTGTTCGACGATCCGTTCGAATTTGCCGTTCGCGTCCCTGAGGATCCGTCCGAGTCCGGTAGGGTTGTCTTTGATGAGCGTCCCGAGTAGGCAAGAGTAGCCACCCTCGTGGAATTTCTCGAGTAGGCTGCGAATGGAGTCGGTTTGAATCATCGGCGAGTCGCCGGCGACTACTAGCACGGGGCCTTGGTGTGCGGCGAGTTGCTCGCGGCACATTTCCACGGCGTGCCCTGTCCCCTTCTGTTCGGCTTGCAAGGCGAACGTGACTCCGGGACGCGAGGCGAGTTCCGCTTCAACGGAGTCGGCTCGGTAGCCGACGACCACGATGTTTTTCTTGATTCCAGCTGCCTGCAAGGCGTCGATGACCCAGTGGATCATGGGGCGTTCGAGGGCTGGGAACAGCACTTTAGGGAGCTCGCTTTGCATGCGAGTCCCGCGCCCAGCGGCAAGAATTACAGCAATGGGCTCGTTGGAGGGCATGTTGAATACTCGTTTGTGGGGGGAACGCGTGACGAATCGAGCTGGAGCAGGCGCCAGCAGGAATGGAGGTGCTATCTTGCCAAACCCGGCTGCGGATTACCAGTCCGGCTATCGAGTGCGGGTGAAGTCCCCATCATAGGTTATCGAGCTATTTAGAGTAGCCGTGCGTCCATTTAGAGTGTTGGAAGCTGAGGAATGGCCGATATACTGAGAGGATGTCCACTGCGCGACATTGACCGGGCTGGGAATCAATACTAACTTTAGTAGTGCTGCCTACAGGCGAACTCGGCGGATGTCGTGTGCGTTACCCTGGAGAGTTCGGTTTTCTTGGGCGGGCAGTCCCCTTCCCCATTGCAATCCACAATTTCAGTTTAAGGTCACCAAATCGAGATGGGAACAGAACGAACCCGAGAGTTGCGTCGTCGTCGTCACCGCAAGAAAAAAGTTGCCAAGTTGACTCAACGAGTTGGTACGGGCAGCGCTGATAAGGCTGTCGTGGCTGAGAAGTTGCGAAAGCTAACGCCTGGCGCGAGCGTGCTCATTGCTCGACTTGGGCTGGAATAGAACGTTTCCCGGCAATTCTTCGGCATTGTTGGGCACGAGCCCGCGGCGCCAGCCAGTGACCCGATAATCTTCGCCGGTACACTGGCTGGGGTTGCGGGTTTTTTTATGGGTGGGCTGGAGTCGATCTTCCAAGCTAGCAGGCGTGCCTGAAGCAGGCGTGTCCGAGGTGAGCACGCCAGAAGCGGGCGTGCAAATTTCGGATCAGTATTTCGGGTCAGATCTGTGTGGGCGATGTTCCGCCGTCGCTCCGCGTGTCGAACGGACGGGGCGGGTGCGAGGTTGCCCGGCTCCTACGGAGGCGTTCGCGCAGTGCGGGTTCGGCTGCGAGTCTGCTCTAAAAGCCACCGGGAGCTTGGAAGTCTGAGAAGTTGTCGAATTCGCTATGTCTCTCTGGCGAGCGGTCGCGGAAGCGAGTGTACTCTTTCTCCCAGGTCAGCAGGACGTCGCCCACGGGGCCGTTTCTCTGCTTGGCGATGATGATTTCGGCTTGGCCAGCAAACTGCGATCCTTCATCGCCGCGGTGGTAGTATTCTTCGCGGTGAACGAACATTACCACGTCAGCATCTTGCTCGATCGCTCCCGATTCCCGCAGTTGGCTAAGCTTGGGGCGGTGGTCTTTGCCTTCTTCTGCCTGACGGTTGAGCTGCGCGAGGCACAGTAGGGGGACTTTGGCTTCCCGCGCAAGTCCCTTGAGTCGCCGGGCGATTTTGGCGACTTGCTCCTGCCGCGGATCTTTGGGGTTGTCCGGTTCGATGAGCTGCAGGTAATCGATGACGATCAATCCCAGTGCTTTCTCGCGTTGTCGGATGCGGCGGGCGACGGCGGCAATTTCACTCACGGTACGGCTTGGGGAGTCGTCGACATAGAGTGGGGCGTTGCTGATCTCCACCGCCTTTTCGACCAGTCGTTTGCGATCGTCTTGGGAGATCGAGCCGTTGCGAAGTTGGTGGCCATTGACGCGAGCGACGGAGCACAGGAGGCGATCCGCCAATTCGATACCGGACATTTCGAGGCTAACGAACAGCACCGGCGCGCGGCTTAAGAGGGCGACGTTCTCCGCCACGTTGAGTGCAAAGGCGGTTTTCCCCATGGAGGGGCGAGCCGCTAAGATGACGAGTTCACCATTGTGCAGGCCCCCGCTCATGGCGTCATAGTCGGTGAAGTGCGAATCGACTCCTCCGACCGAGTGGGTGCCCTTCATTCTGGCGTCAATCCGCTCCATGGCCGAGGTGAGTAGGTCGCCGATCGAGTTGGCTGCTTGCGTGCTCCGCTCATCCTGGATTTGGAAGACTTTCTGTTCCGCTTGGCTCAGCAATTCCTTTGCTTCGAACGCTTCGTCGTAGGCGTCGCGCAGGATGGAGGTGCTGGCTTCGATGAGGCGGCGAAAGGTGGCTTTACTGCGCACGATCTCAGCGTAGTAGACGGCGTGGGCCGCATTGGGGACGCTGTTGGCCAACATGGCTAAGTAGGCGCTGCCACCCACGGTCTCGTAATCGCTGCTCGATTTGAGGCGATTCACCAGCAGGGTGACGTCGATCTTTTGTCCCATATCCACCATCGACGTCATGTGGGTGTATAGGATGCGGTTGGCGTCGTCGTAGAAGTCATCCGCCTTGAGGATCATGACGAGGTCGTCGCAGACATCGGGCAGTAGCAGAATGCTGCCCAGGACAGCAATTTCAGCAGATACATCGCAAGGGGGCGTGCGGTCGAGGATGGGTTGCGCGGGTTCCGGAGTATCTTTGCGCCACTTTTTTTTCTTGGCGTCAGTAGGAGCAGCCATCCCGGGGGAATCCTTCGAAATGTTGAGGGCTAAGCAGATAAGATAAGTTGGGTGGAGCGTCAGGGGCTGACGGCTCGGGAGTTCTCTAGCCGGTAGTGCAGGCCGTAATCGCGTGCTTCGATTTCAGTTGGGGCTACCGCAGGGCTACATGTGGAGCTAACTAGAGTGGGGCATGTCCACTGACGTGATGCAGCTGCGGTGTATAAGAAACTCTCGGCTGGATTCTAACCTGTTGGGGAGAAGAGTCGACCATGCCGCTAGATTTTGTACCGCTGCGTTCTTGTTCACCATGGAAATTGGGGTTGTCTCGATTTCCGCTGGTTCCTCGGCCTCCCCGTAGCGGGTTGTACGATTGGGGCGATCGCTTAGGGGGTGATCTCAAGCTCCATGGGGAGTCCTTGGATGGTCGATCCATCGGGGAGAGTCGCTTGGGGCCGCAGGAGGCAGGGGCCTCTGCCGATATCCTCCAGCGAAACCTCAAGCGTTCCTTCTTCCCCAGGGGTCCTGTTGAGCTCTTTCCAGTTGTGCAGGATGGCAAGACTGGTCGCCCCGGGGGCCTTGATGTGGATCGTCGCGGTCTGCTTTTGCAGTGATATTCGGTGCGGAGTGGCAGGCGTCGAATTGAGCTGATCGGAAGTGACTGAGTTGGTGGACTGCGACTTGGGGTGGTCGATCCAGTCGGCTTGGATGGAGTTGGTGGGGCCGATCCAGACCGGTAGCGGAAAATCGCTCCTCTGGGACAGCGGGTCGTCGGCGGCAAGCCGAACGGTGAGTTCGTGGAAGCCGGCCGGCAGGTTGTTGAGTCGTAGCTTGACGGAGGGTTGGATGCGACCGGCCCGCAGCGAAGCGCCATCGAAGAGCATGCTGATCGTTACTGGGGCTAAGGGAGTGCGGCGATCGGCGCGGCTTCCATCGAGCTTGGACCAGTCCGAGTACTTTGGCGCGTCGGGGGGGAATTCGAGTGGGATGGAATCGCCCAGCTCGATATGTCGCAGATGGAGGTCTAGCTCTGGGGCAGGCGCGTTGGAAAAGGGTTGGCAGAGTGGGTCTCCTACGATTAGGAGTTGGTAGGGACCGAGGACGTTTAGGTAGAAGGCCTCTGCCAGCGAAGCGCCTTCGGCGTAGTTCACGTATAGGCGTGGGTGGGGGAATTTGGGTTGCAGTGCGTAGGGTTCGGTCACGGTGCCGCTCGACCCTGCGGCGCCAGCTTTGGTGAGTTCGGTGAGTTTGGTTTGACCGCCGGGCGATCGCATGACTCCACCGAGGCTGGTGAGGTTTTCAGCGATGGCACCTGGGACGAGTTGACTGCGGCAGCTGGGCCAATCGAAGTTCGGGGTGCCGATTTGAGCCCCCAGGACATGCTCTCTCCGTTGGGGGAGTGAGGTGACGATTTCTTCTGCGCCGAAGCCCATGGCTTGGAGGCTGGAAATGGCGTTGGCGAATCCAGGCAGTCGTGTCTTGGTGCGGACATCGGCCGTGGAGGAGAAGTAGAAGCTGCCTTGGGGGTGGGTGGCGTCTGCGCTGGCGGCGCGCGTCAAGCAGTCGATCGCTTCGTCAAGCGTTGTGCCGCCACCGCGGGTAACGCCCAGTACCGTGCTCAGGAGGAAGCGTGTTCCGAGCCTTTGGTCTTTCGTGGGAGTGCCATTGGGGGCCCAGGGGAGCCTGGCTTCAAATCCAGTCGCCTTCTGGTAGCCCGAAGGGTTGGGTTCGAGTGTGTATTCTAGGACTTGGAATTCTGATTCGTCACGGAGGCTGTCGAATCTCGCGTCTTGTGCCAGGTAGTCTGCGTCGTACCAGCCGGCGGCAATGGCGGTTTGGAGTCGTTGGATTGCAACTTGAGGTTGGCCGGCCTGGGCCGCTTCGGCTGCCGCCAGGTAGGCGAGCGGGAATTGATTGGGGCGTTCGGTAAATAATTGGTAGAGCAGGTCGGAGGCGGCTTGATGTTCACTGTTTCGAATCATCTGCTGGCTGGTATTCCAGCGTTGTTGGGTTTCCTGGTCGAATGGTCTCTCGAAGTAGGCGTCGACGGGGCGGCGGCCATAGCTGTTGGCCAATAGGTCGATGTAGGTCGGTGACTCGGCCATGACGGCTGAGTGCAGGTAGGTCAGGCCATTGAGGGAGCCCTGCTTGGTGAAGTAGATGGGCAGCTCGCCCAGTGGCTCGATATCCTTCGAAATGTCGATAGCGGTTGGGAAATCGGCCGAGTAAGCAATGCATTGAATATGCTGTCCCAGTTGCCGTCTGTCGATTTCGCCGAGCAGTGGGCGAAGGATGCGATCACGGAAGTCATCGACTGAGATGACTTCAGAGCTCGGTACGTTATCGAGGGAGATTACGTTTCGCGGTGGAATGTGTCGCAATTGGACGTAGTGGTTGGCTAGCGTTTTCGAGTTGAGGCTCGTGCTGTTGATGACCACCACGACGTCGGAAGCCCCTAGGCCGGCTTGGGCATGCTGGCTGGTATGGGGTGCTAGGCACAGGAGGAGGTAGGCTGCAATGCACAGGCCTCCTGCCGTTCGCGTGGGGCGTCTGGTGGGAGGCGTCGGCCCTGGGCGAATAGCTGCCTCGGGGATCGAGCTCAAGAGATTTTCAGGGGAGTGGTCCGTAGAGGGGCAAAAGGGAGTTGTGCGGTAAGGCATGGTATGGCCGCTCATTGGAAGGTAGTCCTTGGTAGCAAGCACAGACTGCTCATCGTATTTCTGAATTCGGGCCGACTTTTTTACAACTCGAACCGGAGGGGTTGGAGAGTGGGGCGTCGATTGCGACGGTCTGCTAGCGAGCTCGTTCTTGCCGAATTCACTAGAGAATTTTACCCGTGGGCTCCCGCCGGGAAACGGTGTCCACTGTTGAGCATACTGTATCCAAATGGCGGAGATATGAGGTTCTTTCGGCTCGGAACCAATTTCTACTCAAGGGAAGGTAGTGGAAGCGGCGATAGTGGACATCACAGATTCGCTCAATAAGCGCATTAGACGGTTTGCAAGTCTGTTCGAGTGTGGCTATCTTATTGCTGCTGAGGGCTAGTAAGTCACGTGGACCACGCATGAGTGGTGCCACGAGCGGGGTCTTTCCCTCCGAATGATCCCACTTTTCCTCGAAAGCATCTCTTGCAACAGAATTCACTAACCCTATAATCTCCCCAGTCGAGACAAAAGCATTCTCAATGCGGTGTCTGCGAAGGTTGAGACCAAAATAGCGAACGGTAAGCCGGTAGTTGAGTCGAGTAAGCGGGCGTAGCTCAGTTGGTAGAGCACAACGTTGCCAACGTTGTTGTCGTGGGTTCGAATCCCATCGCCCGCTCTTGCCGGTCTTACCGTTTTTTTTGGAATGTTGGGCAACTTCTTGCCAGTGATTTTCCATGGTTGGGTCTTTTTTGACTCGCGCGAATCAAGTGCCGCAAGGCCATCGTTCGAGTTGCTGAAATGTACCAAAGCTTGATGCGCCTGTTCGAGTTCCACGATGGGCTGTGAGCGTGTCGGGGTACTTTATTCACCTATAGATATAGATTAGAGCGGAGCATTTCGGGAAATGGCTGCCACAGAAACAGAAGTAGAAAAGCTGTCTGGCGAAGACGAAGGCAAGTTGCAGTTCGACGTGAAGGTCGATGTGACCTCGGCTTGCGAACGGCATGTTGTTGTCTCGATCCCGCAAGCTGAAGTCTTGCGTTATCGAAGCAAGGCCTTTGATGACGTGTCGCCAAGAGCGGAATTGCCAGGCTTTCGTGCTGGAAAGGCGCCTCGCCGTTTGGTGGAGGCTAAGTTCCGCGAGCAGGTCGACGAGCAGGTCAAGAGCTCACTGATCATGGACAGCTTGCAGTTGATTACCGAGGGAGATCATTTCTCGGCGATCAGCGAACCCAACTTCGACTACGAAGCGGTTGAGTTGCCAGCGGAAGGTGATTTCAAGTTCGAGTTCCGTATCGAGGTTCGTCCAGACTTCGAGACTCCTGAGTGGAAGGGACTTGATCTGGAGCGTCCGACTTGCGAGTTGACCGATCAGCATGTTGACGACCACTTGGCGCGGACCTTAGCCCGCTTCGTTCCAGCGAGTTCCGTCGATGATGGAGCAACCTCGGGCGATATTGTCCTGCTCAACGCCACCTTTAAGCATGGCGATAAAATTCTCGGCAGCTTTGAAGAGGAATCGGTTAACGTACGGCCCAATTTGGCCTTCGGTGACGCGATCCTGTCTGGTTTCGACAAGCTGATTGAGGGCAAGAAGGAAGGTGATACCTTCAGCGCTAAAGTTACCTTGACCGATTCGGCAGCAGAAGAAGAGCTACGCGGTAAGGAAGTTGATGCCGAGTTCACCGTGCACGAAGTGCGACGGGTGGAAATCGAGGAAATTAGTCCTACGATGCTCGACAGCCTTGGTTTTGGAGACATCGGTGAGTTGCGCGGATTCGTTCGAGGCGAGCTCGAACGCCAGTTCGATTATCACCAGCAGCAGTCGCTACGCCGTCAAGCTGTAGAGAAGCTGACCGAGGGCGCCGATTGGGACATGCCTGAATCGTTGGTTCGACGACAAACCAATCGCGAACTGCAGCGTTTGCAGTTGGAATTGCAGCGCAGCGGTTTCAACCAAGACCAAATCAGCAGCTACATGAATGCTTCCCGTCAGAATGCTCGAGCCACCACGGTTCGTGCATTGCGAGAGCACTTTGTGCTTGAGAAGATCGCGGAAGATATCGAGCTGGAGCCTTCGGCCGAGGATTACGACAAGGAAGTGGCTTTGATTGCTGAGCAAAATGATGCTTCGCCACGAAGCATTCGCGCTCGGTTGGAGAAGACCGGTCAGATGGACGCAATTCGCAATCAAATCATCGAACGCGAAGTTATTGTGCGTATCACGGCAGAAGGTAAGGTCACTGACAAAGAAGATTTAAGCTTCCTCAAATCAGATGACGACACCAGCAATATCGAATTTGCAATTGCCGGCGATTTCAATGACATTCCTGAGGCGATGCATGAAAATGACTTGCCACAGATCGGTGCTCCTAAATTGCCCGAGGCAGAAAAAGACGAATAGGGTGTGTGGCGAGCGTCGCTTGCCATCACGATATTGAAATAGAATGGCCGGTTAGCTCGCAGAGTTAGTCGGCTTTTTTTCTTAACGGATTACCAGGAATTACCCCGATTCGGTGCCGAAAACGTAGGCAGTGCTCTTGCGTAAAAGCGATAGAACGAAAAGTATGGGGTTTCTCCGAAAAAATTATCAACTACGAAGGAGTGCAAGTTGAACTCTGCTCATTTTCCTGACCAAATTTTGAATTCCTACGCAGCTCAAAGCTATCAACGACAGCGGCAATTGACGCTGGGCGATTTGTTGCTAGAGAATCGAATTGTCTTTTTGCAAGGCGAGATTCATACTGGCAACGCCAACGAAGTTGTGATGAAGTTGCTGTACTTGCAAAGTGAAAACCGCCGCAAGGATATTCATTTTTATATCAATAGCCCTGGTGGTGAGGTTATCGCAACCCTGGCGATCTACGACACGATGCAGATCTTGTCCTGCCCAGTTGCAACCTATTGTGTAGGTCAGGCAGCCAGCGGTGCGGCCGTACTGTTGGCCGGCGGCACGAAGGGCAAGCGGTATTGCCTGCCGAATAGTCGCGTTATGGTGCACCAGCCTGCCGGTGGTGTTTCTGGCCAGATTTCCGATATTGAAATTCAGGCCGGTGAAATTTTGCGTTATCGCTCGCTACTCAATGAGATTTTGGGAAATCATTGCGGGAAGGAAGCAGATCAGATTGCAGCGGATTCCGATCGCGACTTCTTCCTGACCGCCAATGCGGCGAAGGATTATGGTTTGGTCGACGAAATTTTGACAAAGCCACCCGTCGAAGCAGATGAGAAGACTGCTTAGACCACGCGTGTTTTTGTACATGACAGTTCATCCAATCCAAATCGGAAGTTGTTTATTATGCCTAGCATTCCCTACGTAATCGAAAAAAATGGTCGTGAAGAGCGTGTCTATGATGTCTATAGCCGACTGCTGAAAGACCGCATTATCTTCCTCGGTTCTCAGGTGAACGATGAGGTTGCCAATGCACTTGTAGCACAGATGTTGTTTCTGCAGTCGGATGATCCGAAGTCGGACATCCACCTCTACATCAATTCGCCTGGCGGTAGCGTGAGCGCCGGATTGGCTATCTACGATACGATGCAGTTTGTGTCGTGCGATGTGGCGACCTACTGCATCGGTCAAGCCGCTTCGATGGGAGCCGTGTTGTTGGCAGCCGGAGCGAAGGGGAAGCGATTCGCCTTGCCCAATGCTCGAATCATGATTCACCAACCGTTGGCTGGTATGCAAGGCACGGCCGAAGAGATCATGATTCACGCAGCGGAATTTCGTCGCATCAAGCAGAAGTTGAACGAGATTTTGCTCAAGCACACCGGACAAACGCTCGAAAAAATCGAGAAGGATACCGATCGAGACCGTTTCATGTCGGCGGATGAAGCGGCTGAATACGGCTTGATCGACAAGTCTATCGAGTCGATGCCGAAGAGTGCGACTAAGGCTGAGTAACTTCTCAGGAAAGCACGAGGCGCGAAGGCACTCTTCGCGCCTCCTCTCGGGAACCGTCTATCTCTCAAGGTTGTCGATTGCTTGGTCCCTGCTGAAGCGGCGGGTTGATTTAAGAGCGAGGTTGGTTCGTGCGCGGCGGTGCGTCCGTAATTGTCTTGTAGGGGGAACCAGCTTCCTTGCTGACCGGGCTGTTGATTTAATCGCAATTTGAATTTTAACGCGGAGGTTGCGTCCTTAATTGACTTGTAGCGGAGGTTATCTATCCTTGCTGACGCGGCGGGTTACTATTTCAACAGCCCGTGACGCGGCGGGTTGCGATTGGGTGCGGTGCTTTGGGGCCTTGCTGACGCGGCGGGTTTCGATTGGACGCGGGGCTTGGCCTTGCTGATTTAAGAGTGCTTTCTGGGCTAACGCGATGGCAGCCACCCGCTAAACACCTTGGAGCGGCGACCACACTTTCTTGCTCACCCGGCTCTGATTTGCTAGCAGTTTGCATTTGAACGCTGCGGTAGCGTCTCGAATTGCCCTGTAGGGGGAACTAGCTTCCTTGCTGACGCGCGGGTTGCGATTGGGTGCGGTGCTTTGAGCCTTGCTGACGCGGCGGGTTGCGATTGGGTGCGGTGTTTTGAGCCTTGCTGACGCGGCGGGTTGCGATTGGGTGGGGTGCTTTGGGGCCTTGCTGACACGGCGGGTTTCGATTGGACGCGGGGCTTTGGGCCTTGCTGACGCGGCGGAGGACGGCTGGGATACACTTGTCAGATTAGTGCTAGATAGAGTTGTTCGTACTTTGCTAGTTGTTGGTCGAGCTGGAAGTGTTGTTCGATCCTGCTGTGGTTGGCCGTTCCGCACTGTTGTTGCATGTCGGGATTTTGGGCGAGCCGCACTACTTGCAGAATGAAAGCATCGATCGAGGGTGAGTCGACTAGCTGATGCTGCGCAAGCGAATCTTGCCCCAGGAGTTGGCGTACTCCGTCGACCGCAAAACTCACGACGGGTTTGCCAACTGCCATGGCTTCGAGGATAGCATTGGGCATGCCTTCGTATTTTGCGGGAAGCAGAATTGCTTCGCTCTGCTGCATCCAGGGGAAGGGATCGGGTTGCCAACCGACAGGATGGACGCGATTGCGGCAGGCTAGTTGCGCCGTTTGTTGTGTAATTCTTTCACGTAGTGGGCCATCGCCCAACAGTACCAAATGGTGCTCTGGAAGCTGCCCTAGCAACGCATCGGCTCGCGCGACGAGGCTTTCAATTCCCTTTTGAGGATCGAGTCGTCCCACAAACAGCAAGACGCGCGCGGTGGGAGGAATGCCGAAACTCTCCCACAAGTTTGTAGGTGTTGGAATGGGGAGTGTGGGCAAGTGGATTCCATTCGGGATCACGACAATCTTGGAGGGTGGAATTCCTTCATTGCGTTGGCAGTGCTCGGCCACATCTTGGCTGACGCAGACGACTCGTTCCATCGCGCGAGCGGCCCACGATTGGATCCACCAGCGATAGCGTTGTGGTTGTCGGACTCGCACGCCACCGACCACCTTGCAGGGCATGCCTCGCGCGGCCCAGGCGGTTACTGCATTTGCGTGGAACAACATGGATTGAATGATCTCGGGGGAGAAGGCCACGAGTCGCTCACGCAGCCAACCACGGGCCGCGCGGACTTGAGAGACATGGGTAAGTCCCCCACACTGCCAGGGAACGCGTGCAGCTGCGAGCCGCTCGGTTAGCTTCGTCGATTGGGGGGGAGGACCTAAGCTGAAGACCTGCACCTCGTGTTGATGGTGTTTTAGATAGCATGCCAGATTAACTAGGCAGGCTTCCGCTCCCCCGGGATCGAGTTCCGTAATTGTCAGGGCAATTCGCATGGTGGCGGATCAGTGGGGATGAGCGAGCGTGAAGATTTGAACAGACTGGTCGTTTCGTATTCTATCGGATCGGGTTATCTTTGGTGTCACGCATTCCGCTGATAAAGCGAGTCGCAGTTGGAAGCGTGCCGAGCTCTCTTGCGTCGACGCCGTTTCTGCTGCGCGAGGCTGAAGCGTTGAGTGTAGGATGCTAGTCCCAGCACGGAGTATTGAAAGAGTATGTCTGACATCGATTACGACCGACTTGATCGGTACCACTTTGAGCTGCCGCGGGAGCTTATTGCCCAGCATCCTATGGAGCACCGCATCGATGCGCGGTTGCTTTTGCTCAATCGTCAGAGTGGTGCAATTGAGCATTTGTACGTGCGGGACTTGCCCGATTTATTGAATCCTGGCGATGCGTTGGTGTTGAACAATTCGAAAGTCATTCCTGCGCGCCTGATTGGAACGCGGACTTCCACGGGGGGACGTTGGGAAGGCTTGTTTCTGCGCGCCAGTTCCGAAGGGATTTGGGAGATACTCAGCAAAACCCGAGGGAAATTGACGCCCGGAGAGACGCTGTCGCTGCGCGATCACGAGGGCCGTGACTGTCCTGCCTTGGCGGTCATCGCCCCAATGGAAGATGGGCATCTGGCGGTCCGGCCGATTGACGAGGCACCGATGGTTGAAATCCTGGAGCGATATGGACGGGTTCCACTTCCTCCGTACATTCGAGATGGGCAGATGGTCGACAGTGATGCAACAACCTATCAAACGGTGTACGCCAAGCATCCCGGCTCGGTAGCAGCCCCAACGGCAGGCCTTCACTTCACGGCAGATTTGATCCGCCATTTGCAAAAGCGAGGTGTCGTGACTGCAGGAGTCACGTTGCATGTTGGTCTGGGAACCTTTCGCCCGGTGTCTACGGAAAGGCTATCCGAACACAAAATGCATTCGGAATGGGGTGAGTTGACTGAGGCGGCGGTCAGCAAGTTGAACCAATGTCGGCAGCAGTCGGGCCGTGTCATTGCCGTGGGGACTACTTCGACCCGCGTTTTAGAGTCGGCGGCTAATTCTGCTGCAGGAGAGTCAGCAGCCGATGGGGTGGCAACGGCTTGGAGCGGAGACACGAATATTTTCATTCGGCCCCCCTACACTTTCCGCAGTATCGACGGGTTGATGACGAACTTCCATCTCCCCAAGAGCACTCTGTTGGCACTCGTGGCAGCGTTTGCGGGGTACGACGCGACGATGCGTGCCTACCAAGTAGCAATTGAGCAACGTTATCGTTTCTACAGCTACGGGGATTGCATGCTGATCGTGTGAGGAAGTGTGCAGTCGAGACACCGATTACCGTTGAGAAGTTGAGCGCAATAGTGTCTTTTCAACTACCTTCAGCAGTGCACTAGGCACTGAAATTCATTGATTCGGGAGAATGTTAGCGTGGCAGAAGAGCAGGTCTTGGTCATCCCTGAGGGACGTTTGTCCTTACTGGGAAATTTCAGCGGTTTCCGCCCCTTCTGTGCAGAGGCTTTTGCCGCACTGCTCGATCCCCAATACATGGAGTTCCGCCCGCGAAGCACAGTCGAGGAGGATCCGACTTTCAAGCAATTGATCCCCTACGTAATGCTCCAAGCAGACGTCGATGGGAGCACACATGTGTTTCAGTACCAACGCGGCAAGGGGCAAGGAGAGAAACGGTTGCATTCGCTGCGCAGCGTTGGTGTGGGAGGGCATATTTCCAAGGAAGATGCCAGTGGCGAAGACCTCTACCGATCCGGTATGTTGCGAGAGCTGGGCGAGGAAATCACGATTGGTTCAGCCTATACTGAAGACTTGGTTGGGTTCATCTATGATGACACTTCGCCAGTTGGACGAGTGCATCTGGGGGTTGTGCATCGCCTTAAGCTCGAAACACCCGATGCTGGCGGTCGCGAGTCGGAATTGGTCGACAGTGGGTTTCGCCCTTTGACCGATGTGAAGGCCAAATTGGATGAGCTGGAGACATGGTCCCAGCTCTGCATCACCCATTTGTTCTAACTGAACAGTTGCCACCTCAGTTGTCAGAGAGTGGGGCATGGGGGGGCGTTGCGATGCTAATGTCGCACCTTAAATAGCGGGGTAGCGGTAACGCTCATTCCTTGCTCATCAATCTGTTGATTTGGGAACAATGCAAATTTTGGCGCGGAGGTAGTGCGGCTACTTATCCTGCTGCGGTGACACCTGTCCTTGCTGACGCGGCGGGTTGCGATTGGGTGGGGGCCTGCTTGTTGGGGTGTTGGGGTGTTGGGGTGTTGGGGTGTTGGGGTGTTGGGGTGAGTGTGTTTTGGGGTTTTACCGTGTGGGTAGCTTCTTAAATCATGCTGCTGCGGTGACTGCCTGTCCTTGCTGACGCGGCGGGGTGCGAGTGAAATATGGGATTGAGGGATACCGTTGAGATGTGCCGTAATGCGGCGCGGGACTACAGCTACAGGCCGTTTCGGTGAGGATCGTCGCCAATGATTTATCTGGACTATCACGCGACGACTCCACTTGCGCCGGAGGCTCTGGAAGCAATGTTGCCATTGATGCAGGAGTTGTATGCTAACGCTGGGAGTACAACGCACGCTGCGGGGCGACAGGTGGCAGAGCTGATCGAGCGGGCAACGGTTGAATTGGCTGGGCTGCTGGGGGCCGCGGACGATGAATTGGTGTTTACTAGCGGTGCTACGGAGAGCAATAACTTAGCCCTGTTCGGTACTTGCCTGCATCCGCGCCAGAAACGACGCAAAATTGTAAGTGTGGCGACTGAGCACAAAGCGGTGTTGGATCCCCTGCTGCGCTTGGAACGCCAGGGATTCGAGGTGGTCTATGTGCCGGTGGCCCAGTTCGATTCCCTGCAGCCTGGCGTCGTCGACCTCGGGCAATTGGCTGAGGTGGTCGATGAGCAGACGGCTTTAGTGACAATTATGCTGGCCAACAACGAGATTGGCACGATCCAACCGCTGCGCGCAATTGCGGATCAGTGCCATCGGGTGGGAGCTCTGTTGCATACCGATGCGACTCAAGCGCTCGGCCGCATTCCGGTGGATGTCGATCTGCTGGATGTGGATTTGATGAGCTTTTCAGCCCACAAATTCTATGGACCGAAAGGGGTTGGCGGACTCTACGTGCGTCGCAAGACTCGCCGCGTCAAGCTTCAGCCGCAAATTGTCGGCGGTGGTCAACAGCACAACTACCGCTCGGGAACGATCAATACGGCAGGGATCATCGGCATGCATGCAGCCTTGTTGGGCTGCTATCGACTCAACGCTTGGAGTGACGGGGCCGAGTCCGTCGGCGTGGTTGAATGGCGCCGCGTGGCCGGCCTACGCCAGCGTCTGTACGATCGCTTAATTCAGCGCGAGCCATCGCTGAGTTTGAACGGACCGGGGTGGCCGTCCGAGTTCGGGGAGGCTGGGGAGTTGACTCGGCTTCCGGGGAATTTGAATTGCTGCTTCTATCCCATCGAAGGCCAAAGCCTGATGATGGATGTACCGGAGTTAGCGGTCAGTAGTGGTAGTGCTTGCACGAGTGCTGAGCCCGGGACGAGTCATGTTTTGAGAGCGATCGGTCTCACGGAAGAGCAGGCTCGCAGTAGCTTGCGGTTTGGCATCGGCAGGTTCAATACCGAGCAAGACATTGAGCTGGCCGCAGATTGGCTTCTAGCTTCGCTCGAAAAACTTCGGCGATTGATCTGATGCGCGACCGGAGGGCTCGCTGTCGATATCAACCTTCAGTGGTGGAGTATTCGCAAAGTCAGCGAGAGTTGCATAAAACGGCTGCGAATGGATGTATAGCAGGGCTTAGTCGTTATCATATGGAACTTGAGCAGGCCGCGGGAGCAAAAGCAACCGGCGCCGCGCCGCGATTTATCGTGGAATCACCGAATTCAGAGAATAGAAAGTTGGCAGAATGGACCCAGGTTTAATCACGACGATCGTATCGTTTTTATTCTTCACGGGACTCGTGGGAGGCCTGACGTGGTTTATCACCCGCAAGGACGATCATGGCAGCAGCCAGGGGTTCTTTTTGGCTGGGCGCACGCTGACGTTTCCGTTGATCGCGGGTTCTCTTTTACTCACCAATCTTTCTACAGAGCAGATCGTCGGCCTCAATGGTGACGCGTTTACCGATGGGCTGTGCGTGATGGTTTGGGAAGTCGTGGCGGTCATCGCGTTGGTCTTCATGGCTTGGTTTTTCTTACCACGTTTTCTCAAGAGCGGCGTCGCAACGGTCCCCGAGTACTTGGCGATTCGCTTTGACCGGCAGACGCAGTTCATTGCCAACATGATCTTCCTGTTTGCCTATGTAGCCGTGCTGCTCCCCATCGTGTTGTACACGGGCGCCAAGGGAATGATCGGCATCTTGGATCTGCAGAGCCTGTTGGGAGTTGAGTCGGAGACCACGCTGCTGTGGATGATTGTGATTGCCGTTGGAGTCCTGGGATCGATCTACGCACTCTTTGGTGGCCTACGGACGGTGGCTGTCTCCGATACGCTCAATGGTGTCGGGCTGCTGGTCGGTGGATTGATGGTGACTTGGTTTGCACTTTCCATGCTGGGCGGTGACGGTGGATTCTTCGCCGGTTGGAACAGGTTGGTCGATGAGCAAGGCCCTCGCTTCAATTCCATTGGTAGCAAGGATACCACGGTGCCCTTCGGCGCTATCTTCTCGGGAATCTTTTTGTTGAATTTGTTCTACTGGACAACCAATCAGCAAATTATTCAGCGGACGTTTGGAGCAAGCAGTTTGGCGGAGGGGCAAAAGGGTGTTTTATTGACAGGGGCCTTCAAGCTGTTGGGGCCGGTCTATTTGGTGCTGCCCGGCATGATTGCCTTTTCCATGTTCGGTGATAGTGTGCGGTCGGTCGATGCCTATGGGAAATTGGTGCAGACCGTGTTGCCCAGCTATTTGAATGGATTTTTCGCAGCGGCCATCTTGGGGGCGATTCTGTCGAGTTTCAATTCGGCCTTGAATAGCGCTTGCACGCTCTACAGTCTGGGCTTTTACAAACAAGTGCTCCATCCCAAGGCTAGCGAGAAAGAGGTGATTCGCTCCAGCAAGTGGTTTGGCTGGATTGTGGCGGGAGCTGCCATGGGACTGGCACCTTGGCTGGATGGGCAGGATAGCATTTTTGGCTATCTGCAGAAAATGAATGGCATGTATTTCATCCCGCTATTTGCTGTCGTCCTCGTCGGCATGCTGACTCGCCGAACCTCGGCCGTGTCTGCCAAGGCTGGTTTGATCGTAGGGGTGCTAGTCATCGGGATCGGCTATTTCTTCGAACCGTTTAGCATTGTTGTCGACTCAATGCATACCTTCTTCTTTCTCGGTACCGTCTTTTGTTGGCTAGTGATCATGATGTTGGTCCTCGGTGAATTGTATCCGCGTAAGACCGAGTTCGTGCAACACGATGTTAAGGCGGTCGATATGACGCCCTGGAAACTCGCGCCAGGGGTTGGCCTAGTGTTGATTGCCATCGTGATTGCCATCTACGTATCTCTGGCCGATTTCCGAGTACTCAAGGCGGAGGTCGATCCGCCAACTGACAACGTGCCGTTTGTGGTACCGAACGAATAGAGTGCGGTTGCCGCATGATTTTCCATGTTGAATTTTTCCGCACGATCCTTTCTAGAAAACTCTAAGACTATGAATCTCAAACCGTCCATTTGTATTGACGCCCTGTTCGAAGGGACGCCAACCGCTGAGGCGATCGCATTGGTAGCGAAGCTTGGCTACCCCGCCTTTGAATTTTGGATGTGGTGGGAAAAGGACTTGCCGCAGGTAATGCAGGCTCGCGATGCACACTCGCTGAAAATCGCTGCCTGTTGCACAAAATTCGTCAGTCTCGTCGACGCTCAGGTACGCGACTTGTACTTGGAAGGCCTGCAAGAGTCGATTGCCGCAGCCAAGCAATTGGATTGTCCGGTGCTCATTTCCCAGGTTGGTGATTTCCTGCCAGAGGTGGATCTCGAAGATCAGCATGATAGCCTGGTGGCCGGTCTCAAGGCTGCGGCGAAGATGTTGGAAGGGACCAACATTACGCTTGCCATCGAGCCACTCAATGAACAGGTCGACCATGCTGGATACTATCTGGTCGAGAGTGATGAAGCTTTCGAAATTGTCGAGAAAGTCGCTAGCCCCAATGTTAAAGTGACCTTCGATATCTATCATCAGCAGATTAGTGAAGGGCATCTGATTCACAACATCACGTCGAATATCGAAAAGATTGCCCACTTCCACGCAGCAGGTAATCCAGGGCGACACGAGCTGAATCTCGGGGAAATCCACTATCCTGCGATTATTGAAGCGATTCAGAAGACCGATTACGACGGGTATTTTGGACTGGAATACTGGCCGGAAGCCGATGCGGAAACGGGACTTCTGGAAGCCAAGCTGCTGTTCTGATTCAGGCGGTTGTTGGCTTGGGGATGACGTGCAGTCGTCGTCCTACCGTGAGGGTAGCTTCTCAAATCATGCTGTCGCGATGACTACCTATCCTTGCTCACGCGGCGGGTTGCGATTGGGGGACTGCTGGTTGGGGGCTAGTGTGAGTGTGTTTTCAGGCTTACCGTGCAGGCAGCTTCTTAAATCATGCTGTTGCGGTAACACCTGTCCTTGCTTACGCGGCGGGGTGCGATTTGGGGGCTGCTTGGTGGGGGGCTGGTGTGAGTGTGTTTTCAGGCTTACCGTGCAGGCAGCTTCTTAAATCATGCTGTTGCGGTAACACCTGTCCTTGCTTACGCGGCGGGTTGCGATTGGGGGGCTGCTTGGAGGTGGGCTGGTGTGAGTGTGTTTTCAGGCTTACCGTGCAGGCAGCTTCTTAAATCATGCTGTTGCGATGACTACCTGTCCTTGCTTACGCGGCGGGTTGCTATTTCAACAGCCCGTCACGCGGCGGGGTGCGATTTTGGGGGGGCTGGTTTGCTACTTGCGTTTAGGGATGCGATGGGTTTGCTCGGTATAGGTGCTTTCAAAGATTTTGTCAGCATTGCCCGCTTCGAAACCCTCTCGACGGTGTGCCCGACGAAGGTCGGTGGCTGGCAAATGTTGGAAGGCTGGTAAGACGCGGCGCTCGGCAAACTCGATGTACGAACCGGCAATGGGGTGCGTCTCGATGCCTCCCTGCCCATCATCGAACTCGGCTTGTACCATTTCCGCGACGCTCGAACTCTGCAACAACAAGCCGTCCGGGCTCTGTTTGACGATCCCCCCCGAGTCGTTCAGTGAAATGCCATGCTGCTGGAGTAGGCGGTTGAGGGTGGCAACCGAGTTGTAGGGTGGGGGAAGATTGTGCACGCTGATCGTGAAGTGGTTGAGGTAGTAGCGATTGTAGATGACCCAGGCAGCGTATTCACTTTCTTGCCGCAGTTGTTCGTAGTCGTTCCAACTCGGCCGCCGCCATAAAGAGGTGTGAAGAAAGTTGTCGACTTGCGAGGCGTTGTTCAGATCTAGTTGATCCACTGGATCTGAATCAATCTGGCAGACGTAGGAAGCGATCGTTGTTTGAGACGCGGGGGATAATTGCTCGACTCGCAGCTCGCTGATGAAGATTCTGGGATAGTGTTCCGCTGGAGGTGCGTACCAAAAGGCGTCGAGCTTCTTATGTGGGAATGTGTAGGCATCCCGCCGTTGATATCCGACGTGCAGAAAGATCTTCTCGAGCGATTGAATTCCCAGGTGAGGAACGCCCAGCGTACGGAAGGCGATATGGTCGTTTTCGATATCCTCCGCCGACTTGATGAGGGACGCCGAACGCAGGATCTCCATTACCCGCTCGACATCTGGAACCCGGGTCCCGTATCTTCGCAGTAAACCATGCAGAATATCGTCCAGCAATTGCGGATTTGTGGGAGGCATGACTGAAATCTTTTTGAGGTGACGCCCCCCCTGCGCAGCCGGTTTTGTTGACGGGGCAGCTAAAAAGGGCACTGTGTCGGAATGGGATCGCGCTCAGAACGTGGTGCCACGTTCAAGTGCTAGCATTGCATTTACTGTAGACAGAATTTCCAAGAGTCTGTAAATCAGCTACTGGATCTGTCGAACAGAATGACAGAGGGACGCGTTCTCGTTCCGGCTGCTCCATTCTACTCCTAACTTGTCGGCTATGGCTGCACGGCGGGGAGGTGAGGTGGAGCGTCTGGGATTTTACGTGCGTGAGCGGTGGTCCTAAACTGGTCGGAGTGTACCTCCACAGCACCTCTGTCCGGCCTACCAATTATTGCCTACCTTGCCAACTCGCCAAACTTTGGAATCCTGAGCGTACGTTATGCGTTCCGCATCTTGCCATTTTCAACGCTTAAAACTCTGTGTGCGATGGTGCGCAATTGTTTGTATTGGTTTGGGATGTAGCGGCTGTGGAGCGACGAAGAGTTACACGGCAACCGAGCAACTACTGCTGAGTGATGCGGTGGATGCGGCGGTCTCGAAAATCGACTTTCAACCACTGTCGGGACAAAAGGTCTACTTGGACACCACGTACGTGAAGACTCAGAAGAGCGCGTTGTTGGTTGACTCGGATTACGTAATCAGCTCGTTGCGGCAGCAAATGGTCTCTGCGGGAGTGTATTTGGTGGAAGGGCGTGAGGAGGCGACGCTCATCGCCGAGGCGCGGATGGGGGCGTTGGGCTTGGATGGCCATTCGGTAACCTACGGATTACCCGCTAGCAATACTCTATCCGCGGCATCGAGCGTGTTGGGGGGGAGTGCTGCGATCCCTGCCCTTCCCGAGATGTCTTTGGCCCGCAATGAGCGGACGGCCGGTGCGGCCAAAATTGCCGTGTTTGCCTATGAGCGAGAGACACGCGAGCCCTATTGGCAGTCTGGCGTTGCGCGTTCGTCCAGCAATGCGAAGGATACCTGGGTTTTGGGAGTGGGGCCCTTTCAGCGCGGGACCATCTACAAGCGAACTCGCTTTGCGGGAGACTTGATGACCGGCGAGACCGCCGCGCAAGATGCTGTGGATGTTCGCAAGAGCGCGTCTTTTGCAGAATACATGAGCTCCCACACGTTTGAGAAGCCTCCCGAACCTGGTGAAATCACGCACCCCGACAGCGACGCTGTTGTGAATGCAAGCGTGCAGAGTGCATCGGCCGAGGTAGCCGATGCCCCATCCGACTCCACATCGGCGGAACCGACCAAGAAGCCGTAGTTGTGGACGGACGTTGCCATGGTAGCGGGGGCTATCTATCGGCCGCCTGGAGGGCTGTCTGAGGGAATACGCGGGCCTGCGTGCTCCGCGTCTCGAGAGTCGGAGTCTGTGGGCTGCGGTGAGGCATTAAAGCGGATGGAAGTTGAGTGCCTGCCGCTGAAACCACTGTTGCTTGGTTCCGATTTTGACGATAACGAACATGAGTCGCATGTTTCGAATCTATTGCATGCATTGGGAGGCAAGAGGCTAGCCCGACGAATCATTCATTTCGCCATGCATGGAAAGTATCGCTGATGGCATTGGAATCGGTTGAAATCCAACGACCTGATCGCTGGAGCCATCCCTTGGATGCAGCGATGACAGATGTGGCGGTTGCAGAACTACTCGCGCTACCCCCGTTTTCCGAAATGGACCGAGAACGGTTTGCTCGCAATACACCCTTGGATGATGTGTTGCGCAATGATTCGCGAATTTTGCAGTTGGAAGCGGGCGACTTAATTTTCCGAGAAGGGCAATACGGAGGCACCGCATATTTGGTGCTGCAGGGAGATGTGCGAATCTTCTTATCGCGTTTGCTGCCCGGTGATCGGCAGCAGAGGTCCTCGGCCTGGAGCGGGCAGAATTGGCTGAGCTTCTTTTCCAAACGGCGTAGGAAGGGCAATACCCACCGCCGAGGTGGACAGGATACGCGCCGCCAACCGCGGCGTGCCGAAACGCCTCAGCCGGCGCGTCCCGCGGAAATTGGCTACCGCGGGAGTGGGACTGAGACTCGAGTCTTTTTGCAAGACGTTCCGGGAGTTCTCGCGGATCACTCAACGACTTCGGTATCGGCGGGCGAATTGTTCGGAGAGATGGCGGCGGTTACCCGTTCTCCGCGTGAGTTCACTGCTGTGGCTGAAACACGTTGTACAGTGTTGGAGATTCGCTGGCAGGGGTTAAAGTTGCTTAAGCAGGACCCTGCTTTTCGGGCGATTCTAGACGAACGCTATCGCCGGGACGTCTTGCAAACGCACCTCCATGAAACCAAACAATTTCGTTTTGTGCCCGAATCCCATTTAGAAGCGGTGGTCGAGTCGGCCAAATTGGAGTCGTTTGGCAATATGGAATGGTATGCGGAGTACCGCAAGCAATCAGGCAAGCAAGCTCGAGAGAAGATCTCCGCGGAACCGCTGATTGCTGAAGAGGGGAGTTACGCGACGGGGGTGTGGATTCTGCGAGGTGGATTTGCGAGGCTCAGTCGACGGCAAGGCGCTGGGCATCGAACCTTGGCCTATTTAGGAAAGGGGCATGTGTTTGGCATGGAGGAATTGGCGCATAACCTGCTCTTTGCGCAGGGGACCGCCCCCCTGCCCTACCAAGAATCCTTGCGGGCGATCGGCTATGTCGATGCTTTGTTTATTCCCAAACAAGTAGTGAACGAACATATCCTTCCCTTTGTTCGCTCGACCGACTTGCCGCAGAAAATTGAATCTCCTAGATATCAGTTCGGTGCACCTGTTATTGACGCTCCGCTGGATATTGGAGAGCAGAGCGTAGAGACTGGATTGCTGGAGTATTTGGTTGATCTGAGACTAATGAACGGCCTCAAAGCGATGGTGATCGACACCGATCGCTGCACGCGTTGTGATGACTGTGTGAAGGCATGTGCCAATACGCATGGTGGCACCCCAGTCTTCGAACGCGAAGGCCCACAATATGGAAAATGGATGTTTGCGCAGGCCTGCATGCACTGTGCAGATCCTGTGTGCATGATTGGCTGTCCAACCGGAGCCATTCACCGGGATAGCGAATCGGGTTTGGTACAGATCAATGACCAGACCTGCATCGGTTGCAAGAGTTGCGCGGAGAGTTGTCCCTATGAGAACATTCGGATGGTGATGTCGACGGACAAGATGGGGAGGGCGCAAGTCGATCGCAATACGGGGCTGCCCATCTTGCAGGCGTCGAAGTGTGATTTTTGCGTGGATTTAGGGAAGCAACCCTCCTGCCAAGCTGCTTGTCCTCACGACGCCCTTTTTCGGCTCGACATGAGTGATGTGAAGCAGGTCAATCAACGAATGGGCAGAAAGGCGGGATAATGAACTACCGCACTCGGCGAGTTTTTGCGACTACCCTAACACTGTTGGCCGTTGGCTTGACCGCGTTGGCACTTGAGTGGACGCGGATGCGAATGGGGGATGAATCGACGCTCAGCGGTTGGACGCTGATCGCGTCCACGGCCGGTCTGTACTTGTTGTCGGCTCGCAAGCAGCTTGTTGGCCCGCGTTGGGGCCCCGTGGCAATGTGGATGCAAATGCATGTTTACATGGGGACTTTCGCCAGCATTGTCTTTCTCATGCATATTGGTTGGCCGATTCGTGGTGTGTTTGAATCGGCCCTAGCGGCAGTGTTCGCCTTTGTGGCCGTAACGGGGATGCTCTTGGGACGGCTAAGTCGAACGATGCCTAAGCGTTTGGCAGCCATTCCTAAGGACCATCCGCTGGAGCGAGTCCCCGCCTTGCAACTGGCGGTTGCGCGCGAGGCGCACCAGGTTGCCATGGCTTCCGCGGAACATGGCGAAGGCGCCACGTTGGCAGAATACTATCAGAGGCGGTTGTTGCCCTATTTCCAGACGCCTCGTCGGTGGGTGTATTTAATTGTCCCCAACGGTCTACGCCGCCGAAGCCTGTTGCGTGAACTCAATGATTTGGATCGGTATTTGGCGGAACATGGGATCCAGAGTCGGCGGTCCCTGAGCGCGATGGTTCAGGCCAAGGATGATCTTGATTTTCAACATGCACTCCAGACTCGACTGCGTACGATGTTCATGCTGCACGTCTCGTTGACTTGGGCTTTGGCCCTCATGATTGCCGTGCATGTGGTGCTCGTCTATCGCTTTCAGGGAGCCATGTTGTGAGCGAACGTCCCCAGGACCTCGAGCGGCCGAGAGCGCGGCCCAATGCGCGTTGGGTGTGCGGTTATCAGCAAATGGGGTGTCCGTGCCGCTTGGGACCGAGCAAACACGGGGCCTGCAGTCGAACCTTGCCTAACGCCGTTCAGGAGGAGGGTGGCCTGGATGCGGAAATTGGTCCGTGCATTCCTCAGAAAAGTCCCTGGTTTTCGCGACAAACCGTGGCGCTCAATGCGGCCATACTCGTCGGCGGCTTGCTGCTGCTGTGCATGGCATTCCCCGTTCGCGAGCAGGTGTTTGTTCCTGGGGAGCTATCGGGCAAGCATGCGCAAATATTAGGGAACCGCCTAGTTTCCGACCGTTGCAGTATGTGTCACCCCAATTCTCATGGAATTAGCGCCGGCGTGACCCAAGACGCACTTTGCATGAAATGCCATACCTCGCATATGCCGGACGCGAGCCTGCAAAGTCCTCACGATTTGACCGCGGCACAACTTCAGCATTTGCAAGGGGAATTGAGTTCGAAGAGTAAGGTACGATGGATTTCCACTGCCGCGACCGCCTCCAGCGAGACTACCACAACCCGTTGCGCGCAATGCCACATTGAGCATCACGGTGTCTCCGGAGATCTGAAAGCCATCACCGATTCGAGGTGTCAGTCATGCCATCAAGAACAATTCCACAGCTTTGCGGATGGACATCCGCCGTTTGACGATTTCCCGTATCGTGCAAAACGCAGTATTGCATTTGACCACGCGAGCCACGCCAGCAAATACTTTTCTCAGAAAAATGAAACGTTCGATTGTCAAGTTTGTCACGTGAACCCAGGTCAAGATTCTGCAGTCGGACCTGTGATGCGGACCGTTGGATTTGAACAAGCTTGCGCACGTTGTCATGCTGAATCGCTGCAGTCGAAGTCGATCGAGGGATGGGCGATACTGCAGTTGCCCAGTATCGAATCGCAAGACTCAGAGAACAACGCATTGAATTTGCAAGATTGGCCGGCGGCGGCGCAGTTCGGGTACGAGGGGGAGGTCTCCGTGGCTTTGCGACTACTCCTGGCCGCTGATGATATGGCAGCGCCCGCCCTCAAGTGGCTACCGGCGGACGGGCAGTTAGCAGAAATCCCCAAGCTCGATCTAGGTCGAGCCAACGCGACGCGGCGCATTGCTATCGGCGTTCGGCGCTTGATTGCTGACGTTTCGGAGAATGGGCAGAAGGCCTTGAAGCAGCGGTTGGAGGCTGTCGCGCAACAGCGACTCGGGAGAGAGGCGAGCGCCCATGAGTTGTTCTTGATTGATGAAATGTGCGCAGGAATCCCTCCAGACCTATTCCGGCAAATGCAGGTGCAATGGTTTGGTGCCCACTCGAAATTGGCCACCGATCGCTCCCCAGCGTCGAGCAACCAACTGGCGACGCGAACTCAATCGACAGCCATGCGAGAAAGTGCGCAGCTGCCGGACGAAGAGTCGCAGGCTGCCGATCGGCGCCTCGAGGCGCGTTTAGTGAGCGGCGCAAAAGATCTGCAGCTGAAGCCTGGTGAAGCGGATTTGCTACTCGGCGGTACCACGGGGGATGATGCTCTGTTTGATGATGCCAATGAGACGTATTTGGCAGAGGAAGCCAACGATGCGAGCGGCGTTCAGCCGTCGCCGCCATTGAGCAACGCCCTCAACAGCAGTCCGGAACGCGAGAGGGCCGTGACCGGGGCACCTGCCGCTGACGGACTGTTGTCTGGAGATGGGCTACTGCAGGAGGATGACGATTCGCTGCTTTCCGGAGATTTGCAGGCCACCGGCGGAAGCGATGCCGGCGGGCTTGCCGACGAGCGTTTTACACAATGGCGCGGTTCTCAGCATGTTGCGCAAGGTGGTTGGTTCTTGGACAATGAATTATTAGCGTTGAGATATATGCCACGCGGGCACGCCGATCGAACGTTGGCTGCTTGGGCGGAGTTCGCATCGTTGTTGGATCATGCAACTCAGGCGCGCACGAGCAGCGAAGCGAGTGATTCCATTGGGTTGGGAAGCCGGCATGCGGAACTCAAAAGTGCGATTCTAGGAGGCTGCACAGAGTGCCATCTCCTAAATCCTGGACAAGCCATGGGAAGCCAGTTGGTGGCAAGTGCGTGGGCGCATTGGGAAGTCGTTTCAAGATCCGAGAAGACGCGACCGTTCACCAAGTTTGATCACACACCCCATCTAACGTTGCCGGCGCTGGATGATTGTCGCTATTGCCATGTGCTTCAGGATCAGCCACCATCGGCTGCGGCGCAGGCGAGCATGCCGGTAGATCCTGCGAGGCCAGCTCAGATGGTGAGCTTCTCGTCGGCCGAGGAAAGTCCGGGAGCGGTTGCTTCTACGCACTCATCGGAAGGGTTTCACGAATTCGTGCCGATGAAGCTAGAGCAATGCGTTGCCTGCCACCGATCCGGCGCTGCTAGTGACGGATGCACGGTTTGCCATAACTATCACGTCGGTACGCCAGGGTTCAACTGGTCGCAGTCTTTGAAATAAGCAGTGGTCCCTTGGCATCGAGCCGAGGCTCAGTAGACCCAGGGTTGCGTTAGCCAGTCCACCCACGTCCATCCTGGCGGTTTGGCAAAGGGGATGGCAGTCCACCAGGGCAAAGCATCCAGCTCAATAGGTGGGGCTGGAGTCAATGGCGGCGAATCCTCGGGATCTGGAAAGGCCCAACCCTCGGACGGTTTGGGGAGTCCATGCGCTTGATAGTAGGCGCGATGATGGGAATCGAGCCAGAACAGCGATTCGTGCGGCAGGCGAAAGGCGAGCGGTCCAGTGGCCTTTTGCAATTGGAGTTTGGCGTTGCTGAAATCCTCTCGTGCGGCCATCGCGATGGCGAGATTATGCTGGGCTGCCGCATTGAACCAGAAAATATCGGCAGTGCGTTGCCAGTGTTTTTCCGCAGCTTGCCAGTCGCCCCGCTTGGCTGCCCGTACGCCACGGCGAACACTCCAGGATCCTAATTGGAAATACGGGACCGCTAATTTGACTTCGTCCTGGACAACGATGGGAGAAACGGCTTTCCAGGTTTCCCGAGCACTCGCCGAAATGAGTAAATCGGTATCGTCCTGACTCAGGGCATCGAGGTCGGGATATTGTTGTCTGGCCTCTTCGGTGCGCAGTGAGGTGACGTGCGTGCCAATGGTTTTACTCGAGTCAACGTCGACAACTCGCCACGAAATGAGTAGTTTCTCCTGCTTGGAATCGCCTTGATTGCGTTTCGCAAAGAAGAGATTGTTGTAATCCACTTTGCTGGGTTGCGGCCGCTCGGTACCCGACAGATCCATATCAGAGGTAACGACTTCACCCTGTAGTAGAACAGTGGCACCGACTGCTTTGGCTGCTTCGATAGCGATGGAGTCGTTGTTGAGTGCGGAAGTAGATGCCAGTCGCACGGGCGAGCGAGCCAGGAGTTGTTCCGAGGTGAACAGAGCGACATCGGCACTGGCAGAGGGACGCTGGGCCATCAACGCATCTTCAAATCTGCGGGCCAATTCCGAATCGCCCGCCACTGGGGCCAACGCAATTTTTGTATGAGGGCCGGTTTCGACTTGAGCAGGCTGCCAAACGTGGATCGGTATGCGTCGCCGACAGCCCGTTTGGGCCACCCAGCATATTCCTACCAAGAGAGCAACTCGGAACCAAGTCGATCGCGTGTCAAGCAGGGATTGAGAGCGGGTAATAATAGCAAGCATTAAACAGATCAAATCGAGACATGGGCACACTTCGCCTACCCTGAGGAGGTCGAGTCCATCGATGCATGCCGCTGAAGCCTTGTGCTACGTTCTAGCTAAAACTCATCGCTCGCTGAGTCGGTAGCGAGGGGCACCGCCGGTAACTTCAGTTCGCCGACATTTAGCGCCTACCACTCCTTACGGGACTAAATTTCTGAGTCGCCAGGCCGCATCCTCGGATGCGGTGGGATCGTGAGTCCAGGAGTTACCAAAAGCGGGGAGCCCGCGTCAAGAAGGACTGGGAACGCGGCGTTCGGAGGGTAGTTGTCGTAGACCGCGTTGGCTGTGCGTTTGCCGATTTCAGCCGTTTCGCGTCGGGATGAGAGTTCGTTAACACTCGCATTGCAATAGTTCTATCACCGGAGCCCATCTTCGCTGTGATGTTGGCGAGAGCCTCAGTCTACAGAGTCCGTGAACTTGGCCAGGTCGAATGCGGGCGGATCGGTGGTAGCCATCCGTCAGCTTGCGTTCAATGCTAGCTGGCCAATGCGTGCAGGGGGGAGGATGCGTGGGCCTCTTGCTGGCTGTAGCAGTCAGTGGTGACAAGGCACCGGTGGGGTAGCGGAGGATTCTTCAATTGGAATGAATTGGCCGGATTGAGGAAGATAGGTCTTGATTCGCGCGGTGGCGTCGTCGACTAACCAAGCATGCAAGTGCAACTCGCCCGTTGCTAGCCGTTGCTGGACACACGTGAGCGCCTGGAGGTTTTCAAGTTGGAACAGCGTTTGTTCTTCCAGCATGAGGCGGAGGCGCTCGGTAGCGGAGATTCGACTTCCGTACTCCCTATCCACAACCCGTCGAACCTCCCGTTCGAACTGCAGGTAATACGGACAGGCGTTGTGAGCGCGAGCCGTTGAATTCAACCAGTAGGGAATCACTTGGCAAGCGGTATGGCCACACACGATGATATGCCGCGCATGTGCGAGGGCTACCGCGTATTCCACGGTGGCCAAAGAGGTCACATCGTCATGATTGCCAGCGGAGGGAATGGAGGCAGCCAAGTTTTGTTGAATGAGCATCGAATCTGGCGGTGCGAAAGAGAGATCCTCGAGGGCTGGACCTTGGTCGGAGCAACCAATCAAGAAGATCTCACGCGCACCACTGTTCGCTGAGGCCCGCAGTGCACTGAGCGAGCTGAAGTGTTGCGGTTCGAAGCGGTGGAGTCTACGGGGCTGCGAACCACGTGCGGCGGCACTTGGAGGGCTAGCAGGTACCGACAAGATTGAGCTGATCCGATGCCATGCGGCTTGCAGCCTGGCCCGGACGAAGGAGGAGTTGTGAGTCGTGCATCTCATGCTGTTGCAATCGTTCTCGCCTATGTGATCGAGGAGTAGCGGGCTATGCTCGCTGGATCACCTTTCAATGCAATCAACATGCCATGAGGCTGGAAGGGTTGTCTTATTTCCGCAAAACCTCTCATAAAAGCGATAATATTGCCTTCGCTGACGATTGCCACTAGGGTTGCGTGGAAGGATGGGCTTGCCGGCCTCGCGTGGTATGGTTGGCACGCGTAAGGCGGCGGGGAAAGAGCCCTGCCAACAGCAGATGCAACTGACGGCATGCGTGGATGCAGACGCCATTGCGTCTCCGGGCGTTGACAACGTCTCTAATTGGAGACGACTCAATCCTCCTTTGCATGCGGTTCGGAATTGGAAATTGCTTGAGAAATCAATGAAAGGATATGCTGCGGATTGAATCCTTGTCGCAGGCATTCGTATTCCATCGACCGGCCGCCACAGTGGTATTCCAGCTGCAATTCTTGGAAGAGACGTTCGAGTTGTGGGTATTCGATAATCCAGTCGACGAGGCTACTTTCAAGATCACATTCCATGGCGCGAAACTTTCTGAGGCGAGCTCTTGAATTCGGGCACCTAAAGCTGGTCAGGATGGGCAACTGCCGTTAATGTGTGGCAAATTGCGGGAGGTGCGGCAGGGTTTTGGCATGTCTTTTGCGTGGCTGAGTCGGACTCACGAACAAGTCAAGTGTCTAACTTCAGAAGATAGCATGGTAGACGACACTCCCCACAGCAACACAGCGGAAATTCAGTCAGTGGTCCCTGTGCGAAGCAAGCATTCCCAGTTTGGATGCGCCCACCCTGGCCGAGATCAAGATTCTGAGCGGGCGATCACCGTTGAATCTACGATCTTGGCCAGGGATTTTCCATCTTCACCGAGCGAATTTCCTATGCCGTTGAAGGTGTTGGTCTGCGGCGGGATAGGGCTGGCTGTCGTAGTTTGGTGGCGTTTACTGTTCTGAGTGCCGCTGTTGCTTTACGGCATCTGTTCCCTATTCTTTGCGCCCCGAGTCGGATTTCAACCGCTTTTCGAACAACAAGCCCAGGTCGGCAATTTTCGAGCGAAGCGTGCTTCGCGCGATCCCCAGAACTTCGCTGGCGCGGGCTTGGTTGCCGTCGACATGGTTGAGAACTTCCGGTAGCAGGATCCGGTCAATCTCATTGTGGAGCGATGAGTAAATGTCGGCATGGCCATCGTCGAGCAGGCGGCTGATGTAGTCTCGCAAAACTTCAGCATCGACCGGAGCGGCTTGTTGTTGTGCGGTGGTCGAGTGCGATTCGCGGCAGGTAGCTGGCAGCGAATCGGGGGAGAGGACTTCACCCACATTTCGAACCAAAGCATGTTTGATGGCGCTCTGTAGTTCGCGCACATTGCCTGGCCAGCGGTAGTTTTGCAGCAGGCGGAGCGTCTCGGGGTGGATGGCTCGGATTTGTTTGCCGAAGCCATGATTGAAGAGCTGGACAAAGTGTTCAACGAAGATGGGGATATCGTCGGGTCGTTCGCGCAGCGGAGGAAGTTCAAGAGTAAAGACGCTCAGGCGGTAGAAGAGATCTTCGCGAAAGTCCCCTTCTTGGACCATCTGAGTTAGATTGCGATTGGTGGCAGCGATAACGCGCACGTCGACACGCAAGGTTTCGTTGCTACCGACGCGTTCGAAGCTGCCGTCTTGCAATAGCCGCAGGACCTTGGCCTGCGTGGCGGGCGTCATGTCACCGATTTCATCCAAGAAGATGGTGCCTCGATCGACCTGTTCGAATTTGCCGATACGACGTTGCTCTGCCCCGGTGAACGCCCCTCGCTCATGACCAAAGAGGTCGCTTTCCAATAACGCCTCGGGTAACGCCGCGCAATTGATCGCCAAAAACGGACCTTGGCTTCGTCGGCTATGTTGATAGATGGCACGCGCTACCATTTCTTTGCCTGTCCCACTCTCCCCCAGAATCAAAGCATTGACGTCTTGCGGCGCAACCTGCCCAATGGCTTTGTAGACCTCTTGCATCGCTTGCGAGCGACCGACGATCTGATCGGCATTGGCGTCTTCAATGCCAGCGATTTCGAATGTGGCTGGGACCCGGCTCATGCGACTAATTTCTAGGGCACGATTAACGGTGTTGTACAGTTGCTCAAATTCAACTGGCTTGAGTAGGTACTCGAAGGCTCCGCGTTTCATCGCCTCAATTGCAGTGTCCGTGGTGGAGAACGCTGTGATGATGATTACTGGGAGCCGCGCATCGATGGCTTGGATGAGCGCGAAGGCGTCGAGGCCGGACATGTCGGGCAGACGTACATCGAGAATAACGGCATCCGGCCGTTGTTCGCGAACCGATGCAATTCCCTGTTCCGCAGTCTCGGCGGTGATGACGCAAAGATCGTCGGACTCAAGCCCCTTTTTCAGTGAATAAAGGAGGTTGGGTTCGTCATCGACTATTAATAGTTTCAACACGTGGTGACTTTCTCGATCCGGGCTGGTGCTAGCGTCTATCTACTGCGCTGTATGGAAACCTCGCCTAGGGGGCTAGGCGTCACGCGGTGAAGTGGCAAGCGAATTTCAAAAATAGCACCGCCACTCGGTCGATCTTTAGCTTCCAGGTGCCCGTGGTGGGTCTCAATGATCCGCTTGGAAATGGGCAGTCCCAATCCGAGCCCCGTTTCTTTGGTGCTGTAGAAGGGTTCGTAGATGCGCTCCCGACCTTCGGCGGGCAGCCCGCGACCGTTGTCCGTAATCCTCAAACATAGCGTTGCTTGGGAGTTGTTCCAAGCTGGTGTTACCAAGGCGGGCAGCTTCTTGGGAGACGCCGTTTCGGAAACGGCTTCGATCCAAATGCGGCCTCCATTCTCAACTGCGTCCAACGCATTGAGCAACAGGTTGAGTAGGACCTGTCGCAGTTGCGTGGCGTCACCCAGCACATTCAACGTGGGGGCGAGGCCTAGAATGTGTGAGGGTAGCGGGGTGTCAAGGCCTTGTCCGGGCGTGCCGGTACTTTGGACCTCCGTGCCGCCCAGGTTATGGCCGAGCGCAATGTGCCGCATTTCAGCACGCTTGGAGACGAGGTCGACTGTTTGCATGATGATCTGCCCAACGTCGACAACCTGAGGTTCAAGTTTGGCTGGTCGCGCAAAATCGAGAAAGGCCTGCATCAAGTTTTCGAGTCTCGATATTTCTTCATCAATGATGGTCAAGTCGTGTGCCGTGAGCGTCCCGGCTTCTCCTTTCCGCCGAGAGGACTGCACCAAGGTCTTCATGCACATCAGCGGGTTTCGAATCTCGTGGGCGAGGCCTGCTGCGAGTTGTCCGACAGCGGCCAATTGATCCGAGCGAATGATTTCTCGATGGCGGGCGTGGAGTTGTTCTACAACGGCACCCACTTTGGAGGAGACGTTCTGCAGCACGCTCTCCAAATCAGCCACGCTCGGATCGGTGGATATCGCCACCGGTCCAACCACTTCGTCCAGCTTGCCGGCAACATCACGAATGGGGACACTCAATTGAAAAATGGAGCGGCTGATACCACGTGCCACGCCGTATCCGGCCACGAGTCCCGCGATCGCCCCGCAGGTACCGAGGAGCAGCAAGGCCAGCGCCAGTCGTTCGGCCATCGCCTTGTTCTGGCGGTTGCTCTCCTGCAATTCCAGCTCGTTGAGGGCTAGGTAGTCATCCGCGGCCGACAGCACTTTGGGCGTCAGTATCTCGCTATCGAGTTGCTCCACCCTTGTCTTGAGGAGCTGGAAATCCTCTTCGGTTTTCGTTGTGGCAGCCTGCTCAGCGATTCTGTCCAGTTCCGCAAAAAAAGTGCTCAACCCCCTCTGAGTTTCCTGGACGATTCGCTTTTCCTTTTCAGATAATGAGAGTCCTTGAGACTGGCGTAGCCATTCGTCCAATTGCGGACGTTCATTTCTCGCATGTTGGAGGTGCGCGAGCTCTTCAGTTCGGAGGAAGCGATCGAGTTCGTGGCGCATTTCTCGAACGATCATCTCCAGACGCTCCGCAGCGCGAATGCTGTTGACGTCAACGTCGAGCACCATGGAATTGCTATGTTGCAATCGCAACACATACCACGCCCCGGAAACCCCCAGGCTGAGCAGCAAAAGGCTGGTTGCCGCCGTCGCAAAAGTTATTTTATTGTGCAGCCGCATGGCCGGCGCCTTTGAAAGCAATATTGAGTGAAGTGTTTTGTTGTAATGAAGAAGAATGGGCAAAGCTAGGCCAGAGGAGGATGGCGAGTTTCGACTTGTCCAATGTCGATATTCAACCGTCGAGGCAATTTTTCGGTCACCTCTTTCCGCCTGCGAATGCTGGCAATTGGGGGATGAGGATTAGTTTAGTCAGGGAAACACTCGGCGTTTCCATGCAACTCGCGAAAGCTAGAATTCCGCCAGTTTTGGCACTCACTTTGCAATGCTTGAGGGTAGGAACCTCTTTTTAACGCACCACTAGGCCTAGAACTCTCCCAGAGATCCCTTGGCCGCCCTGGTACCCGCCAAGTTCAGTTTTTGCAAAAAGTGATTGAGACCGCATATGGAAGCGTCGCGCAGTTCAATGTTTACTCCCTCCAATATTGCGCGAGATACGACCTCCGCTTTGGTCGTATTTCTAGTTGCATTGCCACTCTGTTTGGGAATTGCACTCGCCTCGGGAGCGCCCCTGTTCTCTGGCTTGGTCTCTGGGATTGTCGGTGGAATTGTGGTGGGGCTCCTGAGTGGATCTCATACCAGCGTTAGCGGACCGGCAGCCGGTTTGACTGCTGTGGTAGCGGCGCAGATTGCCGGGCTGGGATCGTTCAACGCCTTTCTGCTAGCCGTCGTCGTGGGCGGTGTTATTCAGATTGGGCTGGGGATTGCCCGCGCGGGTGCCCTTTCCGCGTTCTTTCCCTCCAGCGTGATCAAGGGATTGTTAGCGGCCATCGGCGTGATCCTGATCCTCAAGCAAATTCCACACTTGTTGGGCCATGATTCGGATCCCGACGGTGAAATGTCTTTTGCCCAGCCCGATGAGCACAATACCTTCTCCGAAATTGGAACGTTGTTTACGGGTGATTTGCATATTGGCGCCACCATTATCGGTCTCGCGTCGATCGCTCTGCTGCTCGCTTGGGGGCGATTCACCATCTTCAAGAAATCGAATATTCCCGCGCCTCTGGTCGTGGTCATCTTCGGAGTCGGTTTGCAGATGCTGTTCTCTCGCTTGGGGGGCGTATGGTCGGTCGATGCCGGACACTTGGTGCAGATTCCTGTGGCGGAGAGTTTCAGGGAGCTGACCGGATTTTTGCAGTTTCCAGATTTTCGAGAGATTCTTAACCCGGCAATTTATGTGGCCGGCGTGACAATTGCGGTCGTTGCCTCGTTGGAGACGCTGCTCAACCTGGAAGCTGCTGACAAGATCGATACCCGCCGCCGCAATTCGCCTCCCAACCGAGAGTTGTTGGCACAGGGATGCGGTAATGTTGTGGCCGGTCTGGTCGGAGGGATTCCGGTTACTTCGGTAATCGTACGTAGCTCAGTGAATGTGAATTCAGGGGCCAATTCGAAGCTGTCTGCGATTATGCATGGCATCTTCTTGCTGATCTGCGTGGTGATGTTCCCGGTCTATCTCAACTTGATTCCGCTGTCGGCGTTGGCCGCAATTCTGCTGGTTACTGGATTCAAGTTAGCAAGTCCCAAATTGTTCAGCCAAATGTGGGCCGAAGGACGTTACCAATTCGTACCCTTCATTGTCACACTGGTTTCGATCGTATTCACCGATTTGCTCATCGGAATCGTGATTGGTTTGATCGTCAGTGTGTTGTTCATTCTCAACAGTAACTTGAGGCACCCTCTGCGTCGCATCGTCGAGAAGCATGCGTCGGGCGAAGTGATACGAGTAGAACTCTCCAATCAGGTCAGCTTCCTGAATCGTGGTGCACTCGACAAACTGCTCAGTTCGGCCGAGCCTGGTACTCAACTGCTGATCGATGCAACGCATTCGGACTATATTGATCCCGATGTCCTGAGTCTGATTCGGGATTACAAAGAGAACGCTGGCCCGGCTCGACGCGTTTCGGTTAGCTTGCGTGGTTTCCGAGACAAGTACAAGCTGAATGATGAGCTCCAGTTTGCAGACTATTCAACGCGTGAGTTGCAAGATCGGGTAACACCTCAGCAAGTCTTAGAGATTTTGCGTGCCGGGAACGATCGATTCCACACGGATAGTCGGCTATCACGCGATCTCGGGAGCCAAGTTGGCGCTACTGCTGCAGGACAAAATCCATTGGCGGTGGTACTCAGTTGTATCGATTCTCGCGTACCGGTGGAGCTCGTCTTCGACCTTGGCATCGGTGATGTGTTTAGCGTCCGCGTAGCGGGAAATGTGATTGGTACCAAGTCGTTGGGCAGTATCGAGTACGGAGTGACCGTAGCTGGTGCTAAACTGGTGGTCGTGCTCGGGCACACACGCTGCGGTGCCGTCACTTCGGCAGTGCACCTACTGGCCGATCCTACCTCCAGCATCCCCGAAGGTTGTCAAAACCTCCACTCAATCGTTGACGAAATTAATCATTCGGTAAGCGTCGATGAGTGTGAACATGCGACTCAATTGTCTGAGTCTGAATGCGAGTCGTTTGTGGATGAGGTGGCCCGACGCAACATCCAGCGGATTGTCGAGCAAATTACGCAGCGCAGCGCAGCCATGCAAACTGCTGTTGACTCCGGCAAGGTGCTAATTGTGGGAGCTCTGTACGATGTGAAGACCGGAAAAATTGACTTCCTCGCCAATGATCCGCCGGCGGAGTCCAAGGCCGAAAGAACTCTCACGAGCTAGTGTCGGCCCTTCTCGATGGCCGTGTGTGACGATCTCCGGGTGCGTCGTGACGGTGAGTCCATCAGGCCGCGTTCAACAAGAGAAGTTGTGAAACGAGGGCTTGGAATGACTCGCCGGAGCGGCGTGGGGCGAGCGGCTACCATCCAGCCGTCTAATTGAACCGCCCAGTTCGCCCACCCAAAGCGAGTCGGTCACCAGGCAATCCAGGTGCTTGAGGGCCCAGGATTGCTCAGCATTAAGGTACCGCAATGAGGCGAACGTCCTGTGCTCCAACGCGAGCTGAGTTGTTGAGCCCTAGGTCGTGTTGTCACGATGGCTGACTACTGGAGAGCTTGTCGTTTTTGGTCGATAAATTTTACATGGTGCTGAATGTGACCAGAGATATTACTGAGTAATTGTTCCACCGTCATGGGGCCAGCTTCGCTATGCAAGCCCACTCTCTGGAAGTCTGCCTGATTCGCCTGGCGTAGGATACCGAGCAAGTGTCGTCGAGTCACTTCGATGAACTGCAATTCGTGCTCGAGGTCGCGCTGCTGATAGTGTAGCTTGGCCGCAAACTGGTCGGGATCACCTCCAAAGAAGGTGGGGCGGTTCTCGACTAGAACACGTGTGATGCGATCCACGTAAACGGGTTCAAAATCAGCGATGTGACAGATGACTTGACGCGTGGACCATTGGTCGGGAATGGGGGACGCGTCGATTTGTTCTGGTGTCATATTCGACACGGCACGTTTCAACAGCTGCGGTCCAGCAGCATAGTCTTCGAGCAGTTTTGAATGGGACATAGTAGGAAATCAATCTCGGGTCTTGCTAGAGTGAGGAGGACTCAAGTCCTCTGGAATGGGCATGGTGATGACCAGGCCAGCGATGCGATCTTCGGTGCTTGTGCGGCGAGGGACATGACATTTAAGGCAGGTGGAGGAGAGCCGCACCGCTCCGGCGAATTGGAAATGGGTTGCGGTGAGAGCTTCGTACTCGGGCAGCCCCTTCGCCAGGGCGCGTACCGCCGCTTGTTCAAACTCATTTTGAGGTTTGTGGTCGGCGTTCAGTGCATCGGCATTGACCGCCAACCAACGCAGACGAACATCGTATGAATTTGCCAGCTCTTCGAAAACATCTTCCAGCGATTGTGACGGAATGGTATGGCTCGTCTCGTCATCAAAGAAGTCGCGATGCATGACTTGTAACGCTCCATGAAAGGCTTCGTGAAGTGCTCGGGCTCGCCACCGCGCCGCGGTGAGCGTGGCGGGGGTATTGCTCTGTCGCTGTTTCGTGACTTCAACCTCCAATTCTGATTGAACTGCAACCTGGGTTGGCAACGTAAACGTAGAGGGAGACTCCCGTAGATACCGGAATTGCATCAGCGCGGTGAGCGTCGCGAAGCTCAGCAGCCAAATGGAAAGGTTGGGCAAGTGATTTTTCATGGCAAAGTAGTCCGGCACGCGAGTTGCTTGTTATCTAGCATTCACTGTTGAAGTGATCGCTATCGAGCCTCGTTGAAGTTCGTTGAGTCAATGGTAACCGAGATAAATAAATGGCACAGCAAAAAATCATCGTGACAGAGAATGACTGCCGTCGCTTAGAACGACTGCTGCGTGGGAATGTTGCACAAGCGATCGACACCAAGAAGTATATCCGCGATTTGTGCGATGAATTGACAAGGGCGGAGGTGGTCTCAAGCGACAAAGTACCGCAGGACGTCATTACCATGAACTCTACTGTAGTGCTCCGAGACTTGGAGACGGACGAGTTGGAGACGTATACATTGGTCTACCCTGAAGAGGCTAATATTGCCGAGGGAAAACTCTCTGTTCTGGCACCAATTGGGACGGCGATTCTAGGCTATCGCGAAGGGGATTTAGTCAATTGGCATGTGCCGAGTGGAACGAGTCAACTGAGAATTGAAGAGTTAGTCTTTCAACCCGAGCGGACTGGCGTGCTCCACCTTTAAAGATGCCTGCTTACCTGCGGTGTCATGCGCACGTTGTCGCCTATACTTGACGTCCCACGTATTCGATCGGCGGCATTCCCTCGGAGTTGCTCAGCGGTCGAGGATGAGAGACTTGTCCCCCAAAAACGCATGGTCCTCGTGGATGCATTGGGGCGCTGGACGGCAGGTGTAGTGTGTTCGGTAAGTGACACTGTCGCTGTTCGTAGTCGCTGCAGGGTGTGTCGGGATAGAGTTGGAACATAGCGGCAGGTAGAACGTGCTGCGCACTTAAATCTAAACGGAGGTTGGTTTGCCGAAGAAGCCGAAGAAAGCACCTAGATTGCCCCAGCAGCCGATTGATCGATTGGTCGGACCGTTGCGGAGATTCTTGAATATTGAAGCTTCCAGTGGCGTTGTGTTGATGTTCTGCACGTTGGTGGCGGTTGTGGCTGCGAACTCTCCACTCTCGGAGTGGTATTTGGGGCTATGGAACACGGAGATTGGATTTTCGTTTGCAGATTTTGAATTTCGCCACTCACTGAAGCACTGGATCAATGATGGATTGATGGCGATCTTTTTCTTCGTCATTGGACTGGAGGTTCGTCGCGAAGTGGTCTTGGGGGAGTTGCGAGATCTTCGGCAGGCTGCTCTTCCCATTGCGGCAGCAGTAGGTGGCATGGTTGTCCCAGCAGGTATCTACATGGCTATGCATGTTGGCCAACCGTCGATGCGGGGCTGGGGGGTACCGATGGCCACCGACATTGCGTTTGTGGTTGGATGTTTGGCAATTCTGGGACCTCGCGTTCCACACAATCTGCGAATCTTGCTGTTGTCCTTGGCAATTGTTGACGATATTGGTGCGATTGTGGTCATTGCGATTGGCTACACCAGTGATCTAGATCTGAGTTGGTTGGTGGTGGCAAGTGTTGGGATCGTGATTGTGCACTTGCTGATGCGTGTTGGTGTTCGTCGAATTCCGGTCTACTGCGCTGTCGCGGCTTGGGTCTGGTTTGCCGTGCACGAATCGGGAGTTCATGCCACGCTGGCGGGCGTGATGCTAGGCCTGATGACGCCAGCCCGCGCGTATCTTTCGGCCGGGGCGTTTCGCAAGCTACTGCGACGCGTGGGTAAGATCTTTGAAGGAGACGGATGGGAGTCGCGGAGGCATCGTGCCGACACCGTGCGGAGTATGCAAAATGTCACGCGCGAGACAATCTCTCCACTGGAGTATTTGGAAACGACGCTGCATCCTTGGACCAGCTTTGTCATCATGCCACTCTTTGCGCTGGCAAACGCGGGGGTTCCGTTGCAACTGACCGACCTGAACCATCCCATTGCGATTGCAATCGTGGTGGGACTCGTGCTCGGTAAGCCGCTGGGCATCGTATTATTCAGTTGGCTGGCCATCCAGATTGGCGTAGCGCGGTTGCCGGGGGATTTGAATTGGAAGATGCTATCGGCAGCCGGATTTTTGGCCGGTATCGGGTTTACCATGTCGCTGTTCATCGCAGGCCTAGCCTTTGGTGAGCAAGGGCTTGATACCGCTAAGGTGGGTGTGCTGGCTGGTTCGGCAATTGCCGTTACACTCGGCATGGGCCTGTTGTGGCGGACCCTTCCCAAACCTGTTGAGAGGCTATGAGCGAAATGGATGTAAGGACTGATGCGCTTAGCGACGCAGCCTTTCGTGCGGTCGCCAACTGCACCTATGATTGGGAGAGTTGGCACGCCCCGGATGGAAAGCTGGTATGGGTCAATCCGGCCGTGGAACGCATTACAGGATACAGCCAGGAAGAGTGTTTGATGATGGAAGATTATCCATTGCCGATGACGGCGCTGAGTGATCGACCACGCATTGCTGAGATGCTCAACCAAGCCAGAGCGGGAACCTCGCACAACCATTTAGAATATCGGTTGGTGCATCGAAATGGTCAGACGCACTGGATGGCTGTTTCCTGGCAGCCGATGCATAGCCAGCAGGGAGTTCACTTAGGATTTCGCACCAGCGTTCGAGACATTACTGAACGCATCCACATGCGCGAGCAGCTGCGGTTGCACGCCGAGCATTTGGAACAGCTGGTTCAAGAGCGTACGGCGCGGATTGGGCAACTGGAAAAACAGCGTCGTCAGATGGAAAAACTGGCGGCTTTAGGTCAGTTGGCAGCTGGGGTTGCCCACGAAATCAACAATCCGTTGGCGGGCATTCGCAACGCATTTGAGCTCATCAAAGTCGATTTTTCATCACAGGATGATCAATATGAATTGTTGGAATTAATCGACCGCGAAATTGAACGCATGAGTTCCATTGTGCACCAAATGTATCAGCTGTATCGACGCAATCCTCAACCGCCCAATGAGTTTTCGTTTCAACGCATCATTTCTGAAGTCAGCTATTTGTTGCAGAGCAATGCCCGACAGCATCAAGTTCATCTGGACGTGGAGCTGGAGAACGACCCCCAGCTCGTTTTGCTACCTGAAGGCGAAGTGAAGCAGATACTCTACAACCTCATGGGCAATGCAATCCACGCCTCACCGTCGGGTGAAAAAGTGTCGGTGACGGTGGCTTACGATTCGAAATCGGTGTGTGTGCAAGTTACCGATCGCGGAAGCGGCATCGGACACAATGTGCTTCCTCATATCTTTGATCCCTTTTTTAGTACCAAGGGGAATGATCCTCGATCGGGAATGGGGCTTGGTCTGTCCGTCTCGCGAAGTCTGATCGAAGCCATGGGCGGCAGCATTGAGGTCGATACGAAGTTGGGATCAGGCTCGCGCTTCTTGGCGACATTCCCATTGCGCATTGACTCGAATTGGGGGGCATCCGATGGGTAGTGAGCGGGCAATTCGAATTTTGGTGGCGGATGACGAACCGTTGTATTTGCGGACGACCGGAGCGCTGTTGCGCAAAGAGGGGTTCGAGTGTGTGTGCGTGGCAAATGGCGAGTTGGCCTTGTCGGAGCTCAACGCACAGCCCTTTGACTTAATCCTGTCTGATCTCAACATGCCCGGCAACTTTCAGCTTGAGCTGCTCAAGCAGGGGCGCGAGTCGTGGCCACGGGTTCCGTTAATCGTAATTACGGGCGTCCCCTCGTTGCCGACGGCTATTGAGAGTCTGAGGTTGGGGATCGCCGACTATCTGCTGAAACCCGTCAAGTACGGAGATCTGCTGGCGAGTATTCGTCGGGTGCTAGCCACCTCGGCTCACGGACGCTCTGATTTAGCGGATCAAGCTGAAATGCACCCAGATGACCAAGAGGACGCTTCGGGGCCTAACGTATTTCACGATGTGATTGGGGAAAGCCCCTGCATGTTGGAGATCTTTGATGTCGTGTCGCGCGTGGCACGCACCAACGCCAGCGTCTTGATAACCGGGGAGAGTGGCACTGGAAAGGAAGTCTTGGCCCGTAGCCTCCATGCAGCAAGCCGGCGAGCAAGTCACCGGTTGCAGATTATCGACTGCACTGCCATCCCCGAGACCCTCTTTGAATCGGTGCTGTTCGGGCACCGCAAAGGCTCATTTACAGGAGCCGTCAACGACCAAAACGGCCTGCTTGGGATGAGCGACCAAGGAACGGTGTTCTTTGATGAAATCGGTGAGCTCCCGACCGAATTGCAGGCCAAACTGCTGCGGGTCATCCAGGAGCAGACGTACACACCCGTAGGGATGCAGGTTCCCATTCAAATCGATACCCGATTTGTGTGTGCGACGAATCGAGATTTGGAAATGGAAGTCAATGCCCGGCGATTCCGACGCGATCTGTTCTACCGTTTGGCCGTGGTCCATATTGAACTCCCCCCGTTGCGTGAGCGGCAGGGAGATGTCCGCTTGCTGGCCGATCACTTTCTGAAACTGCTGCGTCCAGCGGGGTCTAAGATTACAGGATTCACCGAGGCAGTGCTGGAAAGTTTTGAAAGGTATTCCTGGCCCGGCAACATTCGGGAACTGAGGAATGTGGTCGAACGGGGATTGGTGTTGACGCGAGGTGAGCAAATCGACGTTGCCGACTTGCCCCACTCGTTCCAGAAAAGTGTCTCCATCGAGCACGCGATTGCTGGCGATTCCGGGCGGGGCGAGCTAGGGCAAGTCGAGCCAGAGCAAGCCACTCTGCATGCTGTCATGGAAGGGGCGGAAATGCGCTATTTGCGGATGTTGCTTGAGGAGCAGCAGGGGAATGTATCCCAGGCGGCCGTTCAGGCAGGTATGTCACGGCAGGGGTTGCACAAGTTGCTCAAGAAGCATGGTATCAACGCCGCAGAGTTCCGTAAGTAGCTCTAAGATTCCCTGGTGGGAGGGGCGGAAAATCGGCGTCCTCCGTTGACCGCAATCGACTGCCCGTTGATGAAGGCTGCGTCGGAGGAGGCCAGCCAGCGGATGCAGCAGGCTACATCCTGCGGAGTTCCCCAACGCTGGAGCAACGATTCGTTGGTGGCGCGTTGAGCCCAGTAGTCGGACGCTTGCTCGACACCCCAGCTAGTCTGGATCCAGCCCGGGCAGACGCAGTTCACTCGAACCCGTGGGGCGACAGACATGGCCAAGGCGCGGCTGAAGGATTCGATCGCAGATTTAGTCGTACAAAAGAGCTGCCCTGGTTCCCCTTCCATCCCCAGACTCGCTTGGTCCCAGCCGATATTGGTGATGGATCCGCCCGTGATGGAGCGATCGGCGAGTTCTTGACACACGAGGCGACAGAGGCGAATCGTACCGCAGACGTCGACATTAAGTAGCAACTGCAAGCGTTCTTCGAAGGGCTGGCTCGATGAGGAGCCGGTCAGGACATCGGCACCGGCGTTGTTCACCCAAACATCGACGCTCCCCTGCCAAGCAAAAGCGGCTTGGACCAGACTTCGGCAAGCCGCTGGGCAAGCGATGTCAGAAGTTATGCAGCGCAGCCTAGCTTCAAGAGTATCTGCGTCGCGTGGAGAGGGCAGCGCTCGAATCCGATTCGCCGTCTCTTGGAGCCCGGCCACGTTTCGATGGGCATGCAGTAGGACCGAGTATCCGTTCCTAGCAAACTCGAGCGCCGTTTCCCGGCCGATGCCCGACGAACTTCCAGTAATGACGGCAACCGGCATGGGACCACTCCGCTCCAAGTTTTCACGGTGCATCGAAACTCGCTATCGCGCGGATAGCGTATTGCGATGGGGAGATCTGCAACGCTACGCAATGCCACCAGCATGCGTGGTGAGGAATCCTAGGGGAAGGCCCCGGGCAGGCAACAAAAGAAAGCCGCAGCGTTTCCACTGCGGCTTTGCAAGCTGACATGCCGGGTGTGGCAATCAGGATTTTGGAGTGAAAGTTACTCCGGTATCATCTGCCATCTCGACTCCGCGCCTCGAACGTTTTGCCGAGGTGGAGGGAGTCGTCAAGCTGAATACAAGTCGCCGGTTGTGAGACTAGTAGATGGAGCTCGCACCTGTGTCAGGATTGCCGCACATGTGGAAGTGGTTATGGTCGATGTACAAGACCTCTGCCGATTCTTTGTCTTCCAGCGTGTATGGAACGGGCCAGCCGTTGATCGTACGCTCTTCAAAGTATACCGTGCACTTGTAGTGTGCGTGGTGTAGGCTGGCCATTCCAATCAATGGAATGAACCTTGGCGGGTCAACGTAGTCAGAGATTTTCTCTTTGACAATCTTGACGTTGTTGCGTTGCTTTTCATGCAATAGCGGCAGACCACCTCGAACCGGACGAGCTCGCTCCAAGGCTTGCATAACCTCGTCGTCACTCGGCGGATCTAACGCGATGGCTGGACCACCGGCGGTGATTGGGCCAATAATGGGGACCCGTTCGTAACGCTCATGGTTGTGGAACTCCAGTTCCTCTTGGTCCTGGAAGTATGGACTGATGGGAACCGGGATAGCCAATGGCCCCAGGTTGACCCCCTGCGTGATGCCGATGCATCCTGTTGACGCGACGAGACTCGCCGAAACGAGCAGGCCCAAAATCTTCTTTTCGAATGTTAGTAACATCGAACGATCCCTCGTATCGATTCAGTGTGCAGGAAACGTTAGTCAGCCCAGTTGCCCACCCGGCTATCCATCCATCCAGACTGCCGTCGCTTCCCAAATGCTAATTCAGGAAGCCACGAAAGAAATGGGGCTGCTTGTCTCCGATGTATAGGAGTTATCGTTGTTAAGGTGCGCAGAACTTGCGGGTTTTTAGTATTTTGCCAGCGGAAAACTCGGAATGAACGTCATTGCTAGCATTGAAAAATCAATAAGAAATGCGTGGGGCGGTGCAAATGGCCCAGCCAGGCTCGCGGGGCTGGCCTCAGCCGCCGTTGCCCCTACCTCGTGCGGGATCGAACGGGACCGGTCGGCAGGTCACTGCTGAGCCGCGGTGCGGTCCGCTCAGACGCCACCGGGCTCTGTCCCCTACTCTCCTCTGGGCTCTGTCCCCATGGCACCAAGGCTCCCCTAGTCTGTCCCCATGGCTCCCCCAAGGCTCTGTCCCCCCTCCTTGCTATGGCACCATACGTCCTGCTCCCCCTCCCTTGCTGGCCCTTGGGAATCAGGCCCTTGAAAATCCCTGGGGCGGCGAGTGACAGGTCGTGGAGTAGCTTTCACGTCTGCCAAACTGCCACGGGCAGGCTGAATTCCTAGGATCTTGCCCGAATTCGACGGTCTGAGCTTTCCAGTGATTTTCTACAACCTGTTTCGAGACTGTGTGGTATCGGAAAGCTGGAGTGTGGGCTGCGGTGGTGGTTCGAGGCCCGAGCCCAGCCCGCGGCTCGGAACGACACGCCTTGGTAAACGTTGACCGAATTCAGGGGGCTCTCACGCTTCAACGAAAAAAGGCCCAAGTTGCATTGCTGCGACTTGAGCCTCTTCCGTGATGTCAAGCGTGGAGGGTCATGCCACACTTTCTCAATTCAATTCTTCTCAAACCTCAACTCAGCATCCAACTTCTCGCGAGAGTTACTTGCTGGTGAAATCTAGGTACCACAGTCCATCGTCCCATTCCAAGGCAACTTTACGCCATCCCAAGGGAACTTGTGGGTAAGGGTAGAATGGTCCGATGTACGGCCAAGCGGAAGGACTGTACTGCTTAGGATAGGTAACAGCCGCGTAGTTTGGGCTAGCTGCGTAGCTAGGCCAAGCGTAGTTTGGCATGTTTGGCTGGTCGTAGCGGGGTGCACCGGCTCCATAGGAAGCTCCAGCACCATTCATTGCAACAGGAGTCGCCATGACATGACCGCCACCGGCAGTTGAGCTAGCAAATCCAGATTGAGCAAACGGTTGAGGTCCGCCCGAGCCGCCTGCAACCGGCATGTTGGAGCCAGGGATTGGAGCAGGAACGCTGCCGGTGGAAGCGGTGCGAATTGCTCCCGATTCGGCGACGGTGATATCATCCACGACACGGGCTACGCCGCGTGTACGCCGAGCGATATCGAGTACATGAGCCTTTTGGTCTTCGTTGGCAACGGAGCCACGCAGCCAAACGTCACCGCTAACGGTGCTAACATCGAGTTCAAAGCCACGCAGCATGCCGGCGGCCTTGGACTGTTGCAATTTGGCGATGACCGAATCGGTGACTGCCAAGTCTTGCTGGGATGGTTTAGTGCTGACCGAGTTGGTGGACACAGTACGCACGGGGTGTTCAACGACTGGGCGAGCCACTCGTGAACTGGCTGGAGCGGCGTCGCGTTTGACCCGCAGGTCGGTGACGAGGTTATCTTCGCCCACCGATTGAGCAGCGGTCGTGGTGACCAGCGCCAATTGCGATGGTGAAGCCACTTCGCCGGATAGGTAAACGATACCGTCTTCGACCTTGAGGTCGATATCGAAACCCTTGAGTGCACCAGCAGTTTTGTGCTGTTGCAGCTCGGTCATAATGGATTTGGCAATCTCACGGTCGCCACCGAACGCCCAAGCAGGCATTGCGGCGGTCACCGAAGCGATTACCACGCCAAACAGAAATCGTCGCATTGGAAACCCTCCTACGAATCACTGTCGAGTGTCCACAATCTGGCTTCCTGCCTGTGCCACGGAAGCGGTTTATAGACCGTTGCGTGGCGGCAGAAGGGTGCGGGAGATAGTGGTGCTACCCCAAGCTGTTCGAGCAAATCGCAAGGCGACAACCAATGCGACTCACACATTTCTCAACTTGGTAAAAGTAAGTCAAAAACTGTCTGCGCCCAGAGAGGGGATGACGTCACGGCGAAGATTCACGTACCGGTCTCAGAGTTCAGCGATGCAATGGGATTGCACCGCTGTGGCTCTAAGTACGGCAAGAATCTCCAGTCCGCGTGCGACAAGGCCCCCCTTGTTTGCAGTTGGACTTGAAAACTTTCCGAGAGTGTCCGTGCTCCACGCCCTAGGGCTTGGACCGCGGCTTGTTCCCGGTCATTTAACAAGTTCTTCCGGGGATAGTATTCGGCAGGGAGATGTGACTCTGGTAAGGTTTTTTCCAATTTTGCCGGTCTAAACAGAAAATCCACATGCTCGGAATGGTCTGCATGTGCTTGTGCGGCCTGGTAGCGTTAAGCTGCGAAAACTTTGCGGATCGTAGGGCCGACCGGAGAGTTGCCAGTTTAGGGCTTCGTAAATTTGCGGAGCCAGCCACTGACACTAAACAAGAGGGAGCCCCCCACGAAGATGGCGGCTGCAATCGCTCCGATCTTGGGCTTGCTCGCCCAGAGGATCAAGATGACTACTAGAATCAGGAGCGTCGAAGCTTGGACGTTCTGCCAACCGATGCGTTCCAGCTGCGGGGCGGCCAGCCACCAGATCCCCAACACCACTCCAATTTTCAAGAGCATGCCACCCATGTAGTCCTGGCTCGCTCCTGAGGAAAAAGGGAGGTAGTCGATGAGCATACCGCCGGCCAATAGAAGGACTGCAAAAAATGCTAGCAGTGCCCTCCGCCAACGAGTGGCTGGGGTGGAGGAGATCTTTTGCTTCTTCCGATTCATAACCGCCCCAGACCTTCCAGCCAGCGTGTTAGTGGTGCGGCAGGAATCGATTCCAGCGATCCGGTTGGGAGTTTGGGAGCATCGACAACGATGGCCGAGTAGCCCAGGTCGCGCAGTGACTTGGCCGTGTTGTTCAAGTCGGAGGGGGTGCCGAGCAGCAGGAAATCGAGCGAACGTAGCGGGGCGTTCTCGACGCGCAAGCCAATATTCTTCAGTTCGGTCCCCAGTGTCGCCACGCCAGTCACGCGGCCAACCTGCGCTGCCGCAGCCACCAGTGCCAGTTTGCCACCCACTCCTATTCCACCTAAAACAATGCGTTGCTTATCGAGTTCGTAAGCGTTTTCAAGCTTGCCCAAAATGCGAGCAGCCAAGTCGACTTCCTCCCGCGACCAACGACGCGGGTCCCCGGAGTTGAGCACGGCGACGATCCAGCCCTGGCTGGCGCAAAATTCTTGCCAGTAAGCTTGGGCTTTTTCTTGGGAGAGGTCGCCCGGCTCAGGGAAGAGGATTAGCAGCCCGAGGGGACGGGCATTCGATGCGAGCGGTACAACGGCATAGGCTGTATTGGGAAAGTCCCCGAGCGAAATCTCAGCAATCTCCACAACCTTCTCCGCAGATGCGTCCGGCTGCGGTGTTTCCTCTTGGTTGGGGGACGCTGGTGTCTTGGAGTCGCCCACAGCAGTCAGGGATTGGGGAAGCGCGGGGGCCAGCTCGGTTGGCCAGAGGGCAGGCAGAAGCTCAATAGTTTGCGGTGGCCCCATTTCTTCAGTGCCGTCAGCTTTGGTGCCCTCTGCTTCGTTGGGGGCGGCCACTTCGAAGATAATTGGGGTGTCCAGTTCGGCTACAGCGATGATCCTACGCAAATCTTGGCGGGAGGGCATTGCTTGTTGGTTGCAGCGAAGGATGCGTTGTCCGACTTGCAATGCTGAGCTGGCGGCTGGCGAGTCGGGCTCGATCGCAGCAATAGCGAACGCTGGTTGGCCCTGCTCTGCCGGCAGGTCGGCCAGTCGGAGTCCTAGGTAGCGGCGGTAGTAAACTGGAATCTCCTTAGCCAACTCACACTGGTATTCCTGGACTTGGCCCTGGCGAAGAATTGAGAATTGGAAGGTTTGGCCCGCATCGAGTGGCCCGAGGGCGTTCTGCAGATGGGCCAACATCTCTACCGGCTTCCCCGCCGCTGCAACCAGCTGATCCTGTGCCATGACTCCCACCTTGGCAGCCGGGGAGCCTGGGGTTGCGCCGGAGATCACCACGGGACCAGCCAGTTCGTTGGTGCTATCCGAAACGATGCCGAGCTTGCCACTGTAAATGTCTTCCCCGCTCTGCATTTGTTCGAGTCGGGCCAGTACATCTGCAGCTGGAATTGCAAATCCGATCCCCGAGTCATAGAGCTCTGCGCTGTCTCCTTCAAGGAAAGTCCCTGGAGCTATTGGGGAGAGGATTCCCAGTACGCGCCCCCCCAAATCGATCAACGGGCCTCCATAGTTGATCGGCGAGACTTTGCAGTCGACCTGGAGTGCCTTGCCATAGGCCCGGCCACGGGCACTCACGATGCCGACGGATTCGGACACGAATTTTTCGTCGTATGTCTTACCTAAAGCGATCGCCCACTGTCCGACTTGGATCCCCTCGGAAGTTGCGAACTGCGGCACTGGAAGATTGTTCGCATCGATCTTGAGTAACGCCAGATCGCGGCTGAAATCTCGCGCGACAATTCTGGCGGCGGCGCGTTTGCCGTTCGGAAGGACGACTAGGATGGAGGCGGGTTGTTCCCGGAAACTAAACAGACTGGTAATAATCCACCCGTCTGCCGCTACGATGGTTCCAGTCGTTGGCCCGGCCGCCTGCAATTCCTCACCGGCGCGTTGTCCACTGCCGAAGGTTTGAATCTGGACGACAGAACTAGATACGGCATCTGCGGCCGCGCGAAATGCGGCTTGTTCGCGCTGCACTAGGTCTTGCGCGGCTAGCGGTGGACCTTGCAATGGCATGCAACTGATTGCAATGCTGGCGATGGAAAGGATGAGGCGGGGGGCAGCCATGGCTCGACGTGCTTTACTGTTGGCTTTACTGAGGAGTCAAAATGATTTCTTTGAGTTCGCTGCCACGCTGAACGAGCAGGGAGATTTCATCACCTCGGTCGAGGTATTTCAATTCGGAGTTCAACGCCGACTGAGAAACGACACGGATGGAATTGACGAACAAGATGAGATCGTCGTTTTGCAAACCGCCGTGGGCTGCAGGAGAATCGGGATGGATCATGTCGACATAGGCAGGGGTCTTGGCAAGGACATTGGGAACCATGACTACTCCCAATTTCCCCAAATCGACAGGGCGATCGGAGGGGGAGCGGGTGGCGTTGGTTCGCGCAATGGCCTTTCCAGCGATAAGATCTTGTACCGAGGCACGCAATTGAGCAATCGGGATTGCGTAGTTCAACCAGATGTTAGCCTCGCTATCTCGCAATTCTTTACCTAGCATTCCGACCAGCTGGCCCTGAAAGGTTATCAAGGCACCACCAGCGGCGCCCGGATTATTCGTCATGGCGTCAATGATGGCGACTGGACCTTGGTAGACCGAGGGAAACGAACCGCGTCGGGCGTTCAGCTCGGTGCGCGCCATGATCACACCCTTTTGGATGCTGGACATTTCGCTGCCAGTCGCGATGCCAAACAGATTGCTGAGGGCCAGGACTCGATCTCCGATCTGCGGTTCCGTCGCTTGATTGAGGTCGAAGTAGTGCTGCGTTGGTTGCCCCGTAGCAAGGATGGCGATTTCCAGATTGGGGTCGATGCCCTGAACTTCCGCTTCAAAGCGGCTTCCATCGCTAGCGATGGCGACGACTTTCTCAACATCCAGAACCGTACTCCACACCGTGAGTATATGGCCTTCCGCCGACACCAACATACCGCTTTGGTAGGCATCCAAGCCGCGGAAGCCCCCTGCCCCATAGAGTTTGACGGTTTTCAACTCTGCGGAAACAGCCACCTCATTGACGCTACCGAGCTGTTGGGGCTCGTCGCCGCGCAGCGGTGCGACAGGGGCGATGGCAAGCCACAACACGCTGCAGCAGCCCAGCCACAGTCCAGGCTGTTGGGGCTTGCGAAATAGAATCGAATCGTCAGCCCGCGAGCGGAGGCGACTTGGGATATTCATGGCAAGGCCTCGGCGGGAGCGGTTGGAGTGTCGGTAATCGCCAACGACTTGAGTTCCATAAGCAGCAGCGGTTCGGTTCCATATTGGAGACGCAGTCGCGTGGGGAAGTTGAGCTGCGAAGCTTCGCCTTCACGAGTGAGTTCTAGCGGGGCCACTTGGTCGATGTAGACTTCAACGGGATCCTGTCCTGCATCCCCAAAAACTTCGATCAAGCTTGGCAAGCCCGATTGGCTGGTAAAACTCATACGAACCTTGGCGTCGTACCACAGCGTCTGCAAGACCTCCATGCGGGGCTGTTCCTTGAGCTGAGTATCGCGGCCCATATACACGGGGATTTTGCCGAGATAGATCGTATCCCCCAGGAGTTGAGGACCGTTTTCGACATACTCCTTGAGGGCGCGAAGGGCTACGACCAAACCTCCCTCATTGCGTTTTCCCACGATGTCAGCGACCGAGTCGGATTCGTTGGTTGCCAGTACTCGGGAACCAATTTTCAGCTTGGCCGCCGCTGCTCCCAACTCGACTTCGATGGGGGTGGGTTCCCCCGCTAGCTGGCCTGAAAGTTGCCATGTTTGGGCAGCGTCGGCATCCTCAGAGCGAAGTACACTAGCTTGCGTCTGGGTTCGTTGCCAGATGGCGTTTTGCTGTTGAGCATTGAAGTAGTAGTTTGCAAAACCCTCGCGCGGCACAATCATCGACTTGGCAAGCTTGTTGGTATCGAGGGGAGACTCCTGGCCGTTTTTCGATGCTGGGGAATCCTCGTCGTCTGTGGGCAGCTCGCTTTTCTTCTCCTGGGTATCCTGCTCGCTCTCTGACGGTGTTTCTTGCGAGTGTGGATCCTCCTTCCCGCCTAAGCCAGAGCTCACGAGTTCTGCCAACTCTTGATCGGTATGCACGCCATCCAATCGAATTAGCAGAGTGCGTCGTTGCGAATCGCGGCGAATCTCCAATGGGACTCGCCAGTCCTTGGGGAGCGTTCCCAGGATGTTCTTAAAGCGATTGGTGGTACGCACCTCGCGGTTCGCCAGCTCAAGAATCTCATCTCCGTACCGCAAGCCGCGGCGATAGGCATCACTGCTACTGAGAATATTGCTGACAACAACTCGGCCGACATCGTCGGTAGAGACTGTGGCGCCCAGGGTTGCATGGTCGACCAGTCTTCCACTGGCTAGCATCTCTTGGAAATATTCGAGCTGGCGTGCACTGATGGCGTACCCTACCCCGACGTTGACTCGACCGCGTTTCTCAAACGAGCAACGCCCGTTGATGCCGATGATTTCTCCCGCCAGATTGAACAGCGGACCGCCCGAGTTGCCTGGGTTGATCGCAGCATCGGTTTGGAGGCAATCGGCATATTCCAAGAGGGTGCCAGCCGGGTATTGATAGCGATTTATACCACTAATAATGCCCATACTGATCGACGGTTGCAAGTTGGTGGCCAGTACAAAGGGGTTCCCCGCTGCAAAGCACCACTGGCCGACACGGACGGTGGAGCTGTCCCCCAGAGGCGCCACGGGGAAGTCCTCTCGTCCCCAAAGCCGGATCAGGGAGACGTCTCCGGTGGCATCCACACCGACGATCACTGCGTCATAGACGCGGCCGTCATTGAGTCCGCAACGCATGAGATCACCACAGGCGCTGGAAACATGGTAGTTGGTTAACGCGAATCCGTCCGGTGTGATCAGAACTCCGCTTCCCCCGCCTCCGCCGTCTGGCCCGAATACCGCCACCGTTGCAGCGGCACACCTTTGCATGACCTCTACTCGCAGTGCCTGAGCGGCCAGGACGTCTTCATCAACTGGAATCTCAGCCATCGAGCTGCTTGCGAGTACTAGCTGCAGCAATAACGCGATGCAGAGGGGGATTACCCGTGAAAGTCCCGCTTTGCAGGACGGAAGTTGCAATCCTGCGGGGGGAAGGAGGTAAGTGGTCGCCGGCGAAGGTTTAGCAGTCACTGCGGGCCTCGAAAATGTGACGGAAAGGCAATTCGTACATGTATTTCGAACGATCCTGGTTCGGTTGGGAGGGGCGAGTTCGAGGGATGCCTCGAATTGTTGCAGCTACTGCAACAAGCGGATGCCCTCCCAGACTACCGAATTGCCGAGCGGAGCGGCCGACGCCGATTCAACCACCAATTTAAGGCGTTGGCCGGGCTGCACAGCGATTTCAAAGGGCTCTACTACCCCGATGCGTTTTAGTTTTGTCTCCCACACCAGCTTATTCTCTACAAAAAGTTGCGCGTCGCAGGGGGTGGCTCGATCTCCATGCGGTGTCAAACGCGCGGCACCGGCTAAGCGGCTGTAGCCATCCGGCACGCGATAGGTGAGAGTGCTGGCACCGAAAAACTGGATGCTGGGGATCGCCACACGGCTGTCGTCCAGTTGGAATTCCATCGCTTGAGGGCCCAGCAACAGGTCTGCACCCGGTATCGCAATCTTAAAAGGGCGTGAATCGGCCACCGTCCTTTGGCTGTTTTGCAACTCCGCTAGATAGAGGCTGCTGTTAATCTGGGGGACTATGGAGCTGAGGTACGCCAGGGGAAGCTTGACCTCTCCTCCACCGAGCAATTCCAGCTGCAATTCGTGGGCAGTCGGTTGAACGGACAAGCCCGTGACTGCCCAGGCGTTGCCAGCCAGATCGTGCACACTGGCTGTTACTTTCCTTTGTTGAGCTTGCTGGTTGCTAAAAAATTTGACGCCAGCCAGCTTATCGAAAGGTACCACGATCTTCTGGCCGCTGAACTCAAATTGCACCCCTGCGGAGGTAATCTCAGAGACAAGGCCTTCGATGGCATCCAATTTTTCTTCAGGACGCAGCAGAATGAGCCCGTCGAGTGAACGCTGTACGTTGGTCAACTGCTGCCAAGGCGGCAACTGAGCTGCAGAGAGTTCCTGGAAACGAAGCGTTCGCACAAGTTTAGTGGGGAAACGTACGGTGGGGCCGACAGGCAATTCTCCCTCCGCTTTTTCAATCCCTGGCAGCTCTACCGCCAGTTCCTCACCGTCGCTGGTAACTGCATTAGCTGCGATGACCGTTCCATCGAGCAGCTCGACCCAACGCGTTGCAGGTGAAGCGGTTTCGGGCAACGGATCGGAGAATTGAATGGACGCGACTTCGTCGAGCTGAAGAGTTCGCGCATTGCTGTCTTGCTGGAGGTGGAGTCCTTGCGAGTCCAAGGAGAGCAAGACTGCGTTAAACGTGGTTTGATCTTCACTCTCGATGACGACGGTGGTGGAGTCGCCGATAAATCCCCAGCATGCCACTAGGAGGTACAGAGTAAACGCAACCATGCATCAATCCAGATTGAAACCAAAAATAAAACGGACCGAACCCAGCCCACTTTTCTTGCATCATTCTATACATGATAGCCCTAAACTGCGGATCGGGGCGGTGGAGGGAGAGCTTCTTTCCGCATGAGGGGCCCGATCTGGAAGTATCCCAAAGATTTCCGTTCCTAGTGGTGAAAAAATTCAATGGACGTGTTGCAAGAATCCGAAGGAGTTGGTTAGATAATAGCCGGCCGGGCACAACGCCCGATGCTCAATGCAGGCCGCCCCAACTAGGTGCTTTACAGTGCCTCGAATTTGGGGTGTCCGTCCATCTGGAGAGGTGGCTGAGTGGTCGAAAGCACTTCATTGCTAATGAAGCGTTCGGGTCAAACTGAACCGCAGGTTCGAATCCTGTCCTCTCCGCTCTGAAAAGCTACAAAACCCTGGGGGAACTCGCTTTCTCCAGGGTTTTCTAGTGTCATTTGCGAGTCTGTGCGAGGGAATGCGGAACCTTGCTGTGTCGTGTTTTGTGTTGTTTTTGAGGTCGCGCGCGTCGTTTCTGTAGCGCGCTCAAAGTCGCTTTCCGTCACCAGTAAATAGGACTTTTGGGCAATCCGTGGCGAGTTCCCAAGCCAAGAGCAAACCACGTGTAGGGGGAACTCCCGTTCCAACTCGGTTTGCCGGCTTGCTCGCATCGAATGGAATAAGCGTTTCCAAGGGGTTAGGCCGGATTTACGTAGGATTCGCTCAAACTGTGTCCGAAGGTTGGCGTTCTTCCAACCGTCGGCCGTATTTGCGGCTCGCCTGTAGCCCTCATGGTCAACTACGAATTCCTCCCCTTCCCTGGCTTGATCCCAAGCCTTTTCGAGGAACGGCCGAAGTTCGGAAAAAATGGGGCAAGTTCTGACTCCACGACCGCTGTGGTGCTCGACCTTGGGTTCAGTAACTGCCATACGGCCCTTTTCCCAGTCGATGTCCGCCCACCGCAGCGAAAGCACTTCGGAAGGGCACCGCAGGCCACCAAAGCGGCTTAGAGCGATAATCGTTGACCAAGTTACGTCACAATAGGGCACTACCTGGGAAATCCATTCCTTGGGAACGTGTACGTTGCTAATGGCACTTCCGCCAGTGGTCTTCACTTTGGAAAACGGATTCGTCGGGATAATCTCCCAGTCGACTGCATCCGTGAAGAACTGCCGTGCAAACCGAACGCGTTTATCAACCGTTGTTTCTGCCAAGCGTTTCTTTATTGCAAGGTGGAAGGCTTTGGCATGTCCCACTGTTAATTCGACCAGCAGCAAGTCTTTCGGAAGTTCGCGTTTGAGATCCCGGATTACTTGCCGCCACACTGCCCGAGTGCCTGGCTTCCGGCTTTCGCCATGTCTTTCCATGTAGCCATCCAAAAACGCATGGACGGTTTGCGTACTAGCTGGCCGGCTTTCCTGAGGTCGAACCAAACCAACACGCTCGAATTTCTTGCGAATTGATGGATCGACAGAGCCCAACCATGCTGAGTCATCTCTGTTAGGCTCATTGCCTAGCATTTGGGCTGATACCAAGCGTTCAACTAGCTTGCAGATCGACTTGGCGTCACTGTGCAATTCTTTGCCAAGGTAAACGGTCTTACGATTTCCATCGCGATCGACAAACAGAATGCGGCGTTTTCCGCTCTTTAGCTCGCTGATGCTAGCCATAGATACAACCTCTCAAGTTGTTCTCGAATAGAAAGCACGGCAGGCGATCGAGAAAATCGCTGTTCGGGAGCTACCCTAGCCGCGTAGTGGATGTTACTGAATGCAAACGCCCTAGGCTAGTGTTAGCTGGCTATTGCGGCTTGTTTGGCTTCCGCGGTGATGCCCCTGACGGTAGCCAAGACTTCTTGCCGTTGCTCGCCTGTTAAACATGGCCAGAGGTTTGCCAATTCATCAAAACCCGCATCTGTCGGCAGCGTACCGGCGCGAAGCTCTGAAAAGTTGGACTCTGGGCCGCCATACTCGAGCGCGTAATCTGTTGCGTCCACTTCCCAGCACAAACGCTTGGCCATTATCGTCAATGCTTGAGATGCTTCAAAGTTCGTTGCGAACTGCCACGCGTGCCGCAGCTCGTGTGCAATGGTGTTTAGGTAGTTACAGTCGGGACCGCCAGTAAAGTGAATCGAATCAAATTCAATGCGTGACTGTGTTATGTCTATTCGTTTGGTAATGGCCAACGTGTAAGGCGTGGTATCAATGGGCATGTCTCGCCACTCAACTGCCTTTAGGTTCGTCGCGATTGCGAAGCGATCGTCTTCAGGAAGTCGGCCCCAAACCTCTCGAAAGCATCGAACAAACTCATGCAAGCCGGCCTGCGTCCTCACTTCAATCGGGATGTTATCGATCAACAGCATCGTGCAGCCTTTGCGATGCGAGTTCGGTTTGCAGCTTCCGGATTTCGCGAAGCTTTTGGAAATCTTCCCGGCGTGTTCGGTCTTCTTCATCCATTTGGGCGCGGATCATACGTTCCTTTCGCCAAACGAGTTCCGCTTGTATTTGCAAAGGCGTAAGTTCGTCAATTGGCCGTTGGAGCGTACCAATCACAGGTTGCGCGTCGACGTTTGCATTTTCCTGGGCTTCCATTTGGCTTCTCCATTCCTGCATTTGGGGACTATCAAACCGATTGCAATCGGAAGTTGAAAATTGAACTGCCTGCAACGCCGAATAATGAGCGCGTGGGAAAACGCTTCGGCTGCCTGGGATACGATGGTAGTTGTTAAGCATTTTGGAATTGTTATGAATGTGAGAATGTTTGCAGTCAATCGACTGCCTAAGTAAGTTCGCGTTGTCATGTGCAACGAATTGTTCTTACTCGGAAGTCGTTGCGGATTCTTCCTCGATAGGCGTTGGCGGCGGTGGCGCGGGAGGCACGAAAGGAATTAGCTCCCTCCAATCGTAACCCTGCTTTTCGCACTCTGCCCGCAAAGCACCTTCGACGTAGCTTTTGGGCTTACGTACGTCTCGTGCCTTTATTCGCGTTACGATTTCCGACATCATGCCTGGGGAGATTGCAGCAGCGATGATGCTCACTCGCCAAACAAACTCTCGGTCGAGCGCTGGCGCGGCATTGAAAAGGTTTCTAGCTGACACCAATGGATCGTCAGGAAACTTCCCTCGCTGAATACTCTCCGCCGCAGCCCTAGCAGCAGCTGAGATGGACTCCTTTCCGATCGTCTCGACTCGACTCGACTCCGTACCCGAGGGCTCTGGGGGTACTTGTGGACTTGTCGTGGAGTGGTAGCCGATTGGTACGGGACTCCCACGCGAATCTAGTGGGCCATACCGATAGGTTGGCTTGTCTATTTTCTGATGGTGCCACCCCGTAACCTGCCAAAAATGCTTGGATTTATGCTCGTATTCGACGATCAAGTCAGTATTGATCAGTTCGGCGACTAGCGATTCCATAAATTCAGTGCTGAACGAATCTGCAGGAAAGCATTCCATTTTTAACCGCTTGGCTGATGCGGGGTGACGACCAGCATCGTCACAGTGTGCCCACATCAAAATGAAAAGTAGTCGCGCGGTTGGCGAGCACTCGGCGAGTTGTTCCGAAGTGCAAAATTCGGGTTTGATAGATCGGATTCTAGCCATTGGGAAAACTCCCCTGCGGGCGACAATCCGACTTGTCCGCAGTGGCTAGATTAGCCGGCATGGCGAGCAATCTCCTCGTAAGAAGATAACACTAGTATGCATCCTGATCCGCCGGCAGTGCTGCGCCGCCGACTTCGTAGCTCTACCAATTCGCCATCTCGTAGCATGGCCAACACCACAGAGCAAATAGAACTCTGTTGGCATTGCATCGTTTGGGATAGCTCATGGCGTGTTAGGCCATCGCGGCCCGCAGCTGCGAATGCACTGTAGGCTGTGTCTCGGCGCTCGCAATGGTATTCCCGCGATTTCCGCAGTGCGTCCACTTGTGCTGCCCTTGCCGCATCCCCACGATCAAACAGTGTTGGTTGTGGGTTGCTGCGCAGCTGTGCGCGTCCTATCATGATTGTGTCCTCCGCTTCGTTAGTTGGACTTTGGAGCCCACTGACCTGCCGCTCAGTGGGCTCACTTATTTGATTGATCAACCGGCCCTCTGCCGATCGACGTAGGCTCTGAGATCGTCAATTGAATACCGGACAGTGCGATCGATTCGCACCGTTGGTATGTCGCCACGCTTGGCGAGCTCCCAAAGTTTTCTGGGGCTTATCGCCAGCGTGGCCGCCGCCGTAATCGAATCGACTAGCAGCGGGGGCGGTCGTCTAGACGCCGGCATGAGCCGACTCCCGTTTCTTTTTGGGAGTTAGAAATTGATCGAGATCGCGTTGTTGGATGCTATATCTCTCGCGAGTGCCAGTACTAGTGTTCACTGCAGGCAATTGGCCGCGTCTAATCAGCTGGCGAATCTTTTGAATTGAAAAGCCCGTGAGATTGGCGACGTCACGGGTTGAGAGTAGTTTACGCATCGAAAGGGCTCCTGGCGTTCATGGACTGTCTGTAACGACATCCAAAACGTAGCCGATGCGTGTGGATTCTCCGAGTACTGCGCTGGTACCCAACTGGTACTGTTCTGGTACCTTGTTGTTCGAATTGCCGTTACTCTGCCTTTTGCTTGGGCGCCACTCGCTCACCTAGTGCCGCACCGACTTCCAAACCAATGGGAGTTAGCCATGTTGCCGTGTGCTTTTCGTTGGTAGTAACCAAGCCCAGCTTTTTTAAATTCGTAAAGCGCTTCCTATAGTGTTGGGGGTACCCACCAGAGTCCAGCACGCCACGCTGGGAAGTTGGTTCTGAACTGTCGTTTCTGTCTTTCCACATTTGACAGAGAATCATCTGGTCAATTTTAGACAGCTTTGGGATAAGCAGAGTTGCGCCATTTAGTGCACCCTGTTGCGTCTCTTCGAGCTTTCCGTCACCTACCGAGTCTATTGGTAGACCTGGCGAGTTTACGGGCAGCTGCCTTTGGGTGCTGTGGCATTCCCGAAGGCCGGGCAACTGACTAACTTCCCAAAGCTCTTCGCATAGGCCCGCTTCCAACCCTCGACAGTTGAGGATTTCCCGAAAGTCTTCAATCTGGGTTGTAAGTTCATCACCTCGTTCAAATCGCGAAAGCAGCGTACCGATGATCGAGTGATACGCATGCACGAAACTAGGGAAGCTCAGACGCCTGGGTTCTTCTCCAAGTTCGAAGGTCGGCACGCGTTTGCAACTCGACCGAGCACGGTAAAGCCGATCAAAGAAATCAAGATTGCCCAAGGCGAGATGGATGTCCAACAACCCAACTTTGAGCGCATGTAGCTCGCGATGAATCGGCGAACCTTTGCTCTTTGCTTCTGTGGCGGAAGCTCCGCTAGAAACCAATTCGATTACGTCCCGTAGAGTGTGGACGCACGTATTCCTAAAGGCTTCAAAATCCATAGTGGATACCTTATGTAGTTCGCCCGCCTGTTGGCAACGGCCCATAAGGAAAGCACGTTGCCAACCGGCGCGGGGTCATGACTCCCCTAGACGATCGGAGCACGCTAATCAATTCGTTCGTAAGTGATAAGCCTTCGGCCACATCCCGAACAGATCCGCATACGTAGAGTTTTGTTCAATCGCTTTCGAGTGTACCACACTGGCAGATCGTTACCGCCACAGCTTGGACACTGCAAGCCGGTGACAGCAGGTGCCTCAGGTGGTTGCCTGTCTTGCATCGTCACGGGTCCTTCCTGGCAAAGGTTTCGTTATTGACACCCACCGAAGATGCCAACTACATCCACAAACTTGCTTGCCCAGTCCGTGGCGATCCACACTGCTTTTTCCTCTAAATTGTCGCCAAAATCAGCTGACGCGACTTTTCTGCAGTAGTTGGTCGAGTCCAAGGTAGATAGTCTTGTGCGTATTGGCTAAGCAAGCGGACTCGTTGGAAGGACTCAACTCTACTCGATTGCACACGCCCGTATGCGAGTAACTGCCGCAGTATTTCTCGGGCTCGTTGTCCCGCGGGAGAACTCGCCCCCGGTCCTAAAACGACATCAACCAGCCAAAGGTCATTATCCCTGTCCGCAGTCAGCAACGATTCGAGTATGAAGTCGCGAGCAAAATTGTCTGTTGCAGGCATGCTATAGCCAACTATCGAAAGGATGTTGCAGTTCTCAATAGCAATTCGGGCGGCGTCCCAGACAGCCTTAAGTTTCCCTGATGCAAGGGTCCGCTTTGTGGATCCTGGCCCACCGACAACTCGTATAACATCCAATGACGTCTCATAGCTTATCTCGTCAAGGTGCCCACAGTTTCGAGGCAATTGAATTTTGACGTGTTCAGAATTTTCGACATCCATCCAGTTGGAACTGCCATGCAGCTTGAGGAGCTTAGGCATATTCGAATTTGGCGATAGGTAGCAATCAAGGTTCCCGATCAACTCCTCCTCGATATATGGCCGCTCAGAGAATTCTGCAGCAAGCTCGACTACAGGATCGTAGTTGAAGGAAATGATTGTGTCATTAGAGGTGAGTTGTTTGAACCATTCGACGTACGGCACCCACCTCTCAGAGCTTTTAGGGATTTGGTGAACAAAATATGATGTTTCGAGGGCCAGTCTGGCTCGCACAGCCATATTGATTTGGCGGAAAAGGTCCAACTTCCGAGCGCGTATGAACGACTGTGTTCCATTTGAGACGAGGGCTGCAATATCAGGCGAAAGGATGGCGTCTAGAATCGAGTCTTGAAAGGTATCCGACCATGGGCAGTGCTCACAGTCATCCAGTTTTTCTAGGAGCTCTTCGACATTGAACCGCTTCTTTGAAATAGCTTGAGCATTTTCACGCCGTTCACCTATGTTTTGGAATACATCGAAATACACTTCTTCAGAAGGTAGGCCGTCCACCCATTTCAGAGCGTTTTCGAAGTCCGGTGAGAGCAGTTGCTCAAAGCTAGGCCCACCCAGCGGCATGCTGAAACCGGCCCCAAGGATATATGTGTGTTTGGGCTTAGTATCCATGTGATCAGGGGCTAGGTTGTTCAGCGGATAATGCAATTCAATACAGTGGTTGCATTGTTGACTAAAGCCGTTGGCGCCTCAAGTACCATTGTGGCCCGACCCCGCAGAGGCCATTTCGAGCCCTAAAAGGCCGCGTTTTATTGGGTTGGTTCGAATCCCTTACGGGGTACTAGAGCTAACTACAAACCCTTGGGATTTCGCTAATTCCAAGGGTTTTTTAATGTTTTGACTCTTCGGGCGGGCGGCTGGGAGCGGTCAAAGGCGAGTCTGCGACCCCGCAGGCGACCCCGCAAGCCTCTGTGTAGTGCCCGTCATGCACTCGATCACAGTGCTTGGCACCCACAGTGCCGGTGTGACCTAGCCAATAGTTCACCACGTGATCGGGGAAACGCTCCAATTGGTCGGTTCGGCAGCTGGCCCGCAAGTTCATCCACAGTTTGGGCCAGGGTTCTATCCCTGCAGCGGTCAAGATCCGTAGCATGGCAGCCCGGTAGACCTTTGCGGCCGTGGATCGGTAACGATCGAACACGTATTGAGAGCCGGCCGGGGCATCGGCAAACAATACCTCGAGCGCGGGACGGAATTCGGGGAATAGTGGGATCACCCGCACCGGTTTAGTCGTTTCGGTTTTGGGAGAATGAATGGTTAAGCGGCCGTTTTCCCAATCGATGTGGTTCCACTGCAGCTGCAAGAGCTCAGAGGGCATGCGGAGGCAGCCAAAACGAGCAATTGCGATCAAGGCGAATAATAGGGGCAGCGTGCAACAGGAGCTTACGCGTTGTTTCTGGGCTAACGTAGGCTTCACGGCCGCGATCGTGAGGTTGGGACAGGTTCAGGCCGTCAAACGGGTTCTCAGGCAGCAAGCGGAAGCGGACGGCGGCCGTAAAGTATTGTTTGGCGTCGGTGATCACTTTGCCGGCGCGGCTTTGCGAGCGGAGGTTCTAACGGCACATGAACGACAGGCGATACCCGCCGAAGATAGCGAACTGTGCAGTACGCTTGCCTTGCTTATTCTGCCTGCCTCTTTTTCCTGTTTTGGTGGGTGTCCCACCGGCTCTGCGATCCCATAGGCAAACAACCATTTTCAGTCTCCCAATGTTTTTTTACTTGCTCTTTTCCAATTCTCCCAATTCAGGCCAAATTAGAATCCCGATCGGCATAGGCCAGAGCGAATAAACCGCGCGGGTTCTAACTAGCCTTTAGCGATCCGCTGGACGGCCAATAGCGCGAGATTCAATTGAGCTTCGGACAGTCCTGGCAGGATGTCCGCTATCAGCTTTTCAGCTGCGCGCGTCGTATTGGTAGCGCGCGGAAACTCGGGAGCTTGCAAACCCTTGGAAATAGGCGATTTTGAAGCGGTTGTTCGAATCCTGTCCTCTCCGCTCGAAAAAGCTAGAAAACTCTGGTGAACAAAAGTTCCCCAGGGTTTTTTTACGCGCTGTCGAATGCGTATCCCCTCTTTGTGTGATTGCTGGCGCGTCGGTTGGGGATGGTGTTTGGGGGTGGCGTGGGCCCCCGGCCCGCGTTGTATTTCCCCACGGGCCGGGGGCCTATGCTACGTGGGGTCTTTGCTCGGGGACAGTGAGTCGGCTGGCTTTGTGTTGCCTCTACTTGTTTAGAGGGAGACAGTGGAGCTGGGACGTGGATGGTTGGGGGGCGTTTCGGGATGGTGTTTGGGGGTGGCGTGGGCCCCCGGGCCCGCGTTGTATTTCCCCACGGGCCGGGGGCCCATGCTACGTGGGGTCTTTGCTCGGGGACAGTGAGTCGGCTGGCTTTGTGTTGCCTCTACTTGTTTAGAGGGAGACAGTGGAGCTGGGACGTGGATGGTTGGGGGGCGTTTCGGGATGGTGTTTGGGGGTGGCGTGGGCCCCCGGCCCGCGTTGTGTTTCCCCCACGGGCCGGGGGCCCATGCTACGTGGGGGGCAGCTTCTTAGGAGATGGGCGGTTAGGTAATGAGTTGTCGAAGCCCCAGGGTGAAGTGTTCGAGGGCTCGGGCGCGATGGCTGAGGACGGCTTTCACCGAACCTCCGAGTTCCGCGAATGTTTGGTGATACTCTGGGATTTCAAAAAGAGGGTCGTAGCCGAAACCACCCGAGCCTCGGTAGGCTTCGATGATCCGTCCACGACATTTCCCTTCGGCTTCCAGGTGAATGCGGCCGTCGGGAGAGGCTAAGGCGATGGTGCAGATGTAGTAGGCGCGGCGCTGTGGACCAGCGGCCCCTGATAATTCGGCAAGCAGCTTTTCGTTGTTGCGAATATCGGTGGCGCCCGGATCGGAATATCGCGCGGAAAAAATACCCGGTGCCCCATCAAGGTAGGGGACACACAGTCCGCTGTCTTCTCCAATCGTCCATTGCCCCAGGTGTTGCGCCTGCTCGGAAGCTTTGAGTCGAGCATTCTCGATGAACGTCGCACCGGTTTCTTCGACTTCCAGTGGATCGTCGACTTCGGCGAGCGATTGGAGCTGCAGCCCCAGAGGCTGCAGCAAACGACGCAACTCCACGCACTTTTTGGCGTTGGAAGTTCCTAGAATGAGGGTCTTGATCGGCAAAGCGGTCGGCTGGGGGCTAGTACTCATGCAAATCAGAATATCCGCATGAGTCTAGGCGTCAATTGGTCGTCCGCCCGGTTGGGACGCGTCTCTCCCGCATGCCGAGGCTGATCCGTTTCTATGCTCAGTCGTGGTGAAGCCAGTTCTCCGCTGTCCACGGAGCCGGAATCCCTTCCGCGGCGGTTAGCCGCGGCCCAACAGAGAATTACCGTAGATCCGATTACCCTCAGGACGTGGCACGGCCATTGGCTTTCCCTCGAGGGCAAATGGAATGCGGTCCTTCGATTTGACCGAAGTCATTTGAGTCACGGCACCAGTAATGGGGTCGCGCGTGTCGATGTTTCGATAGCCACAGTACTCTTTCATGATGGCTAGCATTGCAGAATTGTATTGAAATTGCCCTGGGGTCAGCTCTTGCCCCAGGCTATCAAAGCTGCCGATCATGACGTAGCTGCCGTAGCGATCGTGAAATTCGTAGGCTTCTACATTTTCTTTGCGGAGGGCGGCGGTCAGCTTGTGGGCCTTGAAGGCAGCTTTGTCCAACGCGTCGGTGGTGTTGGACATTTCCGAGGCGCGCGAACCGTTTCCGAAATCGGTGACCTCCTTACCGGTGAAGGCGGCTACTCGGACCGTGTACTTGCCGGGATTATCGAGCAGCGAGTATTCGACATTTTTGTTCAGATTGGTCACAAAGCTATCGACCTTGGGAGTGTTCAAAAAGTACTCGGCGGGTAATAGCGGATTGCGGGTGATGAAGGCAGCCCCCATCGGGCCCGATTCATCTTTCCGGTCATTGCTTGCCCAAAGCTTGGAGCGGTAGCGTTGGATGATGCCGGTACTGCTTTCCGATTCGGTCAGGCTGGTTGGCCGGGGAGCCTCGATGCTAAGTGACTTAGGATGTGCGGTCCGCAATTTGGCAACAGTTTCCTCGACTTGTGGTCCGTCCATCGAGGTGAATTCACCAACGAGTACTGAAAAGACCTGCTCTTTAGCGCCGTTGATATACATTTTTCGAGCTCGGAATTGAGTTGTGGTCCCATCGAGCTCGGGGACGAGCCGCGAGGTGGCCGCCAATTCTCCAGAGGTGTCGAAGGTCTTTTCCCAGACGAAGCTGGCCAGGCCCATTTCACTCCGAATTTCTTTCGCCAGGGCGATTGCGCGAGCCTCGGACTCTGGACCCGACATCGTCTTGGCCAAAATAAGCCAGGGACCATGCTCTGCCTTTAGTTGAAGCGCTTCTTCCGAGACAACCGGCTTCTTCTTAAACATCGAGAAGATGGAGGGTGTGTCGGCGAACGAGCTTGGAGCGAGTGGGATCAACCATAAGACCGTTAGGGCCATCAACAGAGCACGTCGCCAGGAGAACTTAAGCATCGACATATTACCTCCACAAAATCTGAATTCGACCGAGTTCCTAAACTGAAACTGCATCACAGGGCGTTTAGCAGGTTTCGCTAGAAAAGGCGATAGAGAATTCGGTAGAAACGCGTCCCAGATGGGACGCGTTGTCCTGGGACCTATGGCTTGTCGCATTGCAAGCATTTACGTCGTACTGCAACGGCGGTGCGCCGAATCACGCTTTAGGGGCGTCGTCCGCGCCTTGCTCACCGGGCTGTTGATTTAGTAGCAATTTGAATTTTAACGCGGAGGTTGCGTCCCAAACTGCCTTGTAGCGGCAACTTTCTTTCCTCGCTCAGTGGGTAAGGCGGAGGCTGGCACGATTGCCAGCCACCACCTCCCCGTTGTCGCAATGGGGGCGTTTCCCCATATTTACCGTCGTGCGTCTTTCTCGCAACGGGCGCCCCCCTTCTCATTGCCTCTGCGGTGTAACCCGGCCTCCATTCTGGAGTTGGTCGCGGTAGAGGAGTTCGATTCATGAGCGTCCCATGGTTGTTGCAGTAAAGCTAAGCAGTTCCAGGAGCCCAAGCCGTTTTAGAAAAACTCGTTTCTTCATTCGGTAGTTGTCGTTAACACTTTTCCGTTTGAATTTCATGCAGCGGACTCGCATTCGAATCCACTTGTCTAGCTGCTGAAACAGAAAGACACATGTTGAGAATTCCGTGGCGAAGTAGTTCGCCGTTCCTCGAATGACTTGGTTCAGTTTCTCGATCGCGGTACCGTTCAGGTTATGGTGGCGTCGGGTTATCTCCTGGACCTTGGTCTTGAATTTCTCCACTGACTTGGTTCGCATCGTTCGCGACAGCCGAGAGAGTCGAAACCCCAGGAAGTCATAACCTTTCCCGTAGCTTGTGATCTTCGTTTTCTCAGGACTCAATGAGAGCCCAAGTTCTGTCATTATGGATTGAACCAGCGTCAGTGCTGCTGTAGCCTCAGCCTTGTTCTGGCAGGTAACCACGAAGTCGTCCGCATATCGCACGAAGCGGTATCCGGCTTGTTCGAGTTGCCAATCGAGCTTGTTAAGCACAATATTTGCCAGCAGCGGGCTGATGACACCGCCTTGTGGGGTGCCGATCGTGGTGGGGCTGAAGACTCCATTCTCCATGACACCGGCTGCGAGAAATCGTTCGATTAAGTCAAGGATATTGCCGTCGGCTACCTCCGCTGCGACTGCCTGAACAATCAGTTTGTGCGGGATGTTATCGAAGAAGCCGGAGATGTCAGCATCGAGAACGATGTTGTATCCTGCTTGATGATGTTCCAACACTTTCCGGATTGCTTGGTGGCATCCTCGCTTTGGACGAAACCCGAAGGAGCTATCGTGAAACAGTGGCTCGAAGATCGGTTCGAGAAGTCGCCGAACGACCTCTTGTGCGATCCGATCCCGGACAGCCGGAATACCAAGCGGACGAAACTTTGTTTGTGAAGCATCTTTGGCGATCCACTTCCGACGCAGGGGCTTAGAGACGAAGGTACCTCTCGTCTTTAAGTCTTTCATCAGAGCGGCTAGATTGTCATCGAGGTTTTCCTCGAACATGGCAATGCTAACCTTGTCGATGCCAGCAGCTCCACGGTTCCGCTTGACAGCTTTGAATGCCTCCCGCATCATTCGGTCGTCAATGCGTCCGGTGAGCGAGTGAACTTTCTGCTTTTTGGCCATGAGGCCATCCTCTCTTGAATGAACTGTCATCTTTGGCGTTGGATCACTGGCCGTCGTTTCTTAGTCGCTTGCTCGTTGTCTGAGCAGCAGGGCTCAGCTACCTCATTTGGTGAGGCTCTCACTCGCGGACTAGCTTGCGGCATCTATCGTAGCGTTGGAGATGATCTAAGTTAGGTTTTTCCTTTCGCTGATATACCCAGCTACTTCGGATCTGCTTCGATCCCTTGAACCGCCTAGGGTCACCCCTGGGCAGTCCCCGGTTTACCGGCAAGACGTCAATCGGACTGGATGGAGCGTCGTGCGTCCTACGTCTTGTTCCTCTCGCGTGGCCTCGGCTTTCACTGGAAGCTTATACGTTGGCTTTCCAAGCCTATGTTGCTTGGACGAGTTGGGACCTCACCGGTCAAGTCGCGAACCATTTTCTCGAGGTGAAACCACCAAGCACCGTGACGTTTGAACGACAGCTAGCCGTACATGCTGTCGCCCGACGATCGATTCGAGCGATCGTCATGCTTCACCGAAGCGTGGTGGCTGGCACTCCGCCTGGGCCGAATCGTGATTCCTCCCCAAGTCTTGTTCCTTGGCTCCTTCGCTGTCATATTTATTCTGACACTAGCTGCTTACCTCCATTTCTGAAGTTCGGGGAACAAGTTCTGAACCAGTACGGACCAGCTCAGGTAGGATTTGGCAGTCATTTCTGATTGCCTCACCGTTTATTGCCTGCTGACTTTTGTCGGCAGGCGACTAAGTTCGCGAGCTCTGCGGCTCGCGCACGCAGCGGGTTACTATTGCGACAGCCCGTCACGCGGCTAGGCTGTGAAGTTTTTTCACCAACGGACTCTTTGGGTATTCCAACCACGAAATTTTTTCGAATTGGCGGCTGAAAGTCTTACTTGGTCGGATTGTTGGCCAGCAAGTTAGCTCGTGTCCATCATGCTCATCTCTTCGAGTTGTGTTATTTCTCAACCAAGCGGTTGCCTTGCAACTGCTTAGATTGCCAAGGCCCCCAGGTTTACCATGCGTGTGAAGTTAAAGGCCACGGCATGCCATAACGCTACCGCTTTGACCTTCACCAGTCCTCGAACTTTGAATTGCCGAAGGTTCCGATTGCGGCAGTCCGCATTGGGAAACTCGGCAACCGACGGGCGCGTCTTGTAAAGCTCTTTGTATTCCTCTTTGGCCATTCTCGCGCGAAACGCTGTGTATTCGTCGCTTTCGCCAGGTTGCTGCGCGTGAGGATCTTTGCCTTTGCTTTCCAATACCGATCCACGGGGGATCGTGGAGACGACTTCGGTCCCTTTAGACTCCACGGTCTTAACATCGCCCTTGGTTGCGTAAGCGGAATCGACCAATTGCGCCTTTGGTGTCTTGTCGTAAGTTGAGCACACTTTCTCGTGCATTGGTGCCATTTGGCCACTGTCAGTTCCCGGGTTGATAACATCGACAGCGACTATTACTCGCGAGTCAGCATCGGTTGCGAACTGGACGTTGAAGGCCGGATCGAAGCCACCATTGGCCATCTTCATATTACGGGCGTCAGGGTCCGTAGTGCTCACGCGAGTCTTTTCGCCGTCACCTTTTCTCCGAGACTCGCGCTGCTTACTAAGCTCCTCAAACTGTCGCAAAGCCTCATCTAATCGCTCTTGACGCTCACGCGATGCTCGTTCGACTGCCGCTTGGCGACGTGCGTCTCCATCGGAACGATCGCATTCGTTCTCGGATTCTTTCTTCAATCTATCTACGTGAGCCTGAGCCTGCTGCTGCAATGACTCAAGCGTCGGCTTGCGGCGAAACGAACTACTGCCTGCACTAGCCCGAACGCGCATTCCGTCTTGGGCAATGGTCTCCAGGGGCACCAGACCTTGGGCGACCAACGAGGCAACCGTGTCAACGAGCGTCTTCTCCAAGAATGCTCCGTTCTCCACTCGAAAGTCGCTCAACGTGTGATAATTGACCGTGACATTTCCGAGCGTCCATAAATAGGCTATGTCCGTCTCGCATCGGCGACCAAGTTCTCGGGCTGTGCCGATGCCATCCAAGGTTGCCAGAAGCCACAGTGAAACCAGTATCTCCGGCGCAATACTATTGCGACCAACGGTGCTCTTGGTGACAACGATCTTTTCATACAGAGGTTCTAGGTCCAACGTTTTGACAAACGACCAGACAATGCGAGCACGATGGTCGCGCGGAAGCATATCTTCAAGTGAAAGCATGTGCATTTCCACTTGAATACGATGGGGGCGGGAAACACGAGCAAGCTGCGATGGTTTTTGAGTATTCATGCTATAGTTGTAGCGCCCAAAATTAATTTGCAAACCACTTGGCTAAAAATTCACAGCCTAGGCGGGTTGCGGTTGGGGAGGTCGACTTGGGGGCTGCACTGGGAGTTTTTTCGTCGTACTGCAACGGCGGCACGCCGAATCACGTTGTAGGGGCATCGTCCGCGCCTTGCTCACGCGGCGGGTTGCGGTTGGGGAAGTCGACTTGGGGGCTGCACTGGGAGTTTTTTCGTCGTACTGCAACGGCGGTGCGCCGAATCACGTTGTAGGGGCATCGTCCGCGCCTTGCTCATGCGGCGGGTTGCGATTGGGGAGGTCGACTTGGGGGGCTGCACTGGGAGTTTTTTCGTCGTACTGCAACGGCGGCACGCCAAATCACGTTGTAGGGGCATCGTCCGCGCCTTGCGCACGCGGCGGGTTGCGATTGGGGAGGTTGACTTGGGGTTGCTGCATTGGGAGTCTCTTCGTCGTACTGCAACGGCGGTGCGCCAAATCACGCTATAGGGGCGTGGTTCGCGCCTTGCTTACGCGGCGGGTGGCGGTTGGGAAGGCCGATTGGGCGGGGGAAACGGGCATTTCTTCGCGGCGGGCGAGCGTTTGGAGTTGGCTGATTAGACGCAATTTTGGTTGACTGGGAGGTTTGGGGGGTATTTATGTGCTGTCCCGGTTACACGTTCGTTATGTAGGCCACTTTGAGGGAAGGATTGTGAGGGTGATGCCGAATGAACCCAATGTATGGGCACGAATGCACAACGCACTCGGTTGCTAGAAAGTCGAAGTTGACTGGTGAAGAGGGATTCAAATGCCGGACACGAATTGCCACATGAAGCCAAGGAATCGCAGTTGGGCTCGGTTCATTCTCTTCGGAGGGGCGGTAGGCACCCTATTGGTCGCTCCGGGACTAGCTTTGGGGCAAGTGTCGCAATGGCCGAATTCCGGTACGCCTATCACCACGGCAACGATGCCCACGATGAGCACTCCTGTTTCAAACCCACAGACGGTGACTCAAGATCAGGTGCGTCTGCAAGTCTACAATGTTCCCTTGCCTATGGTGGGGCCTGTCGGGGCACAGCTTCAGATCCATTTCCACGACGACCCTACGTTTCGGGTCACCACCGAGCCCAAGACTGGGCAACTGTTGATCATGGCTACGGACTCTGCGCATCAACGCGTGGGGCAGCAGATCAACCAACTTCTGGCTCAAACCAATGTGGCCGCGCCCCAGCAATCGCAATTGGCGGCGGGGCAGCTGACGGAGCACTCCTATCAACTGCGGAATCTGAGTTGGCGAGAGCTGGAGGATGCGCTTACGAGTCTGGCGGGACAGCGCGCAACGCTAACAACGGAACGCAACGGGGAAGTTGCAAATCTGACTATTGCCGGTGATCACGGCATGCGAGATATTGTACAAGTGGACCGGCGCACCAGTCAGGTGACTCTGCAGGGGCAAGGCGCCTCGCTGGCTGGATGGACTCGCGTCGTACAAACGCTGGATCAAGGCCAAGGGAATGCCTCCGCTGCGACCCACGTTGTGCCTCTAGGCCCCGCCGAGCCCCGCAAGGTGAAGCAGGCATTTCAGTTGGTCAAAGCGACCTTGATGCAAGAGCAAGGCGGAGCGGCGGAAGCTCAAGTCACGGTCGACGGACAAGCTCAAGCCACAGCCATGGGGTCCCTGGAGGATCTCGGGACTGGCAGCGGTTTGTTTGGCGACGTTCAGATCGAATTCATCGAAGAAATTGACCTGGTCATCATTCGTGGTAGCAAAGATGACGTCAAGCGAACTCTTGAAGTAATCGACAAGATCAAGAAGCAAGCGGCTGAAACACAACCTGAAGTTGTGGTGCACGTGATGAAGCACGCCAACGGCGATGCCGTGGCAACCCTCGTAACTCAGCTTTACGACAGCATCTATCTACCGCGTCAGGGCGCCGTCAGCATTACTGCACTGGGGCAACCCAATGCTCTCCTGCTCATCGGCCGCAAAGAGGTTGTGGTTTCGGTTCAGGAGTTGATCGAAAAGATTGACCAGCCTCTGGATCCGCAGCATCAGTTGAAGGTTCGCCGCATGTTGCATGCCTCGGCGGTCGACATCGAAGAACGCATTCAATTGTTCTTTGTCGAGCAGCCAGGTAGCAACGACGCTGTTCGCACTGGATTGGGAACGCGGGTCAAAATTGTATCTGACTACCGCACCAACTCATTGATCATTCAAGCTTCGCCGCGCGAAATGCTCGAAGTCGAAAAGCTGATTTCAGAGCTGGATGTCGAGAGCACCGAAGCCGAGAGTGAACTTCGCGTTTTCCGCTTGAAGAACACTTTGGCTGAAGATTTGCAAGCTGTGATCGAAGAGGTGATTACTGGGCAAGGGGCCGGTGGTGACACGTCCCTAGCGAGTCCACCGAGCGGTAAACTCAGTATTGTGACCGTCGACGGCAACAATACAACCAAAGTGGAGTCGGGGATCTTGGCTGGAGTTGTGATCAGTGCGGATGCATCGGTCAACGCCATTGTGGTCAAAGCTCCTGGGCCGAGTATGGCTCTGATTGCCAAATTGATCGAGGAGCTCGACCAACTACCGAGTGCGGAAGCACGGATTAAGGTCTTCCAGCTCCGCAATGGTGACGCCACCACATTGGCTCAGACTCTACAAGGTTTGTTCGGTCTCGCCATCACTGCAGGCCAGGGGGCTCAAGGTAGCTTCCTGAACAATCTCTCGCAATCGAATCTAACGACCGGTGGTGGCGAAGGCAGCTTGGTGCAACTCCAGATCGCTGCCGAGGCACGTACCAACAGTGTGATTGTTAGCGGTTCCCGATCGGATCTGGAAGTGTTGGAGGCCCTGGTTCTGCGGCTGGATGAAGATGTTGCGGAATCGCGACGAACGGAAGTCATCTGGCTTAACAACGCGACTGCCGAATTTGTCGCGACCGCCCTGTCCGACTACTTTACACAGTTGACTCAAGCACAACAAAATTTGAACAACGGAATCAACCAGATTCTCAGTGCTCAAGAGTTAGTGAATCGACAGGTGTTCGTCGTACCCGAACAGCGGACCAACAGCATTTTGTTGAGTGCCAGCCCTGAGTACTTTGATGCCGCCTTGGGGCTGATCGAGCGATTGGATCGCCGACCTCCAATGATTGCCATTCAAGTTCTCATCGCAGAAGTTCAACTGGATGATTCGCTAGAGCTAGGAGCCGAATGGGGTTTGCAGGACGGCTTGCTGTTTGATCGCGGTAGTGCGACTGGCGGTTCACTGAGTTCACCCGTATTTGGGTTAGGTAACGCCATTACTAGTGCCACCACTGGTGGATTGACACAGAACGTGGCCGGCCAAGCGATGAGTAGCTTTGGGGTGGGACGGAATAATTCGGCTGGAACCGGCGGGCTTGTCCTGTCTGCGTCGAGTGAGGCCGTAGGCGTTCTCGTACGAGCGTTGCAAACCGCGAATCGTATCCAGATTCTGAATCGTCCACAATTGACGACCATGGATCAGCAATTGGCCACAGCCCAAGTCGGGTCTTCCGTACCACGGGTGACTGGCGTAACGCAAGCAAACGGGATCAGTCCGCAACAGACTTTGACGACGGATGAAGATGTCGGGTTGCTGCTATCGGTACTGCCGCGAGTCGGCCCTGATGGAATCATCTTGATGCAGGTCGGGATTGAGAATTCCAGTGTGGGAGATCCCAGCACTGGCATTCCTATCGGCTTCGGGGTGAATGGAGAGGTGATTCGGTCACCGATTATCAATCGAACGCGAGCGGACACGGTTGTGAGCGCTTACTCTGGGCAAACGGTCGTCTTTGCTGGATTGATCAGCAAGAGCCGAAGTACGGCTCGCAGCCAGATCCCAATTCTAGGCAGCATTCCATGGATCGGTGCGGCCTTCCGCTTCGACGTGGAAAGCGAGCAACGGCGTGAGTTGATGGTGGTGCTAACACCGCGTTTGATTCAGACCGATGAGGACTACGAAACGCTCAAAACGGTAGAAACGTCGCGAATGAGTTGGTGTTTGGCCGACGTCTTGAACTTGCATGGTGATGTCGGAATGTCCGGAGGCAATGGTCTCTGGGGACCTGCTAAGAGTACCATGATTTATCCCGATGGAGTGCCAACCGCACTTCAAGATCGGGCCTTGCATCCCAATGTGGGCACGACTGACCCAAACCAGTTGCAAGAGTACCAGCTAGACGGAACTCAAGGGATAATCGAACCGGCTCCAGCACCGACGATTGATATGGGAGCCTCCAATGGCAAGCCTGTATTCCAGCAAGCAGGTTATATCCAGCCACTGGTACCGCCTCCTGGAAATTTTGCACCTCAGGTCTACACGCCTAACGCCCCAGGTACCGCTACTTATCAACCAGTGCCGGCTGGTGGATACAAGTAGGAGGGCTGTTCAATGCCCTCTCAAGCGACTCCGCTGGGAGGGCCACCGTACTGAGTTGTTCGCAGTGCATCGATAGGAAAGTGCATCCAAGGTAAGGAAATCTTGATGACCAAATTCAAAGCACCCATGAAGTTCACCGCGGTAGCCCTGCTCTTCACTACCGCTGGCTGTAGCACGTTTAGCAAGAGTGGGACCGAAACCAAGGGGAAGGATTGGCTGCCAACGAGCTGGTTCAAAAAAGAGTACCAGCACCCTACCTCTCTGGCGGTCATTTGGTCGCCAGACACGCTCGCGGTGGCTGGCAGGCCGACAACGCGTGGCTTTGGGGGACGCATCTATTTCTACAACGATCGCTCCCAAGCAATACCGGTCGAGGGCGACCTGGTCGTCCATGGCTATGTCACTACGCCCGGCCACGGAGCGAATGAGAGCGTGAAAGCCGATAAGTCTTTTGCGTTTACGGCCGAGCAGCTATCGGGGCATTTCAGTCCCTCAGAAATTGGCGCTTCCTACAGCATTTGGATTCCCTGGGATGAAGCCGATGGGTATCGCGAGGGAATAACTTTGATCCCAACGTTTAAGTCGACCGAGGGATCCATTCTACAAGGTGAGGCAGCCAAGTTGTTTTTGCCGGGTAAGAGCCGCGATCCCAATGACATCGATGCCCCCCGAATGCAGGCGGTGTCGTATCAAACTCAGTCGGTGCCTACGAACTCAGGGGATGCGAAGCCAACGATGCGGACCACCGTGATCGACGTCCCGCGGAATGCAAGCCTAGTTCGCAAGAACGGTCTCAGCTCCTCAAACGGGACCGTTCAAACGGCCAATTCAAATCGAGCGACCAATCGCGCCATCAGCGGTAGTGCCGTACAGGTTGGAGGGGGACAGTCCAGGCCGGTAAGCACAGGTGTGTCGGCTCAGAACTACCACGATGCAGGGAACTTTCCTAAGAACCCGACCATCGAATTCCAACTAGGCACAACTCCTAAAGAGAATTTCGATCTGCGCGTCCTGACGCCTCCTCCGTCGACGAGCCCACCGAATATTAATGCGGGATCACCTTTCACGGCGGGAGTCCCGAACAATCCGGTGCAAGCAGCCTCGTTCCAACGTGCAGACTAAAGCCGTGCGGTCGCAATGGCTCCACCGGCACTACCTTCTCAGGCAGAGCACGCCGCTCTTTGGTCAAAGGGGTGGCTCTCTCTGGGGGCAAGGTGAGTTGAGAACCAGTGCCTGTAGAAACCTCGCTCTAAAACCGTACTCTGAATTTGAAGCGGCGTTTGTAAGTGCAGCAGGCTTGAGCCCTGCGATTGGGGTCGTGGTTCATGCACAACCGGGCTCGCAAATCTTGAAACCACCGATTGGGACACTGCCAGTCGCCAGTGTTGGTCGGTACCTGCAACCCCTCACCACATAGCTCTTAGCTGGGACCCGAATTCTGCAACTCGCACACATGATGCAAGTGCAAGATCGCTAGGGGACGCAGAGCTAAGGATGATCTCGCGAACCGGGGAGAGGGCTTGGCTATCGCGTGGGAACGGCCGGAACCAATTCTGGCTCTGAGACTGGTGTCTGTATTTGGCTTAAATTAACCTCTTGAACACCGGGCTCCATCAGGAGCAGTTGTCTGAGGACGCCCAAATCCTCTGGATTCTTGGCAATACCGCTGAGCACAGCAGTTGAACCGTCCATGACGACATGGATGTTGGCAAATTGCCGCTGTAGCGGTAGTCGAGCTAGCGTGGAGTTCAATTGTCTACTGCGCAGCGCAGGTGGTGGGCCGTCAATTTTAAAGCCAAGTTTGACGGTGGCGCGCACTTTGGTTTCGTTTTGTTGATTCTGGTTCTGAGCGCCTCGTCCACCTCCGAAGCCGCCGCCACCGAAACCTCCTCCGAAACCACTCCGCCCCAAGGCGGCACCGCCAAGTGCGGCCGCGGCGGTGTTTCCGCCAAACACATTTCCGCCAAAGCCGGCGTCAAAGGCAAAACCATTGCCAAAAGAGGATTCGGTGATGACACCCGTGGTCATCTCGGCGCCAGATGCGGCTTGATTGGTTCCGGTGTTGGTCGCGGATCCAAATACCTGAGCCGACGCAACGTTGGACAAACTCGCGAGAATCGTCAGCGCTGCAAAGAGATTTCTAATCATGGCGGTAAACCTCATTGGGGGTGGTGTCGGTTTTGTGACGTTGTCGTTGCGCATTCAAAAGTTGAAACACTCTTGCAGGTGGCTGGTTTCGCGGGAATTTCTACTCCATCTTACCAAGATAGGCTAATTCTGAGCGAATGTGTAGTTCGGTGGGGGCTCCGGCTTGTGAATCTACCGGGAATCGATGGACTGTCTTCTAGTCTGGAACGCCAAAAATGCTGGGGCAGATGCCTAGCTTTCCTGTCAATTCCGAGAACTAACTACCACGCAATCCCTGGGGATATGTGGGAATGGTAGGATGTCTTGCCACCCACTTCGCCAACGGGATGACGGCAGCTGGACAGCCAGGCACGCGGGATTCATCAAAGTTGTGCGTGTCCCATCTTCCTGAATCGGCAATGCTAGTACACCGGCGGTAGATACTTCTGGGGAATGCGCTGTTGAACGATTTGGGGAGGTGCGACGTTTGCTCCGTCTTGATGGGTTGTAATGCATTTGGGGGGATAGCACATGGCGTCGGCAGCCGATTGGTACCGTTGTGTAGCTCCCGTTTGCATCGGTTCAGGAAGCTCCATAGATTGTAACTGGCCGTCATGGCAGCTCGCCTTTCCCAACTTTTTCCCAACTTTTTCCCACCGCTTCATTCGCTAACAACAACGCTGTATCAAGGGTTAAATCATGCGTCAGTGCTTTAGGAAGATTCAAGTGCTAGCCATCTTGGTGACACTGTGGATGGCCCACGCGACCGTCGGAGTGGCTACGGCGCAAGAGGTAGCGACGGGGCGTCTAACCGCTCCCAAACTGTTCCCCGAGAAAACGTTGGCCTACCTGCGTGTAGATGATGTGAAGCAGCTGCGGGAAGATTTGTCCAATAGCATGATGGGGAAGCTGGGAAACGACGAGCAGCTCAAACCCATTTTGATGGAGTTCTACGGTTCCTTTGTCCGCGCGACCGAACGCATGCAGGACGTGTTCGGGCTAAACTTGGATGAAGTGCTCTCCATTCCCAACGGGGAGTTGGCGATCGCTCTGCTCCCCAAGGATCGCGGGATTGGAAAGCTAGTGCGAAACGACGACGGGGACCGCGTGCGGATTCAATCGGACCGTCCTGCGGTAGTGCTGCTGCTGGATGCGGGAGCCGAAATCACCAGTGTCCAAATTCTACTCAAACGCATGGATGAGTCGATCGACCCGGAGATGGCCCATACGGAAAAGGAGGTCGATCGTTTGACCTTGCACCGCTATGCCCATCCGAATCGCCGCGATCAACAGTTTGCGTATTTTATTGACAATGGAGTCATGGTTGCGAGCTCGGATTCGGAATTGGTCGAGCAATTGGCTGGAGCTTGGATTACTCAACAACCCGAATGGAAGACGCTTTCCGAGAACCGCAAATTCACATCGATTATGTCGCGTTCGGTGGGCACCGAAGGAGAGCGACCTCAGATCTCTTTCTATGCGGATCCGATGGCGATTGTTCGAGAGTTCTTACCGCGTGATGCATCGGGTGCGATGGTCAAAGCTGTGCTTCCCGCGTTGGGGCTCGATGGCATTGAAGCCGTAGGGGGAAGTTCCATTATCGGGCCCCCTGACTTCGATTCGATCACTCACATGCATCTCTTGCTGAGCAGTCCGCGCAGAGCCGTGCTAAGCCTTGTGCGTCCTAAATCAGGGGCCACGGCGCCCGAAGCGTGGGTTCCCGATACGGTGGCATCCTATATGACACTCAATTGGGATTGGAGTTCAACAGTCGAAGGAGTGGAGCGTCTATACAACCAGTTTCGTGGTGAGGATGCGCTTCAACAGCAAGTCTTTGAACGTATGAATGAGCGTTTGGGACTGGATGTACGGAAGGATATTTTGGAGAATCTGGAGGGGCGGGTTACGATGCTGCAAGGGTTCGTGCGTCCGGTTCGCATTAACAGTGGATCGAATGTTTACGCGATCCGGTTGAAGAACCCCGAGTACTTTAAGAACAATGTGCTGCCCAAGCTTTTGGAATCCATTCCGGAACGGGTCGAAGTCCAGTCGGAGACCTATGGGGAATTGAAAGTCAACGTGGTGCTCGTCGGGCGGGCGGAACGCTTTGCAAAGGATGGCCCCATCCGGCGGCCGGAGATATGCATTGCAATGATCGATGACTATGTGGTCATTTCCGATAGCCGATACATGATGCAGCAATTGGCCAGTCGCGTGAATGGCAGCGTTGGCAAGCTGAGCGATTCGCTTGAGTACCAACTAATTTCGGATCGCATTAGCGCTCAATTGCAGGACAAGGAATGTTCTGGCATCTCTTTTGCGCGCCCCGAGGAGACCCTGCAGTTGTTTTATGAACTAGCTCGTGATCCCAAGAACCGCGAGCGTTTGAAAGGCATGGCCGGAGGAAATCCATTCTTCCAGTCGCTCGTGAACGCGCTCGAGAAGCAGGAATTGCCTCCGTTTTCGGTAATTTCGAAATACCTAGCACCGAGCGGAGGTTTTCTAGTGGAAGAAGAGACCGGATTGCATTACATGACGTTCTCGTTGCGTCGCGATTGAGCTTACTCCGAGGTGAAATCTAATTCCACGATCGTGGGGCTATCGGACTCTGGCACAATCGGCGACACGGAAAGGCTGAGAGTACGGGGCTCCTCCATGGGGAAAGAAGATAGGCGGACCGGCTCGGTGGGAAGTCCTGCCGCATCGATATCAAGAATTCCATTGCTGTTCAGGTCGAGGAAGGCGGCAATGGCTACTTCTGGTCGACCGGTACCGTTCAGGGTAACGCCGGCCATGCCTCGTGAATCCATTTCGAAGGGAAGTGTTTGCAGGGGTTGTGGGAATTCGGTGAGCTCTCCGGCTGGCGGCAGGAGCATAACCATGCCTTGGATTCCACGGAGCATCGAAGGCGAACGCGCGGGCCCGCGGATGAGCACGATCAGCTCTTCAGTCGGACGATTCGAAGAGGCCGGAAGCTGCAGGGCTAAATTGTTGGGAACGACAAGTCTCACGTCGGGTAAGACGTTGAAGTACCAGACCACCGAGCCTATCGCAATGACGATGCCGCCCATCATCAGCAGCAAGTTGCCGTTATTTTGGCGCCAGATTTGTCGGAACTGATCAAACATACTTAGCATTGACTCGGTCAAAATGGGGCAGTTGCGATGGATTCGATGGGCTTAGCATTGCGGGATGCATAGGTGCCAAGTGCTGGAGGGATCGCTGCGGTGCAGATCATTCCTATTCTAGAAGCAATGGCCAACAGCAACAGGCTCGCTGCTCATTGCAAACGCAATCGCGCGCCTGCCGCCTCGTGCATGAGCCCATACTATCTCGGAAGTGGGTGGTTTTACAGCATTGGAAATAAAAAAACGTGGCAAGCTAGGCTTGCCACGTCAGTTGTTTTTTGAATAGCGAACCGGCTCGCAATCCTAGAATAGGACTTGGAGTCCTAGACTGCCACCATGCAAGAATAGGTCGCTTTCGTTTTCAATCGAGAATCCAGCACCGGGATGCACGTGGGCAGGAGTTTGTTCCGCGATTGTGGCTGCACCTGGTACGTACCAGAACTCGTAGCCAGCGGTCAAGCGAATGCTGGGGACGATTTGGTAGTTGCCGATTACTCCACCCTCAATCAAGCCAGCCAGCTCGACGTGATCATCGCCACCGTTGAGCAAGAGTACGCCTTCGTTTGTCATGTAAGTCGAACGGTCTTCGAAATTCGCGTACACTCCAGCCTTGCCGCGAAATCCGACACTGCCTCTCAGGCTAACTGGGTACAGAACGTCAGCGCCGATTTGGCCGCCCAGCATCTGGTTCTCCAGCGAGTCTGCGTAGAATCCGGTTGTACCACCAGCTTTGAGTGATTGGAAAACGTAGTCCTCGTCGTAATCGATGTAGCGGAAACCGATCATTGTCGAGAGAGCATCCCAGCTGTGCCAGCGACGATTGACTTCAAAGCTATGCAATTCAGCGCTCAAGTTTTGTACGTGCTGATCTGCGTCATTGAAACCTGTCACGTTTGCAGCGGTAAAGCCACCGTGGGGGAAGAAGCGACTTTGCAGTACGCCAGCACCTGCAACCGAGGCACTGCGTTGCCAGTCAAAGGGGCCTGCGTAGACAAACTCCCAAGCACTTACGCAGTCCATCATACTGCCAACCGTGTAGCGCCCTCCAAAATCATAATCCCAATCGGGTAGGTTGCTGTTGAGCGAAAGCGAGAATCGTTCATCGTTCTCACGGGTCAACCAAAGTGCCTCGTACGATGCGTACCAGCGGACATCACACCCACCGTAGCAAGGGTCTGATTGGGTCGCTCGCGAGCCGAATCCTGCGGACGGGAAGTAGCTCGCCGGTTCGATGCGAGAAGCATCGGAGGTTAGCGAATAAGCAGACCCGACGGTTGGCATATCCGACATGCTTGCCGATGTGCCTTCCATAGAATCTGGTATTCGAGCTCCACCGGCGCTGGTTTGCAAAGCAGGGACGCCAGCACGTGCTACCGTTTGAGCGGAAGCATTTGCCGATGCCAAAACTAGCCCGATGCCGAATAGCGTTATGAGAGTCTGGTGAGCAACGCCGGTGACAGCCTTTTGGCCGCTTGAAAAGTAGTGGATCTTGGGCATATCAAACCTCGTGTTAACGTCCTTGATAGTGAGTCACGCTTTGTGGGTTACTCCGAATGCATTTCCATTTCGGCGTGAAACCCTCTGACGTTCGAATAAAAACAGATTTCGAATTTGGCATTCGATCGATGAATAAAGAATGCCTGGGAAGCTTTTTAACGGTGCAGTCTGATTCGGTCGGTTACAGGAACCAAGGCCGTTTTTCGGATGAACTCTACAATCTGTCGAGCATCTTTCTCCGAGCTAGCGATGCCTTGTGCCAAAAGCCCGTCCCCGACCGCAATGACCTCTACCGAACTGCTGGTATGCATTCTGGCCACCGCCTCATTGATTTGAGCGGCCAACTTTTGAGCTTTCGTTTGCGAGCGATTGTTGCCCACTGAAATGTGATGCACTTCGACCTGACGTTGTCCATCGCGTTGTCGAGTTGTAATCGCGACGCGACTCACACCAGCCGATAAACCCACAATGGATATTCCATGGTCTCCGGTTTGAATCGATTCACAGACACGTGGGTTTTCGATGGAGACTTCAAGAATCTCATCCTTCACCGACAGGTTGACCGAGTCTTGGATATCGACATCCAAGGTCGATTCGCCGGGAATGATCGAAGTGGGCGCCGGGGACGGAGACGGCGAGTAGGAAACAACCGCGGGTGCTGGTCCAATCGGCGTTGAACGGGAGGCTAGCGTTGCCTGCAATCGCTGAGTGTTCCGGCTGCTTTCCCAAGGGCTCGCCTTGGTGTCAGTTGGGGCAGGCGCAGGAATCGATTCAGAAAGAACGTTCGACAGAGAGCTGCCGTTACCGCCCTCGGTCGTAGGTGCCGGCTTAACTCGGGCCGCCAGCGATGGCTTCATGGCCGGTTCCCTGGTTGGGGAGGACTTGGACGATTCATTGTCCGAAAGGCTGGCCGTGACCGCTTTTTCCTTGACGGCAGTCTCCGTTTTGGGAGCGGTCGCAATCGCGGTTTGTACCACAGTCTTTGACTTCCGAGAACTCTCCTCAACGTCGCTCATCGAGAACTCGGCGCTCTCTGTGGCAGGCAGCGATGGTTCCTGCGATTCTCGAACGTGTGAGCTGGGCTTCGCTGGTTCCGCAGCGTCGCTTAGATTGAATTGAGTTCCAGAGTTATCCGACTCCTTAGTGGACTTGCTCAGGCTAACACGTCGATTCTGCCGTACGACCTCTGGAGTCCGGTTCAGAGTGGCAGGCGATTCAACCGCTGCAGGAGCTCTGACCGCCAAAGGGCGAGGCCCACTCAGTTCAGTGCTAGGGGGCACTGGAGCTGGAAAATCGAGTGGGATGTCGATATCAATTAATGAGTTCGACCCTGAGCCAGAGCTCGTTTCAACGACTAGGGAGAGCCCGGAATGGTTGGTGCCTTCGCATTCTTCGGCTTCGCATGGCTCGGAGGCCGTTGCGGGAAGAATCACTGGTGGCATGGCTTGTGGTGCGGGGGGCAGCCCCGCGGTGCTGGGGAAGGCAGGCAGCTCGGCTGGTCGTTGACTTCCA